>NZ_AP043853.1:950000-2632838 GCF_055397165.1 Halopenitus salinus
TGACGCCGTTCGCTCCTTGAGGGTAGGGCTTCCTGCTTCCACGACGCGCTTTGCAGATACGGACGTATCCACAGGGAGCGCAGTCTCCACAGGCGTTGATTCGGAATATCCCACTCCTACATCTTCAAGGCCGCGAGAAAGAATGTTCCACGCCGCGTTAGCGTCCCTGTCCGCCTCAAACCCGCAGGCGGGACAGGAGTGTTCACGGACCCACAACGGCTTCTCCGTCGAGACACCACACGACGCGCACTCCTTGGTCGTCCCTTTTGGTTCGACCGCCACGAAGTGCGTTCCTTCACGCTCGCACTTGTATTCGAGCAACGAGAGGAACGTCCGCCACGCGGCAGACGCCGTGTTGCGGCTGTTCGACGGCGATTCCATCATCCCCTTTACGTTCAGGTCTTCGACTGCTACGAGGTCGTACTCCCGAGCGTAGTAGTTCGAGAGCTTGTGGAAGAAGTCGCGGCGTTTCCGTCGGAGGTCGGCGTGACACTCCGCAACGCGCCGCCGTTGCTTCTCGTAGTTGTTCGACCCGTGTTGCTTCCGCGAGAGCTTCCGTTGGTCGCGCTCCAAACGTTCGCGTTCGTCGGAGAGGTCGAGCGACCCGACCGCCGTGCCATCGGTGTCGTGGGTGTACTTCAGGATACCCACGTCGATGCCGACGCACCTTTCGGGATTCTCAGGCAATTCTGGCGGCTCACGGTCCATTTGGACGCCGAAGGTGGCGAACCACTCGCCCGTCGGCTCTTTCTTGACCGTGACTTGCTTGAGCTTCGCGTTGTCGGGGATGGCGCGGTGGAGCCGTATCGGTATATCCGCGAGTTTCGAGAGTGACAGGACAGTCTGACCGCCCTTCTTGTCGAGCTTGAAGCCAGACTGACTGTACGTGAAACTGCGGAACTCCCGTGGCGGCTTCCACTTGAGCTGACCGACGCCGTAGCCGTTCTCCTTGAGTGCGGAGAGTCCTTTGAGGTTGTCGAACAGGCGTTCCACGACGGTTTGGAGAACCTTCGAGTACACGTCCGAGAGGCCGTCCCACCACTTCTTGAGGTCGGGGAGCTCCGACCGTAGCGTGGTCATGGACGGTAGTTCACCGTGTTCGTCTTGGTACTCATTGAGACGGTAGAGCGTGTGGTTGTACAGTTGCCTACAAATGTCTCGGTGGTGGTCCAACTCCTCACGGTGGGTGTCGGACGGCTTGAGACGGTACTTGTAGGCGTAGTACATTCTACTCGCGTTGGTTCTCGACGTACTGTTTCAGCACATCCAGCGACACCTGCCCCGTCGAGATGAGGCAGTACGAGTCGTTCCAGAACGAGTCGCCCCACAGTTCGGTCTTCAGTTCATCTGCGTACTCGTTGCGGATACGGCGGGCGGTCGCGCCCTTGACCGTGTTGATGAACTTCACGAGGTCTGTGGTTGGTTTCGCTCGGAAGAGGATGTGTACGTGGTCGTCCTCGCCGTCGAGGTTTGTCAGTTCGACACCGTAGTTGTCCGTGAACCCGCTGATGACCTCGTGAATGAATTGGGTTCGCTCCTCGGTTAGCACTCCGCGCCGATACTTCGTGGTGAGTATCAGGTGGTAGTGCAGGGAATACGTCGAGTGCGCTCCCGAGTCGAGGTCGTACTCCATTAGGTTCGATCAATACTATGCTATCCTACTGCAAAACCATTGCTATTGCGTGGGTCTATGAGCCTGTCACTGAATCGTGTATGAGAACTGTGCGGCGCTGTATCCCCTCCCTGCTCGCGCCTCCCATTCGGTCGGCGCTCGCTGAGGAAGGGGGCTTAGCGCCTCAATTCAGCTAAAGACGTCCCCAGGACGCGAAGCGTTCTGGCGTGCGAACGAGACACGACGTGTCTCGTCAACGCGGGAATCCCACCACGGGATTTCAGGCCGGTCGTAGCCCTATGGTTTCAAGACGCATACGTCCCAAGCGTCTCTTGCTGGGTAGCATCGGCTTGGGTGTCTTGTGGGGCGGTCAAACGCCCCCCATCCTCAGCCGAGTCATCGCCATCCGTGTGATTCATGGAACACGACCCACTTCACTCATCATCGCGAAACGAACGCCGAACGCACTCGACGCGGCCTATGCGACCCCCCGATAGCGCTCCGAGAGCGTCCGCGAGTGTGTCCGGATCGTCACGGGCGTCGTATCGGCGACGTCGGCGAGTTCGACCTGTGTCAGGTGACCGGTCGGAGCTGCTTCGTAGAGACACGCGGCCGCGAACCCCGACGGCTGTGCCCCGTTCACGACGTCGTCGCGTCCGGCCAGTTCCGCAAGCCGACGTGCTCGGTACCGAACGCGATCCGGGACGTTGAGTTCAGACGCGAACCGGGAGACGAATTCCTGGGGCCGCATCGGTTCGGTTGGGAGCCCGAGTTCGGCATTCAACACGTAGTACGCGTTCCGCACTCCCGAGGCCCCACAGCGAGCGTATCGCTGGACGTCGACGAGCATCATCGGCCACCCGTTACACCGGGCCGCGCCGTACACGCTTCCCGCGGCCATCGCCTCGATCGACCGTCCCGGAAGGAGATTCTCACGTTGTGCACGACGGAAGAGCCGGCACGCCCGATCCTGGATCGGCGTGGTGAGATCGAGCCCGCCGACGATCCGACGAATCTCGCCCAACCCGTGCGCGAGGTTGCGTTCGGACTTCGTGCGCCAGCGTCCCCGCCGATGTTGCCGTCGAAGCCGGTGCAGGTGGCCACGTTTTCGCGCCGAAATCGGGTTCCCGTAGCCATCGATTCGGCGCCCGATCTCGGTGGACAATCCGCGATCGTGGCGCGCCATCGTGAGCGGGGCGCCCGTCCGATCGCGCTCCGTCTTCTCGAAGGAGCGCCACTCAGGTCCGTAATCGATCCGCTGGTCGTCGACGACGAGCCCGCAGTCCTCACACACCGTTTCGATCGTGTTCGGTCGCACCCGCCCGGAACACTCCGGACACGTCGCCGCAGTGTCTGTCGATACGTCCGCGTCGAGCCCGGTCTCGTAGATCTGTCTCGTTGCCATTGTCGATCTCGAGGCACGATGTACGCACCTCGCACCCTCTCAGGGGGTCGAAAAATTCCGGGCGGGACGGTGGGCTGTCGCAGGATCGATGAGGGGACTCAAGGAGTCGTCTGGCTCCCGGAGGTCGGGACTTACTTAGGGAGGTCCTTGCGGCCGGTTCGAAAACACTCCCAGCAGGGAAAGTCGTTGTCGACGTCCGTACAGGTACACTGGTCCGTGTCCACCTCGTCCGCATGATCGGATGTACCATCGCCCCGAGTGGGTACGACGCCACCGTCGGCGACGAGCTGCATCCGCGTTGCGACCTCAAGGATACGCGGACGTATCGCGATCGCAACTCGATGCTTGCACGGTCCATCATACATGGCGTCCGCGGGGCAGCCACAGCGAGTCGGAACGCCGTCGACGATCGTGACGCGGTACTCGTGCTCGGACGGGTTCGCGTGGCTCTCGTTGCGAACCCGGACGTCGCCGTCGATTAGCGAGAACGCGAACGCCTCGTACTGGGCGCGTTTCAGAATGCGGTTCGGGGGATCGAGTTGCTCCAGCAGTGTTCGAGTCATGGGTGGCTGCGACGTATTCAAGCGCCGCACCCATCAGGGCGCGAAAAACTAGGCGGCGTCAGTCTCGGTCGATTCCGAATATGGCTCAGCGATATGCCGAAATCGTTCGATACGGAACGTAGTAGCCGATCTCGTCGATCCACGTCGAAAGCCACTCGTCAGCGGTTGCCTCATCGATCTTTCCAGCGTCGATCGCCGCTAACAACACACCAACCGAGCCAATGACGGGGACTCCTTGATCCTTTGCAAAGGACCGGGCATCTCCGTCGTCCGTCAACAATCGACCGTCCCGTGCATCCGCGAGTGCGAACGCCTGTGCTTCACCAGGATCCAGATGGTTGCTGACGATCGCTTCACGATTTGCAACGGTGTTGGAGATCGTCGCGACCGGGATCTCGGTGTCCAGGCAATCAAGTGCTGTCTGGAGATAGAGATGGTCGTCAACGCCATCGAAAAGTTCCTCTCGAACCGCGGGAACGGTACCGATACGAGAGATCTCTGCGAGCAATTGCACCTGATCGATGTACGCGAAATTTGAGAGGACAGTCGTGTTCAACACGCTCGGGTTTGGTGGAACGTCGTCGCCGATCATTTCGTACGCGACTCCTCATCGTCCGAAACCTCATCGCTGAATTCGAGCTCACGTGCGGTCTTGGACTCGTAGGCTGCGTCGTCCTCATCAGCGAGTCCGAATCGGAGCTCGACCCCGTGGTCTCGAAGGATCTCGCGCATCGTCCAGCGGTCCACATCAGCAAGTCGGGCAGCGTCACCGAGCGTGACTCGTTCGCGTTCGTAGAGCGCAACTGCGGCCGCAATACGCTCAGTTTCGTTGTCCTCGAAGTATTCGCGAACGAACTCACGGAGTGCATCGCTCTTCCCGCCGAACACTCCCGCCTCGACGGCGCCTTCAATGAGGAGGTCCAAATCCTCGGGATAGGACCCGGTTATGCGTGCCATCGTTCCAGTCACACCTAGGCCTTCATACTATTTATGAATCATGGTGAGGCTGACGCACAGTCGGATTCCTCCCACGGCTAAAGCCGTGGGCTTCCTCCTTGCATCTGTGTGAGGAAGAGGAATTCTTAACCAACAATTCGAAAAATACCGATCGTGTTGGTTAATCTGTGGTCGGAGACTTCCACAGAACGTGCACTGGTGCAACACGGAATCTGTCGAGGCCACCTACAGACGAGTCGTGATGGTGAGTGGTAGCTCGATCTCGGTGTGAGGCCCGAGTGATGTGGGCGATCAGCTCATCGCGAACGGTCTCACGCTTGATGGTCGTTGCACTCCACCCGAGTCGCTCGTCGAAGTGCCGTTTCGTGAACGTATCACCGACGCCGTCGACGGCGATGTACTGCGTCCGTTTCACACCCCACACGTGCCACGAAATCACCTCTGCACCGACCGGTTCGTGCGTCATCTCGACGAGCGCACACTCCACCAACGCGACGATCGACGTCGGACTTCGATCGGTTGGTAACTCCACGTCCAGATGCGCCCACGGTGGTGCCACTTCTGACTGGCTCGGGAGATACTGCGACTCGACGTCGTCGATGGGACTGTCTACAGTCATAAGTCAACACGAGAGCTCACTGCGTGCCCCCGCACCCCTCTGGGGGAGAAAAAATACTCTCGCGGAGCGACGTCGACGAGGCGTCCACCTGCTGGCCGAACTGCGCGGCGATCCCCTGCGCTAGCCACACCAAAACGGAGCATCTGGAAGGCGAGCCGGTCTGTACGGGCTGTGTGGTGACGGAACGGTTCGCGCTGAAGACGACGTATTTCTACGACGAACAGAATTTCGAGGCGTTCCGCGAGGAATACGCCGACATGCCGCTTCACGAGAAGGCGATGGAGAACACGTTTCTGGCCGCGAAGAGCGTGGTCGCGGCGCTACTGGTGATCATTGGGCTGGTCGTCGTCATCACTTAATGCTGTACTCCGATTCGCCAGTCCTGCTACTGGGTGGCAAGTCGATCCGTACTCCTAACGTGTTGTACCTGCTCAGCGGCCATGCTTACGTCTCGAGGCGCTGGAGCAATTGCGTGACGTAGGGACTATTCTCCCGGCTCCGATGCGGACTGATCGTCGTGATCAGCGTTCGAGCCTCCTCGTGGCTCAGATGCCCGTTCCGGGCGTAGTCGACGATGAGCCGCGGCGTCGGGACGATCCGCGGGCCCTGCAGCACGGCGTGAATCAGCGGGAAGTTCGTTCCGCCGAACTCGTCAGTGAGAAACCCGTCGACGTCGAGCGCGTTTGCGAGGACAATGCCATCCGTTTCGCCATCATCGAGACCGAACGTTGGCCGCGAATCTGGCGTGTCGTCGCGTTCGTAGGGGTCCTCGACCGTGTAGTGGGCACGGGCCGCGAGGACGTTGTTGGCAGCCGCGGCGTGGATATCCTGATACTGCGTGATGTCACGGAGTTCAGCGACCACTTCTGGTGGTACGAATACGTCACACGAGGTGAGCAGATACTGAAACGGGTCTGGGACATCGGTACCGACGGTTGCATCCGCACGAGGCACGGCGAGACTGACGAGCGCGCTGGTATCGGCGACGACCGTTCGCAGTCGTCGGCCGCTCATCGCTCGTCGTCGGCTGCAGGCTCGACTGCGGTCGCGTCGCCATCGTAGACGTCGACGTCGTCAGGGGCAGCCAGATCGAGTGGCTCGTCCTCGAGGTCGGCTTTGAGGAGGCGGAGCCGCTGGGCCGTCTCGGCGCCGACCAACTGCTTGACCGTCTCGAACTCGAGCTGACCGTCGTAGTACTTCGTCGCGACCAGCTCCTGGAACGTTTCACTGTCGGCCGTATCCTCGATGTACTCGCGAATCGCCTCGACGAGCAGATCCGTTCGATCCGTGTCGAAGAGCTCCGCGATCGCGTCCAGTCGCTCGACGAGATACTCCGGCGACTGGAAATGGACCCGTCGCGGATCGTCGCTTGCGCTCATCTTGTGTGCAAGTTTTGCATATAGACGGAAAACTGTTTCGCTGAATGTGCAGAGCCTGCACATCGACGGCGAATGGATGGTGGGAGCTCTGGTCGGATTCCTCCCACGGCTGAAGCCGTGGGCTTCCTCCTTGTTCCTCTGTGAAACAGCTGTTAAGTGGGGTTGCGTATGCAAACCCGATCAACCGCTCTCAAGGTTGTGGCTGCGCGCGCAGCGTAGCGAGCACGGAGCGGTGGGTGGGGAGGTGGGGTTTGAGTCGGCGCCCGGCATTAGCAAAAAGGGGGTCGCGACGACCTGGCTACTCCCACCACCGACCGCGCTCGGGGAAATGGACGGTACTCCACCCGGTCAACGCGAGTGAGACGCGCCCCTCGTACCAGTTTCGGGCCGCCCCGTAGATGCGCACCCGTTCGCCCTCGCGCATCCACGGTTGCTTGGACGCCTTCCACACGGTCACTCGAGTCGTTCCACTGTCGTCACTGATGAGTCCGACCTGCGCGATCTTCCGATTCGACGGCTCCCACAACGTCTCGATGCGCCCCTCAACTGCCACCTCTCGTCGATCGACGTCCTCGAGCTTCTCGATCGGCACGATCCGTCCCGACCCCATCTGGAGTTCTTCGAACACCCTGATGACTGCAGCCATCCGACTCGTTCCACGCACCAACTCTTCGGCCACCCGCCGACTGATCGCCGCTCGCGTCCACCCACCGAGCTGCTTCGCCAATCTTCGTGCTTGCCTGTTCACGAACGCCAACTCGTCCTGGGAGAGTTCCTCCCGAGGGTCCGGTCGATCCGGGTCAGCTAACGGGTCCACGCTCGCACGTCGACGTTTGAAGTCCATCTGTCGGGCCGCACTTCCCCGCGCCGCCGCTCTCCGTGTTCGCTCCTCGCGACCCTCCTGGGTCCCGAATGCTGCCCGGGCACTGATGCGCGCCAACTCGTCCTCCCGCGCCCGAATGCACTCCTCCTGTTTCAAGGTCACACCGTGAATCCGCTCCTGGCTCGTGTCGACCATCCCGTCCGGGTGGTTCGCGTCCACTTTCGCTTGCACCTCCATCTGCACCGTCGCCCGCAGCTCCGGCGTTTCGTCGACGACTTCGAACCCGTCCTCGTCGACCTCCGGCTCTTTCTCGTTCTCGAGTGCCTCTTCATCAACCGAAACCTCATTACCAAAGACGTTCTTCTTAGACATTGGAGTTACAGCTCCAAAGGCGCTCACGACGCGCCACCACCCGCGCTCTTACCGCGGGTTTTTCACGACCGTTACCGACAGGAGTCATCTGCGCTCTCGCTCGCGCCTTCGCGCACGCCTTTGGCGGGCGCGAGCGAGAGCGCCCGATACGACGGGCCACAACCAGCCGCGCGCGTCGACCCGCCCGGCGCGAGCGTCCAGCGGAGTAAGCGTAGGGGGCGAGCAGCCGCGCAGCGCAGCCCCCTGCGGTTACCCGCTGGCGTCGAGGGCACATGCACTTTAGCCCGGAACGGGCGCTCGCTGTGCGGAGAGCGCCCGCACGCCCGGAATGGTCGGTCGCGAGCGAAGCGAGGCGCGACCCTGGGAGCGCCTCGGTGCGCCGGGCGGCACGCGGCGAGCGGGGCGTGCCGTCACGAACCACCCGTCCAACCGACTGGACGCCCGGCCACCCAGCCGGCGTCCTGGTGGACTTCGAAAGGGCGAGGTCGACTCGATGTCCCCCGACCGCGCAAGCACCGCAGGCACGAGGAGCGCAGCTCGGTCGCGGGGCGTCGAGCGGTCGAGGGCTTTCTGAGAGCGGACGTCCCCCAGAGTATCGAGACACGCAACGAGACAGCCACCAACCGATCGTCGATCACACTATCTGTCAACGAAATATATCAACTATAAATGCTTGTAAAACACAACATATGATCGACGTTCGACACACTTAATGAGTCGAACTTTCAGCGTTCGATCACGAGATCGGAACGATCGCTGATCGGCAGACGAATCGTCTCGATACTCAACAACACATGTCGACGGGAGAAAACTTCACGACGGAACGGACGTACGTATACGTCCACGCGAGCAATGAACCCCTCCAGCCGGAGCAGTTGATTCGGACACTTCGCCGGCTACATCACATCGAGGAAGGCGGATTTCTCGAATCGGCGACGAAACCGACCTACGAATGGCTCTTCGTCGCGAACGGAAGGGCCGGACTGACGGGCGAGCGTCGAATCGACTGGTACGTTGGCGTCGACGACGAGGACGCCCTCAGCAGACTCAAACGCGGGTTACGAGAAATACTCCCGACATCGGTCGATCTAATTGAATTCGACCTCTCGCTTGACGACATTCTCGACGTCCCGAATCCGAAGCTGCTTGGGATCGACGAAACTGATGAAGACGATGAACGAAACGAAGACGGAGACGATCTCGGCGAAGACGGAGACGACATCGACGAAGTGAAGCGATCGGCGGAGTGGGACGTGGCCGGGTTGGAGTGGGAGGGGGTCGGATCACGGCCGGACGACTGGCAGTATCCGCTTCCGTCGGTTGCGTCGTTCGACGGCGACTGGCCGCTGACGAACGTCCTCCACGGGCTGGCAACGACCAGCGCGCCCGCGATCGTCCAGATACTGGTCACGCCGAAACCCGACTGGACCGCCGAACGGGACGATCGGATCATCGATCTGGAGCTCCACAGCGACCTCCGACGCAACGCGTTTGCACAGACCGTGATCGTCCCGCTCCTCTTCGGCGCGGACGCCGTCACGGAGACGGAGACCGACACGAAGACGTCGTCGAGAAGCGTCCGGCGAACGGGAAACGCGTCGCCCGTCACCCGACCGGAACCGAGACGACGTGACGACACGACCATGGCTGCCGAAAACGCCCGGCGCGTGGAGGGGATCGAGACGGCCGAAACCCGCGAATCGTTCACGGTGAACGCCCGCGCGGTCGCGTTCGGAAGCGACGGCAGGCAACCACACGAAACGCTCCACGAACTCGCATCCGGATTTGCCGGCATGCGAGGCGAGTATTACCGGATCGAATCTACGCAGTACGACTACGGCACGAGCGAGGCAGCCGACCTCTTCGAGCGAGTCTGTGACCGCACGTGTCACACCTCGCCGAAACGCCGGGCACACATCCTGCCGTGGCGACGAAACGCGAGCCCGGCGATCGTCGCCGACCGATACGCGGCCGGGGCGTTCATCGGAGTGAACGGATCCGGGGTGAGTCCGGCGACGAGCAGCGCACTTGCCCCAGTACCGCAGGATCGAACCGGGATCGAACTCCCGCCGGGGAGGGTGCTCAAACGGTATCTCGACACCGAGGGGATGACCATCGGTCGGCCGAAGACCGCAGACCGGGTCACCCTCGAGGCGGACCTGACGCTGCCGCCGAGCATGCAGTCACTGCACGTCGGGCTCTTCGGAACGACCGGCGCCGGGAAAACGGTCCTCGGACAGGGCATGCATCTCGAGAACCACGCGGCGACGGACGGCGCGACGATCTACATCGACTCGAAGGGTGACGGCGGTCCGAGAGACTACGCGGATATGCATGTCGCCCGCTACGGCGGACTCGACGACGTCTACTACTTCGACTGTTCGGAGACGCTGCCCGGATTGCCGTTCCTCACCATCGAGCCGATGGTGTCTGACGGCCTCGACCGCGAGTGGGCGGTCAACACGGTCACGGAACACTACATCGACCTCCTCGCGGCGACGATGGGACACGAGCAGTTCTACAGCGCTGAGGCCGCCGTCGGAGTGATCGAACAGCTCGTGCGCGCGCTGTTCGATCCGGTCCACGGGACGGACTCCATCGACCAGCAGGACCTGCTGGCGGCCGCGGCACGGTTTCACGAGACGGGGACGCCACCGCCGGTCTCGGACGGCGCGCTCTACCAGAAGCTGGCCAGCACGGCCGCCAACGCCCACAAGACGTTCGACAGCATCATGGGTGCGGTGGTTCGGCGTCTCGGGGTTTTGACCAACGATCGGCGGCTGGCACCGCTGTTCGAGGGACACGCCGACGAGGATTCGACCTTCGACTTGCGCGCGGCGCTCGATGAGGACTGCGTCATCGTTCTCGACATGAGCGGCTACCTCGACCGCTCGCGAACGCTGCTGTCCATGGTGGTGTTGTCACAGCTCTGGCGTGCACTCCAGCGACGACGCGCGGAGGCGGCGAAGGGGACGAGCCTGCCGCTCGTCAACTGCTACATCGAGGAGGCCGCGGATCTCGCCGCGACCGGCATCCTCGACACGCTGCTCTCCCAGGGTCGTGGGTTCGACCTGTCGCTCACGCTTGCGATGCAGTTCCCCGGCCAGCTTCGAACCTCCCACCCCCGCGTCTACGATGAGTTACTCAACGACGTCGGGACGGTCATCACCGGGAACATCGCCGTGGATGACCGGCTCGCCGAACGGTTCGCCACGAGCGACATGCCGGTCGAGGACGTGACCACACGGATCGGGATGCTCGACCTCGGGGAGTGGTTCGTCCAGCCGGCCGCGCCGTTCGCCGAACGGAAGCCGCGACCGTTCGTCGTGGCCTCGCCGCCGCTCCCGCCGGGCTATCCGGACGGAACGGACTCGAGCGCCGCACCCGAAGGTGGATACACCAGAGCGTTCCAGAACGCGAAGGAGCGGGCGAGAGACCACCACGGCGTTCCGGTCGGCCAGCCGGCCAGTGGGAGCGCGGATCCGACCTCGCTCGATGGGCCGATGACGGGATCGGTCGCCGCCCTCGCGGCCGCCACGGCGACCATTCCACACACCGAGCGATTCCCGGACGAACTCTCCTACATCGACGAGCCGCCGTATCCGCTCGTGTGTTCGACGTGTGAGACGCGATACGCGTCGACGCCCGAGGGGATGCGACGCGCGATCGAGTGTCACAACGCGATCGCGGACGTCGACCGCGACGACATCCCGGTCTGTTCGCTCGACCTCCAGTTGACGAGCGGGGAGCGGGCCGCAAGCGCCTACAGCGACGCGCAACTCCGGCTGCTCACGGCGGTGTACATGGCCCACCAACAGCGGTTCGACCCGATACTCGAGTACGACATCGTCTGGGACTCCATGACGTTGCTCGAGGCGTACGTGGGCATCGAGACGGACGAGGTCCAGGAGCTGCTCGACGACGACCTGTTGCGGGTCGACTGTCGCCGCCCACACAAGCTCTACACGGTCACGCCGGCGGGCAGAGACGCGATCGGGATCGGCCATCGGGAGGGCATCGCCTACGGCGACGGAACGGGCGACCTCTCCGAGTCGAGCCTCCACGTCGCGATGGTCGAGGTCGGCGCCCGGCTGTTCGAACAGGAGTTCGTCGGCCCGGAGGCACCCGGGGCGCGCGTCGCCCGGTATCACGGGATCGATGACGGTCGCCTCGACGTCGCGGTGCTCGACGAGGAAGCGGAGATCGTCGCGACGCTGGAGGCCGAGCGAATCAACAACGATCGGGCCGAGGCGATCCCCGCGGACTTCGACAAGATGGCGGCGTGCGACCCCACGACGTCGTGGTGGCTGGTGAAGGCGCGCAGCGACGCCCACCGGCTCCTGAAGGCGCTTCACGATCCGGCCGACGACGAGCCACGCGTGGAGCGAACCTACAGCGAGAACATGCCGCCACGCGACTACCGGCTCGACACCGCCGGGCTCACCGACGTCTACACGTTCGAATACGCCCGCGATACGCTCCTCGAGGCGTCCGAACCGGCTGCTGACGACGTCCTCGAGTTTTGAACCACCGAGGAGTACCGACGACGGTCTCGGCCACGATTCACACGTCACCCGGTCCGAACGTCCGGGACGGCGAGTGTCGTTCGACCCATCGGTCGTGAACGGATGTCGAACGACACCGACAAGCGACCATATCGAAAGAGTCGAGCACCATTCTCCCGACGACGGCCCCACGAACTCGATCGCAAGGTGACCGTGGGTGACAGATTACTACAGAGGGAGATTCATCCGCAATTACTGCTGTACGGCCGTTTGTGGGGGATCGGTCGTTTTGGTGTGGGGCTTCGTCGACGACGATCGGAGAGCGAGCACGGGCGCATAGGACCCGATCATCGAACAGGGAATGCTCCGAGGCCGGTATTCGACGACTCGAGACGGTGAGAACGATCGCGTATTTGCACGTCGTCATCGTGAAACCCACAGCCGTCGCCGATGTGGAGGCGGATCGCGGCGTCGAGAGCCCGTGTGGGCAGTCACGAGCGCATGGCTACTGATCCCTCGTCAAGCGAGCGAGCACACGGGGGTCGGCCCCACCGTGTTGATGATCGAACTGGTGTTTCGTGCGGATTGTCTATCGGCAAAACCGACAGACTGCACCGGTGTGTAGTTGGATCGAGATGGGCGTGCAGCCGAGAGAGGGAGAGCGACGTCGACGACTTCGAGATGGAGCGTGAGCGATCGACACGAGACGCCGAGGCGACGTCACGTCCGAGGCGACGTCACGACTGTGACGAGGCGCCCAGAGGCTCGACGCGAAATGCTCGTGGTGAGCCGTACGAGAAGGAGACCGAGGATCGACTCGGAATCGGTCGGACGTCGACGTCGATACGTGTAGACCGGCGTGCTCGTGAACGAAGCGATGGGCGACTCTCGAGGTCGAAGCGATCGAGACATACCCACCCAGTTCGTGACCCAGAGCGGATGGACAGCGTGTTCGGACACGTCCACTCGCGAACGCGCCCCCGAATGGGTGATCGAGTGTCTAGAGCCTAGAGTTTAGGGCACCGAAGCCGATCGACATTCAGCAGGCTCCCATTGGCCGATCGACGGTTAGGTAGCCACGATCGCAAACAGATCGGCGTTCGGACACCCAAGGCCGTCCCATACGGATCGACAGGTGGACAGCCCAGAGTGCGACCATTTCGGGATACCGTTCGGACAGATGTGGTTCGATCTGTACGGATCGCGATCGCTCGAACAGGGATGTAGGACCGAGCTATGCCGATCGACGTTCAGGAGGGCCCGCCCAACAGATCGGCGTGTAGACAGCCCACGGTTTAGCGTAAGACGGAGCGGCAGGTGGACAGCCCAGAGCGACAGCAGCGGAACAGCGTTCGGACAGCTAGAGCGAAGACCCGTACAAATGACCTTAACGAACACTTTGCGGATGGAAATCTCTCTGTAGTCCTAGAGACTCCCAATCGGATAGAACAATTATGATTCCCCACCTCCCCCACCCCACCGTGTCGAGTGTTCTCTCGAGATATTCGATCCGGTTTGACGATCGTCGCGATCATCGGAGCGAACGCACTATCACACCCACCCCACCGTGTCGAGTGTTCTCTCGAGATATTCGATCCGGTTTGACGATCGTCGCGATCATCGGAGCGAACGCACTATCACACCCACCCCACCGTGTCGAGTGTTTCGGAACCGAAGGGGGGTGAACATCCCGATAGGGCCTTCGAACGCTGGTCCCACACCCTGTATGATGTCGTGTGAAACGCTGATTTCGTCTTGCGATATTCATTTCACCCGACGCATTCGACGCGGTGGTTTTATTAGCCGGTCCAGAGTACGGGAAAGCATCAGATGGCGACGTTCACGCGGGACACGGAGATATTTCGTGACGAGGATATGCTCCGGGAGGACTACCAACCGGATTCGATCGCCGGACGAGAAGCGGTTTTGGACGCCTACAAGACCGCGTTGCAGCCGGTGGTCAACGGTGCACAACCACGAAACGTGTTTCTCTACGGAAAAACTGGTGTCGGGAAAACTGCCGTGTCTCGGTATCTACTCGATGAATTGCAACAGGACACGATGCGGTACGACGATGTCGATCTCTCCGTATTCTGGCTGAACTGTACAAACCTATCGTCGTCGTATCAAGTGGCGGTCAATCTCGTGAACACGCTCCGCTCCGTCGACGACCAGATCAGTACGACCGGCTATCCACAACAACGCGTGTTCGACCTGCTGTATGAGGAACTCGATACGGTGGGCGGAACCGTTCTGCTCGTCTTGGACGAGATCGATCACATCGGAACCGATGACGAGATTCTCTATGAGATCCCGAGAGCACGATCGAACGGCTATCTAACCGACGTGAAGCCGGGAGTCATCGGGATCAGCAACGATTTCGGATTTCGAGAATCCCTCTCTCCGAAAGTCAAGGATACGCTCTGCGAGGAGGAGATCCACTTTTCGCCATACAACGCCGTCGAGCTGGAGGAGATACTCCATCGACGTGCTGAGGAGGCGCTCTACGATGACGCGACGGGCTCCGGCGTAATATCGCTGTGTGCCGCGACGGCCGCACAGGACACGGGGAGTGCTCGGCAAGCACTGGACCTCCTGTATAAGGCCGGAGAGATCGCTCGGGCTGGCGATCAATCTCGGATCGCCGAATCCGACGTGTATGAAGCTCGTAACAAACTGGAGCAGAGTCAGATCGAACAGGGCATGCGTGAGCTGACGAAACACGGTCATCTTGCGCTGGTAGCGACGCTTCAGCTCGCATTGGAGGAAGAGACTCCAACCAGAGTACGCGAAATTTTCCCGCGATATCGGGCGATCGCGAGACATTCCGACGTCGATCCTCTCGTTCGACGTCGAATGCATGATCACCTCGCCGACCTAGCGATGCTCGGCATTCTCGACCGACACGGTCGAAACGAGGGACGCTCCGGCGGGCAATACTACGAGTACCAGTTCAGCGTCGATCTCGATCTCGTCATCGACGCTGTGGACGACTTTGAGAACGTGACGCTCCCCCGAACGGTCGCTCGTTCGATCCGAGCCCGAAATCGCTGAGAACACTCGACATGGTGGGGTGGGTGGGAGGGACTGTTCGTTCCAGAGACCGGATCGCTCCCGACAGAAACACTCGACACAGTGGGGTGATGGGGAAGAACCAAGACGGCGACTGTACTCGGCGCCCCGAACAGTCGACGCGGTGGAGTCCCCTTCACTCACCCGGCGTTCATGAACCGTTTTGTGACTTAACTCAACTGCGAGTGGCCAAGATTCTTCGACGAGAACACACCTCGTACCGAGTGAAGTCCTCAACAACCACCGCTAAAGTCGTCCCCTAGTCCTTCACGACTTCGAGATCGAACTCGATTACGGTGGCGACCACATCTGAACCATCATTGCGATGGGTTTCGGCCTTGGGAGCCATTCGTCTCCGACGAATCCCACACGGATCGGAACGTCGAACCACGCTCAAGCGCACCTCGTACGGAGCGGTGGGTGGATCGCGGCTCGAGATCGTCGTGCTGGGTCGAGTGCTCCGTGACGACCATCCGATCGCGTACGTCGCCGGCGCGGCCGCCGTCTGGAGCAACCGCAGCCTCGGGACCCTAGAGACGATCCGCAAGTAGAGTTTCGACCGGATGTCCCTCCAGCCACAGGTAGTGGACTTCCCGCCGTTCGCGATGATCGGAGGAGCCACAGGCGGCAGCACTCCCAGTCCAGACACGCCACGCCCCGAGTGCTGCCATCACGTCGACGATGACTCACGGAAGCGAGTACATTCCGCCTGCGGCGGAACCGTCTCCCACCACTCGACGTCGTCGTCGTCCCAGCTCTCGTACATCGCGTTGTCCTCCCCGTAGCCGACGGTCACGCTGTCGACCTGCGGTACCTTCACCGATGTCTCGTCAGCCTTGCCTTCGAGCAGCCGAAGGACGGCGTACCGGAGATACTCGTGATTCAGATTGTCTGAAGATTGGGCAACTTGGTCATGGTGCTCTGCGACTCGCTCTGCCTCGTCGAGAACTGTCGTTAGATATCGGTGGGTCATGGGTCGGTGGAGACGGGAGTGTGCCTCCACCCCTCCGCGGGCGCAGAAAAACTTAACCAACGAATAGCGATCATTCGTATCCTCTGTTGGTTAATCTCTCTCTGCTCGAATGCTGCGCCGGATCGGACTACCGGAGCCAAGAATTGTATATCTGTATAGAGATAACTCAATAGGAAATACGGGGGACAAGACTATTACAGTTAGATGTGATACCGATAACTAGCGATGATGGAGTACGTCGACGAGACCGCGGCGAAGATCATGGTTGCGGCCCGGCCGGGCGACTCGATCCGTCGAATCGCCCAGAAGATCGACGGCTCCTACTCGTGGGTCTACGACTGGATCGAGCGGTTGGAGGACGCAGGCTTCATCCGGCGTGAGGACGGCGTCTACATCGAGAAGTACGCTGTCAGGGATCGCTACTACGATCTCGTCGCGGCCATCTCTCGCGCCGTTCCCCCCTCGATCGACGACGGCTACGTCATTCCGCACTTCGCCGGGATGCCCTTTGCGTACACGAAAATCGACGGCGTCTACGTCTGGACCCACGGCGGCTATCAGATCGCCCGCGGCCACGACGACTACCCGATCTTCATCCAGGTCGCCGATCAGGACGTCGAACGGTGGACGGCGTTTTTCGACGAGTTCGGGATACCGAGTACCATCGAGGAACGACGAGACGTCCCCGACCACGACGCGCCGGTCTCGTACGTCTTAATTCCCAAATCGGGGGACCTCACTCGCGAGTGGGTCGACGGCAATCCGGCCGTGCCGTTGGACGAGACGATCGAGCACATGATGGAGTATCGGGTGAACTACGAGCCGGCGTTGGAGATGATCGGCGATGAGTACGACCGCGATATCGACGCGTCCCACGAGGATCCGCGTCTCGATGCATGAGCCTCGGCGAACGCGAAGACGAGCTGCTGGACACCCTGGAGACAGTCAATGACGCCGAATTGCCGTACGTCCTGGTCGGCGGATGGGCGATAGCGGCGTTCAATCAGCGCTTCACCACGGACGTCGACGTCGTCATTCCGGCGCAAGCGATCGACGACTACGCTGAACTCCTCGCTGACCGGGGCTACGAGAAAATTGCCGACGTCGAACGAAACGATCTCTACGAGGGCCGTACCGTCCGGTTTGAGAAGGACATCGGCAACCCGGTTCGATTTGATGCCATGGTCGACGTGTTGGGTTGTCGACAGACGGCGGCCGAGTGGTCGTATCGCTATCTGGTACAGCACTCCGTCGCGGAGGAGCTGCGAACCGTTCGACCGATAACGGCCAGGATCCCGGAGCGAGAACTGTTGTTTGCCGTGAAACTCCACAGCGGCCGCAAGGCGGATTCCCGGGATTTGGTGGCGCTCGCCGCAGGAGTGGATTTCGATCGAATCGCGACCCACCTCCATCGCGGCGATCTCGAAAAACTCGTGGGTCGTATCGATACCGTGCTTGAACGACTCACCTCGGAGGGGTTCGCGGATGCGTTTAAGGGGGTCTTCGAACAAGGGACTACCCCGGAGCAGGACGTCGAGACGGTCGTCCAATTCCTGGATGACCAACGGCGTCACCTTGATGCCGACGCGTGAGACAGCTCACCCCTCGAGCACGTGGATGATCTCTCGGGCCGACAGACCCGATCGAGTCGATCACAGAGCACCTCGGAGTCATCACCGGGGTTCGTGGCGACCTCACGCACGAGGAGACGAAGACGGTCATCGACGTCGAGCAATACTGACCGGAATGCACTCGACACGGTGGGGGCAGGAACCGAACGACGACTGTACTCGGTGACCCGAACACCCGACTGAGTGGATCCCCGTCACCAAATCCCATGATCGGATTCATTATGGGAGCGGTTCCCGATGGATGAACGATGCAAGCCGCGGTACTCGAGGACGAACGGACGGTACGGATCGAAACGCGGGACGGACCGACGCCGGCGGCCGATGCGGTGGTGGTCCGAATCGAACACGTCGGAATCTGTGGGTCCGACATGCACTACTACGAACATGGCCACAACGGGGACAACGAGCTGGACGTGCCCACGATCATGGGGCACGAATCCGCCGGCACGATCGTCGAGACGGGCGCGGACGTCACCGGATCGTCGGTCGGCGATCGAGTGGCCCTGGAACCGGGCGTTCCATGCGGATCGTGTCGATACTGTGATATCGACGAGTACAACCTCTGTGAGGACGTGCGGTTCATGGCCTCGCCGCCCGACGACGGCGCGCTGGTCGAGTACGTCGCGTGGCCCGCCCAACGGACGTATTCGCTCCCGGAGTCCGTCTCGACGCGTGCCGGGGCGCTCTGCGAGCCGCTGAGCGTGGCGATCCACGCGAACCGTCGGGGAAACGTCGGCTCGGGTGACACCGTCCTCGTGACCGGATGCGGCCCGATCGGGCTGTTGTGCATGGACGCCGCGTACGCCGCGGGGGCCGAGGACGTGATCGTCGCCGACATCGTCGAGCGAAAGCTCGAACTGGCGACCGAACGGGGAGCAGCACACGCGATCCGAACGGACGAGCGATCGCTGGTCGATGCCGTCGACGAGCTCACCGACGGTGGCGTCGACGTCGTCCTGGAGTGTTCGGGCGCGGAGGCGGTGATCGACCGGACGGTCGAGAGCGTCCGCAAGGGCGGCCAGGTGGTCTTCGTCGGCCTCCCGCAGGATCCGGAACTACCGACGGACGTCTTCGGTCTCATCGACAACGAGCTGGACATCAGCGGCTCGTTCCGCTTCCGAAACACGTATGCGGAGGCCATCGAGCTGCTGGCGTCGGGAGCGGTCGAGGTCGAATCGCTCGTCGACTTCGAGCTGCCCCTCGTGGACACCGGACGTGCGTTCGAGCGGGCCGCGGATCCCGAGGTGGTCAAGGGAATGATCGCGGTGAACGGGACGTGAGCCCGCGATGGACACGGTCGCACGATCGATGCGGATTCGATCGGAATCCTACTCGAGTGAGCCCCGCAGCTGGGCAACGTAGGGGCTGTCCTCCCAGCTCCGATGCGGAGTGATCGTTGCCAACAGCGTTCGACAAGCAATGAAAAAAGCGTGTCGCCAAAGATCCGGGCTACGGTGGGCCCTCCGCGTCGTTGATCCCCGCAAACGTTTCGTGGGTGGAGGCGTATCGCCACCGCTGGAGGATCGCTCGAGCCGGCCTTCCGTCGTCAAGAACACTTGAGGCGGTGGGGTCTCCCTCGCTCACCCACTCGCCCGTCGATCACGAACCGTTTTGTGCCTCGACCGAACGACCCCCTGTATGGTGGACGTCCCGTGAGTCGACTGCGGATCCCCTTGCTTCCGGACCGACTCCGCCTCGCCGGCGTCGTGATCGTCGCGAGCGTGATCGGGTACTACTCCGTGTTCGCCCCGCCTGGATCCGGTGCGATCGAGATGGGGCCGTTCGGCATGCTCCCGTACTCGACGTGGCTTCACCTCATGGCGTACACGGGCCTCGGCGGCTCGATCGGGTACGCGCTCTACGGCCGATCGGCGTCGATCGCGACCCAAAACGTCACCACGTTCCTCGCGACGTGGGGCTACGGGATCGCGATCGAAGTGGTCCAGCGACCCCTGCCCGACCGCACGTTCGCGGTCGTGGACATGGCCGTGAACGCGCTCGGCGCCGCGCTCGCGGTCGGCGTGTGGCTCCTTCTCCACCGATACGTCGACCTCCACGAGGTGTGAGCGCCTGCACACGACGGAGTTCCGATCCGACCGAATCCGGTCCGGTCGGGGTGGCGCCGTCGTCTTTGATCTCCTCCTGCGCCTGAAGACGCAAGTATACGGTCGGACGATGCGTCAAAACGGCGCTTCCGGCTCGCTGCTCGCGGCGTCGTCGGGCTCGTCCGTCGCGGCCTTCGCGATCAGCACCCTGAACTCGCCGGCGTCACGCTTGCGGTACTCCCACCGGAACGCCGGGCCGGCTTCGGCCTCGAACTGGTGGTACAGCGGCTTGGGGTCGTGGTCGTTGACCAGCACGAACCCCGTTCCCGTCTCCAACTCGTCGTAGGCGTCGAAGATCTGCTCGTGGCGTTGCGCCGGGGGGAGATCCCTGACGTCGAACTCTTTGATCACGTCGAGCGCCTCCTCGTCGGTTGGTGAGGTCGTCGTCTGGGTCGCGTCGCCGTCGCGATCGTCTCCATCGTCGTCGCCGCGATGTTCGTCACGGTCGCCGCCGTGGCGGTCATCGCCGGTTCGGCCGTCGACGTCGTGGCCACCGACACCGGGGGACTTCGTGATCTGGACGCGACAGCGTCCGGGTTCGGACTCCACGACCTCCCAAGAGAACGAGTCGCCGTACTGCCGTTCGAACTCCCGATGGAGGGGACGCGGTTCGTGGGCAGCGACGATCTCCATGATTCCTCCCTCGGGGATCATGCCGTAGCGGTGGTGGATCGTGGGATGGCGTTCCTGTTTGGGGATCTCGCGGACGTCGTACCGGGTGATGACGTCGTCGGTGGCGGCCCCTCTGTTGGCCTCCTCGGAGCCGACGTCCTCAGAGCCGACGCCCTTGGAGTCGGCGTTCCTGCGTATCTCGACGCGCCACTCACCCGCGTCACGGCTCGCGTACTCCCAGTCGATCACGTCGCCATGCATCGATCGAAGCTCGTGGTACAGCGGCTTCGGGTCGTGGTCGTTGACCAGCACGAATTCCTCGCCCGCGGGCAACTCCTCGAAGAGATCGAGGAGGACCTCGTGTCGCCGCTGGGGCGTCAGATCGCGGACGTCGATCGTCGCGAGCGCGTCATCCGCGAGCGGCTCCCCGACGGTCACGTCGAGTTCGCGAGGCTCCGTATCGGGATCCGCGTGCTCCCAGGCCAGCCTGCGGTCACGCTCGATCTGATAGCGGACCAGGTGGACGTCGACGTCCCCGTCGGCCGTGATCGCGAGCGTGTCGCCGGGATCGGCCCCGTCGATCGCATCGAAGAGGCTCTCACGGCGGTCCGATTCCCCGTCGTCTCGCAGATCGATGTCCGTCGCCATCCCGCGGGAGTTCCCGCCGTGAACAAATGGGGTTTGGGACGAAGCGATTCGGGGTGGGGATCGGGAGGGTGGAACCGTGCATCGACCGGGACGTGAAACGTCCCCATCGATCGGGTACCCGCGAGGCGACGTTCGGCGGCGAATACGTTCGCACGCGCCCATTTGGGAACCGAAGACATAGGACGCCCAATGAGCGAGCGAAAGGCCGAACTTCGCCAGCTATCGAGCGAGCTTCGAGAACACGAGGCGATCGCCGACGCGTTTCCGGCGCGGAGTTTCGCCGACCGGCTCGTGATCGTTGACGTCGGCGACGAGCCGGCCGACACCGACGCGACGGTCCCGGACGGCGTGGTGGATCGCCTCGGGGATCACGACCTCCGTGCAGCCGAGGAGGTCTACGGCGACGACGGGGGAAGCACGTTCGCCGGCGACATCGGGGACGCGACCCGCCATCACTTCGTCGACGTGCGGCAGGAGGATTCACGCCAGTTCGAGGGGTGATTTCCGCTTCTCGCGTCGATCACGGCCGACGTTCCGAGAGGATCCAGGGAAGAGATCGTGGACCACGGTCGGAGCAAAGCTCCTCCCTGATCCAAATTCCTCTCTCGGCTGTCAGCCTCACTACGTTCGGCAGGAAAGCCGGAGGAGGGATTTGAACCCTCGACCTATTCCTTACGAAGGAATCGCTCTGCCAGCTGAGCTACTCCGGCGCGTCCGGTTTCGTCTACCCGGATGAGTAAAATAAGCCTTCCGAAACCCCGATACGACGCCGCGGGCCACCACGTCACACGGGCGGTGGGACCGCTCCCTCGTCACCCAGTTACACCTCACCGACGCGTCAGCCGAACGTCCAGACAAACGTTGTACTCGTGGGGCGCGTAGGATCGAACGACGTGTTCGGTCTCGACGGTCACGTCGTAGTCGTCGCCGGCGGCCTCGTTGATCGCCGCGCGGCCGGGGCCGAAGGGGTCGTCCTCGTGTTGGATGTCGTAGTAGTGGATCAGACAGTCGTCGCCGGCGAGCGCGACCGCAGTCTCGAGGAACTCGTCAGCGGAGTGAGGCAGGTTCATCACGATCCGGTCGGCCCAGCCGGTCCAGTCGGCCGCGATCTCGCGAACGTCGCCGTGGATCGGGGTGATACGGTCCTCGACGCCGTTTCGCTCCGCGTTCTCGCGGAGGTACGCGATCGCGCGTTCGTTCAGATCGCAGGCGACCACTTCGGCGCCGCGTGCGGCCATCGGGACCGCGTAGGGGCCGACGCCCGCGAACATGTCGAAGGCGCGTTCGTCCGCCTCGACCTGTTCCGCCACGCGGTGGCGCTCGGTCGCGAGCCGCGGCGAGAAGTACACCTCGGCGATGTCGAGCGCGAACTCGTGGCCGTACTCGCGGTGGACCGTCTCGGTGCCGTCGCCGGCGAGGACGTCCCAGCGACGGACGCGAAGCTCGCCCTCGATCGGGGAGGCCCGGTTCACGACCGTCTCGCAGGGAACGTCGGAGTCCATCACGGCGCGTGCGATCCCGGCGGCGCGCTCCGGATCGTCCTCGTCGAGGATCACGACCTCGCCGAGCCGCTCGATCGAGGGCTCGAAGTCCAGGAGGTCCGCGGGCGTGGTCGGGGTCTCGCGCCGATCGGGGTCGCGATCGACGACGGAACCACGAAGCGACGGCGGAACGTCCTCGCGGGCAGTGACCGGCAGGTAGATCCGACCGTCCTCGACGGCGATCTCGTACTCGCCGGCGAGCGCCCCCGCCTCGGCCAGCCGGCGGCGGACCTCCTCGCCACGCTCCCGCTCGACGGCGACGCAGGGGACGGTCATCGTCGGAGGAACGCGGGCGGACCAATAAGGGGTGACGGTTCGCGGTCCGTCGACACGGTTCCCGACGCGGACGCCGGATCGATCACCGAGGGGTTCCCACGGCGGATCCATGATCATCGGGACGCCGCCATCGTCGAGTTTTTCACGGCAGCCGTGCTCACACGGAGCGTGAACGGGCCGATCACCCTCCTCGCCGGCGTGGTCTTCGGGCTGGCGCTGGCCGCGCCGCCGGGACCGATGAACGCGATCATCGCGGAGGAAGCCGCCTGGCGTGGCTGGAACGCGGGCTTCAAGGCTGGCCTCGGGGCCGCCAGCGCCGACGCGGTCTTCTTCGTCCTCGCGTACCTCGGCGTCGTCTCGGTCGTCGAGTCGCTGCCGACGTTGCGGGCGACGATGGTGGGCGTGGGCGGGGTCTTGATGCTGTATTTCGCCTACGGGGCCGCGAACGGCGTGCGCGCGTCGTTTCGACCCGGCGGCAGTCGCCCCGGAAGCAACTCCTCCGAGAGCGGGGGCGAGACCGACGGCAACGACGCCGGCGAGGGAGCGATCGCGGAGCGGACGGGCGGCAAGGGGTTCCGGAAGGCGTTCGTGCTCGCGTTGAGCAACCCCTACCAGGTCCTCTTTTGGCTCACCGTCGGCGTCGGACTGCTCCGGCCGGGAACCCTCGACGTCCTCTCGTGGGTCCCGGTCGTCGGCGGGGACCTGTCCGGCACGTTCGTCGTTGCGACCGGATCGCCCGCGCTCGTCGTCGGCTTCTTCGCGGGGATCGGCGCGTGGATCACGGGCTTTCCGGCGTCGATCGTGTTCGCCGAGCGCCGGATCGAGCGGCTGGCGCCGATCGTCGCGGTCGGCTCCGCGGCCGTCTTGGCCGGGTTCGGCGTCTACTTCCTCTATGACGCGGGGTCGTTTTTCGCCGGCGTCGTCGGATGAACCGTCGGAGACACGCCGCATCGAAGCGGTAACACCTTTTTGTCTCGCCGGTGAGGTCCGTCCATGTTCGAGAAGTCGACGTGGATCAAGCTGCCCCGGAGCGTGCTGCTCGGCCACGGAGTCCTCGAGGATCTGGGGGCCGCCGTCGACGACCTGTATCTCCCCGGGCGGCCGCTCGTGGTGACGAGCCCCACGCCGAACGAGTTGGCCGGCGACCGCGTTCGCGCGCAGTTCGACGACCCGGCGACGACCGTGGTCGAGGAGGCCTCCTTCGAGGCGGTCGAGAACGTGATCGAGGTGGCGGAGGAGGTCGACCCGACGTTCCTGCTCGCCCTCGGCGGCGGCAAGCCGATCGACACGGCCAAGATGGCCGCGGAGCACCTCGGCATCGGCTTCGTCTCGGTGCCGACGGCGGCCTCCCACGACGGTATCGTCTCCGGACGCTCGTCGATCCCCGAGGGCGACACTCGCCACTCCGTGGCCGCCGACCCGCCGCTCGCGGTGATCGCGGACACGGAGCTGCTCGCGGACGCGCCCTGGGAGCTCACGACCGCGGGCTGTGCGGACATCATCTCGAACTACACCGCCGTCAAGGACTGGCGGCTCGCACGGCGGCTCCGCAACGTCGAGTACTCCGAGTACGCCGGCGCGCTCTCGGAGATGACGGCGGAGCTGCTCGTCGCCAACGCCGACTCGATCAAGCCGGGCCTCGAGGAGTCGTCGTGGATCGTCGCGAAGGCGCTCGTCTCCTCGGGCGTCGCCATGTCCATCGCCGGCTCCTCGCGTCCGGCCTCGGGCGCCGAACACCTCATCTCCCACCAGCTCGACCGCGTCGCGCCCGGGAAGGCGCTCCACGGCCACCAGGCCGGCGTGGCGTCGATACTCACGGAGTACCTCCACGGCGGCGAGGAGGGCGAGTGGCGCTCGATCCGCGACGCGCTCGCGAGCATCGACGCCCCGACGACCGCGGAGGAACTGGGGGTGACTGACGCGGAGTTCATCGAGGCGGTGACCACCGCCCACGAGATCCGGGACCGGTACACGATCCTCTCGGGCGGCGTCACGGAGGAGGCCGCGATCGAGGTGGCCACGGCGACCGGGATAATCTGAGGTGTCAAAGCGACCGGGATCGTCCGAGGTGTCCGAGGGACCGATCGAATCCCGATCCGCGACCCAAAGACGCATTACCGCGCCGCGTCGATCGATCGACATGGCAGTCCCGCTCAGCCTCCGGCGTCGAGCGAAGGAGCACCCGAAGGCCCTCACCGCGCTGTGTTCGGTCGTCGGGTACGCCGTGGTTCTCGGGGTCTTTCTCGTCCCCGCCGTCGAGTCGCTGTTCCCGGACCTCTCGCGGTCGACGATCGACCTCCTCACCCACGCGATCGCCGTCGTCAACTCGATCACGATCGTGACGCTGTCGGTCGGCTGGTACCGGATCCGAAACGGGGACGTCGAGGGACACCGCAGGGCGATGGTCGCCTCGTTCGTGTTGATCGTCTCCTTCCTCGGGATCTACGTCCCCCGCGTGGCCGGCGGCGGAACGAAGCGCTTCGACGGGCCCGAACTCGTCACGATCGTCTACCTCGCGATGCTGGCGATCCACATCATCCTCTCGATACTGGCGGTCCCCATCGTCATCTACGCGATCGTCCTCGGGCTCACCCACACCGAACGGGAGCTGCGGACCGAGACGCCACACGCTCGAGTCGGTCGGATCGCGGCAGGGTCATGGCTCCTCTCGCTCGTGCTCGGGGTGGTGACCTACCTCCTTTTGAACCACGTCTACGCCTACACGTACTGACGACGTCGGATACCTCCCACGGCTTCAGCCGTGGGCTTCCTCCTTGTTCCTCTGTGAGCCGGGAACGTCCCCGGACGAAACGTCCGCGGACCGCCTTGGATGCCCGGAAACAAGGCCCGGCTACATATAAATGATCCATTATATTCTGGTCTAGCCCAAATTATAATAGAACCCATCTCGTATTTCACCACGGGACACATCATGGACTCGTGGACAGAGGGGATCGGGACTAGAGAACGCGTCCGAAAGATCGCGCTCTCGCTTACTCGGTCCCGGTCGGTCAATTGGATCAAAAACGAAGCCGACGTCGCGTCGTGGGACACCACGAAGGACGAACTCGAGCGACTCGTCGAGTACGGACGGATCAAACGCATCGAGGACGACAGCGGGAGCGAGACGCGGTACCGGTACGGTCCCGACTATCGACGTCGCTATCTCGACCGCGTGGAAGAACTCACGGCCGAGCACACCAAGGACGAACTACGGAGCGAGGTCGCGGAGATCCGAGAACAGATCGAAGCGTGGCAAGACACCTACGACGTGGACTCCCCGAGTGAACTGGAGGACTCGGTGACGGACGTGGATCTCTCGAGCGACGAGGTTCGCGAGCGAAATACAGTCATCCGCCGGTGGGAGCGCTCCCGGGAGACGATCCGGCTCGTCGACCACGCGCTCTCCCTGTACGACGATCTCGAAAGCGTCACCGATGTCGAATCCGGTCCCCGGCCGACCGGAATGGCACAGTGATCGATGGCGTCGCTGTTCCTCTTTCTCGCCCACCGGTGTTTGCTCGACCAGCACACGGCTCACGGCGAGATTCGGAGGTGGCTGGGCAACCAGGGCGGATGCCGCGACGTCCGGTACGCCCCGAGTGCCATCCGCCGACACGAAGTCCGTGCGACGATCGCTCCCGAACACCTACTGGGCGATCCACATCCCTCGGGGACGGTCGAACTCCGCGTCAAATTCGACTTCCCGAATGACACCGGGTACGATCACTACGAGATACAGTGGATCGACGGGGAAGGGTGTTACTCGTTCGGGTGGCACCAGGACGAAACGCATCCCGACCTCGGGAAGTGTCATTTCCAACTCGACCATCGTGACGAGACGGTCGCCCGAAAACCGGCCGTGTTCCACGACAACCATCCGGTGAACGTGCTCGAGCAACGGCTCTCGCTCGTGGCGTCGATTCTCGAGGTGATAGCGTGGGAGAACGACCGGCCACGTCTCTCTCAGTGGCCGCCTGCGGACGTGTAAGGACGCCCGAGTACGACGGCGAGTTCCGTCTCATCGGAGAGGCCCACGGGACCCACCGGGCGACGGCCTTGAATCGACTCCTCACGGGTAGGTAGGGTTTCCTCGAACGGTGCTTCAGGCGACGCAGGACACTCACGGACGTCGCAGGAAGATGCTCGTCGCGCGCCACTCGATGACCTCCTCGCCGTCCTGGTTGTGCGCCGTCAACTCGCCCTCGATGTATCCGCGGTCGTCACGGGTCGTCGACTCCGTCGCATCGAGGATCCGGTGTTCGGCGTCGATCGTATCGCCGGCGCGGACCGGCGTCCGCCACCGAAGCTCGTCGACGCCGAAGGCGCCGACCGCGGAGCTGTCCTCGAGGAAGCCGTCGACGAGGAGTCGCATACAGACGCTCGCCGTGTACCAGCCGCTTGCGATCAGTCCGCCGTGGATCGTCTCCGCAGCCAGCTCCTCGTCGAGGTGGATCGGCTGTGGATCGTACCGTTCCGCAAAGTCCGTCATCTCGGCTTTCGGGACCGTGTAGCTGCCGAGGTCCTGTTTCGAGCCGACGTCGATGTCCTCGTAGTAGCGCATCGTCGTTGTGTCACGCGTCGTCGCGGAGCATAAAGGCGATCACCATCGCTCGACTGTGCGATCACCCCGCCGACCGTGCGAACGCTCACCCGACCGTTCGATCACTACCGCGCAGGTCCGCGGTCGCCCGACGATCGCGGTACGCTTCCTCGTCGTGTCGGGAGGTTTTTGAGCCAGCCCGCACCAGAACGCCCATGGCAGGATCGCGAACGCGGGTGGCGATCGTCGGCGGGGACCGCGCCGTCGCGGCCGTCGATCTCGAGGCGATCGCCTCCGAGGCGGGCGCGTCTCGTGGGGACGCGCCCGCGGCGATCGCGATAGAGCGCGTCGACCCGGAGCGAGCGGACGTCGTGCTCGCGGTCGGCGAACGCGGGCTCGTGGAGGCGGCCCGCAAGGCGCCCGAAGCGCCGATCGTCGCCGTCGAACTCGACGAGGACCCGTCCGACGGCCAACACGACCCGCAGTCGGTCGGATTCCCGGACGGAGGATCGCGATACGCGGTCGACATCGAGGGGATCGCGGACGCCCTCGATCGGATCGCCGACGGTGAGGGGCACGCCGGACTCTCGACCGTCGAACACCCGCTCCTCGCGGTGTCCGTGGACGGAGAGCCCGTCGACAGCGCGCTGTTCGACGTCACCCTCGTGACGAGCGAGCCGGCGCGGATCTCCGAATACGGGGTTCGAAGTGACGGCGAGGACCACGGGACGTTCCGGGCGGACGCCGTCACGGTGGCGACGCCGATCGGGAGCACGGGCTACGCACGGCGCGCCGGCGGGCCGGTGTCGTCGCCCGGCACCGGGCTGGTCGTCGTTCCGATCGCGCCGTTCTCGACGCGAACCGACACGTGGGTGCTCCGGAGTCCGGTGACGCTCTCCGTGGAACGCGACGAGGAGCCGGTCTCGCTCGTGATCGACGACGAGGAGCGTCGCAGGGTCGAAACCGACGAGCCCGTCTCGATCGTCGTCGACGACCAAGTCCGGATCGTGGTACCCGCTCCCGCGGACTCCGAGGCGGGATTGGAAAAACTCTAAAGAGTCGTAGTCCCAGGTACCAATATGGACCCACTGCAGTTCCTCGTCCCGCTCGGCTGGCTGTCGGTCGTCGGCCCGGCGATCCCGTTCGCCATCCTGACGCTGGCGGTGGCGAACGTCGCGACGCGCCACCGCGCGCACACGAAACACGTCGAGCAAGCCGCGGACTCGGACAGCGTGGACCAGTATCTCCCGCACGTGTTCACCAACTTCGGACTGGTGCTCGTCAGCTTCCTGTTCACGCTCATCAACCCCACCGGCGGCGCGATCATCTCCGTGATCGCCGTGACCATCCTCGTGGCGGACCTCTTCGAGCACGAGGCGCGAAACGTCGAGGCGCGAAACGAGATGGAGATCGAAAAGCCGAAGAGCACGATCGCGGCCTCCTCGCTCGTGTTGATCTACGCGATCTACTACGTGCTGCACGCGCTCAACGCGACGTTCTGGTCGGGCCTGTTCGCGTAGGGGCCACCGGGGCGGGCGTTCGCGGGCGCCCCGTTTCGATCTTCTTTTCGTGGGGCCGAGTCCGTGGCGACGATTCCGTATCGTGTCCCGTCCGTTCTCACGTCCCGTCCGTCCTCACGTCCCGTCCTCACATTCTCTGTGTCCTCGGATCGAGGTCGAACACACCGGCGAACCGCCGTGGCCGGTGTCGCCAGCGAGCCCGTCCGTCGACGTCGACGCCACGCACCGAGAGGCGGACGCCCCCGCGACCCTCCCGGGACGGACTGCGGGCGCGACGTCCCCATCACGGACCGATCGACGAACGCGTCGCGGGACGAAACCGAGCCGGAGAGATGGAACCGAGACGAGCGATGGGCCGCGAGCACGCGGCTGTGGCTGTTGGCCGTAGCGGAGAACGGACGGAAAGGGGAAAGGGAAGAACGAACGTGCTACGTTTCGGGCGATTCGGACCGGAGAACGCGTTCAGCTCGAGGCTTCTTCGGTCATGCTGCGGCGGAGCTCCCGGAAGATCGGGATCAGGATCCAGTAGGTCACCGGCCCGAGGATCATGAGCCACAGGAACGCGTCGCTGGCGAAGATCCCGATCGCCTGATAGACGTTGTTCGGTTCGGGCGCCTGGACGGTCAGCTGCTGGATGGCGTAGTACTCCGGTGTGCGGTACCACCCGGCGAAGATGAACCACCCGAGGGCTCCGACCATCGACAGGGACAGACCCTTCATGAACTCGTCGGCCATCGATCTAATCTTCGTCGGAGTCCTCTTGAGGCTTTCCCATTCCCTGGGCGCGAAACCGCGTGCCGAGCACGTAGATGGCGGAGCCGAGGAGGATGGAGCACACGCCCGAGAGCGCGAGCACGGCGGTGAGAACGCCCTCGGAGAGGGAGAGGCCGACGGCACCGAGCACCCCGGCGATCGCCGAACGCAGGAGGCTCACCTGCAGCGTCGCCGCGTCGATCAACACGAAGCCGAACACGAAGGTGACGACCGCGATGAGCGTCGAAAAGACGGTGATCGTCTTGTAGAGCCGCAGCGGGACGACGATCTCCCTCCCGCCCGGTCCCACGTTGGGGCCGGTGGGTTCGAGATCGGGCTCGGAGCGTTCGGATTTCGGGACCGGATCGCCCGTCGCGTCCGTCCCGCGGACGGGCTCCTCGTCGTCTCGTGGATCGTCGTCGGCGGAACGATCGGTGACCATGTGGTTCGGATACGGGAAACGGGGTGAATCGAGGCGGATCGGGTCGAGGCGGATCGGATCTCGAGTCGACGGACGGATCGAGGCAAGGCGAGGCGACGGATCGGGGTTCGAACCCGGAGGCCGTCACTTCGGCGGTCGAAGCCGGTAGTACCGCTTGTTGAGGTCGTACATGTACCCCTCCCGCATCGTCTTGAGCACCGCGTAGGTGATCACGCCCGAGAGCGCCGGCAGGACGAAACAGAGCGTGAACAGGAGCTCGAGCTCGACGGGGAAGAAGTTCTGGATCGCGAGCGCGGCGAGCGTCACCGACAACACGGCGCCGGTGACGCCGACGGCCGACCAGAACGGCTGCTCGACGGGGCGGCGAGCGTTCCCCTTGTTGAGGAAGGGAACGAGCGCGACGACGCCGATGATGATCCCGTGGGCGACGATGCCGAAGAACTCGTGGGACATCACCTTGCGGCCGCCCAGCACCGACAGCTCGGGGTTGATCGGGTTGAGCTTCAACAGCCCGAACGACCAGTAGAGGTACCAGTCGGGCAGGATGATCGACGGCGTCGAACTCGGGTTGGCGGGCTCCCCGAAGTGGGCCGGCATCGTCGCGGAGACGAGGATGATGATCCCGACGAAGAAGCTCGTGATCGCCAGGTTCCGGATCGTCTCGTGGGGCCAGGCCGGAAAGCCGAGCACGTCGCGTTCGACGTAGGTCGACTCCTGTCTGAGGTCCTGGTCCTCGCGGCGCGAGCGCTCGAAGTACTCGTAGGTGAGCCGCGAGAGTCCCTGGCTGCGCTCCTTGCGCTCGCTCCAGGTCGGCGTTTCGTCGTCCGGCGGGACGGTCGCCGGCGGACCGCCGTCCGTTCGAGGCTCGCCGCCCTCCGTGGCGCCGCCGTCAGCCATCGCCGGTCCGCGATCGTCGCGGTCGTCGCGGTCGTCGCGGTCGTCTCGGTCGGTCGATGAGGTGTCTTCGGTCATTGGTTCAGTGCGGTTCCGCGATGCCCTGCACCCAGACGATGCCGACGTGAAGCGCGATGAGCGCGGTCACGATGAACGGCAACAGGAAGACGTGCAGGATGTACATCCGAACGAGCGTTGCCTGTCCGAGGGTGAACCCGCCGAACAGTAGCTGTGCGGCCCACTCGCCGATGATGGGCGTCGCAAGCGCCATCTCGACGCCGATCTGGCCGGCCCAGAAGGACAGCTGCTTCCAGGGGAGCAGGTAGCCGGTATACCCGAACAGCAGGGTCAACATGATGAGGACGACGCCGAGGACCCAGTTGACCTCGCGCGGCTCCTTGTAGGCGCCGGTGAAGTAGACCCGGAGCATGTGGAGGAAGACCGCGGCGACCATGAACTGGGCGGCCCAGCGGTGGATCGACCGGAGCATGAGCCCGAACTGCAGGTCCTTCATGATCGCGTCGATCGACAGCCACGCGGCGGTCGGGTCGCCGGTCGCGGCCGCACCCGCCGTCGACGGCGAGTAGTAGAACCCCAACAACGCGCCGGAGACCGCGGCGACGAGGTAGGCGATTATCGAGAGGGACCCAAGCGAGTACAGGGGATACCAGTACCAGAACTTGTTGTCCAGATCGTACTGTTCGGTGTGGCTCTTCGGCATCTGGAGGTTGACGCGGTAATAAAGCGTCTCGAGCAGCTCCAGATAATCGACGATCCGAAGCCGCTTGTCCATCCAGATAAGCGCCGTCAGGAACGTCGACTCGATGACCGTGAGGTCCTTGCGTTCGAGCCAGGCGTCGTGGTCGAATTCGTCCTTTTTTTCGAGGCTCATTGGTCGTTCGTTACCGCTTGTAGTAGGGGTAGACCGCGCGTTTGACCGTCTCCCATGCGTCCTCCGGGTCCGCGAGCGACTCGCCCTCGACGTCCTCCTCGCGGACGTAGAGGTCCTCCCACTTGCGACGTCGCTTCTTGACGACCATCACGTCGGGGAGGAACTCCTTGCGGTACAACGCGAGGACGAACGCGAGGTCGATGAAGACCAACGCGAGCAGCCCGCCGAGGAACATGTTGCCGAACTCGGTGGTCGCCCATCCGAACATGAGACCGTAGACGAACAGGAACACGAAGACGACTTCGATGATCGTCAAGAGGACGATCGCGATCGCGGCGGCGGTGCTCTCGCGTGCCGGCTCGTACCGGTGGATGTCGCCGTAGGAGGACCCGTTCGAGCTCATCGGCCCCCTCCATGTCCGGAGTGTGCGGACTCGCCGTATTTGAGCACGTAGAACGTGAACGCGAGGGTCAACGTGATCGCGACGCCGGAAACGAGTCCGACCCAGTGGGCGTGCAGCGGAACGCCGATGTCGTGGACGCTCTCGGGCCACCCGGTGTTGGCGCCGCCGACCTCCTCGGTTTCGATGTCCTCGCCGACGGCCAGGCCGGCGTGCATGCCGACCTGAGCGTGGGGGTCACACTGGTAGTGGGTGATGCCGGCGTCCTCCTCGGACGTCTCGTACTCGAAGGTGAATCCACCCTCGCCCGTGATCTGGCTCTCGAACGACGCGGGACCCTCGACGGCGTGTACGTTGTGGTCGCCGCCGTTGCCCGTCCACTCCCAGATCACGGTCGTTCCGGGGTCGACCCACACCTTCGTCGGGCCGAACGCCAAGCCGTCGCCGGCCCCCACCGAGATCGTCACCTCGTCCTGGCCGCGAGCGTCGAGGTAGGTACCGAGGTTCCCGCTCTCGACCGCCGAGGGCCACACGGGCCGTACCTCGGCGCCCCCTCCCCCGCCGTCCTCCTGGGCGGCGGCCGAGCCGGTCGCCGCGGTTGCGGCCGTGGCCGCGGCCGCCGAGCCGCCGGCCGTGCGCATAAACTCCCGCCGTTTCATACGGATCGAAGTCAGATCGGCGCGCGCTTAAACCCACCGACTATAGTCGATCGACGGGAGCGATCGAGTCCCCACGAGATCGCGAGCGAGACGGTTCATCGGCCCCGATCGGCGGGGTCGAACTCGGCAGCCGAACGACCGATATTCGACGTCCGAACGTTTCGCGCTCGTCGGCCGGCCGGCCCTCACTCGGCGTCCGATCGATCCGCATTCGACGACCCGGACTGCTCGTTTTCGGAGACGATCTCGGGGAGGCCCGGGCGTCGTTTCGCCTCCTCGAGCGCCCGGAGCCGGTCGCGGTACTCCGCCGACCGAAACCGGTCGGAGAGCCGGGCGTTCGCGACCGTCGAGAACAGAAACAGCGCCCCGAACAGGAAGACGAGTCCCATCGCGGGCGCAACGAGCGTGTCCAGATCCGAGAGCAGCCACGCGCCGAAGAGCAGGACGGCGGCGACGAGCTGGACGCCCGCGACGACCTGCATCATCTGGTTGCCGAGCTCGCTCGACCCGCCGGAGACGTCCTCGGGATTCGGAAGCGACCAGTTCGACGGTGGCTCCGCGACCTCGAAGGACTCCATCGAGCAGAGCGCGACGAGCGGCTCCACGTCGCGGAGGACCGTTCCCTGTCCGCGAACGTCGCCGTTGGAACGAACGACCGCGTACCCCTCGTCGGAGTAGACGACGATCCGCTCGTCGTCGCCATCCTCGTCCCCCTCTCCGTCACCGTCCTCGTCCGCGCCCGCGTCCGTCACGCGCTCCACCGTTCCGAAGATCTCGCGTTTCGCGATCCGATCCTTGATCTCGGCCTCCAGGCGCTCGAGGAGGCGCTCGCCGGTGATCCACGTATCGGGATCGAAGGCGGCGTCCCACTCCTCGGCGTTCATCCGTGCCATGTCGGCGGGACCGAACTCATCGAAGTCGTACTTCTCGTCGACCTCCCGTCTCAGAGCCTCGAGATCGGGGTCGTCTCCGTCCTCGGAGTCGGACGGCCCTGGTTCGGTGGACGTTCGGGACGACTCCCCGGAGGGCTCGGATGACGCCCCGGACGCCGTCGAAGGTTCTCGATCCCCGGATCGATCGTCGGACGCGGATCGACCGTCAGCGGAGGCGGAAGCGGGGGACCGACCGTCCTCGGACGTGCCGGCGGAATCGGTCATTGTCGGGAGTAGTACCGCCGCGGGTGTTAGACTTTCGTCCCGTCGACATCCGATCGGGCCCGAAACCGCCGGCGTTCCCGGATCGTGGGAACGGAACGGGCGATCGGGACCCTTTAGCGGTGTGCGCGGCGAACGTCCGACCATGGTCGAGTCCGCGTACGTGGCGATCGCGGTCGCGGTCTGTGTGACCGCGAGCCTCCCGTTTTTCCTCTACGGGGCGTGGGTGATGATCGACGCGGACGTCGTCACCTGGGACCTCCTCGTCTACCACCTGCGGTTCGTCGTGACCGGACTCGTGTTGACCACGGTGCCGATGGTGACCTGGATGATCCCGCGGCTGTTCGATCAGCTCACGGGCGCCGCCGTGATCCACGCGTTCTTCGGGATTCAGGCGTACGCGCTGTTGACCTTCGCGTTGACGGGGATCTACAGGATCTACGAGGCGAAACGCGACGCGGACCTGTATGCGGATCCCGACCGGGACGTCGACCTCGACGACCTCCACGAGAACATGGGACACTGGCGGACGCGGCTTCGCGTCGGCGTCTTCGGGTACACGATCCTCTGGATCTGCGCGTGGCTCACCGGGCTCTACCGGCTCGTGACCCTCCATCTCCTCTAAGGATGGAGGGACGCTACGTCCGCGATCACGACCACACCTCGCCGCTCGCGAGGTCCACCTCGGAGTCGAGCTTCGAGGACGGACAGACGTCCTCCAGCACGCAGTCCGAGCAGTCGGGGTTTCGCGCGGTACACCGGGCGCGTCCGTGATCGATGAACAGGTGGGTGAACGCCTGCCACCGGCCGCGAGGAACGATCTCCATCAGGTCCTCCTCGATCCGCTCCGGCGTCTCCTCCTCCGTGATCCCGAGCCGCCGGGAGATCCGCTGGACGTGCGTGTCGACGACGATCCCCTCGACGACGTCGTGGCCGTGTTGTAACACCACGTTCGCGGTCTTGCGCCCGACGCCGGCCAGCTCCGTGAGCTCCGACATCGTGTCGGGGACCTCACCGTCGTGCTCCTCGATGATGTCCCGGCACGCGGACCGGATGTAGCTGGCCTTGTTGTTGTAGTAGGTGATGGAGGAGATGTCCTCGGCCAGCTCCTCCTGGTCGGCCTCGGCGTAGTCGGCGGCGTCCTCGTACTTCTCGAAGAGGTCCGCACAGACGGCGTTGACCCGCTCGTCCGTACACTGTGCGGAGAGGATCACGGCGATGAGCAGCTCGAGGCGGTTCGAGTAGCGCAACGAGATGCTCGAGTCCGGATACTCCTCCGACAGTCGATCGAGAACCTCGGCGACCTGGTCCTCCCTGCTCTCGAGCGGCGTTCCCATACCGGCCCATCGGCCCCCCCCGAGTTGAACCGTTCGAACTCCCGCGAGCCGATCGGCGGCTCGAACTCGCACGAGCGACAGACAGGTCGGACCCTCGCGAGCCGAACGGAATCGGTCGCCCCCGCGGTCACGCCGCCAGTCGGTCGTGATCGACGCGATAGATTCGGACGCCGTCGGTCTCGAAGGCGATCTCGACGCCCCGGAGATCGCCGATCGAAACGTCCTCGCCGTAGCGGGCACGCTCGCCCGGTCCGACCCAGACGTACCGGACGTCGTACTCGCGGAGGACGGCCACGCGCTCGGCGTCGGATCCGGCGTAGGCGCGGTCGACGTCCGCGACGCGGCCGTAGTAGGCCTCGGTCCCGCGATAGCCGACCTGGTGGTCCCATCCCGCGACCGTCGGGATGCCGGTGAACGAGGAGGCCGGGTTCGCCTCCCAGGTGTAGGGCCCCGGTTCGCCGGGATGCTCCGCGAGCCCCTCCGGGGACCGGGTCGCCCCCGGCGCGGCGAGCAGGACGTCCTCGCGGGTCGCGTGCGCGTCAAGCCACCGGATCCCGGCCGCCTCGGCCGATCGGTTCTCCTCGAGGTGGGCGGTCGCATCGAGGGTACCGGCGTCGTTGGCCGCGAAGTGCCCGCCGAGCGCGAACGCGGCGTACGGGAGGACGGACACGACGAGCACCACCACGACGACGCGCGACGCCGCGCGTTGGTCGGGCAGACGGGCGCGGACCCCGCCGAGGAGCGCGACCGATTTCGACCGGGTGGCCGGCACCGAGAATCCTCTCGCGTACGCGAGGGCGAGGACCACCCCGAGCGCGACTCCCCAGAGGACCCACACGTTGAAGTAGATCTTGAAGACGGTGTTGAGCCTCCCCGGACCGGCCAGCTCGGAGAGGTGGACGAACTCGACGAGTCCGACGAGCCCTGCACCCGCGAGCACCAGGGTCGTCTCGAAGCCCACGTCCCGACCGGTCCGCGAGGCGACCCAGCCGAGCACCAGGATCGGTCCCACGAGCGCGACCGCGGGGACTCCGACGAGGACGCCGGCCACCGCGAGCGCGAGAACCCCGCCGACGAGGGGGAGCCGACCGGAGGGGAACCGCCCCAGCAGGTAGAGGAGGAACCCCGCGAGGAAGACGCCGTGGACGCGAACGAGCGCGCCGAGCGCGGAGCGATCGGCCGGATCCACGAGGGCGGGCGTCTGCTGGCCGCCGGCGGACAGGAGAAACGGCGCCGCGAGGACGAACCCGAGGGCGCCGAGGACGACCGTGACCGCGAGCGCGCCGCTCGTACGTTCGATCTCGGTGCGAAGCGGCCCCGAATCGAGACGCGAGCGGAGCACGGAGCGGAGACGATCGCCTCCCGGAAGAAGCGTCACCGGCGAGGCCGGCGCGAACGCGAGCGCGAGCCAGCAGACCCCGAGCAGCGTCGGGAGGTCCCAGGTGTGGATCACGGCGAGGGTCCCGAGGAACGGGACCACGACGCCGACGAGGAGGCCGCGTCGCCGCGCGATCGACGACTGGGGCGTTCGCCAGTAGGCGTAGGCGACCGCCGTCCCGAACAGGAGGAAGGGCGCCCCGAGCATGTGTGCGTGGAGGTCGCCGTTGAGGAACGCGAAGAGCGGGAACTCGTTTATCGTCCCGTCGATCACCCGGCTCGCCGTCCAGTAGTGGAACCGCGCTGTATCGGCGAGCAGGGTTTCTGCCGCCTCCGGCCCCCCGGTCGTGACGAGGCCGGCGAGCGTTCGAGCGGCCGGATCGGGAAGGGTCCGCAAGGCGATCCCGATGGCCGGAACGAGGTTGCTCGCGAGCCCGACGAGGACGGCCGCGAGGGCGCCGGCACGGGCGGCGCCGCGTTCGGCGAGTCCGCGATCCGCCGCGATCGCGCGGGCGAGATCGAAGGCGCCAGCGACGAGACAGGCGTAGGCACCCGCCAAACCGAGGTTGTACGCGTACGCGGGCGGCGTGCCCGTGAGGGTGGCGACGAGCGCGACCGCGAGATGGCCGCCGTAGTAGTAGGTGAGCGGCTCGCCCGCGAACCAGACGTCCGTCGGCGGAAGCGTCTCCGCGCGAAGGATCGACCGGAGGAGCCCGTAGTCGAGGAACTTCTCGCCGCCGACGGGCACGACGGCCGGGTCGGCGGCCCGTATCGCGACCACGAACAGGAACGCCGCGAGGAAGACGACCGCCGATGACGTCGCCGCGGACGGGTCCGTCGTCCGCTCCGTGATCCACTCGAGGTCGACGACCCCGCGAAGGTCGCCGACGTCGATCCGACGATCGACGAGCGCCTTCCGGTCGACGCCGACGGGAAGCGCGGCGGCCGAGACGAGGAGGAGGGCGCCGACGCCGAGCCACGCGGTCCAGTCGCCGTATGCCACTCGGCCGACCCAGAGCGCGACCGTCGTCGAAACGGCAAGCGCGACGACCGGCGAAAATCCGATCCCGCCGGCCGGAAAGCCCCGGAAGATCCGCGCCGTGAGCGGATACGCGATCCCCCCCAGGACGGCGAACGCGAGGAGCCACCGGACGACGAGGAGGTACTCCATGTGGACCGGAAGCGGCGCGAACGCTGAAACGTCTTCGGGTCGAGAGCGCGGGGGCGCACGCCCGGATCCCGAACCGCTCGGGCCGAGCCACCGACGCGACCGCGAGCCGCACGGCTTTTCTATCGGTGACCCGGTATCGATGGGTATGGACGGCAGTCTCGGGGTCGTGATACCCGCCTTTCGACCGGACGTCGACCGGCTGTCGGCGTACGTGGCGGCGATCGACGGCGGCCTCTCCCCCGAGACGATCCGGGTCGAGCTCGACGATCCCGAACACGGCGTCACAAACCGGCTCCGCGATGCGACCGACGGAGCGGAGGCGGCGACGGTCGTCTCCGTCTCTGAGCGCCGACGCGGGAAGGGGGCCGCCATCACCGCCGGGTTCGAGGCGCTCTCGACGGACGTCCTCGCGTTCCTCGACGCCGACGGGGCGACGCCCGTCGACTCCGCCGTGCGGGTGATCGAGCCCGTCCGGGACGGAACCGCGGACCTGGCCGTCGGCTCGCGGCGGCATCCGGACTCCGCGGTCGGATCCCACCAGACCGTGTTCCGGCGCGCGCTCGGCGACGCGTTCGCGTGGCTGGCCCGGCGCCTGCTCGAGACGCCGCTTTACGACTACCAGTGCGGCGCGAAGGCCATCACCGCGGACGCCTGGCGTCGGCTGCGCGGCGACGTCTACGAGTCGGGGTTCGCCTGGGACATCGAACTCGTCGCGCTCGCCGGCGCACACGGCGCACGCGTGCTCGAGGTGCCGATCCGCTGGGAGGACAGGCCGGGATCGACCGTCGATCCGGTCCGCGACACGCTCGGCATGTTCCGGGGGCTCCTGACGGCGAGACATCGCGAGCGGATCGCCGCCGGAAGCCGTCTCCACCGGATGATCGCCTCCGATCCGGGACCGTCGCTTCCGGAACGGCTACACGAGAGCCCCGGACGTGATCCGACGTGACCGTCGACGAGGCGGGCGTGAAACGGGAGCGCGTGAAACTGGAACGTGTGGACTGGGAGACCCTGATCGAATGAGGGACGAGACCCCATGAGGACGCTCCGGGACGCGCTCGGCGAGCTGGCACGCGGCGCGCGGTTCGGCAGGTTCCTCTCCGTGGGCGCGCTCGGCGCGCTCGTCGACCTGCCGATCAGCACCGCCCTCACGCTGGGGGCCGTCCTCGAGCCGCAGTGGGCGAAGGTCGTCGGCACGGAGTGTGCGATCATCGTGATGTTTCTGATCAACGACGCCTGGACGTTCGAGGCCCACGGCGCCGCGGGACGCCGCGCCAAGCTCCGGCGGCTCGTCCGCTCGAACGTCGTCCGGTCGGGCGGGCTCGCCGTCCAGTTCGTGGTCGTCTGGACGCTCACGGACCTCGACGTCGCGATCCACCTGGCCGGGATCGACGTCTGGCCGGTGGTGACGATGCCCATCGCGATCGGGACGTCGGTGCTCGTCAACTACGTCGCGGAGAGCCTGTTCACCTGGCGGGTGACGACGGACCGGTGACGATCGGTTCTCCGCCCGTTCGATCCGCGCATCTCCGGGTCGTCCGGCCCGCTTCCGGCCCATCCGCTTATAAGCGCCCCGACGGCCGTTTCACGGCGTGAACCCGCATACGGCAGCCGAATCACAACCCTTAACCGTTGGACCGGTGTTCGATCCGATAGCGGGATGGGATAGCCAGGAGATTCCGCCGGGCTCATAACCCGGAGATCGGTGGTTCAAATCCACTTCCCGCTATGCTCGTTTCTCGTCGCGGTTCACTCGACGGTCGTTCTCCGTGATCGACACTCCGAGATCGTTACTTCGCGATCGCTTTACCGATCACTCCCACGATTCCCTCGATGAGTTCCGGCGATCGTGACGTCCGGATCCGACACCTTATCAGTCGGGACGGCCTATACAGCGTGTGACTGAGGAAAGCGGGCGTCGGAACCTCCGAATGCCCAACGACGATCAGGTGTTCGCGGTCGTGACCGAGATGCTGGGACACAGCCGCGTGACGCTTCGGTGTGCGGACGGCGTCGAACGGATGGGGCGGATCCCGGGTCGAATGAAGTACCGAAACTGGATCAACCGGGACGACGTCGTGCTGGCGGAGCCCTGGAGCTTCCAGGACGAGAAGGCGAACGTCGAGTGGCGCTACGACGAGTCGGCGGCCGACCAGCTCCGCCGCGAAGGCCACATCGAGTAGCTCCGTTTTCGAGACGTCCCGTCGTACGACCCCCGACGGCCACTCGCGAGTGTGCTCCGATCTGTTCGGTGTCCGTCGATCACTCCCGTGTCCGCCGATCGTCCCACCCGTACTCCTCGTGAACGGCTCGGCCGGCCCCGTTCGCGAGCGGACCGATCACCTCGGTTTGATCCCCGAGGATCTCGGCTGATCGGACGTCGGGGACCGGTCGGCCGGTGAAGGCGGCGACCTCGTCGCTTCCGACCGCGTAGACGATCCGCGCGAGCCCCGCCCGTCGAAGCCCGCCCGCACACATCGGACACGGCTCCGTGCTCGTGTACATGACCGTGCGTGCACGCTCGTCCGGGTCGTCCCGTCGAACGGCGAGGGAGGCCAAGTCGAGTTCCGGATGCCGGCGGAGATCGTCGTCGGTGTGTACCCGATTGGACGCCTCGGCGACGACCTCGTCGTCGCGAACCAGCACGGAGCCGAACGGCTCGTCGCCGCGGTCGGCCGCCTCCCGCGCCAGCTCGAGGGCCCGACGCATGTGTCGGTCGTGGTCGAAGGCGTCGATGGGCGACTCCGGCGGTCCGGCGAGGGGATCAGCGTCGGTCACGCGCGGTCGGTTCGTGTGGGGAGACGAAAAGCGATCCGCTCGTTTCCTCCCCTTTCGATCTCGGGGGTGCTCGCTTCCCGTGATCGTGTTTCGGCACCGTTCGCGGAGCGAACACGCACGAACGCGGCGGATCCATCGGAAAATCCTTATGGTGGCGCGGGCGCCATCTCCGGGCGAAATGAGCGATCTCCCGGACGATTTCAACTGTACCATCACCAACTGGGAGTACATCTACGGGCTGTGCCGGACCGTCTCGAACCGGGTGAAGCGCGCCGACTTCGAGCCGGACGTCGTCGTCGCGCTGGCGCGGGGGGGCTGGTTCGCCGGGCGGTGTATCTGTGATTTCCTCGGGCTCGACGACCTCACGAGCCTCAAGATGGAACACTACGTCGGAACCGGAAGGAAGGCCGACGAGCCGCAGGTCCGATACCCCATGCCGGAGGGCAGCGTCGAGGGGAAGGACGTCCTCGTCATCGACGACATCGCCGACACCGGTGGATCGATCCGGCGGGCGGAGGAGTACGTCACCGATCGGAATCCCCGGGAGGTTCGGACGGCGACCCTCCAGCTGCTCGAGACCTCCGAGTTCGAGCCTGACTTCGTCGGCGAGCGCCTTGAGGAGTGGGCGTGGGTCGTCTACCCGTGGAACTTCATCGAGGACATGATCGACCTGCTGTCGGGGGTCATGGAGCGGGCTGACGCGGAGACGTTCTCACGCGAGGACGTCCGCCGGCTCTTCGCGCGCCACCACGACGTGAGCCGCATGGAGATGGAGATCGCCCAGCCGAACCGCATGGACGAGGTGCTCACGGAGATGGAACGCCGCGACGTGATCGAGACCGCGGGCCGGGACCGATGGCGGCTCCGCGATCCCGCGTGAGCGACCCGACCGGCGGGGCCTCGATCCCCGGATCCGTCATCGATTCGCTGCTGGAGGCGCTGGCGCTGAAGGACGAGCGCCGGACCGGCTGGCAGCTTCGCGGCGTCGAGGAGCCGGAGTCGGTCGCGGCCCACTCGTGGGGAGTCGCCTACCTCGTCGTCGCGATCGGAGAGACGTTCGAGTCGGAGTTGCCCGGCATCGATCTCGACGCCGCCCTCCGGCTCGCGGTCGTCCACGACGTCGCGGAGGCGCGAACGGGCGACGTCCCGACCCGCGCCGATCCCGAGGCGGCGGGCGACCTCCCTGACGAGGCGGACCAGGAGGCCGCGGAACGGCGAGCGATGGCCGATATCGCGGGCGAACTGCCCGGTCCCGTACTCGAGGAGTGGGAGGAGTACGAGCGGCGCGAGTCGCCGGAGGCGACGCTCGTCAAGGAGCTCGACCTGCTCGACATGTGTCTACAGGCGCTCCATTACGAGTCGACCGGACGCTATGATCCCACCGCGTCCGGTCCGGGCGATCCGGACGCCTTCGCGGAGTACGACGCCCTCGACGAGTTCTTCGCCACCGCCGAGCCGCGGCTGCGGACCGACACGGGTCGAGGATACTTCGACCGGATCCGGAACCGGTATGTCGAGGCGCGGGACAGAGAGGAATGATCGAAGCGACGATGAGGGCAGAATCTCGAGAGATCGACGACATGGACGGGAACCCGAGACGATGACACGCCAGGATCGAACCGCGAGGGAGAGCGAGTCGAACCGACGAGGACGAGCGAAGGTTCAAAACGGGAGAGACATCGACGGCGGGAGCGCGGATGGCCGATGAACGAGCTCGTCGGGATCTTCACCTCGGCGGTGCTCCCGATCGTCGCGATCGCCGGCGTCGGGTTCGTGCTCGGACGAACGAAGGACGTCGACCCGGGATCGCTCAACACGGCGGTCGTCTACGTGCTCGCGCCGGCGCTCGTCTTCCACAGCCTCGCGCTCACGGCGCTTTCGGCCGGCACGCTCGCCCGCATCGCCGGCGGCGTCGTCCTGTTCACGCTCTCGATGGTCGCCGTGGGGGAGGTGATCGGTCGCGCGCTCGGCACCGAGGAGCCCCTGTTGAGCGCGCTGTTGCTCGTTGCGATCTTCTCGAACAGCGGGAACCTCGGGATCCCGGTGTCGGACTTCGCCTTCGGGGACGTCGGCAGACAGACGGCCGTGCTCTTCCTTTCGGTCCAGTCGGTGCTCATGTACACGGTCGGCGTGTACTTGGCGTCGCGATCCGGCGGATCGTCGGGACTCTCCGGCGTGAAGAAGGTGTTTTTCGTCCCGCTCGTCTACGCCGTCGTCGCCGCGCTCCTGGCTCGTGCGGCCGACGTGGTCCCGCCCGCAGGATCGGCCACGATGGAGGCGGTCGGGCTCGTCGGCGACTCCTCGATCCCCGTCATGCTCCTCATCCTCGGGATCGAGCTCTCGCGGACCGACTACGGGGGCGCGTTGGCGAGTACGGCCGTCCCGGCCGCGATGCGGCTGGCCCTCGCGCCGCTTTTGGGGCTCGCCATCGTCACCGTCCTGGGCTTCGAGAACCAGACGGTCGCTCGCGTGTTCGTCCTCGAGACGGCGATGCCGGCGGCGATCACCCCGCTCATCCTGGTCGTGGAGTTCGCCGGATCGGACACGGAGGGGATCACGGCGCCGGAACTCATCTCGACGAGCGTGCTCGTGACGACGATCGTCTCGGTCCCGTATCTGACGCTCGTGATCGCGCTCCTCCAGTCGGGACTGCTCATCTGAGAGGACGGGGACGCACGTCCGAGAAGACGGGAATACGCATCCGAAAACACGAGACCCGTCTGGAACACGGAGGTGCCAGACGCTCCGGGGTCCCGAGGCAAGGGGAAGACCTTCCGAGGGGATCTAGTCCGCGATGGCTTCCGACTCGACCGCCGGCGCGTTCGGATCGCGGACCCACAGATCGCCGAAGAGCTCGTCCTGCTGGAGACGGACGCCGCCGCGGTGTGCCATGAAAAGCAGCGCGAGGAACGTCATGAACGGACGTCCGCCCGCCGTTTCGATCTCGGCGAACAGCACCTCGTTTCGGCCCTTCTCATAGCGAGTTCGCAGGGCCGATCGGACGTCGTCGATGACCGACTCGATGTCCTCGTCGTGCGTGCCGCCGGTGACGTCGCCCTCGGTCGGCTCCCCGTCGCGGCGGAACTCGTCGGCGTCGCGGTAGTCGACGGTCTGGGTGCCCCGGTCGTATCCACGCGGCGAGCCGGAGGTGTCGTACTCGCGCGAGCGCTTCCACCACGAGCCGCGTTCGGCCTCGCGAAGCTCACGAACGAGCTCGTCGAGCGTTTCGGGGGACCCCCGGGTGTTCTTCCGCTCCAGGCGGCGGTCCATCTCCGCTTCGAGCTGGTCGACCGGATCGAACCCGGACGCACCGGAACCCTCACCGTCCTCGCCCGGCGCGACCGCGGCGTCGCCGCCCTGCATGGCGGCCTCCCACGGCTCGAGTTCCGGCTCGTCGGGCTCGTCATCGTCGTCGTCCGACAACATCGCGTCGCTTTTCATCCGGAGGAGGACGCTCGCGTAGAACAGCGCCCTCCCCGTCGTCCGCAGGTCCCTGGCGTCGAGCTCCTCGAGGAACGCGTCCGTGACCCGGACGATGTCGATGTCCCACGGCTCGATCTCCCCCTCCTCGGCGAGCTGGACGAGGAGTTCGACCGGTTCGACCGCGTCCTCGTCGTCCGGTTCGCTCGGGGGCTCGACGTCGAGGTCATCGAGGGCGCCCGGATCGTCGCCACCGTCTTCGGGGGAAACATCGCTCCCGCGGTCAGTCATCCGCGAGCACCTCCCCGTCCGCGTCCTCGCCGTCCCCGCCGAACTGCATCCCGGTGACGGCGGAGACGTTGTCCTCCTGCATCGTCACGCCGATCGCCCGCTCGGAGCGCTCGAGGAGGGCGGAGCGGTGGGAGACGACCACGAACTGCGCCTCGCCGGCCAGCTCGTGGACCATCTCGCCGACCCGCTCGGCGTTTACGGCATCGAGGAAGGCGTCGACCTCGTCGAGCGCGTAGAACGGCGCGGGGTTGTGCCGCTGGATCGCGAAGATGAACGCCAGCGCCGTGAGCGACTTCTCGCCACCGGACATCGCGTCGAGCCGCTGGACCGGCTTGTCGGCCGGCTGGGCCTTCATCGTGAGCCCCTCCTCGAAGGGGTCCTCGGGGTTCTCCAGGACGAGCTCGCCGGTCCCCGCCGAGAGCCGCTCGAAGATGTCCTCGAAGTGCTCGTTGATCGACTCGAAGGCGTCCATGAAGCTGCGCTTCTTCCTCGACTCGTACTCGTCGATCCGCGCCTCGATCCCGTCGCGCTCCTCGACGAGCACGTCCCGACGCTCCTGGAGGCGGTCGAGGGCCTCCTCGACCTCGTCGTACTCGTCAATCGCGCGCATGTTGACCGGCTCGAGCGCCGCCATCTTCGCCTCCAGCTCGTCGATCCGGTTTTCGACCGTCTCGTGGTCGGGCACGTCCTCCGGGTCGTACTCGCCGACCTGTGACTCGAGTTCGTCGATCTCCCACTCCAGCCGGTCGGCCCGGTCGCGGAGATCGTCGAGCGTCGACTCGACGTCGTCCACCTGTCGACGCTTTTCGTCACGCTCGTCGACGGCCGCAGAGAGGGTCTCCTTCAGGTCCGTCCGGTCCTCCTTGAGGTCGACGAGTTCGGCCTCCAGCTCCTCGATCGCCTCGTGTTTCTCCTCGAGCAGCTCGCGTTTCTCGGCGATGACGTCCTCGTGGTCCGCGATCGTCTCCTCGGCCTCCGCCTTCTTGTTTTGGGCCTCCTCGATGCGGTCGTGGAGCTCCTCGACGGCCTCCTCGGCGTATCCCTTCTCGAGTTGGATCTCGTTGAGCCGGCCGTCGAGGTCGTCCATGCGGGACTCGAGTTCGTCGATCTCCTCGCGGATGTCGTCCGCCCGACTCGTGAGCTCGGGGATCCGGGAGTCCTCGAGTTCCGATTCGATCTCCTCGATCCGTGCCTCGATCTCGGCCTGCTCGTCGTCGAGCCCCTCGAGTTCCGAATCGAGCTCGGCCATTCGCTCGTCGACGGTCTCGCGCTCCTCGCGGAGCTCCTCGAGTTCGTCCTCGAGCTCGTCGATCCGATCGCGTTGGTCCTCGAGGTCCGTCTCCCCGCGCTCGATGTCGGCTTCGACCGATCGGACGCGCTCTTCGGCGTCGGCCTTGCGCTCTCTGGCGTCGTCGATCTCCGCGTCCAGCTCGTCGATCGACGACTCGAGATCGCGACGTTCGTCCTCGAGCTCCGAGATCTCCTCGCCGAGACGCTCGAGCTTTCCGCCGCTCGAGGTGCTAAAGGAGAACCGCGAGCCGCCGCCGGAGCCGCCGGTCATCGCGCCGGACTTCTCGACGAGGTCGCCCTCGAGCGTCACCATGCGGTAGTCGCCCATCAGGTCGCGGGCGGTCCGCATGTCCTCGACGACGAGCGTCGACCCGAGGACGTACGAGAAGACCGGCTCGTAGCGCTCGTCGTACTCCACGAGGTTCCGCGCGAAGTCGACGACGCCGGGCATCGTCGGCAGCCGCGGGAGCCCACGGTCGTCGAGTTCGGTGATGGGAAGGAACGTCGCCCGCCCCGCGTTACGGCTCTTGAGGTGCTCGATACACGTCTCGCCGACCCCGTCGTCGTCGACGACGACGTTGGCCAGCCGGCCGCCGGCGGCGGTCTCACACGCCTCGGCGTAGGTCGGCTCGACGGACGCCAGCTCGCCGACCGGGCCGTGGACCCCGTCGATCCCGGCGTTTCTGACGGTGGTGACCGCCCGTGGCCACGAGGAGTCGCCGCGGTCGCGCGCGTCGGCCTCGAGTTTCGCGTACTCGCTTTGTTTTTCTCGAAGGCTCTCTTCGACCTCCTCGAGCCGCTCTTTGAGCTCCGCCTTCTCGGAGAACAGCTCCGCGATCGTCTCCTCGATCGACTCGCGGTTCCGCTCGGCTTTGTCCAGCTCGCCCTGAAGCTCGGAGATCCGGGCCTTCAGGTCGGGCACCCGTTCGTGGGCCGCTTCGAGGTCCGACTGCGCCTCGCTCACCTCGTTCGAGCGGCGTCTGGCCCGATCGAGCAGCCGATCCTTCTCGCGTTGGAGCTCGTTTCGCTCCTCCTTTAGCGACTCGAGCGATTCCTTTTCGTCGGCGAGGTCCGCCTTGAGCTCGTCGTACTGGGTGTCTATCCCCTCGATCTCCTCGCGGACGTCGGCGAGATCCGATCGCCGTTCCGCGATCTCGGATTTGACCGAGGCCTTCTCGACCTTGATCGCCTTCTCGTCCTCCGCGAGGTCGTCGATCGTCTCCTGTTTGCGGTCGATCTGGACGAACGCGTCGCGTCTGTCCGCCTCCGCCTCCTCGCGGCGCGCCTCCGCGTTCTCGATCTTCCCCTCGATCCGCGAGATGTCGCCTTTGATCTCCTCGATCTCCGATTTGATCGCGATCTGTTCGTCCTCGCCCTTCCGTTCGATCTCGTCGTTGAGCTCGGACAGCTCCGCCTCCAGGCGGGTCACCCGGCCCTGTCTGGCGTCGAGTTCGCCCTGGAGCTCCTCGAGTTCCGATTCCGTGTCCTCGATCTCCGCCGTGACCGACGCGTGCGCCTCGCGTTTCTCCTCGAGTTCGGCCGCCTTGAGGTAGCCGCGATACTCGTCGCGCTCCTCGCGGTGTGACTGGTACTCGAGTGCGGTCTCGCGTTCGTCGGCGAGCTGATCGAGGCGATCGCGCTTCTCCTCGATCCGGAGGTCGGCCTCGTCGATGCGGTCCTCGACGGCCTCCAGCTCCTCGAAGGCCGCCTCCTTCTTCTCGTCGAACTCGGCGACGCCCGCGATCTCGTCGATGATGCCGCGGCGTTGATACGGCGTCATGTTGATGATCTCGGTGACGTCGCCCTGCATCACGACGTTGTACCCCTCCGGCGCGACGCCCGCCTGCGCGAGCAGGTCCTGGATGTCGGAGAGGTTGACCGAGCGGCCGTTGAGGTAGTAATACGAGTAGTAGTTGTCCTCGGTGCGCTTGACGCGGCGTTTGACCGTGATCTCCTCGACGTCGCCGACGTTCTCGGAGCCGGCCGCCGAGACGACCTGGCCGCGATCGAGGGTGCCCTCGGAGTTGTCGAGGACGACGGTGACGGCCGCCTCGTCGGGGCCGGACGACTCGGCGTCGTCGTCGTGTCCGGGGTTGTAGATCAGGTCGGTGAGCTTCTCCGCGCGGATGCCGCGCGTCCGGGCGAGCCCGAGCGCGAAGAGGATCCCGTCGATGATGTTGGACTTGCCCGACCCGTTCGGGCCCGTGATGACCGTGAAGTCCCGGTAGAAGGGGATCCGCGTCTTCCGCCCGAAGCTCTTGAAATCGTCCAGAACGACTTCCTTGATGTGCATGGTGTGCTCGCGAGTGGGGACGCGAGCCTACGCGACGATGATGTCGCTTTCCTCCGTGTCCCCGTCGTCTGCGGTCTCCCGTGATTCCTCGCCCGCACCGTCCGACCCCTCGGCGGACGCGCCGTTCGTCTGCGGCGAGCCCGCGTCCGTCTCCTCGGCGGCCTGTTCGACCACGTCGACGTGGTCGTCGCTCTTCGTCGTCCGCTCGCTCACCGGTTCCTCGGGCGTCGGGCCCGCGCTCGGCTGGTCGGTGCCGGCCGCGGCCTCGGCCGCCGCGTCTCCGGGCGCCGATCGGTCGCCCTCCTCCAGCTCGCGAACGCGTTCTTTCATCTCCACGAGCTCCTCGGTCAGGCCGTTGACGGCCGCCTGGAGCTCGCCGACCTGTCGTTCGAGTTCCTCGACGCGGTTACTCATGTGTGGATTGGGTCGTGGAAGACGTATAAATCTGTGTCAGACGTCCGTGCGACTTCATCACACGATCGGCGGGCGATCCCTCCGGAGGGAACGCCGTTCACTTGAACCGGAACGTCTCGAGGTTCTTCGGCGCGAACGTCCGCATGTTGTACTCGTGATACAGCGCCGACGAGAGGTCCTGTACCGATCGCTCGTCGCCGTGGACACAGAGCACCTTCTCGGGGCGGGGGTTCATCGTCTTCACGAAGTTCTCGAGGCCCTGCCTGTCGGCGTGTCCGGAGAAGCCGTCCACGGTCTCGACCTCCATGTTCAACGAGAGCGTGCCGTTTCGACCGCCGTCGTTGCCCCAGTCCGAGACGGGGATCTCGTCCCAGCCGTTCTGGATGCGCCGGCCCAGGGTCCCTTGCGCCTGGTAGCCGACGAAAAGCAGCGTGGAGTCCGGATCCGGACCGAGGTGGCGCAGCCAGGACATGATCGGACCGCCCTCGATCATCCCCGACGTCGAGAGGACGATGCACTGTTCGCCGTCGGCGACCTCCTGGCGTTCGTCCTCGCCGCCGTCGATGTGGTTGAACTGGTCGGCGAGGAACGGGTTCTCGTCCTCGTGGAAGATCCGATCGCGGAGTTCGTCGCGGAGGTACTCGGGGTAGGTGGTGTGGATCGCCGTCGCCTCCCAGATCATCCCGTCGAGGTGGACCGGCATCTCCGGGATCTCGTCGTTGCGCATCGCCTCCTCCAACACGAGCATGATCTCCTGGGAGCGGCCGACCGCGAACGCCGGGATGACGATGTTTCCGCCCCGGTCGTACGACTCGTTTATGACCTTCTTCAGCTTGCGCTCGGAGTCCTCCTGGTCCGTCTGGTAGTCGTTTCTGCCGCCGTAGGTCGACTCCATCACGAGCGTCTCCACGCGCGGGAAGTCGTTCACCGCGCCGTTGAACAGGCGGGTGTCGTCGTAGTGGATGTCCCCCGAGAAGGCGACGTTGTAGAGCCCGTCGCCGATGTGGAAGTGGACCACACCGGAGCCCAGGATGTGGCCGGCGTTGTGGAAGGTGACCTTCACGTCGGGCGCGATGTCGGTGACGTCGCCGTACTCGATCGGGATCGTGTGTTTGATCGCCTCGCGAACCTGCGAGGACTCGTAGGGGGGCGTGCGACCCTCCTTGGCCGCGACGTCGAGGTAGTCGAGCTGCAGCAGGCCCATCAGGTCCCGGGTCGGCTCCGTCGTGTAGATGGGGCCGTCGTAGCCGTACTTGAACAGGATCGGGATGAGCGCCGAGTGGTCGAGGTGGGCGTGGGTCAACACGACGGCGTCGATGTTCGTCGCGCCCGCGCCGAGCGCCTCGGGGATCTGGAGGTAGGGCACCTCGCCCTCCGCACCGGGCTTGTCGCCGCAGTCGATGAGGATCCGCGTCTCCGGCGTCGAGAGGATGAAGGCCGCACGCCCGACCTCGCGACAACACCCGAGGGTGGTGATCCGGACCCACTCGTCGTCGGACATCTCCTCGCGGTGGATCTGGCGGCCGACGCGCTCGAGGATGTCGCGGCGCTCCTCGCGTTCCTGTTTGAGGAAGTTCCGCACGTTCGAGACCGTCGAGGACTCGATGGGCGGCGTCCTGACGACCTCCGGCGTCCAGCCGATCTCCTGGGTGATCTCCCGAAGGGTCGAGCCGCGTCGTCCGATGACCATGCCGGGCTTTTCGGCCTCGATGACGACCTCGCCCGTGTCCTCGTGGAAGTCGAGGTCGGTGATCCCGGCCTCATCGGGGATCACCTTTCGGATCTGCGAGCGGGCGGTCTCGGGCGAGGAGAGCGTGCTCGGGTCGGGCCTGACCGTTATCCGCTTTCGAAGCTTCGATGCGAGCCGGCGAATGAGGTCGCCGTCGCCCGCGAACCGCTTGGGGTCGCGGGTGTAGACGACGAGTTCCGGACCCTCGTATTTGACGTCGGTGACCGAGACGTCGTTCGGGATCTCACGTTCTATCTGCGATCTGATGTTCTCGAGTTGCGTGTCGACTTGACTCATGTGTAGAGCGGACCTCGTTCGGTCCACGACCGTGGCCGGCGATCGCCGGATCGAACGTATCCGAGGTCGCGATCCGGCGGACGGAACGCCGACGACGTGAACGAAGGAGGCATAGTGGCTAGTACTGTCCGTAGCGCTGATCCGCGGGAAGAGACGTCGAAAACCCGCTTGCGTCGATGTATGACCTTCTCGTTATAAAACCCTTCGCAAACGGTCGACGATAGCCGTCCGAGATCGGTCGAGCGAGGTCGGGAGTTACGAACACGTTCTCGTGTTCGAGCGGCCACAACCGGCAAGCCGCTGGGACGCGAGCGGATCGACATGGACGTCACCCCGGAGACGGTCGCGGCCGAACGCGAGTGGGTGAGAGCGCGCGGCGAGGTCGTCGTTCCGCTGATCAACGAGACGCGGGACGCCCTCGGCGAGTTGTTCGGAACGGACGTGGATCCGGTCTCGATGGAGGGGTACCACGAGGCGGTGGACGCCGTCTTCGCGGACGGCGAAGTCGCCGTGAACGTGGCGGGATACGTCGGGCTCCTCAGGGCGCTCGACGTGGAGGGCGACTATCCGGGGTTCGTCGTCGACGAGGTCCTGGGGCGCGAGCTGGCGGCGACGATCGCGGGCGGACAGCCCCTCGCGCTGCTCGCGCAGGCGACCTTCCACTTCGCCGACGTCCACACACACGGAAGCGACGGGGACGCCGCGGGTGCCGACGACCTGGATGCGGCCCTGGCCGCGGGCTTTCAGACGCGGCTGCCCGGGTGGGACTGGCGCGAGAACGACCCGTTCGGAGTGTAGGGTCCTCGGTCGGCGTGTGAAAGCCCTCAGTCGTCGCTCGAGGCGACGTTCGCGTCCGTGCGAGCCGCCGCGTCGGCGACGGCGGCCGGCGGGCGCGAGTCGCGGACGTCGGCGCCGCGACCCTCCTCTATGACCTCGGCGTAGGCGTCGGGGAAGACCCGCACGAAGTCCGCGAGGGCCGCCTCCCAGTCGTCGAGCAGCTCGCGTGCGCGCTCGCTTTCGGTGTAGGCCGCGTGGTTCTCGACGAGCCGGCGAAGCATCGCCTCGTCGCGCTCGGAGAGGTCCCCCGAGAGCGAGACCATGCCGTCGTTGACGCGCTCCTCGAAGCGGTCGTCCGGATCGTAGACGTAGGCGACTCCGCCGGACATCCCGGCCGCGAAGTTCCGCCCGGTGTCGCCGAGGACGGCAACCACGCCGCCCGTCATGTACTCACAGCCGTGGTCGCCGACGCCCTCGACGACCGCCTTCACGCCGGAGTTGCGGACGCCGAACCGCTCGCCGGCGACGCCGTTTACGTACATCTCGCCCGCGGTGGCGCCGTAGAGACAGACGTTTCCGGTGACGACGTTGTCGGTGGCCGAGTAGCCGGCGTCCTCGGGCGTGGTGACCACGATCCGGCCGCCTGAGAGGCCCTTGCCCACGTAGTCGTTCGCGGCGCCGGTCAGCCGGAAGGTGACGCCGGCGGCGAGGAACGCCCCGAAGCTCTGGCCCGCGTAGCCGTCGAAGTCGACGGCGATCGTGTCGTCCTCGAGCCCGTCGCCGCCGTGTTCGGCCACGATCCGGTTCGAGAGCGTCGCGCCGACCGTCCGGTCGACGTTCGTGACGTCCTCGGAGATGGCGACCGGCGTGCCGTCGTCGATCGCCGCCTCGGCGGCGTCGATGAGATCCCAGTCGAGCCGGTCGTCGATGCCGTGGGACTGCTCGCGAACCTTGGTGCGCACGGAGCCGGCGGGCTCGGCGATGACCGAGGAGAGGTCGAGGTGTTTGGCCTTCTCGTGGTCGGTCTCGCGCTGGCGGAGCAGGCCGGGGCGGCCGATCATCTCCTCGACCGTCCGGAAGCCGAGCTCGGCCATGATCTCGCGAAGCTCCTCCGCGATGAACGTCATGTAGTTCACGACGTGGTCCGGCTCGCCGGGGAACCGCTTGCGGAGGTCCTCACGCTGGGTGGCGACGCCGACCGGACAGGTGTTCTCGTGGCACTGTCTGGCCATCACGCAGCCGGAGGTGACGAGCGAGGCCGTCCCGAAGACGTACTCCTCGGCCCCCAGCAGGGCGGCCACGGCGACGTCGCGTCCCGTCTGCATCCCGCCGTCCGTGGAGACGCGGATCCGGTCGCGGAGGCCGGTGGCACGAAGCATCTGGTTCGTCTCCGCGAGGCCGAGCTCCCAGGGAAGCCCCGCGTTCTTGATCGAGGTCTTCGGCGAGGCGCCCGTGCCGCCGGAGTGGCCGGAGACGTGGACGACGTCCGCGTTCGCCTTCGCGACGCCGGCGGCGATGGTACCGATGCCGGCTTCCGAGACGAGCTTGACGTTGACGTCGGCGTCCGGGTTGGCCGACTTCAGGTCGTAGATGAGCTGTTTGAGGTCCTCGATCGAGTAGATGTCGTGTTGGGGCGGCGGCGAGATGAGCCCGACGCCGGGCGTCGAACAGCGGACGTGGGCGATCATCTCGTTGACCTTCTTGCCGGGGAGGTGGCCGCCCTCGCCCGGCTTCGACCCCTGTGCCATCTTGATCTGGAGCTCGTCGGCGGAGGTGAGGTATTCGGCGGTGACGCCGAAGCGACCGGAGGCGACCTGCTTGACGTTGCACTCGCGTTCGGTGCCGAACCGCTCCGGCGGCTCGCCGCCCTCGCCGGTGTTCGACTTCGCGCCGATCCGGTTCATCGCGATCGAGTTGTTCTCGTGAGCCTCCGGCGAGATGCTGCCGAGCGACATCGCCGCCGTCGAGAAGCGCTCGACGATCTCCGAGGCCGGCTCGACCTCCTCCACCGGAACGGGGTCGCGATCGGAGTCGAACTCGAGGAGCCCGCGGAGCGTCTGGATGACCTCCGTCTGGTCGTTGACCAGCTCCGCGAACTCCTTGTACTGCTCGTAGTCGCCCGCGCGGACCGCCTGCTGGAGCGTGCCGACGGTCTGGGGGTTCCAGCCGTGTTTGACGCCCGACGAGCGGTGTTCGTACTCGCCGATCGTCTCGAGTTGCGGGTCCGCGCCGAAGCCCATCGCGTGGCGCGTGCGGAGGTCGCCCTCGATCACGTCGAGGCCGATTCCCTCCGTGCGGATCTCCGTTCCCTCGAAGTACTCGGCGACGAGGTCGGAATCGAGGCCGACGGCCTCGAAGATCTGGGCGCCCTGGTAGCTCTCCATCGTGGAGATACCCATCTTCGCCATCGTCTTGAGCAGGCCGTCCTCCAGGGCGCCGCGGTAGGCGGCGATCGCCTCGGCCTCGTCGGCGCCGTCGGGTCCGGCGACGACGTCGGCGATGGAGGCGTACGCGAGGTAGGGATTGACCGCGCCCGCGCCGTAGCCGACGAGCGTCGCGATGTGGTGGACCTCGTGGGGTTCGCCGGACTCGACGACGAGGCCGGCGTGGTTGCGGAGCCCGTTTCGGACGAGGTGGTGGTGGACCGCGCCGGTCGCGAGCAGGCTCGGGATCGCGATCCGCTCGGGGCCGACGGCGCGGTCGGAGAGCACGATCACGTCCGCGCCGTTCTCGATCGCGTCCGCGGCGTCCTTCCGAAGGCGCGAAACGGCGTCCTCCAGATCCGTGTCGGGAGCGAAGGTGGCATCGAGCACGCGCGAGTCGAACCGGTCGGCGTCGTCACCGTCGACGGCCGCGCCATCGCCCGCGCCGCCCGCGTCCGCATCGTCCGCGCGCCCGTCCCCGAGACCCTTGATCGCGGCCGTCTCCGCGTCGGTGAGGATCGGCGAGTCGGCGACGACCTGCCGGGCGTGGTCCGAGGTCTCCGCGAGGAGGTTTCGCTGGAAGCCGAGCCGGGTCTCGAGCGAGGTGACGAGCTCCTCGCGGATGTAGTCGATGGGCGGGTTCGACACCTGTGCGAACAGCTGTTTGAAGTAGGTGAAAAGCGGCCGGTCGACGTCCGAGAGCACGGTCAAGGGCGTGTCGTCGCCCATCGATCCGACCGGGTCCTTGCCGGTCTCGGCCATCGGCTCGACGAGGTGGTTCATCGAGTCCGTCGTGTAGCCGAAGGCGGCCTGGTGGGCGCGCAGGATCGACCCCTCGTCGACGTCGGGATCGGAGTCGGAATCGGCGAGATCGAGCGCGTCGGCGTCGATCCCGTCGCTCGTGCCGTCGTCGGCGTCGACGAGCGCGTCGAGGTCGACCTGTTCCTCCTCTACCCACTCGCCGTAGCGCTCGTCGGTCAGCTCGGCGAAGACCTCCTCGTCGGGGACGACCCGGCCGGACTCCAGGTCGGCGACGAAGATCTCGCCGGGCTGGAGTCGACCGCGCCGCTCGACGTCGGCGGGGTCGGTGGGCAGCGCGCCGACCTCGCTGCCGACGATCAGCCGGTCGTCGTTCGTGACCTCGTAGCGGCACGGTCGCAGCCCGTTTCGGTCGAGGACGCCGGCGACGCGGTCGCCGTCGAACCCGAGCACGAGCGCGGGGCCGTCCCACGGTTCGACGAGGGAGGCGTGGTAGTCGTACCAGTCCGCCCGGTCCTCCTCCATCAGGTGGTCGCCGCGGAACGCCTCGGGGATCAACATCCGGAGCGCGTGGGGAAGCTCGCGTCCGGTCTGGACGAGCAGTTCGAGGGCGTTGTCGACCGAGGCCGTATCCGACTGGTTCGGGTCGTCGATGACGGGTTTGACCGTCTCGAGGTCGCCGCCGAACCCGGGGTGGGAGACGTCCGTCTCCCGGGCGCGCATCCAGTTGATGTTGCCCTGAATGGTGTTGAACTCGCCGTTGTGGACGATGTTGCGGTAGGGGTGTGCGAGGTGCCACGCGCCGAGGGTGTTCGTCGAGAAGCGCGCGTGAACGAGCGCCGCCCGCGAGGCGAACCGGTCGTCCGCCAGGTCCGGGAAGTAGTCGGCGAGCTGTTGGCCCTTCAACAGGCCCTTGTAGACGACGCGACGGCGATCGAGGGAGACGACGTAGAACCGTCCGGCGCCCTCGGCGCCCGAGACGGCAGACTCGATGGCCTTGCGAGCCACGTAGAGCGCGCGGTCGAACCCGAGCAGGTCGGGGGCGCGGTCGGCGTCGGCGTCCGCCTCGGCGTCGACGAACCGGGCCGCGAGGTCTGCGTCCGCGCTCGGGGCGAGAAACACCTGCCAGTGGTCCGGCTCCGACTCGAGGGCGGTCGCGCCCAGATCGGCGTTGTCCGTGGGAACGGCCCGCCGTTCGAGCACCTCGAGGTCGTACTCGGCGAGGGTCTCCTCGACGACGTCGAGGAGTCGATCACGTGCGCGCTCGTCGGTCGGAAGGAAAAGCGATCCGACGGCGTACTCCTCGGGCAGGTCGGCGTCGGTGACCGCGTGGAAGAACGGGTCGGGGCGCTGGACCATGATCCCGGCCCCGTCGCCGGTGTTCTCCTCGGCGCCGGTCGTCCCGCGGTGCTCGAGGTTCTCGAGGAGCCGGACGGCGTCGGCGACGGTGTCGTGGCTCGGTTCGCCATCGAGGTCGACGACGGCGCCAACCCCGCAGTTCGATCGGTCGTCGTCGAGCGCCGCCAACCCCTCGGCGGCCCCCTCGGTCGAACCCGGCGAGCCGTCCACGAACTCGCGGGTGGCACTGTGTGGCTTGGTCATACGAACCTAAAACGGTCAGACGAATAAAGGGCTAACCCTGATACAGTTAGGGTGCCTTACTCACCCATTAGGGAATATAAGGTCATTATTGTTAAGGGGCTGTGACTGAATGCCATGCGATAAAAACCAGAAGTTATGATCCGATTCGTCGACCAAAACACCACCACACATAGAATATTCGACCAATATATTTCAAAATGTTCCCTGTCAGAAGACGTTCGTTTACAAACGAGATCGGTGACGATCGACGTGGGAACCCGGCCGCATGGAGGAACCGGCGGGTTCAGTACGACTTCGCGAAGTACGCGGTCCGCTCGGCGGGGTCGCCGCAGACGCCGCAGGTCTCCTCGTGGTCCTCGCCGAGGAGGTCGTCGTCCTCCTCGAAGGGGACCATCACGATCTCGGCGGCGATCTGCTCTTTGATCTCCGTCTCGCAGGCCTCCTCGCCACACCACGGCGTCTCGACGTAGCCGCCGTGGCGGCCGAGCGTGCCGAGGATCTCCGCACGATCGTCGGCCTCGCGGATCTCGCCGTCGAGGTTCTCCTCGGCCGCGGCGTACAGCTTCGCGTAGATCTCATCGAGGTGGGAGCGAACCGTCCCGGACGCGTCCGCACGGTCCACCACGTCGCTTTCGCCGTCCGGCCGGTGGACGAGGGTCAACTCGCCGTCCTCGACCTCGTTCGGGCCGATCTCGATGCGCAACGGGACGCCGTGGAGCTCGTGTTCGTTGAACTTGAAGCCGGGATTGTGCTCGTCCCGGTCGTCGAGTTCGACGCGGATGCCCGCCTCCTCGAGGTCCTCGGCGACGCCCTCCGCGTACTCGAGGACGTCCTCCTTCGTGTCGGCCTGCCAGATTGGGACGACGACGACCTGTTCGGGCGCGACCGTCGGCGGGAGCACGAGCCCCTGCTCGTCGGAGTGGGTCATGATCAACGCGCCGAGACACCGCCAGGAGATCCCCCAGGAGGTGGTGTGGGCCGTGCGTTCCGTCTCGTCGACGTCGGAGAAGGTGATGTCGAACGCCTCCGCGAACGACTGGCCGAGGTGGTGTGAGGTGGCGCCCTGGACGGACTTGCCGTCCGGCATCAACGCCTCGACGGTCGTCGTCGTCTTCGCGCCCGGGAACTTGTCGTGGGGGGGCTTCTGCCCGCGGAGGACGGGAATGGCGAGGACGTCCTCGTAGACCGACTCGTACTGGTCGAGCCGGAGCATCGTCTCCTCGAGGGCTTCCTCGTCGGTCTCGTGGGCGGTGTGGCCCTCCTGCCAGAGGAACTCCTTCGTTCGGAAGAACGGCTTGGTCTCGGTCGCCTCCCAGCGAACCACCGAACACCACTGGTTCACCCGGAGGGGAAGGTCGCGGTGGCTGCGGACCCACCGTGCAATGTAGGGGGCGATTATCGACTCTGAGGTGGGCCGAACGGCCAGTCGCTCCTCGAGCTCCTCGTGGCCGCCGTGGGTGACCCAGGCGACCTCCGGATCGAACCCCTCGACGACGTCCTTCTCGCGTTCGAGGTACGACTCCGGGATGAACATCGGGAAGTAGGCGTTTTGCACCCCGGTCTCCTTGAACTTCGCGTCGAGGGCGTTCTGGACGGCCTCCCAGAGCGCGTATCCGCGCGGGCGGGTGACGATGAACCCGCTCATGCCCTCGGGACCGTAGTTGGCGAGGCCCGCCTTTTGGACCACCTCGGCGTACCACTCGCCGGTGTCGTGTGATTTGGACTCGGTGATTCCGAGCTCCTGATCGTCGTCGGTCATCGGATCCAGAAACCGGCGTGCGGGACTTAAAGCGACCGAAGCGGCCGCGCGCCGGGGCTACTCCGGGGCGGAGCGCCGACGCCAACGCGACCCGGGGCGAGCGCTACCGGTCCGTGACGCCCTCGCGGTCCATCTCCGCGACCTCCGCCTCGAGCCACTCGCGGAACCAACGGACGCGTTTGATCCGCTGGTGGGCGATCGACTCCCCGGTCTCCGAGCGGATGCGATCGACGTGATCCCGGCTGCGCTCGAGGACCCGATCGACCATCTTCGCCGCGTCCATGTGGGTCCGCGCCTCGTAACCCATCCGCAGCAACATCAGCGCGGTCCCGTTCGCGCCGACCTTGTCGAGGAGGTCCGCCTCGATCAGACACTGCGTCTCGAGGGAGACGTTCTCGAGATCGCCCTGGTAGGAGTGGGCCTCGACGGCCTGGGCCACCTCGGCGACGAACGAGTCCGGATACTCGCCGCGCGTCTCGAGGTACTCGCGGGCGATCCGCGCGCCCTCCTCGGCGTGGACGTCCTGGTCGACCTCGAGTTTGGCGACGTCGTGAAACAGCGCCGCGACCCGGACGACGTCCCGGTCGGCGCCCTCCTCGCGGGCGATCCGCGCCGCGATGTCCGCGACGTTCAGGATGTGGTTGAACCGATATTCCGCCGAGTGCCAGGGGTACCACCGCATCCGGCCGCCGTCGTCCTCGCTTTCGACGCTCGCGGCGAGGTAATCGTGAACGAACGACCGCATGTCCTCGAAGTCCGCCTCCGAGACGCGGGTTCCCTTGATCTCAACGCCCACGCTCCCACCTCCCGGCTCGAGTGACGCGACGTCCGCGAATTCCGTGGTTCATTGCCGGAACCCACGGTCGTTTCGTTCTTAGGCGTTACGACAGGCGGAGTGAAAACCCGGATCGACCGCCGCGAGCCTCGTGGAGCGGCGAGCCGCGAAGTCACGGCGACGTGACGTTCAGATCACAGGTACGCGGCGTCCCACCTCGTGGGTTTGCTCCGGTTGCCGCAGGCGTTACACTCCAGGCGGTCCATCGTGTCGACGACGACGTCGAGGCTCTCACAGTTGCCGCAGACGTAGCCGTACCGCTCCCCGTGGTCGGGGTCGGCGTACGCGAGGTAGAACGGCCCCCGTGCGCCCCGTTCGCTCTCCGAGAGGTCGACGTGGACGGAGTCGCCCGAGTCGTCCGTGTAGACGCGCGAGGTCTCCGCCTCGGAGTCCTCGGCGATCCGCTTCGTGTAGACCAGCTCGTCGAACGTCTCGCGTTCGACGGTTATCTCCGATTCGTCCGTCCGATCGTACCCCTCGTCCTCGTAGAACCGGGTGCCCGACTCGTTCGTCGCGAGGACTCGTCCCTCGATGCGGTCGACGTCGCGCTCGCGCAGGCGGTCCTCGACGTAGGCGAGCAGCCGGCCGCCGAATCCCGAGCCGCGGTGGTCGGGATGGACGTGCAGCCAGTCGATCTCCCCGACGCGTTCGTCCCGGTCGATGACGTAGCTCTCGGCGAAGCCGACGATCTCGCCCGACTCGACGGCCACGGGACACACCGTTCTCCCGGAAGAGAGGTCGGCGGTCACCTCCGAGGGGTCATACCACCGATCGACCAGCTCGGCGATCCCCTCCTCGGAGACGGCGTGTCCATACGAGGCCGAAAGCGACGCGCGCGCGACCGATCGTATCGCCTCCAGGTCGTCCGTGGTTGCCTCTCGGATCTCCATGTGAGGTGTGTTCACACTCCACTTACAAATAACCTCCCCGGCGGTTCACTCGCCGCCGGCCCGGCCGACGATCGTCACCGGACGGTCCGCCCCGAGGATGACCGACTGTGCGACGCTGCCGAAGAGGGCCTTGCCGGCGGGCGAGCGGCTCCGACCGGCGACGTAGATCACGTCCACGTCCTCGTCGTCCGCCGCACGGAGTATCGACTCGGCCGGATCGCCGCTGGCCTCGAGCACCTCGTGGTCGACGCCGGCCTCCTCCAGGGCGTCGATCACGCGCCGAATGCCGCCGACCTGCGGGGCGGAGACCCCGGCCGGGTTGTCGACGAAACAGTGAAACACGGAGACGAACACGTTCTCGTCGGCGTCGGGAAGTTCCGCGACCGCGTTCGCGAGCCGGGTGCTCCGCCGCTCGTCGTCGTCGACTGCAAGCAACACGTGGTACATGAACACGGGTACGCAAGGGGGGAATTTGGAGGTTTCCCCGATCCCCGCGGACGGGGAACGGCCTCGACTACGGGATCGCGCCACCCGGACGATCGAGGGCGACTGCGTGGTCGGACCCGATTACGTGATCGAGTAGGTTGCGGCCGCCATCAACAACAGGGCGAACGCGAGGGCGGTCACCATCAGATAGGTCAGCGATCGGTTCTCCCACTTGAGGTGTTGGTAGTAGCCGACGATGAGGGCGGACTTCAACACCGCGGCGCCCATCGTCCCGACGAACGCCTGCTCGTAGGTGAAGAACTGATCGAACTCGAAGAAGACGAACTTCGAGGTCGCCAACCCCACGAGTGCGACGTAAATGAGCGCATAGAGCTTGATCGAATCCGACGCCATTGTTCACGCGAAACCTGGATGTGCGTGCTTAAAGATTTACCCATCCTCCTCGTCGGGTCCCCGCCATCGCTTCCACAGGAGGTACCCGACGATCGGTCCGGCGATCCAAAACCCCACGCCGACGAGCGTCCAGAAGATGCCGCTCCACAGCCGCGGGTCGGTGAGGAGGTCGGTGGCCATGCGATCAGTCGGCGATCGGGACGTAAATATCCGCGTATCGATCGACGCCGGCTATCGATCGAGGCCGATCATCGAGCGACGCCGGCGACGAAGCACACGACGCATCCAAAACGCGGACCGGCCGGGCCGGCCCGAAGGAAGCCGCGACCCCTTAGAAGAGGTAGAAGAGGGGGAAGAGGATGACCCAGACGATGTCGACGAAGTGCCAGTAGAGGCCGAAGTACTCGATCGGACGGGAGTCCTCCTGGTAGGCGCCGTTCCAGGCGCGCACGAGTAGGAACCCGGCGATCAACAGCCCGATCACGACGTGGAGTCCGTGAAGACCGGTGGTAACGTAGTAGATGGTCGCCTGCACCGGGTCGCCGTGGGAGTTCTGGGTCAGCGTGACGCCGACGTCGTAGATCTCGTGGTGCCACTCCCAGAGCTTGATCGACAGGAACGTGAACCCGAGCAGCATGGTCGCGCCGAGGCTGGCGAGCAACCCGCCGCGACTCCGTCTGCGCGCGTACACGAGCGCGAGGATGACCGTGAACGAGGAGGTCAACAGCACGAACGTGTTGATGAGCCCCGGCAGCGAGTCGGTGAGCGGCTCCCAGGTGTACCAGCCCGCGGCCACGCGGATGAAGACGGCCGCGGAGATGAACGCCCCGAAGACGATGACGTCCGAGGCCAGGAAGAACCACATGCCGAGTTTGACCTTCTCGACGCCCTCGAAGGGCCACCGCTCGGCGATCTCCATCGGCGGCGCGTAGAAGTCCTCGAGTCCCCACCGCACCGCGGACCAGACGACTCCCAGCACGCCGAGGACGGTGAAGACCGGGTAGATCGGATTGGAGACCGAGACGGCGGTCGCAAACAGGGTGTCGCCGGCCGAGACGCCGATCGACGAACGGACTCCCGAGAGACCGAAGAAGAAGATCCCGGTCGCAAGCGAGAGCGCGAACGGCCAGATGCTGGCGTGGCTCGCGTGTTTATCCCAGTAGGGATAGCTCTCGATGTGGTCGTCGCCGTGAGCGGTTCCGTGACCCCCGTCGGTCGCAGCGGCCGGCTCGCCGTGGCCGTCGTCGGTCGTGGTGAGCGCCTCGGAGACGAACTCGAGCTTTCCGGAGGCGTAGGACGGCCGCCCGCCCCAGTTCTCCAGCGGCGGCGGCGAGGAGACCGCCCACTCCGCGGTCCGCGTGTACTCCCACGGGTTGTCCGGCGCGTCCGGACCGGAGACGTAGGACTTCGCGAAGTTGTAGAACATGATGAAGAAGGACAGTCCGAGCACGAACGCGCCGATCGTGCCGAACTGGTGCATGCTCTGGTAGGCCGGGTCGTAATCGAAGACCCGCCGCGGCGTCTCCCACGCGAGGAACATCGAGAAGTACACCGCGTTGAATCCGATGAAGAAGATCACGAAGTGGACCTTCCCGAGGAACTCGTCGTACATCTTCCCGGTCATCTTCGGGAACCAGTAGTAGGCCCCGCCGAACAGGGCGGTCGCGCCGCCGAACATCACGTAATGGAAGTGGGCGACGACCCAGTAGGTCCCGCGGAACTCGTAATCGAGCACGATCGCCCCGAGGAAGACGCCCGTAATGCCGCCGAGGATGAACAGCAACAGGGCGCCGAACGCGAACAGGAACGGGGTCGTGAACCTGATGCGCCCCTTGATCAGCGTGTAGATGAGCGAGAAGACGAGGAGGTCGAACGGCAACGAGATGCCGATCGACGTCGCCATCATCAGCGTCTTGACCTCCAGGTTGATCGTCGTGAGGAACATGTGGTGGGTCCAGACGAGGAACGACTGGATGGAGATGAGACAGATGGCGATGATGACCCACTTGCGGCCGACGAGGCGGTTTCCGGAGAACGACTGGAACAGCTCCAACATGACGCCGAGCGCCGGGAAGAAGACGATGTACACCTCGGGGTGGCCGAAGAACCAGAAGAGGTGTCCCCAAAGCAACGCGCCGCCCTCGGTGGCCGAGAAGTAGAGGCTCCCGAGGATGCGGTCCGACAACAGGATGAGCGCGACCGCCAGCAGCGCCGCGAACGCGAACAGCATCATGTAGACGGTCGCGAGGATCGACCAGGTGAAAAGCGGCATGTCCATCAGCCCCATGCCCTCCGCACGGGAATGATGGATGGTCGTGAGGAAGTTCACCGTCGAGGCGGTGATGCCGATGACGAACATCGCGAGCGCGAGGATGGCCCCCGTCGACCCGAGGCTCGGGGTGTACATCGGCACGTTGAGCGGGGCGTACATCGTCCAACCCGTGCTGAGGGTGCCGCCCTGGAAGTAGCTCACCCCCAACAGGAGTCCCGAGAGCGCGTACATCCAGTAGGAGAGGGCGTTCAACCGTGGGAACGCGAGGTCGTCAGCGCCGATCTGGAGTGGGACGAAGTAGTTCGCGAAGCCGAACCCGAACGGCGAGAGGAACCAGAAGACCATCACCAGTCCGTGGGTCGTGACGGCCTCGTTGTAGGCGATCCCGGAGAGCACCTGAGCGCCGGGTTCCCACATCTGGAGCCGGATGAGGAGGGCGAGCATTCCGCCGAAAACCAGGAAGAACATCGACGTGACCGTATAGAGTATCCCGACGTCCTTGTGGTTCGTCGTCACGAGCCAGCGGCGAACGGACGTCTTCGGTGGCAGTTCGGACATTACGCCTCAGCCTCCAAGCGCGCGTCGTGTGTGTTCATGGCGTTTTGGGACCCGTCGGATTCGTTCTCGAGTTCGGCCTCCTGCGTGTCGTACCACTCCTGGTAGTCGTCCTCGTGCATGACGACGATCTCGCCGTTCATGAACGAGTGGCCGGACCCGCAGAGTTCGTAACACTTGATCTCGTAGGTCCGCTCCTCACCGGGCGAGAGTCCGTCATCGGTCGTGAACCACGTCTCGGAGTAATCCCCGGGGATGGAGTCGGTTTTGATGCGTAACTCCGGGACCCCGAAGTTGTGCCAGACGTCCCGCGAGGTCACCCGTAACTCGATCGCCGAGTCCTGGGGAACGTACATCGTGTTCTGGGTCGTGACGCCGTTCGGATACTGGAACTCCCAGCCGAACTGGTAGCCGACGACCTCGACCTCCATGTCGGTTTCGACGCCGGCGCCGTCCGGTCCCTCCTCCACGACGAGGAGCAGACCGTAGGCGTAGACGACGAGGCTAATGACGATGATCGCGCTGATTCCGAACGAGAGGAAGAGCTTCTTCGCCTTCGGACCACCCTTGCCGGTCGGAAGTTCGCCGAGAACCGGAGGATCGAAGCTCTCCTTGGGTTCGCTCCCGTCGTCGCGATACTTGTACGCGTTCAAAAGCGTGTACGTGACGACGACGATCCCGACGAGCGTGCCGAGTCCGAGGAAGACGAGGAAGATCTCGTCGAAGATCGCGGCCTGGGCCCGGATGCCGTCGCCCTGTAGTAACACGGATGCTAGTATAAATACTGACGCTGTCATGTTCTTGTGTCGGCCCTTGTGGATCAGTTGGTGATGCCGCACTTATCTCTTTTGTAGCGTCGTCGTCGAAGGGCCGTTCGTAGGTCGACGATGGATCCGTTCGTAGGTCGACGATGGATCCGGATGTCGAGGACACGCTACGAGGATCGGAAACGAACCGACGACATACGAAGCCTATTTGTACACACGTCCGGACCATCGATGTAACGAGGAACACTAAGACAGCCATGGTCTCGCCAACGCTTTTAAGCACCACGCTGATGGGTCTGCTCGTACTCGCCACGTTCATCGCCGTGGGGCGGCTCGCACGGAAACGCTCGTCGCTCACCGCCGAGGAGGGGGACCGATACGATCGACTCGCCTCGAGGCTCGGATCGCTCGTTCGGACGCCGGTCGTCTGGACGATCACGTTCATCGTCATCGCGGTCGGCATCGGCGTCCTGGTGGTCCTTTCGTTCGGGAACTTCGGCCTGCCCGAGGGCGTTCCGGGGACGCTCCTCAACGCAGTCTACGGACTCGTAGGGCTGCTGATCGGCGCCTTCGTCTTCCTGGGCGCCTACTCGGCGACGCGGGATCGAGGACTCGGAAACGCACAGGGCGTCGCCGCCGGATCGATCGCGCTCGGGATGGTGCTGATGCTCGTCATCGCACTCCAGCTCGTCGTCGGAATCGCCGGCTGAGAGGAAGCGATCGTCGCTACGGGGAGTTCCCGTTCGCCGCTTTCGTCGGGGGCGCACACGTCGTTTTTTGCCGTGTCACATCTTTTGCTGCGTGCTCACGTTCCCCACGGAACCGTGTCAGTCAGCCGCCTACGCGACGGTGATTCCGTGTCGGGTCAGAAAGTCGCTGACGGCCTTGATCTCGATCGGACTGCCGATGATCCGACACCGGCCGTCGGCCTCGAAGACCGTGACGGTGTATTCGGCCTCGAGTCGGTCCCGGATCTCATCGAGGACCCGGCAGGGAACCACGATCTGCGTGCTGTCTCGGAGGCGAGCCGGATCCGGCATTCGACGTTCGGAACGTGAAACAGGTGGCGTATAACCGTGACGAAAACGCCTGGGCCACCAGCGGTCGTCGGGACGGTAACGCCGACGGTCACGGAGTCGCCGACGGGGGTGAAAGAACAGGTTTAACGAACTGAACGGCGGAGTGTCCGGTGATGGGACTCGAAGAGGAGATCGAGGATCTCCGCGAGGAGATCGCCGAAACACCCTACAACAAATCGACCGAGGAGCACATCGGTCGTCTCAAGGCCAAGCTGGCGGAAAAAAAGGAGAAGCTGGAGAACCAGTCCTCCGCCGGCGGCGGCCACGGATACGCCGTCGAGAAGCACGGGGATGCGACCGTCGCGCTCGTCGGCTTTCCGAGCGTCGGCAAATCGACCCTCATCAACGCCCTCACCAACGCCGACAGCGAAACGGGGTCCTACGAGTTCACGACGCTCGACGTCAATCCCGGCATGTTACAGTACCGGGGCGCGAACGTCCAGATCCTCGACGTCCCCGGGCTGATCGAGGGCGCCGCGGGGGGACGCGGCGGCGGCAAGGAGGTCCTCTCGGTCGTTCGGACCGCGGACCTCGTCTGTTTCATGCTCTCCGTCTTCGAGATCGACCAGTACGAACGGCTGAAACGCGAGCTGTACGCGAACAAGATCCGCCTCGATACCGATCCGCCGAACATCTCCATCCGGAAGACGCACAAAGACGGGATCCGGGTGACGACCGGCGACGACGTCGACCTCGACGAGACGACGATCAAAAGCGTCCTCAGGGAACACGGCTACGTGAACGCCGCCGTGACGATCCCGCACGACCTGACGATCGACGAACTGATCGACGGGATCATGGACAACCGCGAGTACCTCCCCTCCATCGTGACGGTGAACAAGGCCGACCTCATCGACAAGGAGTACGTGCCGACGGTACACGAACAGCTCCGCGATCATGGACTGGATCCCGAGGAGGTGACGTTCATCTCCGCGGAGGAGGAGCGCGGACTTGACGGGCTCAAAGAGCGGGTCTGGGAGGAACTCGGGCTCGTTCGCGTCTACATGGACAAACCCGGTCGCGGCGTCGACTACGAGGAGCCGTTGATCCTCTTTTCGGGCGAGACGGTCGGCGACGCGTGCAAAAAGCTGGGCGGGGACATCGACGAACGGTTCAAGTTCGCGCGCGTGTCGGGGCCGAGCGCGAAACACGACGAACAGCAGGTCGGACGCGACCACGAACTCGCGGACGAGGACGTCCTCCGGATCATCACCCGTCGATGAACGCGACATGACGCGGCGGTGGATCGCGGTGGGGGCCGTCGCCGCGCTGTTTGCGATCCCGGTGACGGTCTCGGGTGCCGACGGCGACTACGCGTTGGTGATGGTCTGGGGGCTCGTCGATCTGGGGTCGACGGGACCCGGCGGCGTCCACGTCTATCCGATCTGGAGGTACCTCGCGGAGCATCCGATCGGATTCGAGGCGTTGCCGGCCTCGATCCGGGCCTGGCCGGTGGGGCTGGGCTTCCACGTGCTCGCGCTCGCGAGCGCGACGCTCGGAGCGACGATCGACAGGGAGGATCGACGTGTCACGGGCGGCCTCCTGGTCCTCGCCGGGCTCGCGTCGTTTTCGGTCACGTTCGGGATCGCGACGCGCACCGGGGGATTCGGCGGGTCGTCGACGGTGCTCCTCCCCGTCGGAGCCGTCCTCACGTGGGGGGCCGCAGTCGCCCTGTACGGGAGCGACCTTCGCGGCCTCCTCGGACGATAGGGTGGAAGTCGACGATCCATATCCACCCGTCACCCGGATTTCGGCGTGTCGGGACGATAGCCCCGACTGACCGTCTTCCACGCGCCGCTTTGGAACCGCCAGTAGTTGATCGCCGCCGGGACCGTCGTCTCCGCGAGGAAGGCCAGATAGACGCCCCACAATCCGAGCGGCGTCACCGCGCCGAGGTAGGCCAACGGAATGGCGAGACAGAACATTCCGAGAACCTGGCTGACGAACGGGACCGTCGTATCCCCGCTGGCGTCCAGAACTCCGGCCGCGGCGCCCGCGACACCCTTCAACACGATGGCGAGACAGGCCGCGTAGACGAACCGAACGGCGATCGGGATCGCGGGATCACCGGGGTCATCGACGAACAGTCCGACGATCGGCTCGGCGAAGGTGAAAACGATGACGGCGGAGACCACGTAGGTCGCCACCGCGAACCGGACGATCTCACGGCCGTACCGCTCGGCCTCGTCCTCCTCGCCGGTCCCGAGCTCCTGTCCGACGAGGCTCGATGAGGCGAGCCCGAACCCCCATCCCGGCGTGTTCATGAGACCCCAGATGCGCCGGGTGATGACGAACGCGGCGACGACGTCCTGCCCGAAGACGTCGAGGATGGCGAGCATCGGGAACTCGGCGGCGGTCCACACCAGGTTGCGCGCGCCGACAGGGATCCCGATCTCGAGGAGGTCGACGATCGTTTCCCGGTCCAGGTAGGTCCCACGCGGATCGATCCGAACCGGAAATGCCCCGACGATGGGTAGCGATCCGCGGGAGAGTCCGGCCGCGAACGCCGCGGTGACGATGACGTTCGAAAGGACCGTCCCGAGCGCCGCACCGACCACGCCGAGGCCGAGCCCGAAGATGAGTACCGCGTTGATCACGACGTTTGCGACCGCGCCGCCCCCGCGGAGCTGCATTGCGGAGTAGGCGTCGTCGGCGCCGACGAGGACGCGGCTGCCGACGAGGTTGAGCCCGGCGAAGGGGACCCCGAATCCGACGATCTCGAGGTATGCGGCGCCGTAGGCGATGGCACGGTCGTCGCTGGAGAGCAGCGAGATCAGCTCCTCGGGAAACGAGAAGAACAACGCGACGATCGGGAGGCTGACCAGCACGACGAGGAGGGTGCTCGACCGCACCGCGAGCCCGAGTTGCTCGCCGGCGTCAGCGCCGTATCGCTGGGAGACGAGCGCGATCGTCCCGCCGGCGACTCCGCCGCCGGTCGCGAAGGCGACACCCCAGAAGGGTCCCGCGAACCCGACGCCCGCGATCGCCGCCGACCCGATCGCGACGCCGACCATGGCGACGTCGACCGCGTTCTTCGACATCCGGGCGATCCCCGTGAGGACCCGCGGCCAGGCGAGATCCGTGGTCCGGATCGCCCGCTCGCGATCGATCACCCCCGCCCGGGCGAGGCCGAGTCCGATCCAGAGGATGGCGAGCCGGACGGGGTTCGGAAAGCGGGTCACTGGAGGTGTCGGTCATTTCACGGAGTTACCTAAGACGTTTCGCCACGCGGCAGTCGCCTCCGGATCGGGACGAATCACTCCAAACGGAAAGCGAGTACCACGGGAGCGGCGTCGGCGGTCCGTGGGAGCGAGAGAGCGATATGAAAATCCAAAGACGACAGACAAGTTTACGAGATTATATTGTATTTTGACATTCGATCGAATAGTCACGGGTCAATATTGGTAAAAACTGAAGATGAAAACAAATACATTACCATTCTCAGACGACATTGAGTCGAACTCAGTCGGTGATGTGGAATACGTAGTCGCGGAGGGTTCGTAGTCGTGGTCTGCGGACCGTGTGGCCGTATTGCTGCTTCTCTGGTAGAGTTCACAGACATATGAAGAGAGACGAAATTTCAGTTCGATACGCGGTTCGAACCGTCGGCGTGATCGTGCTCGTGGTTATTGCATGTATATCTCCGGGTGGGATTATTGAAAATACAACGGGACAAACGTCTGCCGAAGTTGCAAACTCAGATAGTGTTGGTAACGTTAAGATAAAGGATAGTACAAAACAATCATATGGGCTAACTAAAATAAAATTAGGAAATTCAGACGAGAAGTATGTTCGTGTTTATTATAATATAACAAGTTTAACTGAAGATGGGGTTGATCTCCAAAATTCAACTGTTAAACAGGTTGAAGTGTATAACTTCGATAATTCGAAGGGAGATGTGAAATATACTGGAGAATGGGATATAAATCACGAAGGGGACGACGTACTAAGTTTAGTATTTGAACTTACAGATCCGCCGAATGAATATAGTGATTCAGATGGGTTTGATTTCACATTCAATACGACAGGTATTGATTCGCAACAAGGAAGCCGAAGATCAAATATAACATACGATATTAGTGCGGAGTTTCAGTCAGACCCCTCATATCAGAGTCCAGATCTTAATGGCGAAAACACGGCACCAGATGGTGATTTAGCGAATTCTATTGAAAGTGATGAGTTTGACATTGTTGATAAGCGTATCAAAACAATTGATGCTACTTCTGCACTAGATCGAACAAAATCTGAACAAAAAGTTAACGTCACATTACATCACGGGGAGGATGTCACTCAACAAATATCAATTGCGGTTGATAGTGAATTGGATAACACAGCAGACCAGGACTATAACCTCAGCCCAGCTCAAGATGGTACTAAAACTCATTTTTCGATTGGGGGAGTGAATAGTTCAGCAGACTATATTCTGGATAAGGATGTGGTTGATTTAATACCACAAACAAGACATGAAATATACGCAGCGAGTGGAAAGGATAATTTAAGTCAATCTGTTGATCTGGTAAATGATACACAAATATTACCAACCTCATATGAGATTCAAGGGATAAAACTAAATACAACAATTCCAGGTGTGGAAGATACAGACAAACTGGACATTCAAATAAACGAAACAAACACCGGATCGACTACCTACACCGATACTCTCGAGCTGATCGTCAACGGAAGCGTCGTTGACACGCAGTCGGTGACGGTCGAACCGGACGAGACGGCGGCGGTGACGCTATCCTACGACACGATCGACGAGTCTCCCGGGGAGGACCTCTCGGTCACCGTTCGCGGGGATCACGATTCCGAACACGGGACGGTCGAGATCGTCGAACCGCCGGAAAACCGCGTTCGGCTGGACAACGAGACGGTGAGCTACGAGTCCGGATCCACGGACACGCCGACGATCGCCGGGACCGTGACCAACGAAGGCGGCGCGAACGCGACGGAGACGTACGATCTGGCTCTCGACGTCGCAAACGGGTCGGTCCGGACGAAGCGGTCGGACCGACCGGGACTCGATGCGGGCGAGTCGTCGAGCTTCAGCTTCGATCTGAACGGGGAGAACCTGTCGACCCTCGACGTCGGTACCCACCCGATCACCGTGACCGAGTCGTTCACGGACGACGTCGCGAAGGGCTCTCTTACGATCACGGAGAACGAGTCCGAGGGGGAGATCGTCGAGGACACCGAAACCGAAGAGGAGGGGGACAAGGAGGAGGACTCCGTCACTACCCAGGAGCCCACGGAATCGGGAGACGATACTGAAACCGAGACCGTGACCGACGGGACCGAGGATCTCGACTCCGGTTCGAGTACGGGATCGACCTCCGGTGGCGGAGGATCCACCTCGGGTGGAGGCGGCGGAACGCTCGGAAGCGGCAGCGCGATGGGAGCGGAACCAGTACCCGAACCGAACGAGACGGTCCCGCCTCCGGTTCGCGGATACGTCGGGGATGGCGACGTCGCACTCGCGGAGCCGATCCTCACGGTCGGGCGCGGCGACGTCGCTCCGATCACCGTGAACCGGGACGACGTCGCGGCGGGCGGCGCGTTGCTGATCGGAAACGACTCCGCGATGGAGTACGGGGCGGCGATCCACGTCGAGACCTTCGGCGAGGCGGAGTCGATAACGGTGCTTTTCAACACCTACACGGCGGGAACGACGGCCGGCCCGGTCGTCGAACTCGACGCGGCCTCGCTCGAGGCGGGCGCGTCGATCGGCTTCGATCCGGAACGCGACCAGACGGGACCGATCGGACGGATCGGGACCGGCGAGTATTCGCTCGTCGCCTCGACGGCGCCCCACCCGGAAACCGCGGAGCGGAACCCCGGCGACGTGGGAGTGCTCGTGATCGAACCACGGGGGAACGCCGAAGCCACGACCTGGACCACATCGAGACGGACCGCAAAGGCGATCCGTGAAGCCGACGATCCGGCGGTAGCGATGGCCGCGGGCTCCAGGGACGGGACCGTCACACGCCGCGACCGGATCGCCCACGGGGACGTCGCAATTCTCGAGGTGCGGGCGACCGGCCTCTCCGGGCTGCTGGCGCTCGCCGGACGCGAACGCGGAACGAGAAACGCGACGAAACGCCTCCGAACGGCGACCGACCCGGGCTGGTCCGGAGCGGGAGTGGGAGGGAAGTCCTCCGGTGGGGACGGCTCCCGCGCCGCGGTGGAGCTGGACATCGGGGAAACGCCGACGAGTGCGGGCACACGAGGTGACCGTCGCACCGTCGACATCGAATCGGACGGGGTCTCGGTCGCCACGGCCGGGGATCGCGATCGCGTGTACCTCCTCGTGGACACGGCTCGGTTCGCCTTCGAGGACGGTACGAGCGTCGATCCGACCGACTCGACGACGTTCCGGCTGGACGTCCGTGTCCCCGACGCCCGATCGTCGGGCGAGGAGACGATGGTCGTTCCGGGAACGATCGGCGGGGTCGCCAGACCCGGAGGCAGTTTGGGCCGCGGAAACGAACGGTTCGAGCGACCCGCGGGCGCGATGCGAACGGCCTCGAAGCGGGCCGAGACGGGGATCGGTTCCGGGACCGAATACGGGACGGGAGAAACCTCGACTCCGGCCTTCGCGATCGATCGACGATCCGCGACGACCACGTTCAGCGTCGTCGAGCGGGACGTCGAGTTCCGTGAGGACCCCTACGACGCGGCGCCGACGTCCGACCGGACCTTCGAGGGCGAGACCTCGATCGCGCCCGGGACCCCGATAACCGTCGACGTACGACCGGAGAGCCGAACCGAAGCGACCCTCGAACGGGTGGCTTCGGACGGAGTGGTCGCCGGCGACGGATCCTGGTCTGCCGAGGTCGACCTCTCGACGGGGTCGCCCGGCGATCGCTACCGGGTACACGTGAGACGCGCCGGAATCCGGAAGGAACGAGCGAGCGTACCGGGGACGATCCTCGGCATCGAGCAGGAGACGACGGCCGAACCGATACCCGGAGGATCCGGCTCCGAGGGGTCGCGGGAGCGATCGACGACGACCGATCCGGGCACGACCCCGAACGTGGGAGCCGATCCGACGGGCCCGATCGCCGCCGGAACCGAGGCGGTTCGCGGACGGATCGACCCGGAGATCCTCCTGTCGATGCTCGTGATTCTGCTCTTCTTCGTGGGGATCTACCGCGGGCGAACCATGTGAACGGAGGCGAGCGTCGTCCACAACGACAAACGCTTTACATCGCGCAACCGTGATCCGGACATGATCGGCGTGATCGGCGAGTCGACGCCGCAGACGCTTTCGGTGCTCGCCTCGCTTCCGGACACGTTCACGTTCGCGTGGATCGTGGCGGCGCTTTTCGTCGTCGCCGCGGTACTCGATCGGTACGGACGCGAGGAGGGCCGGTCGCTGGCGGCCGGCACGTGGGTCCTCTTCGGCGCCTTCTGGTTGACGATGGTCCCGTACTTCGCCCTCGAGCACCTCAGTTACGTCGAGAGCGCCCTCTCGCTCGTCGCGGTGCCCGCCTGCGTCTACGCCGGATACCTCCTGTATCGGGGCCGCGAGTCCCTGTTCGTGTTGACCCGGGCGGTGGCGGCGATGTTGATCATCTACCTCCCCTTCGAGACGATCCCCGCCGTGTCCGTCGGCGGAGTCACGATCCCGGAGCCGAAGCGAGTCCTCATCGAGATCGTGGCGTCCCAGACCGCGACGGCGATGTCGCTTCTGGGTTACTCGCCGGCGCTGATCGAGAACTCCCAGGGATACCTCTCGACGTTCCGGTGGGTGTACGGCCCGGAGGAACACGTCGTGCTGGTCTCGGTCGTCCTCGCGTGTACGGGGATCGGCAGCATGGCGATCTTCGCGGGACTCATCGCGGCCGTCGACGCCCCGATCGAACGGAAGATCCGCGGGCTCGCGGTCTCGATCCCGCTCATCTACGTGTTGAACATCGCGCGGACGACGTTCATCACCGTCGTCACGGGCAACCAGTACATGCACTGGCAGCCCGAGCTGGTGTTGGCGATGTTCGGCGCGAGCGATCCCTATCGCGTCTCGTTTCTCGTCTCCGATCGGATAATTAGCCAGCTACTTGCCGTCGTCGCGCTCGTCGCGATCACCTATCTGGTCGCGCGACAGATTCCGGAGCTCGTGGTCGTCTTAGAGGACGTCCTGTACGTGTTGACCGGGGAGGAACACGACCTGCTCGCCGCGTTGGACCTCCCGAGGGAGCCGACGAACCGAACCCGGTGACGGACGAGAACCGGATTCGTGACGTCGAGAACGCTTCGGATCCGATCTCGGCGATCGGATAGCATCCCGCGGACGCTTTTGTGGGTCGACTACGAACCACGTGCATGGACGCGACCGAGAACGGAGACGTCATCGTCATCGGCGCCGGCGTCGCGGGGCTGACCACGGCCGCGCGGCTCGCGGAAGCCGGCGTCGACGTGACGGTGTTCGAACGCGAGGACGCGGTGGGCGGGCGCGTCGAGAGTAGGGACGTCGACGGGTTCACGGTCGACCGCGGGTTCCAGGTGCTCTTCGAGGCGTATCCGGCGCTGCGCGCGGAACTCGACCTGGACGCGCTCGACCTCCGTCCCTTCTCGCCGGGGGCGGTGATCTGTCGCCCAGGGTCGCGATCGACACTCGCGGACCCGTTTCGGGACCCGATCGCGGCGCTCGGATCCGTGTTAGATCCCGAGATCCCGTTTCGCGACAAGCTCCGAACGCTCGCGCTCAGACGGGAGCTGACCGGCCGCTCGGAGTCCGAGTTCTTCGCGGGCACGGACGCGACGATCCGGACGTACCTCCGCGAGCGGGGCTTCTCGAAGCGGTACGTCGACCGGTTCGTCGAGCCGTTCTACGGCGGGATCACCCTCGATCGATCGCTCTCGAGCTCCAAGCACGTCTTCGAGTACACGTTCCGCGCGATGAGCCGCGGTCGGATCGCGGTCCCGGCGGCGGGAATGGGCGCGATTCCGAGCCAGCTGGCGGACCGCGTGTCGGCCGCGGGCGGCGAGATCCGGACCGGGACGGAGGTCGCCCGGATCGACACCATGGCGGACGGCGACGTGGAGGTGATCTGCTCCAACGGGACGGTGGAGACGGCGAGCGCCGCGGTCGTCGCGACGACGCCGCCCGAGTCGCGGCGACTCACGGGCGTCGAATCGATCCCGACCGAAGGGGTCGGATGCATCACGCAGTGGTACACCCTGCCTCCCGGTCGGCGTCTCGAACTCGGACGGCGGATCCTGTTGAACGCCGGGTCGCAGCGTCCGAACGTCGTGGTCCCGATGGGCGAGGTTGCCTCGAGCTACGTGCCGGACGACGGGAGAACCCTGCTGGTGGCGACCTTCGTCGACGACGGCGCGTTCGAACTCGAGGACGAGGCGCTCGCGACGGAGACGCGGGAGGCGCTCGCCTCGTGGTATCCGGAACGATCGGCCGATGGGCTACGGCCGATCGCGACGGACAGGACGCCGTTCGCACAGTTCGCACAACCCCCCGGATTCCGCGAGGGTCTACCCGATCCGGACGATCCGGAGGGTCCCGTCGTGCTCGCCGGGGACTACACGCGGTGGTCCTCGCTGCAGGGGGCGGTCGAAAGCGGAAGGCGGGCGAGCGAACTCGTGGTCCGGCACCTGTAGGAAGGCGATCGGCGCGACGGGCTCGGGGACCGGAACCGGCCTCACTCCTCGTAGCCGAACGCCTCGCGGCCGTGCGTCTCGATCAGCTCCAACAGCTCCTCGCGTTGCCGATCCAGTTCCGCGGGCCGTTCCGCGTAGACGTGATCGAACATCTCGCCGGGATCTGCCTCCAGGTCCGCGCTCGCCTCGACGGCCTCCTTGACGATGGCTTCCGCCTCGGCGGCGACGGTCTCGACGCCCTCGTCGTCGATCCGGCCGGTCTCGCGGAGGAACGTCTCCATGCGGTCGATGGGGTCGATGGATCGCCAGCGTTCGAGCTCCTCGTCGTCGCGATAGACCGTCGGGTCGTCGGCGGTCGTGTGTGCGCCGTAGCGGTACTCCACGAACTCGACGAGCGTCGGGCGGGCGGAGGCGTCCGGATCGCGAGCGCGTTCCGCGACCTCGCGCGTGACGGCGTAGCTCGCGAGCGGGTCCATGCCGTCGACGCGGACTCCCTCGAAGCCGTAGGCGCTCGCCTTCTCGGCGAAGGTGTCTGTCGCGGTCTGGCGCGACCGGGGAACGGAGATCGCCCACCCGTTGTTGTGACAACAGAAGACGACCGGGAGATCGAAGACGCCGGCGACGTTGAGCGCCTCGTGGAAGTCGCCCTCTGAGGTGGCGCCGTCGCCGAAGTGGCAGGCGACGATCCGGTCGTCCCCGCGGTACTCGAAGGCCCACGCGGCGCCGACGGCGTGTGGGAGATGTGCTCCGACGCCGATCTGAAGCGGGTAGACGTTCCCCTCGAGAATGGCCGCCGTGCCGGACTCGTGGCCCATCCAGTAGGGGAGGTACTCGGCGAGGAGGTCCCTGGCGACGATGGAGCCGTGTTCACGGTACTGGTAGCTTATCAGATCGCGGTCCGCGAGCGCGTGCGTCGATCCCACCGCCGACCCCTCCTGGCCGGCACAGGGCGCATAGGTCCCGATCCGACCCTGCCGTTGGAGGCTCACCGCGCGCTCGTCGAAGCGGCGCGTGATCCGCATGTCCCGGTAGATGGAGACGAGACGCTCGTCCGAGAGGTCCGGGATCTCCGCGTCGGGCAACGGTCGACCGTCGGCGTCGAGAACGCGACGCACGTCGGTCTCCGCGAGCGGATCACTCACGATCGCACGCCTCCTCGGTGGATGGTACCGTCCGACTCTGCATACGTCGATGGATCGTCCGCATGCAAAAGGGTGTATCGGTGGTTCGAAGTTCGACGAATCCACAGCCGGGAGTTCGGTCCGGTCCGATCCGATCCGGTCTGGTCCGGTCTGATCCGATCTGGTCCGATCTGGCCTGGTCCGATCCGGTTGGACTACGCCGTGCCACGATCGCGAACGGTCGGGGAGTCGCCGTCCGAACCGCGGTGGTCGCGAACGGTCGCGTAGGCCTCCCGAACCCGGCGGAACGACTCCTCGTCGCCGCCGTGGTCGGGGTGGGCCTCCTTGATCCGGTCGCGGTAGGCGTGTTCGACCGCCTCGTCGTCCGCCGAGCGGGGAAGTCCGAGCTCCTCGAAGGCCGCCGCGATCGGGTCCTCGACCGAGGAAGCGCCGAACGTCGGATCCGAAACCTCGAAGGGAAGCCGCCTGCCGAGCCCGCGTCCCGGCATCTCGTGTTCACAGAGGACCGATCGCGTCCCGGCGTTCTCGAGCCGGAAGTGGAGGTGTGCGTCGAAGGTGATGGCGACCTCCCGCTCCGGAAGGTAGAAGGCGACGGTGGAGCCGGCGATCGAGTAGTCCTCGAGGAAGCGCTCGTCGATCGCCGACAGATACTCGCGGATCTCCACGCGACGCCGGGAATCCCCCGACTCGCCGACCGAGTTCGCGGCGACGGCCTCCGGAAAGAGGCGATCGCCGAGATAGAACGTCGCCACGACGAGAATCGCCGCGGCGAACCCCAGCGTGATCCCGACGAGCAGCCAGACGGGGAGGACCGAGAGGACGTCTACGACCACACGCCACCTTGGACGTGGATCCTCAAGAACCCCTCGTCGGGCCCCCACCAGCCGGTTCGAACACGCACCGGCGGATGACGTGGCTCGGAACTCGCTCAGAGCATGTCGTTCGCCTCGAGCGCCGCCATGACGTCATCGACGAGTTCATCGAGCGACTCGTAGGGGAAGTCCTGTTCGTCGCCGAGCTTCGCCGCGAGCTCCATCGCCGAAAAGCGCACGTCGCCCGCCTCGAAGGTCGTCGACGGCCCGTCCGGCAGCGCCGGCAGCAGGTCCATCTGTGTCTCGACCGGGAACTCGGCGTCCCGAAACGCCTCGGTGAACTGCGCGCGAAGCTCGGATTCGACGTCGGTCATACAGACTCCACCGCCAGACGGACAAAAAGGGTTGTGAAACCCCGTTCGAGGCGACGGCCGGCCGCGGTGATCGGCTCCAGCACCGATCGGAGATCCACCCACCCCGATCGGAGGTCCACCAACACCGATCGGAGATCCGTCCACACCGGTGGAAGTCCGGTCACGGAGGTACCGCACGCGATGTCGTCCCCGTCCATCGAACGCGAACCAAAGTATTCACTACGGGGCATCACCAATCGCCGGGCATGAGCACAGAGGACGTCTCCAGACGGGCGTTTCTTCGGACCGCGGGCGGAACCACCGCGGCGGCGGGCGTCGCTGCCGGGGCGAGCGGGACCGCGGCCGCACAGGAAGCGCCGGTCTGGCCGTCGGCGGTCGAGGGCGCGAACGTCGGGAGCTACACGGACGCCCGCGGGCAGGACGAGGTGACGATCTCGGTTGGTGCCGGCGACGGGTTGGCCTTCGACCCGACGATGGTGTGGATCGACCCCGGAACGACCGTGATCTGGGAGTGGACGGGCAACGGCGGCGACCACAACGTCGAGACGGTCGAGGGACCCGCCGAGTTCGAAAGCCAGATCACGGCCGAGGAGGGGTTCACCTTCGAGTACGAGACGTCCGAGGAGGACGCCGGCATCACCCACTACCAGTGTGGCCCCCACTCGCAGGTCGGCATGCACGGCGGTCTCGCCATCGGCGAGGACATCGAAACCGAGGACACCGGCGGAGACGACGCCGCCACGGGGGTCGTCTTCGTGCCGGAGGCGGCCAAGGCGCTCAGCGTCGCCACGTTCATCGCGATGGTCGCGACGCTCGGGATCGCGTTCTTCTTCATCCGCTACGGCGGGTCGAACCGCGACGAGTAGCGGGATCGTCTCGATCCCCTCGATCGCGCCGACGCGCGGGCGCTCGGATCGCCGTGACGTCTCCTCGATCAGGTCCGGATCGCCGTGACATCTCCTCGATCAGGTCCGGGCGCTAGTGGATCGACATGAACCGAGACGTCCCACATCCCGCTCAAAGCTTGCCGCGTGCATCGAGCAGCGAGCGGTAGCGCTCGAGGTACCGTTCCAGGATCGGCCGGCGGTCGTAGGACTCGAACCGGTCGTCGACGGCGCGTCTCGACATCGAGCCGGCCTCGAGGAACGCGTCGGCGATCTCCTGGGGACTCGTGACGAGACGGGCGCGCTCGCGCGCCTCCGCGATCTCGTGAGCGCTCGAGCCGGCCTGGTACTCGACGAGCCCGACACAACCGCACGCGAGCGCCCACAGGAGGTCGCTCGCGAACGCCTCCCGGGTCGCGGTCTGAACGGCGACGTGAGCACCCTTGAACACCGACACGCGCTCGTCGATCGGCGTCTCGCCGAGGAACGTTACCCGGTCGTCGATCCGGAGGTCCGAGGCGGTCTCCTCGGCGGCGCGCCGTTCCGGTCCGTCCCCGATCACGGCTGCGCGCCACTCGCGGGTTCGAAGCTCGGCGAGCGCGAGCAGGAACGACTCGACGTTCGCGTCGCGATCGAGCCGGCGCGAGTAGACGACGTCGAACCGGTCGTCGACGTCGGCCGACTCCACGAGCCCGAAGTCGATGCTCTCGGGGATGATCGTGGTCGCCTCGGCGTCGGTTCCGTACTCGAGCAGACGGGTTCTGGCGGTCTCGGAGGGAACGACGATTCCGTCGGCGCCGCGGGCGAGAAGCCGGTAGGAGATCGGGGAATCGGCGGGGTGATCGCGCCACCAGTCGACGAGCACCGGAGCGCGGTGGAAAAGCCGCGTCGCCGTCGCGGCGAGGGCGCCGCCCGGCGGGCTGTTGGTCGCGTGGACCACGTCGGGGGAGGCCCGCCGAAGCGCGGCCGGGAGACGGGCCGCGAACCGCGCCGGGTCCGGGTCGGCGACCACCCGCCGGTAGCCGATCCCCTCGTCCTCGAAGGAGTCGTGATCGCCGCCCCACCACTGGGCGCACAGCCAGCGGACCTCGTGACCGCGGTCGGCGAGCTGTCGAGCGATGCGGTGGGTCCGCGACCGCGCCGGCGTCTCGCCGTGATGCGGAGTGAAAAGCGAGACGAACGCGACGCGCATGTCTGAACGCGTCGCCGCCGTCCGTTAAAAATCCACGCGATTCCGAGCAGGACGAGAACGGGTCGCCGCCGGCCCGCCGGCTCACTCGGGAAGGGGAAGGCCCTGGAGGTTGACGTGTTCGCGGAGCAGATCCGCGGCGGCGTCGTACGGGGATCGGGGAGCCGGTTCGCCCCTCGGTCCGGACGGCGCCCGCCCGGACGCCGATCGGACGTTCCGAACGAACGCCGAGCGAGCCGCGCGGTTCTCGAAGAGCCCGTGGAGGTAGGTCCCGAGGACTCCCGCGGAATCACCGACGGAGACGCCGAGCGACGCGCGATCGGGGGAGCCATCGCCACCGGATTCACCGCGGGCGAACGGAAATCGGATCGACCGCTCCCGGTCGACGTCCTCGAGGGATCGGGTCTCGCCCATGTGGATCTCATAGCCCCGCACCGAGCCGTCCGCGCCCGAGAGCGGGCCCGATCCGCGAAGCGTCAGCTCCGTCGAGACGACCCGCTTTCTCTTTGAGAACGTCGTCTCGACCGGAAGCAGACCGAGCCCCTCGACGATCGATTCTCCTTCGGTTCCCTCGATCCCGGCGTTCCGAATCCGTTCACCGAGGATCTGATAGCCGCCACACAGGCCGACGATCGGCCCCTCGAAGGCCGAAAGCGCCGATTCGAATCCCGATCGGCGCAGCGTGAGCAGGTCGTCGACGGTGTTCTTGGTGCCGGGTATCACGACCGCGTCCGCCTCCCGAAGGGACTCACGGAGCCGCGGCGGGGCGCCGTTTCCATCACCGTTCGCCCCGCGATCCGGCACGGGAAGGTACGCGACCCGAACCCCGGGCTCGGCGGCGAGGGGTTCCAGGTCGGTGAAGTTGGAGATCCGGGGCAACCTGGGAACGGCGACCGTGACCGCGCGGTCCGCGGGAACGCCGTCGTCTCCTCCGCGGATCGCGGCCTCGCCGGCCGCCGAATCGGCCGCGGGAAGGTCGACGCTATCCTCGGCCGGCAGCCCCGGGTCCTCGTGTGGGATCACGCCGAGGACCGGGACGCCGGTCCGATCGACGAACGCGTCGATCCCGGACTCGAGGAGCGACGGGTCGCCGCGGAACTTGGTGATGACCGCTCCGGCGACCTGCGCTTCGAGGTCGTCCGGAAGCAGCTCGAGCGTTCCGACGAGGGAGGCGAAGACGCCGCCGCGCTCGATGTCCGCGACGAGGACGACCTCCGCGTCGGCGAACCGCGCCGTCTCGACGTTCGCCAGATCGCGGTCGTGGAGGTTGATCTCCGCGATGGAGCCGGCACCCTCCGCGACCACGACGTCCGCGTCGGCGGACAACCGTCGGTGTGCCGCGATCGCCGCCCCGCGGGCGTCGCTCCAGCGTTCGTCGTAGTACTCGCGGGCGGGGAAGTGGTCGATCGCCTCGCCATCGATCACGAGCTGCGACTCGCCGTTCCCGCGGGGTTTGAGCAGGACGGGATTGTGGTCGGTCGTCGGGGGAACGCGGGCGGCACGCGCCTGGACGTACTGCGAGACGCCTATCTCGCCGAACGCGTCGCGGCCGGTATCGGCGTTTCCGGCATCGCCGGCCGTTCCGGAGCCGGGGGTCCCGGCGTCATCGTGATCGTCAACGTCCGCATGCCCTCCGGCATCGTCAGCGATCGGGACCGCCCGGGCGTTGTTCGACATGTTCTGGGCTTTGAACGGAGCCACCTCGAGCCCGCGGTCGGCGAGCAGCCGACACAGGCCGGCGGCGACCGTGCTCTTTCCGACGTGGCTCGCGGTCCCCGCGACCAGGATCGTCGGCGTGGACTCCGCCATGGCGTCTCAGAACTCGGTCCCCTGACGCGCCCGCTGGCCGGCGTCGATCGGGTGTTTCGACTTTTCGACTCGGGTGATGAGGTCCGCGGCGTCGGCGAGGTATTCGGGTTCCTCGTGGCTTCCCGTCAACACGAGCTCCAGATCGGCGGGCTTGTCCTCGATCAACGCGAGGACGTCGTCCGGATCGAGCAGCCCGCGATCGACCGCGTACAGGATCTCGTCGAGGACGAGCATGTGGACGCCGGCCTCCGGATCGCCGTCGAGGAGGAGGGGCGACGCGAGGTCCGCGTCCCCGGCGGCCTCGATCAGCTCGCCGGCGCGGTCGAGCCCGGCGCGCGCCTTGGCCGCGTGATCGTCGTCGTCCGAACCGTCTCGGAAGCCGTGCCAACCGTAGTGGCCCGTGTTCTCGTAGGTCATTCCCGGAAGCGCGGCGATCGCGTTGTACTCGCCGCGGACCGGCGCGACGGAGTCCGCGCCGCCCTTCATGAACTGCAGGAGGTGGACCCGATAGCCGTGGCCGGCCGCGCGCATCCCCATCCCGAGCGCCGCGGTCGTCTTGCCCTTGCCGTCGCCCCACCAGACCTGGACGAGCCCGAACTCCTCGGGGGCGTCGGCGACGATCTCGCGGTCCTCGGGGGTGATGCCGGCGCCGGGCGTGCCGTGGGTTCGGGCCCGGTCCCGACGGTCACCCTCCTCGCGGGCGGAGCTATCCGGCTCGCCGTCCCCGCCGTCGGAGTCGTCCACGGCTTCACTCCTCGTGGATGAACACGAGTCGTTTGTCCCCCGTCGAGGTGAGACAGAGATCGATCCCCTCGCGGGTCGCGCCGAGCTCCTGCCAGTCGCTGTCGCTGACGAACAGCGTCCGGAAGATGCCGCGGTCGCAGTCGGGGTTCGGACACCCGACCCCGGCGGCGTTCTTGTAGACCGTCGTCCCGCCACCGGAGCTGTGTTTGACCAGCCCGTCGGTGAGCTGTCTGAGGTCCTGGTCGGTGAGTCCGCCGGTGACGTCATCGATGTCGTCGTCGATCGTCTCCTCGCTCATGCCAACGTGTTTCGGGCAGTGCTACCTGAATGTTACCCCGGATGGAGCGTGAAACCCGAGCGTGCTCGCGCCCGGGAACCGCGATCACGATCCGGTGAAGTCGATCCGTGAGCCTCCCTCGGCGTCACCGCGTTCGACCGGGCCGACGCCGACGAAGACGTAGTCCGGATCGGTCAGGTGGACGCCGCCGTCCCGCGTCTCGACGGCGACCGAATCGAGGACCGCGCCCTCGCACGGGCCGAAATCACAGTAGCCGGTCTCACGCTGGAAGGTCGCGCCGTGTTTTTGACAGAAGATATCGCCGTTTCGAACGAACGCGCCATCGCCCGAATCGAGACGCACGTCCGTCCAGTGTTGACAGTGGTTGCGGTAGCAGGCGACGCCGTCCTCGAGGGCGATGAGGAACGCCTCGACCGTCTCGCCGTCCTCCCCGACGTCGCCGGCGTCGCCAAGGTCCACGCCGTCGACCGGCGAGAGGGTCACGAGCAGCGTCCCGTCGGCGGGAACCGCCTCGAGGTCGATCATTCGTCGCTCGTCGACTGCTCCTCGCGCATCGTCCATGCGGGAGCGAGGAACGGATCGCGTTTGAAGGTTTGGAGAGGCGGAGCGGAGACACGCCGAGGCGGGGACGTTCGAGATTCCGGGGACGTTCGAGATTCGACGGTTAGGCCGTCTCGCCGGCCCGTTCGATCCACGTGGCCGCGCGCTTCTCGCCGACGTTCGCCCCCTCGGCGACGTCCGCGGGGTCCGCGGCGGCCAGATCCGCGACCGTCTCGATGCCGATGTCGGAGAGTCGCTCCGCGTAGGCCGGGCCGATGCCCTTTATCGTGTCGACCGACGGGGAGTCGGCGTCGCCGGAGTCCGCATCAGCGGCGTCGGAATCCTCGGAATCCGCAGCAGCAGCGTCGGAACCAGCGACGTCCGTCTCCTCCGTGGAGTCCGGACTTCCGTCCACCGAGTCCGTCGCGGCCTCCTCGTCCGCGTCGTCGTCTTCGGCCGGTTCAGCCTCGTCGGAGTCCGGGGTGGCCGCCGCCTCGGCCGGTTCGGCGGCCTCGCCGGGATCCTCGGCCGCGCTTTCGTCGACGAGGGACTCGGTCGAGGCCGTGGCGTCGGTTCCCGCCGCGGCGGGGTCGTCCGCCGACCCTCCCGCGTCGGATCCGCTATCCCCTCCCTCCTCGCTCGATTCGTGCTCGACGGTCACTCGGGTGTCCGTTCGATCGGCGTCGCCGTCGTCGGCGTCGCCGAACCCGAGCATCCGTTTCAGTGTCTGCAGGAGCGCCATCGGCGCACAGTACGAACGGGGGGCATTTAAAAGCCGCCGGCGGAGGCGAGGAACGCAAAACGAAAGGGCGGATCGATGGAGGGGCTACCGCTCGTCGCTGTCGAGGACGCGGATCTGGTCGCCGCGGACCGTGACCGGAATGGGAACGGTCGCCTCGTAGAGCTCGACGGTGACCTGGTCTTTCCCCTCGTCGATGCGCTGGACGCGGGCCTTCTCGCCCTTGAACGGCCCGGCGATGAGCTCGACGATGTCGCCCTCGGCGATCCCCTCGACGTCGGGGGTCGGCGAGAGGAAGTGCTCGACCTCGGAGAAGCCGCTCGCCGCGGGTCCGTCGGAACCGGAGATGACGCCGCGTGCGTGCGGAATCTCGTCGAGGACGCGCGCGAAGACGCTGCCGTCGTCGGCCTCGACCATCACGTAGCTCGTGAGCTGGTCGGGCGCCAACACGGCGTGGATCTCCGGCATCTCCTTTTCGGCGAGCATGTCCGCGACCGTCCGCTCCTGGCTCGCGGTCGTCTTGACCGCGAAGATCGACGACATCAGACGCCGACCCCCGGGAGCAGGCTCATGATCGCGTAGATCAGAAAGCCGATGAAGCCGACGAGGATGATGCCGGCGCCGGCGACCTTCGAGACCTGGGTGAACTCCTCGGTGCTCGGGGTGCTCGCCAGCTTTAACACCCGAATGTAGCTGTTGAGGTCGTAGGGGACGTCCATATTGAGCGTGAGTAGGCGACGCGCGGTTTTTTACCTTGTGATGTTGCGCCACCGCGTGTGGTCGCGTTCGAGCGTAGTCGCGACCGAGAGTAGTCGCGATCGAGTATGGTCGCGACCGAGCGTGGTTGCGGTCGAAAGGAGAACACGACCGATCGAAGCCGGCCGTCGAGGGACCGGTCGCAACGATCGCGGCTACTCGACGTAGTCGATGTCGTCGACCTGCTGGTCGACCGGCTCGTCCGCCATCTCGGGTTGGGGAGCCTCCTCGCCGTTGCGGCCGTATATCTGGGGCGATTCGACGCCCGTGACGACGATCATGGTTCGCATCTGTCCCTCGATCTCCTCGTCGACGGAGGTGCCCCAGATGATGCGCGCGTCGGGGTCGATGCGGTCGTAGATCTCCTCGACGACGCCCTCGGCCTCCTCGATGCTCATGTCGCTGCCGCCGGTGACGTTGACGAGCGCGGAGTTCGCCCCGGAGATGTCGACGTCGAGGAGCGGCGACCGAAGCGCCGACTTCACGGAGTCCTGCGCCTTCGAGTCGGAGTCGGACTCGCCGAGGCCGATCATCGCGACGCCGCCCTTCTCCATCACGGTGCGGACGTCGGCGAAGTCGAGGTTGACGAGGCCGGGTTTGGTGATCAGTTCGGTGATGCCCTTGACCGAGCGCATGAGGACCTCATCGGAGACCTTGAAGGCCTGGCGGACGGGGAGCTTGCCGACGGCGTCGAGGAGGCGATCGTTGGGGACGACGATGACGGTGTCGGCGACGTCACGGAGGCGCTCGAGGCCGGCCTCGGCGTTCGTGCGCCGGACCTCGCCCTCGGCGGTGAACGGGGTCGTGACGATCGCGATCGTGAGCGCGCCGGACTCGCGGGCGGCCTTCGCGACCACCGGCGCGGAGCCGGTTCCGGTCCCGCCGCCGAGTCCGGCGGTGACGAAGACCATGTCCGAGCCCTCGATGGAGTCGTAGATCTCCTCTTGGGACTCGATGGCGGCCTCCTCGCCGACCTGCGGCAGCGAGCCGGCGCCGCGACCCTGCGTCTTCTGTTGGCCCATCAGGATCTTCGTGTCGGCCTCGATGTTGACGAGGTGCTGGACGTCGGTGTTCGCCGCGACGAGCTTCGCGCCGTGGATCCCCTCCTCCTTCATTCGGTTGACGGTGTTGCCGCCGGCGCCGCCGCAGCCGACGACCGTGATGTTCGTCTGCAGGTCCTGAAGGACGTCCTGCAGCTCGTCGTCGGTCATGGTTCCGGTTCGGGAGGCGGCGCCCGAAGCGCCGGTTCCTCCGGCGTCGGCTGTGTCCTGTCCGGCGGAGTCCCCGGAGCCGCCGGATCCGGATTCCTCGGCCTCGTCGATCGCGTCCTCAACGATGGAGTCCATATTGGCGAAGGGTTATACAGCGAGGTTAATTACCTTTCCCCATTCGTCGGACCTTCGTCTGACGCTGAGGGGGCGTTTCGACCGAATTGCGGGGGATCGAGCGAATCGGGAGGACGGAGCCAGCCCGGATCGGAATTCAGATCGGCGATCGGAGCTCAGATCGAAGGGCGGAGTTCAGATCGGGAAGCGCTCCTCGTGCTCGCGAGAGACCGCATCGGGTTCGATCGTCCGGCCGTCGATCTCGACCGGATTTCCCGCGGCCAGGGCGCCGAACTTGGGTCCCTCGGGAACGCCCCGGTCGGCCGCGAGTTCGGGATCGAAGCCCGTCTCGCGCGCGACGACCGCGTCCGATCGGACGTCGACCTCCTCGAACCGTTCCCTGAGGATCTCGGCGAGCGATTCGACGAGCGCGTCGAGAGCATCGCGATCGGTGACGGCGAGCGCTCCCGCCGCCCGCGTCCCGCCCTCCGCCGTCTCGAAGGCGATCGCGTGTTCCTCGATCGCCGCGCGCGCCGCATCGTGGTCGATCCCCTGCGCCCGCGTGAGGAGGTCGCCGGGAAGCTCGTGGACGATGAACGGGCGGTCGCCTACGGCGCCCGTTCGCTCCGCGTTCCCCGGGGGACCGTCCGGAACCACCTCGCCGAATCGAAGCCCCTCCTCGACCGACGCGATCGCGTCCTCGAGCGCCTCGACCAGCCGGAGGGGACGATCGCCGACCTCGCGAACCCACGTCTCGGAGATGACGCGGTGCCCGAGGTCCTCGACGGTCGCCTCGAGGTCGGGTTTCTCGCCCTCGATCACGGCGTGGTCGGCGTCGCTCGCCTCGAACGCGCGCGAGACGACGTCGCGGTTTCGCTCCGGCGACCCCATCTCGGTGAGCTGCCAGTCGGAGCCGACGTGTCCGACGCCCCAGTCGGTCTCCGCCACGATCCGCGTGAACTTCGGCGCGTAATGGCCGCCGCCGAACCCGACGACGTGTCGGGAGGCCCCGTCGTCACCGCGGAGGTCGGTCGAAGGTGCGTCGGTCGGAGAGACGTCGGCCGGAGAGACATCGGCCGGAGAGACGTCGCCCGATCGATCGTGGTCCTCGATCAGATCGAGGACGGAACGGGCCACGGCGCGGGCGCCGTCCGGGTCGTCCCACTGATCGTCCCCCGACCCGAGCTCCGCGAACAGCGACGGGACGCCGACGTCGCTCGGCCCGTGGTGGGTACACTCGATACCGACGTCGTACTCCGGCGGGGCGTGTTCGCGGAACGAGTGGAACAGGTGCTTTTGCGCAGCCGGGGCGGCGCGGGCGAGCCCGCCCTCCGTCCCGCCGTACTCGGCCGGCCCGAAGTTCCCCGTGAAGTGGGCGGTCAAGAGTGGTCCGGTCTCGCCGGCGTGTCTCGAGACGAAGACGAGGAGGTCGAGGTCGCGGCCGGTCGCCTCGAAGGGGGCCGCGGGATCCTCGAGGTGGATGTGGAGGTCCTCGAAGGTCCGCATCTCGGCGCCCGGACGGCGATGGACCGTCCCGCCGCCCGCCGCGTCCGGAACGGACTCGTCCGTCGTCTGTTCCCACTCGCCGATCTCCAACAGCCGGTCGCCGACGTGTTCGGAGGCGCGGTCGGCTCGACTGACGACGATCGCGATCACGATCGGACGTCGGAGGGTCACGGCCGAATAGTCGTCGATCCGGCTCGTCATCCAGGAGCGTCAGTCGTCGCCCCTCGGAGTCCCGGATCCGCCGGCCGACACGGCCTCGCGTATCGTTCCGCCGGTCCTCGAGAGGAGCCGGCTGAACTCCCGTCGCCGCGAGACGAGGAGCACGGTGCCGAGCAGGACGTACACCCCGCTGTAGACGAGCAGCAGCTCGTGGCTCGTGACCGGCAACACGAGCACGTCGCGGATGATCAGGAACTCCGAGACGACCTGCGAGAGGAAAAGCACCAACAGCATCACGCCCTCCCGTGCGGAGATCTCGAAGTTGAGCAGTATCGTGATCGCGAAGAAGGACTGGGCGGCCGTGAGCCAGATCTCGGCGGCCTGTCGCGCGTCGAAGGCGAGGACGCCGTACCGACCGAGCGCGAGCGAGTGGACGACGACGAGGGTTCCGATGAGCAGCGTCCACTGGTTGAGCTTCGAGGAGATGAGCGCGTTGAACCCCGCCGTCGATCGGGCCTTGTTCACGAGGTAGAGGACGACGATGAGCTCCGGCGACTCGGAGGCCAGCGGCGCGACCCACTGGATCATGAAGAAGGAGGGGACGCCGATGTCCTGGCCGATCTCCTCGAGTCCGTGGGCGAAGGGCTCGACGGCGGTGAAGATCATCAATCCGGAGTAGGCGAAAAGCAGAACGACGGTCGCGACCCGGCCGGGTTTCGAGAACGTCTGGAGGTACGCCGGGACGCCGACGTGTTCCTCCGCGGGATCGATCTCGCCGCGGAGAATGATCGCGATGTAGGCGACGTAGATACCGACGAGAATCAGCATGTCGAGAACGTCGATGCCGCCGTTCAGCGGAATGAGGAACGCCCAGCACGTCGCGAGCAGGAGGAAGACGATGTCGAGCCCGATGTCGCGGTCGATCGAGACGGCATCGGCGAGGAAACCGCTTCGCCGTTCGACGGCCGGATCGGCATCGGATCCCCGCCGATAGATGGTAAACAGGGCGATCCCGGCCCACCCGATCCCGATCAGGATCCGGTTCGCGCCGGTCATGTTCGCCACCGCGAGGTTGCCGGCCTCGATGCCGCGTTCGGTCCCCGCGTAGATGCCGGCGTTCCAGGCGTACAGCGCGTCGACGGCGTACTCGGGAGCGACCGCGAGCACGGCAAGGACCGCGATGGCGAAGGCTCTCGGGACGTCCTTCTCCGCGGTCTCCGCGGCCCACGCGAGCAGGAAGGCCGCACCCAGGACCGAGATCCCGCTTATCGCGACGATCGCGAGCGTGGAGAGCCCCGCGAGCGCCGCGGGTGCCGCATAACCCAACGCCGGGAGCACCGTCGTCGCGATCCAGACCGCGACCCACGGAACGGTCAAGGCGGCCGCCCCCGCGAGCGCCTGCAGGGCCTGCCGTCTCATCGGCGATCGTCTCCCTTCATCGGCGATCGTCTCCTCGGATCGACGAGGGTTCGTCACCTCGTTTCGATCGAGGCTGAACACCACGCCGGCCCGGGAGACGGTTCGCGTGCTTGGTAGTGCGTCCCGATGTCATCGAATCACCTCGACCCACAACGTCCCCACATATAATACACAAGATGTGCCGTGATCGACCGCATCCGGACGTTTCCGTGGCCGAACGACCCGATCACGGCCCTCACCGGCTTTCGGATGATCTTCCACGCAGACGGCTCAAAGCGGAAGGATCGAGCCGTTTCGGGTCCATCCCGCGTTCCAAAATCGAGGACTTCCTCACCCCTCGTCGAGGATCTCGACCGCGGCGTCCGGGGAGATTCGCTTGACGCTCTCGATCCCGCGTTTGGCTCCCTGCTTGGATCGGTATCCCTCGCCGCTGTCGGCGACGATGTTGCCGTTCGACGCGACGAGCCGCCAGCGCCACTCGCCGGCGTTGTCCCGGTACACCTCAAAGGTACCCGTTCGGGTCATTGCCGGCAACTACACCCGCCCGGGACATTAAACCCGGGTCAGGCGGTCGTGCGTGTTCTCCCACGCAGAGTCCGGAGCGGATCGGGAACGCTGGTCCCATCGAGGACCCGGTCTCCCGTGAACCGCCGTCCGGTTATTTATCATCGAACGTGGAACTGCTTCATACAGGCCATGTACGAGACCATCCTGATCCCGGTCGACGGGAGCGAACACGCGATCAGAGCCGCGGAACACGGGAGCCGCCTCGCCGGGGCGTTCGACGCGGACCTCCACCTGCTCAACGTGGCTGACGTCCAGTCCGCGGGCGGGCTGTTCAACGCGGGCGGCGTCGACGGGGAGTTCGTCCGCCGCATCGAGGAGGAGGGACGGAACGTGCTCGAGGCGGCCGCTGACGCGATCGAGGGGCGGTACGACGCCGAGATCTCGACGGCGGTCGTCCGCGGCGAGCCCTCCGAGACGATACTCGAACACGCCGAGGAGGTCGGTGCCGACCTCCTCGCGATGGGGACCCACGGTCGCACGGGCGTGAACCGCTACATCGCCGGAAGCGTGACCGAACGCGTCGTCCGCCTCTCGGAGACGCCGGTGTTGACGACCCGCGCAACCGTCGAGAGCGATCCGGAGCGAGGATACGACGACGTCCTCGTGCCGACGGACGGGAGCGAGGCCGCCGAGGTCGCCGTCGAGCACGGGCTGGCGATCGCGGAGCGAACGGGCGCTCGCGTGCACGCCGTCAGCGTCGTGAGCGTCCGTGGTCTCGAGACCAATCCGGAGTACACCCGGATCGCGGAACTCCGGGAACACCTCACCGGGAACGCGAAGGAGGCGGTCGACGACATCCTGGCGCGAGCCGAGGAGCGCGGAATCGACGCCGTGGGGTCGGTTCCGAACGGCTCGCCCGGCTCGATCCTGCTGGAGTACGTCGACGAACACGACGTGGATCTCGTCGCGATGGGAACCCACGGGCGAACCGGCCTCGACCGCTACCTCATCGGGAGCACGGCCGAGCGGCTGATCAGACGCTGTGCGGTTCCGGTGGTCGCGGTCAACGCGGGGCGTCAGTAGAATCAGTCGAGACGACCGATCGGCTCCGACCCGGCGGATTTTTGCTCCGGGAGCCGACCCGATTCGTATGGACGTTTACGGCCTGATCGGCAACCCGGTCGAACACTCGCTTTCGCCCCCGATGCACGAGGCGGCCTACGAGGAGTTGGGACTCGACGCGCGGTACGTGACCTTCGAGCCGGCCCCGGACGCGGCCGGAGAGGCGATCACCGGCGCGAGCGCGCTCGGCGTTCGCGGCCTCAACGTGACGATCCCGTTCAAACGCGACGTCCTCGAACACGTCGAGACGGACGACCTCGCCGCCCGTATCGGCGCCGTGAACACGATCGACTTCGCCTCGGCGGAAGGGGAACCGGGTGACGACGGCGGGAGCGGACCGAACCCGGAAGCGCCGCGTCCGCGCGGGTACAACACGGACGCGGCCGGCGTTCGGCGTGCGTTCGCCCACCACGACGTGACGCTTTCGGAGGCCGAGGCGGTCGTGGTCGGTGCGGGGGGCGCGGGACGGGCGGTCGCCTTCGCGCTCGCGGACGCCGGAGCGAGCGTCCACGTCGCGAACCGCACCGCGGAGCGGGCGGAGGCGCTGGCCGAGGAGGTTCCGGGAGCCACCGGCGGCGGGCTGGAGACGCTCGCGGCCCGCGTCCCCGAGGCGGACGTGCTCGTGAACGCGACGAGCGTCGGGATGGAGTCGGACGAGACGCCCGTCGACGCGGAGCTGCTCTCCGAAGACCTCGCCGTGCTTGACGCCGTCTACTCGCCGATCGAGACGCGGCTCCTCCGCGAGGCGGACGCGGCGGGCGCGAGGACGATCGACGGCGCGTGGATGCTGCTGTTTCAGGGCGTCGAGGCGCTCGAGATCTGGACCGGCGAGGACGCGCCGGTCGAGGCGATGAACCGGGCGCTTCGCGCAGAGTTGGCCGAGGACGAATAGCCGGACACCAGCGGAGGGGCGGGAGGTACCGGAGGGTGGCGGTGCTCGCGAACGGGGTTAGAGATACTCGCGAACGATCCGGGCGGCCTCGACGGCGTCGCCCGCGAGCACGTAGACGATCGGCTCGACGCCGACCGCGCCGGTTTGGTACAACACGACCGGGACGTCGACGTCCCGGCCCTCCAGGGCGGCGCGCACCGCGGTCGGGGAGTGCTCCTCGGCGTCGAACTCGATCGTCTCGTACTCCGTGCCCATCGCCTCGAGGAGGTCCGGATCGTATCGCACGTTGACCGCACCGCGCGCCGGAACGCCGGCCGCGCGCGCGGCGAGGAGAACGGAGGCGACGTGCTCGCTCACGCCGAACTCGGGCTCGCCGGGGACCATCGCCCGCCCCTTCACGTCCACTAGTCGCCCCGGGACGCCGGCCACGTCGTCGATCGTCTCCGCGTCCGGGAGCGCCTCGACGACGTTGGCGCCGACGTTCGGGATGAGCGCCGCGAAGCCGGAGGCGTTCCGCAGAGTCCGGAGTCCGCGCCGGACCGACGCGAGCACGCGTTCGCGCTCGCGGAGCGCGTTGTCCGGGTCGTGGACGGCGAACTCGACGTTCGCGTCGGCCAGCTTCGGCATCGCCTCCTCGTGGAGGTCGGCGAGGAGGTCGTCCTCCTCGAGTTGCCGGATCAGGATCTCGATCTCGACGAGGGCGGCGACACGGCTCACGTCGCCGGCGGCGAGCCCCTCCCCGATCCGGTCGACGAGTTCGCGGACGCGCTCGTCCGCGACGATGCGGTCGTGGCGAGCGACGTCGCCGTGGGCGTACTTCGAGACCGCCGACTGGGAGATGCCGAGCGCCTCCGCGACCTCGTGTTGGGTGAAGCCGCGGTCGCGGAGGTCCTCGGCGAGCATCGCACGGATCGTGGGAAGGAACTCCTCGACGACGATCTCCTCGATGAACTTCATCGGCTATCGGTCCTCCTCCCCCTCCGACTCCGACGGCTCGTCGTCGAACTCCGGATCGTCGCCGATCCGGGACGCCTGCGGGCCGTCCTGGCCTTGATACTTCGATCCGCGCTCCTCGCCGTAGGGGCGGTCGGCGGGCGAGGTGAGTTCGGTGAAGGTGAGCTGGGAGACGCGCATTCCGGGGGAAAGCGCCACCGGCGCCGTGCCCAGATTCGACAGCTCGAGGGTGATCTGTCCCTCGTAGCCGGGGTCCGCGAGCCCCGCGGTCGCGTGAACGACGATCGCGAGCCGGCCGAGCGAGGACCGTCCCTCGACGTGGGCGACGAGGTCGTCGGGGATCGCCACGCGCTCCTTCGTCGTCCCGAGCACGAAGTCGCCGGGGTGGAGGACGAACTCCTCGCCCTCCTCGACGAACGTCTCCGTGACGTAGTCGCCCACCTCGTCCGCGCGGGTCGGGTGGATGCACGGAATGTTCGCCCGCTGGAACTCGAGGAACCGCTCGCCGAGCCGGAGGTCGACGCTCGCCGGCTGTACCTGCTGGTCGACGTCGTCGATCGGGTCGATCGCGAGATCGCCGTCCTCGAGACGGCGGAGGATGTCGACGTCTGAGAGTATCATATCCCGACGAGAGACACCGGGGTAGTAAATTCTCGCCGATCGACGATCGGGGGCGAACTCCGGTCGAGCCGTGAGCAAGATCGGACGGCGTTCGGACGTGATCGGGATCGAACGCCGGTCAGGACACAAGCAGGACGGTGATCACGGCGAATACCCCCGCCACGCCCCCGGCGGCCGCCGTCGAGAGATCGTGCCGTTCGGCGATCCCGCCCCGGAGGATCCACCACTGCCAGGCGATGGTGAGAAGCGACGCGACGAGGAGGGGACCCTCGATCGCGGCGAAGGCCGAGAGCAGTTCCTCCCGGAACCCCTCGGGCGAGGTCGCTCGGACCGTCGTTTCGGAGAGCGCGTAGTAGATTCCGACGAGGCCGACGGCAAGCCGGAACAGCTCCGGGAGGAGGGCCCAGGCCGCGACCGAGAGCGACTCGCCGATCGACCCCCGTCCGCCGGCGAGACGGGCGCCGACGTGGACGATGCCGCCGGCCACGAGCCACCAGATGCCGACCCCGAGGAAGCCGTAGTGGAGGAACTCGCCGGTGGCCTCCCGGAGCATCGTTCCGAGGTCCCGGTCGATCCGCGCCGGTTCCTGGCAGGCGTCGTACATCGGCGCGTCCGTGTCGTTCCCGAGTCGCTCACAAACCCAGCCGTCAGGGCGGTCGGGATTGTCGATCGTCACGGTCGCGTCGACCGTCGCCTCGAGAATGCCGCCGAGCAGCACGATCCCGAGGGTCACGGCGGCCGCGACGAACACGACGATCGCGACGGCCGCGCCGAGGGAGTCGCGATGCGGGGACTCGGCGAAGAACCGACGGGGTGCAAGGAGGGCGGTTTCGATCGCTCGAAGGAGGGAGCGGCCGCCTCGAAGGAGGGCGCGAACGTCGTCGTGGAGGGACACGATCGGCGATCCCACGGCGCGAAGCATAAGCGATCGGTCGTGGCGGTTATACCTCGAGGGAGCCGTATCCCACGTATGGCGACACGCGAGGGGACCTGGCGCTACCGGAACCGGTTCGGCGACTCCTTCGGGCGGACGTACTTTCGCCGGTTCGGGCCGGGCGTGGTCTCGAGCGTCGGCATCGGCACGTACCTCGGCGAGCCGACCGCCGCCGTCGACGAGCGCTACAGGCGATCGATCCGGCTCGCGCTGGAATCGGGCGTCAACGTGGTCGACACGGCCGTGAACTACCGCTGTGGACGGTCCGAGCGCGTGGTTGGGGACGCGATCCGCGAGAGCGGGATCGACCGGGAGTCAGTGCTCGTGGCGACCAAGGGCGGGTTCGTCCCGTTCGACGGAGACCGTCCCGACGACCCCGCGGGATACGTCCGCGGGACGTTCGTCGAACCCGGGGTGGTCTCGGCCGACGAGCTCGCACGCGGAAGCCACGCGATCAGCCCGTCGTTCATCGACGCGATGGTGGATCGGTCGCTGCGTGCGCTCGACCTCGGGACGATCGACGTCTACTACGTCCACAACCCGGAGACGCAGCTGGCCGTCCGATCTCGGGAGGCCGTCTACGACCGCCTCGAGGCAGCCTTCGAGCGGCTCGAGCGTCGCCGGCTGGCGGGGGAGATCGGCTGCTACGGGATCGCCTCCTGGGAGGCCTTCCGCGTGCCGGAGGGCGACGAGTCGTACCTCTCGTTGCCCGCGATCTTGGGGCGTGCACGGAGGGCGGTCGCGTCGGTCTCCGGAGGGGAGATGGGCGAAGCGTCCGACTCCGAGACGGAGCCCGACCACGGGCTACGGGCGATACAGCTCCCCTTCAACGTCGCGATGGCGGACGCGTTCACCCGGAAGAACCAACCGCTTCCCGACGACCCGGACGGGTCAGGAGAGACGCGGATGTCGACGCTCGAGTGCGCGAGACGGGCGGGGATGGGCGTCTTCACCAGCGCGAGCATCGGACAGGGGGCGCTCTCGGAGTCGATCCCGGAGTCGATCGACGCGGAGCTCGCAGGGGACGTGCCCGCCCAGCGGGCCATCAACTTCTCCCGGAGCGCGCCCGGGGTAACGAGCGCGCTCGTCGGGAGCAGCGATCCGAATCACGTCCGCGAGAACGTCGCGGCAGGCACCTTCGACCCGCTCGGCGCGACGGCGTTCGACTCGGTCTTCGAGTGACCGATTCCGGTTTTGAGGACGGTCCTAACGGAGTTCCTTGTAGGTGGCTCCGCACTCGGGACAGACGCGAACGGCGAACACCTCGTCGGGGTCGTTCTCCTTTTTCAGGGTCTTCTCACAGCTCGCGCAGGTGAGTCGTTCGTACGTGTCCTTTAGCAGGTCGCCGTCGCGGAGTCCCTTGCGAGTCGACTTCATACCTCGCCGTTGGACGCCGGACGTGTTAAATACCGTGCCCTGGGTCGTCATCGACGGTTGACACGATCGGGACCAGATCGGGGATGGCGACGAACGGGAGCGGTTGGATCCGAACACCCGATCGACCGGGAGCGAACACCCGATCGACCGGGAGCGAACACCTGATCGACTGGGATCGAACACCCGATCGATCGGATCCGGATGCTTTTCCGCCGCGCCCGCCAGGGATGCAACGATGGAGTACGTACAAGAGCGCGTCACCACGCTGCACGCGCTCGGGGAGGGATCTCCCGAAGCCCCGACCGACCGGGCGGCGGTGGTTGTCCCGATGACCGAACGGGAGTACGGCGGGCTGGCGGCCGAGCGCGTTCTGTCGGCCCTCGAGTCGGTCGATCCCGGTCGCGTGGTCGTGCCGCTTCGCGCACCGGCCGAGCGTGCCGGGTCCTTCGACGAGTGGCTCCAGGGTTTCGATCTCACCGTCGAGACCGTGTGGTGTGACGGCCCGCGGCTCGAGCGGCTGCTCGCCGACTACGGTCTCGACGGCGACCGCGGCAAGGGGCGGGACGTGTGGGTCGGCCTGGGCCGCGCGCTCTCGGAGGAGTTCGTGGTGGTCCACGACGCGGACACGCGCACGTACTCGCCCGCGTACGTGAATCGACTCCTGTTTCCGCTCGCGCGGGGGTACGACTTCTCGAAGGGGTACTACGCCCGCATCGAGGACGGGCAACTCTACGGGCGGCTCTTTCGGCTCCTCTACCGTCCGCTCGTCCGCGCGCTCGCCGAGGAACACGCCGATCCGATCGTCGAGTACCTCGAATCGTTCCGGTACGCGCTCGCCGGGGAGTTCGCGGCGACGGCGGATCTCGTTTCGACGCTCCGTATCCAGCGCGGGTGGGGCCTCGAGATCGGGACCCTCGGCGACGCCTTCGCGTACGGCGGGTTCGACGGGAGCGCGCAGGTGGACCTCGGTCGGTACGAGCACGACCACCGGTCGGTTCGCGGCCCGACCGGACTGGCCGAGATGAGCGAGGCCGTCGTGGACGCGACGCTTCGAACGCTCCTCGATCGGGGGATCGAGCCGGACGAGACGACCCTGCCGGACCGATATCGCGAGGCCGCGGACGAGCTCGTTCGTGCCTACTCGACGGACGCGGCGTTCAACGGGTTCGACTACGACCGGGAGTCGGAACGCGACCAGATCGAGGCGTACGCCGAGGCGATCGGACCGGTCGGTCCCGACGACCGGCTGCCGCCGTGGCGGAACTCGCCCGTCTCCGCGGAGGCGGTGCTGGAGGCCGCGGAGGCCGACCTCCGGGAGGTCGCCGAATGACCTCGGACCCGGCAGACGGGGAGAGTCGGGCCGCACGCGAGGAGGTCGTCGGAATCGTCGACCTGTTCGGCGCGCTGACGCGCGAGGAGCTGCGTCGAGCGCTCTCGGAACTCGCGTTCAAACGCGGGAGCGAGGTCGACGAGTCGGCGGTCGAGGACGTGATCGACGACGCGGTTCGCGAGTACGCACTCGTCCCTCTCGAGGCGGACGGGAACGTCGTCGCCGGCGGAATCGAGGACGCCGATCGCAACGGGGGCGGACGCGCTGACCGCGACGAGGACCGAAGCACCGACCGCGACGAGAGTGGGCCGGGCACCGGGGACGAAACGCTCCTGATCGCGGGTCCGGCCGTGTTTCCGGTGTTGCCGCCGAAGGCCGACGACCTTCCGTACATCCTCGACGTTCCGGACCGCGAGATCGACCGGAAGGTGGCGGGCGAGCACGTCGAGCGACGGGTGATCGATGACGTCGACGCCGCGATCGGGGACGGCGACCGCGCGCGCTTGGAGGCCCTCCTCGAGGTGACCTACGACCTGGAGAGCTGGGCCCCGGTCGAGGTCGGCGACGTCCGCGATCGGATCGCGGACGCGATGGAGGGGACGAGCGACGCGGCGACGGACGAGGAGTAAGACTAAGGCGTCCGGGTGCCCTTCGACCGACATGGACCTGTCCGGGGTACGACGTCACACGCCGGTGACGGCCGCGGAGGGCGAACGCGAGGCCGCGGTCCTCGCTCCCGTGCTCCACCGCGAGGGCGATCCGCACCTGCTTTTCACCAAGCGTGCGGACCACCTCGGCGAGCATCCCGGACAGATGAGCTTTCCCGGCGGCGGACGGGAGCCCCGCGACGAGACGCTCCGGGATACCGCGCTTCGGGAGGCCGACGAGGAGATCGGGTTGGCGGCCGCGGAGGCCGGCATCCGGGGACGACTCGACGACATCACCACCGTGACCGGCTACGCGATCCGGCCGTTCGTGGCGGAGGTTCCGGACCGCGAGTACGTCCCCGACGAGCGGGAGGTCGCGGAGATCGTCTTCCTCCCGGTCTCGGAACTCACGGACCGCTCGAACTACGAGTCGGAACGACGCGATCATCCCGAACACGGGGACATACGGATCCACTTCTTCTCGGTCGAGGGCTACACCGTCTGGGGGGCGACCGGCAGGATGCTCGCACAGCTGCTGGAGTTGACGACGGACTGGCGGGTTCCGCCCGAGGTCGATCGGGTCGTCGATCCGGACGCCGACCTTCCGGTGTGAACGAGGGATCGACGAGCCGAACGAGGGATCGACGACTCGAACGAAGGTCGATGATCCGAACGGGAGATCGACGACCTCATCGCCAGCCCCATCAGGCGTCGGCCGGATCGACGACCTCGCCGTCGATCTCGTCGATCCCGACGCGATCACACAGATCGTAGAGCGGGCACGCCTCCGGGCCGTCGAGACACGCCGGCTTTCGTGCGCCGCAGTACTCGCGACCGAACTGGATCATCGCGGTGTGGCCGAACCCACATTTCTCCTCGGGGATCTCGGCCTCCAGCGCCTCCCGAACGCCCTCGTGGTCGGCGTCGGGGGGCGCGATCCCCATTCGTCTCGCGATGCGGTGAACGTGGGTGTCGACGGGGAAGACCCCGTCGCGGCCGCCGGCGAAGAGGAGAACGCAGTCCGCGGTCTTTGGCCCGACGCCGTCGAGAGAGAGCAGCGTCTCGCGGACCGTCTCCGGGTCCTCCTCGGCGACGAACGCGTCGAAGTCTGCCGTGGATCCGAACTCCGAGCACGCCCACTCGGCGGCCGCGATGAGGACCTCCGACTTCCGGTTGTAGAGGCCGGCCGAGGAGATCGTCTCCGCCAGCTCGTCGCGGTCGGCCTCGGAGAGAGCCTCCGCCAGCTCGTCTGCGGGGCCGTACCGGCTCATCAGGGAGTCGTGGGCGGGCTGGCTCGCGACGTCGGAGGTGTTCTGTGAGAGGATCGTCCGGACGAGACACTCGAACCCGTCGCGGCCGCCGTAGGCGGTCTGCCAGTACAACTCGCCCAGCTCGTCGACGATCGCCTCCGGACGCGAGTCGCCGTCACCCGGCTCGAAGGACGCCGGCATGGCGCCGCCGCCGGGACCGCCGCTTATGTTCTCCGCGGGTTCCTCGGTCATCGGGGGATCGTTCGTCGGCCTCGTAAAAATGGGTTCGCGTCCGCCGACTGACGGTGTTTGGATACGGATACACGCATGGGGCGGCGGGGTTTTGAACGGAGGTATGCTCGCGCTTTAGCGCGGGGAGGATGTCAAGACGATCAGCTGACCGGACTTTCATCGCCGGCGGATCTCTTTGCTAACGTTCCCCCTCCGATCAGTACGCCCGCGAAGACGAGGAACGTGACAGCGATCATGACGACAAACGTCGTCGCCCCGGCAGAGTCGTATTGGGACACTTGCGAAAACAGAGTCGCCACTTCATAACCGCCATAGAGAAGTACGATCCCCCCAACCGCTTGGATGCCAGTCCCGATCTTTCGTTTCCGTTCACCAGGGGCATACCCACACTCCGGACATTCGGTGACGTCCGGACTGATCTTCGCCCGACATTGGGTGCAGGTTGCCGGTTTTTTGACACCACAGTTCGGACATCCGTCCTCACCGAGTCGGGATCCACATTCCGGACAGAATGAGCGAATCACCTGACAGGACGAGCACAGCCAGCTGTCGTCGGAGAACGTCGAGCCACAATTACGACAGTCTTCATCAACATGACCACATTCCGGGCACTTCCGACCGGATTCTATTTCACTGCCGCAGTTTGGACAAAATCCCATTGTTATGAGAGTGCGTCCTTGAGACCACCAAGCATCTGGCTGAGGCTATCGAACGAATCGACCTCCTTCACTTGGACGTTCCCCGGTTCAGCCTCGGCAAATGCATTTCCTAAACCGGGACTTGCTTCGACGTACGCGATCCGATCCATGGGATACACCCTCACAGAGTTGTCTTCCATGTATGCACGAATCCAGTTGCCCCCCATGGAGGGATACGAGATCTTGTTACAGGTTATCGATTTCTCGGCATCACGGAGATGAATCCGAGCTTTCTGAACCTCCTCTACGTCTCCGACGGACTCGCCACAGTTTCTACAAAAGTCCTGTGAACTATCCACCTGGTTGCCACAGTCCGGACAGACGACCATGTCCGGCGAATTGATGGTCCCCCATAATATCATTTTGGACTCATGTAATTCTCGTTTCCGAGTTAGAAACGCCGAACGGACGCTGTCGGCGGCTGGTCCAGATCCCTCTTCATCAATGAACCAGCATATCTGAGCCAGCCTACGCGTCTACTGCGAGCCGGAGGGTGCAGTCGGCGCCGTCGGCGAGCGCCGCGACGAGGTCCCGATCGAGGTCGGCGGCGGCCGCGTCCGCCTCCACCATCACCGTCCGATCGTCCACGTACGTGCTCGTGCGCGCGACGGCCGAGCGATCGCCGGCGAACGTGAGGTCGGGATGACCGGAGCCGACGATCGTCTCCTCGTAGACATGATCCTCGTCCTCGACGACGATAGTCGCCGTGATGGTCGCCTCGTGGCACCGGCAGGCCCGCTTGAACGCCGGATCGAACTCCGCCGGCGTCGTCGTCGCCTCGATCGCGAGGATGCAGTCGCCCGCGGGCGTGAGCCAGTCGTCGCTCGTCACCTCGAAGGTGCTCGCGTGCTCGGCGCGGACGTGTTCGTGTCCGTGCGCGTCGATCGTCTCGACGAGATCGGTCATATCGTCGCCTCCGTGGCGACCCCCGAAAGCGGTTCGGATCGCGTACTGCCTCCGGAGAAGCAACCCTCGCTCGGCGTGTGAAGGGCACCCATGTGAGAGGGAACCATTTATACCGTCAGGTGGTTTCACCGAGATATCCCGAAACGCAGGATATGGGCGGTGTGGTAGCCATTTTCACACGATTAGCCACCGAAGTATTTATATGTGGTAAGGGACAATTGGCTAGTACCAGAACGCCTCCGGCGCTGGTGGAACCGCACGACGAATGATCGGGAGTTCTTATCCACGGTCGGACGCACCGGTACGAGCGTCTGCCATATCCGGAGCGGTGATGGAGTGATAAAAAATGGTAACGAAACAGGAAGTCATCAAGCAGTACGACATCGAAGCACTTGAAGAAACGGACAACATCGACCTTTCGGAGGACGATCTCGAAAACGGGTCGAAGGGACAGCTCATCAAACGCGCGGGCCAGCTCCGTGATCGACGAAATGAGCTGAACCAGATGGCCTCCGAGCGGGCATCGAAACGCGACGACCTCAACGCGAAGACACGCGAGAAGGTCGACGAGGCACAGGAACACCGCGAGAAGCGCGACGAGCTCAACGAGCAGGTCCAAGAGCACAAGGAGAGCCGCAACGAGCTCAACGCGGAGGCGAACGAGCTCTTCGATCAGGTCGAGGAACTGAAACAGGACCTCGAGTTGAACGAGGGCAAGTCGATCGAGGAGCTCGAAGAGGAGATCGAGGACCTCGAGTTCCGCCAGCAGACGGAGGTGCTCTCCGCGGAGGACGAGCGCGAGCTCATCGAGGAGATCGAGGAGAAACGCGAGAAGCTCGCGGAGAAGAAGGACAAGGTGGAGGACACCGGCGAGCTGGAGGACCTCATCGAGGAGGCCGAGGAGGTCCGCTCGGAGGCGTCGAAACACCACAAGAAGGTGACGGAGCTCGCCGACAAGGCCCAGGAACACCACAACCAGATGATCGAGGCCTACCGCGAGGCCGACGACATCCGCGACGAGGCCGACGAGGTCCACGAGCTCTTCGTCGAGGCCCAGGAGGCGGCCGACCGACACCACGAGGACTTCGTCCGCGTCCAGAAGCGACTCCGTGAACTCGACAAGAAGGAGGAGGAGGAGCGCAAGGACGAGCGCGCCGAGAAGCGCGAGGAGGAGAAGGAGGAGGCCGAGGAGATCTACCAGAAGTTCAAGGAGGGCGAGACCCTCGACACCGAGGACCTGATGAAGCTCCAGAAGACGGGGCTTCTCTAGAGCGCGACCGTCGGATCCCCGAAGTTCGCGATTCTGCTGATTCTTCCGGTTCTTCCGATTCTTCCAGTTCTACCGGTTTTTCGACCCGTTCGATCCCGGCTCTTCGATCCGTTCGGTCCGAGCGCTCCGGCCCGCTCGATCACGGCGAGTGGCGACGATGGATCGAACGAAGACGATGAGTCGAGCGGCGACGGCGGACGCGGGTTTTTACCCGATGGCGACGAACCGTGGCGTATGACCGACCGAATCGACCGGCTTCGTGGCCTCGCCGTCGTCGCGGGCACCCTCGCGATCGCGGCGTTCGCCGCGGGCGCGGCGTGGCTCCTCTTCGTCACGGTGCCCGACGGCGGGACGGAGCTCGCGGGCGTCCTGCTCGTGCTCCTCGTCGGACTGGCGACCGCCAAGATCGGCGGCTCGTTTCTCTCGGGGATGTTCGACGACTACGACGTCGCCGAGGTGGCGGTCGACGGTCCGATCGTACGCAAGGGCGGCGGTCCGGGACCGCTTTCCGCGCCGATCGGAGCGACCGCCGACGAGATCGTAGCGCAGATCGAACGGGCCGACGAGGACCCGAACGTCGAGGCGCTGCTCGTCCGGCTCGACACGCCGGGCGGGGAGGTGTTACCGAGCGAGGACATCAGACGAGCGGTCGACCGGTTCGAGGGTCCCACGATCGCCCACGCGGGCGACGTCTGCGCCTCGGGGGGCTACTGGATCGCCGCGGGCTGTGAGGAGATATGGGCCCACGAGGCGAGCCTCGTCGGGTCGATCGGCGTCCGCGGATCGCGCCCGAACGCGGCCGAGTTGGCGGAGAAGCTCGGGGTCCGGTACGAACAGTTCGCCGCCGGGGAGTTCAAGGAGGCGGGCAATCCCCTCTCGGAGATGACCGACGAGGAGCGCGCGTACCTCCAGGGGATCGTCGACGACCTGTACGCGCAGTTCGTCGAGACCGTAAGCGAGGGACGCGGCCTCGACCCCGAGACGGTCCGCGAGACGGAAGCGCGTGTGTTCCTCGGCGAGGAGGCCAAGGAGTGGGGTCTCGTGGACGCGATCGGGACCGACGAGGACGTCGAGGACCGACTCGGGGAGCGTCTCGACCGCCCGGTCGAGGTTCGGGAGTTCGCCCCGGAGCGGGGTCTCGTCGATCGCCTCCAAGTCGGGGCCCGATCGGTCGCCTACGGGCTGGGAGCCGGGATCGCAAGCGTGGTCACGGAGGAGACCGACGCCGAGATCGACGTCCGCGTTCGGTGAGGCAGTTCGTGTTCGAGGAGAGGTTCGAACCTGGTGTGGGCGTCGACGCACACGGCTAAACCGAGTCGATCCCCGGCGATCGAAGGATCGCCCCGTCCGTCCCGCCCTCCCGGCTCTCGATCTCGATCTCGAGCCCGAATCGCTCGATCAGATCGACGCTCGAGGCCACGTGTTCGGTGACGGTCGGGACCGCCACCTCGCCGCCGGCGAGCGCGAGCGGTACCACCAGCTGGTCACCGAGGTGTCGATCGACCGCGCCGAAGGAGTCCGCGAACTCACGAAACCGATCGACGGCCTCGCGAGCGACTTCCTCGGAGGGTTTTCCGGGCTCGCCGAGCGCGGAGACGCCGACCGCGGGCCGGCTTTCGAAAACGCCTTCCCCCGGTTCCGAAACGCCGTCCGTCGGTCGAACGGCATCGGCTGGCTCGCGAACGGTTCCGGGGAGGTCACCGCGGACGGTGACGACCGCGCCGGGGCTTGCCGTCGAGGCGTACTCGATCACACGCTCTCGAACGTCGTGTCCCTCCCGTGTGAGTTCCTCGTCGACGGTGGCGGCCATTCGCTCCGCCACCTCGGCGTCCGCGAGGGACTCCGACGCGACGGCGTATACGTGAACCGTCGCGACGTCGTCGGTCGCGTCCGGTTTGGGCAGTCGAACGGGATCGACTCGGCTCGGGAACAGCGACAGCGTCGCGGCGCCGCCACCCTCGGGGTAGAACCCCCGACGCTCCAGGTCGACGGCCGCACCGAGACCGAACCGCCGAAGCAGGGGAAGCTTCACGCGGGAGAGAAACGCGAACGGCGGCGACCACGTCACGTCGGTACCGCCGGTGGCCCGGAGCCGGAGCGGAGCGTCGGCGACGACCGCCATCGGGATCAGGGTCTCGAAGAGGAGCGTGAGACTGCCGGCAGTGCCGATGTCGACCGCGTGGCGTCCGCCGGAGGGACGACCGGGTTCGAACTCGACGGTCCGCGATCCGGACGTCGCGCCCTCGACCGTCGCGTTCGCGATCGCCGCGGCGGCGCGGACGGCGGTCGCGTGTTGGACCTTCAGCCCCGGCTGTTCACGGGCGCCGCGGACGTCCTCGATCCGGACCGGCATGTCGGTGATGACGGAGAGGGCGATCGCCGACCGCAGCAGCTGGCCGCCGCCCGCGCTCCCGTCGATCTCGAGCATACCTCGCGTCCGGTCGCGGGCGACAAGTCCCTGTCGCCGCGTCGGAATGGTTCCGACGTATTCACCGATCCGGCCCGCGAACGACCGTGTGGATTTTTACCCCGGCCGGACGTGTCATCGATCGTGACGACGCTCGTGATCTGCGTCGACCGGTCGGGGGACGTCGGACGCGCCACGAGCGTCCCGATGCCCGTCTCCGGGTGGGAGGCCGTGCGCTCGCTCGTGACCGAGGTCGGGTTGGCCGATCCCGAGGACGCGAGCGTCAACTGTCTGCTGGAGGCGCTGCGGGTCGCTCGCGACCTCCGGGACGACCGCGAGGAGGCGGTGGTCGGGGTGGTATCGGGAAGCCACGACTCGCGGGTCGGCGCCGACCGATCGATCGCCGCCCAGCTCGACGAGCTCGTCGATCGGTTCGACCCCGATACCGCCATCGTCGTGGTCGACTCGGCGGAGGACGAGCGGGTGCTCCCGATCGTGGAGTCGCGACTCGCGGTCGATTCCGTCGATCGCGTGGTTGTCAGACAGGCCCACGACCTCGAGTCGTCCTACTACCTGTTGAAGCAGTTTCTCGCGGACGAGGAGCTCCGCTCGACCGTCCTCGTTCCGCTCGGCATCGGCCTGCTGGTGCTGCCGTCGCTTCTGTTGTGGTTCTCGACGGAGATCGCCTTCGCCGGAGTCACGGCCTTGATCGGGGCGGCGCTGCTCTACAAGGGGCTCGCGATCGACGAACACCTCGCTTCGATCCCGGATCGCGTCCGCGAGGCGCTCTATGCGGGACAGGTGTCGATCGTCACCTACGTGGTCGCCGCCGGGCTCACGCTCGTCGGTCTATTTTTGGGCGCGCTGTCGGTCTCGGAGATCGCGGAAAACAGGCCGCTCGTCGTCCGATCGATGCAGCTCGTCTACGCGGCCGTCCCGTGGCTGGCCGTCGCCGCCCTCACGGCCGCGACCGGACGGCTGCTCGATGAGATCATCCGCGACGAGGGGATCCGCTCGCACGTGTTGAACCTCCCGTTTCTGGCGGTCGCGGTCGGCCTCGTCGTGCGTGGGTTCGCCGGCTACTTCCTCGAACAGGAGTCGGTCCTCGGGCCGCTCGTGGTCGCCGACGTCGTCGTCTCGCCCACACAGCGGCTGGCGCTTTTCATCCTCGCGGGGATCGTCGTCTCGCTTTTCGGCGTCGCCGTGGCCTCGGACGTCGAGAGCGACCGGATCGAGGACGTGATCGAACACGAGGAGGACGACCGCGGACGCGAGACCTGAGAGCCGGGGCGTCAGCGGGGCCAGGGTGTCACGGGCAGGAATCAGCGGGAGCCGGACTACACCGAGGAGTAACGCCGTCGTGACCCGAACCGAAGAGCGTCCGACCGTCACGCCTCGATGATCTCGTCCGTCTCCGGTGCGGGTATCGCGAGATCGCCGTCGAGACTCGTGACCGCGGATCCGCCCACGGAGATCCGATCGTCGGCGTTCTCGATGCCGATCCGGACGGTCCCCGGCCGATCGACGAAGTGTCCCTGCTCGAGGCGGAGCTCCGCGGGCGGATCGCCATCGAAGACGTCCGATCCTCGAAGGTGGGCACCCAGGGCACCCGCGGCGGTTCCGGTGACCGGATCCTCCGGAACGCCGATTCCCGGCGCCCACGCGCGGGCGTGGACGGTCGAGTCCGCCTCGAGCGTGTCGAAGGTGAACGCGTAGACACCGGCGACATCGAACGACTCCGAGAGGGCCTCGACGGCGTCGAGATCCGGGTCCGCCTCGGCGAGCCGCTCGAGGAAGTTCACCGGGACGACGAGAAACGGGAGGCCGATCGAGGCGCACGCGGCCGGAAGGTCGGCCCCGACGTCGGCGAAGGCGGCCGAGGGAATTCCGAGCGCCTCCTCGAGCCGGCCGTAGTCGACCTCGACGGGTTCTACGGCCTCGACGGGACGGAACAGTCGAACGGTTCCGTCGGGGTCGATCTCGACGTCCACCGTCCCCGCGTCGGTGGCGACCGCGTGCGTGCCGGACCCGAGGACGTCGTCGTCGAACAGGTGGGCGACGGAGGCGACCGTGGCGTGACCACAGAGGTCGATTTCCCGGTCGGGAGTGAAATATCGGAGCTGAAGGCCCGGATCGTCCCCGTCGTCCGAAGGCCGGTTCTCCCGGACGAACGCCGTCTCGCTGGCGCCGATCTCGGCGGCGATCGCACGCATTTGATCCGGGGAGAGGCCGTCCGCGTTCGGAACCACGCCGGCGGCGTTGCCCGCGAGGGGATCGGTCGTGAACGCGTCGACGAGAAGGGTCCGTCGCGTCTCCATACCCGGTGGTCGCCGGGGATCCTCAAAAGGACTCCCCTCCGGAGAAGGGGGTCCGCACCCTCGGACATCTCTCCGCACGGAGGGGGTAGAAACCTCCAGGCTTTTAATCACGGTCGGCGATAGGGAACACATGGGCCTGATCGACCGGTTGCGCGGGAGGGACGATCCCCGCGTGGCGTTCCTGGGGATCGACGGGGTTCCGTACCGGCTCATCGCGGAGAACCCGGACGTCTTCGAGAACCTCACGGCGGTGATGAACGAGGGGTCCGCCGGGTCGATCGAGAGCATCTATCCCCCGGAGACCACCGCGTGCTGGCCGGCGATCACCACGGGAACGAACCCCGGAGAGACCGGGGTCTACGGGTACCAGGACCGGGAAGTGGGATCCTACGACACCTACGTTCCGATGGGGCGCGACGTGCAGCGCGAACGCGTGTGGGATCGGGTGACGGCCGAGGGACGAAACGCGAGCGTGTTCAACGTCCCCGTCACGTTCCCGCCACAGCGGAACGTCCAGCGGATGGTCTCCGGGTTCCTCTCGCCGGAGATCGACTCGGCCGCGGCGCCCGAGGAGCTTCGCGCGTTCCTCCAGGAGATCGACTACCGGATCGACGTCAACGCGAAGCTCGGGCACCGCTCGGACAAATCCGACTTCCTCGAGCACGCCCACGAGACGCTCGATCGGCGCCAGCGGGCGTTCCGTCGCTACGTCGAGGGCGACGACTGGGACCTCTTTTTCGGGGTCTATCTCGCCCCCGACCGGGTCAACCACTTCCTTTTCGACCAGTACGTCTCCGGGGGAGCCGACCGCGAGGGATTCCTCGCGTTCTACGAACGCCTCGACGAGTGCATCGGCGAGATCCGATCCGCGCTCGGCCGGGATACGACCCTGGTCGTGGCCTCCGATCACGGGTTCCGCCCCCTCGAGTCGTCAGTCCACTGCAACGAGTGGCTCGAACGGGAGGGATGGCTCTCCTTCGAGACCGACGACCACGCCGCGCTCTCGGACGTCGACGACGACACGCGCGCCTACTCGCTCGGTCCCGGACGGTTCTACCTCAACCTGGAGGGCCGCGAGCCGCGCGGGTCGGTTCCCGAGTCGGAGTACGCAGCCACGCGCGAGGAGTTGCGACGGGAACTCGAGGCGCTCGAGACGCCGGACGGTCGACCCGTCATCCGCCGCGTCGTCGAAAAGGAGGACGTCTTCCGGGGCGACCACGACGAGATCGCCCCGGACCTGGTCGCGCTGCCCCGCGACGGCTTCGACCTGAAGGCCGACTTCTCCGGCCACGAGACGGTCTTCGATGAGACGGGGCCGCGAACGGGAATGCACAGCTTCGACGACGCCGCCGTGTTGATCGACGAGCCCGGGATCGCGGTCGACGACGCGGACATTCTGGACATCGCTCCCACGATCATGCAGCTCCTCGACATCAAGTTCGAGCGAACGGACTTCGACGGCGCGAGCCTCGTATGACCGAGGAATCGACGGCCGACGACGACGGGCACCGACCCGCGTTCCGCACGCTCGCGGCCGTCGGAACGGGGTATCTGTTGCTTCTCGCGGGGATCCTCCTCGTCGTCTTTGTGCTCCCGTATCTGGCGTTCGGGTCGCCGTGATCGGAACGCCGTGATCGGGTCGGCTCGAGCGTGGTGAAAGGGGAGAACTTCGAAGAACCGGAGATGCATCCGAAACCGGGAACGAAACCCGCGTGACGGGGTCGACTACGCGAACGCGAGCGAGTCGCCGACGTCCGTCTCGTCGGTCCGTTGAAGCTTGTCGTAGGCCTCCTCGAAGTCGTCCATCGTGACCTCGGTACGGTCCTCGCGGATGGCGAACATCCCCGCCTCGGTACAGATCGCCTTGATGTCGGCGCCGGAGGCGTCGTCGGCGAGCTCGGCGAGCGTCTCGAAGTCGACCGAATCGGAGACGTTCATCTTGCGCGTGTGGATGCGGAAGATGATCTCGCGGCCCGCGTAGTCGGGCTTCGGCACCTCGATGAGCCGGTCGAAGCGGCCGGGACGGAGGATCGCGGGATCGAGCATGTCGAAGCGGTTCGTGGCCGCGATGATGCGGACCTCCCCGCGCTCGTCGAAGCCGTCCATCTCCGAGAGCAGCTGCATCATCGTCCGCTGGACCTCGGCGTCCCCGGAGGTCTTCGAGTCGGTCCGCTTGGAGGCGATGGCGTCGATCTCGTCGATGAAGAGCACGGCGGGCTCGTTCTCGCGGGCGACCTCGAAGAGGTCGCGGACGAGCTTCGCGCCCTCGCCGATGAACTTGTGGACGAGCTCGGAGCCGGCCATCTTGATGAACGTCGCGTCCGTCTGGTTGGCGACGGCCTTGGCGAGCATCGTCTTGCCGGTGCCCGGCGGGCCGTGCAACAGCACGCCGCTCGGCGGCTGGATGCCGACCTCCTCGAACATCTCCGGGCGCTCGAGGGGCATCTCGACCGTCTCGCGGACCTCCTGCATCTGGTCGTCGAGGCCGCCGATGTCCTCGTAGGTGACGTCCGGGGAGTGTTCGACCTGCATCACGCGGGCGCGGACGTCGGTCTCCTTCTCGAGGCGTTTGACGATCGAGAGGGAGTTGTTGACCGCGACGCGGTCGTCGGGCGCGAGGTCCTCACGCATCTCCGGGGTGACCTCGGTGAGCGCCTCCTGGTTGTTTCCGTGCTGTTTGATCACCACGCCCTCGTCGGTGAGCTCCTGGACGGTCGCGACGAAAAGCGGCGACTGTTTCAGCTTCTTGTTCTCGTGGGTGAGCCGCTCGAGTTTCTGTTGGTACTTGTTGTTCTCGGCGTTGGCGTCGAGCAGCCGGTCCCGCATCTCCTCGTTTTGGGACTCGAGCACCTCGAGGCGCTCCTGGAGGACCTCGATCTGCTCCTGTTGGGACGTCGCGTCCTCGTCGTAGGGCAGATCGACGTCGTCCACAGTGTCGGTCATCGGACCATGGTAGGTCGGTCAGTACTAAGAGGCTTCGGGTCGGGCACCTCCCGGACACGCTAAAGTATCCCACGACGCTTCGTGGACGGACACCACGTTTCGTGGACGGAGCGGTCGATGCGTCCGGCGTGGCCACGGCCGGAAATCGACGATCGTCCCCGATGGATATGCCCCAAGGTAATCACCATGGATAGTAAATATTATTTACCAGCATCTCACAGGTACGGACACGAATGAGTGCACCAGAGGCCATCCACCCCGAAGAGGAGGTTCAGGCGGACGAGGACGTTCAGGCCGACGACGACGTCGGCGACCGGTGGGAACCGGTTCGCGATCTGCCGCCGAGCGCGAAGCTCGTCGCGAAGGTCCTCGATTACAACGACACGCTGACCCAAAGCGAGCTCGCCGAGGAGACGCTGCTGCCGCCGCGCACGGTTCGATACGCGCTCTCCCGTCTCGAGGAGGAGGGCGTCGTCGACTCGCGGTTCTCCTTTGCGGACGCCAGAAAGCGCCTCTACTCGCTCGGGATCTAGGTCGCCGTCGATTCGACCCCGGTGCTGTCGATCCGTCCTCGCCACCGTCGGTCGTGTTTGGGCTCCGCCGATTCGCCCTCGCCGCTACCGGTTCGTCCTCGCCTCATCTGATTCGCCTTCGTCGCTACCGGTTCGTCATTGCCTCCGCCGATTCGTCCCGTTGGTTTATCATCGAAGCCGACCCAGCGTCGCCGATGGACGAAACACGCGTGGGTCGAGTCAAGCGAACGCTGACCTTTCTCTCGAAGAGAACCGACACCGAACGGGAGCCGTACACCGCGATCGTCGACGAGGCGTGTGCGGTCCGTGGTGATCTCGAACGCGCGGCCGCCTTCGTCGAGACCGTGGGGATCGATCGGTTGGAGGCGGCGATCGAGGCGGCCGAAACGGACGGGGCGCTCGAGACCGCCGAACGGGGACGACGGGCCGCCCGTGCGTTTCGAACGTACCGACGCGCCGCATCCGACGGGGCCGGCAAGCGGGAGCCGCAGAACGAGGAGAATGAACCGCGGGAGAACGAACGAGAACCCCGAGACGGGACCGATCACCTTCACTCCGGTGGCGGAACGGCTAAAAGGCGAACGGGCCAACCCTCGTCGTAATGACGCGGGTGATACACACCGGCGACACCCACATCGGGTACCGGCAGTACAACTCGCCGGAGCGTCGGAACGATTTCCTCGAGGCGTTCGAGGCCGTGATCGACGACGCGGTGGACGGCGACGTCGACGCCGTGATCCACGCCGGTGACCTGTTTCACGACCGCCGCCCGGAGCTTCCGGACCTCCTCGGGACGCTCTCCGTGCTTCGTCGCCTCGAGGAGGCGGGCGTTCCCTTCCTGGCGATCGTCGGAAACCACGAGGCCACGCGGGGCGGCCAGTGGCTCGACCTCTTCGAGCGGATGGGGCTCGCGACGCGGCTCGACGACTCGCCGACGGTCGTCGGCGACGTCGCCTTCTACGGGCTCGATCACGTTCCGGTCTCGAGACGATCGGAACTCGAATACGACTTCTCGCCGCACGACGCCTCTCACGCCGCGCTCGTCGCCCACGGGCTGTTCGAACCGTTCGCGTACGCGAACTGGGAGACGGAGACGGTCATCGAGGAGAGCTCAGTTCGCTTCGACGCGCTGCTGCTCGGCGACAACCACGAGCCGGGACGCACGCGGGTCCGTGAGACGTGGGTGACCTACCCCGGCTCGACGGAGCGGGCGAGCACGAGCGAACGGGAGGGGCGCGGATACAATCTGATCGCCTTCGGCGAGGCGGTCGACGGGAAGGACTCGGACGTGGACATCCGGCGTCGGTCCATCGAGACGCGCCCGTTCGAGTTCATCGAGATCGATCTCCGGGAGGACGAGGGAACGGCCAGGGTCGAAGAGCGCGTCCGCGAACACGACCTCGAGGACGCGGTGGCGATCATCGAGATAGACGGCGACGGCGAGCCGGTCACGCCCGCCGCCGTCGAGGAGGTCGCGAGCAACCGGGGCGCGCTCATCGCCCGCGTCACGGACCGACGCGAGATCGACGCGGAGGCCGATCTGGAGGTGAGCTTCGCGGACCCCGACGAGGCGGTCAGAGAGCGGATCGAGTCGATGGGGCTCTCGACGGCCGCACTCGACGTCGACGAGACGATACGGGCGAGCAAGATCGCCGACAGCAACGTCCGCGAGACCGTGAAGGATCGCCTCGAGAAACGTCTGGAGGAGGGGGATCTGCAGACCGATGTCGAGGAGACGCAGCGATCGAACGGCTCCGGTGATGCAGGAGGAGGGAACGACTCCAGCGATCCCGGCGACGCGGCCCCCAGCGATGTTGACGGCGCGACGTCAAACGATCCCGACGCCGCGGACGACGACACGGCGGAGGAGACGGTCGCTGAAACCGACGGCCAGGTCTCGATGGAGGACTTCCGATGAGGTTCGAGGAGGTTCGCCTCGAGAACTTCAAGCCCTACGGGGACGCGGCGGTGTCGCTTTCGGACGGCGTCACCGTCATCCACGGCGTCAACGGCAGCGGGAAGTCGTCGCTGCTCGAGGCGTGTTTCTTCGCGCTGTACGGGTCGCGCGCGCTCGAGGGGACCCTGGAGGACGTGGTCACGAACGGGGAGGAGGAGACGCTCGTCGAGCTGGGATTCGTCCACGAGGGCGTGAGCTACCGGATCGAACGCCGACTGCGCGAGTACGGGGACCGAACCGACCACCAGTGTACCCTCGAGGGCGACGACGGGACGACGCGCGACGGTGCGCGGGCGGTCCGTCGGTTCGTCACCGAGCTGTTGCGGATGGACGCCGAGGCGTTCCTCAACTGCGCGTACGTCCGCCAGGGCGAGGTGAACAAGCTGATCAACGCCAGCCCGAGCGAGCGCCAGGACACGATCGACGACCTCCTCCAGCTCGGCGTGCTCGAGGAGTACCGCGAGCGGGCCGGGGATGCACGCCTCGGCGTCGAGGACGTGTTGAACGCCAAACGGGCGATCCTCGATGAACGTGAGGAGCGGATCGAGCGACTCGAGGGGAAGGATCTCCACGCGACGCTCAACGAACTCGAAAGTGAACTCGGCGACGTCGACGAGGAGATCGACCACTACGAGACCCAGCGCGAGCAGGCGGAGACGACCCGCGAGGAGGCCGAACGGCTCCTCGAGGAACACGAGGAGAAGCGCGATCGGCTGGCGGAGATCGAGGGTGACCTCGAGGAGCTCGAGGGGACCATCCGGGAGGCCGAATCCGAACGGGAGACGCGCCGCGAGGAGATCGCCGAGGCGCGAGAACGGATCGAGACGCTCGAGGACGAGATCGACGAACGAGCGGCGGACGCGGATATCGAAGGAGCCGACACGGGGGCCATCGGAGTCGACGCCGAGGCGGTGGAGGCACGGCGGGAGGAGCTCGAGGAGCGCGAATCGACGCTTCGCGGGGAACGCGAGGAGGCGGTCACCGCCGCGACGGGCTTCGAGAACCAGGCGAACAACCTCGAGACGAAGGCCGAGGACCTGGCCGAGCGAGCGAGCGAGGCCGAATCCGAGGCGGAACGCGCGAGCGAGCGCGCCGAGGAGGCGGGCGCCGAGGTGGAAGAACGCGAGTCGCGTCTCGCGGAGTTGGACGAGGAGGCGGGGAATCTGGCCGACGCGTTCGAGACGAGCGATCTCGATCGGGGGGATGCGGCGACGCGGCTCGAGGAGTTGCGGGAGCGGCGAGGCGACGTCCGCGAGCGGGTCGCCGAACTCGAGACGGAGCTGCGGAACGCACGGGAACGTCTGGAGGAGGCCGAGGACCTGCTCGAGGCGGGCAAGTGTCCGGAGTGTGGACAGCCGGTCGAGGAGTCGCCGCACGTGGACGCGATCGACGATCGCCGCGAGCGGGTGGACGAACTCGAGTCGTCGCTCGAGGAGGCGAAAGAGAGCGTCGGCTCGCTGGACGAGGAGATCGGGGCGGTCGAGGATCTCGTCGAGGCGGAGGAGCGATTGGCGGAGATCGAGACGACGCGGGAGCTGCTCGAAGAGCGGATCGCGGAGACGCGCGAGGAGGCGGATCGGAAACGCGAGGAGGCGGAGAAACGGCGTGAGAGGGCAGCGGAGCTCCGTTCGGAGGCGGAATCGACCCGGGAGATCGCCGCCGAAAAGCGGGAGGCGGCCGCGGAGGCGAACGCGCGCGTCGAGACGCTCGAGGAGCAACTGGCGGAGATCGACGAGATTCGCGAGGGGTTGAACGCGATCGACGACCGCCTCGACCGGATCGACGACCTCGAGACGGAGATCGAACGTCTCCGCGAGCGCCGCGAGACGCTGGCGGAACTCAACGACGAACGACGCGAGCGGCTGGCCGAAAAACGCGAGCGCCGCGACGAGTTGCGCGAGGCGGTCGACGAGGACGCGATCGAGTCGGCCCGGGAGCGCAAGCGGAACGCGGCGGAGTACCTCGAGAACGTCGCCGAGGAACTCGATCGATTGGGCGAGCGGCGAGACGAGTTGCAGAGCCGGATCGGCGGCGTGAAGGGGGAGATCCGGACGCTCGAGACGCTTCGCTCGGAGCGGGAGGACCTCGCGGAGACTGTCGCCGCTCTCGAGTCGGTTCACGAGGAGACGAGCGACCTCGAGTCGATGTACGGCGAGTTGCGCACGGAGCTGCGCCAGCGGAACGTTCGGACGCTCGAGCGGATGGTCAACGAGACGTTCGATCTGGTCTACGGGAACGACGCCTACTCGCACATCGAACTCGACGGCGACTACGATCTCACCGTGTACCAAAAGGACGGGGAGGCGCTCGAGCCCGAGCAGCTCTCCGGCGGCGAGCGGGCGCTCTTCAACCTCTCGTTGCGGTGTGGGATCTATCGGCTGCTCGCGGAGGGGATCGAGGGAGCGGCCCCGACCCCGCCGCTCATCCTGGACGAGCCGACGGTGTTTCTGGACACCGGCCACGTCGCCAGGCTCGTCGACCTGGTCGAGGAGATGCGCAAGTTCGGCGTCAGACAGATCGTGATCGTGAGCCACGACGAGGAGCTGATCGGCGCGGCCGACGACCTCCTGTCGGTCGAGAAGGACCCGCGGACGAACCGATCGACGGTCACGAGAGCGGAACCGGGCGTCGCCGGAGCGACCCCGATCGAGTCCGGAGACTGACCGCCGACGGGAGCGGGGACGTCTCCCGAACGTCGTCGGACGACGGAGCGCAACGTCACCGCTCGCTCAGAGGACGGGGAGCGATCTCACCGCTCACTCCGAGCCGGATTCCCGCAGGCGCGAAACGGCACGCTCGCAGGCGTCGGTGGCGTCGTATCCCCGCTGTCCGTCGACTTCGACCTCCGCGATCAGTCCGGCCGCGCGGAACTCGGCGAGGAGTCCGTGTAGGTCCGACTCACAAAGCGTGTCGACGTCGAGCAGCTCGAGGACCGACATCGGACCCCGATCGACGAGTTCGACGAGCACGCCCAGCCCACGCTCGCCGTGAACCGCGGTGATCAGCCGGCGAACGTCCGGATCGACGGCGGTCGCGGCCGTCTCGAGGAGCGACGCCCCGTCGACCGGTTCCAGCTCCGCGGTCGGGAGGTACCGCTGCTCGCCGGTGTGTGGGTCGCGGACGAGACTCGAGTCGCTCGAACGCTTCACGAGGAGGTACCGGCGTCCGGATTCGTCGCGAACGGTCCTCATGGGCTCTCCTCCGCGTCGCGCTCGCGGCGGTACTGCTGCCAGGACCGGTAGTGTTGATACGTTCGGATCCCGGCGAGGAGACCGAGAACGGCGACGGCCGCCCCGACGCGGAGACGGCCCCGGAAGTACCAGATCATGACTCCGAGGCTGACCCCGAACAGGGCGGCGTTCGAGTAGAGCACGCAGATCACGAACGTCCGGTGGGTTCGCGGGTCCAGATCGCCGGGATCGCCCAGATCACCGGTCGGCTCCGAGAACCGGTCGGCCGGGTTCGAAACGGAGGGCGCTTTGGGGGCGAGATCGACTTCCGTCGGGCTGGGTTCGTCGAAGGCGAACTCGCCGCTCCCCTCGTCGCCGTCGTCGCGGTCGGCGTCCTCGAGGGGAATCACGGCTCGTCGTTGGAGCGCGCGCGAAAAATGGGTTCCGGTGTGGTCGGCGTGATGTCGAGTCCCGTAAAGTCGACGCGACGACCGCGAGACCGCGACGACGACCGATCGAATCGAAAACGGCCGATTAGGCGGCGTCGCTGAGCCGGACCGACCGGCTGGCCTCGACCCACGCGAGCGGATTGTCGGCATCGAAGAGGACGACGCTGTCGCCGTCCTCGTAGGCTTCGACGTCGATCGCGGCCGCTCGAGCGGTTCGGGCGTCCGAACGCTGCGTACCGTTCGCGTGGGCATCAGACGTCATGAACCGTGGTATGTCGTACCACGGTAAATGTCTTTCCGTCGGGACGATATCCGCCGGCCCCGGACGGTTCGACGCCCGGTCGCACCCGGCGAATGGGCGCTCTTTTTAGGGGGTAACCCGAAGGGAGCCCATGACGCAGACCGGGCTCTCCGAGTTCTCCGCCGAGGACGATTCCGCGGCCGATCCATCGACGGACGGGCGGTCCGCGGACGTCGTCCGGGAGGAGGCGCGCGCGGTCGCCGGCGGCAGCGGCGGCCACGTCCACGACGTGATAGACGTCGACGAGACGCGGTTCCCGGACTCGGAGGGGACGATCGAACTGGCCGTGACGCAGGTGGACTACGCGGTCGAGGGGCGGGGAACGGACGAGTACCCGGTGGTGCACGTCTTCGGACGCCGACCGAACCCGAACGGCGAGGACGTCGCCGAGCACGTTCGGGTGTTGGGCGTCGAGCCGTACTTCTACGTGCCGACGGCCGACCTGGACCGCGATCCGGCCGACGAGTACGACGTGGTGATCGGGACACGCGAGACCGACGCCGAGGGCGAACCCTACGAGAGCATCCGCGGGGAGCCGCTCACGCGGATCGTCGCCCGAACGCCGCGGGACGTCGGGAACATCCGCGACGACTTCGAGACCACCTTCGAGGCCGACATCCTGTTTCCCAATCGCTTCCTGATCGACAACGGCATCGCCGGCGGGATCCGCATCGAGGAACGGCGGCTCGACGACGAGCGGCTGCAGGTCGGCGAGGAGCACCTCGAGCCGGCCGACGTCGAGGCCGACATCCGGGTGAACACCTTCGACATCGAGGTCGACGACCGACGCGGGTTTCCCGAGGACGGCGAGGAGCCGATCGTCTGTCTGACGAGCCACGACTCCTACGACGACGAGTACGTCGTCTGGCTCTACGATGCGCCCGAAGGCGAAGTATCGCCGCCGGAGGACCTGCCGGGGTACGAGGGGATCGACGACGGGGACCTCGCCGTCCGCGTCGAGTCCTTCGAGACCGAGGAGGCGATGCTGGAGGCGTTCATCGACTACATCGTCGATACCGATCCCGACGTCACCTGCGGGTGGAACTTCGAGGACTTCGATGCGCCCTACCTCCTGGATCGCCTCGAGCGGCTCGACTCGCGGACCGATCGCGACCTCTCCGTCGATCGCCTCTCGCGGATCGGCGAGGTGTGGCGGTCGGGATGGGGCGGTCCGGACGTCAAGGGGCGGGTCGTCTTCGACCTGCTTTACGCCTACAAGCGCACGCAGTTCACCGAGCTCGAGTCCTACCGGCTCGACGCCGTCGGCGAGACGGAACTCGACGTCGGCAAGGAGCGCTACGCCGGCGACATCGGGGATCTGTGGGAACAGGACCCCGAACGCCTGCTCGAGTACAACCTGCGCGACGTCGAGTTGTGCGTGGAGATCGACCGCAAGCAGAACCTGATCGACTTCTGGAACGAGGTGAAGAAGTTCGTCGGCTGCAAGCTCGAGGACGCGCCGACGCCCGGCGACGCGGTCGACGTCTACGTCCTCCAGAAGGCCCACGGGAAGTTCGCGCTCCCGACGAAGGGCCAACAGGAGTCCGAGGAGTTCGAGGGCGGGGCCGTCTTCGATCCGATCTCCGGCGTGAAGGAGATGGTGACCGTCCTGGACTTGAAATCGCTCTATCCGATGTGCATGGTGACGATCAACGCCGGCCCGGAGACGAAGGTGGATCCAGACGAGTACGACGAGGAGACGTACGTCGCGCCGAACGGGACCCACTTCCGCAAGGAGCCGGACGGCATCATGCGCGAGATGGTGGACGAACTGCTCACCGAGCGCGAACGGAAAAAGGAGCTGCGCAACGACCACGATCCGGGGACCCAACCGTACCAGCAGTACGACCGACAGCAGGCAGCTGTCAAGGTTATCATGAACTGCTTCACGCCGGACACCGACGTCCTCACGCCGGATGGCGTCCGGCCGATCACGGACCTCGAGATCGGTGACGACGTCTACTCCCTCGATCCGGACACGATGCGGATGGAGGTCAAGCCGGTCACGGAGACGCACGCGTACCCCGAGTACCGCGGCCAGCTCGTGAACATGGAGACCTCGAAGATCGACCTAAGCGTGACGCCGAACCACCGAATGCTCGTTCGCAAGAACGAGACGAACGGGATCACCGAGGAGGAGTATCGGTTCATCGAGGCCGGCGATCTCGATGGCGCGACGAACTACGAGCTCCCCCACGGCTGGGACGGGCCGGACGGCGAGCCGATCGAGGAGGTCGATCTCACGAGACTCGTCGACGGGGAATACGAGGTGTGGGTTCGCCCCGAGGTCCACGGCCACACGTTCACCGCCGAGCTCGGCTGGACGCCGCGGCGCGTCCCGAACGCGGACGTCGGGCAAACCGGCTACGTGTTCACCGCCGAGGAGTTCGAGGAACACCGCGAGTACGTCGAGTCGGTCTGTGAGACGAGCTTCATTCACCGCGAATCCGGCCGAAAGTGGATCCCACGAACCTACGACGGAGACGACTTCCTCGCGCTGCTCGCCTGGTACATCACGGAGGGCAGCGTGTACACGTCGGAGGAGAAGCGATTCGGCGACGCCGTTCGCGGGGTCGCGACGTCGATCCAGATCGCACAGACAGCACGCGACGATCCGACAGTTGCCCCGATCACTGACGGCGGTGGCTGTGACACGCACGCCACGATCGGGGGGACCCTCGACGATCTCGGATTCGACTACTACGTCGACGACCGGAGCTATCAGTTCACCTCGAAACTGCTCGGAAGGTACCTGGAGGACGCGTGTGGTGCGGGAAGCTTCGAAAAGCGGATCCCCGAGTTCATCTTCGGGGCGAGCGCGGAGCAGAAGAGACGGTTCCTCGAGACGCTCATCGACGGCGACGGCGATCGCCAACCCGGCTCGTGGCGCTATACGACCTCGAGCGAACGGCTTCGAGACGACGTGCTCAGGCTCTGTGCCCACCTGGGAATCACGGCGAACTACGGACACGACAGCGGTTCGTGGCGCATCTACGCGACCGAGAACGGCAAAAACACGCTTCGAATGCACCGGAGCGGATCGACGAGCCGTGCCGAGGAGGGCGTGTACTGCGTCACCGTCGCGGACAACCACACGCTTCTCGCCGGGCGAAACGGGACGTTCCAGTTCGTCGGCCAGTCGCTGTACGGCGTGACGGGGTGGGATCGATTCCGGCTCTACGACAAGGAAGGCGCAGCCGCCGTCACGGCGACGGGACGCGAGGTGATCTCGTTTACCGAGCAGGCGGCGGCCGAAATTGACAATGAAGTGGTATATGGAGATACGGATTCCGTCATGTTGGAACTTGGACAAGACACGGGAGTCGAGTCCGCCATCGAGCAGTCGTTCTCGATCGAGGACCACATCAACGGGCGGTACGACGACTTCGCGCGCCAGGAGCTGAACGCCGAGATGCACCGCTTCCAGATCGAGTTCGAGAAGCTGTACCGTCGCTTCTTCCAGGCGGGCCGCAAGAAGCGCTATGCGGGCCACATCGTCTGGAAGGAGGGCAAGGACGTCGACGACATCGACATCACCGGCTTCGAGTACAAGCGGTCGGACATCGCGCCGATCACGAAGGAGGTCCAAAAGCGCGTCATCGAGACGATCGTGACGGGGGACGACATCGACGACGACATGGAGGAGGTGAAGTCGTACCTCTCGGACGTCATCGACGACTTCCTCTCCGGCGAGGTCGACCTCGAGGAGATCGGCATTCCGGGGGGGATCGGAAAGCGCCTCGACGCCTACGAGACGGACACGGCACAGGTCCGCGGCGCGAAGTACGCCAACCTCATGTTGGGGACCAACTTCGATCGGGGATCGAAGCCGAAGCGGCTCTACCTCGAGAAGGTCCACCCCGACTTCTGGCGGCGCATGGAGGAGGAGCGCGGACTCGATCCCCACACCGATCCCCTCTACGGCGAGTTCAAGCGGGACCCGGACGTGATCTGCTATGAGTACGCCGACGAGATTCCGGAGGAGTTCCGGATCGACTGGGAGAAGATGCTCGAGAAGACGCTGAAGGGGCCCATCTCGCGAGTGATCGAGGCGCTCGGGATGAGCTGGGACGAGGTCAAGACCGGCCAGGAACAGAGCGGACTCGGCCAGTACATGTAACCGGCGGAGCGGGACCGCTTTCCCTCCCCCATCGCCCTCGTTTTCCGTTTCGGAAAGAAATTTTTCCGTTGAGAGTCGTTTGCACGGGTGAATCCGTAACCATTAACCGCGGTAGCGACCACTATCCGCACACGAGGAATCACACTCATGGCAACTCTCGAGATCAACGACCTCCACGCCGAAGTGGCCGAAGAGGACGGAGAACACATCCTCCGTGGCGTCGACCTGGAGGTCTCCTCCGGGGAGATCCACGCGCTGATGGGACCGAACGGATCCGGAAAGTCGACGACCGCGAAGGTCATCGCCGGTCACCCGGCCTACGAGGTGACCCAAGGCGAGATCCTCCTCCACCTCGAGGAGGAGGACCTCGCCGACGTCGACGCCGACCTCGAGGAGGAGGACTACAGCTGGAACCTCCTCGATCTGGAGCCGAACGAACGCGCCGCGCTCGGCATCTTCCTCGGGTTCCAGTACCCGGCGGAGATCGAGGGCGTCACGATGACGAGCTTCCTGCGGCAGGCGCTCAACGCGAAACACGACGAGCGCGAGGAGCTCTTCGAGGACGAAGACGAGGAGGCAGAGGCCGACGACGACGATGAGTCGGGCTACGACAGCTCCCCGATGGAGGGCCCGACCGACGAGGGCGAGATCGGCGTCGCCGAGTTCCAGCAGCTTCTCAAAGAGAAGATGGATCTCCTCGACATGGACGAGAAGTTCATGCAGCGGTACCTCAACGCCGGCTTCTCCGGCGGCGAGAAGAAGCAAAACGAGGTGCTTCAGGCCGCCCTGCTCGAGCCCGCGATCGCGGTTCTCGACGAGATCGACTCGGGACTGGACATCGACCGGCTCCAGGACGTCTCCGAGGGAATCAACGCCCTCCGGGACGAGCAGGGAACGGGCGTCCTCCAGATCACGCACTACCAGCGCATCCTCGAGTACGTCGAGCCCGATCACGTCCACGTGATGCTCGACGGCGAGATCGCCAAAAGCGGCGGTCCCGAGCTCGCGAACGAGCTCGAGGACGAGGGGTACGACTGGGTCCGCGAGGAAGTCTACGAGACCGCGTAACGATCCGTGATTACACGCACACATATACGTTCGGAGACGTAACCAACGAACAATGAGTTCAGAAGATCTACAAGACACGGACACCGAAGCCCGCTTCGAGTTCAAGAAGGAACAGAAGTCGGCGTTCCAGGCGGACAAGGGCCTCACCGAGGAGACCATCCGCCTCATCTCGGAGGACAAGGACGAACCGGAGTGGATGCTGCAGCGGCGCCTCCGCGCGCTCGAGCAGTTCCAGGAGATGCCGATGCCGACTGACTGGCCCGGCCAGCCCGACCTCTCGGAGGTCGACGTCGACGAGATCGTCCCGTACATCCGCCCGGACGTGGAGACGCGGGCGGGCGTCGACGACTGGACGGAGCTCCCGGACGAGATCAAGGACACCTTCGACAAGCTCGGCATTCCGGAGGCCGAAAAGAACGCGCTCTCCGGCGTCGGCGCGCAGTACGAATCGGAGGTCGTCTACCAGAACATGCGCGAGAAGTGGGAGGACAAGGGGGTCATCTTCTGCAACATGGACGAGGCCGTCCAGGAGCACGAGGACCTCGTTCGCGACTACTTCATGACGAAGTGTGTCCCCCCGAGCGACAACAAGTTCGCCGCGCTCCACGGCGCGATCTGGTCGGGCGGCTCGTTCGTCTACGTGCCCGAGGACACGACCGTCGACATGCCCGTCCAGGCGTACTTCCGGATGAACTCCGAGGGGATGGGCCAGTTCGAGCACACGCTCATCATCGCCGAGGAGGGCTCGGAGGTCCACTACATCGAGGGCTGTTCGGCGCCGAAGTACTCGGCGTTCAACCTCCACTCCGGCGGCGTCGAGGTGTTCGTCGGCGAGGACGCCCACGTCCAGTACTCGACCGTCCAGAACTGGTCGAAGAACACGTACAACCTCAACACGAAGCGCGCAATCGTCGAGGAGAACGGCCGCATGGAGTGGATCTCGGGCTCGATGGGCTCGAAGGCCACCATGCTGTACCCGTCGACGATCCTCAAGGGTCGCGGCGCCTCCGACAACCACATCACCATCGCCTTCGCGGGCGAGGGCCAGGACATCGACACCGGCGCGAAGGTGTACCACAACGCGCCGAACACGAAGTCGACCATCGAGTCGAAGTCGATCGCCAAGGACGGCGGCCGCACGAACTACCGCGGGCTCGTCCACATCGCCGACGGCGCCGAGAACTCCTCGACCGCCGTCGAGTGTGACGCGTTGATGTTCGACAACGAGTCGACCTCCGACACCATGCCGTACATGGAGATCAACGAATCGAAGGTCGACGTCGCCCACGAGGCGACCGTCGGGAAGATCGGCGACGAGGACATCTTCTACCTCCAGTCGCGCGGCCTCGACGACGACGACGCCAAGCAGATGATCGTCTCGGGCTTCATCGAGCCGATCACGGAGGAGTTGCCCATCGAGTACGCCGTCGAGTTGAATCGACTCGTCGAACTGGAGATGGAGGGGAGCCTGGGATAATGAGCGCGCAGCTTCCCGCCTCCCTCTCGGAGGACACGGTTCGACGGATCGCCGAGGAGCGCGACGAGCCGGAGTGGCTCCTCGAGATCCGCCTCGAGGCGCTCGCGGCGCTCGAGGGACTCGATCTCCCCGACGTCATCCAGACGCCCGGCCGTCGCTGGACGAACCTGGAGGCGCTCGAGTTCGAGTCGCTCGTCGACCCCCTCGATCAGGCCGACGTGACGGAGCGCGAGGGCGACGAGGGCGCCGTCGTACTGCCGTTCACGGAGGCGTTCGAGGAGTACGGAGACGTCATCGAGGCGAACTTCGGATCCGTGCTCGACCCGCAGGAGAACTACCTCACGGCCCTCTCGGTCGCGCTCTTCACCACGGGAACGTTCGTCTACGTGCCCGAGGGCGTCGCCGCCGAGGACGTGACGGTGCGCGCGGAGATGAACTCCCGCTCGCTGTTCAGCCAGACGCTCGTCGTCACGGAGGAGTCGTCCTCCGTCACGATCCTCGAGAGCATCGAGACGGGCGACTCCCTCGAGGGCGAGCGGTACTTCTCGAACCTCGTGGAGGTCGCGGCCGGCGAGAACTCCCACGTCCAGTTCGGCTCGCTGCAGAACCTCGACGAGGAGACCTATACCTACTCGCTCAAACGCGGGGACGCCGACACCTACGCCACGATCAACTGGATCGAGGGGAACCTCGGCTCCCGGCTCACGCGCTCGGACATCGAGACCGACCTCTCGGGCGACGGGTCCGAGAGCCAGATCGTCGGCGCGTTCTTCGGCCACGACGACCAGCACTTCGACATCAACGCCCGCGTGTGGCACCAGGCCGAGAACACGACCGCCGACCTCGTCACCCGCGGCGTGCTCGACGACGTCGCACGGTCCGTCTACGAGGGCGTCCAGGACGTCGGCGAGGACGCCTGGAACACCTCGAGCTACCAGCGTGAGAACACGCTGATGCTCTCGGACGACGCCGAGGCCGACGCGTCGCCGAAGCTGATCATCCACAACCACGACACGGAGGCGTCCCATTCCGCCACCGTCGGACAGGTCGACGCCGAGGAGCTGTTCTACATGGAGAGCCGCTCCATCGGCCCGAACACTGCCCGGAACATGCTCGTCGAGGGCTTCTTCGTGCCGGTCCTCGAGGAGATCGCGGTCGACGAGTTCCGCGACGACCTCGAGGAACTCGTCCAGGCGCGACTGGAGTAGCCGACGATCGAACTGGCCGGCGACCCGAGGCCGGCCATCGGAGACCGCCCACGATCGCGGGCGGGACGTTTTCTCGACGGCCGGTCCGTCTTCGAGGGGAACTCCTTAAGTCGATCACCCACGGAGAACCGTGTATGCGACCGGTATCGCCGATCGGGGGTGTTCGATGAGCGTCGGAAGTCGAATCGCCTCCGACGACCAGCTCGCTCGCCTCCTACAGATCGGAATCGTTCTGGAGGAGGTCGTCGAGGCGCGCGCGTACCACCACTACCGCAGCCTCGACGCTGAACTCGACGAGGAGATCGAGGAGCTGCTCGAGCACGCCGCCGAGGAGTCGGCCGAACACCGCGAGCGTCTCGAGGCGCTCATCGAGGGGCTCGACGTCGAGAGCGTGCCCTTCGAGGAGATCGAGGGGCTCGTCGAGGCCCGGTACGGCCGGACCCAGCCCGAGGACTTCGACGGCGTGTTGTACGACGCGTTGTGCAACGAGGAGACGGCCTACAAGTTCTACGACGACCTCATCGAGGCGATCGAGGCGTCGGACGCGACGTTCGCCATCGACCGCGAGGAGCTTGTAGAGACGCTGTCGGCGATCCGCGAGGAGGAGGCCGAGGGCGTCGAGGCCGTAACCGAGATCATGGAGGAACGATGAGGGGAGCCCACGACCGACCGACGGAGACGATCGAGGAGGACCAGCCGTGAACACCGCAGACCAGTACCTCAAGACGATCTACCTGATCCAGAGACAGGAGGACGGACCGGCCTCGACGGGGTCGATCGCGGACGCGCTCGACGTGAGCCCCGCGAGCGCCAACGAGATGATCGGCAAACTCGAGTCCCGGGGGCTCGCCGACCACGAGAAGTACAAGGGCGTACAGCTCTCCGAGGACGGGATCGTCCGCGCCAGGGACGCGTTACAGACCTACTGCATCATCGAGCGGTTCCTCGCGAACGTCCTCGCCGTCGAGGACTTCCGCGCGGAGGCCCGCGAACTTGAGGCCGTGATCGACGACACCGTCGCCGACCGCCTCGATACGATCATCGACCGCAAGCCGGAGTGTCCCGACTGCTTCGACCCGGAGGCCGACGCCTGCAGCTGTCTGGAGGCGGCCTTCGAGGGCGCGGACTGACGACGGCGCCACGAGCCGTCGACCACGGAGCGACGACGTCCCAGGGATTCCGATCGAAACGAAATACTCACAAGGGGCACGTGCCTCGCTACGAACTGGAAGTCCCGTGGTGTAGCTGGCCAATCATCTGGGCCTTTGGAGCCCAGGACGGCGGTTCGAATCCGCCCGGGACTACTACTCTGGCGAACCATCCGTGAGTTGCAACGATCGTCGTAGCCGATCCGCTCGGAGGAAACGTCACCACCATCGCCGTCCGACGTCGACATCCCATCGACGGGGTTTAACTCCCGTCCGACGAGACCACCGACATGGTCGAACTACAGGCCCACCACTTCGGACTGATCGTCGAGGACCTCAAGGAATCGCTCGCCTTCTACCGGGACACGCTCGGGCTGGAGGTGGCCGCGGAGTTCACCCTCGACGGAGAGGGGATCGCGACCGCGATCGGCGTCGAGGACGTGACGGCGAAGTTCGCCCACCTGGATGCGGGCGGGGCGCGCATCGAGCTGGTCGAGTACGAGCCGGCCGGCGAGGCCGTGCGAGCCGAGACGGTCAACCAGCTCGGATCGAAACACGCCGGCTTCGAGGTCGACGACATCGACGCCTTCTACGAGTCGCTTCCGGAGTCGGCCGCGCCGATCGCGGAGCCGCAACGGACCCAGAGCGGATCGCGGATCATCTTCTTCGAGGACCCCGACGGGAACCTCCTCGAAGTGGTGAGCACGTAGAGCGGCAGGGTAGCGTCTCGAACAGTCAAAATTCGGTCGACGGATCGGAAGAGCGGTCGACGGATCGGAAGAGCGGTCGACGGATCGGAAGAGCGGTCGACGGATCGGAAGAGCGGTCGACGGATCGGAAGAGCGGTCGACGGATCGGAAGAGCGGTCGAGCCGCCGAGTCAGTCGCCCTGAACGGATTCCTGGATGTCGGCGACGACTTCGGGGTTGCGGAGCGTGCTCGTGTTGCCGAGTTCCTCCTCGTTCGCGATGTTCTCGAGGAGGCGGCGCATGATCTTTCCGGAGCGCGTCTTCGGGAGCTCGGGCGTGAAGACGACCTGCTCGGGTCGCGCGATCGGGCCGATGGCGTCCTCGACGCCGGCGACGATCCGGTCGCGAAGCTCGTCGGTCTCCTCGTAGCCCTCCTCGGTGATGACGTAGGCGTAGACCGCCTCGCCTTTGATCTCGTGGTCGCCGCCGACGACGGCGGCCTCCGCGACGCCCTCGACGCCGACGATCGCGGACTCGATCTCCATCGTTCCGAGCCGGTGGCCGGAGACGTTGATCACGTCGTCGACGCGGCCGAGCACGGTGATGTAGCCGTCGTCGTCGATCTTGGCGCCGTCCTCGGGGAAGTAGACCCAGTCGTCGGGGTCGTCGCTGTCGACGTCGGAGTACTCCGCCCAGTACTCCTCGATGTAGCGCTCGTCGTTGTTGTAGAGGGTGCGAAGCATGCCGGGCCACGGCTTCTGGACCGTGAGGTAGCCGGCCTCGCCGGCGCCGATCTCCTCGCCGGCCGTGTCCACGATCCGGACGTCGACGCCGGGCAGCGGCGGGCCGGCGGATCCGGGCTTCATGTCGGCGATCCCGGGCAGGGTCGTGATCATCATGCCGCCGGTCTCGGTCTGCCACCAGGTGTCGACGATGGGACAGTCCTCGTCGCCGATGTGCTTGTAGTACCACTTCCACGCGCGCGGGTTGATGGGCTCGCCGACGGTCCCGAGCAGTCGGAGGCTCGAGAGGTCGTGTGCGTCGGGGTACTCCGCGCCCCACTTCATGAACGCGCGGATCGCCGTCGGCGCGGTGTACAGCTGGGTGGCCTCGTGCTCCTCGATGATCTCCCAGAGCCGGTCGCGGTCGGGGTGGTCCGGGGTCCCCTCGTACATCATGGTCGTCGTGCCGAGCGCGAGGGGGCCGTAGACGATGTAGGAGTGGCCGGTGATCCAGCCGATGTCGGCAGAACAGAAGTAGGTGTCCTCGGGCTTGACGTCGAGGACGGCCTGGGAGGTCCAGCTCGCCCACGCGAGGTAGCCGCCGGTGGTGTGTTTGACGCCCTTGGGCTTGCCCGTGGTGCCGGAGGTGTACATCAAAAACAGCATGTCCTCGGCGTCCCGGGTGACCGGGTCCACCTCGGCGCCCTCGTGGTCGGCCAGGAGGTCGCCGTAGTCGACCTGATCGTTGCCGAGGTCGTGGCCGAAGTCGTCACCGTTGGGCCCGAGGCGGTCGACGACCACGGTGGTCGTCTCCGAGTCGACGCCAGCCAGGCCCTCGTTGGCCTTCGAGAGGTGGTCGAGGGGATCGCCGCGGCGGTAGTAGCCGTCGCAGGTGATCAGGTACTCGGAGTCGGCGGAGTTCATGCGCGTCGCGAGCGCGTCCGCGGAGAAGCCGGCGAAGACGACGCTGTGGGGCGCGCCGATTCGCGCGCACGCGAGCATCATGACCGGCAGCTCCGGGATCATCGGCATGTACATCGTGACGACGTCGTCCTCCTCGACGCCGAGATCGCGCAGGGCCGCCGCCGCCTCGTTCACCTCGCGGTGGAGTTCCGCGTAGGTGTAGGTCCTGTTCTCCTCGTCGACCGGTTCGCCGACCCACTCGATGGCGGCCTCATCGCCGCGGTCGGCGAGGTGACGGTCGAGGCAGTTCGCGGACGCGTTCAACTCGCCGCCGGTGAACCACTCGAAAAAGGGCGGGTCGTCGTCGTCGAGCACGCGGTCGTAGGAGGACTCCCACTCGAGGAGGTCGGCCGCCGCCTCCCAACAGTCCGGCCAGTTCTCCTCGAACTCCTCGTAGATGTCCGAATCGGTCACGTTCGCCTGCCGTGAGAACGCCTCCGGGGGCTCGAAGACGTCCTGGTCCGCGAGTCGTGCTTCAAGTTCGGCTTCCTCGTCCGTACCAGACATTACGATCGATGATTAACATCGCCGGCTATAAACGTATGGTACTTCCCGCGATCGCCGTCGAAATCCGACGACTGCGTCGGGGGGTTAGGGAGCCGACACCCTACCCGAAGTTCTCGATCTTCGCGGCGTCGCGGTCCGCTCCGGCCGCCTCGAGGGCGGCGGTCGCCTCCTCGAGGAAGTCCGCGAACCCGTAAACGAACACCTGTTCGCCGTCGGCGCCGGTCACGACGTCGGCGACGCTCGGGGCCAGTTCGGCCGCGTCGTCCTCGAGGAGGTGAACGGTCGCGCCGCGCTCGCGAAGTGCATCAAGCCGATCGCGGTGGGCCGGCGTCGCGTCGCGGTAGACGATGGCGACCTCGTTGCCGTCCGCCGTCGCGCGCTCGGCGATGCCGACCGCGGGGCCGATCCCCGGACCGCCGGCGAGAACGACGACCCGCGGTTCGTCCTCGTAGTAGTCGCTCCCGAAGGGACCCTCGATCTCGAGTTCGTCACCCGGCGAGAGGGACGCGAGGTGTTCGGAGAAGGGACCGCCCTCATCGGGATCGATGGCGACGGTCGTCTCGAAGGTCGACTCGACGTCCGGCGAGGAGAGCGTGTAGAACCGCGAGTACTCCTCGCCGTCGACGACGCCGGTGAGCTTGAGGAACTGTCCGGGTTCGGCCTCGAACCCCGCCGGGGATTCGAAGGTGATCGAAACGGTGTCGGGTCCGACCTCCTCGACGGCGGCCACGGTGACGGTCGCGTCCATACGAACGGTTGATCGCTCACACACAAACCAGTTCCCGTCGCGGATGACCATGACTGGGGAGTCCGTTACGGATGACTTCGGCGACGGGTCCCGTCACGGACGACTTCGACGACCGGACCAGTGGGTCCACCAGTTCGAACGAAGCGGGTGGGGTCGACGGAGCAGGTGAGGCTCGTGGGACGAGGCCATTCGACGCCCGTCGAAACCCTCGCCCGATCGCCGTCCCCGGATCGTCGAGATGTGATTGACATTCCGGGATGAATACCCATGCTAATTCGCTTTCGGGAGATTACACACCGAAATTCGGGTTATAAGTAGACGATCGTGAGGATTAGTTGTGGGTGGGCTTTCAGAAGTCTTTTGATTGGTGCAAGAGAACCACCGAAACAGAATGCCTGCGGACTTCAACTGGGCCATCGGCGGGGAGGCCGGCGATGGCATCGACTCGACGGGCAAGATCTTCGCCCAGGCGCTTTCACGCTCGGGTCGGCACGTCTTCACCTCGAAGGACTTCGCGTCCCGGATCCGCGGCGGCTACACCGCCTACAAGGTGCGGACGTCGGTCGATCGTGTACAGAGCGTCGTCGACCGGCTCGACGTCCTGATCGCGTTGACGCCCCGAACGATCGAGGAGAACCGCCCGGAACTCCACGAGGGGTCGGTCATCATCTACGACGGCGAACGAACCACGATGGCCGACATCGAGATCCCGGAGGGGATGATCGGGCTCGACGTCCCGCTCAAGCGGCTCGCCGAGGAGGCTGGCGGCGCGATCATGCGGAACGTCGTCGCGCTCGGGGCCGCCTGTGAGGTCACCGACTTCCCGATCGAGAACCTCGATTCCGCGCTCGAAAAGCGGTTCGGGAACAAGGGGAAAAAGCTCGTCGAGAACAACAAGGAGGCCGCCCGCGCGGGCCAGTCGTACGTCGACGAGGAGTTCGACCACGAGTTCGACTACGAGCTTGAGACCACCGACAACGATTACGTCCTGTTGAACGGCGACCAGGCCATCGGCATGGGCGCGATCGCCGCCGGCTGTCGGTTCTACTCCGGTTACCCGATCACGCCCGCGACGGACGTGATGGAGTATCTGACGGGACGGATCGAGCGATACGGCGGCCACGTCGTGCAGGCGGAGGACGAGCTGTCCGCGATCAACATGGCGCTGGGCGCGGCCCGCGGCGGCGCGCGATCGATGACGGCGACCTCCGGTCCCGGGATCGACCTGATGACGGAGACGTTCGGGCTGGTCGCCACCTCGGAGACCCCGCTCGTCATCTGTAACGTGATGCGGTCGGGACCCTCGACGGGGATGCCGACGAAACAGGAGCAGGGCGACCTGAACGGGATGTTGTACGGCGGACACGGGGAGATCCCGCGGTTCGTCGTCGCCCCGACCACGATCGACGAGTGCTTTTGGAAGACGGTGGAGGCGTTCAACCTCGCCGAGAAGTACCAGACGCCGGTCTACCTCACCGCCGACCTGTCGCTGGCCGTGACCGAACAGACCTTCGAGCCGGAGCGGTTCGACATGGACGACGTCGAGATCGACCGCGGCTTCGTGGTCGACGACGACTCGATCGAGGCACACCAGACCGAAAAGGAACAGTTCAAACCCCACGAGGTGACCGAGGACGGTATCTCGCCGCGAGCCTTCCCGGGCACCGACGGCGGTGCACACATGTCGACGGGGCTCGAACACGACGAACTCGGTCGTCGGACCGAGGACCAGGAGATGCGCGTCGAGCAGGTCGACAAGCGGTCCCGGAAGGTCGACACCGCACGCGAACGGGAGGACTGGGAACCCCGTGAGTTCGGGGAGGAGAACGCGGACACCCTCGTCATCACGTGGGGCTCGAACGAGGGCGCGCTCGTCGAGGCGCTCGAGCTCCTCGAGGAGGACGGGATCGACGTCCGCGTCGTCTCGGTGCCCTACGTCTTCCCCCGGCCGGATCTGACGGAGGACGTTCGCGCGGCCGAGAACGTCATCGTCGTGGAGTGTAACGCGACCGGACAGTTCGCCGACCTGATCGAACACGACGTGCTCGAGCGGGTCGAACGCATCAACAAATACACCGGCGTGCGGTTCAAGGCCGACGAGCTCGCACGTGAGATAACGGAGACGCTGGAGGCGTAATTCATGAGCTCAGACGTTCGATTCACCGACTTCAAGACGGACAAACAGCCGACGTGGTGTCCGGGCTGTGGCGACTTCGGGACGATGAACGGGATGATGAAGGCCCTCGCGGAGACGGGCAACGATCCCGACAACACCTTCGTGGTCGCCGGCATCGGCTGCTCGGGCAAGATCGGCACCTACATGCGGAGCTACGCGCTCCACGGCGTCCACGGGCGCGCGCTTCCGGTCGGGACGGGAGTCAAACTCGCGCGACCCGACATCGAGGTCATGGTGGCCGGCGGCGACGGCGACGGCTACTCCATCGGCGCCGGCCACTTCGTCCACGCGGTGCGGCGGAACGTCGATATGACCTACGTGGTGATGGACAACCGGATCTACGGGCTCACGAAGGGGCAAGCCTCGCCGACCTCGCGGTCGGACTTCGAGACCTCGACGACGCCGGAGGGTCCCCAGCAGCCGCCGGTCAACCCGCACGCGCTCGCGCTGGCCTCCGGGGCGTCGTTCATCGCCCAGTCGTTCTCCTCGGACGCGATGCGCCACCAGGAGATCGTTCAGGAGGCGATCGAACACGACGGGTTCGGCTTCGTGAACGTCTACTCGCCGTGTGTCACCTTCAACGACGTCGACACCTACGACTACTTCCGCGACTCGCTCGTCGATCTCGCGGAGACCGACCACGACCCGACCGACCGCGAGGCGGCAAAGGACGTCATCCTCGACTCCGAAAAGGAGTATCAGGGCGTCCTCTACCGCGACGACGAGTCGGTCCCCTACGGCGAGCGTCACGGCGTCGACGCCGACATGTCAGACATTCCGGACGGGGCCCCCGAGGACGCGATGGACCTCGTCCGCGAGTTCTACTGAAGCGCGGCCGGTTCAGCCCGGTTCGAAAACGACCGCTTCATCCCTCGTTTCGACCGCCTCGAAGGGACGGAATTCGCCGGAGGAACGAGGCGTATCAACAACACTCATTAGCGATACGGGACACGTTCGGGTATGAGCGATCGTTTCGACGTCGTCATCGCCGGTGCCGGCCCCGCGGGCGCCCAGTGTGCCCGCGACCTCGCGGCGCGGGACTACGACGTCCTCGTGCTCGAGACGGAGCCGGAAGCGGAGTTCCCGCGTCAAAGCAACAAATCGACCGCGGGAACCTTCCCCTCCATGATGGCCGCCTTCGGCGTGCCCGACGACGTCGTCATGCAGTTCACCGACTCCGTCGTCCTCGAGTCGCCGAACGACTTCTACGTGCGCGACCAGCCCGGGGCGGTCCTCGAGTTCGCCGAGTTCAAACGCTGGCTCGTCGCCGACGGCCGCGAGAGGGGCGCCGAATACCGCTTCGACTCGCGCGCGACCGCGCCGATCGAGGAGGACGGATCGGTCGTCGGCGTCCGCTACGACGGCAGCGAGGAGGTGTACGCCGACGTCGTGATCGACGCGACCGGCCCCGCGGCGCCGCTGGCGAAGGCGCTCGACGTCTGTGACCTCAAACGGGAGAACCAGGCGATCGGCATCGAGTGGGAACTCGAGGGGATCGACGTCGACGCGCCCGGCTACGCCGACCTCCACGGCGCGATGATGTTGCGGCTGGATCACGACGTCGCTCCCGGCGGCTACTCGTGGATCTTCCACACCGGCGGCGACACGGCGAAGGTCGGGCTCTGTTACATCCAGAACGACCGCCATCGCGAACACGCCGAGGAGGGGATGACGATCGACGGCTATCTCGACCGCTGGCTCGAGTCCGACCCGCGGTTCGCCGATGCGACCCGGATCGAGGGGAAGGTCCACCGCGGGTCCGCCCACATTCAACTGCCCGACGAGTTGAGCACGGACGGGTTCATGGCGATCGGCGACACGGTGCCGACGATCGACCCGCTCTGGGGCGAGGGGATCCACAAGGGGATGAAGTCGGGGCGCGCAGCCGCCGCAACCGCCGACCGCTGTCTCACGCCCGCGGAGCCGGACACCTCGGCGGCGAACATGTCGATCTACGACGACCTCTGGCACGATCGCGTCGCCCCGCGGGTCCGAAGCCGGCTGTTGATGACGGAGCTCCTCTACCTCGCCTCGAACGACCGCTACGATCGGCTCATGCGCGACCTTCGGAGCACGGGAAACGATACGCTGGCACGGATCAACGCCGGCGACCGGGGCGCCTTCCGGAAGCTGTTGCACGCGAGCGACGTCTCGCTGCTCGGACGCTTCGCCAAGGAGCGGTTCCTCGAGGGATCCAGCCGCTGGGGCGGGGACTAGTCCTGATCGATACGCCCGAGGACGACGGGCTCGAAGCAGGTCGGGGAACGTCAGACGGAATCCGGAAAGACACAAAGTTCACGTTACCCCGCGAGTGAGTGGTGCACAATGGAACCACGGACACCGGGTCTGCTCGGCGCGATCCGCATCGACGTCGCGCGACTTCACGCGACGTGGATGGAGCTCGTGTTCCCACGCCAGCTGGACGCGGGCAGCGTCCTCGGCCGCTGGAAGCCCGAGACGACACCACAAAAGGCCGCCTACAACCTCTGGGCCGCGATCGGGATCCCGCTCGTCGTGATCGGCTATCCCCTCCTGCTCGTCGGGTTCGCGACGCGGTATTACGCCGCGCGGCTGGACTCCGCTGCGACCCGCCTCGGGATCGTCGGCGCGGTCGGCGTCGCGACGCTCGTGTGGGGGCTATTGACGATAATCACGCGCATCCAGCTCTCGGCGGAGGCGTTCCTCGCCGTCGCCGCGGCCAGCGTGGTCGCCGTCGTCTCCGCGGGCCTCGCGGCGCTCTTCGCGAAGGTCGGCGGCAGGGGGACGAGCGTCGCGCTCGCGTATCCCTTCGCGATGACGGCGCTTTTCCTCCCGCCGGTCGTCGCCGCCCTCTTTACGCCGTCGCTCGGGAACGTGATCTTTCCGAACAGCACCGAACTCGCCGTGTGGATCCTCGACACCCTGCTCGCGTTCGGCGGACTCAACGCGTGGATCCGGGCGAACTTCACGCTCGAGGGGACCGGCTACGTCCTGATGTGGTTCGCGCTCGCGATCCCGACCGGCTGGTTGCTCGGCCTCCTCGTCGCGCTCGCCGACGTCGTGCGCCCGAAGGGGAACGACTGACGGGGCGGACCGAAAGGGAACTCACTCCTCGCCGTCGTATCGATCGCGTGCGGTTTCGAACTCGAGTTCGGACAGCTCCGCGCTTCGCCGACGCTCGCGTTCGGCGATCGCCTCCGGATCGGGACTCGCGTCGTCGTCGATCCGGGCGAACGAGCCGTGCACCTTCGCGTGACACCACCGACACAGCGAGACGGTGATCTCGTGGGGGCCGGCGTTCCCCTCGTCGTCCCCGCTCCGGCGATCGGTTTCGCCCCCGCCACCGGGGTCGTCCTCCTCGTCGAACTGCACCGAGGACGGCGCGTCGGCGTACGCGAGGTGATGCTCCTCCAGCAGCGGACGGGCGTCCTCGTGGGCGATCCGAACCTCCTCGAGTCCACAGCGGCGACAGCTTCGACCGTCCGTCGTCGATCGATAGTGGGGACACGCGCGCCAGCGATCGGCCTCGCCGACGTGGCAGGCGTACCCGTCACGACGTCGGTCGGCGATGAATCCACGATCGTCGCCGGCGTTCTCGAGGGCGTATCGGCACCGACCGTCGTCGGTGAGGTGATCACAGACGCCGGCGACCGCGTAGGGGTCGTCGACGCCGACAGGCGTCCCGGACGGCGTCCGCTCCATGTCCGAGTTTCCGTTGGACGATCGGAAAAGCGCTCCGTCGATCGACGGGGAGGCAGTCCCGGCCGGTATCGGCGGGGAGACAGTCCCGGTCGATATCGGCGGGAAGGCAGTCCCGGCCGAACCGACGTCGCCGACCGGGCCGATGCTAGCCCCGCAGCGTCGAGACCGTCACCGCGTACATCGCACCACACTCACAGTCGATCGTCTCGGTCAACTCGCGGTTCTCGCTCGCGCGCTCGAGACGCGCACCACACCTCGTGCAGGTCAATCCGATCTTCATCGTGGCTCCTTCGGCTCGACCCGCAATCGGGCGCGACGACGGCGATCGACGCCGTAGAGTGGCGTGAGAACACGTCACATCTTTATCGCATCGGCGCGAACCGGCGAACGCTCCCGTTTGGGGGCCGCGGAGGGGAAGCTGTGCTTGCAGGCGCGCTTCCCCTCCGTTGCGCACGTCGAGTGCGCAGGATCGTCTTCCGCCCACTGTGTTAAGAATCTACGGGCCGAGGGTCGTCGTCGGGGCGTCCCCGGGGCGTCCTCGGGAGGAGACGTCGATCCGGATCGAATCGGCCGACCGCGCGAGCCTCCCACCACCACATGATCCCACCGCTCACCTATTTCGAGTTTCACGCGCTGTTTCTCGCGCCGCCCATCCTCGCGCTGGTCGCCGTCTCGTGGCGCCGCTCGCGTCTCGACCGACGACTGCTCGAGGCCACGGCGATCCTCTCGATCGCGGCGGTCGCGTACACGACGCCGTGGGACGCGTGGCTGATCGAAGCCGGCGTATGGTGGTACGGCGAGGGCGTGGTGGCGGGACGGATCCTCGGGGTCCCGCTCGGCGAGTACGCGTTCTTCCTGTTACAGCCCGTGTTGACGCTGGCGTGGACCGCGCAGTTCCAGCTTTCGGCGGTCGGGTCGCCGTCGATGTCCCCGTGGGACCGTCTCGTCGGCGCCCTCGCCGGAATCTTCGTCGGCGCCGTCGGGTGGACGCTGCTCGGCGGGTCGTCACCGCTCGAGGGATCGGCATGGCTCGACGGATCGGCAGCGTACCTCGGCGCGGTCCTCCTGTGGGCGGGGCCGGTCCTCGCGGTGCAGTGGGCCTACGACTGGCGTGCCCTCGTCCGGCGACGGCGAACGCTGGCGCTCGGCGTGTGCGTGCCGACGCTCTACCTCTGTCTCGCGGACCGGATCGCCATCGGACTCGGGCTCTGGCGGATCTCGAGCGACCACACGACGGGGATCACGCCCCTCGGGCTGCCGATCGAGGAGGGGGCGTTCTTCCTCGCCACGAACGTGTTTCTCGTTCAGGGACTCCTCGCGTACGTCCGACTGGTCGAGTCGGGAACGGGAACGGCAGCTGGCAACGGGACCGCCACGACGGAACGGGGAGGGGATCGATGACTGATCCGGGCGCAAGGGAGAAGTCGAAAGCGACCCGGGAACCGAAAGCGACCCGGGAACCGAAAGCGACCCGGGAGACCCTCGCGCGCGTCGCGTTCCTGCCCGGGTGGGCGATACTCGCCGGGATGACGGCCGCGTTCGCGCTCGGAGCGTCCGTGCCGCCGCGGTACCGGTGGATCCCGCTCGCGGCGAGCGTCGTCGTGCTCGGGTTGCCCCACGGCGCGGTCGACCACCTGCTGCTCCCGCGAGCGAGGGACGAGCGCCCCGGTCGGCGCTGGTTCGCGAGCGTCGGGGTCGTCTACGCGGTCCTCGGCGGACTGTACGCGATCGCGTGGTTCACGAGACCGATGGCGGCCTTCGGGGGCTTCATCGCGTTGACGTGGTTCCACTGGGGGACCGGCGAGCTGTATCCGCTGGCGTCGCTCGCCGGCGCCGAACACCTCGAGACGCGGGGGATGCGGACCGCGACCGCGGCGGTTCGGGGCGCGATCCCGATGGGGCTCCCGCTCGTCGCGTTTCCCGACCGATTTTCGGCCGTCGCGGAGCTGCTCGTTCGTCCGTTCGCGGGCGAAGCGGCCGGGGCGGGCGAAGCGGCCGCGGCGGGCGAAGCGGCCGCGGCGGCCCTGGAGCCGTTCCTCCGTGCTGACGTGCGGGTGGCGATCCTCGTCTGCATCTGCGGGCTCGCCGCCTGGACGCTCGCCGTCGGCGGCGTTCGGGCACGCCGGATGGATGCCGTTCGCGGGTGGGTGCTCGACGCGGGCGAGACGGCGCTGCTCGTCGCCTTCTTCGGGCTCGTCCCGCCGGTGCTCGCGGTCGGGACCTACTTCTGCGTCTGGCACTCGCTTCGACACGTCGTGCGGGCGACGGCGCTCGACGCCCGGTCGACGCCGTCGCTTTCGGCGGGGCGGATCGCCCCGGCTCTGCGGCGGTTCGCTCGCGACGCGGCGCCGCTTTCGGCGGGCGGGCTCCTTCTCCTCGGCGGGATCGTCGTCGCCGTCCCGCGCTCACCGGGGACGCCGGTCGAGCTGATCGGCGTCTATCTGGTGACGGTCGCGACCTTGACGCTCCCGCACGCCGCGATCGTGGCCGGACTCGACCGCGAGCAGGGGCTCCTCTGAGAACGAAACGACCCGACACGTCCACAGCGACCCGATACGCGCTACACAGCGACCCGACACGCTTTACACAGCGCACTCACAACGGTGTTCCAATGAGCACCCAGACCGCACGGGAGGAGCTGGCGGTCGTCATCGGGCTGGAGGTCCACGTTCAGCTCGAAACCGACACGAAGATCTTCTGCGGCTGTTCGACGGAGCCGACCGAGGACGAAGGTCCGAACGCCCGAACCTGTCCGACCTGTCTCGGCCTGCCGGGGGCGCTTCCGGTCCTCAACGAGGGGGCCGTCGAGGCGGCCGTGAAGATCGGCAAGGCCCTCGACGCCGACGTGCCCGAGCGGACGACGTTCCACCGGAAGAACTACTACTACCCCGACCTGCCGAAGAACTTCCAGATCACCCAGTACGACGCGCCGATCTGCGCGGACGGCGAGCTGGAGATATCCGTCGAGGGAACGCGCCGGTCGATCGGGATCACCCGCGCACACCTCGAGGAGGACCCGGGCTCCCTGCGACACGAGGGCGGGTCGATCGAGACGGCGGAGTACACCCTGATCGACTACAACCGGGCCGGCACGCCGCTCGTCGAGATCGTCACGGAGCCCGACTTCCGGTCGCCGGCGGAGACGCGGGCGTTCCTCGCGAAGCTCGAGGAGGTCCTCGAGTACCTCGGCGTCTTCGATGCGAACCGCGACGGCAGCCTGCGCGTCGACGCCAACATCTCGCTCGTGCCCGAGTCGGCGGTCGAGTCGGACGGGTCGATCCCCGCGGACGCGCTCGCGGAGGCGAACCGCACCGAGGTGAAGAACATCTCGAGCCACAGGGGCGCGGAGAAGGCGCTCGCCTACGAGGTCACCCGCCAGCGGAACGCCGTCCGTCGCGGCCGCGAGGTCGAACAGGAGACGCGCCACTGGGACGAATCGCGGGGAATCACCGTCTCGATGCGCTCGAAGGAGGAGGAGAAGGACTACCGCTACTTCCGCGAGGGCGATCTCCCCGCCCTCGAGGTGTCCGACTGGCGTGAGTCGATCGCGATCCCCGAGCTGCCGGACGCGAGACGCGAGCGCTTCCGGGAGGAGTACGGCCTCGAGGAGGAGTCGGCCTCGAAGCTCACCTCCAGCCGCGAGATAGCCGACTTCTTCGAGGAGATCGCCGAGACCTTCGATCCCGACCTGGCCGCGACGTGGGTCGCGGACAACCTGCTCGGCGAGTTGCACTACCGCGACATGGGGATACTCGAGGTCGACGACCGCCTGGACGAGTTCGAGCGGCTGATCGAGCTGGTCGACGAGGACGAGCTCACGGCGAAGAACGCGGAGGAGGTCGTCCTGCGCGAGATGCTCGACGCCGGCGAGGACCCGGAGACGATCGTCGAACGCGAGGGGCTCGGCACGGCCGACACGGGCGAGGTGGAGGCCGCCGTCGAGGGGGCGATAGAGGAGAACCCGGAGGCGGTCGCCGACTACCACGACGGCGACGACGGGGCGATCAACTTCCTCGTCGGCCAGGTCATGCAGCGGACGGGCGGCTCCGCGGACCCCGGCGAGGTCAACGCCCTGCTTCGCGACCGCCTGGAGGGCTGAGGCGGCCATGGACTACGAGGAGCCGAAGTTCTTCCAGGTGATGCAGTACGCCGCGGAGGCCGACGGCGACGTCATCGACATGGTGAGCGGCAACCCCGACTGGGGGCCGCCGGCCGCGCTCCGGGAGGCGCTCTCGGCGTACGCCGACCTCGAGTCCGACGCGTTCCAGTATCCCCCGAGCGACGGCCTCCGCGAGCTACGCGAGACGATCGCCCGGCGCCGCGGGGTCGACGCGAATCAGGTCGTGATCACCGTCGGGACCGGCGAGGCGAACTACCTCGCGATGGCGCGGGCGTTCGAACGCGACGCCGGCGACGAGGCGATCCTCCTCGATCCCGTCTACCCGTATTACCCGGGGAAGGTGGAGCTGCTCGGCGGAACCCCCCGAATCGTTCCCACCGAGCGTGACGGCGGGATCGACCTCGACGCGATCCGGTCGGCGATGAGCGACGAGACCGCCCTCGTCGTGTTGAACACGCCGAACAACCCCACCGGCGCGGTCTACGATCCGGCGGCGGTCGAGGCCGTGATCGAGGCCGCCGAGCGCCACGACGCGCTCGTCGTGGCCGACGAGGTGTACCGCGAGTTCGACTACGCCGGCGAGTTCGAGAGCGCGCTCGCGGTCGACTCGCCCAACCGGATCGTGACCGACGGCTTCTCGAAGTCGCTCGCGATCACCGGATTCCGGGTCGGGTACGGGGTATTCCCGGCCGAACACGCCGACGCCGCCCGGACCAGACACATGCTCGTCAACGTTGCGAGCCCGCGGCCCTCCCAGTACGCGGTCCTCCACGCGCTCGAGGGGATGGACCCCGCCTACCAGGAGGCCGCACGGGAACGGATGCAGAAGCGGATCGCAGCGTTCACCGACGCGCTGGAGGCGGCGGGCGCGGAGTACACGACCCCGGAGGGCGGCTTCTACGTGCTCGCGCGCTTCGAGGGGTATCCCGGGACGACAGCCAACGTCGAGCGGCTGATCGACGAGATCGGCGTCGCGGGCATGCCGGGCGACACCTTCGGGACCACCCGGACGGACTGGATCCGGTTCGCGCTGGTGACGCCGCGCGTCGAGGAGGCGGCCGAGCGGCTGGCCGAGCGATTCGTCTGATCGACGGGAGAGATCGTCGCGAACGCCTCGATCGCTCAGGCGTCCTGTAGCTCGGCGTCCCGAAGCGCCTCGTTGAGGTCGCTTCGAACGCGCTCGCCGGTCTCGGGGTCCATCGCGGTGGTGACGACGCGGTTCTCCTGGACGCTCGATCCGTCCCGCAACAGGAGTCTGACGTTGCCGTTCGTGTCGGCTCTCGTCGCCTTCGCACGGAGGCCGGTTCGCGAGCCCGTTCCGCCGGCGTCGATGGGGCCGGGAACGATCTTCTTCACGTGGGGATGCTCGGCGACCGTTCGGATCGCCGTCCGACCGGGTCGACCGCCGATGAGCGTCGAGTGGGTGCCGCCGATCTTCTCGGCGGGGGCCGCCTCGACGACCTCGAGGCTGCGCTCGCCGCGGCGATCGAGCACCCAGCCCACGAGGTCCTCCTCGTCGGGAACCCGGTAGAACTCGTAGTGGAGCTGTGCGCGCGCCTCCCGGAGCGGGTCGCGCTCGCCCGCGGCGTAGACGGTCTCGGGGCGTTTGCGACGTATCTCGTCGGCGACGCGGCCGGCGAAGTTCCGCGTCTGGACCGTCTCCAGCTCCTCGCCGTCGCGTTCGGGGATCGTCGTGATCGTGGTCCGGCCGACGACCGTCGACTCCTCGATCATCGTCAACTCGGCACGGTCGGCGCGAAACTCGACGACGACGCCGTCGCAGTTGGCGGTGTTGCAGGTGAGACAGTAGTCCCCCGGGCGATCGAGGGGCGTTCCACACCGCCTGCAGTCCATGTCGGATGGAGGGCTGCGAGCGGTAAAAACGCGTTGTGATGGGGCGGACCGCTCGCGGGGAGCGCGCTCGAGTGGGAAACGCTTGAGTCGGGGGGCGTCCGATACCCGCTCGATGAACAAACGCGGCCACGTGCTGAACGCGCTGTTGCTCGCCGTCGGACTCGGATTCGTGCTCGAGCCCGCCGTCGACGTCGCCACGGGACGGAAGATCGCCCAGATCACGGTCCCCATCGTCCTCGGGGCGCTGTTCCCGGACGTGGATACGGCCTTCGGCAAACACCGGAAGACGCTCCACAGCCTGCCGGTGCTCGCGGTCGTGATGGCCTATCCGATCGTCTTCGACAACCTCCAGTTCGTCTGGGTCGGCGTCCTCACCCACTACCTGCTCGATCTGATCGGCAGCAGGCGAGGGATCGCGCTGTTTCACCCCCTTTCCGACAGCGAGTTCTCGCTGCCGTTCGGGGTGACCACCTCCAGCAAGTACGCGGACCTCGTGACCGTGATCATCACCGCCCTCGAGATCGCCGCCTTCTGGGCCGTCCACACCTACGTCGTCGACCTCGACGTCGACGTGGCGACGGTCTCGCAGGCGATCGGGATCTGAGGTCGTCGACCGTGGCGACGGCCGGGCGTCAGTACACCGCGACGTCGTCGAACCGACCCTCGTAGAAGACCCCGTGGGGGTTCGTGGGGTCCTCGCCGGAGAGCAGCATCCGGTCGAGTCGCTTCCAGGTGTTCTCGTAGGCGAGGTGGGCGAACTCGACCGCGCCGGCGAGGTGGTGGCCCGCGTCCGATCGGTGGACCACTCGGCGGGGCGTGGCCGTCTTGAACGCCTCGACGACGTCCGCCTCGGTTGTGAGGTCCCCCTCGAAGTCCGTCCAAGCCTCCCCGGTCGTCCACGGCAGGTGGGCGTAGGAGGACCCGAACGCGGGGAGATCGAGGTCGTCCGCGATGTCCCCGGCCCGTCGGTTCTGGTGGGCGAGCAGCTTCGCGTTGTAGGTCTCGATCGCGTCGATGCGGGCGCCGTGGGCGTCGATCTCGGGACGCGTGAGCGACACGGTGGCGAAGGCCGGATGGGGAACGAGGATCGCGGCGTCCTGGCGGTCGAGCTCCGCCATCGCGCCCTCGAAGGTGATGAAGTCGGGGATCGGATCCGAGAGGCCGAGCGCGAGGAGGTGTCGACGGTTCCGCCAGTCGCCGGTGAACACCTCGCGGGCGGGGACGACGAGCAGGTCGTCGTCCGAGAACTGCTCCGCCCGCTCGCGGACGTCCGGCAGCCGGCGGAAGTGAGGGGCGTAGACGATCCCGTCGAGTCCGCGCGCCTTCGCGCGCGCGACGACGCGATCGTCGAGCACCTTCACGTGCGCGTCGATTCGAGTCCCGCGGTCTGGCACGTTCGAGGGGTCTGTCTCGTAGAGCAAAGGCGTGTCGCTCCGCGGCGGAACGGCGGGGAAGCGAGGCCACCGCGATCGGGCGATGAGGAGGAAACGACCGGGAGACGAGAGCCGGTCGATCGGGAGGATGACCGGTCGATCGAGGGTCGAGAACCGAGCGGTCGGAAGACGAGGAAAACGATTAATGCGAGCGGGAGCGTTTCCCCGGTCATGTCCCCCTGGACGTGCGGCATCGGCGGATGTCACGAGACCTTCGAGTCCGTCGAGCCCGCGATCATCCACCAGACGACCGATCATCGACGCCACGAGTGCAAGGTGTGTGGGACGGTCGTCCCCGACGGCTACTTCGCGATCCGCCACGCGTTCAACGAGCACACGCGCGCGGAGTACGTCCGCGCCTACGACGCCGACGCCGAGGAGGTACGCAGACGCGAGCGGATCAAATCGGACGTCGAGGCGACCGCCGACCTCCAGGCGGTCGTCGAGCGGTTGAACGAGTAGGGGACGGAACGCTTCGCTTCTACCGAACAGCGGGGACGATTCGCATCGAACGGGTAGCCGCGCGAGACGGCTCCTCGATCGTTTCAGGAACTCCCGAGCGGAGAGAACCACAACCGATAATACAACCGAGGAATATTATTCAGTTGTATGCCCGAGTTCAACACGTTCAGCGACGTGAGCGAGACGGAAGTCACGCGTGCGATCGGCGAACAGTGGTCCGAGGAGTTCCTCGAGTTCTCGGAGTCCGAGGTGATCGTCGTCGGCGGCGGTCCCTCGGGACTGATGGCGGCCAAGGAACTCGCGGAACGCGGCGTGAAGGTGATGATCGTGGAGAAGAACAACTACCTCGGCGGGGGCTTCTGGCTCGGCGGCTTCCTGATGAACAAGGTCACCGTCCGTGACCCGGCCCAGAACGTCCTCGACGAGCTCGACGTCGACTACACCGAGGCGGCCGACTCGGAGGACCTCTACGTCGCGAACGGTCCGGAAGCCTGTTCGGGACTGATCAAGGCCGCCTGCGACGCCGGCGCGAAGGTCCAGAACATGACGGAGTTCACCGACATCGTGGTCCGCGACGACCACCGCGTCGGGGGGATCGTGATGAACTGGACGCCGGTGCACGCGCTGCCCCGCGAGATCACCTGCGTCGACCCGATCGCGGTCGAGTCCGAACTCGTCATCGACGCGACCGGCCACGAGGCCGTCGCGATCAGCAAGCTCGACGAGCGCGGCGTCTTCGAGGCGCCCGGCATCCAACACGCGAAGGAACACAACACCGGCATGGACGAGACCGGCGACGAGCAGTACGGCGCGCCCGGCCACGACTCGCCCGGCCACGACTCGATGTGGGTCTCCCAGAGCGAGGACGCCGTCGTCGAACACACGGGCGTCGTCCACGACGGACTGATCGCCACGGGCATGTCGGTGGCGACCGCCTACGGCCTCCCGCGAATGGGCCCGACCTTCGGCGCGATGCTCGTCTCGGGCAAGCAGGCCGCACAGACCGCGATCGACGAGCTAGGCATCGACGCCACCGACGTCGGGTTCTCCTCGCCGGCGCCGGCCGACGACTGAGGCGTCCGCGGGCGGCGAACGCCTAGGCGACGACGTTGCTCGCGAGCACGCCGCCCGTTATCAAGAGGAGGACGGAGACCGCCGCGGCGGCACGAAAGAGGGTTCGCGACTCGCGAACCGGCTCGCGCAGCTTGCCCGCATCGAGCCCCGAGAGGAGTTTTCCGGATCCGGCCTCGACGATCCCCGCGAGAACCAACCAGAGGACGAGCATGCTCAAGACGAGGTGACCGCGGCCGGTCCCGGTCAGCCGCTCGACGGTGTAGGTCGTCCCGGCCATGTGGCCGCCGGTGAGGAACAACACGAGCGCGGACACGCGGGTGAACGTGCGGAGCCGACCGACGATGGCCGAAAGCGCCTCGGCGCCGACGTCGCCGGCGGCGCCCGCCGGTATCACCGTCGCGGTCACGAACAGCACGCTGCCGGTCCAAAGCGCCGCGAAGGCGACGTGGAGCGTCCACACCGAGGCGGGTACGATGTCCATGCGATCGGTTGGTACGCCGGATCCTTATAATTCGGTGATGACGCCGCGATCGGACTCGAAGCGGGCGCGTCGAGCGGGAGCGATCCAGCGACCGAGGGTCGCTCACCGATCGAGGGGCCCGTTCTTCGTGAACTCCCGCAGGAGGACCGTCGCGTAGCTCCCGCTCGGCAGCGTGAACGCGAACCGGAGGTCGTCGTCGACGGAGAGGTCGGTTCGAAGGAGGATCGCCCGGCGCGTGCCGCTCGAGTCGAACTCGTCGGGAAGCGAGAAGTCGTCGGGGACGACGCCGGCGGCGGAGAGGACTTCGCGTTCGATCTCCCCCGGCTCGCCGCCGGCCAGCTCGGTGTCGGTCCCGACGAGCGGCGCGGTGACGAACGCCCGGTTTCGCTCACAGTGGCGTCGCATCACCGAGACGCGGTCCTCGTCCACGCGCTGGAGTCGATCGACGTCCGGAAGCGACAGATCCTCGGGGGCGTCGGCGTCCGCGAAACAGACGACGTCGCCGGCGACCGGCTCGTGGAACGGAAGTCCCCGATCGAGCCGTTCGCTCACGATCCGGTTGAACAGGTACGACTGGGCGGCGTTGACGAACAGCCGTTGGAGGTTCGAGGGGACGGCCTCGAGCGCGTGTCGCCAGCGGCCGCCGTCGGTCTCCCCCGGGTCGTCGATATCGCGGTCCGCGGCCACGTCGTCGTCCGTGTCACCGTCGGTCGCGCCGGCGGAACGGTCACCGTCCCACTCCTCGAGCCGGTGGAGCATCGCCCGTTCGAACCGAAGCCGGCGGGGGACCCGCTCGAGGCAGGCCGCCCAGTCCGGGTCCCCGCTTGCGAACTGCTCGTCGACGAACGCCCGGGCCTCCCGCGTGTCATCGGGTTCCGCCTCGGCGGGGTTGCCGACGTAGGTTCGGACGGCCTCGCGCCACTCGCCGCGAACGATCGCGAGGCCGACCTCGTGGGTGACCGGCCGAATGCTGCCGAACCGCTGTTGGCCGAAGTAGTTCGGAACCGCGACCGGATCGCCCGGATCCGGGGCCGAAGCGTCGTTCCCGGCGTCGCTTTCGATCGCGTCCACCCCGCGACCGAACGCTCGAAGTTCGTCGGCGATCTCGCGGGCGCGGGAGACCGGATCGTCCTCGACGGCCGCGCTTCCATCGGGGTCGTCGGAGCCGACGTCGGTTCCCCGGATCCGGATCTCGAAGGCGTTTCCCGCGAGATCCCCGAAGGAGATCGGTCGCCCGGCCAGTCCGACGACCTCGATCGTCGCCCCGTCGATGGCGTCCGCGACCTCGCGGACCGCCTCGGGATCTGCGTCCCTGACGGTCATGAGCTGGGTTGTCACGGCGCGTTTGTCCTTCGTTCCGGCCCAGGAGACGCGCTCGCGGCTGATCCCGAGCGCGTTCGTGAGCCGTCGCGCGAAGTCGTTCGTGTCCCAGTTCGAGAGCCGCACGCGGACGACGAGCTCCGGGTACGCGCCGCGGTCGCCGCGGTGCTCCTCGAGGGGAACGGCCTCGAACGCCTCCAGCTCGCGGACCCGGAAGTCCTCTGGGGACGCGCGCAGCCGACCGCCGATCCCCTCGACGTCGGAGACGTACCACTCGATCCCGACCGCGCGCTCGAGGGGGTGTGCGGGACGCATCGGTCAGTAGAGCGGGAGGTCCCCGGTGACCCGATCGACGAGGTCCTCCGATCCGGGGCCGACCGCGAGCGCGCTCACGGTTCCGGGCTCGAGCTGTGTGTGGCCCGCGTCGCGGACGATCGCGTAGGGAAGCCCCTCGCGGTCGGCCCGGTCGGCGAGCTCGAACAGCTGGCTCTCGGAGTCGCCCCGGAGGACGACCTTCTTCTGTCCGTCCCCCTTCCAGCGCTTTCGGACGGACGAGGAGGCGTCCTCGTAGGCCGAAAGCGAGGCGTGTGCGACCTGGGCGGCGAGTTTCCCCTCGCCCATACCGAGATCGGCCCTGGCGACGATGGCCTGTTTCATGGCCTCGCTTCCGCGTCCACGGGTTTAGCTGTTTTCAGGCGTCCCCGTCGACGGGGTCGCTCCCGTTCGACGGCTCGCTTAAGGGGGTCGGGATCGAACCACCCGGACGAATGAGCCGCAACGACGAGATCGCGAGCGTCCTCGAGGAGTTCGCGGACCTCCTGGAGGCGAAGGGGGTCGAGTACAAGCCCACGGCGTACCGTCGGGCGGCCGAGAACGTCCGCGATCACCCGGCGCCGGTCGAGGGGCTCGCCGGCGAGGGGGAGGCGGCGCTCGAGGAGATCGACCGCGTCGGCGAGGCGATCGCCTCGAAGATCGTCGAGTACGTCCGGACCGGCTCGATCGCCGAACTCGAGGAGCTGCGCGAGGAGCTGCCGGTCGACATGACCGCGCTCACCCGCGTCGAGGGGGTCGGCCCGAAGACGGTCGGAACGCTGTACGAGGAGCTCGGGATCACGACGCTCGACGAGCTGGAGGCGGCCGCGGAGGCGGGCGAGATCCGCGAGATCAAGGGGTTCGGCGCGAAGACCGAGGAGAACGTCCTCGAGAACGTTCCGTTCGCACGGAAGGCCCAAGAGCGCGACCGGCTCGGCGACGCCCGGCCGGTGGCCGACGCCGCGCTGTCGTACCTCGCCGATCGGGAGGCGGTGACCAAACTCGAGGTCTGCGGGTCGATCCGGCGGTGGCGCGACACGATCGGGGACGTCGACGTGCTCGTCGCCAGCGACGACCGGGAGGCGGTCGTCGAGGCGCTCGTCGACTGGCCGGAGGCGGACGCGACGATCGAGGCCGGCACGAACAAGGCGAGCGTCCGTGCGAACGGGCTCCGGGTCGACCTCCGCGTGGTCGCGATCGAGGAGTTCGGCGCCGCACTCCAGTACTTCACCGGGTCGCGGGACCACAACATCGCGGTCCGCAACCGCGCGATCGACCGCGGGCTGAAGGTGAACGAGTACGGGGTCTTCGACGTGAGCGACGTCGACGACCCGGACGCCGGCCAGCGCGTGGGGGATCGAGTCGCCGGCGAGACCGAGACGGGCGTCTACGACGCGCTGGAGATGGCGTGGATCCCGCCGGAGCTCCGCGAGAACACGGGCGAGGTGGCGGCCGCGGCCGAGGACCGGCTTCCGGACCTCCTCGAGGAGGGCGACGTCCGCGGCGACCTCCACACCCACACCGACTGGTCGGACGGGGACTACACGATCGCGGAGATGGTCGAGGCCGCGGCGGAGCGGGGCTACGACTACCACGCCGTCACGGACCACGCGAGCGGTCCCGGGATCGTCGGCGGCGTCGGGCTGGACGCGGACGAACTCGCCGAACAGGCCGAGGCGGTCTCGGCGGTCCGCGAGGAGGCATCGATCGACGTTCTTCACGGCGTCGAGGCGAACGTCGACGCCGACGGCGGACTCTCGACGGACGCGGACGTGCTCGCCGACCTCGATATCGTCATCGCCTCGCCGCACTCCGGGCTGGGAAGCGACGAGGGCGCGACGGAGCGGCTCGTTCGGGCGATCGAGCACCCGGCGGTCGACGTCCTCGGGCACCCGACCGGCCGGATCATCAACGGGCGGCCGGGGCTGAGCCTCGATTTCGACCGGATCGGCGAGGCGGCCGCCCGAGAGGGTGTGGCCGTCGAGGTGAACGCGAACCCGGCGCGCCTCGACGCGAACGGCGAGGCGGTTCGGGCGGTGATCGAGGCCGGCGCCACGATCGCGATCGACACCGACGCGCACTCGCCGCGGGAGCTCGAGCACGTCCGCTACGGCGTCCACACCGCCAGGCGGGGGTGGGCCGAGCGCGCGGACGTGATCAACACGCGCTCCGCCGAGGAGCTGCGGGCCTTCCTCGAGGCGTGACTGGCGACTCCGAGACCGGGACCGGCGAGGAGCGCGACGGGGACACGGATCGGGATCGTGGCGACGATACAGAACGAAGACGCGACGACGAGGCGTGTCGAAGCCGCGAGAACGCCCGGTTTCTCCTCGACGTAATGTGCGGCCGGCTCGCGAGATACCTCCGGTTTTGCGGCTACGACGCCGCCTACGCGCTCGATCGGGGCGTCGAGGATGACGACCGGATCCTGTCGATCGTGCGCGAGGAGAACCGAACCCTGATCACCCGGGACGTGGAACTCGCCGAGCGCGCCACGGACGCGATCCTCGTGACCGAACGGGCGGTGACCGACCAGCTCGCGGAGCTCGCCGAGGAGGGCGTGGACGCGACCATCGCGGACGAGCCGCGGCGATGTGGCCGCTGCAACGGTCGGCTCGAACGATCGGAGAACGCCCCAGCGGACGGTGAGCGGTCGTCGCACGTCTCCGGCGATCGTCCGGACCACGTTCCCGACGACCGTCCGATCTGGCGGTGTCGCGACTGTGGACACCGGTTCTGGCGCGGAAGCCACTGGGAGCGCGTCGCGGAGGAACTCGCGAACGTCGGGAACGATTCGGACCGCGAGAAGTAGCGAGGCCGCGATTCACTCGATGAACTCGACGTCCTCGTCCTCGCCACCGTCGGTTTCCGGACCCGCGTTCTCGACGGTGGAGTTCCGGTCGATCCCGTTCCGACCCTTCGAGCGTCGATCCTCCGAACGTCGATCCTTGGAGCGCCGTTCGGGTTCGTCCGACCCACGATCGGAGCTCCGATCGGGAGCGGTTCCCCCCGGGCAGGGATCGGGCCACTCCTTGCGTCCGCGCCGATCGGGGTCTCCGGCCTTTCCGGAGTGTCCGGAAGTGGTCGAGGAGGTTCGTGACCCGGACGAGTCCGAGCGTCCGGAGCCGGTCGGCGTGGAGATCCGTTCCGGCTCGGAGCCGCCGTCGCTGACGCTCGGGGTTCCGAGGCCGCCGGTCGGCGAGGATCCGGACCGGGAGCCGGTCGACGAGCCCGACGCGAGGGAGGACCCCGAACCGGTGGTCACCGAGACGTCCTCCTCGCCGATCCGGTTGGCGTCGGGGTCGTTGGTCTGCGTCTCGACCGACCCGTCGGGCGTGCCGCCGAGCAGGCCGACGCCGCCGACGCCGTCGAGCTGGCTGCGTTCGACCTCGACGTAGCGGGTTTCGCCCTCGTGGGTGACCTCCAGCGTGACGGTGCCGCCGGGATCGTTTCGGGTCTTGAAGTTGGCGACGCCGACGAACAAACACCAGAAGGTGGTCGCGGCGCCGAGGAAGTAGACGCCGGCGGTCGGCAGCGTGAGGTCGACGAGTTCCGGGCGCGGGCTGTTGATCCAGTGGTAGGGATACGCGTAGGAGAACAGCGCGACCCCGAGCCCCATCACCGAGGCGCCGACGATCGACGCCGCGCGAGTGGTTCGACCGGCCGGAAGGACGCTCATGACGCCGAGCATCGAAAGCGGCAGCCCGATCCCGCCGAGGATCCCGCCGATCCACCGCGCGTCGGCGAGGCTGTAGGCCTCCATCGACGGGATGAGGTCGGTTCCCGCGGCGACGATCCCGGCCACGATGAGCAGGATGCCGACGACGAAGAGCCCGACCCCGAGGTACAGCCGCCGGAGGCTCGTCGTCGAACGTCCCCCGTCCCCGTACACCTCCGAGAGACTGGTCATACGCGTCGTTCGTGGTCCATCCCCAAAACACTACGTCAGACGGGCGCGTGACGAAGGAGGATCGAGGAGGCGGAACGGAGCGGCGCGGTGTGGGGCGGCGCGGTGTGGGGCGGCGCGATGTGATGCGGTATGGGGAAGCGGTGTGGTGCGGTGTGGGCGGCGCAGTGTAATGCGGTGTGGTGCGGTGGGGGCGGCGCAGTGTAATGCGGTGTGGCGCGGGGCGAAAGCGATCGCTTCGAAAGAATTACACGGACGCTCGGGTATCTCCGGGTATGAGCGAGGACGCCGAGGAGGAAACGGAGGAGACGGAACCGGCGGTCGAACTCGGCGAGGAACGGACGATCGAGGGACAGCCCGTGGCGCGCGTGGCCTCGCGGCTCGTCTGGCCGAAGTCGAACGGCGACGTCGCGGCCCAGGAGGGCTCCTCGACGATCCGGACGCCGGAGGGCCCGCGCGAGCTGTCCGCGGTGCTCGAGGAGACCGACGAGACCTTCTTCGAGACCCGTCGGGCGTTCATCGAGGCCGTCGAGGACGTGGTCGGCCGCGGACCGGTCGCGACCGAGTGACCGACCACCACCGCTTTTCTCCCCTCGGAACGGATAACCGGGCATGACGCTTCCGTTCGATCCCGCGGCGATCGATGGCGAGGATTTCGGCGAGGAGGAGCTGGTCCTCGAGACGGATCACGAATCGGCGATCGAACACGTTCGTCGGACGTGTTCCGCGGTCGGGTTCGGCTTCCCCGTCGAGTTCTCCCCGTCCGACCTGTTGAACGAGAAGGTCGACGCCGACCGGGATCCCTACTACGTGCTCGGCGCGTGCAACCCGGCGGTGGCCGACCGCGCGCTCGATGCGACCGGCGGGGACATCGGCGCGCTGTTCCCGTGTAACATGGTGATCGCCCAGATCGAACCGGGGAGACAGCGTGTCTATCACGTCTCGATCATGCGGATCGCCCGACTGCTCGGGATGGTCGAGGAGGCCGAGACCGAGGAGATGGAGGCCATCATCTCGGAGACCGGCGAGATGGTTACGGAGACGTTCGACCGGCTCGCGGACCTCGACGTCGCACTCGAGGGGTAGCGGCAACGAGACGCCCGAGCCGACGACGACCGGAACCGGTGGAGTCACCCGTCGATGTCGACCGGCTCACCCGTCGACGAACGACCGGAGGTCGGTCTGCAACCCGGCGGCCATCGTGGACTTTCGTCGAAGGTCCGAAAGCGAGACCGGCAGATGCTCGGCGACGCCGCGGACCGCCTCGCCGAAGCTCTCGGCGGTGCCGTGTTCGCCCTCGAAGGCGTTTCTGACGGACTCGCGGACCTGCCAGACGCCGACGGGTCCCCAGTACTCGTCGGAGACGTGCCGGAGGACGATGGCCTTGGCCTGCCGGTCGCGATCGGAGAGGTGTTCGAGCACGCCGAGGCGGGCGGCGTAGTAGGCGCCCGCGGTCTCGTCGACGTAGCTCGTCCGGCCCTCGCGGTTCTCGTGGGCCGCGGCGAGGTAGGTTCCGGCCTCCGGATCCGGGTTCCACACGCTGCCGGGCGCCTTCATCTCCATCAGCTCGTATTCCCACCGGCCGGGCGCGAGGATCACCCAGAAGGCGTTCCCGAGGTACTCGTTGCGGTGGATCTCGACGCCGTCGACGCTCGGCGCGTCGCGGATCGTCCCGCGGAGGTACTGGCCGATCGTGTCGTCGACGGCCGTGATCGACCAGCGGGTCGGCACGAGCCGGCGGTTCTCGCCGCGGCCGAGCGCGCCGGCCGAGAGGATCGAGTTGATGTCGTAGACGTCGAACCCGCGGCGATAGAGGTAGGTCATCGCCCCCTGGGCGCGCCAGTCGTCGTCCTCCAGGGTCTTCTCGACGGGTCGCGGCACGTGTGGATTCTCGCCGAGGGTCGCATCCCGGGCGCGGGCGCTCGGTCCGACCGGGGCGCCCATGTCGGTCGCGTCGACGTCGAGATCGAGGTCGGGCTTCGACCCGAGGCCGATCTCGACGTCCACCGGCCGGTCGGCGATCGCGACCTCGCGTTGGGTCCCGAGCCAGCCGTCCCAGGCGTCGTGGACGGAGTCGACGTCGGTGGGACGGTTGGAGTTGAGCAGGCTGGTCCGTCGCTCGAAGACGTCCGCGATGGAGACGCCCTCGTCGTACCAGGCGCCGGAGGTCCGGAACTGATCGGCCCGGTCCTCGCGACCGACCGGAGAGAGGATTCCGGTCGAGACGTTCGGGTAGTTCGATCGTCCGACGAAGATCGACGGCGAGACGGAGCCGACGAGCGAATCGCCCGAAAGCGACTCCTCGAAGCGGTCCTGAAAGGTCTCGACGTGGTCGAGGATCGCGTAGTCCTTCTGCTCGGCGAGGCGTCGCCGCTCGGCCCGCTCGTTCCGCTCGAACTCCACGAACTCGTCGAGCCGCATTCGATCATGGCTTCGTGACCGACCGGCTTGAAGCTTGTCCGGTTCGATCGGCGATCCGTTCGGGCCGGTTCGATCGGCGATCCGTTCGGGCCGGTTCGATCGGCGATCCGTTCGGGCCGGTTCGATCGGCGATCCGTTCGGGGCGGTCCGACCGCGGGTTAGGATCGCAGTTCGGCTAACTCGGGATGCCCATCGCCTCGATCTGCTCTTGATACCGGTTGCGGATGGTGACCTCGGTCACCTGCGCGACGCTTGCGACCTCGCGTTGGGTCTTCTTCTCGTTGCACAGAAGCGAGGCGGCGTAGATCGCCGCCGCGGCGTAGCCCGTCGGGGATTTGCCCGAGAGGAGACCCTGTTCGGCCGTCGTCTCGATGATCTCGTTGGCCTTCGATTGGACCTCCTCGGAGAGCTCCAGCTCCGAACAGAAGCGGGGAACGTACTTCTTCGGGTCGACGGGCCGCATCTCGAGTCCGAGCTCCTGGGAGATGTACCGATACGTCCGGCCGATCTCCTTGCGTTCGACCCTCGAGACCTCCGAGATCTCCTCGAGCGAGCGGGGGATCCCCTCCTTGCGACAGGCGGCATAGAGCGCGGAGGTGGAGACGCCCTCGATCGACCGGCCGCGGATGAGGTCCTCGTCGAGCGCCCGTCGATAGATCACGGACGCGACCTCCCGGACCGACCGGGGCACGCCGAGCGCGGAGGCCATGCGGTCGATCTCCGAGAGCGCGAACTGGAGGTTTCGCTCGCCCGCGTCCTTCGTGCGGATGCGCTCTTGCCACTTGCGCAGCCGGTGCATCTGCGAGCGCTTCTCCGAGGAGAGCGACCGGCCGTAGGCGTCCTTGTCCTTCCAGTCGATCGTCGTCGTCAACCCCTTGTCGTGCATCGTCTTCGTGGTCGGGGCACCGACACGGGACTTCTCCTGGCGCTCGGAGTGGTTGAACGCCCGCCACTCGGGGCCGGGGTCGATCCGCTCCTCCTCGATGATGAGGCCGGTCTCCTCGTGAATGAGTTCCCCGTCGGCCGTCCGCGTCAGTTCCTCGGGATCGAGGTCGTCGACGTCGATCTCGTCGGCGGCCGCCTCGTCTTCACCCTCCTCGGCCGTTTGCTCCTCGTCTTGACGCGTGCGCCGGCGATCATGCTCCCGCTGACGGGTTGGCCGTGTCATCGCATTTATATAGTAGTCCAGCCGACGGTGTTAAAAGTTCGGCCGAAGTTCGGGCGATTTTCCCGACGTCACGGTTCGCTCCACGGCCGATCGAGGGCCCTTTGGCGAGGGAGCGTGAGGACCGGAACGATGCCGACCATCGACTGCGATCCCGACGCCGCCCGCGAGCGACTCGCGGAGGCGGGCGTCGAGATCGAGGCGGGAAACACCGACCACGAACGCTGGCGGGCCGAACGTGACGGGGCGGTCGCGGTGGCCTACGACGATTCCGTGGTCGTACAGGGGCGGAACCCGACCGCGATCACGGGGCTGCTTTCCGAGGAGAGCGGTCGGGCCCACGTCTACTTCGACGGGGCCTCCCGCGGCAACCCGGGGCCGGCGGCGGTCGGGTGGTGTCTCGTGACGAGCGACGGGATCGTCGCCGAGGGAGGACGGCGGATCGGGAAGATGACCAACAACCAGGCGGAATACGAGGCGCTACTGGCGGCACTGCGGGCCGCCGGCGAGTACGGGTTCGACGAGGTCGACGTCCGGGGGGACTCCGAGCTGATCGTAAAGCAGGTCCGCGGGGAGTGGAACACGAACGATCCCACGCTCCGCGAATACCGGGTCGAGGCGCGGTCGCTGCTGGAGGAGTTCGATCGGTTCTCGATCGCCCACGTTCCCCGGTCGGTGAACGGCCGTGCGGACGACCTCGCGAACGAGGCGCTCGACGGATAGACCCGAATCGAAGGGACGTCCAGAAACGAACGAGCGTCCCGAAGCGAACGAGTGAAACGCCCGCGACGACATCGAACACGTGATGACCGAACGGTTCGAGGAGTCGGAAGCCGAAACCGCCGGGAGCGACGGTGGGGACCACGCGTTCGAGAGCGCAGCGAACGAGGGCGAGCGCGCTCCGGACATCCCCGAGGACGCGGTGGAGGAGGCGGAGCGACTCACCCGGCTTGCACGAAACGCGAGCGATCCGGACGCCGCGGACGCCTATCGTGACCACCGGTCGGAACTCGCGGACGAACACGGATACACGCCGCGAGTACGGGAGGACGACGACACGCTCGTCCTGTACCCGAGCGAGTGGATGGCCGACGGAACGGTACAGCTCGACCGGATCGAGGAGACGGAGCGGGCCGTGGAGCGGCCGCTTTCGGGAGCCGGCGATCCGGACCGCTACGAGGGAGTTACGGAGGAGAACGCGACCATCCTCGACCGGTTCGAGGCCGAGTACGGCATCGACCACGCCGAGAACGCGCGCGCGTACGCGACGTTCCTCGAGAACCACCACGTGCGGAGCCTCGAGGAGGCGACGATCGACGACCGCAAGGAGTTCCTCGAGGAGTACTACCCGCGGAACGCCTGGCCGAACGAGGACCAGCGGGCGATCGTCGATCGGTCCCTCGAGCTTCTCGAGGAGCACCTCGAGAAGCGAAACGAATAGCGGCCGAGAGAACGGATCAGGATCCGCGTGGGTCCCGGCGGAACCTCGGAGCTACCGACGGTCCTCGACGAGATCGCGGATCTGGCCGGCACGTTCCGCGTCGGTGAGGAACTTCGAGAGGATCCAATCGAGGCGATCGAGGACGGCGTCGTGTCCCTCCTCGGTCAGCTCGTACTGGTTCGTCCGTTTGTCCAGCTCGCTCTTTTCGATCAGCCCGAGTTCGACGAGGTCGTCCAGGTTCGGGTAGAGCCGCCCGTGGTTGACGTCCTCGCCGTAGTACTCCTCGAGCTCGCGTTTGATCGCGAGTCCGTACATCGTCTCCCGCGAGAGGATGACGAGGATGTTCTGTTGAAACGCGGTCAACTCGCTGATGACGCTTCCCCTGGCACGAACGGATTGTGCCTCTGACATGGTTCGAGGCATGACACCCGTATATATAACGCTTCGCAAGCGGATCGACTCCGGGCTGGCGAATTGCCGACGTACTACGAGCGGCCGGATTCCGCCGTACACCGGGATTTCAGGCTCCGGACGTGTGACGTTTCCGGCGACCGAACCCGAAAGGGCTTTGGAGCCGTTGGCCGCACGAGGGGACGTATGACGAACCTCTGGACGGAACTCGAGACGGGACCGAATCCGCCGGAAACCATCTACGCGGTCGTCGAGTGTCTGAAGGGCGAACGGAACAAATACGAGTACGACAAGGACGTGCCCGGCGTCGTGCTCGATCGCGTCCTGCACTCGAACGTGCATTACCCCTCCGACTACGGGTTCATCCCCCGGTCGTACTACGACGACGAGGACCCCTTCGACGTGTTGGTCCTCGTCGAGGACGCGACCTTCCCCGGTTGCGTCATCGAGGCCCGCCCCATCGCGTTGATGCGGATGGACGACGACGGCGAGCAGGACGACAAGGTGATCGCGGTTCCGAGCGAGGACCCGCGGTACGACCACATGGAAGATATCGAGGACATTCCGAAACAGACCAGAGACGAGATAGACGAGTTCTTCGCGACCTACAAGAACCTCGAGGAGGGCAAGGAGGTCGAAACGCTCGGCTGGGAGGACGCCGACGCGGCCAAGGACGCGATCGAACACGCACAGGAGCTCTACGAGGAACACGTCGCTTGATCGCGAGGACGCGATAACGGTCCCTCCCCCAACCAAAACGGCGATCGGGTCGACTCCTGGCGAAAATGACTACTCGCGTTCGAGTGATAATTACTGCTGGACATCCGCTTCGGAAGTTTCTTTGGTGGTCTCGGGGATTCGAAGGTACAGGCAATGGCTGTACTCTGGCTGGACGACGTGGACGCCGACGACGTCGATACCGTCGGCGGCAAGGCGGCCTCACTCGGTGAACTCACCGGCGCCGGGCTCCCGGTCCCGCCGGGGTTTACCGTGACCGCCGAAACGTACCGAACCTTCATAGAGGAGGCGGGGATCGACGAGGAGCTGTTCGCGGCCGTCGACGTCGATCCCGAGGACTCCGCGGCGCTCCGCGAAGCGGAGGAGCGCGCGAGGGAGCTGATCCTCGGAACCGAACTCCCGGCCGACGTACGCGAGGAGATCCTCGAGAACTATCGCCAGCTCGGGGAGGGACAAACGGAGGCGTTCGTCGCGGTTCGGTCCTCGGCCACGGCCGAGGATCTCCCGGACGCGTCCTTCGCCGGGCAACAGGACACCTATCTCAACGTTCGCGAGGCGGAGCTGCTCGAACGGGTGAAGGACTGTTGGGCGTCCCTCTTCACCCAGCGGGCGATCTACTACCGCCAACGGAAGGGCTTTCCCCACGAGGACGTCGATATCGCCGTCGTGGTACAGCGGATGGTCGACGCCGAGAAGTCCGGCGTGATGTTCACGAGCCATCCATCGAGCGGGGATCCACAGATCATCATCGAGGCGGCCTGGGGGCTCGGCGAGGCGGTCGTCTCCGGCTCCGTCTCCCCCGACAACTACGTCTACGACCGGCCGAGCGAGGAGGTGATCGAGGCCACGATCGCCGACAAGAAGGTGATGATGGAAAAGGACCCGGAGACCGGCGAGACCACGGAACGCGAGGTTCCGGAGGACCGGCGGGACGCGAGAGTGCTGACGGAGGCGGAGATCGAGGAGCTCGTCGCGCTTGGCGAACTCGTCGAGGACCATTACGGAACGCCACAGGACGTCGAGTGGGCCATCGTCGGCGACGAGGTGTTCATGCTTCAGTCGCGCCCCATAACGACGATAAACGAGTCGGACGGACGCGAGAACGGAACGACCGTCGACGAGGGCATGGAGGTCGAGGAGGGTGGAACCGGCCTCTCGTCGAACGAGGAGGACGACGTCCTCATCCAGGGGATCGGCTCGAGTCCGGGGATCGTCTCGGGAGCCGTCCGGATCGTCACCAAGCTCGACCACCTCGACCAGGTACAGGACGGCGACGTCCTGGTAACCGAGATGACGATGCCGGACATGGTTCCCGCGATGAAACGGGCGGCCGGGATCATCACCGACGAGGGCGGGATGACGAGCCACGCCGCGATCGTCTCCCGGGAGCTCGGCGTTCCGGCGGTGGTCGGAACGGGATCGGGGACGAAGGCGCTCGAGAACGGCCAGCAGGTCACGATCGACGGGGACAAGGGGACGGTTCGCGCCGGCGCGGGCGAGCAAGCCGAGACGGCGGAGGAACGCGAGCCGGTCGAGGCTGCACGCCCGGAGACGCCGGTCAAGCCGATGACCGCCACGGAGGTGAAGGTGAACGTCTCCATCCCGGAAGCTGCGGAACGAGCGGCCGCGACGGGGGCCGACGGGGTCGGACTGCTCCGCATCGAACACATGGTGCTCACGCTCGGGAAAACGCCGGAGCGCTACATCGCGGAACACGGCGCACGCGCCTATCAGGACGAACTGATCGATGGGATCCGGACCGTCGCCGACGAGTTCTACCCCCGACCCGTTCGGGTTCGAACGATGGACGCGCCGACGGACGAGTTTCGCGAACTCGAGGGGGGCGACGACGAGCCGAACGAGCACAACCCAATGCTCGGCTGGCGCGGGCTCCGCCGAAGCCTCGACAAGCCGGACGTCTTCGAACACGAACTGGCGGCGTTCGCTCGGCTCTACGAGATGGGCTACGACAACGTCGAGGTGATGTTTCCCCTCGTCAACGACGCCACGGACGTGAGGAAGGCGAGAGAGCACATGCGCTCGGCGGGCATCGATCCCGAGGCGCGCAGCTGGGGCGTGATGATCGAGACGCCCGCGAGCGCGCTCATGATCCGGGAGCTCGCCGAGGCCGGGATCGACTTCGCCTCCTTCGGGACCAACGACCTGACGCAGTACACGCTCGCGGTCGACCGGAACAACGAACACGTCGCCGACCGGTTCGACGAGCTTCACCCCGCCGTCCTCGAGCTCATCGAGCGGACGATCGAGACGTGTCGCGAACTCGACGTCGACACGAGCATCTGCGGGCAAGCCGGATCCCGGACCGAGATGGTCGATTTCCTCGTCGAGGCCGGCGTCTCGTCGATCTCGGCGAACATCGATGCCGTTAGGGACGTCCAACACGAGGTCAAGCGCAAGGAACAGCGGCTGTTGCTCGACTCGGTCCGATAGCGATACGGACCGATCGGCCGCGATAGTCCGGACACGAACCGATCCATGCACCGATCACCCGTCGTCGACGCCGAATCGTTCGATCGCATCCTCTCGTCGATGTGTACGGAGCCCCATCCGGCGGCTCGCGAGGCCGCGGAGCGGTTTCTCGCGTCGAACCCCGGCGATCCCGCGACCTACGAGGAGATCGCCGAACTCGAGACGCGGGCGATCGACCTGCTGGCCGGGATCGTCGACCATCCCGATCCGAGGACGGCGGACGGCTACATCACCTCGGGCGGCACGGAGGCGAACGTACAGGCGGTCAGAGCGGCCAGGAACCGCTCCGACTCGGACGATCCGAACGTGGTCGCTCCCGAGAGCGCACACTTCTCGTTCACCAAGGCGGCGGAGCTGCTGGACGTGGAGCTTCGGACGGTCCCGCTCGATTCGAATCTGCGGGCGGATACCGACGCCGTCTCGGCCGCCGTCGACGCGGACACGGCGCTCGTGGTCGGGGTGGCGGGATCGACGGAGTACGGACGCGTGGACCCGATACCGGAGCTATCGGCGATCGCCGACGACGCCGGAGCTCGGATGCACGTCGATGCCGCGTGGGGCGGGTTCGTTCTCCCCTTCACCGAACACGACTGGAGCTTCGCGGATGCTCCGATCGACACGTTGACCGTGGATCCCCACAAGTTCGGGCGCGCCGTGGTTCCCGCCGGGGGACTGATCGCCCGGGACTCGACGACGCTCGACGCCCTGGCAGTCGAGACGCCGTACCTCGAGACGTACTCGCAGGCGACGCTGACGGGAACGCGAAGCGGTGCGGGCGTCGCGAGCGCCGTCGCCGTCATGGAGGAGCTGTGGCCCGACGGCTATCGCGAGACCGCGAGACGGTGTCAGCGGAACGCCGACTGGCTGGCGAGCGAGCTGGCGAGCCGGGGGTACGAAGTCGTCGCGCCGACGCTGCCGCTCGTCGCATCGTCGATCCCGGAGTCGACCATCGAGGAGCTTCGTGCGGCCGGCTGGAAGATCTCGCGGACCGCACGCGGCGAGGTCCGGGTCGTCTGCATGCCACACGTCACCCGCGAACAGCTCGAGGCGTTCCTTCGGGACCTCGATCGGATCTAGGCTAGGGAGCGGACGGAGGCGGGACGGACGGGTCCGGGATCGTCGGGATGGATCCGATGGCGACCAGGCGACACGGTTCGGTTCCTTCGACGGCTCGTCGCACACCCGCCTCGACCGTCGAAGGCGTCAGTCAACTCACGGGGCGTCTGGCTCTCGACCGGTAATGAACGTCCGCCTGAATCGGGGACACCGTCCGTCGATCGACGGTGGCCGTGACGACGCGAGACCAAACAGGTTTTAAGAAACCACATCCAAGCGGACTGTAAGGTAGATACCATGGAGATGCCACGCCGCTTTAACACGTACTGTCCGCATTGCGATTCCCACCAGGAACACGAGGTCGAGAAGGTCCGATCGGGACGACAGACGGGTCTGAAACGCGACGCACGCCAGCAGCGACGCGCGCTGGCGACGATCGGCAACGCCGGCGGGTACTCGAAGGTTCCCGGTGGCGACAAGCCGACGAAGAAGACGCATCTGAAGTACCGGTGTTCCGACTGCGGAAAGGCCCACATGCGAGAGGGATGGCGCGCCGGCCGTCTCACCTTCCAGGAGTAACATGGCGGGAGACTTCATCCGCGTCGCATGCGGCGACTGTGAGAACGAACAGACCGTCTTCGAGAAGGCGTCCACGAGCGTCGCCTGTGCCGTCTGCGGCACGACGCTCGCGACGCCGACCGGCGGCAAGGCCGACATCGAAGGCGAGATCGTAGAGACCGTCGAGGCACGGTAACCGCCTCACCACGACTCATGAAGTACAGCGGATGGCCCGAACCCGGCGAGCTCGTGGTCGGCGAGATCGACGAGATCGCCGACTTCGGCGTCTTCGTCGACCTCGATGAGTACGAGGACAAACGCGGCCTCTGTCACATAAGCGAGGTCGCGTCCGGCTGGATCAAGAACGTTCGCGATCACGTCCGCGAGGGACAGACGGTCGTCGCGAAGGTGCTCGAGGTGGACGAGTCGTCCCAGCAGATCGATCTCTCGATCAAGGACGTCAACGAGCACCAGCGCAAGGAGAAGATCCAGGAGTGGAAAAACGAGCAGAAGGCCGACAACTGGATGCTGCTGGCGCTCGGCGAGGACGTCTCCGACGACCGCTACGGGACGGTCGCGAACGCGCTGCTTTCGGAGCACGAGTCGCTGTACGACGCCTTCGAGAGCGCGGCGATCCACGGTTCCGAGGCGCTGGACGCGATCGACCTCGACGACGACGTGGCAGAGCGCATCGTGGAGACGGCACGCGAGAACGTCTCCGTTCCCTACGTCGACGTCACCGGCTACGTCGACCTCGAGTGTGCCGAACCCGACGGGATCGACCACCTGAAGGCCGCCCTGGAGGCCGCGGAGGGGAACGGCGAGGTGCCCGAGGAGGTCGAACTCGAGGTCTCCTACGTCGGCTCGCCCGAGTACCGCATCCGGGTACGAGCGCCCGACTACAAGACCGCGGAGGACGAACTCGAGGCGGCCGCAAAGCGAGCACGGACCTCGATCGAGTCGGTCGGCGGAACCGGCAATTTCCACCGCGACCGTCACGAGGACGACGAGTAACGGGGTCGGACGCCCGTGAAATCCCCGATCCGCGTCTGTGGCTCCTGGCGGGAGGCCCACGATCGCCCGGTATACACCTTCGGCGATCGGTGTCCGAACTGTGGTGCCGAAACCGAGAACAGCGCCCCGCCGCCGTTTTCTCCCGAGGATCGATACGGGGAGTATCGTCGACGCGCTCGCGGCGAGCGGGACGGTCCCGTTCCGGACGAGTGAGTTCGTGGACGGGCAGACGAGCCTGACGATCGAGGCTCCCAACGGAACGGGGAGACGACTCGGAGGGGAGAATTCCGGACGAATGAGCACGCACTTATGCCCCGCGAACCGGAGTGTACGCCATGGACGACATCGAGATCGACGAGGTCGAGACTCCGGAGCTCGAGGACCCGGTTTTGATCGAGGGGCTCCCGGGGGTCGGACACGTCGGGAAGCTGGCCGCCGAACACCTCCTCGAGGAGTGTGAGAGCACGCTGGTTCGCCGGGTGTACGCCACGGAGTTCCCCCCGCAGGTGACCGTCGACGACGAGGGCGTCTCGGAGCTGACATGCGCCGAGTTCCACGCGGTCCGGACGAACGGCGTCGACCTGCTCGTGTTGACCGGCGACCACCAGGCGGCGACGAACGCCGGACACTACCGGCTCACGGACGCCTTCCTCGACGTCGCGGAGTCGTTCGGCGTCGAGCGGGCGTTCGCGCTGGGCGGCGTGCCGACCGGCGAACTCGTCGAGGAGTACTCGGTGCTCGCCGCGGTGAGCGACGGCGGGATGCGCGAGGAACTCGAGGCGGTCGGCGTCGAGTTCCGGTCCGACGAGCCGGCCGGCGGGATCGTCGGTGTCTCCGGACTGGTTCTCGGCCTCGGAGGGCGTCGCGGACTGTCGGCCGCCTGCCTGATGGGCGAGACGAGCGGATATCTGGTGGACCCCAAAAGCGCCCGCGCGGTGCTCGAGGTACTCGAGGAGCACCTCGGCTTCGAGGTCGACTTCGAATCGCTCGAGGAGCGCGCCGAGGAGATGGAGGAGGTCACGGGGAAGATCCAGGAGATGCAGGAGGGCCCCTCGATGGGCGACGACGAGCTTCGATACATCGGCTGAGGAGCTGCGGTACATCGGCGGAGAAACGAAGCGATCGGAGTCGAATCGGACGGCTCGAGCGAGCGCCGATCGGGACGGGACGGGTGATCACCGATCCGGACGGTTCGATCGATCGGCGACCCGAACGAGTCGGCCGATCGCCAGCGGGGCCGGCAGGCCTATACCGCGCGGGGCGAATCCCTCATTATGGGAAGCGCACGCATCGCCGGCGTCGGGCTCACCCGGTTCGGGAGCCATCCGGAGCGGACCGGGCGCGAGCTGTTCGCGCGGGCGGCCGCGGAGGCGATGGAGGACGCGGGCGTCCCGCGATCGGACGTCGAGACGCTCAACTACGGCAACTACATGGGATCGATCGCGGAGAACCAGGGCCACCAGGCCCCCCTGATGGCCGAGGCCGCCGGGGTCTCGTGTCCGGCGACGCGCTACGAGGAGGCGTGTGCGTCCGCGGGAGTGGCGGTTCGCGAGGCAGTCCGAGCAGTCCGGGCCGGCGACGTCGACGTCGCGATCGCCGGCGGCATGGAGCGGATGAGTCACCTCGAGACGGACGCCGTGACCGCGGGGCTGGCGACGGCGGCGGACGACCTCCTCGAGGTGAAGGCGGGGATGACCTTCCCCGGCGCCTACGCGCTCATGGCGCGGTCGTACTTCGAGACCTACGGCGGAACGCGCCGCGATCTCGCACACATCGCGAGCAAGAACCACGAGAATGCGGTCCCGAACGAGTACGCACAGTACCGCAATCGGGTGAGCGTCGATCGCGCGCTCGAGTCCCCGACGGTGGCGTCCCCCTTACACCTGTTCGACGCCTGTCCGATCACCGACGGCGCCAGCGCCGTGGTGTTCGTCTCGGAGCGCTACGCGGACTCGGAGGACGTCGACGCGCCGGTCGCCGTGACCGGGTCGGGCCAGGGAACGGATCGGATGGTGCTCGCGGACCGCGAGTTCCTGGCGCGGACGCCGGCCGCGACCCGTGCCGCGGAGTCAGCCTATGGGGAGGCCGGAATCGGTCCGGAGGACGTCGACGTCGCGGAGGTGCACGACTGTTTCACGATCGCGGAGGTGCTCGCGATCGAGTCGCTCGGCTTCGCTCCGAACGGGGAGGGGATCGCCGCGGCACGCGAGGGGCTCACGACGGCCGACGGCGACCTGCCGGTCAACCTCTCCGGCGGGCTGAAGGCGAAGGGTCACCCGGTGGGCGCGACCGGCGGCTCGCAGATCGTGGAGGTGACCCGGCTGCTTCGGGGGGATCACCCGAACGCGGAACACGTCCCCGACGCCGACGTCGGAGTCGCACACAACGCCGGCGGCAGCGTCGCGAGCGCCGTGGTGCACGTCCTGGAGGTGGTCGCGTGAGCGACGACGGTGGGGACGACCTCGATCGAAGCGAGGACGACGCGGGTTCCGTCGACCGAGGCGAGGGCGACGCGCCGATCGAGTCACGGATCGCGAACACGAGCCACGACGAGTGGCTCGACGCGCTCGCGGACGGCGAGGGATACGCGATGCGATGTCCGAACGGCCACGCCGCGTTGCCCCCGCGTGTCGTCTGTCCGGACTGCGGCTCGAGCGATCTGTCGAAGGAACGGCTCCCCCCGACGGGGACGGTGAAGACGTTCACCGTGGTCCACGTCGGTGCGCCCGAGTTCGCCGCCGACGTGCCGTACGTCACGGCTATCGCCGCGTTCGGCCCGATCCGACTCACGGGGCTGCTCCGCGGCGTCGAGGCGGCGGACGAGGCGATCCCGATCGGCCTCGAGGTCGAGGCGGGCGTCGAAACGCGCGAGGACGGAGGTCGAGCGGTCGCCCTTCGGCCGGTCGAGATGCCCTGAAGATCCCGGAGGGCCGGTCTCCGGATCGAAAGCCCGCTTCGGGGGTCGAGAAGGCTCAGATATCCGATTCGCCGGGCCGCCCCTCGAAGGCGTCCCGGACCACATCGAGAAACACGTCCGGGTGTTCGACGTGAGGAAGCAGCTTGGCCCGATCGAGGACGACGAGGGCGCTATCGGTCGATTCGGCGAGCGAGCGCCCCTCCGAGAGGGGCGTGATCTCGGTCTCGCGCCCCCACACCAGCGTGACGGGCGCGTCGATGGCCGCGACTTCCGCGGCGAGGTCGACGTCGGCGTTGAGGTGTCCCGAAACGAACGAGGCCGGCGCGTATCGCGTGCCCTCGACGTGGGCGGTACGCCACTCGTAATCGATCCACTCGGGGGTGGCCGCGTCGGGGTCGTAGTAGCCGTGATCGGCGTTGAAGTACCGGATCGACGGCTTCGAGGCGATCAGGTTGAACAGGCCCTCGCCGAGGACGGGACTCCGAAGGAGCTCGCGAAGCCACGTCTTCGGCGGATCGGGGCCGGCGACCGCGGTGGGAACGACGAGGGTGGCCGTCCGGAGCGACACGTCCGGGTGGTCGGCGACCGTGGCGACGTAGGCCGCCGACAGCGAGGAGGCGACGACGTGCGGACGATCGAACGACGCGAGGAACTCGCGGAGGAACTCCCGATAGAGGGTCGCGGAATATCGAAGCGGCGGACGATCCGATCGGCCGAATCCGGGAAGGTCCGGGGCGACGACGTGGTGGTCCTCGGCGAGGTCCTCGAAGATCGCCCGCCACTCGCCCGCGGATCCGGCGGCGTTGACGCCGTGGACTAACACGACCGTCGGGTCCTCGGGGTCGCCCGCCTCGACGGTCGCGACGTCCATCCCGCGCCAGGAGACGGTCCCCGGATCGCCGGAGAGCGGCGGCTCCAACGAGTCGAGGTCCCCACGAAGCGCTCGGTTGCCCGCGACCGCCGCCCCGATCCCCACCGCGACCGCGCTCGCCAGCCGCTTTCGGTTCATGTCGGTACGTCGGTCCCCTCGGGCTTATGGCTGGCGCGTCCCGGCAATGGCGACCTCACGCGTGGCGGTCAGGATCTCGATCGGAGTCGCTGTCGCGAACCGCATCGCGAATGGGCGCGAGGATCTCCTCGGTGAGGGTGTAGGGATCGGTCTCGCGGTCGCGGACGCGGCGCGCGAGCTCGTCGATCCCGCCCCGTCGTTCGATCTCCGTCTCGACGAGTTCGCCGAGATCGTTCCGCAGGAGGGTCCGGATCTCCGCGGCGTACCGACGGCGTGCGGCGGCGGAGAGTCCGCCCGACGTCTCCAGGTGCTCGCGGTGGGCCGACAGCACCTCGAGGAGGTCGTCGATCCCGGTTCCGTCGGTGGCGATCGTCTCGACGATCTCCGGGCTCCACTCCGCGGAGCGATCACCGCTTTCGTCCGCAGCGCCGGTGTCCGGACCCTCGCCGTTCGAGTCGGCGGAGCCCCCGTGTTCGGCCGCGCTCGCGACCGCGCCGTGATGTCCGGTCGGAACGCCCGCGCCCGTCCCCTCACGTCGGTGGAGCATCTCCTCCAGTTCGGCGACGGTTCGGGTGGCACCGTCCATGTCGGCCTTGTTGACGACGAAGACGTCGCCGATCTCGAGGATGCCGGCCTTCAGCAGCTGGACGTCGTCGCCGGAGCCGGGCTGGACGAGCACGGCGACCGTGTCGGCGGTGCGGACGACGTCGACCTCGTTTTGCCCGGCGCCGACGGTCTCGATCAGGACCACGTCCTTGCCGAAGGCGTCGAGGGCCGTGATCGCGTCGGTCGTGGCGGCCGAGAGCCCGCCGAGCTGGCCGCGGGCGCTCATCGAGCGGAAGAACACGTCCATGTCGCCGACGTTCGAGGCCATCCGGATCCGGTCGCCGAGGACCGCCCCGCCGGAGTACGGCGAGGAGGGATCGACGGCGATCACGCCGACGGTGAGCCCGCGGTCGCGATAGGCCCGCGCCAGACGGTCGACGAGCGTCGACTTGCCGGCTCCCGGCGATCCCGTGATCCCGATCACCGCCGCGTCGCCGGCGTGCCGGTGGAGCATCGAGACGATCGACCGGTAGCCGGCGGTTCGATTCTCGATCCTCGTGATGACGCGTGCGAGCGCGCGCTGGTCGCCGGCGAGGAGGGATTCGACCAGCTCCCTCGAGGGCGAGTCCTCGTCGGAACGGTCGGAATCGGATGCGACCTCCGCGTCCCGATCCGGCCCCGAGTCAGCGTCGGAACGGTCGGTCATCGGTCGGGCTCGCGATCCGGGACGTGCTCGCGGACGAACGCGATCGTCTCCTCCATCGGCGTCCCCGGGCCGAACACCTCGGCCACGCCGAGCTCCTTGAGGTGGCGCTCGTCGTCCTCGGGGACGATCCCGCCGACGAGGACGAGGGTGTCCTCCAGGGCCCCGTACTCCTCGAGCCCCTCGAGCACCTTCGGGATGAGCGTGTCGTGGGCGCCGGAGAGAATGGAGATGCCGAGGACGTCGACGTCCTCCTGGACTGCGGCCTGGACGATCTCCTCGGGCGCGCGGTGGAGCCCGGAGTAGATGACCTCGAAGCCCGCGTCCCGGAACGCCCGCGCGATGACGTGGGCACCCCGGTCGTGGCCGTCGAGGCCGACCTTGGCGACGAGACAGCGGATGGTCCGCTCCTCGCGAGTGTGCATGGGTGACACTTTACGAGTGGCCGGTTTGACTCTAACGAAACCGCCCGTCGATCGACGGGTCGGCGACGGATCCCGAAGGATCGACGCATGGGTTTAAATGGGGTGGGGGAGAGATCACGTCCCGAGAGGGGGACGACACACGTGATACACGACGCCATCAGCTATCCGACGAGCGGGGACGACTGGCCCATCAAGATCGGGATTCTCGCGGGACTGTCGCTGTTTTCGTGGTTGATCGTCCCGATCTTCCTCGTGGCTGGCTACTACGTTCGGATCCTGGAGACGACGGCGGAGGGCGGATCGGAACTCCCCGAGTGGAGCGACTGGGGCGATCTGTTCGTCGACGGGCTGAAACTGGTCGCGGTTGCTGTGGCGTACATGCTCGTACCGATCGTCGTCGCGGCGATCTCGTTTTTCCTCCTTCGGGACGTCTCCGTCGCGCTCGCGGGTTTGCTCGTCTTCGTGGTCACCGCGACGTTTTATTACCTGCTGCCGGCGTCGCTCGCGAACCACGCCGCGGTCGGAACGCTGGCTGCGGGATTCGACGTGGGAACGCTCGCGAGGGTCCTCACGTCCGTGGAATACGCGATGGCGTGGCTGCTCGCGCTCGGCATCATGGTCATCGGCGGGATCGTCGCGGCGATCGTCTCGCTCGTACCGATCCTCGGTTGGATCGCCGGTCCCGTGATCGCGGCGACGGTGTACGTCGCCGCGTTGCACGTCTACGGGATCGGGTATCGCAACGCGGTCGGAGGATCGGCCGTCCTGTGAGGCGGCTGAGGTCGGGAGATCGATCGGGGTGTGAGAACGAACCGTCGCGATCCGCGACCGAAACGGCAGAAAAGCTTTGTGGTCCGAGAGTGTGTGTACACGTATCATGGCAACAGAAACGGTCGGCTCCGTGACCTTCCGGGTGGGGGCGCGGGACCCGACCGCCGTCGAGTGTTCGACGGCGTCCTGTGAGGTGTCGAGCGCCCTCTCCGATCCGGCGATCGCGACGGGGACGGTCCTGCTCGCGGTGGCGGCCCTCGTGACCTTCGTCTACATCTCGGAGGCGCGAACACAGCTCAGAGAGGAACGACGGCGGATCGTCGACGAGCGGGACGCCCTCGAGGAGTTCATCGATCGGACCCAGGGGCTGACGCCCCACGAGGCCGACGAGTTCTCCACGGGGGGGAACGCCGCCGCGAGCGGGGGGGCGATCCCCCTCGCCCGCCACGGGACGGGTCCCCCCCGGCCGCCGGACGACCTCCGGGATCGGGTGTGTTCACAGTACCGCGAGACCGTCATGTCGGTCCCGCACTACACGGAGGAGTACGACGATACGCTCGCGGAGAGCCTCTCCGAGGAACTCGGCCCCGACGTCACCACGGCGCTTTTGGCCGAAGAGCGGGTCTCCGCGCCGCTTCATGCGACGATCGTCTCCCGGAGTCGAGGCGCTCAGATGGCACGCGAGGAGCTGCTCTCCGCCGTGGACGCGGAACTCTCGGAGATCGACGACGTCGAGGCGCGCCTCGAGCGGATCGACCGAACCAGACGGAACCTCCGCTCGCATCTCGAGGACGGCAACGCGAAGCCGACCTTCGAGGCGTGTCAGGACGTCTGGGGGACGCTCGGCGATCTCGAGGAGGCCTGCGGGACCCTCGCCGCGGACAGACAGGAGACGCTTCGTGACCCGCCGTACGTCCCCGACGACGAGCAACCCTCGTTCCACGAGTACCTCTACGGAACCCTCGAGGAGACCGCACATCCGGTGTTGTCCGCGATCGCGGAACTCACCGATCGAATACGGACGGACAGACGACGCGTCCTCGAGCGGCTGGCGTCGACCGGGTAGCGGATTCAACGCGAGCGATCGGCGACGATCGGTGCGCCAACGTCAATTATTCTATACGTGATCGCGTGAAACGAAGGATTATATATCGAACCGGCTGAACCCACGGCATCCAGAGGTCAACGTGAGTGTCGAAGAACGGGACGGGACACCACTCCCCGGCCCAACAGTTCCAACGCCGGTCGCACCGGATCACCCCGACGCGTGGTATACACCCGACGTGCGGGCGCAGTACGAGCCGATCGCGGGCGTGGTGGCAACGATCCGCGAGGTCGACGGGCGGTTCGTCTACGGGAGCCGTTCGCCGCCGCTTTCGCCGGAGGACGAGGCGGCGCTTCGGACGGTTCGCGAACATTTCTCGGCCATCCGTCACCGACGACCGCTCACACGCGAGGGAGTGATCGAGCGTGCGGATCGGGGGTTCGAGCCGAAGTACGAACGCGCGCTCGACCGGCTCCTCGAGACGTCACGGGCTGCCCGTCGCCGGATCGACCACCACGCGTTGCGCGAACTCCGACTTCTCGGGGAGCTTACGCCCCTCGCCGTCGACGACCGTATCGAGGTGGGCGACGTGGGGGACTCGTCGGAACTCGTCGTTCACACGGCGTCGTTCGCGCCGGTCGAGACCGGCATCGGCGTCGATGCCGACTACGTCGAGCGCGTGGCCGGCGAGCGACTCCGGCGCTATGCCGTCCCGTTCGCGGGGTTTTCGGTGGACGTGGTCGTCTACCGCGAGCGGCTGTTGGGTTCGGACCGCTTCGAGATCAAGTACGCGGTGTTGGAGCCCGACCTGCTGCCCGGCGACGAGGCACTCATCGAGGCGTGTAAGGCGCGCATCTGGGAGACGAACGTCGATCGCGTCCTCGAGGACCGCGAGGCGTTCGTCGCCGATCGGGCGCGGCAGTTCCTCTCGCGGCGCCTGTTGGCACGAAACACGCGCGCCTGGCTGGAGGCGACGCGGTATCGAGTCCGGTCGGCGCTCGCAGGGTACGGGCTCGCGGTCCCGCCGGTCGACTCGCGGTACGCCCGCGACCGGCTCGACGACCTCGTTTACTACGTGCTTCGCGATTACGTCGGCGAGGGTATCCTGACCGTTCCGATCCGGGATCCGAACCTGGAGGACATCGAGGCGAACCGGGTCGGCGAGCGCATCAAGGTGGTCCCGCGAACGACCGTCTTCGAGGGTACCGACGGCGCCGGCGACCGCGTTCCGACGAACCTGGCCTTCGAGAGCGAGCGGGCGTTCGTCAACGTGGTCACCCAGCTGGCCGCGAGCGACGGGAGGGAGCTGAACGCCTCGCGTCCCTCGGCGAAGGTCAACCTCGACGTCGAGGGAGTCGAGGAGACGATCCGGTGTGCGGTGGCGCTTCCGGTCATCTCCGAGGGCGGCCCGCACGTCTCGATCCGCAAACAGTCGGCCGAGACGCTGACGCCGGTCGACCTCCTCGAGTACGGGTCGATCTCGAGCGAGCTCGTGACCCTGCTTTGGCTGTTGTACGAGTCCCACGGAGTGGTGTTGTTCTCGGGGCCGACCGGCGTCGGCAAGACGACGCTCATGAACGCCCACATGCCCTTCATCCCGTTCGACGACCGGCCGATCTCGATCGACGAGGGATCGAAGGAGGTCGACCTCCCCCACGAGACCGGGGTCTCGTTGACGACCCGCGAGCACGAAAGCGAGTACAAGCGGGTGACGATGGCGGAGTTGATGACCGAGACGAACTACCTCAATCCCGACGTCGAGGTGATAGCGGAGATCAACACGCCGGCCTCCTTCGAGACGTTCGCGGAGGTGTTGAACACGGGCCACGGAGTGTTGGGAACGACCCACGCGGAGGACGTCGAGACGCTCGTCAACCGCGTCATCGAGCGCGGCCTGCCCGCCTACCTGCTCCGGGAGCTGGACCTCGTCGTCTTCCCCCACAAGGTCGCCGGCGAGCGGTACGTCGCCCACGTGGTCGAGATCCTCTCGGAGGCGGAGTTCGAGGCGCTCGACCCCGCCGCCACGCGCGGCGTGGACGGGATCGATCGACGCGGCGGCGGCGGAACGATCCACAAAGGCGACGCGCGGATCCACTGGAACACGGTCGCCTGGCGGGACACCAACGGCGAGTTCCGCATCGAGTACGATCACCCGGCGCTCGCGAGTGGAGACGGGAACGCGGAGGCGACCGCGGCAGTAGGCGAGGTCGACCGCGGGGGTACAAGCGCCGGCGATCTCGGGTTCTACGTCCTCCACCGCCTGGCCGAACGCACCGATCGTGAACTCGAGGCGGTCGAGGCGGAGTTCCACCGAAAACACCGCTACGTGAAGTATCTCGCCGGGGAGGGACTGGACGACTTCGAGGGGATCTTCGAGTTCCTCTCGGACCTCCGAACCGACGAGGCCGCGACCGTCGAGCGGGCCGCACGAACCACCGGGGCCGAGGAATGAGGGGGTTGGAGGGAACGAGCCGTAGATCCGAGCGACGCGCGACCGGGCGATCGGAAGGTTCCGATCGATCGCACGATAGCGTCGGGGATCGTCTCTCGGCCGTCGATCGCGGGCTGTACGCGCTGTTCGCCCGCCACGCCGACGCGGAACGCCACGCGGGGGACAGACACCGCTACCGGGGGACCCGTATCGACGCGAGCTTCGAGGTGTACCTCGCGCGCGTCTACGCGCTCTCGTGGATCGGGGGGATGCTGGCCGCGGCGCCGGCCGTCCTCGTGACCGCGGGGCTCTCGTCGGCGTTCGTGCGCCGGGTGAACGAGACGCTCGCGGTCGGGCTCCCCACGGAGACGATCGGCCTCGTGTCGGTTCCACGGGCATGGCTCGCGATCGCCGCCGGGGTGCTGGTCGGGGGTGTGGCCAAACGGGGGATCGTCGGACTCGGGGGAAGCTACCTGCGGTGGCTGGCGGCCGCCCGCCGGGACGACATCGAACGAACGCTTCCGGGCGCGGTTCGGTACCTCCACGCGCTCTCGTCGGGAAGCGACGACGCACGCGGCATGTTGCAGAAGACGGCGGTCAACGGGGCCTACGGGGAGACGGCGACGGCGTTTCGCGGGGCGCTCAACGGCGCACGACTGACGGGGAGCCTCGATCGGGCGCTCGGCCGCGCGGCGCGCGATACCCCCTCGAAGGATCTTCTCGGGCCGTTTCTGTTGAAGTTCCGCGAGCACGCGAACCAGGGGGAGGACGCGCTCGCGAACTACCTCCGGATGGAGGGCCGAATGCTCGGGCTGCGTGAGGACCGCGCCAGAAAGCGCGCGGAGGGGTTCTTAGAACTGCTCTCGGAGCTGTTCATCGTGCTGCTCGTGTTGCCCGCCCTCCTCGTGATCATCTTGAGCATCATCGGCGTTATCGCGCCGGGGCTCGCGAAGCCGATCGAAACGCCGCTCGGGGCGGTCTCGACGCGCGCGCTCTTGACCTACGGGAGCGGGGCGTTCATCCTCGTCGTCGGGCTCGCATCGGCGTCGGCGGTCGACCGGCTCCGCCCGCGCGACCAACGGGCGAGCTACGATCGGCCGAGCAGGGCGATCGCGACCCTCCGATCGGCGCCGACCAACCCCGCCTCGGCCGCGGCCGTGCTCGTGATCCCGTCCGTGCTGCTCGCCGCCGGGTTCGCCCTCGGCGGCGTCGATCCCGTGAACGTGGCGCTCTTCGGCTACCTCGCGTTCGCGCTGCCGGTCGGCGTCGTCTCGGTTCGTCGGGCCCGCCTCGACGACGCGAAGGACCGCGAGATCAAGGACTTCGTCCACGCGGTCTCGGGCCACGTCTCGCTCGGCCGTCCGTTTCCGGAGGCCGTCGCGCTGGTGGCCCGTGAGGTCGATCTCGGCGCGTTGAACGCCGACGTCGCGGACCTGGCGTTCAACCTCTCGTTGACGACCGGGGGCGGAAGTCCGGGACCCGAGATCGGAGACGGGACCGGAGACGGCGGGGGCAGTGAAGTCGGAATCGGAATCGGAGGTGCGAGCGCAGGTGTGAACGGGTCCGGCGGCGTGAACGAAGACGAGACGCTCCGGACGGCCGCGTTGAACCGGTTCGTGGAGACGGTCGGCACGCCGCTTGCCGCACAGACGGTCGGGCTGGTCACGGGAGCACTCGAGGCCGGCAGCGACACGGAGACCGTCTTCGAGACGCTCCAGACGGAGATCGGACGGCTCTATCACCAAAAGCGCGCGCTCCGGTCGGCGATGCTCGTCTACGTCGCGGTCGGGTGGACGGCCGCGCTGTTGGTGATCGGGATCGTGGTCGCGGTCAACGTCTACGTCATCGACGGGTTCGCCCAACTGTCGGCGGTCTCCGGGGCCGGCAGCCTGGCGCTCGATCCGGGGTCGATCCGGCCGGCGCGCGAGCGCTATCGGTTCTACGTCGTGATGCAGGCGACCATGCTCGCCTCCGGCTGGTTCGCCGGCGCCGCCTCGCGCGGGTACTACGAGGCGCTCTTGCACTCCGGCTCGCTCGTCGGCGTGTGTTATCTGATCTTCGCCGGGATGGGGTTGTTGTGACTCTCGACGGACGGGACGGGCCGGAGGATCGAGACGCCGCCGCCCAACGCGGCCCGACAGGAGGTCGAGACGCCGCCGCCCAGCGTGGCCCGACAGGAGGTCGAGACGCCGCCGCCCAGCGCGGCGTCTCGACGGTCATCGGAGTCGCACTCCTCATCGGGGTCACCGTTGCGAGCATGGGCGTCATCACGGCCGGCATGGGCGTCGTCGTCGAGGACCACGCGCGGACGATCGAGGCCGACGGGGTCGAGACGGCGCTGACCACGGCGATCGAGGACACCGCGTCCCCGGGCCACCACCGAACGCGACTCCCGGTTTCGTCCGGGCGCGTCGAGACCGTCGAGCGATCGGTTCGGATCGGGACGGACGGCGGCTGGACGAGACGGGAGGCGAACGGGATCCGGTACGTCTCCGAGTCGGGAACGCGACGCGTCGAGACCGTCGCCGGCACGGTGGTCCGCGGCGACGGCCGGACAGCACGGGTCACGCGCGATCCCTCGCTGCTCGTCTCCGAGGAGATCGTCGCCTTCACGCTGCCCGTGATCAGGGGAACGGAACACGTCGCAGTCTCCGGAGCCGGAGCGGAATCGGTCTCCGGAGCTGGGTCGAGAGCGGGCGGCGGGCTGGTGCTCGAGACGACGGTTCGACACGAGCGCCGGGAACTCGAGGGCGATACGTTCCGCGTGGCGATCGAGACGCCCGCGCCGGCGGCGCTCGAACGGGCGTTCGAGCGACTGATCGAGACGGCGGGCGTCGAGGGGACCGTCGAATCGACGACGTTCCCGGGGGACACCCACCCGAGCGTCGTGGCGACGATCGAGGGCGAGCGTGCGGGACACCTGCTCGTTCGGGAGGTCGACCTGGAGGTGCGGCGTGGGTAACGAGGTTCCGAAACGTCGGGACGGCAGATGCACCGGAACCGACCGGGCGGTCACGCCGGTGACGGGCAAGCTGTTCGAGATCGCCATCGTCGTGTTGTTCGTCGCGGCGCTTTCGGCGGTCCTCTACGGCGGCGTCGTCCCGGAGTACCGCACCGCGACCGCCGTCGAGATCGAGGACCGAACCCTCGCCGCGGCGTCGAACGCGATCGAGGCGTCCGTGCCGGCGTCGGGAACGGGCCGGACCACCGTCCGGCGTTCGACCGGGGAGACGCGCGTCGACCTGCCGGGGACGATCCGCGGACGGCCATACCGGATCCGGGCGGTGACGGACGCGATCCGGCTCGAACACCCCCATCCTTCCGTCGGGGGACGCCTGGTGCCGGCGTTGCCGCCGCGGGTGACGGAGGTAGAAGGGGAGTGGCGAAGCGGCGGAACGCTCCTCGTGCGCGCGCGGCTGTCGGACGGTGAGGTGACGCTGGAGCTGGTGACGAGATGAAACGGAATGGAGCCGACGATGCGATGAAGCGGGAGGGGATCGACGACGCGACGAAGTGGAAGCGAAACGACGACGCGAGGAGACAGATCCGAAACGACGACGCCGGAAATTCGGAGTCCGACCGCAAGCGGGCGCAGGCGAACCTGCCGGTGGTGGTCGTCGCGCTCGTGCTTCTCGTCTCGGCGACGGGGATCGCCCTCGCGGCGGCGACGGACGCGCGAGAGGCGGCCGAACGCGACGTCGTCGAGCGAAGCGTCGCGGTCTCGATCGCGGACCGGCTCGTGGCCGCGGACGGACCGACGACGCGCCGGCGAAACGTCCTCGATCCGGAGCGGGCGGAGTCGCTGACCGTCGATGCCGTCACGGAGGCGGTCCCGGAGACGCGCGATCGGGCGGTCCGGATCCGGCTTCGGGTTCGAACGGACGAGGATGCGGGCAACGAGGACGCCGGCAACCGCGAGATGCGGACGCTCGTCGAACGCGGCGACGTCCGCGGCGGGACCACGGTCCGGCGGGTCGCGTCGCTCGCGGAGCGGTCGGCGGCGAGCGAACGCGTACACGTCCCCGAGAACGGAACGTCGATGACGACTCCGTCGAACGCGACGGACGCGACCGTTCGCGTCGTCTCCGGAAACGTCACCACGGTCCGCGCGAACGCGCGGGTGGTCCTTCACAATCCGGACGGGCTCGCCGGCGTCGCGAGCGTGGATCTGCCCCGTCGCGCCCGGAGCACGCTCGCGTTCGAGGGGCTCGGCGTCCTCGAGGTGGCGATCGCCACGGAGTCGCGCTCGGCCGCGATCGTGGAGGTGACCGTGGGTGCGAGGGAGTGACGTGTCCCGACAGATCGATCGGGGGCAACTGTCGCTGTCGGCAGTCGAGGCGACGATCGGCGTCCTCCTCGTGTTGGGAGTCGCAATGACGTTCGGGATCGCGACCGGGATAGCCGACACGCGGACGCCACAGCTCGACGCCCACGCCGCGGACGTCGGAGCGCTGCTCGCGAACGAGCGCGGGGACCCGGATGCCGATGGGGAGGGAGACGGGGGAGCGGTCCCGACCATCGGTGCGGCGATCGCCACTCCGGAGACGTTCACGGAGGAACGCGAGGGGCTCGCGAGGCGGGCGGAGACGCTGGTTCCCGACCACCTCCGATACCGGGTTCGGACGCCGCACGGGTCGTTCGGGATCGCGCCGCCGCGCGGGGCGACCGTTGGCCGGGCGACGGTCCTCACCAGACACGGGACGGTTCGCGTGGAGGTGTGGCACGGGTGAGCGGCGAGGACCGCGGCCAGCTCGTGTTGCTCGCGGCGGCGGTGATCGCGTTCGCGCTCGTGCCGCTCGCGATCACCTACCTCCAGCTCGGCTACGTGGGCGACCTCGAGAGCGAGCCCGGGGTTGAGTCCGGCGGATCCCCCGGCGTCCACGCCGCGTCAGGGGCCGCCTCGGAGCGGGCGGTTCACGACGCGATCGAGCGGGCTGCCCTCGCGAATCTCGCGGCCGTCGCGGGCGACCACGAGTGGGAGAATCGCGGCGAGGCGGTCACGATCTACCGTTCGGCGCTCCGTGAGGACCTCGACGGGCTGGAGGCGGCTGCCCTCGACGAGGGCGTGATCGTGACCCTTCGGGTCGCGCCCGCGGACGCGTCGGCGTGGGCGCGTGAGGCGTGCCCGACCGGCCGGAATCGCGCGTTCGGGGCGTGCGTGGCCGACGACGGCGTCGTCATTCAGGAGCGTGCGGGGACCGCGACGGTCGCCGCGGTCGCCATCGAGGTGCGGATCGTGAGCGAGGACGCCACGCGCGAGTCGCTGATCGTGGTCGAGATGCCGGGGTGAGGGTCCGAGTGAGGGTCGGGCGAGTGTGGAGTGAGGACCGGCAAGTCGTGGAATGAGGCCGAACGTTTTCTGAGGAAGCGGGTTCGGCCTTCCACCGCCGATCTCACGGCGCAGCAGCGGCCGCGTCGCCGGCCTCCGGGTCGAACGGGAGGGTGATGACGAGCTCGTCGAACCAGACGATCGGCCGCTTCCGCTGTCCCTCCTCCTCGAAGAGGACGATGCCCAGCTGGGCGAGCCGGGTGAGTTCCTCGTGGACGTTCTTCACGTCCCGATCGACGACCCGTGCGGTCTCGTTGATGCTGGATGGCTCCTCCCGTCGGACGGCTTCGATGAGATCGAGGACGCGCGGCGTCAGCGTCCCCATGAGGTCGTCGTAGCTGGTGAACGAGAGCGTCGGCGGGGAATCAACCGCGCCATCGCGTTTGAGCGCCTCGATCCCGTCAGTGACGTCGTCGTGGAACTGATCGGACGACTTCACGGTCACGACGAGGGTCGATTCGTCCCGAAGCCGTTCGCGCTCCATCGGGTGTAGCGGCGGCGTGGTGTCGTTCATGGGTATCACCGTGAGTGGGTCTCGTCGGTCCACCTGGGCGGGTAGGCGTCCCGGTCCGACCGCAGACGGAACACGCGGACGACGATCCCGTCGGGGTACTTCCTCCCCTCGATCACGCCATCGAGATCATTCTCGAATAGTGGGACCATCGCTGAACAGTGGGATCATCGTCGATCATTGGGACCACCCTCATCCATTGGTACACAAACCAGTACCATAGGGCTATTGGTGAAAAGACCAATACGACCGTCAGACTTCGAAGAACTCACTCCATCTCCTCACACCGGCCCATTTTCCGTCGCTCCCGCCAGCGGCGGTATCCTTTTATCCGTCACACGAGTATACTTTGTATTGATTTAGTGCCGAATATGGATACGAATTCAATAAAAAGTATAAAACAGGGGTTGTCGAAGCGCGAGAGCCTCGCCCTGACGCGATTGGCGGGACGAAACCGGGCGATCATCACGATCGAGGACGTGCAGGACGCGATCGACGTCTCGTACGACGAGGCGAAGCAGATCACGAACGATCTGGTGCACAAGAAATGGCTGGACCGGTTGGCCAGCGGAACCTACCTCATCGTGCCGTTGGCCGCGGGCGAACGTGGCGAGTACACCGAACACGAGTTCGTGATCGCGTCCCATCTCGCCGACCCGACGTACATCTCCTACTGGAGCGCGCTCAACCATCACGGGCTGACGGAGCAGGTTCCGACCACCGTCTTCGCCGCGACGACGGAGCAGGTTCCGGATCGGGAGATCCACGGGGTGACGTATACCTTCGTGACGGTGACCGAGGCCAAGTTCTTCGGGTTCGAGCCGACCGCCATCGACGCCCACACCGTGAACGTCGCCACCGTGGAAAAGACCCTGGCCGACTGTGCGGACCATCCGGAACACTGCGGCGGAATCCTCGAGTTGGCGAAGGGCCTCGCCAACGCGCCCGTCCGGGACGACGAGGCGCTGGCAACGCAGTTGCTGCGGCTTGGAAACGGTGCGGCGATCAAACGCGTCGTCTACCTCGCCGACGTCCTCGACGTCGAACTTCCGGGACGCGAGAGGCTGGTGGAGGCGTTCACGACGGGCTACTCGAAGCTCGATCCGACCCGGGGCGACGAGGGGACCCACTCGAGCGAGTACCGGCTACTCGTGAACGTCGAGGCGAACACGATCCGGAGCGTGGCAGGAGCGCGTGAAGAATCATGATCACGGATACACGAGTACGGACGTTGGCACGGCGAGACGGCGTAAATCGGCAATGCTTATAGTAACACGAGGGTAATACCGACGTATGTCCGACGCCGACGCTGGGGCCACTGACGACCCCGACATGACCACGATCACGGTGAAGGTGCCGCAGGCGTTCCTCGACGACCTCGATGCGACCTGGCGTGCCGAGGACTTCCCGTCTCGAAGCGAGTTCATCCGCTGGGCCCTTCGCGACGCCGTGAAACACCCGACATTCTCGCGAAAGGGCTGGAAGGACATCGCCGCCAGTGAGCACCAGCTGGCGACCGGCGAGGGGCAGACCTATAGCAGCGAGGAGATCCGAGCGCGCCTGAACGAGGACACGGATGGGAACGAGTGACGAGAACTGGGACTGGAAGTTCACCGATCCAGCAGAACGGGAATACGGTAAGCTTCAGCCGCACGATCAGGAGCGCATCGTCTCAAAGCTGGACGAGATCGTCACGGATCAGTGGCGAGAGCCAAGCGACTATCTGGAACCGCTCACCGGCGCCCCGCATTCGAAGCTCCGAATCGGTGCGTTTCGTCTGGGCTGCAAGGCGGTCCACGCCGATCGGATTCTGTGGGTCCACACCATCGAGAAGCGGTCAGGTGCCTACAAACCGGGAGACGACTGATCGGCCTGCCGAGCACCAAAACCCCCGCCAACGACCCTCTCGATCGTCGATCGCCTCCCGGCCACGTCCCGACCACGTCCCGGTCACGTTCCGAGTCGGACGACACGTATTTGGGGGCGCTACCGCAATGGGACCACATCGATGCCCACCTCGACGCCGGAGGAGGTACACGGCGACGTGCGCTACCTCGCCGGATCGCCGGGCCGGATCGCCATCCTGCGGACGCTGCGCGAGGAGCCGCTTCGCCCGGCGGAGATCACCCGCCGGGTGGACTCGACGCGGACCACGGTCCAGCGCGTGCTCGCGGGCTTTCGCGAGCGGTGTTGGGTCTGTGAGCGCAACGCGACCTATCGGTTGACCCCGACCGGCGAGCAGGTGGTCGACGCCTACGAGGAGCTGCTTGGGGCGGCCGAGCGCGCCCGGGAGTTCGCCCCGCTGGCGAGCCACCTCACGTCGCTGCCTGGGGGGCCGCCGCCGGAGGCGTTCGCCTCGGGCGAGTTGACCGTCGCCACCTCCAGCGACCCGCTCGCGCCGGTCGAGGCGCTCCTCGACCGCTTCGCGGACGCCGAGGGTGGCCACGTCCGGAGCATCTCGCCCATCGTCACGCGGACGTTCAACGAGGCGGCGATGGACCTGCTCGAGACCGGAACGTCGATCGAGTTGCTGATCGACGAGCGGGTGCTCGAGACCTCCGCCGAGGAGTTCCCGTCCGACCTCGAGCGGGCGCTACAGCGCGAGGACGTCACGGTGGCGGTCCACCCCGATCGGCTGTCGGCCGGCCTGTTGGCCTTCGAGGGGACGACCTGCGTGGTCGCCTACGACGACGCGAACGCGCTGCGGGCGATGCTGGTCTGCGAGGACGAGCCGGCGGTCGCCGAGTGGGCGAGCGAGTGGTTCGAGCGCGTCTGGAACGAGTCGGAGCCGATCGAGGCCGCGGTCGAGGAGTAAGCGTACGGCGACGTCGCTGCTGGCGAGCGGAGACCGCGCCGAAAGAGGTGAGGTGCGAACGGGAACCGGCCTGGAGGGCCGTCGTCGCGGGGTACACGAGTCGTCGTGGCGACCCGTGTTTGACCGATGGCGCCGACGGGTCCTATATGTATCCGCGGTAGCCTGTGTTCGATGTCGTAAGTGGTTACAGAGGTTGTAACAGTTCGTGTGGCGGCGTCGACGACGCTGTCTCGTCGTTGGCGAAATCCGTGAGACTGCGTCGTGTTGGTGGGATCACGTCACGTCGATCGCCGGAGCGGTAGACTTCTCGGAGGGATCGATTTCGGTTACGTTCGGTCGGGTACGAGTGGCGATCGGGGTTCGACGACGATCAGGGTGTGACCACGATCGCGATTTGACCACGCTCACGACTCGACGTTAATGATCACGAGTCAGCGTCGGCGACGATCGAACGCGAGCGCCGTCGCTGGTCGGGGTGGCGCGATAAAGAAGGTGGAAATCGGGGCTGACTCTCTCGAGTCAGTGGTTAGTCGTCCGAGTTAGGGACGACGCCGGACTGCGAGGAGTGCGGCCGCGACGAGGGCGACGAGGGCGACGACGGCACCGAAGCCGGGCGTCTCTTCCTCAGTCGTCTCGGTGTCGGTCGGCTCCTCGGTCGGTTCCTCGGTGGGCTCCTCCGTGGGTTCCTCGGTCGGTTCCTCGGTGGCCTCCTCCGTGGGCTCCTCAGTCGGCTCTTCGGTCGGTTCCTCGGTCTCGATCTCGTCGACAACCTCGATGTCTATGCGATCGGTGTTGTCGCCGTCGTCGGACTCGACCGTGTAGTCACCGGGCTCGACATCGTTCTCGGAGAGGTCGATCTCGACGGACCACTGACCGTCAGTCTCCCACTCGTCCGTGCTCTCGATGGTCACGGAGTCGTCGTTCTCGTCGAGGAGTTCGACGGTGATCGTGTTGTCGTCGGGCCGACGGTTGGTCTGACCCTCGATCTCAAGCGTGCCACCGGTTTCGGCCGGGTCGGTGGCGGACTCGATCGTCGTGAGACCGTCCGCGTAGCGGAAGGTCTCAGTGACGATCAGGTCGTCGCTCGCCGTGTCGTCAACGGAGTTGGCGAGGATCCGGTCACGGACCTGATCGCCCGTGCTGGAACCACTATCGTAGGTCTGAATCTCGTCAACGAAGCCGCTAGCTGAATCAGCTACATCGTCACCGAATGTACCATCTCGACCGGACGAGATGATGTGAGCGGACGTACTTCCCTGACGGAGGTCACTTAGGCTAAGTTCCTCCTCGTCGAAGGTCCCGTCGCTATCGACAGAGATGTCGTAAGCTGCCGCGTTACCACGTGAGTCAACGAAGGCTACGACGAGTTCGTCCTTGCCGGGTGCCGTACCCTCAACGTCGATCACCTGATCGTCCGTGGCGATCTGACCGTTGTAGGTGACGAACGACCCGTCAAGCTCGGTGTCGGTCACCGTGATCGAGGACGTACTGCTGACTCCGCTGTTAAAGTCGGAGGTAGACAGCGTATCATCGAGCGAATCGTCATCGTTTGCGTCGGCATCCTGAGCGTCGATGACTCCGAGGCGGTAGGTGCCCGGAAGTTCAAGCAGATCGCTGCCGTCGGAGAAGACAACGTCCTCCTCCTCGAAGGTGTCGTCACCATCGACGGTAATCGTGTCCTCGCCATCGATCGTGACGTGTTCGAAGTCGTTGTTGTCGCGGACGTAGATCGCGACATCATCGATTCCCTCTGCGGCGGTACCATTCACGTCGACCTCAGAGCCGACGACGTAGGCACCGGTCGGGCTGTCAAGCGAGACGTCTCCCTCGTTGACGTCGAAGGACTGGTCGTCATCAGTCTCGGCAACGGTATCGTTGGTCACATCGTGCGTCAGCGGACCACCATCGAAGTACGGAGTCGCTGCCGTGCCGTTCGCCTGATACAGGTCGATGTCAACCGAGGAATCATCGAGGAACTGCGTCTCGACGGATCCAACACCATTGCCACCATCGATCTCGACGATCGCGTAGGCGTAATCGTAGTCGCTTCCATTCTCTAGAATGGTATTGTCGGGTTGCGAGCCGTTATAGATGTCACCATCTGCGGTGTCATTGGTATCTCCAGCCGCAAAGACACCGGTCTCTACGGTGTCACCGACGTTCCGCATGATGTTCGACGCGTTTTCACCGGAGATACCGTCACGGAACTCACCACTCTCGATCACGACTGCGTGGTAGTTACCTTCCGGACTGTTTTCGACCGTGTACTGCAGATTCTCACCCTGGGTGACCTCGTCACTTTCGAGGCTCAGGGAAGCAGTCTCATCTGAGGAGATCGTAACCGTCACCGAGTCACTCGCGTCACCCCAGTCGAGGTCGTCGACACCTCCAACGGTGAAGGTGTACTCTCCCTCGTCGACGGCGGACGGGTCAATGGATATCGTACCGTCGCCGTTTTGGGTGGCACCACCGGAATCATCAACGATCTCGTTGGTGACATCGATACCATCCTCATCTTCGACGGTCAGTTCGATGTCTTCTGCGTCTTCGTAGTTGTATTCAATGTCAACCGCCGCTTGGTCCTGATCGGAAGTGAGGATGCCTCCAGAGACATCCGCACCACCGTTATTCAGGACTTCGAGAGTGGTTACGCGTGGGGTCGCGACGGAGACATTAAACGCATCAGAACCGGGAGTGGACTGGTTCGAATAAGAACCAGTTGGCTGATCTTCGGGGATCGGCATCTCCAGGGGCTCTCCCTCAGATGCGCCAGCCGTTCGTTCTAGGCTAGTTGGATCAACTTCATCGTTCGCGTCAGTGGACGCGTTGAAGACGATCCCATCTTCACCCTGATAGACAGTTGCGCCGTTACCAACAATACCTTCGCCATCACTGGTGCTCCAATCATCTCGAGCATCAGAGTTGGCGTATTGACCACGCTCATCAGCGGCAGCGATCGCTGCACCCGACGCAATCATGGATACAACCATGATCACCGCCAGGAACACCGCGCGCCCCTTTGAGCGATAGTTTGTTTCGTTTGTCATAGTTAGGTTTCTGCTTCGCATGGACCTCCGGAGAGACGCCGCTCGTCTTCCGGACGGTCAACACGCCCAATTATACCGACCGCCATTAAGTACTTTGTGTATCTGTTAGGTAGACGTTCACATACGCCGGGTGCCGGTTTGAGGGGGTGATAACCGCCGCATAATCCGGATCGACGTCGCGTCGAATCGCCGGTTTCTCGGGCGAATCGGGGCGGTTTGACGTGTTTCGGATCGAGAGCGTTTCGACCGCCCACGGACGTCGATCGACGGCGTCCGACGAACGTCGAACGCAACGCGTGTCAGACTACCGTCAGACTCCGGGCGTGTGCGTGATGGATGTGTGCGTGAGCGTCGATCGACGCCGGCGAGCAGGTGGATGATGGTCGGTGACGGGCGAGCAGGCGGGCGATCCGATCGGTGGTTCGGGTGGACGGACGAGCGTGGTGGATGGGTGTGTGGACAGGTTGGTGGGCAGGTCGGTACTGGGCGGAGTGGGTGTAGATGGTCGGGCGCCGTGGGTCGGCGCTCGGGCGCGCGTGCGTGGTGAGGAGTGGTAGCGGGTCGAATCGGACTCGATGGAGGGAGGATCGGACCGGCGAACGTCGGTAGGCCGAGATTACTGAGCGGACGAGAGGGCCGCATCGACGAGAGGGCCGAAGGATCGAGCGAGCGCGCTACGGGCGTTCGCTCGGTCGTCCGCGACGAGATCCGAGATCGGTGTTCCCGTCGCGGCTCGTTCGCGCAGCTCCTCGAGATCGGTCGACGACAAATGGTCGAAGACGAATTCGCGCATTCGGTCGAACAGCGTGTGGGTCTCCGGGTCGTTCGATCCGGATCGAAACGGCGGCATGTGTGTACTATGGAGCGATCACCACTCGACGTCCTGTTCGACGTCGAGGAGGCGCCTGACCATCATGCCCTGCAGCTTGTCGAGGAGGACGGCGATCTCGTCATCCTCGTTGAGCGTGTATCGGGTCGTCCCCTCGTCGATCGGTTGGACGATCCGTAGCTCCGTGAGCACCTCGAGGTGATCGTAGACCGTGCTCCGGGAGGTGTCGCTCAACCGCGCGACGTCACTCACGTTGAGTTGCCGATCCGAGTTCTCGACGAAGGCGTCGAGGATTCGACTCCGGGCGGGCGAGTCGAACACCCTCGCCAAGCCACCCTCGTGAGCGAGTGATCGGTCACCGGGATCGGTTGCGATTGACTCCATGGCTACGATAGGGTACAGAGCCGATCCACATTAACATTCCGAATTAGATATACAAGTGAATCTCCAGCAACACAGATATGTCAGAATAAATGGTAAGTCTTAAGCTATCTCAACATAGGATATGTGATATAATGGGTGAATAAGACGTTAAAAATCAGCTCGTTGAAACGTTGGTGAACAAGCGAGTAACCGGCTCTAACAACATATCTATTGATCAGCTTGTCAACCATTCAGTACGTGACAGTGATCAGGGGAAAGCGAGAAGTCTACTTAAAGACGAAATGATTCCGAAAAGCGAGGCCTCGATCATTCAAATAAAGGGAGGAGCCCGTGAAAACGTCCAGCTAGCCGATGTCAAGCAAGCTGTGACATACCTCGATAGGAATGGAGGCGAGATCCCGTGGGGGTTCCGTGATCTAATCGAAGACTAAGGCGGTCAAGAGGTCTGAGAAAGATTCAACTCGATCGACGTCGACGACACCACAATGGGCCGGAACCGCAACACCGACGACGAACTCGACGAGGAGTTCCTCGAACGCGTCGATCGGATCATCGAGGAGGAACGAGAGATCCTCGACCTGCTTGCCGAGTGACGTCGCAGTCAGGGAGCCATTGGGAGGGTGGACTTGGGGCCGAAAATGCGAATAGTGATCCGCGTGTTTGCCTGGCGATCACCACGCACCGGTGAATGGCCGCCCTCCGGTGCTCACACCACGGGCTCAACGACGACGTGGGCGTGTTTGAGACGCGGGGCTTTCGCCCGCCCGTCGGCAACGTATTCGACGACGTCGAGCCGTGCGAGGGCCTCGAGATCGCGACTGATGACCCCCTTGTCCTCGTTCAACTCGCGCGCCAACCCACGAACCGAGGCGGGATCGTGCTCCGCGAGATGATCGACGATCCGCAGCCGCCGATCGGTGAACACTGCACCCGCGTGCTCGCGAGCCAGGACGAGCGTGTCGGGGAACCCGTGTTGGGTGACCGCCTCGCTGAACGCCGCCCGGAACTCCACCTCGGGATCGACCTCCGCCTCGTCCGGATCGAAGCGTTCCGGTGACGGCTCGGGCGGCCGCTGTTGATGGTCGCTCATTCGATCGTCACCTAATCGTTGTTAAGTCTGCAACGATAAAGCTCCATCGGTCACGAAGTCTCCAATGGTGTGAGATCGCTATCCATCGATACCAAATATCGGAACCCGTTTGTAATGCATGGGACAAACAGGGAATGGAATCGGTCTGCAGTCTGTATACGCCTCTCTCCCGTCGTGGCTCACGGGACGGTATTGGTGAGAGATACCCCGGAGGTATTCTCAGACACCAGTTCGTGCGCGTGTGTGCGAGGTCGGACAGCAGACACCACAACCATGAACAAGGGAACGATTGGGTCGGCGGCGACGGTGATCGAAGGTGTATAGGTTGGAGTTCATCGATCTCGGCGAGTATCGAGGTGACGAGTACTACCTCTGTGGGTTCGTCGTTCCGGAACCAGTCGATGGTGAGAACTACGATCCGGACGCTGACGCCAGTGCATGGGGAGTCTCAGTGGCGCGCAAGCGGATCGATCACAGCAATCAAGAGATCGTTCGTCTTGACACGGCGCACGGTCAAGATCCCCATATCGACAAGGAATATCTCCCGGAGAACTCTATACCGGACAAAAAGGAGGTGCTGACGGACGAGTGGCCGTACTCGCGGATGAAACAGTATCTCCTCTCCACATGGAAACAGTACGCCGATCTCTATAGTTACTACAACGATTGAGCCCGCCCTCAAAGGATCGACACGAGGAACGGACTATACTCGGAAAGTCCGTAGTTGTCATCCGCCAAAGCAATCGAAGACCCCAATGAAGACGTTCCAGGAACGACTTCGCTCGATAGAAGAGCGGTACGACATCGACGAGAGCGAACACGCCCGGGAACTCGGCCCGTCGCCCACCTCCAGGAGTAATCCCGCAATTCAGCCGCCTCGAGAACCAAGGCGATCGCCACGTCCCCAATTCCGACGGAAGGAGGTCGAACGATGACACGAGATCAAAAACCGGTGAGCGAGGACGAGATCGACGCGCTCCGCGAGGGGATGGACCAACAGCGTGAGGAAATCCGGGGGGCGCTCGCGGAGGATCTCGGCGGCGATCCGAGCGACTACGATGCCGAAGCGCACCTGAACGCCCGTGCCGGCGAGCCCGTGACCGACGGCGGTGAGGACGCGTCTGAACTGCCGGAAGACGACCCGCTCTTCACCGGCGATCCGCTCCTCTCGCCCGAGGATCCGGTCGACGAGACCGAGATCGACGATACCCTCTACGAGCGAGAGTGACGAATCCTCGATCGCTCGGGCGACATCGATCGCCTCCTCGCTGCCGTCCATCAGATCGATGCGGAACGAGGAGTCGAGGAGCACAGTCACAGTCGAACCGAACAACGGACCGATCTTTCAGATGGTACGAAGCTTTCAGTACGAACGTCTATATCGATGGCTGCACAATGGTCGATCGAGAATGTCGATCGACAGGGAGACGTTTCGGAACGCGGACGAGGCCGAACTCGCGGAGCTGTCCGCCCCGGATCGAGTGCTCGGGTTCCTCGCGAGCCACGACGATCGGGCGTTCAAGGCCCGGGAGATCGCCTCCCGCACCGGTCTCGACGAGGGTGCCGTCAGCACCGCCCTCACGCGGTTGAAGGACCGGGACCTCGTCGAACACAAGGCGACCTACTGGGCCATCACCGACGACGAGACGCGTCTCGACGCGTACGGTGGCTACGAGCGTGCGACCGCGCTGTTCAACGAGACGCTCGGCGAGGAGGACGAGGACGAGTGGCGCGAGCACGCGCCGGAGGATCCGCATCCGAGCCGGGAGACGAGCAGTGAGTGACGACGACGCGCAACCGATCTTTGAGCGGGGAGACGTCGTGTACGGAACCGATCCGTTCAAGCCCGGCGAGACGTCCAGACCGTGGCTGATCGTGTCGAACCACGAGGACCATCCGTTTCACGGCGACCAATACCTCGCATGTACGCTCACGACGAAGTCGTGGATGGAGGGAGTGGTCGAGATCCCCGAGACGGGTTGGATCCGCGGAGGTACGCCTCGACGAAGTCGTATCGTTCCCTGGGGCGTCCAGTCCATCGTCCCCGAGGACATCGAACGCTGGCAGGGACGGATCGAACACGGAATCGTCGACGAAGCCGCCTCCGTGCTCATCGACGAATTGCGACGGTGAACGCGTGTTCGTGTAGGGGATTTGCGGGCAAATTGTTTTGGTGCGTTCCACGTACGTTCAAGAGTGGCTCACGAGATCGAGGACGAAACGACGGTGACCGAGAGCTACTCGGTCACGATCCCGGCAGCAATACGTTGAAAGGCGGGCGTCGAACCGGGCGACAAACTCCGCTGGCACGTCGACGAGGAGGGGGCGATCTCGGTCGAACTCGTCGAACAACGCTACGGCGCGTTTTCACGGTTGGACCCGGTCGACGTCGGTGAACCAACCGACGCCGCGGCGGATCACGACCACATTGCCGGAGACTCCTGAGGGCCGGAACCATCGTTGAACAGGAGCATGGACGTGTCAAGGACGAGACCGTCACCATTCGAAGTCGGGTGAGATGCTTGCGATCCGGTCGACGAGACCGAGGCCGACGACGCCCGTTACAGCGAGGATGACGAATACCTGACCTCGAAGTGACTGCAGGACCTCTACGCGACGCTCGACGTCTCAGTACTCGCGGATCTCGACGTCCGGGATCGGAGCGAAGTCCGTCGGATTCCCGGTGACGACCGGTTCGTCGTGACGGATCGCCGTCGCGGCGATCCTGACGTCACCCTGGCCGATACGGTTGCCGTCACGGCGAAGCCGTCCGTCGATCCGGCCGGCGTGTTTCGCGACGTCCTCGGTGACGGCGACGATCGGCCGCGAATCCAACACGGAGCGGATCGCTTCGATCTCGCGAAACGTGTCCTCGACGTAGCCGACCCCGACGTACAGCTCGTAGACGACCTGTGCGGGGATCTTCTGGGGGACGTTGGCGTCCTCGATCTCACGGGCGGCCTCGATCGCCGCCTCGTCGCCGTCCATCAGATCGATGAGAAACGAGGTGTCAAGGATCATCGTCACCGCCGAACCGCTCGACCAGCTCGTCGACCTCCCGCGTGCCGGCGTCGTCGGACTCCTCGATGGCCCGACGGAACTCGTCCGCCTCCTCATCCGAGAGGATCCCGACCAGATCGAGCAGCGATGCGCCCCCGATGAGGCGGTCGATCGCCTCGGAAAACGTCTCGTCCGGTCGCTTCTCGCTCCTGATGCGCTCGTAGACGTCCTCGTCGAGCCGGACGTTTCGAGTACCCATGCGTATACGTCGTATACTATCCGGCTTGAAGGTTACGCGGGTGGGGAATCGGGACCTCGTCGAACACGCGCTGAGTCGCGATCCCACACTCGCTCGAACGCGCGAACGCGTGAACGCCCGAACCGACCTCACGCCCCGCCGTGGCGTCGAATCCCGACCGCGACAGCGATCGAGACCACGAGCCCCACGATCGCGGCGCCGACGCCGAACCCGGGCGTCTCCTCGACGAGGTCCGATGGGGGATCCTCGGTGAACGTGGGGAGGTCGCTCCGGGGCGTCCCGGCGGTCGTCGGGGCTCCGGGACCGACGATCGTCGCGTTCGCCGTCGCGATGGCTCCCTCGGCCTCGGTCTCGAAGCTCACCTCGGCGGTGTCGCCGGGGGACGCCTCCGTGAGGTTGAACGTCCCGGCGAAGCTCCCGTCCGTCCCCACCTCGACGGTCGCGAGTTGGACGTACGACAGCGAGGCGGTCTCGCCGGAGGCCACCCGCAGGGTCGCCTCCGTTCCCGGCGCCAGGTTCGTCTCCCCGGCGACCCGGACCGGCCGGTCGCTCCGCAGCCGAAGGGTCCCCTGGCCGTCCTCGCCGGCGTCTCCACCTCCCGTACCGTCACCGCCGCCCGCTTCGTCCCCTATCGCCTCGAAGCTCGCGTGGGGGGGTGCAACGGAGAAGTTCGTCTCGCCGGTGGCGTTCTCGCCGGGATCGAGGTACGGGAAGGCGGGCTGGCCCGGATCGCCGCCGGCGCCGCCCAGCAGTCCGCGGTAGAACGTCTGGATGTGGCGGTCCTCGCGGTCGAACAGGAACGGTTCCTCCGGGTCGCTCTCGTAGTCCATCGACGCCGAGAAGTCGCGTCCGCCGTCGCCCGTCCCCGGATCGAAGGCGTCGACCTCGCGCGTGTCCACGACCACGTACAGCTCGCCCGCCTCCTCGTCGGCGTAGACCGCGACCGTCTCGGGGTCGACCTCGGAGAGGTCGAGCACCTCGAAGGGCGAGTCCACGCTCCCGCTCGGGCCCGGACCCTGCAACACCGGCCCGCTCTCGGCCTCGACCGCGAAGCGTACGCCCTCGCCCGTGCGCGTCTCGAGTTCCGCGAGGGTGTTCGGGGAGAAGCCCTCCTCAAGCGACGCGAAGTCGCCCTCGATCGCGACCAGGTGTCCGTAGATCCCGGTCGCCTCCGCCTCGATCACCAGTCGGTCGCCGGCGGCCACGGACTCGCGCGGACCCATCGACTCCTGGAGCGCCGTCCGGTTTTCGGCCGCGTCGGCGGGGCCGGCCGGCGCGGCCCGGATCGAGACGTCCTCGATCCCCGGCCGGGAGAGGTCGATCGTCGCACGGCCGAGCGGTGCGGCCTCCGTGATCGCCTCGGCCGCCTCGTCCGTCCCGCCCGCGTCGCCCTCCGTCGCCGCCATCGCGGAGGTTCCCGGCTCGGCCTCGCCCGGCGAGGTGGAACCCGCCTCGAGGACGCGAAACTCGCCGGACGTGCCGGCGGCGATCGGGTACGTGCCGGGCTGGATCGGGCGGGCGAGCTGGTCGATCCCGCGGTCGGTGTCCGCGGAGACGATCAGCCCCAGCTCCGCGAGGTAGGCGTCGAAACCCGGGAGTGGCTCGCCGTCGGCGCCGACGAACGTCGGCCCGTTCTCGCCGGAGGGAAGCCGCCCGTGGACCGCGCTCCGGACCTCGTCGCCCGGGGAGTGGTAGACCAGATCCGCGTTCGTGGCGCTCACGCTGTCGCTCGTCCCGAGGGTTCTGGTGTTCACGGAGACGGTCACCTCGCCGTCGTCGTCGGCGTCCACGAGGTAGAGCACGTCGATGAAGCCGGCCTCCGCGCTCCCGATCTGGACGTACGCGTGGTCGGGAACGTCGTCGCCGGCGCCGGCGTCGTCCGCGTCGGCACCATCGTCCGAATGGGAGTCGTCGCCCGGCCCGTCCTCGTCGACTCGCTCCGAGAGGTCCAGCGTCAGCGTGACGACGTCGCCGGCGGGGTCCTCGTAGGTCGCCTCGCTCCAGCCGCCGGTTCGCTCCTCGCCGTCTATCCGGATCGTCGCGTTCTCCGTCGATTCCGTATCCGTCCCCGAACCCGGATCGACGGTCCGGCCGGTCTCGGCGGTCGCGCCGGTCGCGTTGACCTCCACGGTTTCGGCGGACGCGACGTCTCCAGCGGACGCGGCGTCACCTCCGATCGCGATCCCACCGTCACCCGCCGCGGTCCCGCCGGTCGCGGCGACCGGGACGGTCGCGAGCGAGCAGAGGGCCGCAACGCAAAGCGCCGCGAGGAGGGCCGCCCGCGCCGTCGTTCGAATGGGTGTATCGCGTGTCATCGTTCGGTAGGTGGGAGGGCCTGGACCGGAACGGGGCGATGGCCGGCGATCCGGGCGTCGTCGACGCCTCGAGATCCGCGACGTTCGAGGGGACGGACACCGGGCCGGGACGGACCGCCGTCTCGGGTACGGGGGCGTTCACCCGGAAAGAACGATGGAGGGGGTAAATACTTTGGGCGATGGACCGAGAGCGGTTTCCACGGAACCGGCTTCGTGCCACCGGCAGTGAATCGACCCGATATGATGGTGTTCACCCCATAGAGTTATTGTGATGTGGAACGATCCATCATACGTCGATGGACGCTCGGACCATCCGGGACTTCACGAACACCTTCGAGGGCCATGTCGAACGACAGACGATCATCGAGACGGACGATCCGGCGTACCCGTCGGGCTACAAGTACTCGCTCCACTTCGGAACGCTCGACGGGGAGACGATACTCCGATACGACAACTCCCACGAGGACACGAAAGGACACGAGCGCCACACGTCCGAGGACGTGATGGAAATCGAGTTTCCCGGAATGCTCGAACTCGTGGAACGCTTCGAGGAGGAGATCGCCGAACGCCGGTCGTAACCCACCAACCGACGCCACCCAAACCATGACGGAACTCGAGCAAACCCCCGACGATCGAACGCTCCACGTCTACGTGGGAGCGGAGAATCGACTCCGAAAACGAACCAAAGAGATGATCCGGGCAGCCGAATCCGACGACGACCGAGAGGAGATCGGACACGTCCACGTCCTCAACTTCGAATCCGAGGCCGAACTCGCCCGACTCCTGAGTCCCGCGAACTTGGAACTCCTGCGGGCGATCCGCCAGCACCGGCCGGAGAGCATGCGGGCGGCCGCAGATCTGGTGGATCGGGACTTCAAGCAGGTCCATCAAAACCTCACGGAACTCTCCGAACTCGGCGTCATCGAATTGGTGTCGGAGGGACGATCGAAGCGTCCCGTCGCGCAGTACGACGACATTCAAGTCCACTACTCGCTCGTGAACGGCGAACCGGCGAGCGAACGAGCCGGTGCGTAGTTGGGCATACCACCTCTTCCGGGTGCCGCGATCCTGACGCGACCACGGGGGATCGTCCGATCGTGGCCCCTCATGAACTCCCGCTCGCCGTGCCGGCGAGCCCCGCAAGGGACCCCGCCTCGTCGTAGCGGGCCCACAGCAACACCGCGGGGGGGAGGGCGACGACGGACATGACGAACGAGTAGGTCACGCTCAGCGCCATCAGGAGCCCGAAGTCGCCGAGAACGGGCGTGATGGCGAGCGCGAGCGCCCCGGTCCCGAGCGAGGTGGTGAGCATGCTGCCCAGGAGCGCGCCGCCGGTTCCCGAGAGCGTGATCACCATCGCCTCGTGGGCGCCGGCGCCGGCGTTGTACTCGTCGATGAACCGGTGGGTGGTGTGGACGGAGTAGGCGATCCCCAGTCCGATGGAGATGGAGAGGATCGTCGCCGTGAGCGCGTTCAGCGACATGCCGAGATATCGCATCGTCCCGATCAGGTAGGCGATCGCGATCAGGATGGGGAAGACGTTGACGATCCCGAGCATCGGCTTGCCCTCCAGAACCCCGTAGGCGATCACGAGGAAGACGCCCGTGAGCCCGACGGCCAGGATCATCCCCTCGATCGCGGAGGTGAAGATGAGGTCGGTGACGGCGTCGAAGACGACGATGGAGCCGGTCGCCGTGGCCGAATACCGGAACTCCTCGGCGAACTCCCGGGTGTCGGCGGCGGCCTCGTCCTGGGAGGCGTCCGACTCGATGGCGTAGTCGACCTGCGCGCTGCGGCGGTCCTCCGTCAGGTACCGCTCGGCCCGGTCGCCCGCCGGGGATGCGAACAGCTCGTCGTAGATCCGCTCGAGGTTCTGGTCGGGAATTCCGTCCCCATCACGGTCGTTTCGGGCGACGAGCGCCGCGAACTCCGGGTCCCGTTCGGCGTGGGAATCGATCACCGTGACGATGCTCTGCGGCCGTGCGCCGCCGCCGGAACCGACCGCGAGCGAGTCGGGCGGGTCCTCGTTCGGGGCCGAAAGCGCCTCGAGGGCGTGGCCCTCCTCGAAGTTGCCCTCGACGTACAGCTTCACCGACTGGTCCTGGTTGGTCGCGAACCGGTCCTCGAGGAGGTTGATCGTCTCCGTGACGGTGTACTCGCCGGGCGCGAACGGCTCCGGGAGGACGGTCACGTAGCCGGGCTGTTCCTCCGGCGGCAGGAAGTCCTCCGTCTCGAAGGAGGTGTCGACGCCGCTGCCGTAGGCGGCCGCGACGCCGCCGGAGAGGAGCAGCGCGATCACGAACACGACCGGCGCGTACCGGCTCACGACGGCGGGGAACGCGAGCGCCCGGCCGAGCGCGGACTCCTCGGAGGCGATCGGCTTGGAGTTGAACTCGGGAACGCCGAAGTCGGCGCGCAGCCGGTCGACCTCCAGCTTCGCGGCGGGGAGGAAGAGCCCGAAGATGAGGAACGTGAAGACGATCCCGATCGCCGAGGCGATCCCCATGTTCCGGATCGGGGTGAGATCCGAGATCACGTTGGCCCCGAACCCGAAGACGGTCGTCACCGTGACGATGACGAAGGCGATCATGAGCTGGTTGTTCGCCTCGCGCATCGCCTCGGTCGCCTCGAACCCCTGGACCGTCTCCTCGCGGTAGCGGTTGATGATGTGGATCCCGAAGTCCACCCCGACCGCGAGCAGCAACACCGGCACGGAGATCATCTGCTGGTTGAACGGGATGCCGGAGTAGCCGAGGAAGCCGAACGTCCAGACGACCGTCATCAAAAGCGCCAACAGCCCGAGCGCGAGGTCGATCGGATCGCGGTAGGCGACCGTCAGGAAGCCCAACAGCAGGACGACGACGACGGGCATCACGATGGTGAGCGAGTCGCCGATGACGTTGCCCATCTCCGCGTTCGTGATCCCCGAACCGAACGCCCGGATGTCGCCCGGCTCGTCGCTCGCGATCGACTGGACGTCCGTCTGAACGTCGGTTAGGTCCCCGGAGGAGAACCCGCTCGGAACGTCGTGGGAGACGACGGTGATCGACGCCGAGGCGGAGGGATCGCTCGGATTGAAGTCCTCCGAGAGGGTTCTCGAAAACGCGGGGTTCTCCGCCGCCAGTCGCCGCACCGTCCGACGGATCTCCGTCGGCGTGGACCCCTCGACGACGCGCCGCTGTTCGGCCGCCGTCGTCGCGGAGGGATCGATGGCCTGTGCGACGATCGGCGCGGGGCCGCTCGCGGACTCCATCCGGAGGTCCTCGCGCTTTTCGACGCGCTCTATGACCCGGAGGTTGCGCACGAGCGCCCGCTTCGTGAGGACGTTGTCGCCCGTGTGGATCAGCTGTGTCGACTCGCTCTCGGGGGTGAATGGGTCCTCGAACTCCTCGTTGACCGCGTCGAGCGCCTGCTGTTCGGGGAGGTCCTCGGTGAACCCCTCGGTGGAGTCCGTCTCGGTGCTGATGAGCCCGAACCCGCCCATGAACACGACGGTGAGGACGAGGAAGGCGATCACCACGGTCCGCGGGCTGTCGACGATCGTGTCGTTGAGCCGTCTCGTCGCCGCCTCGATCCGATCGCCGAGAGTCATGAACGTGGACCTCCGACTCCGTCTCCGGGCGCTCGAGAGCCGTTACTCGTCGGCCAGTGGCCGCCGATCATCGGCTACTGCCTCCGGTACCAGACCGCTCCCGCCACCGCCACCAGGACGACCGCCGCCAGGATGAGCGGGAGCGGCAGTCCGCCGTCCTCACCCTCGACCACGTCGATCGGCATCCGAACCGTGTTCGACAGCTGGCTGTTTCCGTCCGCGTCGTCGTAGCGGAAGTCGAAGGAGATCGGGTAGGTCTTCTCGGGCGTCGCGGAGGCGGCCGCGGTCAGCTCGAAGGTCACGGTGACCGTCTCGCCCGGCTCGATCGACTGGACGTACCCGGTGTCCGTCTGGCCCGTATCGAGCGGGTCGTCGGCGAACAGCCGCGCCTCGACGTCGCTCGCCGTCTCGTCGAGGTTGTTCGTCACCTCGACCGAGAGGGTCCGCGAGCCGCCCGACTCGATCGTCGAGTTCGCGATCGCGACGTCGAACTGGTCGCGCTCGGGTGCGACCTCCGCGAGCACGTCGAGCTTCTCGTAGGCGCGCCGGTCCCCGTCCTGGTTGCGGTAGCGGACGGCGAACTCGAGCGACTTCGCGCCCGCCTCCGCCTCGCTGCTCACCTCGAGCGGGAGCGTGAAGGACGCGGACTCGCCCGGATCGAGCGACCCCACGGCGGCCGACTCCTCTATGGGGACGACGCTCGAGGAGTCGTCGGCGTATCGAACGACGACGCTGTCCGCCCTCTGGGGGCCGACGTTCGTGACGGTTCCCTCGATCTCGCCATCTTCGCCGGCCCGAAGCGACGAGGAGACGTCCTGGAGGTCGAACGACTGCTCGGGGGCGGTCGCGATCCCGGCCGTCATCGGTCTGGAGGTCGTGTTGATCCCGTCGGTGTCCTCGTAGTTCACGGAGAGGTCGACCGTGTATCCTCGGCGGGCGGCGTCGGAGGCGAGCGCCACGCTGTAGTTGATCGTGCGCGTCTCGCCCGGCTCCCACTCGCCGACGAACGCGGTCGAGCTCGTGTCGCCGGACTCGAAGGTCAACGCGCCGCTTCTCGACTCGGCGACGACGCTCGCGTCGCCGGCCGGCTCCGAGCCGACGTTGCGAAGGGTCATGGAGACGTCGCTCTCGTCGCCGATCTGCGCCGTCGCGTTCGTGTCGACGACCTCGAAGCGGGCGTCCTCGGTGACTTCGACCGTGATCGATCCGGTCCGCGAGCGCGTGAACTCCCCGTAGTCCGTGCCGTAGGCGTCGTAATCGACGAGGCGGGTGAACTGGTACTCGTACTCGATCGGGATCCGGTAGGTGCCCGGTTCGGCCCCTTCCGCGATCGTGATCGGGACGGTCATTTCCGAGGAGCCGGTCGGCAGATTCCCGACCGCGATCTGGCCGGTTCGGACGTCGATCGGGACGTTCGAGTCGTCGAGTTCCATGGTCATCCCGCGGGCGGTGGTGACGCGCTCCTCGTACTGGGCGGGACCGCCCTTGTCGATCCTCCCGCGGTTCGTGATCGCGATGGAGAGTTCACCGAGGGAGCCGGCGGGAACCTCGCCGGAGGCCGTCGCGAAGGTGATGTCGGGCTGGCCGATCACCTCCCCGGACTGCTGTGTCTGTGCGGCGACGCCGCCGGGAACGCCGGCGAGGGCGGGACCGACGACGACGGACCCGACGAGAACGACGACGAGGGCGACGACGAGCGTTGGCGGGCGATTCTGTCTCATGGGCGAACACCGGAGGATGGAGTGTCTCTCATTCGTTGGTGACGGGGGGGACGTGAGTCGGGACCGGCGACGGCGATGCGTCGGCGATCCGGGGCGAACGGTCGGAGGACTGTGCGGCGATCATCGACTGACTAACTACTTAGTCACATTCTCGAGGGGTCGCATATCAATCCGTTGGTTTTCGGTTCGAACGGCGGACGGGATCACGATTCGGTCCGGTAGAGCCCGATCGCCGCGGCGGCCAGGATCACCTCGGCGACCTTGGAGGCGATCGAGAGGGGGTTCACCTGCCCGCCGAACGCGAAGAACGCGACGAACGTCGCGAGCGCGTACGCGCCCGCCACGAGGTACAGCTCCCGGCGCCAGTACCGCGTGAAGAACAGGGCGATCCCGCCGAGATAGCCCGCCCCGTTCAGATAGAACAGGATCCCGGTCGTGCGGCTGAACCCGATCACCTGCGGCGCGAGAAACAGGTGGATCCCCGCGGAGACCAGGGCCGCGAGGACCGCGATGTACGCGACGGGCGAGGAGGGTCTTCGAAACGTCGAACGAGCGCCGCCGTCGGTCGCAGTTCGCGTCGCCATGGCGAAACCATGTCGGCCAGCCATAAAGAAATATCTCCGAACGGGACGGTCCCGAACCTCGTCTCCGGGTATGCCGCCCCAACAGTTGAAGTGCGGCGATGGCCGAGAGGTGGCATATGAACGAGGACGACGGGCGCGACGGAACGCCGACCGGGGGAGGAGATCCCCCGTCCGGCTCGGGCGCGGCCATCCGGCGGCTGGACGAGCGCACGATCCAGCAGATCGCGGCAGGAGAGGTCGTCGAGCGTCCGGCCTCGATCGTCAAGGAACTGGTCGAGAACGCCCTCGACGCCGACGCATCGCGGATCGCGGTCGCGGTGACCGGCGGCGGAACCGAGCGCATCCGCGTCCGCGACGACGGGGTGGGGATCCCCCCGAACCAGCTGCCCGAGGCGGTGGCCGAACACGCCACCTCGAAGATCGGCGACATCGACGACCTGGAGTCGGGGGTCGGAACGCTCGGGTTCCGCGGGGAGGCGCTCTACACGATCGGCGCGGTCTCCAGGCTCACGATCCGGTCGCGTCCGCGCCCGGAGGCGTACGGGGATTCGAAGGAGGACCCGAGCGACGGGGATCCGAGCGTGGGCGTCGACGCCGACTCGGGAGCCGAGATCACGGTCGAGGGCGGCGAAGTCGAGGAGGTCCGCCCCGCGGGCTGTCCGGTCGGCACCACGGTCGAAGTCGAGGACGTCTTCTACAACACGCCCGCCCGCGAGAAGTTCCTGAAGACGGACGCCACGGAGTTCGACCACGTGAATCGGGTCCTCACCCAGTACGCGCTCGCGAACCCCGACGTGGCGGTCTCGCTCGAACACGACGGTCGCGAGACGTTCGCGACCGAGGGAAACGGCGACCTCGAGAGCGCCGTGCTCGCCGTCTACGGGCGCGACGTCGCGACGTCCATGCGTCAAGTGGAGTGGCGACCGACGGAGAACGAAACGAAGGCGGGATCGGAGTCCGGTGCGATCGATGAGGAGACGAACGCGCCGGGAGCCGACGACGGGGACCCGGTTCGGCGCGTCCACGGACTCGTCTCCCACCCCGAGACCACGCGCGCGAGCCGGGAGTACCTCTCCACGTTCGTCAACGGCCGGTACGTCCGGTCGAGCACGCTCCGAAACGCCGTGGTGGACGCCTACGGCGGCCAGCTGTCGGCCGATCGCTATCCCTTCGCGGTCCTCTTCGTCGAGGTGCCGGCGGAGACCGTGGACGTGAACGTCCACCCCCGCAAGACGGAGATCCGTTTCGACGCGGAGGCGGCCGTCCGCGACGCGGTCGAGACGGCCGTCGAGCGCGCGCTGCTCGATCACGGACTGGTCCGCTCGGGCGCCCCGCGCGGCCGGTCGGCCCCCGCGGAAACCCCGATCGAACCGGAACGTCCCGGAACCGAGGTTCGGGGCGGCGCCGGAGCGGGTGATGATCTGGGAGCGGACGACGGGGCTGACACGGCGGCCGAGGGAGCGACTCGCGACGACGCGACGATCGAACTCGATCCGGACGACGAGGACGCCTGGCTCGTCGAGGGGCTCTCAGAGCCGGAGACGTCGATCGACGTCGGGACGGGGACGACTGATGGAACGGACGCCGAACGAAGCAGCGAGGGCGAGGAGGAAGAGGTGGGCGAGGAGGACGTGGTTGACGAGGACGGAGAGACCGAGATCGGTGAGACGGGAGCCGGAGAGCCCGAAGGGGACGAGACGACCACTCACCACGCACGCGCGAACCGGGAGGAGGCGACGGACGTGAACGCGTCGCCCTCCCCGCGAACGTGGCAACGCGAGGATCCGGACGGGAGCGACGTGTCGCCACGTGCGGAGACGGCCCCGAGCCGAGCGTCGACGGATCGATCCCACGATCCGGGTTCGGACTCGGCTACGGGAAGCGATTGGGAACGGATCCGGTCGTTCCCCAGTCCGAACGAGCAGGAGACGCTCGACGGCGAGACGACCGCGGGGACCGAACGGGCGTTCGACTCGCTGCCGCGGCTTCGGGTCCTCGGACAGCTCCACGGGACGTACGTGGTCGCGGAGACGGACGAGGGGCTCGCCCTCATCGACCAGCACGCCGCCGACGAGCGCGTCAACTACGAGCGGCTGCAGACGGCGTTCGCCGACGGGATGGACGCCCAGGCGCTCGCCGAGCCGGTGACCGTCGAGCTGACGGCGCGGGAGGCCGCGCTCCTCGGGGAGTTCGAGGAGTCGCTCCGCGAGATCGGGTTCCGAACGGAGCGGTCCGGCGACCGGGAGGTCATCGTCTCCGCGGTTCCGGCGGTCTTCGATGCGACCCTCGATCCGGAGCTGCTCCGGGACGTGCTCGGGTCGCTCGTAGAGGAGGGATCGGACGACGCCGAGCCGGTCGAGGACGTCGTCGACGAGCTGCTTTCCGACCTGGCCTGCTACCCGTCGATCACCGGAAACACGTCCCTCACGGAGGGATCGGTCGTCGGGCTCCTCGACGCGCTCGACGACTGTGAGAACCCCTGGTCGTGTCCCCACGGGCGACCGGTGGTGATCCGCATCGACGCGGCGGAGATCGACGACCGGTTCGAGCGGGACTATCCGGGCCACTGACCGTTCGGCAATTCGTCACGTCGATCCGGATCGTCGTCACGAGCGGTAGCCCCGGAAGGGCGATCGTCGCCCGAAACGGACGGAATCGGGGACGCAATGCCCATCACAAACCATTATATATAGATCATCCTAAACATGTATCATGGTACGTGAAACCAACACGAGCCGCGTCGATCGACGGTCGTACCTGCGAATCGCGGGGACCGGTGCCATGGTGGGGCTGGCGGGCTGTGGCGGGAACATCGGCGGCGGGGGCGGTGGCGGCGGGCCCGGATCGCAAGTCGAGGACGAAAGCGATCCGGCCGCCTCCTACGAGGGCGTGGAGCTGAACTTCGCGACGAGTTCGAACTACATCGACGCGTGGGACGACCTCGCCGCGGGGTTCTCCGAGGAGACGGGGATCGAGGTGACGGTCACCTCCTACGCCCAAAGCGAGATGCTCACCCAGCTTCTCAACCAGTTCCGGGCACAGGAGGCCTCCTTCGACGCGTTCATCAGCGACGTCATCTGGACGGGATCGTTCATGCAGCCGGGATTCGCTGAGGACCTGGGTCCGTACTTCGACTCCCCGCTGGCGAACGACGACTACGACTACGACGATCACCTGAACGTCTTCGCCGAGAACTACGGCCAGTGGGACGGTACCCGCTACGGGCTTCCGTGGTACGGCGACGTGATGAAGCTCTCAGTTCGCAAGGACGTCCTCGAGGACCACGCCGACGCCTACGAGGAGGAACACGGCGAGTCCATCATGCCCGAGATGTTCGGCGGCTACGAGAGCTACGAGAAGTTCAACCGCGTCGCCCAGTTCATGCACGACGAGGGATGGGACATGGGCCTGGAGGGCCAGCGCGGGTGGAACATCGTCTACAGCTACCCGAACCGCTTCGCCGCCGAGACCGGCGAATCCTCGATGTTGGACGACGAGGGGAACTCCCGGCTCGACATGGAGGGCGCGACGACGGCGCTCCAACACTACATGGACCAGGTCGAGTGGGCGCGCAACCCGCTTTCGACCGGCTACACCCAGAGCCGCGACCAGTTCCTCGACGGCAACACGTGGGCCGTCGAGCAGTGGGGGACCGCGACCGCCAAGTTCATCGACGAGTGGGGCTGGGAGGAGGGCGTTCGCGTCTCCCTCACCCCCGGCGGGTTCCCCAACCTCGGCGGCTGGGGCGTCCTCTTGAACACCTACTCGGACCAGGAGACCAAGGACGCCGCCTTCCTGTTCGCCCAGTGGACCACCTCGAAGGAGATGGACAAATACGCCTTCACCGAACACGGCGTCACGCCGACGCGTCGATCGTCTTTCACCGACGAAATAAAGGAACAGAACCCGCAGGCGCGCTATCAGGACCCCGAGGAGAACCCCGGGATCGAACAGCTCTCACTGCGGCCCCGGAACCCGCAGTACCAGGAGCTGGGCGACACGATGCAGGTCCAGATAAGCGAGGCGCTCTCGGGCAACTCGAGCGCCGAGGAGACGATGCAGAACATCCACGAGGAGTGGCAGGACATCATGAGCGACGACTGATAGATGAGGGCTCTCGACTCCTCAACCGAAGCGGCGCTCCGCGAGCGTCTCGACGACGAGCGGACGATAGCGTGGCTGTTCGTCGCGCCCGCCGTCGCCATGTTGATGCTGGTCGCCATCTACCCGTTCCTGCTCATGATCTACAACAGCCTCTTCGATTTCAATCAGGCCGGGCAGATGGAGGCCTTCGTCGGCCTGGCGAACTACGCGCAGGTGCTCACGGACGGCCGGTTCACGAGCGGGGCGCTCTTCACCGTCGCGTTCGTCGTCATCGTCGTCACCGCGGAGTTCCTGCTCGGGCTCGGCATGTCGCTCGTCATCTACAGCAAGTACGTGAAGCATCGACAGCTGTGGGTCGTCCTCACCCTGCCGCCGATGATGCTCAGCCCCGTCGTCACGGGGTTGACCTGGCGGATGCTTCTCACGCCCGAATACGGGATGGTCAACCACCTCCTCGGCATCGAGATCGCCTGGCTCGCCTCCAGACCGTGGTCGGCGGTGGCGATCGTGGTCTCGGACGTGTGGATGTGGACCCCGCTTTTCGTCCTGGTGTTCACGGCGACGATCCAGTCCATCCCGGACGTCTACTACGAGGCGGCCCGGATCGACGGGATGAGCAAGTGGCAGCAGTTCAAGTGGATCACGCTGCCGCAGATGCGCACGGCCATCGTCATCGTCCTCCTGCTTCGGGTGGTCCGGGCGTTCAAGGTGTTCCCGAAGATACAGGTGCTCACCCTGGGCGGTCCGGGCTCCTACACGGAGTCGATCGCGATGGTGACGTACAACTACGGCTTCCGGTTTTTCGATCTGGGACGGGCCAACGCCGCCGGCGTCCTCTACTGGCTGTTGATGTTCGGCGCGGCCTACCTCATCTTCAAGTCGGTGGCCGAGGACCTCATCTCGCCGGAGGGTGACCACTGATGGACCTGAAGAAGACCTTCAACTACTCCCGGCTCGCGACCCGCGGGGCGGTGGCGGTCCTGTTGGCCCTCTGGATGGTCTGGATCTGGGGTCCCCTCGTGTGGGACCTGTTCGTCGGGCTGTCGGTGGAGCCGCAGACGGCCCCGCCGAGTCTCCTTCCCGACGAGTTCACCTTCGAACACTACCGCAACGTGATCGTCGACGAGGGGATGCCCATCTACATCCGCAACAGCGTCATCGTGACGGCGGTCTCCACGACCGTCTCCGTCGCCGTCGGCGCGCTCGCGGCGTACGCGTTGACCCGCTATGACCCCGGCGACGGACAGGTGAGCTTCTTCATCCTCAGCATGCGCTTTCTGCCGCCCATCGCGATCGCCATCCCCATCTACATGATGTTCGTCGGGATCGGGTGGATCAACACCTGGCGTGTGTTGATGATCGCCTACCTCCCGATCGGGATCCCGATCTCGACGTGGATCATGCTCATCTTCTTCCAGCGGATCCCGAAGGAGCTGGAGGAGGCGAGCCGCGTCGACGGATGGTCCCGGATCCAGACGTGGCGCCGGGTCGTCCTGCCGCTTGCGGCGCCGGGCATCTCGAGTGCCGCGATCTTGACGGCCATCCTGATGTGGAACGAGTACGTGCTGGCGCTGGTCCTCACGACCACCCAGGACGCACAGACGATCCCCATCTACCTCGCCGGGTTCGTCACGACGCGTGGCATCCTGTGGGGCCGGATGGGCGCGGCGACGATGATCGCGATAACCCCCATCGTCATCCTCGCCTTCATCGCACAGGAACGACTGGTCGCCGGATTCACCCTCGAATAACACATGGTAGAAACCACACTCAACGAACTGCGAAAGGAGTACGGAGACGTCGTGGCGGCCGATGACGTGTCGTTGACGCTTCACGACGGCGAGTTCATCGTCCTGCTCGGGCCGTCCGGCTGCGGGAAAAGCACCACGCTGCGGATGATCGCCGGGCTGGAGGAGCCGACGAGCGGGACGATCACCGTCGACGGGGAGGACGTGACCGACATGGGACCGAACAGGCGGGACTTCGCGATGGTGTTCCAGCAGGTCGCGCTCTACCCGCACATGAGCGTGCGGGACAACATCTCCTCGCCGCTCAGAGCGAGCGGCGTCGACGCCGGGACGATCGAGGAGCGCGTCGAACACACCGCCGGGATGTTGAACATCTCGGAGCTGCTCGATCGGAAACCCGGCGAGCTCTCCGGCGGCCAACAACAGCGCGTCGCCATCGGGCGGGCGCTAGTGCGCGAGCCGCGAGCGTTCCTGCTCGACGAGCCGTTCTCGAAGCTCGACCAGAAGCTCCGGATCCAGCTCCAAAAGGAGCTCAAGCGGCTCCAGGAACAGACCGGCGTCCCCACCGTCTTCGTCACCCACGATCAGGAGGAGGCGATGGTGCTCGCCGACCGCATCGCGGTGATGGACGAGGGGAAGCTCCAGCAGGTCGACACCCCGGAGACGCTGTATCGCTTCCCCACCAACGAGTTCGTCGCGGACTTCATCGGCAACCCGACGATGAACTTCTTTTCGGCGTCCATCGAGGGCGGGGAGGCCGTGATCGACGGCGTGACCTACGAGTTCCCCGGCGGCGACGGGGACCTCTCCGAGGTTCGTCGAATGGCCGCCCGCCCGGAGGACGTCATCCCGGTGGCGCCCGACAACGGCGGAGGTCTCCACGCGACGGTCGAGCTCGTGGAGATGCGCGGCTCGACGACGTACCTCATCGTCGACCACGACGGCGAGGAACTCACGGTCCTCCAGCCGGAGGACGAGCGCTTCGAGGAGGGCGACGAGGTGGCGTTGCGCTTCGAGTTCGACGACGTCTCGCTTTTCGACGGCGACGGGGAGCTGGTCCGCCACACCGACGTCGAGGACGAGCCCGTCTCCGCGAACGCCGAGTAGCGAAGGGTTGCCCCTCGAAACCCGATCTCCTCGAGTCCCCGCCGTTCGACCCTCGGCCGCGAGCGGACCACGCGTTCTATATACCGGGACCGTAAGTTGCGGACATGGAGTGGGACGCGTGACCGACCTCGTGACCTTCGGCGAAACGATGTTGCGGCTGTCGCCGCCGCGCGGCGAGCGGCTCGAGACGACCCGGAACCTCGAGGTGCAGACGGGCGGGGCCGAAAGCAACGTCGCCGCGGGCGCGGCACGGCTCGACGTGAACGCGGTGTGGCTCTCGAAGCTGCCGGACTCGCCGCTCGGGCGACGGATCGTCTCGGAGCTTCGAAGCCACGGCGTGCGAACCGGGATCGCCTGGGCGGACCCCGCGGGCTCGCGTACCGGGACCTACTACATCGAACACGGCGGGGATCCGCGCGGCACGAACGTCGTCTACGACCGTTCGGACTCGGCGTTCACCACGATCGAGGCGTCGGAACTTCCCGAGGGGATCTTCGAGAACACGACGACGTTTCACACGACGGGGATCACCCCCGCGCTCTCCGAGGCGGCCGAGCGGACGACGGTCGACCTCCTCGAGGCTGCGGGCGAGGCCGGGGTGACGCGAACGTTCGATCTGAACTACCGCGGGAAGCTCTGGTCGCCGGCGGAGGCGAGGAAGACCTACGAATCGCTCTTCGAACACGTCGACACCCTCTTCGTGCCGCGTCGGGACGCGATCGAGATCCTCGAGTGCGAGGGCGACGCGGTCGACATCGCTCACGGTCTGTTGACCGACCACGACCTCGAGACGGTCGTGCTCACCCGCGGCGAGAAGGGCGCGCTCGCGGTCTCCGACGGCTCGGTCCACGAGCAGGGGACCTTCGAGGCCGACACCCACGACGCGATCGGAACTGGGGACGCCTTCGTCGCCGGGTTCCTCACGCGGCGCATCGACGGCGGCGCCGTTCCCGACGCGTTGCAGTGGGGCGCGGCCACGGCCGCGCTCAAGCGCACGATCGGCGGGGACATCGCCGTGATCTCCCGCGAGGAGGTCGAGTCCGTCCTCGAGGGGGAGTCGGGGATCGATCGATAGCCGGCGAACCACGCCGTCCGCGGCGGGCGACGATCACGCCGTCCGCGGTGGACAACGCTTACTATCGCGCGAGCGCGAGGTGAACCATGCACGTAGCCGTTATCGGCGCGTACGGAAGCGCCGGTGCCGCGGTCGCGGAGGGACTGTACCCGCACGTCGGCGGCCGGATCGACCGGCTGACGCTCGTCGACGACGGGGAGCCGGGGGGAGGACTCTGCATCCTCGAGGGGTGTATGCCCTCCAAGGAGCTCATCTCGGCGGCGACACACCGTCACCAGGGTCGCGTCGACGACCGGCTGACGGGCGAGCCGCACGAACTCGACCTCGAGCGGGTCGTCGCGGAGAAGAACGACCGAACGCGCGGGTGGGCCGGCCACCGCCGCGAATCGATCCACGAGATGGCCGAGGACGAGGACGTCGAGTTCCTCCACGAGCGGGCGCGGTTTCTCGACGACCACACGATCGAGGTGGACGGGGACACGATCGAGGCGGACTACGTCGTGATCGCGACCGGGTCGGTCCCGAACGTCCCGGACGTGCCGGGGCTCGAGGAGGCCGGCTACTACACCAGCAAGGACACGTTACACGCGACGGAACTCCCGGATTCAGCGGTCGTTCTCGGCTTCGGATACGTCGGCCTGGAGATGGTCCCCTACCTCGCGGAGGCGGGCGTCGATCTCACCGTGATCGAACACGACGAGCGGCCGATCGACGAGGCGGACCCCGAGTTCGGCGACGCGCTCCTCGAGATCTACCGCGAGCAGTTCGACGTCGAGATCCGAACCGAGGTCCGCGAGGACCGGGTCGAAACCACGGCGGAGGGGGTTCGCCTCCACCTCCGACGCGAGGACGGCGCCGAAGCCGCAGCCGATCCGGAGCCGGTCGAGGCCGAATCGATCTTCTGTTTCACCGGCCGGGAGCCGAACCTGAACGGGCTGGGACTCGAGAACACCACGCTCTCTCCCGCCGACGATTGGATCGACGCGACGATGCGACCGCCGAACGCGGAGCGGACCTTCGTCGTCGGCGACGCGAACGGCCGCGAGCCGATCCTCCACGTCGCGAAGGAACAGGGGTACAAGACGGCCGAGAACGTGCTCGCACACGCCAAGGGCGAGCCGGTCGAGCCGTACTCGAACGTCCACCACCACGTGATCTTCTCGGGCGCGGCGATCTACCCCTTCGCGCGCGTCGGCCACACGCCCCGATCGGCGGTCGAGGCCGGCCACGCGATCGCGACCGCGACCAGGCGGGCGAGCGACGACGGCGTGTTCAAATCGAAGGACGTCCCCCACGGCCTGGCGCGGCTGGTCGTCGACGCCGAGGACGGGACCGTCCTCGGCTGGCAGGGACTCCACTACCACGCCGACGTGATGGCCAAGACGCTCCAGATGGCCGTCGAGATGGAACTCGACGTGCGCGAGATCCCCGATCGGGCCTACCATCCGACGACGCCGGAGATCCTCGACGGGCTGCTTCGTGAGTGTGCGGCGCAAGTCGACACGGACGCGGAGTGATCACTCCACGCCGGCCGGTCGTCACGGGTCCGTTCGACGGACGCGAACCGTTCGAACCCGGTTTCCGTCGGTCGTCTCCACGGCGATCGAGACGCCGGAATCGGGAAACTCGACGCGGTCGCCGGGCTCGCCGACGCGCCCGAGACGGGCGTTGACCAGCCCCGCGACGGTCTCGTACTCCCCGTCACGCGGCAGCGCGACGTCGAGTTCGAGGACGTCCGTCACCTCCCCGACCGTGACCTCGCCGTTCACGAGCAGGCCGTCGTCGGTGTGGCGAAGCGAGCGCTTCTCGCCGACCTCCGCGATGTCCCCGACGATCTCCTCTAGGACGTCCTCGATCGTGGCGATCCCCTCGGTCTCGCCGTACTCGTCGACGACGACCGCGAGGGGGATCCGCCGCGTCTGCAGTTCGGCGAGGAGCACGTCCACGCGCTGGGAGTCGGGGACGACCACGACCTCCCGGAGCACGTCGTCCAGATCGAGCCCCTCGCGGATCGCGCGTTCGGCGTCGCGGACGTCGACGAACCCGACGACGTGATCGAGGGACCCCTCGTAGACGGGGACGCGCGTGAGCCGTTCGCTCGCGCAGAGTCCGACGATCTCCTCGAGAGGGGTTTCGCGGTCGACCGCGACGACGTTCGGGCGAGGGACGAGGATCTCCCGGACGCTCGTCTCGTCGAGGTCGAAGACGCCCTCGACCATGCGCCGCTCGCGTTCGTCTATGGCCCCGACGCGCTCGCCGGTGGCGACGAGCCGCTCGAGTTCGGCCCGGGTAAGCCCGGGCGGAGTCGCCGTGGGCGAGCCGGTCACCCGTTCGACGACCGAAACGACGCCCTCGAAGACCGTGACGACCGGCGAGAGGACGCGTTCGACGAATGCGATCGGGCGGGCGACGGCGAGCGCGATCCGCTCGGCGTTGGCCACGCCGTAGGACTTCGGGGCGATCTCGCCGACGACGAGGATCAACACGGACATCACCGCGGTGGCGATCGTGACCCCCGCACCCGGACCGTAGGCGGCCGCGAGCGTGGCCGTCGCGAGGCTGGCCATCGTGATGTTGACCACGTTGTTGCCGACGAGGATCGTCACGAGCAGCCGGTGGGGGTCGTCCCGCAGTCGCGCGAGAACCGGACCGTCCGGATCCGTGCCGGCGGAGAGCGCCGCGACCCGGTGGCGCTCCAGCGAGAAGATCGCGATCTCGCTGGCGGAGAAGAATGCGCTCACACACAACAGGATCGCGATGATGCCCGCCGCGACGCCGATCGAGTCCGTGATCATGGCCCACTGTTCGGCGGCGGGTCGGTTATACGGTTCGGCAGCGGGTCGGTGTATGGTCCGACGGAACCGGCTTCGAACCGCGTCCGCGAGCCACGGCGGAGCGGCGACGAACGCGACGAGACGGGGTGGACGTGGCGACTAGACGGAGTAGTAGTACTCGCCGGTCCGCTTCTGCTCGCGGTCCTTCTGGGAGTCGGGTTTGTTGATCCGCGGGCGGCCGGTGCGCTCGTCGCGCCGGAAGGTGATGTCGAGGTCCGAGAGGAAGTCGTTCATCCCCGCGCGCATCTCCTGGGGCGGCTTGGCGTGGCCGTGGTGGGCCGGCTCGCCGTCGAAGACCATGAGCCGGTCGGCGAGCAGGTCGATCATGTAGATGTCGTGGTCGATGACGAGCACGGTCGCGTCGTGGTTCTCCGCGTACCGGCGGATCGCGGTCGTGGCGCGCACGCGCTGTTCGACGTCGAGGTGGGCCGACGGCTCGTCGAGCAGGTAGAGGTCGGCGTCCTCGGAGAGGCACGCCGCGATCGCCACGCGCTGGCGCTCGCCGCCCGAGAGGTCCGTGAGGTTCTGCTCCATGATTCGATCGAGCTGGAGCGGGTCCGCGATCTCCGTGTTCCAGTAGGAGCTTCCGACGCGGTCCGTGATGGACGAGAGGAAGGCGTCGACGCGCATGTGGCGGTCGATCTCGATGTACTGCGGCTTGTAGGCGATGTCGAGCGCGAAGTCCAACTCGCCATCGTCGGGCTCGAGGGAGCCGGCGAACAGCTTCGCGAGGGTGGATTTGCCGATCCCGTTGGGACCCACGATGCCGAGCACCTCGGACTCGTAGATGGTGCCGCCCTCGACGTCGAGGTCGAACTCCCCTTCGCCGTAGGACTTCCGGAGGTCCGGGTACTCGACGAGCTCGTTCTCCTTCGAGGAGACGCGTGGGGCGTGCTCCTCGAAGGTGATCGAGTCCGGACGGATCCGCATGTTCTCGTTGTCGAGGTAGCCCTTCAGGTACTCGTTGATCCCGTTTCTGACGGACTTCGGGTCGGTGATGACGCCGTAGGCGCCGGGTTCGCCGTAGGCGACGTGGAGGGTGTCCGCGAGGAGGTCGAGGATGGCCAGGTCGTGTTCGACGACGAGCATCGACCGGTCGGAGTCGGCCGCCAGCTCGCGAATGAGCCGGGCGGCGGTCATCCGCTGGCCGATGTCGAGATACGGGGTGATCTCATCGAGGAAGTAGAAGTCGGCGTCGCGGGCCAGACACGCGGCGATCGCCACGCGCTGGAGCTCGCCGCCGGAGATGGAGTCGATGTCCTGGTCCATCACCGGAGCGATGTTCAGCCGGTCGATGAGCTCGGAGAGCGCGCCGCGCTCGTCGGTGTGTTCGAGCAGGTCGCGCGTGTTCCCATCGAACTGCTTGGGGATCTGGTCGACGTACTGAGGCTTTCTGGCGATCGATATCGATCCCTCCCGAAGTCGATCGAGGTAGGTCTGCAGCTCGGTACCGCGGAAGCGGTCGACGACCGGCTCCCAGTCGGCCCCCTCGTCGGCTCCCTCGTGGTCGCCGAGGTTCGGGACGAGCTCGCCCGCGAGCGCGTGGACCGCGGTCGACTTCCCGATGCCGTTCGGTCCGAGGATGCCGGTCACGGAGCCGGGCTCGGGGACGGGCAGGCCGTACAGCGAGAAGGCGTTCTCGCCGTAGCGGTGGACGGGGTCCTCCTCGAGCTCGGAGGGAAGGTTGATGATCTCGATGGCGTCGAAGGGGCACTTCTCGACGCAGATGCCGCAGGTCTCGCCCAGACAGATCTCCTCGGAGATGCGGATCTGGTCGGGGTCGCCGTCCTCGGCGTCCTCGCCGCGCATCGTGATGCACTCCTTGCCCGTCCGGTTGGGCGGACAGTAGTTCATGCACTCGTAGTTGCACCGGTCGGGCTGACACCGGTCGAGGTCGACGACCGCGATGCTGTCGTCGGCCATGGCTACAGCCGAACACCCGAGGTCAAAAGGACCGTGTAGGTGATGAACCACAGCGTGAAGGTCATGAACACCACGTAGAGGTTGTCCTTCACGCCGAAGTCCGCAACGTCGACGCCGGCCAGCTTCAGAATGGGAAACTGGACGACGACGAACGCGCCCATCACCACGACGGCCATCGTGGATCCGCCGTTGGCGGGAGAGGTGCCGACGTACCAGGCGGACGCGAGCGCTGCGCCGATGCCGGCCAGACAGGCGATGGTCGTGACGACCACGCCGCGGGCGTGGCCGGTGAGTCCCGAGTCGTCGCTCATACCAACGGGTCCGCTGGCGCCGGTGAAAAGGCGTTCGTTCCGAAGCCGACCCGGGTCGACCCGGGCGAGGCGGGCGACAACGAGCACGAAACGAACCCCGGATGGAACACGCGGGAACGTCGAGAACACGTCGACGAGCCGACCAGCCACATTGGTCGCGCCGTGAGAGCGCGCGCGAGCCGGTTGCCTGACCGATCGGTCAGCCAGGACGGTGATCCGTCGGTTTATAGAGGCAAATACTTCCGCAATTCGCGGAGGACGCACGTCGGAGCGCGCCCAAACGGCCCGGATCGGGAGGATCTGCATGAACCTTTATCACGGTGTGCTATTTCGAGTCGTAACGATGGCTGGAACCGAACAGGGGAGCACCGACGGGACCGAGACGCTCGAGGACCTCCCTCCGAGCGCGAAGCTCGTGTTCAAGGTATTGGAGTACAACGGGGCGTTGACACAGAAGGGGATCGTCGAGGAGTCGATGCTCTCCGCACGGACGGTTCGATACGCGCTCGAGCGGCTCGAGCGGATCGGCGTCGTCGACGAGGACGTCTACTTCGCGGACGCGAGACAGAACCTCTACGAGCTCACGGAGCCGGCACGGGATCCCTCGACCGACGACAAGGAAGCCTGCTGTGCGGACTGAGGCGCAACGACGACCGCCCACCGTTCGAACTACTCCTCGGCGGCGATCTCACGGCTTCGGCGGACGGCCGAACGGACCGTGAGCGCGATCGCCACGAGCGTCCCGGAGGCGACCGCCAGGACGAACGCGAGCAGGAGAAACCACCCCTCGGGACCCATCACGGGATACTCGCGAGTTCCCTGGAAGGGACCCCACAGCTCGAGGACCCGAAACAGGTAGGCAGAAAGCGCCACGCAGGCCCCAGCGATCCCTCCGACGACGGCGTGTCGCCGGACGTCGAGCGCGGCGAGAAACGACACGAGCGGCGGCCGGTCCGGTCGCTTTTCACTCACGTGGGGACGTTCGATCCGCCGCGACATAGACGCATCGGAGCGGCGCGGTCGATCGATCGGACTCGAGCACGCGAACCACTCAAGTGAACCCGGTCCGAACCACGGCCGTGCGATCCGAACCGGGGACATCGGCCACGGGGGAGGGGCGTTCCCCCGTCGAATCGCCCTACGTGGACCTACAAAACCGCCTCGCGGAGATCCCCAGCGATCTGCGGGTTTCGGCCCTCCCGGACGGATCGATCGATCGGCGCTATCGGATCCAAACCGGGGTCGGAGGGGGACTCACCACGCGAGCAGCGCTCGCGACCGCGATCGAGGACGGCCGGAAGTCCCTGCAACTCGTTCCCGAGCGCACGGAACCCGGCGGACAGGCGGTGAACCTGGCGATCGGTGCCCACGAACTGGGAGCGAAGGTCGCACTTTGTGGCCACCTCGACGCGCCCGAGATGCCCGCGTTTCCCTTCGAGACCTATTCGTTCGGAGAGCCCGCGACCGTCAGGGTACTCGACCTCGAGGACGACGCCGTGATGTTGGCCGAGGAATCCGGTGACGTCCGGTCGTGGGGGGCCGCGGACCTCGAGGCGGCCCTCGAGTCGCCCGTCGACCCGCTCGACGCCGACGTGGTCTGTTGGTGCAACTGGGTCTCGTTCCCCCGGACGACGGAGGCGATCCGGATCGCGTCCACCCATGAGGACGACACGATTCGAAACGGGTCGCCGCAGATCCACCTCGTGGATCCGGGCGATCTCGTCGGCAGCGACCCGGACGCGATCTCGGAGCTGCTGGACGCGCTCGGAGAACTACAGGATCCGGAGGCGGTGATCGTGAACGCGAACCGCGCGGAGATCCGCGAGATCGCGGCGGCGATCGACGCGGATCCGTCCACGAGCGATCCTCAAGCACACGAGCGCGAGGACGAGCGTCTCCGTGACGATGACGAACGGCTTCGTGCGATCCGCGATCACGCGGGAATCGCCGGGGTCGTCATGCACGCCGAGCCGCGAGCCGGGATGGCGGTCGGGGACGATCACGTCGTCTCCGTTCAGAACTTCCGGCTCGAGGATCCCGACCGACGGATCGGAGGCGGAGATCGGTTCGGATCGGGATTCGCCGTCGGGCTCGCCGCCGGGTGGCCCGTCGAGACCGCCCTCGCGTGTGGAAACGCCGCGGCGGCGTACTACCTGACCCACGACCGGACCGGCGACGCCGAGGACCTCCGCGCCTTCGTTCGGGAGCGCTCACCGTCGAACGACGACGGTGGCGAGTGAACCGGCGGGTCACGGCAGCCGAGCGTCGGCCCGTCGACGGTCGGTCGACGGTCGACGGCTCGGCCGATCAATGGGCCGACGGATCAGCGCCGTCCGAGGACGTCGCGTTCTCCTCGAGTTCCCCGTAGATGCCGGCGTCGTCCTCGAGGTCATCGAGTCGGTCGGCGAGCGCCGACCCGAGGTCGTAGGTGTCCCGGACCGTCCGCGCGAGGATCCCGTCACGTCGGAAGGCGACCAGAACGGCGACGTAGTCGTCCGAATCGGGACGCAACAGGAAGACCGAACGGGGCTCCCCGTCGTCGAGCCGCTCGTTCACTCGAGCGACGAGGGGTTCCAGCGGAAGCGATCCGTCGGCGAGCGCGGAGAGCGTGTCGCGGCCGGGCGGATCCGCGAACAGGTACAACGCGCCGTTCGGCGTTCCGTCGCGTCCGCGGGTCGTCGTCGAGACCATCGCGTCGCCGGCGGCGCGCGCGTTCCGCCAGGCCTCCCTGGCCGCCTCGAACATACCCGTGACCTCGTCGGCGACGTGGATCCGGGTCTCGCGGACGACCGTGTACTCCTCGATGCGGGCGGTCGCGTCCGACCAGGCGAGCGTGGCGTCGACGACCCATCCGGGCTCCAGCGGCTCGACGTCCGCCGAGTGATCGCCGTCCGCCCGGAGCGGAGCGTACGCCTCGTCGGCGTCGGGGTCGTCGGGATGAACGGGTTCGTCCGGAACCTCGACCAGCGTGAACGCGTCGCCCTCGCGGCGCTGGACCCGAAACCGGCCGACGGTCGTCGGCTGCATGGAACATCGAAACGGGCGAGCGCCAATAAGCGAGGTGATCCGCATTGCGTCGACGGATCCGCACCGTTATGGGGAGCCGAGCCGTAGATCGCCCCACGAATGGGACTTCTCGAGGACAAGGCCAGGGCACGGACGTTCTACAGGTACCTCTCGAAGATCTACGACCGGATCAACCCGTTCATCTGGAACGAGCGGATGCGCGACGAGGCGCTCTCGTGGATGGATCTCGAGGCGGGCGACCGCGTTCTCGACGTCGGCTGTGGAACCGGGTTCGGAACGGAGGGGATCCTCCAGTACACGGACGACGTCCACGGCCTCGACCAGAGCGTCCACCAGATGGAGCGGGCCTTCGAGAAGTTCGGGAAACACGACCGGGTGAACTTCTACCGCGGGGACGCCGAGCGGCTCCCGTTCGCCGACGACACGTTCGACGCCGTCTGGTCGTCGGGGTCGATCGAGTACTGGCCCCACCCGGTCGCCGGGCTCCAGGAGATGCGTCGGGTCGCAAAGCCGGGAGCCACCGTCCTCGTCGTCGGTCCCGACCACCCGAACTCGCGGATCGCACGACGGATCGCCGACGCGATCATGCTGTTCTACGACGCCGACGAGGCCGACCGGATGTTCCGGCAGGCCGGGTACGAGGAGTTCGAACACCACATCCAGCAGGCCAGCCCCGGAAGTCCACGCGCCATCACGACCGTCGCGACCGTCCCGGAGTAGGCGGCGCGCCGCCGCGATCCCTCGTCCGTCGTTGACCGGTCTCGCGTCCCTCCCCGTTTCTCCTCATCTCTCACGCTTCCGTTGCCGTGGTCGAGAGTCGCGCGACCGGCGTCGACCCGGCGTCGATCCGCACCTCGACGGTCGCTCCCGGCGTCGGTACCGGGTCGTTCGTTCCCGCGATCGAAAACGACGCCCGGTCGCCGGCCGAAAGCGTCGTCGTCCCCGCGCTGTTGAACGCGCCGGTCGGGCCGGGCTCGAACCCGCTCGCGGAGAAGAACGGCACCGGCGGCTGCTCGGAGAGCGCCTCGCCGTCGACGCGAACGCTGATACGGACGTCGGAGACGTCGATCGGATCGCCCCCCTCGTGTGAGAGGGTCACCGTCGATTCCTCTACGGTCACGGAGAGGCTGGCGGTCGGCGCAGGGTCGATCGGGTCGGCGGCGCTCGTGACGATCGCGGCGAATCCGCCGCCGAGGACCACGACGAGAAGGAGCAGACAGACGGCCGCGATGGGAGCGAACGCCCGGTCGAAGCGGGGCCGATCGATCCTTCGGGGCGAACGTGGGCGGGGGACGGGCGGAAACACACGCCGTCTGCGTCGGTATCCCTCTAAAACCCTCGTCCCGGGACGGAACACGGGAGGAGGAGTCCGGAGACGCCCCGTACCGAAAGTCATCCGGAGACGCCCGGTACGGGGATCGAACGCGCGGTCGGGAGCCCTTCAGCTTTCGTCTTCGTTCCCCGATTCGGGAGGGGGTATCCGCGGCGGCGTGACGGGGGTAACCTCCGAAACCCACGCGACGCGGGGATCGTCGACGACGGTGGTTCGGTAGGGTCGATCGGGTGAGAGGATCCACAGGCGGCCCTCGGCGTTCGTGGACCCGACCTCGACGCTGTCGTCGTCGCCGGCGGCGACGGTTATCGTGGCGTTCGAGACGGGTTCGCCGCTTTCGACGTCCATGGCCGTCACGCGGACCGGGCCGCCCGGGTAGGTCGCATCGACGGTCACCTCGATGCCGTCCTGGGTCGTCGATCGGCGGTGGGAGTCCGAGAAGGACGCCAGATCGCGGCGCTGGTGTTCGATGAAGACGTCGCCGTCGCCGCCGCTTACGAACGTCCGAAGACGCCCTCCCTCAAAGGGGACGTTGACGCGGGTGAGCCCGTCGGTCCCGAGCGTGTCCGCGGAGAGGCTCCGGTCGTCGACGCGGGGGTACGCGGCGAGCGTTCGCTCGAGCGCGCGCTCGCTCTCGTCCGCGTCGCCGGCGGCGTCCCGGTCCCACCGGTCGCCGCGATAGACCTCTCTGAGGTACTCGCCGTCGTCGGCGTCGATGGCGGCCAACACGGCGACGTCCTCCCGGGTCTCCACGTATATCCGATCGGGCGATTCGCCCGCGCGAAGCGTCTCAAGCGCGTAGGATCGAACCGGCCCGTCGTAGACGCTCAACCGGAAGGCGAGCGAATCGGTCTCGAGCGAGGTTCCGGAGGTCTCGGCGGCGAGCGCGGCGAGCACGTCGAGTCGCGTGCGAAGCGCGTCCGCCGTGGCGGAGATCTCCGCGAGCTCGATGAACAGCTCCCGGTCGGACAGCTCGCCGCGCGCGTGGGCGTCGATCGCGGCCCGCTGGCGCTCGTAGAGGCGGGCCTCGGCGTCCCTGACCTCGGCCTCGGCGGCCACGAGCCGCCGCTGACGCTCGCCGGAGGAGTTCGCGGCCCGGACGTGGGCGATCGCGGCCTCCGTGCGCATCGAGGCGGTCGTACGGGCCGTTTCGATCCGGCTCGCGGGACCGAGGTCGGCGCGATGGTGACCGATGGAGACCGACGTCGCGGAGTCGGACGGCGCGGAAAGCACGTTGATCCACGTGTCGGTCGCGGGGGCGTCCGATCCGTTCTCCGTCGTCCCGTTGCCATCCGTTCCGTCCTCGGTCCCGGTCTGTCGGACGGTCGAGGCATCCACGAGGACGGCATCCGCTCCGCGATTTGGCCCCTCTTCGCGGAGCGGGTCGACGGCGTCCGGCGATCGCTCCGTCAGGATCGCCGGTCGATCGTCGGCCCCGGTCGCGGGTGAGGCCCCCGCAACGGCGAACCCGGCCGTCGCCGGCGCGATCAGGAGGGCGACCGCCAGCAGAACGGGGAGGACCCTCATCGGGGGGAGATCCGGCGGCATCGGTTAAAAAATACACCCATCGATCGGGCGATCGGTGGCGGAGAATCGGGCGATGAAAAGGATTTTGCCGAGCGCACGAGAGGGAACGGCTGTATGCGGCGACCCGCCCTCCGTGTCGTTCTCGCCACTCTGCTCCTGGTAACCGGCGTCGCCGGGGGCGTCCTCGCCGGAGCCGCGCCGGTCGACGCGCGGCCGGGGTCCGTCGCGAGCGCGGGTGCACTCGCGTCCGAACCCGTCGATCCGAGCGTAAACACCGTCGGTTCAGGCGCGAACGCGATTGGTTCGGGCGCGAGCGCCGTGGATCCGGGTGCGGACCCGAGCCAGCTGTCGACGACGAACGTGACCCCCGAGACGGAGTTCCGGATCGACCTCCAGTCGACGCGCGAGGCGGACTGGACCGTCGTCGTTCGGTACGAGCTGACGAACGACAACGAGACGACGGCGTTCGAACGCGTGGCGGCGCGCTTCGAGTCCGGGGAGGTCGGACCGTCCGCGGATCTGTACGTCAACCTCGCCGCGGGCGCCGCCGAGGCGTCGGGACGCGAGATGGAGATCATGGACGTCGAACGCGAGGCCGCCATCGATCGCGGGATCGAGATCGCCGGCGAGGAGGGCGCGGTCGGCGAGCTCCGCCTCTCGTTCACCTGGACCGAGTTCCTCCGCGAGGAGGGCGACCAGCTCGTCCTCGACGATGCCTTCCGAACCGCCGACGGCGAGACGTGGCTCCAGTCGCTCGGAACGAACCAGCGGATGGTGATCCAGCCGCCCGAGGGCTATCAGGTCGACTCGTTTCCGGGCATCGGCCTCTCGCTCGACGACCGGGCCGTGGTGATCGAGGGGCCGCGAACGTTCGAGCCGGACGACGACATCGTGGTCGTCTACACGCCGACGACACAGCCCGTCACGGGGCCGCCGTGGTTCGCCCTCGCGGCGGCGGTGATCGTCGGATCGATCGCCATCGCGGGCGGGCTGTGGGCCTATCGGCGAACCGACGAGTCGGGGCCGTCGATCGACGTCCCGATCGGGAACTCGGGATCGAACGCCTCGACCGACGGAAACGACGCCTCGGAGACTCGGGGCGGATCGGGGACCCAAGCCGGGAGCGAAACAGGGTCCGGAAACGGCTCCGGGACGGAGGACGCTGCGTCGACGGAGCGGACGGGGACGTCGGAGCCGAGTCCCGGAACGGACGGCACGGGAACGGAGAGCGCACCCGAAGGGGTTGGCGCCTCGGCCGAACGGGAGAGGACAACCGGCGATTCGGGAGTTGACGGTGAATCGGACGTCGGGGACGGCGAGGAAACGGCAGGGGACGAACCGGACGACTCCGAGGGGACCGCCGAGCCGGACCCCTCGCTGCTGTCGGATGAGGAACGGGTCGAGCGGCTGCTCGAGGACAGCGGCGGACGGATGCGACAGGCGGCCATCGTCGAGGAGACCGGCTGGTCCGACGCGAAGGTCTCCCAGCTCCTCTCGGCGATGGCCGAGGCGGAACGCGTCGAGAAGCTCCGGCTCGGGCGCGAGAACCTCATCTCGCTTCCGGATCACACGCCCGATGAAGGCGGAGAGGGTGGTCCGAAGGGGGAGGATGATCCGAACGGAGAGAACGATCCGAACGAAGAGGGTAGTCCGAGCGGAGAGGATGGAGACTGACGGGGCATCGCCAAAGGACGCGGACGGCTTTCGAAAACCCTTACTCGCGGTCGGTGGTAGCGATCCACGATGAAGGTTCTCGTGACCGTAAAGGAGGTCGGCGAGGTCGGCGACGACTTCGCGATCGAGGGGACCCGGATCGCCGAGGGCGACCTCGAGTACGGGATCAACGAGTGGGACGAGTACGCGCTCGAGGCCGGCGCGCGACTGGCCGAGGAGGACGTCGCGGAGGAGGTCGTCACGGCCACGATCGGGCCGGAACGCGCCGAGGAGACGATCCGCACCGCGCTGGCGAAGGGCGCCGACCGCGCGGTTCGCGTCTTCGACGACGCGCTCCGCGACGCCTTCCTCGACGTCGAGACCCGCGTCGATCTCCTCGAGGCGGTCGTCGAGAGCGAGGAGCCGGACCTGATCCTCTCCGGCGTTCAAGCGAGCGATACGGCCTTCGGGGCGACCGGCGTCGCGCTCGCAGAGCGGATCGGCTATCGGCACGCGGCGGTCGTGAACGACCTCGAGGTGGACGCTGACGCCGGAACGGCGAACGTTCGACGGGAACTCGAGGGCGGGATCGAGGAGGTCGCGACGGTCGATCTTCCGGCCGTCCTGACCGTGCAGACGGGGCTGAACGAGCCGAGATACGCCAGCCTGCGCGGGATTCGACAGGCGCAACGCAAGGAGATCGACGTCCGAACGCTCGACGATCTGGGCCTCTCCGAGGCCGACGTCGAGGGGGCGTTGACGCTCTCGAGCATGTACGAGCCGGAAAGCGACTCCGAGGCGGAACTCATCGAGGGCGACTCCGGCGAGGCCGCGACTCGGCTTGCCGAGGTCCTCCGTGATCGGGGGGTGGACGCCTGATGACCGCCGCCGTCCTCGCCATCGCGGAACATCGCCGCGGCGATCTTCGCGACGTCTCCTACGAGCTCGTGACTGCAGGACGCGAACTGGCCGACGCGATCGGCGGCGAGCTCCACGTCGCGGTCATCTCGGGGGCGACGGAGGAGTTCGCCGAGGCGCTCGATCGCGAGGGCGTCGACGCGATCCACGCCGTGGAGAACGGCGAGGAGTTCGACCACGGCGTCTACGCGCGGGCGGTCGAGACCCTCCACGGGGAACTCGACCCGACGGCGCTTCTCGTTCCCAACTCCGTCAACGGGCTCGATTACGCGCCCGCGGTCGCCGAGCGTCTCGACCTCCCGCTCGTGACCGACGCGATCGACTTCGCCTACGACGACGGACTCACCGTCACCCGCGAGATGTACGGCTCGAAGGTCGAGACGACCGTCGAGGTGACAGGCGATCGGTTCGCCGTCACCGTCCGCGGCGGCGAGTGGCCGGCCGCGGGAGGGACCGGCGACGCGAGGGTCGAGACGACCACCGTCGACGCCGAGGCGGGCGACTCCGGCGTTCGCGTCCGGGGCTACGAGGAGATCGCCGCCGGCGACGTCGACATCACGGAGGCCGACGTGCTCGTCTCCGTGGGCCGGGGGATCGGCGAGGAGGAGAACCTGGAGTTGATACGGGATCTGGCGGACGCGCTCGGCGCCACGGTCTCGGCCTCGCGGCCGATCGTCGACAACGGCTGGCTCCCGAAGAACCGCCAGGTCGGCCAGTCCGGGGCGGTCGTCACGCCCGATGTGTACGTCGCGATCGGCATCTCCGGGGCCGTCCAGCACGTCGCCGGCATGAAGGGCGCGGAGACGATCGTCGCGATCAACACCGACCCGAACGCGCCGATCTTCGACGTCGCGGACTACGGGATCGTCGGCGACCTCTTCGAGGTGGTTCCGGCGCTGATCGAGGGGTTCGAGTAGGCCCGATCGCCCGGGGTGGGAACGGTTCCTACCCGCCGCGTTCGCGCAGCCGATCGATCCGATCCCCGAGCGGCGGCTGCACCTCGAAGGCCGTCCGCCACCCGCCGCGTTCCGGCTCCACGCCGCGGCGGTCGGCCGCGCGCTCGAAGGCGTCTGCCAGCCGGTCGGCGCCGACGCGATCGGCCGCGCGGGCGTCGGCGGCGTACTGGATCCGCCGTCCGGCCCAAAGCGAGACGAGCCCGACCGCGAGGAGCGCGGTGAACCCGTCGTCGAAGGGGACGAGCGTGAGGACGATCGCGGCGAGGATCGACACCACTCCGGCCACCGAGACGGCCCGAAATTCGCCGTAATACGTATCGAGGCGGGCGACCTCGGCCGCGAACAACGCCTCGACGGTGATTTCATCGAGGGTGTGTCCATCGATGTCAGTCGCGTCTCGATCGCTTTCTCCGTCGACGCCGAGCACGTCCGGCGTCACGAACAACACGCGTCGTCCGGGCGGGCCGCGGACCGTGATCTCCGGGCTTCGGGTCGTCTCCTCGATGACGGCGACGGCCGACACGTCGAGTCCGACCGCCTCGCGAAGCTCCGCGAGGCGATCGCGCTCCGCGGGCGTCGGCTCGCGGGTCGCGAGGAAGCGATCGGCCGCGATGAGCGGGCCGACGGTTGCCGCGAGCATCGCGAGGACGGCGACGAGGGGGACGAGCGCGATCCGGAGCATTCAGAACTTCTCCAGGAGGTCCTCGTAGAACGCGCCGCCGCGCTCGCCGGAGAGCTTCTCGACGATGAGCTCCGGGGTGGACCGGGCGAGGTGGTCCTTCTGTGGCGACCGATTCACCCGCAGTTCGCCGTCCTCGAGTCCGGTGGCCTCGATACCGTCGACGGCGACCGGGAAGTCGGCCGCCTCGCGGATCTCCCGGGCGAGGTGGGAGACGAAGACCGCGGTCGCCGCCTGGTCCTCGAGCGCCTCGAGGATGCCGGCGATGATCTTCGCGGAGGCGCCGGGTTCCGTGATCGACTCCAGCTCGTCGACCAGCACGAGCCGGCCGTCCGCGCCCTCGACGAGGTCGCCGAACTCCCGAAGCGTCGCCTCGAAGGCGCCGGCGTCGAGGGTCCCCTGGGACTTCGCGTAGTAGTGGATCTCCTCGAAGCGCTCGAGGCGGGCCTCGGCGGCCGGAACGGGCATACCCATCTGGGCGAGGATCGCAACGAGCGCGACGAGATCGAGCGTCGACGTCTTGCCGCCGGAGTTGACCCCCGAAAGCAGCGTCGCGCCACTCACCGCGTAATCGACCGGCTCCGCATCCGCGTAGGAGACGTCGAGGAGCGGCGATCGCCCCTCGACGATCCGAAAGCCGCGATCGCGATCGAACGTCGGAAGCGTGCAGTCGAAATCGCGGGCGAATCGGGAGACTGCGAGTTCGACGTCGAGTTCGAGCGCGTCGCGGACGAGATCGTCGGCCGGATCGGAAAGCTCCGAGAGGTCCTCGGCCAGATCGGCTTTGAGCGTCGCCGCACGCTGGTCGCGAGCCGTCGAGAGTTCGTTTCGAAGGCGGGAGACCGTCTCCTCGTCGTGTTCGACCGGAAACGTGGGATCCCCCTCGGGGAAGACGCGCTTTGCGATCTCCGCCTCGCCGGGGTCGAGCCGCAACGCGGAGACGACGTGATCGCGTGCCCGCTCGAGGGCGGCGTCGTACTCGTCGGCGAGTTCGCGCGAGAGCAGCGAGTCGACGCGGGCGCCCTGTTCGACGAGCGAGAGGAAGTCCTGTCCCTCGATGGTGACGTCCCGCTCGCGGATCGCCTGACGGAGGTGGTCGTTCGCGACCGACTCGGCGGTGCCCACGGCCGCATCGAGGTCGTCGACCGCGGTCGCGAGCCGGTCGAACTCGTCGTCGCCGATCACGGTTCCGTCGTCGTCGACCCGCGAGAGCGCGTCCCGGAGCGCCTCGAGGTCACACGGCGGGTCGACGTCGGCGGCCTCGTGGACCGCCGCGGCCGCGAGGAGCCGGTCCCGGTTCGTCGCGAATCGGGCGAGGAGGCGCTCGGGAACGGTCTCGGCGGGCGTCTCGAGGGCGTCCGGACGGACCCGGACGTCGCCGTGGACGTCGAGGCCCGCGAAGGACTCGTCGAGGACGATCACGGTGGCGTACGACCGCGCGAGCTCGGAGAGGTCGCGGACGTCCTCGGCGGTTTCGACGGAGAGTTCGGGCATCGCCGCCTCGGCCTCGGCGTAGCGTTCGGCGTCGGCGGTCGCCAGACATCGCTCGCGGACGCGGACCGTTCCCGGCGACTCCATCGGCTCGACGCCGGAGAGCGCCTCGAGGACCGCCGGGTCCGGTTCGCGCTCCATCGCGTCCGCGACGAACGAGCGGACCTCCTCGATCCGCGACCGGGACGCGGAGGGGTAGAACGTCTCGAGGCGCGTCTCGGCGTAGTCGGTGACCGCCCGGTCCTTGAGCAGGCCGATCACGTCGCGATAGAGTTCGCGTGCGCGATCGGTCGCGAGCACGCGCCCGTCGTCGCCGTGGCGGTCGCGAACCGCCCCGCGGGCGATCTGGACGGCCCGGCCGTGGGTGATCCCGGACGCGCTCGCGATCGCGGCGACGTCGCCGCGGCGAAGCGCGGCCTCCGGATCGTCCAGCTCGTGGAGGGCGTCGGCCGTCTTGGCGCCGACGCCGGGGATCGCCTCCAGTTCCATCACCCCGGGTTCTTTCGGGAACGGTCAAAAGGGTGCGGGTCGCGGGGCGGGGGCCAACCCGAAGTCGACCATGAGTAGAGAACGCGACCACCTCCGATCGACGAACACGACGACGCCCTTTTTCTCCCTCGGGTGTAACGGACGGTCATGGACACGGTTACGGACGCCGGGCGGTCGGCGGGAACGCCGGACGCGTCGGTCGAACTCGACCGCGAGGCGCTTTCGGCGTCGCTGGAACGGAAGGTCGACCTCCTCCGGGAGTCCCTCTCGGAGTGCGGTGAAGTGTTGATCGCCTTCTCCGGCGGCGTCGACTCGTCCGTGGTCGCGGCGCTCGCGCGTGACGCCCTCGGGGAGGACGCCGTCGCCTGCACCGCCAAAAGCGAGACGCTTCCGGCCGCGGAGCTGGAGGACTCCGTCGAGGTGGCTACCGAGATCGGGATCCGCCACGAGATCGTCGAGTTCTCCGAACTGGACGATCCGGAGTTCGTGGCCAACGACGGCGATCGGTGTTACCACTGCCGAACGATGCGGCTGGGCCGGATGTACGAGAAGGCGACCGAGATGGGGATCGACACGGTCTGTGACGGGACGAACGCCTCGGATCCGGGCGAGGGGCATCGCCCCGGCCTGCGCGCGGTCGAGGAGCTTTCGGTCCGGTCTCCCCTCCTGACACACGACGTCGATAAATCCGAGGTGCGGCAGATAGCCGAGGCCTACGGCCTCTCCGTGGCGGACAAGCCGTCGATGGCCTGTCTCTCCTCGCGGATCCCCACCGGACTGGAGGTCACGGAGGAGCGTCTCTCGCGCGTCGAGAAGGCCGAGCGCCTGCTGCGGGAGTGGGGCTTCTCGCAGTTCCGCGTCCGCGATCACGACGGGCTCGCGCGCATCGAGATCGCGACTGAGGAGCTCGAGGACGCCCTCGATCCGGAGTTCGCCCGCGCCGCCACCGAACACCTCGAGGACGTCGGTTTCGACCACGTTACCCTCGATCTCGCCGGCTACCGGACCGGCAGCGTGAGTCCCGGCGACGAGGAGGAGCCCGAAGGCGGGAACTCAGACGACGACGGGGACGCGGATCGTGACGTCGCAGGCGGGCTCGATCTCGGCAAGGAGTACCCGCGGGGAAGCTGACGAAGTGGCGACCCGGTCGCTATTTGGCGACGTCCGGTCGCTATTCCTCTTTTTCGCCGTCGTCGCGTGCCTCGTTCGGGAGCGACCCGGGATCGGCGTCGGAGCCGTAGCGGGAGTCGTCGCGCTCGAAGGCGTACAGCGCCGGCCCCATCACGAGGATGATCAGGGTGCCCGGGATCGGGATGGTCGGGACGAAGACCGGGAGCGTGAGCCCCACGGCCACGGTGACGAAGACGAATCCGGCCCAAAGCGGTGCCCGCGCGATCCCGAGGCGGTCGGCGTCCCAGTAGACCGCGATCGCGGCCGCCGCGGCGAGGAGGACTCCGGAACCGGCGACGATCGGAGCGAGAGCCATATCGGAGGGTCGATCCGGCGGGCGAAAAGCGTTCCGTGACGACCGGGCGACGCCGAAGGAGACGATCGGCCGATCAGGGCTACTCCTCGTCGGAGTTGCCGCCGGGCTCCGGCTCCGGCTCGGTGACGGCGGCCGCCAGATCGTCAGCGGAGACCTCCAGTCCCTGCCGGGAGAAGAAGGCGGCCACGTTCCGGCAGTCGCGCTCGAGGAACGTCCGGGCGTTCGGGTGGTGAACCGTCACGGCCTGTCCGAGGTCGATGACCACCAGCTCGCCGTCGTGAACGATCAGGTTGTACTCGGAGAGGTCGCCGTGGATCAGCCCGACCCGATAGAGCCGACGCATGTACTCGCGGACGACCTCGAAGGCGGTCTCGGGGTTCTCGACGGTCACCTCCGAGAGCCGGCGCGCGCGGTCGTCGGCGTGGCCGACGAGCTCCATCACGAGCGCGTTTCGCTGGACGGCGATCGGTTCGGGGACGCGGACGCCGGCGTCGTACGCGCGCCGGAGGTTGGCGAACTCCTTTCGGGTCCAGGCGAGCACGGTCGCCTTCTTGTCGGAGGCGATCCCCTCGAACCGCGGATCGCCCTCGAGATACTCGCGCATCTGGGTGAAGTTCGAGGAGTTGATCCGGTAGATCTTCACCGCGACCTCCTGGCTTTCGTCCTCGCCGAACGCCTCGAAGACGTTGGCCTCCTTGCCCGTCGAGACGGGTCCGCCGAAGGCGGTTATGTAGCCGTCCTGGACGAGCTTGTAGATCGCGGCGAGCGTGGCGTCGTCGAAGACCGACCCGTCGAGTTTGAACTGGTCGGCGTCCTTGAGCCGCTTGCGGAACTCGCTGAACTCCCGATCCTGGCGGCGGGCGATCCGGTCCGCCTCGGTATCGGAGACGTCGAGCTCCTCCCACTCGTCGCCCGGATCGTCGGCGGGCTCGAGCAGGTCGAACTCCTCTGTCATTCCTCGGAACTTCGAGACCGAGGCGTAAAAGCCCGGCTGTTGGTCCGTCCGGCGATCCTCGCGTTCTCGAGGGCGTCGGCCTGGTCGACCGGGAGGACTTTATCGCTCGCCGTCGGAGGTGTCGCCAACATGTCCCGACTCGTCTCCACGGGCGTCGACGGTTTGGACGCGATCCTCGGCGGTGGAATCACCCCACAGTCGACAGTTCTCGTCTCCGGGAACCCGGGAACCGGAAAGAGCCTCCTCGGGATCCAGTATCTCTACACCGGCGTCCGGGAGTTCGACGAGCGGGGCGTCTACATCTCCTTCGAGGAGGACGCGGAGGACATCCGCGCCGCGGCGGAGTCGATCGGCTTCGAGTCGTTCGACGAGTACGTCGACGACGGCCGGATCGTCGTCCTCGACAAGCGGCAGCTGCTCGGCGACGGCGACCTCTCGGAGACGATCGATCGGATCCTGGAGACGGTCGGCGACGGCGGATTCGACCGACTGGTGCTCGACTCCCTGTCGATGTTCAAACTCTTCTTCGAGAACGAACGCGAGGAGCGGACCTACCTGTTGAAGTTCTCGGACATCCTCAAGGAGAACGGCCTCACGTCGCTTCTGATAAACGAGCAGGGCGCCGTCTTTCCGGACACCGAGATCGGCTTGGAGAACTTCCTCACCGACGGCAACGTCTACCTCATCCAGACGCCGACGGATTCGGGCGTCAACAGGTACCTCTGGGTGGCGAAGATGCGCAAACAGGACATCGACACGGACATCTATCCCCTGGAGATCGACGAGGGAGGACTCGTCGTCCACGACCAGGCCGGCGGGTTCACGATGATGGATAACTCGGAGACGCCGTTTTGAGCGGGAGCGAACGCGTTGAAGGGTCGAACGCGCAGGGAGGGGACGAAACTACCGAGGTCACGCGTTCGAGAGGTTGCGCCACACCTCGTCGAGGCGGTTCGTGACCGCCGACCGCTCCTCGAGGTCGACGTCGACTCCGTCGGCGAACTCGACGGAAACGCGCTCGACGCGGCGCCGGTAGACGTTTATTCGGCGACGATCCTCCGAGAGCGGCCGGTCGTGTAACTCGAGGAGGTCGGCCTCCTGCAGCTCGTCGATCCGCCGGTAGCACGTCGCGATCGGGACGTCGAGCTCGTCGCTCAGCTCCTGGGCAGACTTGGGATCGTCGGCCGCAGCGAGGATATCCGTGTTGTACTTGTTCCCGAGCACCTCGATCAGGTCGTCCCCCGACATTCAACGGTCTCAATATTGATTCCGCCCTTGTAAAGGTACGCACTTCGAAACGTAGGCGGTCACGTCGGGGGCGAGCCGATCCACGCCACGACGGGTCGATCGGCGACGAGAACGGGTGATTCGTCGGAAAGCGACGTTATTATCGGTGATATTTTGATCCGTAGTTTTATGTGTCCGATCGAGTCACGTCCCGTATGCAACCGATGGAGGGTCTATACCTGTTGGCCACCGCGGGGCTCGTCGTCGCGGGGCTGACGATGGTGGCCCTCGCGCTTCGGGCCTACCAGGAGACCGAGCGGCGTGCGATGATCCACCTGTCGATCGGGTTCGCGCTCATCGTCGCGGCGGCGATCGCCACCTCCGTGAGCGCGTTCGTGACCGACTTCACCGGCACGAGGTCGCTTTTGACGGTCAACAGCGGACTCACCGGCGTCGGGTTCAGCTTCGTGGTCTACAGCCTCATCACCTACCGGTGACTCGTCGATCGGATTCGACCGCGTCCCGCCGGAACCCGCTGCGTTTGAGATCTCCGAGTTCTCGAGGCCTCATGCCGCGCATTAGGGCGTTGCTGTAGAGCGTACGCTCGCGAGCCGATCGAGGGGGCGTCGAAGGCGGGTATCCTCGATGGAGTTCGAAGAGTGAGAGGCAGATATCAGAGTCGATAACTCCGCCCGAGGAAATAGTTGTTTTGATGACACCATATGCCGAGCGATCGGGGTCAAAAACGCAGGACGCAAGTCCATTATCAGAACAAATATTTTGAGACGAGTTTTTATGTACGGTGTTTTCGTCTGCCGGAGTATGTCCGTGGCGACCCCACGGGCGCACCACACGAAACCATGTTCGAACGAATCACAGAGGACGACGAAAGGGGTCAGGTGGGGATCGGCACCCTCATCGTGTTCATCGCGATGGTGCTCGTGGCGGCGATCGCCGCGGGCGTGCTCATCAACACCGCCGGCTTCCTCCAGACGCAGTCCGAAAACACGGGCGAGGAGAGTACCAGTCAAGTCACCGATCGCCTGCAGGTCGTGAGCACGATCGGCGCGATCGGAAACGACGAGATCACCACGATCGACATGAGCTCGACGAAGAGCCCCGGCTCGAACGACATCGACCTCACGGAGGTCACGATCGACCTCATCGCCGACAGCGGGTCGATCACTCTGACTCACAGCGACAGTACGAGCAGCACGGAGTTCACCACACAAGCCGTGGACGGGAGCGGAAACATCGTCACCGACGAAAACGACCTCCACAAGGTCACCCTCGATCTGCAAGCGATCTCGGAGGTCGGTGGTGACGGCTCCACCGGCCTCGCGGAGGGTGGCACCCTCGAACTCCGGATAACGACCGCCTCCGGCGCGACGACCACCGTCGAGATACGCGCGCCCGACTCGTTATCGGGCAAGAGCGCCGTCTCGCTGTAGCGTCCGTCCAAATCCTTCGTCGCTCGTTTTTTATACTAACTCGCCGATGATGAGCATGAGCGTACACAACACATGAGCGACGACGGCCCCGCCTTCGATCCCGACGACCTCGACTTCACCGACGACGAGCGGGTCGAGGAGATCGACGACGGACGGTACGTGGTCTCCGCGGGAAGTGGCCCCCCGCGAGTGCCGAGCGATGCGGAGCGGCTGGCGGAGCTGCTGGGGGAATCGACCGAATCCGAACAGGCCGAGCGAACGGCGGAAACCGAATCCGAACAGGCCGATCGAACGACGGAAACCGACACGGATACGGGGGGATCGGCGGATTCGCGAACGGATACGGGACGAGGGCGCGGGCCGACGTCGCGAATCGGCACCCGATCATCCGACGCCGGAACCTCGAGCCCACAGGAGCCGGAGAGCGGGACTCCCAAACGGTCCAGATCACGGAGCGAGCGGAGACCGATCTCCTCTCGGGACGTGAGCCGCTGGCTGGCGGCCTCCTTCGAGGACGACGGCTTCGAGTTCGGCTTCGACGCGACGCTTTCGGTCGGCGACGAGGTGGTACGCCACCGGATGGTCTCCGGGGACGTCTCCGCGACCTTCGAGACGCTTTTGACCTGGTTCACCCGAAACGCGGCCGGCGAGGCGCCGATCGACGAGGCGCTCGGCATCCTCATCGCGGCCTCGGAGACCCCCGTCCAGTTCCCGCGCGGGACCCTTGATCGATACGTGGAACGCCACGGGCTGACGCGCGAGGACTCGATCGGCGACCTCCTGGCGGTCGCGGAGGCCCACGGCGGCCTCCGGATCGAGACGTCGAGCGACGGAGAATCCGATGAAAGTGACGACGGGGCGGACGCCCGAACCGGGAACCCGAGAAGGCGGACGGACGAAAGCGGGCAACCCACGCGAGAGGGCCGAGGAAACGAGAGGAACCGTCGATCCGATCGGGATCGCGCGCCGCGAGGGACGGACTCGCGAGGGACGGACTCGCGAGGGACGTCACCAAAAAGCTCGAGGGACGACGAGGGCGGAGACGCCGGAGCGTGGAACTGGATCGGCGAGGATCCGGATGGATGACGTTCGGTAAATATCTGTTTCAGTGACACGTCGATCCGGCTGCCGCCGGGGATTGATCATTCAGCCATCACGATAGTTATCAGCGATGATACTGAAGTGGATACATTAAAGTGCGACTCGGTAGTTCGCCAGGATAATGGCGCTCGAAACATCGATCTGGACCCTCTCGACGGTCGGAGGCACCGTCGTGGGGCTGATCGGGGCGGGGCTTCTGGACAGGTTCCGCGACGACGAGCCCAGCGACGACGACAGTAGCGATCCGCTGGCCGACGACGGCGGGTTCGCCGGCGGTGGCCTCGAAGACGAACTCGGCGGTAGCGGGGGGTTCGGCGGTGGCGATGGGGCCGGGGGGATGGGGGGAGAATCGGACGCGCTCGGCGGCTTGGAGGGGGACGCCGCCGAGGGGGGAATGGGGGGATCACTCGAGGGAAGCGGCGGCGGTGCCAGGGAACTCGAACGTCGCGTCGAGGAGATCGAGGAGGATCTCGAGTCGCTCTCCTCGACCGTCTCGACCGTTCGATCGGAGAACGACGAGATCGACGAGACGGTGGGGGAGATCGAGGAGGACATCCGCAACCTGCTGGGGATCTACGAGATGGTCACCCAGGGCGTGAACCCGTTCGTCGACGAGACTGACGCCTTCGGCGGCGGAGGCGGCTTCGACGGCGGCGGGAGCGACGCGGCACTCGGCCTGTTCGATCGGGACACAGGGGAGGATTCCGGCGATTCCGAAGGGGCCTTCGACGATCCGGATGCGGATTCAATGCTGAACACCGAGCCCGACGCCGACGAGGAGCCGGTCGATCCGATCCTCGAAAGCACGATCGACGAGGCCGACGAACGTCGAGAGGGCGCATCCGAGTCCAACGATCCGCCGAAGGGGGGACGTGACTTCAGCGACCTGAAAGAGGAGTTCGACGCCGAGGACGACCACACCCCGGCCTCGAGCGGCGAGTCGGTGCATATGAGTACCGGGTCGGTCTCCGCGTCGGAACCGGGGGACGTTCCCGAGAGGGAGCACGAGGGTTCCCACGAGCCGGCCGACGAGAGCCCGACCGGTCGAGGTGAGAACGCGGAGCGTGCCGCGGGGTACGGTCCCGATCGAAGGGGGACGGAAGGGTTCGACGACGGGTTCGAGTACGTCGACGCCGACGAGCTCCAGCCCGGACGTCGCGAGCCGTATCTCCGGTCGCTGCCCGCCGAGCACGTGTGTGACCTCCTGGTGATGGAGTGGTTGGAGTACCTCGTCGAGACCGCGGACGTGACGGACGCGGCGCGCGCGATCCGTTATTACGAGCGGATCGACTGGATCTCGGAGTCCGTCGCGGAACAGCTTCGCGCGTTCCTCTCGGGATTCGGCCAGGTCGACAGAAACGAGGTGATCCGACCCGGTACGGCGGTCCTCGAGAGGAGCCACCACACGCGGAGCCTGCAGTACGTCCTCCGACTCGCCGACACGGACTCCCGGGACGTGCTGTTGGACCGGTGGGAGGATCTGACGGAGCGACAGCTGCTCGACCTGGGGAATTCGCGTATCCCGACCGCCGAGGAGGGGGAGAACGGGACGGGGACCCGATCGGAAACGGGACCTGAACCCGGACGCGAGGGGGGGCGAAACGCGCAATCACGGCCGCGCTCCCGGGGGGGATCGTCTGAGGGAGGACAAAACGGCGACCGTCGCGGGCGATCCGGCGATGGATCTCGAGGCCGGCCCGAGCGTCGAAATCCGGATCGAAGCGGCGACCGGAACGCTCGAGGCCGCGAGAACCGACACGACGGTCGGACGGGCCGATCGGACACGCGTTCGCTGTCTCCGCGTTCGGGGGGACGGGGAACGAACGCGGGAGAAGACGTGAGGGGAACACGGAACGAGGAGCGAACCGACGGCGTGGCCGACCGGGAGACCGGACGGCCGTTCTCGGGGAGGTTCCCGGATGGGCGTTAGCGTCTCGGCGTCCACGGCGATCATCGTCGCCGGGCTCTTCGTGGCGTTCGGGACGCTGTATCCGGTCGCCTCGAACGGTTTCGACCGCGTGAGCGACGCTGGATCGGAGGTCAACGAACGCGCCCTCGAGCGGGAGAACACCGACGTTGAGTTCGTGAACGCGACATACGACGGGTCGACGCTGAACGTCACCGTCGAGAACGGGGGGGCACGAACCGTCTCGGTGCCGAGGACGTCGCTCGTCGTCGACAACGAGTACGTCACCACGAGCGACGAGGAGACCATCGTCTACGATCCCGAGACCACCGATCCGGCGAACGGATCGACGTCGACCGAGCTGTGGCTACCCGAGGAGCGACTGCGGTTTTCGGTCCCGGCCGACGACCCCGAGACCGCGCTCGTCGCCACCGAGGAGGGGCTGCAGGTCCGTGGAACGGTGGTGGCCGCATAGATGGCGAGCGTCTCCATTTCCCACATGATCATCTTCATCGCGAGTTTGGTGATCGCCGCGGGAGTCGTCGGGACGGTGACCTCCGGCGTCGACCAGGTCAACGCCGCGATCGAGGACGGCAGCGCCGACGTCGCGACGGACATGCGGACCGACGTGACGATCGTCTCCGACGCGGGCAGCGACGCCGTCTACGACTCGAGCGAGGGAACCCTCTCGCTGCTCGTGAAGAACACGGGGACACACCGGCTCGCTCCCGACGGGTCGGGCGTGGTGATCGTCGTCGACGGACGGTTCATCACGCACGATTCGATCGAGACGACGTTGTACTCGGGATCGGGAACGACCTGGGCCCGCGGCGACGTGATGGCCTTCGCGATCGACGTCGATCTCGATGCAGGGGATCACCGGATCGCGATGACCGTGAACGGTGACGAGGAAGTCTTCGAGTTCCGGTACGACGGGGGGAGCTGAACGATGTCGCGCGACAACCTGCTCTCGCTCGGGCTCGACGATCACGACCGGGTGAACATGGAGCTCGGCGGGGGGATCCCGCGGGGAAGCATCGTGTTGATGGAAGGCGATTACGGCGCCGGGAAGTCGGCGCTCTCCCAGCGGTTCTGCCACGGGCTGCTCTCGGAGGGTGCGAGCGTGACGATGCTCTCGACGGAACTGACCATCCGCGGGTTCATCGACCAGATGCACTCGCTGTCCTACGACGTCGTCCGCCCGCTTTTGAACGAGGAGCTGCTGTTCTTGCACGCGGACTTCAACTCCGGCGGCGCGTTCTCGGAGGGCTCCGGCGAGCGGATGCAGCTTCTGAGCCGGCTGATGAACGCGGAGGTGATGTGGAACACGGACGTGATATTCATCGACACGTTCGATTCGATCCTCCGCAACGACCCGACCTTCGAGTCGCTCATTCGGAAGAACGAGGAGCGACAGGCGGCCCTGGAGATCATCTCGTTTTTCCGCGACGTCATCTCGCGAGGAAAGGTGATCGTGTTGACGATCGATCCCTCGGCGATCGACGAGGACGCGATCGGACCGTTTCGGGCGATCGCGGACGTCTACCTGCAACTCGAGATGATCGAGGTCGGAAGCGAGGTCCGCAGACAGATAAGCGTAAAGCGCTTTGCGGGGATGGGCGAACAGGTCGGCGACACGATCGGCTACTCCGTTCGGTCGGGGATCGGCGTGGTGGTCGAGAGCCGGAGCGTCGCATGAACACATGAACGAAAACGAGTCGGGCGGGAGAGTGGGATCGACGTGACCGAACAGGGAACCGCTCGCCCGTCGTCGGAACTCGTGGAGGTGGCAAATCGACGACCGCACCTCCACCGACACCTCCGGCAGTTCAGACAGATCACCGGCGAGTTTCCACAGCTGATCGAGGAGGCGAAAGACGAGTACGAGTCGGAGCGGCCGAACGTCCTCTACCCGGTCGGCGGGCCGATCTTCTGTCACATCTACGGCGACCTCGGCCAGGAGACGAAGTACTACGCGATCGAGCCGGAGCTGTCCGGCGCGGAGGCGGAGACGCTGCAGTCCGTCAGGGACGAGCTGCTCACCGCCTCCGGGGAGTACCGAACGCCGGAGACGACCGAGGAGTACACGAAGCTCATCGACACGCTGTTGGACGACGTGACGACGATCGACGACGGGAACGGGGGCCGCCTCGGGTCCGTCCGGCGCGCGTTGAACTGGGGAAAGCTGTCCGTCACGCCCGAGACCTACGAGAGCATCCGGTACCGGCTCACCCGCGACATCGTCGGCTACGGGCCGCTCGAACCCGTGATGCGCGATCCGGCGAACGAGGACATCCACGTCATCGGCCCCCACGAGTGTCACGTCGACCACGGCGTCTTCGGGATGCTGGAGACGACGGTCGACTTCGGCACCAGGGCGGAGTTCGACAACTGGCTTCGAAACATGGGCGAGCGGATCGGCGATCCGGTCTCCGATGCCGACCCGATCGTCGACTCGACGCTGCCGGACGGCTCGCGGATCAACATCATCTACTCCGACGACGTCTCGATCAAGGGGTCCTCGTTGACGATCCGTCAGGGCCAGGAGACGCCGCTTTCGGTGAATCAGATCACCGACTGGGGGACGCTCTCGCCGGAGCTGGCCGCCTACCTGTGGCTGTGTCTCGAGAACGAACAGACCGTCTTCGTCGTCGGCGAGACGGCCTCCGGAAAGACGACGACGCTCAACGCCGTCCTCTCGTACATCCCTCGCGACTCGAAGATATACACCGCCGAGGACACGGCGGAGGTGATCCCGCCGCACAACACCTGGCAACAGCTGTTGACGCGGGAAGGCGGCGGGGAGGGCTCCGTCGACGTCGACATGTTCGATCTGGTCGCGGCGGCGCTTCGGTCGCGACCGGACTACATCATCGTCGGCGAGGTTCGGGGCGCGGAGGGACGGATGGCGTTCCAGGCGGCCCAGACGGGCCACCCCGTGATGTTGACCTTCCACGCGAGCGACATCGTCTCGATGATCCAGCGGTTCACCTCCGATCCGATCAACGTCCCGGAGACGTTCATGGACAACGCCGACGTCGCGCTCTTCCAGAACCGGGTGAAACAGGGCGACGAGGTGTTACGCCGCGTGACGAGCGTCCAGGAGATCGAGGGCTACTCCAAGGAGATGGACGGGGTCATCACCCGGGAGGTGTTCAACTGGGACCCCGTCGAGGACCGGATCGTCTTCCAGGGAATGAACAACTCCTACGTCCTCGAAGAGCAAATCGCGACGCTTCTCGGCTACGCCGACACCCGTCGTATCTACGACGACCTGCAGTTTCGTGCGAACCTGACGGAGCGGATGATCGATGAGGGGATCGTGGGATACCACGAGGTCAACGAGACGATCACGGCGTTCCAACGCGACGGGATCGAGGGGCTTCCCTTCGAGATGAGTCGATAGCGGTCCGTCGACTCGCCGTAGACGAGGTCGACGAAGGAGGAGATGAGGACGACGGAGGCGGGAACGGGGACGACCGGACGCGAACGAACGCGAAACACGAAGGAGACACACCATGTCGATCAAGGGAACCGAAACCGGGATCGCGGGGCTCATCTCGCTCGTCTCCGAGCTGCTGGAGTCGTTCGACAGGCTGGACATCAGCAAACGGCAGTACGTGGGCTACGTCCTGCTTCCGGCGTCGACGTTCCTGGCGGTCACCGTCGGCGTCGCGCTCGTCGTCTCTCTTCCGCTTTCGGTCAAGCTTCCGATCGTCGGGATCGGTCTGCTCGTGTTCGCGTCGGCGGTGGGATACCCGAAGCTGTACCTCAACAGCCGCAGGTCACACATCGACAACCAGCTCCATCTGGTCATGACCCACATGACGGTGCTTTCGACCACGAACATCGACCGGATGGAGGTGTTCCGGACGCTCGCGCGCGAGGAGGAGTACGGCGTCGCCGCCGAGGAGATCGGCCGCGTGGTCCACCTCGTCGACACGTGGAACCAGAGCCTCGACGACGCGTGTCGCCGCCGCGCCAAGCGCGTGCCCTCGAAGATGCTCGCCGACTTCTTCGAGCGACTGGGCTACACGATCGGCGCCGGACAGCCGCTCGAGGAGTTCCTGCTGTCCGAACAGGACGTGATGTTGACGAACTACGAGACCCTGTACGAGTCCGCGCTTGCGAACCTGGAGGTGATGAAGGATCTGTACATGTCGATGATCCTCTCGATGACGTTCGCGCTCGTCTTCGCCGTCGTCCTCCCGATCCTGACGGGAACGGATCCGACGATGACCGTGGTGGCCGTGATCGTCCTGTTCGTGCTCGTACAGTCCGGGTTCTACGTGGTCATCCGGTCGATGACGCCCTACGATCCGATCTGGTACCATCCGGAGAACGGCGCGCCCGGAGACGTACGGCTCTACGGCGCCCTGGCGCTCGGCGGGGTCGGATCGCTTTTGCTCATCGCCGTGACCGGCGGCGGAATCGTCGGCGTCGGGCCGGGGCTTCCGGGACTGCTGTGGTTTTTGAACCCAGTTCCGCTGCCGTTGTACGTCTGTGTTCCGCTCACGCCGCTTTTGTTCACCGGCGTGATCTTGCGTCGCGAGGAGACCGCGATAAGCGCTCGAGACGAGGAGTTCCCCTCGTTCATCAGGGCGCTCGGCGCGACCGAGAGCGCGAAGCAGTCGACGACGACGAAGGTGTTGGAGTCGCTGCGCGAGAAGGACTTCGGGGCGCTTTCGCCGGCCATCGAGCGCCTCTATCGGCGCCTCAGCGTTCGCATCGAGCCGGAGGGCGCCTGGAGGCGGTTCGCGATCGACACGCGGTCGTATCTGATCCAGAAGTTCTCGGAGATGTACCTGATCGGCCGCCGGATGGGCGGCGATCCCAAACAGCTCGGCGAGTTGATCTCCGCGAACATGAACGCCGTGATCCAGCTTCGCGAGCAGCGCCGCCAGTCGGCCGTGACCCTCATCGGTCTCGTCTACGGGATCACGGCGGCCTCCACGTTCGCCTTCTTCATCGGCCTGGAGGTCGTTTCGATCCTCGCGGACCTCTCCGCCGATCTCGACGTCGACGAGATGGACTTCGGACAGATCATCTACGCGGGCGTCTACGACATCCCGGTCATCGAGTTCCTGCTTTTGACGATCGTCCTGTTCAACGCGGTCGTCTCCTCGCTCATGATCCGGACGATCGACGGCGGCAACCCCGCGAACGGGTACATCCACTTCGTGACGTTGACGTGGGTCGGCTGTCTGACCGCCATCATCACGCGCACGCTCGTAAACGACATCCTCGCGATCTGAGTGTTCCTCACGAACGGAGTGCTCCTCCACGAACGGAGTGCTCCTCACGAACGGAGCGCTCGAAACGGCAAACCGATCCGCCGGCCGTCAGGTTCGGAATCGCCCACGAGAGGGACGCACACGGCGACTACACGAGAACACCCTTAAACGGATCCACGGACAACGGGACGTATGCGACACGTAACGATTCCGCAGGACCGGATCGGCGTCCTCATCGGCGAGGGCGGCGAGACGTTGCGCGAGGTGGAAGACCGGGCGGACGTCCGACTCGACGTCGACTCGGAGACGGGCTCCGTGGCGATCGACTCGACGGGCGATCCGGTCTCCGCGATGATCGCGCCGGACATCGTCCGCGCGATCGGTCGGGGATTCACCCCCGACGTCGCCCTCTCGCTTCTCGATCACGACCTCCGACGCTTCGAGTTAGTCGATCTGGCCGACCACACCCGAAACGACAACGACCTGCAGCGACAGAAGGGACGGATCATCGGCGAAAACGGCCGAACGCGCGAGCTGATGGAGGAACTGACGGGCGCCGAAGTCGTCGTCTACGGAACGACCGTCGGCGTGATCGGCGGTCCCGAGGAGGTCTCGGCCGTTCGACGGGCGGTCGGAATGTTGCTCGACGGCGCACCCCACGGCGCGGTCTACTCCTTCCTGGAGCGGAAGTCGAACGAGCTTGGCGACGACGTCGGGTTCTCCGCCCCGAAGTGACTCGCCCGGGGACGCGAAATCCGAATATGCGGCGCCGAACCCGGAGATACGACGTCGAATTAGTTTATAAACACACCCTATGACATCGAGTGACACATCCAGTTGCGCCGTCACGTGAGGCGCTTTCGTCGACCGGTAGCGTAATCCTTTTATAGAACTACAGACAATCACACGCTGTACTATGAGTCAGCGACAGCGAATGGGCAACCAGCCGATGATCGTACTTTCCGAGGAATCGCAGCGGACCTCCGGAAAGGACGCACAGACGATGAACATCACGGCCGGCAAGGCCGTCGCGGAGTCGGTTCGAACCACGCTCGGACCGAAGGGGATGGACAAGATGCTCGTCGACTCGACGGGCGGCGTCGTCGTCACGAACGACGGCGTGACCATCCTCAAGGAGATGGACATCGACCACCCGGCGGCCAACATGATCGTCGAGGTCTCCGAGACCCAGGAGGACGAGGTCGGCGACGGGACGACGACGGCCGTCGTCGTTGCCGGTGAACTCCTCGACCAGGCCGAGGAGCTCCTCGACCAGGACATCCACGCGACGACGCTCGCACAGGGCTTCCGCCAGGCCGCCTCGAAGGCCAAGGAGATCCTCGAGGAGGAGTCCATCGAGGTCAGCGAGGACGACCGTGAGACCCTCACCGAGATCGCCGCCACGGCGATGACCGGCAAGGGCGCGGAGTCCGCAAAGGACCAGCTCGCGGACCTCGTCGTCGACGCGGTCCTCGCGGTGGCCGACGACGACGGCATCGACACCGAGAACGTCTCGGTCGAGAAGGTCGTCGGCGGCTCCATCGACGAGTCCGAACTCGTCGAGGGCGTCATCGTCGACAAGGAGCGCGTCAACGAGAACATGCCCTACGCGGTCGAGGACGCCAACGTGGCGCTCTTCGACGGCGCCATCGAGGTCAAGGAGACGGAGATCGACGCCGAGGTCAACGTCACCGACCCCGACCAGCTCCAGCAGTTCCTCGACCAGGAGGAGGCCCAGCTTCGCGAGCTCGTCGACGAGCTCGTCGACGTCGGCGCCGACGTCGTCTTCGTGGGCGACGGAATCGACGACATGGCCCAACACTACCTGGCCCAGGAGGGCATCCTCGCGGTCCGACGCGCGAAGTCGGACGACCTCAACCGGCTCGCCCGCGCGACGGGCGGCAACATCGTGGCCAACCTCGACGACATCGAGGAGGACGACCTCGGCTTCGCCGGCTCCGTCTCCCAGAAGGACATCGGTGGCGACGAGCGCATCTTCGTCGAGGACGTCGAACAGGCCCGCTCCGTCACGCTCATCCTCCGCGGCGGCACCGAGCACGTCGTCGACGAGGTCGAGCGCGCGGTCGACGACTCGCTCGGCGTCGTGCGGACGACGCTGCTCGAGGGTGCCGTGCTGCCCGGCGGCGGCGCGCCCGAGACCGAGCTGGCGCTCCAGCTTCGTGACTTCGCCGACTCCGTCGGCGGCCGCGAGCAGCTGGCCGTCGAGGCCTTCGCGGACGCGCTCGAGGTCATTCCGCGCACCCTCGCGGAGAACGCCGGTCTCGATCCCATCGACTCGCTCGTGGACCTCCGTGCCCGCCACGACGGCGGCGAGCTCGGCGCCGGCCTCGACGCCTACACCGGCGACGTAATCGACATGGAGGCCGAGGGCGTCGTCGAGCCCCTCGGCGTGAAGACGCAGGCCATCGAGTCCGCCACCGAGGCGGCCGTCATGATCCTCCGTATCGACGACGTCATCGCGGCCGGCGACCTCAAGGGCGGCGGCTCCGACGACGGCGGCGACGACGGCGGCGCGCCCGGCGGTGCCGGCGGCATGGGCGGCATGGGCGGCGGCATGGGCGGCGGCATGGGCGGCATGGGCGGCGCAATGTGAGCGTCGGCCGATAGCCCAGCCACACCCACCTGACCGTTTCGCCGCACCGACCGCGTCGATCGCGAACCGAGTTCCGATTTCTTTCGAGGCGTCCACGCTCTGACGAGCGACAGCATCCGGGAGAGCAACAGCACCCTAAAGAGCGACAGCACTTGGATCGGAGCGTCGACGCCGACCGGCCACGGGACGTTTCGGATCGATCCGAGATCCGCTCGAACCGATCAAAACCCCCTTATGGGACCTCTTCGTACTCGCGAACATGGCTGATCCACTGGCGATCGGAGTGGCGGCGTCCATCGTGTTGGTCGTCGTGTTCTTTTCCTCGTTGAAGGGGACCGGCTGGAGCCCGGCCGAGGACATCTCCGAGGAGGTGCTCGAACGGCGTGCGTCCACCGTACCCGAGACCGACTTCCCCGAGCCGATGAACCGTTCCATCGGCGGCGGTGGCGGCGCCGTCGCCGTCGGCGGCGGCGGTGAAGGCGGCGAGGGCGGCGAGCTCGAGGAGGGCGGCGCCGAGGAGTCCGCCGGCCCCGGCGACATTCCCGACGACGAGATCGAGTACTACGAGGTCGAGTTCATAAAGGAGGGCGAGACGGTCGAACTCGCCAACAACGAACCGATCCTCGACCAGGGCGAAGAGCAGGGTTGGGACATGCCCTACGCGTGCCGGCAGGGCCAGTGCGTCTCGTGTTCGGCCCACATCACCGACGGCCCCTCCGAGGACTACGTCGTCCACGACGACCAACAGATGCTCGGCGAGGCCGAGATCGACGACGGCTACACGCTCACCTGCGTCGCCTACCCGCGCGACTCCTTCAGCATCGAGACCGGCGAGTCGCCGTAGGCCGACGCGATCCGCCGCGTCGGACGTTCACTCCACGATCGGTTCCGGGTCCATTTTTCGAACCGTTTAAGCGATCGAGCGGGATACTCGAAGGTGAGGGCGCGTAGCTCAGCGGACAGAGCACTTGGTTCCGGACCAAGATGCCGCGGGTTCAAATCCCGTCGCGCCCGTCACGTTTCCTGACGGGGCAGATTGGCACGACTGCGGGCGGGTGTATATAAGGTGAATCCCCAGACGCGATTTTGAGTTCGTTACGTAGCGTAACGGGGATCGTCGCCTTCGTGTGGTTCGTGGGATACACGAAACGGAGTCGAGGTGAAGTTCTGTGGGTGGTTGGTAGCTTTTCCATGTCGGTCCGGTCTTGACGAGCAGAAAGGAAAATCCGTAGTGAGCGTTTCGCGGACGATCTCGAGAACGCCGTAATAACCGAACCGCTGATCAGTATCGACAGTGGCGTGGAATCGGGGCGAAAATCGACCACGAGAGGGAGCATATTGGCCATCCGGCGATCGCAGCCAAAGGGGGATCCGGCTATCCGGGAATCGGCAATCCCCGGACTGCTGATGGAAGCAATTCGAATCCGCCCGGGATTAGTGATCCCCGAATATATACCCGGTACCGTTCTATCAGCCAGTAATTGAACGAGACATGGAGCTCCGCCGCAATGGACGTCTCTACGAGATCGCGGCGGTAAACGATGAGGTGCTCGGCGCCCGTCAGGGATTTCCGGCACCGGAGGCGGGCTATCGAAAGACGTTACAGAGTGTTACCGACGTCGCGGATCGTCACTTCCAACGGGCCCGTTACGGACTGATTATGCCGAAGGCCGCTACTGGTCTCCACGGATCATGCCAACCCGGATGTCCGGTTAGTTCTGATGATAGTCTCGGTCAGTTGGCTCTGTTGCAATCCTCAGTAGTTGAGAGTGTTCTACGCTCACTCGTTCAGTACATCAGATGTACTGATCACCACCGGATCAGAATCTATCATTAGACGAGAATTCCAATAGAACCGGATGGTTCTGTGCGCCCGATGGCAATCCGTTGCGTGTTCGTTTACAATTTTGGCGAGCGTGTTCTTCCCCCCGGGTTGGCGTTCTGTTAGGAATTCGTCACATCGATTGATATCCTGCTTTTACCGCTGGATCGATATCCGATCGTTTCGGTGACCCCCGAGTGCTGCCGACGAGGTTGTAGAAGTTCGAATAGACTCGTACTCGCGGTGGTTGTATGTTTGATACCACACCCGAGATCGGCTCACACGTGTGATATCACATGCATAAATATATCCTTATACACCTATTATTACATAGCGGAGTGTCCACTCTGATTTCGGCACTCATAGATGCACCATGAAAGACATCGAAATTGACTCAAACGAAAAATCGGAATACGAGTGCTTTTCGTGTGGCAAAATCGTGTTCGCTGAAAATCGCCCCAGTCAATGTCCTGACTGTGCTGGTAAAATGCGAAATCGACAGGTTTCTGTTGAATAACGATGGTGTCACAATCCAACTACTCACAAAGCGAAGAGGGAGCAGTAGCAAAATCCACTGAGACGGAGATTGAATCAGCCTTGGAGACCGCTCGTCGCCAATTGCAACATGCTGCTGATCACCTCGATATCGATTCGAATGTGGTTGACCGCCTCAAACATCCAAAGAAGGTTCACGAAGTTACGGTCCCGATCGAACGTGATGACGGAACAGTAGAGGTTTTCACCGGCTATCGGGCTCAACACGATAGTGTCCGCGGTCCGTACAAGGGCGGGCTGCGGTATCATCCCGAGGTTACCAGAGACGAATGTGTGGGCCTCGGGATGTGGATGACTTGGAAGTGTGCTGTGATGGATCTCCCCTTCGGTGGTGCAAAAGGGGGAGTTGCGGTGAATCCGAAAAAATTGAGCGATGATGAGACGGAACGTCTCACCCGGCGGTTTGGTGAGGAAATTCGCAGCGTTATCGGTCCGACCGTGGATATTCCGGCGCCCGATATGGGGACGGGGCCTCAGACGATGGCCTGGTTGATGGACGCTTATTCGATGCAGGAAGGCGAAACGGTTCCTGGTGTGGTCACGGGGAAACCGCCCGTTATCGGGGGAAGCAAGGGACGTAATGAGGCTCCTGGTCGGAGTGTCGCCATTATTGCTCGAGAAGCGATAGAGTACTACGAGAAGGATATTAAGACGACGACCATCGCTATTCAAGGCTATGGCAGCGTCGGATCAAATGCTGCTCGCCTCCTTGATGACTGGGGTGCAAACGTCGTCGCTGTCAGTGACGTCAACGGTGGCATATACGATACAAACGGTCTTGACACACATGCGATTCCGTCTCATCACGAAGAGCCCGAAGCGGTGATGCGTCACGATGCGCCGGAAACAGTTACGAACGCAGAGTTACTCGAACTCGATGTCGATGTCCTGATTCCAGCTGCGCTCGGTAATGTACTGAAAGTCGAAAACGCTGAAGAGGTAATGGCGGACATTATCGTTGAAGGTGCAAACGGTCCAACAACGAGTGCGGCAGATCAGATATTTACAGATCGAGGGATTCCGGTTATTCCAGATATTCTCGCGAATGCAGGTGGCGTTACCGTCAGTTACTTCGAGTGGTTGCAGGACATCAACCGCCGAGCGTGGTCGCTTGAACGGGTTCACAATGAACTCGATGAAGAGATGTTGAAAGCGTGGGATGTGGTCGAAACGGAATTTGCTAATCGTGATGTGACGTGGCGAGATGCTGCCTATATTGTCGCACTCTCGCGAGTCGCGGAGGCCCACGAGGTACGAGGGCTGTGGCCATAGTAATGGGGCACCTCGAATAATCACTTGGCAGTGGTCTTCATCGATCGTTTTGGGTTGAATCTACTTCGGTAAACCCCTAAGTTTGGCCATCTTAGGCCTATTGGTCGGGAACCCTCGACGGTTTGAATATTCATCGTCGAAGTTACCCACCGAGCTATCGCCACGCGCCCGCGAGTGTGCCGGCACCAACGACACTGACGAACGAGAATCCAAGCACGACTGTGAGAACGTCCGGATTCGAAAACCCAGCGGTTGCGATAAACAGCGCAATCGCGGCGTTGCGTGCGGCCGTCGTGGTCGCCAACACCTCACGCCGTTCCCGGACCGGCCCCCCAAAGAGGTACCCGAGTGCTAATGAGAGACCGACAGCGACCGCCGAGATGGCGAGCATCTCTGTTCCGATGAGCGATCGCAACTCGCCGCTATAAACTACAACTAAGAGGACGATCAGTCCGACGAACGAGATGTCGGACAGTCGCTGTATGGGCGCGTACATCCGGTCACCGAATGCGGGATACAGGTAGGATAACCCAAGCCCCGCGAGTAGTGGTACAATCTGAATTTCCAGCACCATCCGTCCGATTGCGACGGGATCGACGACGACATCACCGGGTGCGAGCACTACCAGTGAGATTGGGATCGTCACAACCGACAGGAGACAGAGAATTGCCATCAGACCGCTGGCAAACGCGATATCACTGTCCGACATTTCGGCAAATTTTGGGCCGAACGGTGCGCCGGGCGAGACGGCAAGTAACAGGAAACCAGTCGCGTACGCCGGGCCGACCGGAACCATTCGGATGAGAAGGTAGGCGACGACCGGGACGGCTACGAGATTCACCACGAGGGATTTGCTCAACAGTTGCCGGTCACGGAGAGCACCGAACAGTTGTGTGACCGAGAGTTTCAGCCCCATCGAGAACATCGTCGAGAGAACAAAGACCGTCGTTACAATCTCAACGACTGCATCTCCAGATATCGCCTCCATTGTCGGTTCGTACAGTCGCAGGTTCGAGGTAGTACCATTTGTCAGTGGCGTATCGAAGATCTAGAAGTGGTTCCCGTCGCGGCCGTTTGGCGAACGAATCGTCGATCGTCCTCGGTCTTGTCTTCGTCCCCGCTCACGGCTCCACGTCGAATCCCCACTCCGCGGCGCGGTCGGCGGCCTCCTCGCGAGCCTGCTCGCGGATCGCTTCGATACGCTCGTCGTCGGCGAGGAAGGACTCGAGCGCGCCGTGGTCGGAGGACGGATCGTCCTCCGTGCGACGGTCGGCCGGCGCACGCTCCCTGGTTCGCTCGGCCAGCGCCGGCGCGTCCGCGAGCTCCTCGGCGGGCATGCCGGGCGGGACGCGAAACGACTCCTCCTCGTGGAGCGTATCGAGCGCGTCGGCGGCGAGTTCGTACACCTCGATCCGATAGGGCCCGGAGACGGCGACGTCGGCGAGCGCGTCGGCGCCGCCGCGATCGGAAGCCGGCGTGTACGCGAGCACGGGAACGCCGTCCTCGAGGGTGAGGACGGTTCGGACGTCGCCGTCCAAAAGCAGCGTCTCCTGAGGGACGAGCACGAGATAGCCGGTGAGCCGAGCCGAAAGCGCCGTCTCGAGTGGCTCCTCGAGGTCGGAGACGACCCGCGAGCGCCGGAGTTCGCCGCGTGGAATCGGAACGCTACCCAGGGCGAACGCGCGGCGCTCGCGAGGGGTCTCGGGGAGGCTCGCGTTCGGTCGGTCCTCGCTCATACCGTGTCGGGAACGACCGCGCTTCGAAACCGGTCGGCCACCGCTTCGACGTCGCGGTCCCGGACGTCGATGGCCGCGGCCGCCTTCCGGAAGGCGGCTGCAGCGTCGCTGTTCGGAGCGTACGCGAGAAGCGGCTCGCCGGCCGCGCGAGCCGCACGAACCGACTCCGCGGCCGGCACCTGTGCGAGCGTCGGTCCGCCGAAGTGGCGTTCGGCCTGTTCGGCCACGCGGTCGGCGTCCTCGCGGACCTTGTTGAACAGGACGCCCGCAGTTTCGGTCCCGTAGGCCCGCGCGTACTCCTGGACCTTCAGTCCGTCCGAGATGGCGGGGATCGTCGGCTGGACCACGATCACGGTTCGATCCGCGAGGACGATGGGCAACACGGCCGATCGCGACCCGAGGGCGGCCGGGGAGTCGAGGAGCAACACGTCCGTGTCGGCGGCCAGCTTCGCGACCACGTCACGGAGGCGGTCCGGATCCGCCCGCTCGAACCCTGAAAGCGAGGTTCCACAGGGGACGACCGTCATGCCGAACCGGTCGTAGCTCGCCTCCGAGATCTCCGTCGCCGTCCCCTCGAGGAGGAGGTCGTGGAGCGTGACCTCGACGTCGTCGAGGCCGGCGTGGAAAAGCAGGTTCGCCATGCCCGTGTCGGCGTCGACGACCGTCACGTCGTGGTCGGCCGAAAGCGCCATCCCCAACGCGAGCGTGCTCGTCGTCTTTCCGGTTCCGCCCTTCCCGCTGGCGACCGCGAAGGCCTCGACCATCGATCGCTACTCGCCGGGGGCGGCTAAAAGTGACTCGGGAGCGAATCCGGTGCGGATCCGGTGCGAGATCCACGGGGGACCGCCGCGCAGTCGGACGGGTACGGGATCGAAACCCCTTTCATTCGAACTCGAGTACGGACACGTGAGCCGAGGTAGCCTAGCCTGGCCAAGGCGGCAGATTCGAAATCTGCTGTCCGTTCGGACTCAAGGGTTCAAATCCCTTCCTCGGCGCTCCCGACTTTTCCGAGAATCCGATCTTGCCCCGCGGATCGAGACCGTGCGATCACGCCCCGTCGAGCGACCGCTGGGTCGCACCGTCCTCACGAAGGCGACGGCGGCGCTTGTCGTAGGCCGCCTCAAGCTTCGCGTTCGTCGCCCGCGAGAGGAGGTAGCAGTCGACGTCGCCGCCGTCCTCCGGATGGGCCGAAGCGATCCAGACGTGGCCGTCGCCGGCCGAGAGGTCCGCCGCCCACCGCTCTGCAGCCTCGCGATCGGCGAACTCCCGGCGTGGGCCCTCCTCGAAGACGGCGGTCCCGACCTTGGCGTTGCGCTTTCGAGCCGAGGGTTTGATCGCGACGACGACGCTCACGCCCGTCGATCGGAGGCGATCGAATAAAAACCCCGTCAGACGCGCGTCGACGATCGAGCGATGGCCCGATACCGGCCGATACGAAGACCGGAACGGAAGCCGGAGTCGCTCAGTCGTCCGCCGGCGTGGGTCCGCTCGCCTGCCGAAGGGCGTCGCCACACAGCCGGTCGAGCGCGTCGACCATGGCCACGACGCTCGCACGCGTGATGTCGGCCTCCGCGGCCTCGACGGTGACCGTCCGGTCGCCGCGGGAGAGTTCGACCACGACGGTCACGACGGCGTCGGTCCCGCCGGTGATCGCATCGACGTGGTAGGAGTCGAGCTCGAACTCGACGTCCTCGTCGGCGAGCGCCTCGCGAACCGCGGCGACGGCGGCGTCGACCGGGCCGGAGCCGTGACCGGATGCGACCCGCTCCTCGCCGGCGACCCGCAGTCGCACCGACGCGGTCGGGAGCCCGGAGCCGGAGGAGGCGGTGAGATCGAGCAGCTCGACCTGACGCTCGCGCTCGCGCTCGCGTACGTCGTCGGCGATGGCGAGCAGATCGGCGTCGGTGACGCGCTTTCCGCGGTCGCCGAGGTCCTTGACGCGCTCGACGACCGTGGCGAGCTGGTCGTCCGTGACCTCGACGCCGTGTTCGGAGAGGGCGGCCGAGACGCCCGCGCGCCCGGCGTGTTTCCCGAGCACGAGCCGGCGCTCGCGGCCCACCGTCTCGGGCGGGTACGGCTCGTACATGGCGCCGTCCTTCAGCGTCCCGTCGGTGTGGATGCCGGACTCGTGGGCGAAGGCGTTCGCCCCGCAGACCGCCTTGTTCGGCGGGGGCGAGACGCCGGTCGCCTCCGAGACGGTCCGGGCGAGCCGGTAGAGGTGCTCGAGGTCGACCGTCTCGATCCCGTAACACCGATCGAGCGCGATGGCGACCTCCTCCAAGGCGACGTTGCCGGCGCGCTCGCCCACCCCGTTGACGGTCGCGTGGACGAAGTCCGCCCCGGCGCGGAGGCCGGCGTGGACGTTCGTCATTCCGAACCCGAGGTCGTCGTGGGTGTGAACCCCGGTCGGCCCGAGGGCGGCCAGGCGCGAGACGATGTCGGCGGTTCGTTCGGGGCCGGCCGCGCCGACGGTGTCACAGTAACAGAACCGATCGGCGCCGGCGTCGAATCCGGTCTCGGCCATGCGCTCGAGGTACTCGAGGTCGGCCCGTGAGCCGTCCTCGCCGAGCAGCTCGAGCCACAACCCGTGGTCCTTCGCGTAGGCGACGAGCTCCTCGACGGTCTCGAGGACCTCCTCGCGCGTGGACCCGACCTTCGTCTCGACGTGGCGATCCGAGGCCGGGACGACGAGGTTGACGCCGTCGACGCCGCACTCGAGCGCGCGGTCGATGTCGGCCTTGACGCCGCGGGCGAAGCTCGTGACGGTCGCATCGAGCCCCTCGTCGGCCACCCGGCGGATGCCCTCGCGTTCGCCCTCCGAGGTGCACGCGGAGCCGGCCTCGATGACGTGGACGCCGGTCGCGTCCAGCTCGCGGGCGATGTCGAGTTTCCGATCCGGGGTCAACGAGACGCCCGGCATCTGCTCGCCGTCGCGAAGGGTGGTATCGAGCAATCGAACGGAATCGCGGTCCGAAAGCGAGGTGAAAACGGCGTCGTCTGTGGACCCGTCGTGAGAAGGACGGGCCGGTTGGTCGTCGTTACCGGAGAATTTCACGGCCAGCCGCCGTGTGGCGACTTCCTCTATCCTCCGAATTGCCACGAGTGTATCGTGTCATTCGTACTCGTGGGGTGGAGACCCACGGTAATAAGCTATCGGGTTTCCGGGAACGCGATAGCGTCGCCGGGTTCGACGGCGTCGGCGGCTCCGGCCGGCAGCTCGATCACCGTGTCGGCCCGGGCGCGACCGATCCCGACGAACGGCCGCAGTCGCTTTGTCCGCGTCACGATCCCGTCGACGATCCAGACGGCGTCGATGGGAAAGGGCACGAAGAGCATGTGTAGCGTTCGCGCGTCGACGTTCTCGAAGGGAAACACGAGCGCGTAGTCGTCGGGGATCGACCGCCGGAACATCAATCCCCTCGCCTTCGAGAGCGTCGAGTCCGCGATCTCGACGGTGCTCGCGAGCGTCCGGTCCGCGGAAACGTCGTCCTCCTCCACGTCGGTCGACGGGGCCGAACCGGCGGGCCGATGACGGAGTCGGGATCCCTCGGAGAGGTTCGACGGCGTGGAGTCGGTCACGCCTCGCTCCCGTCCCGAGTCAGGTCGTCGACGAGCCGACGAAGCGTCGAGAGCGAATACTGTCCGGGCGCCGTCGCGTTCGCCGGATCGACGGGGGCATAGCCGACCCGGGAGCCGTAGACGGGCGCCACGGCACGGGTGTGTCTGCCGGGTTCGCCCATGCACATCGTCGCCACCGTGTGGCCGGCCGCGGTCGCCCGTCGGGTCGCACGCAACATCGCGAGGGCGTCGTCGGGAGAGGCGGCCATCGTCGCGACCTTCCCGACGTCGCCGGCCGCGGCGGCGTCCGCGAGGAGGTCGACGAGCGCGTCAACGGGCGGCGTCGACTCGAAGTCGTGAGCGGAGGCGATCACCTGCACGCCGGACTCGCGAGCGGTCTCCCGGAGCGCGTTCGCGTGTGACCGTTCGAGCTCCGGATCCGGCGCCGTGGCTTGCAGCGCCGCGAGTTCGACGTCGACGGCGACGACGGAGTCGTGGGCGACCGCCTCCGAGAGCCGCTCGTAGCGCGCGAGCGAGTCGGCCTCGCCCCCCTCCCAGTCGGCCCGGTCCGTGGCGATGACCGGGAGCGGTCCGTCGTAGGCCGACAGCGCACGGAGTGGATCATCGGCGAGGTCCATCCGAAACTCGAGGGCGTCGGCGGCGGGCACCGCCGCCTCGGCCTCGCTCGGATCCGCCGTGGCCGCCGCGAGCACGAACTCCTCGAACATGTCGACCCGTGGGCCCCGAGCCGACTTAGGTGTGGCTGTCGACCGCTCGCAAGCGAGGGGAAAAGCAACGGGGAAACGAAAGCGGAGAAAGGAACCGTAGAGACGCCGATCGACTACGCGATGAGGCCTTCCTCGGCTTCGAGCAGCTCGTGGTACCGGTTGCGGATCGTGACCTCGGAGATGTCCGCGACCTCCGAGACGGCCGCCTGCGTCGTCTTCTCGTTGGTGAGCAGCGCGGCGGCGTAGACGGCGGCGGCGGCGAGCCCGACCGGCGACTTCCCCGAGTGGACGCCCTTCTCCTTGGCGTTCTTCAGAAGCTGTTTCGCGCGCATCTCGGCCTCGTCGGAGAGCTCGAGCGCGGAGGCGAACCGGGGGACGTACTGTTCGGGATCCGCGGGTTTGACCTCGAGTTTGAGCTCGCGCACGACGTAGCGGTACGTCCGGGCGATCTCCGACTTCTCGACGCGGGAGACCTCCGAGATCTCGTCGAGCGAGCGCGGAACGCCGGCCATCCGCGCGGCTGCGTAGACACACGACGTCGAGACGCCCTCGATGGATCGGCCGGGAAGCAGGTCCTCGTCGAGCGCCCGCCGGTAGATGACGGAGGCGGTCTCGCGAACGTTGTCCGGGAGGCCGAGCGCGGAGGCCATGCGGTCGATCTCGCCGAGCGCCTGCTTGAGGTTGCGCTCCTTGGAGTCGCGCGTGCGGAACCGCTCGTTCCACTTGCGGAGCCGCTGCATCTTCTGGCGCTGTCGGCCCGAAAGCGACCGGCCGTAGGCGTCCTGGTCGCGCCAGTCGATGTTCGTCGACAGGCCCTTGTCGTGCATCGTGTTCGTCGTCGGGGCGCCGACGCGCGACTTCTCGTCCTTCTCGCGAGAGTCGAACGCGCGCCACTCGGGGCCGCGATCGACGGAGTCGGCCTCGACGACGAGGCCGCAGTCCGAACAGACCGTCTCGCCGTGCTCCTCGTCGGTGACGACGTGGCCGTCACACTCGGGGCAACTCAATCCTTCGTCGCTTTCGGTTTCGCGCTGGGAGGTTCTCTCCCGCATGTGTGTGCGTTCGCTCATAGGTGTCATCCCCCTCGGACGGACCAATGAGAACCCGAGGAAGTGCTTACCCAAAAGACGAGCGAACGACACTTAAAACGACCGGAATCCACCCGGGCAGAAATTGAATGAATGATCACGATCGTCGGCGAACGGTTCGATCTCGTGTGTGAGTGCGTACCGAAGCACCCTTGACGTGGGCGATCGATCGACGACCATGGAGCCTCCCCGCGTCGTCTCGCTGGCGCCGAGCGCGACCGCGACGATCGGCGCGTTAGGCGCAAGCGACCGTCTCGTGGGCGTGACCGCCCACTGCTCGGTCGAAAGCGGTCGCGATCCGGAGACGGTCGGTGGATGGACGACGCCGGATCTCGAACGGGTCGACGAGCTCGAACCGGACGTCGTCCTCACGAGCGACGGACTCCAAGCGGAGATCGCCGATGCGCTTCGTGATCGAGGACATGACGTGGTCCACCACGAGCCCGCGACGCTCGAGGACGTGGTGGAGTCGTTCGCCGACGTCGGTGACGCCGTCGGTCGGCGGGAAGCCGGAGAACGCCTCGCGGAACGGGCACGCGGTCGGATCGACGAGATCACCGAGAGCGTCTCGAACCATCGCCGAGAGTCAAGGGGCACTCGGCCCGTCATCTACTGCGAGGAGTGGAGCGACCCGCCCATGGCCGCCGGCAACTGGGTCCCGGACGTGGTCGAGGCCGCGGGCGGGCGGTATCCGTTCGTCGATCCCGGCGAGCGCTCGCGGGAGACGGACGAGGAAGCCGTCCGTGGCCACGACCCCGATCACGTCGTCCTACACCCCTGTGGATACGGAGATCGCGTGGATCCGAGCGTGATAGCCGATCGGGGCTGGGAACTCGACGCGGAGGTCCACGTGATCCACGACGACCTCATGAACCAACCGAGCCCGGGACTGATCGAGGGGATCGAACGGCTCGCGGAGGTCATTCATCCAGGTCTGCATCTCGAGACGTGATGCCGGCGAGCGCGACGTGCGTGACCGAGGACGCGACCCGGCCACCCATCCACACGACCCGACCACCACTAACACGACCCGACCACCACCGACACCGACTTGTCCGGTCCCGATCGATGGCCGACATGCGAGTCGGCGTCGGTAGCGCGAATCCGGTGAAACGCGAGGCGGTCGCGGCAGCGGTGAACTGTGCCACGATCGACGGGACCGCTCCCGCCTCGATCGAGACAGTTCCCGTCGGGACCGGCGTGAGCGAACAACCCCGCGGTCGCGCGGAGACGATCCGCGGTGCCCGAACACGAGCTCGAAACGTCCTCGAGAGGGGATACGACCTCGGCGTCGGGCTCGAGGGGGGAGTCGCCGACGTCGAGAACGCCGACGGGCTGTTCTTGATCATGTGGGCCGTCGTCGACGACGGAGCGACGACCGGGATCGGTTCCGGACCGAGCGTTCGACTCCCGGCAACCGTCGAGCGGCGGGTGCGGGACGGCGCGGAACTCGGCCCGGTCATCGACGACGTGCTCGGGGAGGAGGACGTCGCCACCGGACGGGGAGCGATCGGCGCGTTCACCGGAGGTCGAATCGACCGAACGAAGGCGCTCGAGACCGCAACTTCGAGCGCTCTCGCACCGTTTCTCACCGATCTATACGTGTGCGAATCGGCCGACCGACCCGACGTTTAATACACATAACGACCCAGCCGTCCCGTGTCTCGGTAGCCGGTCCGGAACGGAACGCGGGCGCGCGATACGGACGTTTCGGAACCGTCGGTCGCTCGTAGTCCGTATCGCCTGTCCGCCACTTCACGAGAGGGTGCTGTTCTGCATCCCCAAAAGATTCCGTCGAGATTCCTCCGATCGAACGACGGAGACCGGATGGATGGGCCAGTATCCGAGCTTACTCCCTGAGCGCGTCAGTCTCGCTCATGTCCGCCGTCTCCTCGACGGCGGTGGTGAGCGAGACGTTGAGCGCCAGCATCGAGACGACGCCGCCGACGAGCGTCACGACGTTCTTCAGGGCGTGATCGAGGACCGCGGCACCGAGGGCCGTCGAGACGCCGATCGGGGTGAGTCCGACGACGAGGGCCGTGAAGGCACCCTCGTAGAGGCCGATTCCGCCGGGAGAGATCGGAAGTACCTTTGCGAGGTTGCCGACGCTCACGGCGAAGAAACAGACCGCGATCAGCGTCACCGGTTCCAGCCTGACGCCGAGCGCAACCAGGACCAACAGGGCAACCAGCACGTCGATGGCCCAGATGACGACGCTCGTCGCGCCGACGCGGGAGAACGCTGCGGGATCGCCGCCGACCCGCTGGAGGTCGCCGACGAACCGCTCGAGGACGTCGGCGACGACTCGACCGTAGGAGTCGCTGCTGACCCGCGAGACGAGCGTGCGGATCCGGTTCGCATCCGAGCGTGCCGAAAACACCAGTCCGAGGACGGCGGCGATCGCCACCAGACCGACCCCCATCGCGACGAACGCCGCCGTTCGACCCGCCGGATGGCCTCCCGAGATGGCGACGATCACCTCCCCGAGTCGTCCGGAGGCGGCATAGCCGACGAGGACGACGCCCGACAGTCCGGCGAGCGTCAGGAGGTCGAAGACGCGTTCGGCGGCGAGCGACGCGAACCCCGACGGGTACGGGATCGAGCGTCGCATCTTCACGATGTAGGCTCGAACGGCGTCGCCGCCGCGAGCGGGCAACACGAGGTTGCCGGTCTGTGAGATGAACACCGCGCCGGTGAGAAACCCGAGACGCTCGTGAAATCCGAGCTCGTGGAGGATGTCCCCGTATCGATAGCCCCGTATGGGCCACGAGAGGGCGTACAACACGGTGGCGACGGCGAGAAGGCGAGGGTCGGCCCGACGCATCTCGCGAACGACCTCACCGAAGTCGATGTAGGTCGACATCAACGCGACGGCGATGGCAACGAGGAGCAGTCCGGCACCGAAGCTCACCCGTGGCGTGATCCGCGGTCTGACCGACAGCTGCCACCACAGACGGCCGAGCTGTGATCCCATTCCGAGTACGTCACGGACGAGATCGACCTTCGTGTCGCCCTTGGGCTCCCAGGCGACCGGGAACTCCTTGACTCGAAGCCCCTGGCGTTGGGCTCGAACCAACAGTTCGGTGTCCCAGAACCAGTGGTCGTCCTCGACGTCATCGGCGAGCGTCGAGAAGGCCTCCCGTGAGATCGCCTTGAATCCGCACTGGTGGTCCCGAACGTCGGAGCCGAGGAGTCCCCGAACGAGGAGGTTGAAGCCGCGTGAGGGAACGCCGCGTTTCGCCGGGCGATCGGCCTCGCGTCCCGGCATCCATCGGGATCCGGTTGCGAGGTCGTACTCGCCGGAGCGGACCGCCTCGACGAGTTCCTCGAGGTGGGACATGTCCGTCGCGAGGTCGGTATCGAAGTAGACGAGAACGTCGCCGTCGGCGGCCTCGAACGCGCGCTCGAGCGCACCGCCGCGTCCGAGCCGCTCCTCGCTGTGAACGTGTCGAACCCGTTCGTCCCTCGCCGCGAGTCGATCGGCGATCTGCGGGGTGTGATCCGTACATCCGTCCTCCGCGACCATCACCTCGAAGTCGCCATCCGGGAGGAACTCGGCGAGCGTCGAGAGGGTCGCCTCGACGGTATCCTCGAGCGTGGCCTCCTCGTTGTAGGCTGGCAACACCACGCTCACGGCTGGATCGCCGGCGACTCCGGTCATCATCGCCACATGGCCACGGCGCAGGTAAGTACCTTCTGAAGGGGTCACGGAAGGCATCCGCGAGCCGCTTCGAGGATCGTACCCACCTCGTCAGTCCTCGGGGACGATCGGGTATCCATCACATGGAGAATCGACGGAATGCGCGGCGTTAGCCGATCCTACCAAACCGCCCTTTTGTCGTCGGTACCTGGGTACGAACATGAGCGCGACAACGACCGATCCGGCGGCGGCCACGAACCTCACCGAAAAACAGCGCCGCATCCTCTCCTACCTCCGTTCGCGCGTGGATACCCAGACCTACTTCAAATCGCGACTCATCGCCGAGGACCTAGGACTCTCGGCGAAGGAGGTCGGCGCGAACATCCGGGCCGTACGCGATGCGCCGATCGACCTGTCGATCGAGAAGTGGGGCTACTCGTCGGGAACGACGTGGATGGTCGAGCGATAGACCCGCCTCGGACGATCAACCGGGGGGATGGCCGCCGTCCGGGGCGCTTTTTGCCGGCGGCGACCTACGAACGGGCGTGACCGAGGTGGCGCTATTCGACATGGACGGGGTGTTCCTCGAGGGGGACGGAACGGATCCCCGCGTGTACCGGGCGGCCGCACACGACGCGCTCCGCGAGCACGGGGTTCGGAGGGTCAGCGACGAGCACGCGTCGATCCTGGAGGAGACCGAGTATCGGCCGGCCATGGACGAGACGTGTCGCGAACTCGATATCGATCGCGACGAGTGGTGGCGAACGCGCGAATCGCATGCCTCCCGCCGCGCGAACGCCCGGATCCGATCCGGTGACCGTCCGCTGTACGACGACGTCGAGGCGATTCTGGAGCTTCCCGACCACCTCCCGACCGGGCTCGTGAGCAACAACCGCCACGAGACGGCGAAGTTCGTTGCCGACTACTGTTTCCCGGAACGATTCGACGTCGCGATCGGCCGGAAACCGACGCTCGCCGATTACCGTCGAAAGAAGCCGGAACCGACGTTTCTCGAGCGTGCGCTCTCGTCGTTGAGTGCCGAAAGCGTCGATTCCGGCCACTACGTCGGCGATCGCGAAACGGACGTTATAGCTGCCCGACGAGTGGGCCTCGAGTCGATCCTTCTCGATCGACCACACGTGAACGCGGCCGAAGTGACGGCGGAACCGGACCACGTGGTCACGTCGCTTCGGGAGGCAGTCCGGATCGTCGAGGACGGCGGATGAGGTGGATCACTCGTCCGCGCCGGGATCGTATCGAAGGTGGTCCGCGGCGTCGTCCGCGAACGCCCGCGCCTCCGGACCGAAGGAATCGGCGTAGCGCACGATCAACACGACGAGGCGCTCGGGCTCGCGAACGACGTATCCGTCCTCGCGATCGAGGAGGCCCGCCGCCTCGAGATCCGCAGCTGCCGCGCTGATGGTCGGGCGGGAGACGCCGACGGCCGCGGCGATCTCCGTTCCCGTCGCCGATGGGTCCCGAAGGAGGTGGACGAGGAGTCGACGGGGCGTCTCGCGACGGAGGTATCCGAGCGCTCGCTTGTCGACGTCGTCGAATCGACCCGTCGGGTAGAACCGTCGGTAGTCGCCGTCCTTCGCGGATTCGAGATCGCCGGCGGAGACGAGTCGCCGGAGGTGATACTGCGTCTCGCCCGTTCCGAGCCGAAGGTCGTCGCGGATCTTCGAGAAGTGGGCACCGGGCGTGGTCGCGACGTATCCGCGGATGGCCTCCCTGGTCTCGTTGTCCGCCGGGGGGTCGCTCGAGTCGTCCCCGTCGTCGTCCGCCCGTGCCGAGCCGACGAACGGAGCGGCGGCTCCGATGGCGGCGAACCGCCGGAGCGTCCGTCGTTTCCGCTCGTCGACGTCGTCTGTCACGACCGAAGAGTGTCGAGCATCGGATAAAAGCTCATCGCTCGTCGTGTGGACGAGTGACAGGAATTGTCCGCGGGGGTCGACCGTTCACCCGGTTTCGATCCGGTTCGATCGGGAGCCACCGTCAACTCACTCGGATTCCCTCTCCAGGTCCTCGTCGGCGACGTCCGCGTCCATCTCCTGGATCACCTCGTCGGCGGACTTGATGCTGCCGACGTCGCCGGACTTGACGGCCTCGGCCTCCTGTTCGAGCTCCTCGACGTTCATCTCGGCGGCCTCGTCTATCTGGCCGAGGATCTCGTCGATGTCGTCGAGACCGAGCAGCTGGCGCGTCTCCTCGTCGAACTCGAGCGCCTCGAGCCCCTCTCCCTCGCTTTCGACGTCCGAACCCGTGAGGTGCTTGCCGTACCGTCCGACGAGGCTCGTGAGTTCCTGCGGGAGCACGAACGTCGTCGACTCTCCCTGGCCGATCGCCTCCAGCGTCTCCATGCCACGTTCGATGACCGCCCGCTCGCCCATCGCCTCCGAGGACTTCGCGCGCAGTACCGTCGAGATCGCGTCGCCTTGTGCCTCGAGGATCTGGCTCTGTTTTTCACCCTGCGCGCGGATGATGTTCGACTGCTTGTCACCCTCGGCCTGTTCGACCGCCGAGCGACGTTCGCCCTGTGCCTCGAGGATCATCGCGCGGCGGCGTCGCTCCGCGGACGTCTGCTGTTCCATCGCCTGCTGGACGTCCTTGGAGGGGTTGACCTCCCGGACCTCGACGCTCTCGACGCGGATGCCCCACTCGTCGGTCGGCTCGTCGAGCTCCTTGCGGATCTTCGCGTTGATCTCCTGGCGCTTGTTCAGCGTGTCGTCGAGCTCCATGTCGCCGAGGACGGCCCGGAGCGTCGTCTGCGCGAGGTTCGAGACCGCCTTCTTGTAGTTGTCCACCTCGAGGAACGCCTTCTTGGCGTCCATCACCTTGATGTAGACGACCGCGTCGGCGGTGACCGGGGAGTTGTCGCGGGTGATCGCCTCCTGGCGCGGGACGTCGAGCGTCTGGGTCCGCATGTCGAAGGCGTAGGTCCGCGAGACGAACGGCGGAATAATGTTGATGCCGGGCTCGAGCAGCTGTCGGTACTCGCCGAAGACGGTGAGCGCCTTCTTCTCGTAGGCGTCGACGATCTCGATCGACTGCCAGATCGCGACGAGGACCAAAACGAGAAACAGCAGGCCGATCGGCGCGAGCCCGAAGCCGGTCTGGAGGAGGGGAGATACCATACGTATGATTGACGTATGACGAACATAAGCGTTCGCCCGGGAGGAAACCGATCGAACCGGATCGTTACTCGGTTTCGACTTCAGCGTCGTCTACGGCTTCGGTTTCGCTTCCGGATTCGGATCCGTCTCCCGCCTCCTCGTCGAGTTCGGCGTTCGAAGCGTCCGCCTCGGCGATCGCGTCTCGACCGGCCGCCAGCTCGCGGTCGATGTCGTCCTCGATCGCCGAGAGGGACTCGACGGTGAGGACGTTTCCGCCGCCGGGATCGACGACCATGACCTCCGATCCCTCCGGGATCGTCCCGTCGATCGACCGGGCCGAGTAGTGGGGGTTGAACCCGCCACCGGAGAGCTTCACCTCCCCTGCGGTCTCCGTCACCGTCTCCGTGACGCGACCGGTCGTCCCGATCAACGAACCGCTGTCGCGGGTCTGTTGTTGTCCCTTCCCCCCGTAGAGGTCGAGTTCGCGGTAGCCGTAGAAGGCGATCGCGCCGAAGAACAGCGCGACCAACGCGAGCGCGAAGGGGCTGGCGAGGGGGGAAAAGACGAGGCCGACGAGTCCGGCGCCAAGGAGCGCGATCCCGACGACGATGAAGTTGGCGCCGGGGGCTATCGCCTCCGCGACCGAGAGGGCGAGTCCGAGGGCCAACAGCAAAATCGGCAGCGCCTCGGGCGTGAGGAGCTCCGCCTGGAACAGCAACTCCATACTCGAGGTAGGGGCTCCAGGGGATTAAGTGGTTTCACGGAGTTTCCGGCGATTCCGCGGCGGTTTCGACGGGGAATTCCCCTCAAAAGGCGGTCACGACGACCGCGACGGCGAGAACGACCCCGAGCGCGACGAACGTCGCGTGGACCGGGTCGATGGATTCGGGCTCGATCGGTCCCGGGCCGGGACTCGTCTCCTCGACGATCCCGTCGGGGCCGACCTCCTCGATGCTGAACCGCCACTCGGACCCCTCGTCGGCGTCGTCCTCCTCGTCCGCCCGCGCGTGACCGCGACCGCGATCTCCCCGAGTCATGGGTGAGATCTGGGTGGGGATGGGTAAATGGCTGGTGGGTGACTCGCCGCGATCGAACTCGAACGGGGTCGCTCGACGGTTCCGGACGGCGTCAGTTAACGGTCGAGCGGGGACGGTTAACGGTAGAGCGGGGACGGTTAACGGTAGAGCGGGGACGGTTGACGGTCGAGGGGATCCGGACGGCCTCAGCGATCGCCGGAGCGCTGCCGGACGTCACCCTCGTATATCACGCCGCGCTCGCCGTCGATGGTCGCGACCTCTCCGTCGTCGATCCACGAGGGGAGGGTGACGCCCGAGACCATCGGGACGCCGAGCTCGCGGGCGATGACCGCCGGGTAGCCGGTCATGCCCGGACGCGCGCCGATGATCCCCGATATCCGGGAGAGATCCCCCGTGAATTCGCCGTCGAACTCCTCGGAGAGTACGACGATCGAGTCCCGCTCGAGGACGGAGAGATCGCCGTCCGGGATCCGAACGAGAGGGGCGGTCGTTCGACCGCTCACGACCGACTTGCCGGCCGCGATCGTCTCGGCTGCGACGTGAACCTTCAGCGTGTTCGCCGTGTCGGTCCCATCGAGTCCGGACATCATCCCCAACAGGACGACGACCGTGTCGCCCGACTCGGCGGCACCGACGTCGATCGCCGCCTCGACGGCGTTGTCGAGGACGTGTTCGATGTCGGTGGCGTAATCGGCGTACTCGGGCTGGACGCCCCACGAGATGGCGAGCTGGCGACGGACGCGGTCCGTCGGCGTGGTCGCAACCACCGGCACTCCGGGGCGGAACATGGCCGTCTTCCGGGCGGTGTATCCGGATTCCGAGACCGCGACGACCGCGGAGGCCCCCACGTCGCGGGCGAGATAGCGCGCCGAGCGAGCGAGCGCCTCCGTCCGGGACTCGTCGTCGGCGGTCGGGACCCGCTGTTCTCTGGTCTCCGCGTACTCGTCGCTCGATTCGATCTCCCGGACGATCCGGTCCATCGTCTCGACGACGCGAACCGGGTGGTCGCCGATCGCCGTCTCGCCGGAGAGCATCACGGCGTCGGTCCCGTCGAGGACGGCGTTCGCGACGTCCGACGCCTCCGCCCTGGTCGGACGACGCGATCGGATCATCGAATCGAGCATCTCCGTCGCGGTGATGACGGGGACGCCGGCATCGACGCAGGTCCGGATGATCCGCTTTTGGATGACGGGAACGTCCTCGAGCGGACACTCCACGCCGAGGTCGCCGCGGGCGACCATCACGCCGTCGGCGGCGTCGACGATCCCGGCGAGGTTGTCGACGGCGCCAGCGCGTTCGATCTTCGCGACGACCGGGATGTCGCCGCCGCCGTACTCGTCGAGGCGGTCCGTGATGGTGTAGACGTCCGCCGCATCCCGAACGAACGACGCCGCGACGAAGTCCGCGTTCTCCTCGGCGGCCAGCCGCAGCTCGCGCTCGTCGCTCGGCGTGACGAGGTCGACGTCGATGGCGACGCCGGGGAGGTTGACGCCCTTCCGGGAGGCCAGCTCGCCGCCGGAGTCGATGCGCGCGGTGACGGTTCCGTCCTGGACGTCCTCGACCGTGGCCTCGATCCGGCCGTCGTCGAGAAGCACCGTGTCGCCGGGTCCGGCGGCGGCGATGGAGTGGGTGAGCCCGACCGCCTCCGGCGTCGCGGTGTCACCCTCCAGAAACCGGACCACGGAACCGGTCTCGAGGTGGATCGGCTCGTCCGTCTCCGCGGTCCGGACCTCCGGCCCCTGGAGGTCGACCATGACGGCGAGCGGCGAGTCCGTCTCGTCGTCGACCGATCGAACGCGCTCGAGCACCGTCCGCCGGTGGTCGGTGGTCCCGTGGCTCGCGTTGAGCCGCGCGACCGACATGCCGGCCGCGGAGAGCGCCCGGATCGTCTCCGTGTCGTCCGACGCCGGGCCCAGCGTGCAGACGATCTTCGCGTTTCGCATACCACGGCGTTGTCGGGACGGGTGAAAAAGCCTCTCAACGATCGGCGGTCCGCGGCCGTCGAACGACGATCGCGTCGTGTGGACCGGGGTCCTACTGCGGGTGGATCGAGGTTCTACCGCGGGCGGGCCGGAATCTACCGCACCGTCTCGCCCGGCTTCGCGTCCCCGTGGGTCGCGAGGAGGTCCGCCTCCTCGCCGGCGGCGAGGACCATCCCGTTCGACTCGACGCCGAACAGCTCCGCGCGCTCGAGGTTGGCCAGGACGATCACGGTCCGTCCCTCGATCTCCTCGAGGTCGTGGAGCTGTTTGATCCCGGCGACGATCTGGCGGGTCTCGACGCCGATGTCGACCTCCAGGCGGGCGAGCTTGTCTGCGCCCTCGATCCCCTCCGCCGAGAGGATCCGCCCGACGCGGAGGTCGAGAGCCTCGAACTCCTCGAAGCTGATCCGGTCCTCGGCGAGCGGCTCGAGATCGACGCTCACGTCGTCCTCTTCGGACCCTTCGTCCGCCGACACGTTCTCATCATCGTCCGTCTCCGTGCCTTCGTCCGTTGCGGCCGCGACCCGTTCCTCGAGCTTCGCGTTCAGCTCCTCGACGCGCTCTTCGGGGATCTTCTCGAAGAGTTCCGCGGGCTCGTCGAACGATCCGGCGGGCGGTTCCGTCGCCGCCTCGACGGTGACGTCGTGGATCGAACCGTCCTCGCCGAGCTGGCTCCAGAGTCGCTCGCACTTTTCGGGGGCGATGGGCTCGAAGAGGACGGCGATCGCCTTGGCGATCTGCACGCAGTCGTAGATGACCTGTGCGGCCGCCTCCGGCTCGTCGTCGACGAGCGCCCACGGCTCGTTGCGCTGGATGTACTCGTTTCCGAAGCCCGCGAGGCGGGTGACGGCGTCGCCCAGATCGCGGATCGAGTAGTCGTTGACCGCCGCCGTGACGTCGGCAACCGCCTCGTCGATCGCCGTCTCGACCTCCTCGCTCGGCTCGTCGACGTCGGCCGGCGCGCCGTCGTAGTTTCGGTGGGCGAAGAGCAGCGAGCGGTAGAGGAAGTTGCCGATCGTGCCCACCAGCTCGTTGTTCACGCGCTCGCGGAACCGCTCCCACGAGAAGTCGACGTCCTGCTGGAAGCCGCCGTTCGTGGCGAGATAGTAGCGCAGCAGGTCCGGGTGGAACCCCTCCTCGAGGTACTCGTCGGCCCAGACCGCCCGGTCGCGGCTGGTCGAGAAGCCCTTCCCGCCGAGGGTGACGAACCCGGAGGCCATCACCGCGCGCGGCTCGACGTGGTCGCTCGCGTGCAGCATCGCCGGCCAGAAGATCGTGTGGTGTTGGATGATGTCGCGGCCGATCACGTGGACGATCTGGCCGCCGTCGTGGTCGGCGTCGTCCCGCCAGGCGGCCTCCCAGTCGAAGACGTCGGCGCCCGCGCGCTCCGTGTACTGTTTCGTCGAGGCGATGTACTCGATCGGGGCGTCGACCCAGACGTAGAGGACGAGGTCGTCACCCTCGCCGGCGTCCCCGCCCTCGTCGGCGTCGGGGTAGTCGATCCCCCAGTCCATGTCCCGGGTGATACACCAGTCCTGCAGCCCCTGTTCGATCCACTCGCGGGGCTGGTTGCGCGCGTTCGAGGTTCCCTCGAGCCGGTCGAGGAACGCGGAGAGGTAGTCGGCGAACTCCGAGACCTCGAAGAACTTGTGGGTGCGCTCGCGGTACTCGGCGGGGTTGCCCGAGATGGTGGAGACCGGGTCCTCGATCTCGCCGGGCTCGAGGTGGCGTTGACACCCCTCGTCGCACTCGTCGCCCCGGGCGTGAGCCCCGCAGTAGGGACAGATCCCCTCGACGTATCGGTCGGGGAGGTACTGGTCGTCGATCGGGTCGTAGGCGACCATGATCTCCTTTTCGTAGACGTGGCCGCGCTCGTCGAGGGTCCGGACGAGTTCGCGGGTGAGCTCGGTGTTCGTCCCGTCGTGGGTGTGGCCGTAGTTGTCGAACTCGACGTTGAACTTCGGGAACGTCTCGGCGTACCGTTCGTGCCACTCGAGGGCGAAGTCCTCGGGGGAGACGCCCTCGCGTTCGGCGTTGACGGCGACGGGCGTGCCGTGCATGTCCGAGCCGCTCACGAACGCCGTCTGCTGGCCGAGTCGTTCGAGTGCGCGGGCGTAGACGTCGCCGCCCACGTAGGTGCGGAGGTGGCCGACGTGCAGGTCGCCGTTGGCGTAGGGCAACCCGCAGGTCACCACCGCGGGGTCGTCCGTCGGGAAGTCTTCGTGGCTCATGGTGGTCCTCGTCGTCGCTCGTGAGCGTATCCGGGAATCGCGGCCTAAAGCCCGCCGATCCGTCCCGCCCGGGTTTTTAACACCCACCGACGCCGGGCGTCCGACACCGGACGTTCGACGCCGGTGTCCAACCGCGAACGTTCGACGCCGAACGTCCGACGCGCGGCAGCCGCGCACGAATCCCTAAGTACCACCGGCCCGTGGCGTCGATCATGTGGTCGCCCCGGAATCACCGGGAACGAACGACGGTGGTGTGTATCGCCTGCGGCGACGCGATCCTCCGATCCGAGGCCCGCGAGTACGACAAGGAGGGCGATCGCTTCGACCGCCGCGGAAAGGAGTTCGAGCATCTCTGCCGGGAGTGCCACGACGATCTGTGCCACCAGCCGCGCGGCGATCTCGAGTCGCTTCTGTGTGCGATCGGCGCCGGCGAGCTCGACCGCTCGACGTTCCTCGAGCGGTACGCCGCGGCCGCCGAGTCGGGAGGGACCGGATCGAACGACGCGGGAGGGTTCGATCGGCCGGACGGCGATCGGCTGGACGGGGAGCGACTGGATGGCGATCGGTTGGACGGCGATCGATCGGACCCCGATCGACTGGACGGCGATCGGCCGGACCTCGATCGTCGAGACGATCGCGATCGCGGGCGGTGACCGGCCTCGGCGTCCGCGAACCGCACCGATACGTCCGCGATCGCGTCCGTACGCCGGTCGTCCCGCGACCCCGACACGCCTTTCTACCCGACACGCATTGTCCCCGACATGTCAAGCGACGCGCGATCCGAGTCGGACACCGGCGACGACCAGGGGCCGGTTCGGGTCACGGAGGCGGTGGCCGACCAGCTGGCCGAGAAACGCGAGGAGCTCTTCGAGGAGTTCGAGATCCGCGACGAGTTCCCCCGGGAGGTGCTCGCGGAGGCCGAGGCCCGAACGGAGGGCGTCGAGGCCGAGATCGAGGAGGCGGTCGAGGAGCGTCGGGACCTCCGGGATCTGACGACCTGGACCACCGACCCGATCGACGCCCAGGACTTCGACGACGCCATCTCGATCGAACGCGAGGAGGACGCCTACCGGCTGTGGGTCCACATCGCCGACGTCACCCACTACGTGAACCCGGAGACGTCGATGTGGGAGGAGGCGGTGAAACGGTGCAACACGGTCTATCTGCCCGCCTATACGGTCCACATGCTGCCGCCGACCCTCGCCGAGACGGTCTGTTCGCTCGTCCCGAACGAGGACCGGCTCGCACACACCGTCGAGATGGAGATCGACGACGAGACGCTCTCCTTCGAGGACATCGATATCTACAAGTCGGTCATCAACTCGAACGAGCGGCTCACCTACACGCAGTGTGAGAACCGCCTCGAGGACGAGGACGCGCCGTTGCACGACGAGAACGCGCTCGCGTTCGAGCTGGCCGACCGGATGCACGAACAGCGCAAGGCGGACGGCTCGCTCGTGTTGAACCCCCGCCGCGACCGCGCGCACACGATCATCGAGGAGTCGATGCTGAAGGCCAACAAGGCCGTCACGCACACGCTCATGTGGGACCGCGGCGTCGAGGCGATGTACCGCGTCCACCCGCAGCCGACGCCGGACCAGTGGAACGACGCGCTCCGGGAGATCCAGGAGCTCGAGTCCGTCTCGATCCCCGGCTCCTCGTGGGACGACCCCCGGAAGGCGGTCAACGCCGCGCTCGAACAGTCGCCGGATCGACAGCTCAACAAGATCCAGCGGGCCGTCCTCAAGGTGATGCCGCGCGCGAAGTACATGAACGACCCCTTCGGGGGCCACCACGCGCTCAACTTCGACATCTACGGCCACTTCACCTCGCCCATCCGCCGGCTCTCGGACCTGATCAACCACTGGATCGTACACACGAACGACGTTCCGGAGAACCTGATCGAGCTCTGTGATCGCGCCTCGGACAAACAGAAGGATGGCGAGACGGCCGAGCGCCTCTACAAGCAGTTCATCCAGGAGCTCGGGATCGACGCCTACGCGGTGAACAACCGCGGACTCGAGGTCGTCGAGGACGCGGAGGACGCCGACTACGACGTCTGAGGCGGTCGGGAGACCGGACGTCGATCGCGGGCACTCGATCCCGGGGGTACCGGGGACGTCGATCACGGAGGTGTCCCGGACACCCGTCCACGTCCGTCGTGACCGGGTGACGCACGAATATACTCGTGGGCAGGTATTATGGGCTCGCGAGTGGACGCTCCGACATGGAGCTCACTCGACGAACGATCGCGAAGGTGCTCGCGGTCGTGTTCGTGTTCAACCTCGTCGTGATGGGTGCCGGGGCGTTCTACTCGGCCCAGCAGGTGCCGCCGATCCCCCAGGAGGTCGTCGGTCCGGACGGGGACGTGATCGTCACCGACACCCAGGTTCGCGACGGCAAGATCGCCTTCCAGAAGAACGGGCTGATGAACCACGGCTCGATCCTCGGAAACGGGGCCTACTTCGGACCGGACTACACGGCGGATACCCTGGATCTGAAGGTCGAGTACATGCGGGAGTACTACGCCGAGGAGCGTTACGGGGAGTCCTACGGGTCCCTCGACGGACCCGACCAGTCGGCCGTCGACCGGATGGTGCGCGACGACCTCGGCGGGACCATCACGGAGGGCCAGGAGACGATCGAGTACTCCACGGCGGAGGCGTACGCCCACGAACAGGTCACGGAGACCTACGTCGATCGGTACCACGGCGGCGATCTCGATCGCGGCGTTCCCGCCGAGTTCATCGGCTCCGAGGAGGAGGCACGCGAGTTCGCCGACTTCGCGCTTTGGACGGCGTGGATCTCCCACACCGACCGACCCGGAAGCGACCACAGCTTCACGAACGACTGGCCGTACAACCCCGACGCCGGGAACGTTCCCACCGGGGCCACGATGATCTGGAGCGTGATCAGCATGGTCCTGCTCGTCGGCGCCGTCGGGATCGGCGTCTGGCTGTACAAGTCGGTCACGCTCCCGGAGCCGGAGGTGACCGGCATCGAGATCCCGCCGCCGGACGAGATCAACCTCTCGCCGAGCCAGCGCGCGGCGACGCGATTCATCCCGCTCGCGGGCGCGCTCTTTGCGGTACAGGTCCTCCTCGGCGGGCTGCTCGCCCACTACTACGTCGAACGGCACGCCTTCTTCGGCGTCGAGGAGGTGTTCGGCGTCGGGATCGTCGAGGCGTTCCCGTTCGCGCTGGCCAAGACGTTCCACCTCGATCTCGGCATCCTGTGGATCGCCTCGCTGTGGCTCGGCGCGGGGCTGTTCCTCCCGCCGCTTTTGACCGGCCACGAGCCGGACCGCCAGCGGACCTACGTCCACGTCCTGTTGGGCGCGCTGATCGTGGCCGCCGTCGGCGGGCTCTCCGGGGTCTGGCTCGGCGCGCAGGGGTACATCGACGGCGACCTCTGGTGGATCATCGGCAACGAGGGGCTCGAGTACCTCGAGGTCGGCCGCCTCTGGCAGGTCGGCCTCCTCGTCGGGTTCGTGTTGTGGACCGGGCTCGTCTGGCGCGGGTTCAAGCCGCTTCTCGATCGCGAGTCGCCCTACGGGCTCGCACACATGATCATCTACGCGGGCGGATCGATCGGCCTGCTGTTCACCGCCGGGTTCTTCTACACGCCGGAGACCAACATCGTGATGACGGAGTTCTGGCGGTGGTGGGTCGTCCACATGTGGGTCGAGGGCGCCTTCGAGTTCTTCATCGTCGCCATCGTCGGGCTCACGCTCGTGAGCATGGGCCTGTTGCGCAAGCGTTCCGCCGAGAAGGCGGTCGCCTTCCAGGCGCTTTTCGTGATGGGCTCCGGCGTCATCGGCGCCTCCCACCACTACTGGTGGGTCGGCCAGCCCGACGTGTGGCTCCCGCTCGGAACCGTCTTTTCGACCCTCGAGCTCATCCCGCTCATCCTCATCCTCTTCGAGGCGATGGGCCAGTACCGCGCGCTCGCGACGAGCGGCGAGTCGTTCCCGTACACGCTGCCGTTCATGTTCATCATCGCGAGCGGCTTCTGGAACTTCCTGGGCGCCGGCGTGCTCGGCTTCTTCATCAACCTCCCGCTCATCAACTACTACGAACACGGCACGTACCTGACAGTCGGCCACGCCCACGCCGCCATGTTCGGCGCGTTCGGCTTCCTCGCGCTGGGGATGGCGACCTACATGCTGCGGATCGCGACGCGGCCTGCCGACTGGACCGAACGTCACCTCCGGTGGGCCTTCTGGCTGTGGAACGTGGGACTCGCCGTGATGGTGTTCGTCTCCGTGCTCCCGGTCGGGTTCCTCCAGCTCGAGGTGGCGTTCACCGAGGGCTACGCCGCCGCGCGAAGCCTCGCGTTCTACAACCGCGATCTGGTCCAGGCGCTGTTCTGGGCGCGCCTGCCCGGCGACACGCTCATCATCCTCGGCACGTTCGTGTTCCTCTACGACATGGTGAAAAAGCGCTTCACCCTCCGTCCGGTCTCGCGACCGACGACCGGATCCGGCACGATCCCCGAGCGGATGATCGACGAGGACGAGGAGCCGGCGGCGCTCGACGACGACTGAGGCGGCCCACCGTCGGGGATCCCGATCGATCCCGTTTTCCTCCGTCTCACGCGCGCATGAGGACGTCGAGGTGATGGGCGATCATCGAACACTCGCCGCGCTCGACCTGCGTCCGTCTGGCCTCGACCCACCGCTTTCGGTCTGCGGGATCGAGGACGTCCGCGGGGAAGTCGGCGAGCGCACCGTCGATCGTTTCGAGGAGTCCGCGAAGAAAGGTCGCCTCCATCGCCGGGTACTCGCCATTCGTCCCACCACTCGGGTCGCCGCGTCCGTTCTCCCCCACGGTCATGGGTCGAACGACCCAGTCCGCCCCGCCCGCGTCGAGCACCTCGTAGTCGAACGCCGGCGCGGCCGCGAGGAGATCCAGACCGGCTCGGCTGCTTCCGGGTTGCTCGCGCACCTCGTCCATGTGTCGGTGGTAGAGCCGCTCGATTCGGTCGTCGAGCGGGTGAGCCGGGGCGAAGCCCGTGGCGCCGGCGTAGGTGCAGGGCGCATACAGGAGCCCGCCGTCGGCGAGCAGCGACCGGATCCGTGGGAGGACACACTCCAGATCCACGAGGTCGAGAAGCGCCGACGCGATGACCGCGTCCGCCTCGGCCGAGACCTCACGGAGGTCGGCCACCTCGAGCGAGATCTCGAGCCGGTCGGGATCCCCGGTTCGTTCGGCGGTCGTCGCCACGAACCGGTCGCCGCGCCGGGTGGTCGCGTCACGCTGGGCAGCCGCGTCCTCCCGGAAGGCCGTGTCATCCCGCGTGATCTCGTAGCCTCGATCCATGAGATGGCGGGGGACCCGATCCCGAGCGACGGCGATCACGTCGGGATCGACGTCGACGGCCCGGTAGCGAACGGAGTCGGGGGTGCCGTCCCAGGCGGCGAACCTGGAGATCATCGATCCGACGCCTGCGCCGAGTTCGAGGACGCGAACCGGGCCGTCGGACCGGTCCGCACGCTCGCGCAGGGCGGCGAGGAACCGATCCCGAATGCGGCGATTCACCGCCCGGTCGTCGACGGTGGTCTTCGCCTCGAGGAATTCGGACTTCGAGGTCACGGGTCGATCGCTCCCTCCACACCTCGGGACGGAGCCCCGTGGGGCTCGATCCGGACGTCGGGGACCGCGTGGGGATCTGGTACAGCAGCGGACCCCCGACCGTCGACGTTCTCGGTCGCCAACGCGCCGCAAAACGAGCGGAGCGACTCCGTCACGGCGTCCCACCCGGGTTGGCGGTCGGCGGTCGCGAGGGCGCCGCGGGCGATCTTCGCGAGCAGGTTCCGGTCGGTCGCGAGCCGCGAGAGACGGTCGGCGAGCGCGGCCGGATCGCCGGGGTCGATCACCAGTCCGTTCACGCCGTCCGCGAGGAACTCGCTCGCGCCGCCGACGGAGCCGGCGACGGGAACGGCCCCGCGCTCCATCGCCTCGAGGTGCGCCATGCCGAAGGCCTCATACTGTGACGGGACACAGCAGACGTGCGCCGACTCGAGTTTCCGCACCAGGACGTCGGTCGGAACGGTTCCGAGGAACTCGACGCGATCGCCGATCCCGAGCGCGTGGGTCCGGGAGAGAGCGTCGTCAGCGTACCCCGGATCCGCCGTTCGATCACCGATCACGGTCAACCGCCAGTCGACCGGGGCGTCGCGCGTCTCCTCCAGTTCGTTGTCCCTAGCACCCGTCTCGTGCTGCTCGCCCCGCGAGGGCCCGATCCGTGCGAGCGCCTCGAGGAGCGTTCGCAGGTCCTTGCGTGGCACGACGGAGCCGACGTAGACGACGCGGAAGGGATCGCCGGCCGTGCGGTCGGCCAACGTGTCCGGAGGGACTGCCGCGGCCTCCGCGCGGCCGGCGGGGTGGGCGACGAGCGACGGACGGGGATCAGGCGACGAACAAGACCCGAGCGACGGACGGGGCCCGAGCGCAGGACAGCAAGTGCGGGCGCGCCGTTCGGTGAACGCGCTGGTTGCGACGACGCCGTCGAGCGAGTCGAGAAACCGCCGTTCGACGGGACGGATCAGCGAGCGGAATCGCTCCGTCGGATCGTCCGAACGGAGGTGGTGGAGCAGCCCGACCACGGCGTCCGGTCCCTCGATCCGACGGTTATGTCGCCACAGGGCGGGGTGACACAGTCCGTCCTCCAGAAGTACGTCGACGTCCCGGTCGAGTCGCGAGCGGAGGCGAGGCGAGTAGGCCGTCGCGACGGCGGCCGGATACCGGCGCCACGGGAGCGCGATCACCTCGACCGTGTCGCCGCGCTCACGCAGGCGCGAGACGATCTCGCGATCGTAGCGGAATCCGCCGGATGACCCCTCGAGTCCCTCGTAGACCACGAGAGCGAACGAGAGGGAGCCCGCGATTGAGGGGCCCGACGTCCGGCCGGTCGATCGGGAGCTGTCGGTCCGTATCCGTGAGGGCGACGTGCCGTCGGTTCCGGGATCGCTACCTGCGTCCATGATGGTGGTCGGTGAGGGTCCCGCGGCTTACGGTTCCGCGTCGGAGCCGAGCGAGCGTCGGTGTGTGACGGCGGCGACATCGTCCTCGCGAACGCGAACCGACAGCTCCGTGGCGGTCTCCGGGACGATCCGATCGAGGAGCCGGTCCCCGACGATCCGCGCGAGGTGTTCGACGCTCGGGTTGCGCCCCGCGAAGGCTTCGAGGTCGTTGAGCGTCCGGTCGGCGAATTCCTCCGCGATGGCCTCGAGGGCGGACGCCAGGGCGTCGATGTCCACGAGGTAGCCGTACTCGCCGAGTTCGGGGCCACGAAAGGTCGCCTCGACCGTGTAGCGATGCGAGTGGAGCGTCCCCTCCGGACCCGGGTCGGGGACGATCAGGTAGTGTTGGGCGATGAACTCGCGGGAGAGTGACACCGAATACACAGGATCACCACGGCGGCGTCGCACATAAAACCGGGTCCCGAGCGGGATCCGAACGAGGAACCGCGAGCAAACATCGATCGGTCCCTAGAACGTCGACGCCGATCAGCCCAGTCGACCGGAGACGACGAGCCAGTCGCGCAGGAAGTGGCCGAGGAACGGAATCGCCACGAACGCGGTGACGACGCGAGCGTGCTCGGGAGCGACGGCCGGAAGGAGCGCGATCCAGACGGCGAGCATGGCCGCCCCCGCCAGCACGCGGCGGATCGGCCGGTCGTCGAGCTCGTGGAGCGCGAGTCCGCGCCGGGAGCGGAAGTGCATTCCGGCGACGAACAGGTAGCGAGCGGCGCCGACGGCGATGAAGGCGGCCGGTGCGGCGCCGTAGCGAACCGCGAGGGCAGAAGCGAGGAGGATCCCGAGCGCGTCCGCCTCCGTGTCGAGTCGGGCGCCGAGCGCGGTGACCGAGTCGGTCGCACGCGCGAGCGCGCCATCGATAACGTCGAGAGCGGCGACGGTCCCGTAGAGCGTCGCCGGGAGCCATCCGTTGGAGCCGACCGTCGGGTCAGCGACGAGCGATACCGCCAGCACGCCGGCGAGCGGAACCAGCGTGCCCGCACGGATCGCGGTCACCAGGGTGGCGGCGGTGGCGGGCTGCGGTCCGGCCTCCGATCGGGCGACGACGAGCGAGCGGCGGCCGATCGCCGCGGCCGCGACGAGCGCCAGGCTCGTTCCGAGGAGAAACGCGAGGCCGGAACGACCCGACCCCACGGGAACCCCCGAACGGATCGGGTCGAGTGACGCCCCGGAACGAGCCGGCTCGAAGGGGACATCGAGGAGCGAGAGGGCGACGATCGAGACTGCCACCGCGAGAACGAGGTGGACGGCGGCGACGGCCCGGAGACGCCGACGACGCCGGCGGGATGCGGATGCGCTCGAGGTCACGCTACCGCTCCCGACGATGGAGGACGACGAGAACGCCGATCAACGCGACCTGAACGAGCTTGTCGAGCAGGTGGACGGCGGGGACGTCGGAGAGCCCGGCCGGACGGTTGAACACGTACCAGAGGACGATCTGAATCCCGACGAAGGGGATCCCGACGAGATACAGCAGGCGGCGACGGTAGCCCATCGCGAGCAGGTAGACCGCGCCGAGGAACCCGCCGGTGGCCAGCAGGAACGCGACCCCCATCGGGTGCGGCAGGAAGCCGACGCCCAACACGAGGTGAACGAGCGCGCTCGAGAGCGCGAGGACGATCCCGAAGCGGGCCAGCGGCGAGAGCGAGTCGAGATCGAAGCGGTCGGCCATCCGAGCCATACGGGTCCTACGGACGAGACCGATAAATCGTTTGTCACGGTCTTTCGTCCGCGATCCTGTCCGGGCCGGTCGAACGGCCGCGACGCTGTCCGGGGCGGTCGAACGGACGGAGCGAACTCACGTGTGGTCCAAAAGCACCTGCAACGCCCGGTCCGGGCTGGTGTCGAGGAGATCGTAGGCCGCCGGCGCCCGTCCGATCGGCATCCGATGCGTGACGACCGTCTCGGGGTCGAACCGTTCGAGGCGGTCCACGGCGACCTCACGACGGCGGGACCGGTCCCACCGTCCCCGCAGCTCCGGATGGATGGTGCTCACCTGGCTCGAGACGACCTCGATCCGGTCGCGGTGGAACCGTCCGCCGAGATCGATCGGTGCGCGCTTGGTCCCGTACCAGGACCCGACGACGATCCGCGAGTCGTAGCCGACGGCGTCGATCGCGTCGTCGAGGGTGCCCGGCCGCCCCGAGACCTCGATCGCCAGATCCGCGTCCATCGACCCGGCCGCGAGGTCCTCCGGGGCGAGGGCATCGTCGGCTCCGAGTTCCTCGGCGGTCCGTCGACGGGCCTCGATCGGATCGACCACGACGAGCCGTTCCAGCGGAAACCCCGCGAGGACGTGGGCCACACAGAGCCCGATGACGCCGGCTCCGAGGACGACGACGCGCTCGCCGACGCGCGGGCGGGCGTCCAACGCGAGGTTCGTGGCGGTCTCCATCGAGGGCAGGAGCGCGCCGGCCTCCGAGGACATCCCGTCGGGGAGCGCGACGACGTCCGTCGCCGGGATCGAAAAACGGGTCTGGTGGGGATGGAACGCGAAGACGGACTCGCCGAGCCACTCCTCGTCCATCCCGCTCCCGACCGCGGCGACCGTTCCGACCGTCGCGTAGCCGTACCGCATCGGGTACTCGAAGCTCCCGTCGAACGCGTCGAGGGTCTCGTCGACGGACATCTCCGGCGTCTCGTCGCGATAGACGAGCAGTTCCGTGCCGCTGCTTATCGCGGACAGTTCGCCCTCAACGAGGAGCTCCTGGGGTCCCGGTTCGGAAACGTCGACCGACCGGACATCGACCGTTCGTTCGTCGACGAAGTAGACGGCACGGTCGGTCATCGTGTGCCGTTCATCGGTCGGCGGTCGACGTCGACTCCGGCCGGACGAACGCGATCGTCGCCTCCGGCCGGTCGGGGACGGAAACGACCGGCCGGTCGCACCGAGCGAAGCTGCGTCCGTCGAAACCGACCCGCGGCATGGGTGGGGAGCATGAACGTAGATGGGACCACGGCGGTATAATTGATGTGGACGTCGAAGCATTGATGTCGGCTACCGGAGTATCGACGCGGTGATGATCCGGGAACGGGCGAGACGAACCCACGATCGGGTTCGCGAGGAATTGGAGTCGGCGTTCCTCGAGGACCACACGCCCCGCGAGATCGCCGTGAGCTTCAGCCTCGGCGTCTTCATCACGGCCCTGCCGACGCTCGGATTCGGAGTCGCGGTGTTCCTCGTTCTCGCGTACCTGTTCAAACAGCTGAGCAAGATCGCGCTCTTCGCGTCCGTGATCGTTCTCAATCCGGCGGTGAAGTGGGGCGTCTACGGCACGAGCTACTGGCTCGGAACCCGCCTGCTCGCGCCCGTCCCCGAGGAGGCGATGGAGGCGTTCACGCCCGTCGCCGGCACGGAACACCTGCTTCGACTGTGGGCCGGGAATCTGCTTTTGGCGATCGTCTTCGCCGTCGTGGCCTACGTGCTCGCGTTCCGGCTCGTGATCGAGTTCCGGGAACGGAACCCGGACCTCGACGCGCTCCCGGTCGATCTCGACGGCGAGTGACTGACGACCGCATCGATGGCGAATGATCGGCGATGGCGTCGACGGCGAGTGGTCCACGACCGCGTCGACGAAAGAACCGGCAACCACAGACGCAAAGACCTCTCGCGTCGATCCTGAAGGTGAGGACATGGATCCGAGGACCACCACCGAGACGAACCGGCTGTCCCGGCGCGTCGGCGACGTCGAACCCCAGCAGATCCGCGTGATGTTCGAGCTCGCGGAGCGGCAAGGCGGCGATCTCGTCCACCTCGAGTTCGGCGAACCCGACTTCGACACGCCCGAACACGTCGTGGAGGCCGCGACCGAGGCCGCGAAGGACGGCCGGACGAAATACACCTCGAACGCCGGAATACCGGAGCTTCGCGCGGCGATCGCGGCGCGCCTGTCGTCGGAGCCGGGTCCGGACATCGACCCCGACTCGGAGGTCGTCGTCACCACCGGCGGCGTGGAGGCGCTCCACCTCGCGATCCAGGCGGTCGCGGATCCCGGCGAGGAGGTCGTGGTTCCCACTCCGGCCTGGCCGAACGTGATCGAACAGACGCGTCTGGCCGGCGCCGAGCCGGTCGAGGTCCCGATGCCCGCCTCCGAGGAGTTCGAGCCCGACCCGGAGGCCATCCGCGAGGCGATCGGCCCCGACACCGCGGCGGTCTCGATCACCTCGCCCTCCAACCCGACGGGCCGAACCATCTCCGAGGCCGGCATCGAGCGGATCGCGAAGACGGCCGCCGACAACGGCGCGTACGTCATCGCCGACGAGGTCTACCGCGAGTTGACCTACGGCGATCGACCCCGGCGGGCCGCGGCCGTGACCGACCACGACGAGTGGGTGCTGTCCGTGAACTCCCTGTCGAAGACCTACGCGATGACGGGCTGGCGCGTCGGCTGGCTCACGGGACCCGCCGACGTCGTCAACGTGCTCTCGACGATCCACGAGTACACGACGTCGTGTGTCAACACGCCCGCACAACATGCCGGCGTCGCCGCCCTCACCGGCCCACGCGAACCGGTCGAGCGCATGCGGGAGACGTTCCGCTCGCGTCGAGAGTACGTCCTCGATCGGATCGAGGCGATCCCGCACGTCTCAGCCGGACGACCGGAGGGGGGTTTCTACGTCTTCGTCGACGTGAGCGCTCTCGAGGGGTCGAGCCTGGAGATCGCGAAGCGACTCCTCGGCGACCACGGCGTGGTGACTGCGCCCGGGTCGGCCTTCGGCGAGGGCGGCGAGGGCTACCTACGGGTGAGCTTCGCGAACGACCGCGATCGGCTCGCGACCGGGTTCGATCGGTTCGAGTCGATGGTTCGATCGGAGCTCGGAGAGACGGAGCGTTCGGCATAACGAGACGGGTGATCGGCCGAGCGTTCGTCGGCGACGACGCGGACGGACCGTGACGTCCGCTAGGCGTAGTTGTGGTAGACGGTCTTGAGCTGTGTGTACTTCAGGAAGCCGTACTTGCCGTCCTCGCCGCCGAGGCCGGACTGGTTCCACCCGATGTGGTGGCCGTGCCAGGACTCGCCGAGGGTGCGGTTGATGTAGGTCTCCCCGAACTCGAGTTCCTCCGCGGCCCGCATGGCGACCTGGTAGTCGTCGGTGAAGAGGTACGCCGAGAGCCCGTATCGCGAGTCGTTGGCGTACTCGATGGCCTCGTCCAGCGAGTCGACCTCCATGATCGGGGTGACCGGCCCGAAGACCTCCCGTTGCATGATGTCCATCTCCTGGTCGACGCCGCCGACGACGGTGGGCTCGTACCAGTACCCGCTCTCGAACGCCCCGTCGTCGGGCGCGGATCCCCCGAGGAGGACCTCCGCACCCTGTTCGCGGGCGCGATCGACGGCGGCCGCGGTCTTTTCGAGCTCCCGCTCGCTCACCTGCGGCCCCATGTCGGGGTCGTCTTTCGGATCGCCGATGGTGACCTCACGTGCGGCCTCGACGTACTTCCGTTCGAACTCCTCGCGGACGTCCGAGTGGACGTAGACGCGCTCGGCGCAGGTACACACCTGTCCGGTATTCGTGATCCGGGCCGTGAGGACGTCCTCGACCGCCTCGTCGACGTCGGCGTCCTTCCAGACGATGGCGGGAGCCTTGCCGCCGAGTTCGAGCGAGACCTCCGTGAGGTTGTCGGCCGCTTGACGCATTATCTCCTTGCCGGTCTCGACGTTTCCGGTCATCGAGATCATGTCGACGTCCGACGACTGGACCAGCTGTGCGCCGGCCTCGCCCGCGCCGAAGACGAGGTTGAAGACCCCGTCCGGGAGGTCGACGTGCTCGTCGATGAGCTCGGTCAGCCGTAACGTCGCCACGGGCGTCAGCTCGCTCGGTTTGGCCACGAGCGCGTTGCCGGCGACGAGGGCGGGCGCGAACTTCCGAACGAACACCGCGATCGGATAGTTCCAGGGGATGATGCCCGCGACGACGCCGACCGGCTGTCGCTGGAGGTGGATGCTCTCGTCGCGAACGTCCCCCGGCAGGATGTCGCCCTCGATGCGACGGTCCCACTCGGCCATGTACTCCGCGAGGTCGGCGGAGGCCTCGATCTCGCCCTCCGCGACCGATCGGGGTTTGCCCTGCTCTTCGACGATCAGCTCCGCGAGTTCGTCCTTGTGGTCCAAAAGCACGTCCGCGACCTCGCGGACCAGCTCGCCGCGTTCCTTGGCCGGGCGTCGCCCCCACTCGGTCTGGGCCTCGTTTGCGGCCTCGACGGCCGCCGCGACCTCCTCGCTCGTCGCGGTCGGCAGTTCCGCGATGACCGCCTCGGAGGCGGGATCGCGAACGTCGACCTCGGAGCCGCCGGACGGCTCACGCCACTGCCCGTCGATGTAGTGACCGCCAGTGCGGTGGTAGGTGCCAGACATCATGCGGATGAGTCAGTCAGATTTTTATATATTTTACGACACCGACACCGGTTCGAGTTACACCGGAACCGATTCGACCCACACCGGAACTGGTTCGGGTTACTATTGAAGTATACGAGGTCCGTTCCCTCGAGTATGATCGACACGAAACGGCTCCTTGAACGGCTCTCGAGCGAGCGGGGAGCGGACTTCGATTTCGAGCCGAGCCCGTCGGAGTCGGCGATCCGCGAGGTCGTTCGGTCGCTGCAGGCAGAGGGGCTCTGTGGCCGTCGCGTCGTGGAACAGCGGCTCGGCCCCTACTTCCTCGCCAGCGATCGACACGGACAACGCGAGCTCGATCTCCTCGAGGAGATCGTCGAGGAGGAGTACGCCGACGTGGACGTCTGTGTCCGGACGCGGAGTTCCGAGTGTAGTCGGCTCCGTGGCGGGTGCCAGGGCGCACGGTAACCGTCAGTTGACACCGATCGGTGTGAGTCAACACCGACTACAAATTCGATACGCGAACGCTCCGCTCACGGATTCGTACTGCGTTCGGAAGTGGACTCGCGGGGTCCCCACGAGCGCAGCGAGTGGGGGCACGCGAGGGAACGAACGAAGTGAGTTCCCTCGCGGGGATGTGAACCGAAACCAGACGTGCTCGCTCCCGTCGGTCGCTGCGCGCGACTGGTAGGGTTCAAATCATCGCTCGACCATTCTGCTCCCTCGTAAAACTCGGTCGCTCCGATGGACTCGCGGGGATTTGAACCCCGGGCCTCTTCCTTGCGAAGGAAGCGATCTGCCACTGATCTACGAGCCCGCCTTCATGTCTTGTGAATCGACCGGCGTATTTGTACCTTACCTTTCGACACTTCCGTGACACGGAGACCCGTTCTCGACGTCGACGACACGCGTTACAACCTCCAGATCGAGACGAATCGCACGAATCCGGAATCGGGTGGACTCGCGGGGTCCCCACGAGCGCAGCGAGTGGGGGCACGCGAGGGAACGAACGAAGTGAGTTCCCTCGCGGGGATGTGAACCGAAACCAGACGTGCTCGCTCCCGTCGGTCGCTGCGCGCGACTGGTAGGGTTCAAATCATCGCTCGACCATTCTGCTCCCTCGTAAAACTCGGTCGCTCCGATGGACTCGCGGGGATTTGAACCCCGGGCCTCTTCCTTGCGAAGGAAACGATCGACGCCGACATCGGCGCCGCTATCGACGGGTCAAAAAACGGAAGAACTGCGGCGCGAGTGCGCCCTAGCGCTTAGTCCTCGAGTACGATCTCGATGCTGACGTCGTTCGGAACCTGAATGCGCATGAGCTGGCGAAGCGCCCGCTCGTCCGCGTCGATGTCGATCAGACGCTTGTGAACGCGCATCTCCCAGTGTTCCCACGTCGCGGTCCCCTCTCCGTCGGGGGACTTGCGGGACGGGATCTCCAGCGTCTTCGTCGGCAGCGGGATCGGGCCCGACAGGGAGACCCCCGTCGAGTCCGCGATCTCGCGGACGTCGTCGCAGATGTCGTCGAGGTCCTCGGGGCGGGTACCGGCGAGGCGGACGCGTGCCTGCTGCATCGATTATCGCTCGTTGACGCTGAGCACCTTGCCGGCAGCGATGGTCTGACCCATGTCGCGGATCGCGAAGCTGCCGAGTTCCGGGATCTCCCCGGACGGCTCGATGCTGAGGGGCTTTTGCGGGCGCACGGTGACGACTGCGGCGTCGCCGGACTTGATGAAGTCCGGGTTCTCCTCGGCGACCTCGCCGGAGGACGGGTCGATCTTCTGGTCGATCGACTCGATCGTACACGCGACCTGCGCCGTGTGGGCGTGGAAGACCGGCGTGTATCCGGCGGTGATGACGCTCGGGTGCTGCATGACGACGACCTGCGCCTGGAAGGTCTCCGCGACCGACGGCGGGTCGTCGGCGGGACCACAGACGTCGCCGCGACGGATGTCGTCCTTGCCGATGCCGCGGACGTTGAATCCGACGTTGTCGCCGGGCTCGGCCTTCGGCACCTCCTCGTGGTGCATCTCGATCGTCTTCACCTCGCCGCCGACGTCCGACGGCTGGAAGGAGACGTTGTCGCCGGTGTTCATCACGCCGGTCTCGATACGTCCGACCGGGACGGTCCCGATGCCGGAGATCGTGTAGACGTCCTGGATCGGCAGCCGAAGCGGCGCGTCCGTCGGCGGCTCGGAGGCCGGCAGGTCGTTGAGAGCCTCGAGGAGGATCTGCCCGTCGTACCAGGGGGTGTTCTCGGACTCCTCGGCGATGTTGTCGCCCTCGAAGGCCGAGATGGGAACGAACGTGGTGTTGTCCGTATCGAAGCGGACCTGGTTGAGGAGCTCCTTGACCTCCTCGACGACGTCGTCGTAGGAGGACTCCTCGTAGTCGACGAGGTCCATCTTGTTGACGCCGATGATGAGCTCGCCGATACCCAGCGTACGGGCCAGGAAGACGTGCTCGCGTGTCTGGGGCGCGACGCCGTCGTCGGCCGCGACGACGAGGACCGCGTTGTCGGCCTGTGAGGCGCCCGTGATCATGTTCTTCACGAAGTCACGGTGGCCCGGACAGTCGACGATGGTGAAGTAGTACTCGTCGGTGTCGAACTCCTGGTGGGCGATGTCGATCGTGACGCCACGCTCGCGCTCCTCGGCGAGGTTGTCCATCACGTAGGCGAACTCGAAGCCGCCCTTGCCCTTCTCTTCGGCTTCCTCGCGGTGCTGCTCGATGACGTGCTCGGGGACGCTCCCCGTTTCATAGAGGAGTCGGCCCACGAGCGTACTCTTGCCGTGGTCGACGTGGCCGATAATGGCCAGATTCTGGTGCGGTTTGTCACTCATGGGTAATCACGCGCTAAGGCGCTCTGTGAGGATGTTTTCGGTTGATTCCACTAAAACGGTTTCGATACGGAGTACAACCCATCCGGATGCCGTCCGGCGGTTTGTGCGGGATCCTCACGTGGGGAGTGCTGACACGACCGCCGCACCCGGTCCGGGAGGTGAGGTCGACACCGGTCGTCAACGTCGATGTCGGTCGTGAATATCGATACCGGTCGTCGAGGCCGATACTCATTGTCGACGCCGATACGCATCGTCGAGCCCGAGGGTGGGCGAGAACGAATCGGATACCGAAAGAGGCGGGGGCGATGCTGATGGAGCGGGGAGAACGCGATGACGGAGAAAGGGGCGAACGGGGAGAAAGCGACGATCAGCTCAGACGACCGACGTCGCCGAGGACGGCGCTCGCGGTCTCGGGGCCGCCGGCGCCGCGTCCCGAGAGGTTCAAGCGGTCCGCGTGGGTCGTCTCGAGCTGGACGATGTTCTGCGTGCCGGGGACCGCGAGGGTCGCGCCCTCGGAGACGAGCCGCGGACCGACCCGGACGCGATCGCGGTTGGCCTCGCCGATGAGGCGGATGGTGCGGCCGTCGTCGGCCGCGAGTTCGAGGGCGTTTCCGGGGATGTCCCGAATGCCATCGACGGTCGCGTCCGCGAGGGAGAACTCACGGGCATCGGAGGGATCCTCGGCGGAGCCGAACGAGAGCACGTTCGCCAGGATGACGCACTTGAGCGCGGCGTCGGTCCCCTCGACGTCGAAGGAGGGGTCGGCCTCCGCGACGCCCATGTCCTGGGCCTCCGCGAGGACGTGGTCGTAACCGAGACCCTCGGCCGCCATCCGCGTGAGGATGAAGTTCGCCGTGCCGTTCAACACGCCGCGAACCGCGGTGACGTGGGCGGGGTCGACGTCCTCGATGGTCGAAATCGCCGGGATGGCGCCCGCGACGGTGGCCTCGAATCGGACTGACCCGGCGGAGTCGTCGGCGAGCGCTTGAACGTCGCCGAACCGCTCGGCGACGGGCCCCTTATTCGCGAGCACGACGTTCCGATCGCGTTCGAGGGCGGTCCGAACGTGTGAAAAGCCCGGCTCGGCGTCCCCGAGCGTGGTCGGCGTCGCCTCGACGAGCACGTCGTAATCCGCGGCGAGCGCGTCGGCCGGGTCGGCGGGACCGACGACGCCCGAGGCGTCCTTCTCGGCGAGCGCGTCGGCGACGTCGAGTCCGTCCTCGTCGATCGCCGCGCCCCGCGAGTCCGAGAGCGCCACGACCTCGTGACCGTACTCGCTCGCGAGTTCGGCGACCGACCGACCGACGGCCCCGACGCCGAGGATCGCGAGTCGGCTGCCGGTCCCTGGCGAGGTCGCCGCCATCACCGGTCACCTCCGGCGAGCGGCTCGATGACGTCGATCCCCTTCTCGGAGGCGATCGACCGGACCGCCTCGAGGGCGGTGACCGTCTCGTTCGCGCGCGCGGCGAGCCGGAGCCTGGCGCTGGAGACGCCGTTTCCGGACCCCTTGGGTGCCGAAAGGGACACGTCGACGACGGAGGCGGACGCACACTCCTCGATCCGCGAGAGCGTGTCGGAGAGGTCGGTGTCGATGAGGTGGCCGACGAGCAACAGCGTGATCTGCTCCGCGTACCGCTCCGTGCCCGCCTGCATCACGTTGATGCCCTCCTCGCGGAGCGCCTCGACGATCGCCTCGAACCGGTCCTCGGTCGCCTCGAAGTCCACCTCGACCGGGATGTGACCACGCGGGGTCTTGTTGCCGCGCTCGTGGTAGATGGACAGGAGGTTGCCGCCGTTGTCCGCGATGGGGTGGAGCGCCGCGAGCAGTTCGCCCGGCTCGTCGACGAGCTCTAAGCGAACGGTGTGGGTCGAGGAGGCGGCGGCGTGGCCGCCGTCGGTGGCGCTCTCGGCGTCGCCATCGACGTCGGCGTCCCGGCGACCGCTCGGGGCGCTCACGCGACCACCTCCGAGCGCCCGATCCGGTCCGCGAGGGGGCACGGCGTTGTCGGCCCGGAGCGACTCGGCCGTGGCTCCGTGTCGACGCGTCGATCTGGGGGCGTGCCCGTCTGCATACACCACGGTGTCGGGTCGGGAGGTATAAGCCTCCGGCGATGTGGGCCGAACGGACTACCGGGTCGAATCGGGGCCGACGTCCTCGTCCGTCTCGGATGCCGATCGCGTGGCATCCTCCTCGGGCGGCTCGGGTGACTCTGATGGGCCGGGCGGCTCGGGCGGCTCGGGCGGTTCGAGCGCGGCGACGAGCAGCTCGACGGGACGCGTCTCCCGAAGCTCGGACCAGGTGCGGTCGTCCCGGAGCGCGATCGTTCCGGCGGCGGCGACGGCGAGCGCGAGAACGGAGCGGATCCCGACGATCGATCCATCCGCGACGACTGCCGAGACGAAGACGCCGACCGCGGACGCGAGTCCGACCGCGAGCGCGAGGAGTCCGAGCACGCGCAAGGGTGCCGCACGGAGCTCCGCGTGAGTCGACTCCGCGGCCGAGGCGAACCACGAATCCGCCGTCGCATCGCCGAGACGTCCGAGAACTCGGTCCAAGAGGACAAGCACCGGGCCGACCGTCCACGTCTCCCGAAGGTCGATGACGATCACCTCCGGGTCGGGCTCCGCGGTGAGCCAGCGAAACAGCCAGGAGTTCCGGGTCGCCTCGACGAGGAACCGCCCGCAGTCGGCGAGCGTGGAGTCGACGGCGATCTCGCTCGCGCGGTCGGCGGTTCGACGGGCGGTCCGAATGATCGCCGAGTCCGCCGACGCCCGAGAGAGTCGGTTCGCGGCGCGCTCGATCGCGCGTCCGATCGCTGACTCGCTCGGGTCGATCGACGGACCGGCGGCGTCGGAATCGGAGGACATCGGTGTATCGCGTCTCGTCGTATGGTGACGCCTGCGAGTATAAAGAGGTGGGCGATTCGGACGGCGGAACGGTCGGGTGGACGCTCCAGTCGAGGAGGGGTGGTCGTGGTACCATGACCCTCGCAAGCGTTATCCCCGAACGGGGTGTACGTTTGGTTGCAATGGCAAACGGTAAGGTTGACTTCTTCAACGACACTGGCGGCTACGGTTTCATTTCGACTGACGCGGACGACGTAGACGAGGACGAAGACGTGTTCTTCCACATGGAGGACGTCGGCGGCCCCGATCTCGAGGAAGGTCAGGAAGTGGAGTTCGACATCGAATCATCCCCCAAGGGACCCCGCGCGACGAACCTCGTCCGTAACTAAGACGACCTCGTCCGTCACTTCCAGCGAGGAAGGGCGATTTCGCTTTTTCGACCGATCACGACCCGACTGCGTAGAGTCGCGATCGCGACCCGACTACCGGGAGTTGGACGGCTGGCTGCGGAGCGTTGGAACGGCGCGGAGCGACGAGTCAACTCGAAGGGACGGTAAGGCGCCGAGAAACATCGATCACAACGACGCCGAGAGACGTCGACTGCGGTTGCGCCCCGGCGACGACCGTCGCCTCGGCGTCGACCGAGACTACGCCCCGACGGCGACCACGGTCGCCTCGACCGTGACCGTGCCGAGATCGAGGACGACCGTCGAGCCCTGCCGGAGGGGTTCGCCCTTGAACCGGACTCCGGTAGTCGTCTCGCGCACGCGCAGGTCGGCCGTGATGGTGACCTCGCGGTTCACCGGGTGGTCGACGACGTTCACGGTCCCGTCGTCTCCGGTCGCGATGATGATGGACGGTTCCGTCTCGACGTCGGTGACCTCGGCGACCGTCTCCTCGCCGGAGTACTCGACCATTCCGGGCGCGATCGCGTCCGCCATGTCCTCGTGGACGTCCTCCATGCGGAGGGTGACCTCGCGGGTGGTGGCCGAGTCGAGTTCGGGCTCGCCGCCGACGCGCTCTACCGTCCCCTCGAAGGAGTAGGCGGTCGTCGGGAACGTGAGGTTTTGTCCTTGGCGAAGGGGCGTGCCGGCGAACCACAGGGAATCGCCGTGGCGGTGGGCGTCGAGCGAGACGGCGAGGAGCACCCGGCGGGTCCCGGGGTCGGCGGTCGCGTAGACGGCCGAGTCCTCGACGGTGGCGACGGTGCGTCCGGCCAGGCGAAGCTCGTCGCCCGAAGCGATGCTTTCCGCCGCCGCGGCGGGCATGGTTCCCCGCAGGACCGCCGTCGTCTCCTCGGCGTCGATCGCATCGGCCTCGCCGACGTCGCGGATCTGACCGTTCACCTGGTAGCGGTCGGTCGCGATCTCGAGAGAGCGCCCGAGCCGTAGCGGGGCGTTCTCGTAGGTGATCGCTCCGTCGTCGTCGAGTGTCCCCTGAACCTCGACGCGGGCGAGCACCGCGACCCCGCCCTCGCGCGGCGTGAGGTGGAGGTCCGTGATCGTGAGTCGGGTTCCGTCGCTCGGCTCGTAGACGTCACCCTCGTTGATCGCCGCGACGACGTAGTCGGGCTGGGTGCCCAGATCGAGGGTGGCGTGGGTCGTTCCGGTGTCGGGTTCTGGAGCCGGATCGTCGGCGAGGACGAGGGCCGCGCCGGCGACGACCACGGCGGCGACGAGCAGGACCACGAGGGCGTCCACGACGTTCACTACGCCGAGGAGGTTGCCCTCGTCGTCTATGAGCGCCATTGGCGATCACCGGCCGGAGAGTCGCGTGTGAGAGTCATGTTGGTACGGGACGGGCGCGGATACATGATTGTTGCCGTTTCGAGCGACTGGGACGGCCACATCGAGCGACCGACACGGTTCGAATCGTGACCAAGCGGAGATTCGGTGGGCGTCCTCAAGAATTATCACTCAAGCGACGATAGATTGTGAAGAACCGACCGGTGGGTCGGAGGCAGGAGACGCGAAAATGAGCAGGAACATCCTCCAGTGTGGATACGGTGGCGCCGACTCGACCGAACCCACGAGCCGTATCGTCGCCGCCGTGCATCGAACGTCCTCGCGACGGACGGGATCGAGAGGTCGTCGATGACTCCACGACGAATCCTCGCCGTGATCGCCGTCGGGGTGTTCGCGGTGGGACTGACGTTGGTCGGGGGAGCCGACGGCCAAAGCTCGAAGGGGAACATCACCGCGGAGGACCCGATCGTCGACGTCGCGGCGAACCACACCGCCGAAATAACGATCGAGAGCGACGACGGCGTGAGTGGCAGCTCACTCACCGGACTCCGACTGGACTACTCGGCGAGCACGGCACCCGATCTCGGAAACGTGACGGTTGACGACGTGGTTCGAGCGGGGATCGACACGGATCAAGACGGAACGATAGAAGAGGATGCGATCTCCGATCTGGACGACGTGACGCTCTCGAACGGTGGAGAGACGATCAGCTTCGACTTCGGCGGAAGCGTGAGCATCAGTGCGGACGACCGTATCATACTCGAATACTCGAACCTCACGAACCCCGACACAACGGGGCCGCACGATGTGGAGATCGTGGTCAACCCCAGCAGCAGTGCGACGTCCGCGGTTCCGCGGTACGAACTCCTCGAGCCGCTCGAGATCGAACGGTTCGCCTTCGAGACGGACGACCGCGAGGCCGACCTCGTGCTCAACGCGAGCGAGAAGCTCGACGACATCGAGGTGGCCGTCGACGGCGATCGTTCGACCACGCTCGACGAGGGCGACTTCATCCACCACGGCAACGGCAACTACACCGCCGAGAACGTCTCCGAGGGAGATCCGGGCGACTACGACGCGACCCTCCGGACGGCGAGCAACACCACGGACGGATTCACGCGCGACGCCGCGGACGGACAGACGGCGAACGTCACGATCGGAGCGCTGTCGATCGTCGACGGCGAAAGCTCGGTGACCGAGGTGGCGGCGGGCGAGACCGTGACGGACCAGACGGTCACCGCCGAGATCGAGAACCTCTCGAACGGGAACGGACACGCCGTGACGTTCGCGTTCCCGAACGACCTCGACGGCGAGATAACGGACGCCACAGTCACGACCGACGCCGGCGCGGCGAGCCAACCGACCACGACCGTCGACGGAAACGAGGTCACCGGAACCTTCGATCTGGACGACTGGAGCGACCTCAACGACCTGAACGTCACCCTGGATGCGGACGTGACCTATCCGACCGGGGCCGAAGGCGATGACCTCGACGTCGACGCGACCGTCGACGACGCGGACGGAAGCACCGACACGAAGCGGCTGTCCACCGTCTCCGTTCTCCCGATCGTGGACGTCGCGGGCGGATCCATGTCACCCGACGAGGTGGACGCTGGCGGGACCGTCACCGACCAGACGATCGAGATCGACGTCGACGAGTTGAACCGGGACGGGGCGCCCGCGAACGTCTCGCTCGCGTTCCCGGACGCGCTCGCGAACGAGGTAACCGTCACGGACGTGGCGACCGACACGGGAACCGTCGAGGGGAACCGGACGGTGAACGGCGAGCGCGTCGACGTCGATCTGAACGTGGGAGGCGGGGGCGGAACCGCGGACGCGAACCTGACCGTCACCGCCGACGTCACCTACCCGACCGGAACGGACGGCAACCGGCTCCACTTCGATGCGACCGCGGAGGACTCCGATGGGAACTCGGATTCGGAATCGCGGGTTGCGAACGTCTCCGTCGGCGAACTCGATCCGGTGGCGATCACGGACGGATCGATCGACCCGAACGGCGTCGACCCCGGCGAGACCGTGACGCAGAACCTGACGGTCGAGATCGGCAACCTCACTCGGGACGGCGAGGACGCAGAACTCGAGGTCGTCTTCCCCGACCCCCTCGACGGAAACTACACCGTGACGGATGCGACGGCGGCCGACGCGACGGTCGAGGGGAACTCGACGAGCGGATCGACGACCACGGTCACGCTGGACGCCGGAAGCGGCGGCGGAACCACGGACGCCACCGTCGAACTCACCGTGGAGGCGACCTACCACTCGGCGCTCGAGGACGGCGAATACGGGATCGACGCCTCCATCGACGACACCGACGGGACGAGCGACACGAGCGACCCTCTCGTCCGGGTCGCCGTCGGCGCCATCGATACGGGGATCGACGCGTTCAGCCTCTCCGCCGACGATGGGGACGACGACGGTACGGACGACGAGCTCTCGGTGGAGTTCGAGTCGCTCACGGAACTTTCGGCCGCGAGCGTCGCCGTGACCGGACCGATCGAGGGAACGCTCGATCGCGGCGACCTGGTCGAGACGGAGATCGGCGACGGCGACTATCGGTACTCGGGAACGCTGGTCGTCGGCGACGGCGACGACGCCGGCGGGGATTACGAAGCGACCCTCGAGTCCGCGAGTGACGTGTACGACAACGACGTGAGCGACGGAGAGTCCGACACGGCAACGATCGAACGCGCAGTCGACGACGGAGACGATGACTCCGGCGGCTCGGAAAGCGATCCGCCCGTCTGTTCGCCGAGCGCCGAAAGCGATCTGGACGGAACGAACCCCGTCGAACACGAGACCGCGGTGTGTGCACGCCCGGGTTCGACGGTGACCGCGGAGTACGTCGTCACCGACCACGAGGAGGCGATTGGGGTGTCAGTCCTCGAGTACGAGATCGTCGCGGACACCCGAGTGGACTTCGACCTCTCGGTCACGGTTCGAAACGGGAGCGACGCAGGGATCGACGCTCCCCGATCGGTCGCCCGGCCCGTGGTGATCGACGTCGAACGTGTCTCGGGGATGCCCGACAGCGTGCGCGAGGGGACGCTCGTGGTGGGCGTGAACGCGAGCGCGTTCGGCGACGCGCCGCCGACGGCGATCGACGTCTAACGAACCGACGACTGGTCGAGCGTCGACGCCGAACGGCTCGAGGACGGATCCGAGGGCGGTTCCGGTCCGGAGACCTATCGATTCGCGATCGCCGCCGACGAGCCGGCACGGTACGCGGTCGCCACCGAGCCCGGACGGATCGCGGTGCTCGAGGCCGACCACCTCGATCAGCGGGTGCCGGTCGACGCGTCGACTACCACCCGGACGACGGTTCGAAACGAGGGATACACGGCCGCGACACGCACGCTGTCGGTGACCGCAAGTCGAAGCGAATCGGAAGGGGAAAACGGAGAGGGCGGAGACCGTCGAGTCGCGAACCGGACGGTCATCCTCGATCCGGGCGAGGAGCGGACCCTCGAGTCGAACTGGACCGCGGAGCCAGCCGGCACCTACGACGTCCGCGTGGGGTCGATCCACGCCGGGGAACTGCGCGTGGTGGAGGAGACCGCGACGCCGGAACCGACCGCCGAGCCGTCCGGAACGGCCGAACCCGGGAGCACGAGCGCGACGATATCCTGGATGTGGCTGCTCTTCGTCGTGGTCCTGCTCACAGCGCTCGCAGCGATCTCACGACGGCGTGAGGACGACCGCCGGCGCGGACCGCGACGGTGATGACCTCGATCCCCGTGGTTCACCGCGTTCGGGAGCCGTCGATCGATCCCCCTTAAGTACGGTGACGCGCCAGTACCGATCGTGACGCGCACGGAGCTGATCGTGGCGGTGCTCGCGGGGATCGTCCAGGGGGTCGTCGAGTGGCTACCGGTCTCCAGCCAGGGCAACCTCGCGTTGTTCCTCACGATCGCGGGGACGGACCCGCAGGTCGCCATCCAGCTGGCGCTGTTCCTGCAGGTCGGGACGACCGTTTCGGCCGCGAGCTACTACCGCGAGGACATCACGCGGGCGGCGGGCGCCGTGCCCGGCTGGCGGCCCGACGCCGCCTACAGCGGCGAGAACGCGATCGCGTCCTACGTCGTGGTCGCCTGCGTGATGACGGGGATCGTCGGGATTCCGCTTTACGTCTACGCCGTCGATCTGGCCGGGCAGCTGGCCGGGGGCGTCTTCATCGCGCTCATCGGCGTCCTCCTCGTGCTGACGGGCGTCCTCCAGATCGCCTCCGAATCGATCGGGATGGGCGGCCGCGAGCGGCCGACGTTTCGCGACTCCCTGCTCGTCGGGGCCCTGCAGGGGATCGCGATCCTGCCCGGCGTCTCCCGGTCGGGGATCACCACGAGCGCGCTGCTCGTGCGGAGCTACGACCCGCCGGCGGCGTTTCGGCTGTCGTTCCTGCTTTCGATCCCCGCGAGCCTCGCCGCCGCGGCGTTGACCGTCTTCGGCGCGGGCGGCCTCCCGGGAATCGCCCCGGGCGCGGCCGCGCTGGCGCTCTCGGTGAGCGCGGTCGTCGGGTATTTCACGATCGACGCGCTGATGCGGGTCGTCGAACGCGTCCCCTTCTGGGCGGTCTGTTTCGGGCTCGGCGGGCTCGCGATCGTCGGAGGCGGCGGCGTCTCGCTGGTGACCTGAGATGCCGAGAGGACGAACGACGGTTCGCTCCTCGGACGATACGGCCGGCCGACGGAACGCGTGACCGGGTCACTCGATCTCTAACGGATCGCCTGCATCTCCCTTCGTCTCGCCGTTTTCGGGCCATTCGAGCTCGAACTCGATGCTCAATTCGCCGGGACCGTCGGTCGGCCCCTCGCGTTCGGCTTTCACTTCGAACGTGGGTCGTTCCGGCGGGTCCATGCGCACCGATTCGGACCCGGCGGTCAGCGTGATCGCATCGTCTCGGTCGAGCGCATCGGCGACACGGCGAAGATACGACGCGATCTCCGTTCGGGTGTGGTCGCTCTCGGAACTGAACAGCACTTCTTCGGGCATGTGGTGTGGTACGTCGCCATCACGGATAAAGAGCGGCGTCGAGGCGGCGAACCGATAACGTCGAGCCGACACGGCTACTCGAAGCGGTGAGACCTGATCGAGGAAACGATGGGCCGACTGAGGGGGATGTTCGATCGAACGACGGATCGAGGCGACGGTCCGGTCGCCCGCGATCGCCCGATCAGATGTAGTCGATCGACTGGGGCAGCTCGAGCTTCATGCCCTTTCGCTCGCGGATCTCCATGATCTTCTCGCGCTGGAGGTTGTCGACGAGCACGCGGAAGCCGGCGTTCTCCGTGTTCCAGGAGGCGCGGCCCTCGGTGGCGGATCGGATGTCGGAGGAGAATCCGATCATCTCCTCGACCGGCGCGATGCCCTCGACGACCATGAGGTCGCCCTCCTGGTACATGTCGTCGACGCGACCGCGTCGACCCTGGATCTCGCCGGAGGCGGCGCCCATGTGCTCGGAGGGGACGTCGATGCGGACGTCCTGGATGGGCTCGAGCAGACGGACCTCGCCGTCGATCAGCGCGCGGTGGACCGCGTCGCGGACCGCCGGGATGACCTGGGCGGGACCGCGGTGGATGGTGTCCTCGTGGAGCTTGGCGTCGTGGAGCCGGAACAGCGCACCCTGGACGGGCTCGGCCGCGAGCGGGCCGTCATCGAGGGCCTCCTGAAGCCCCTCGAGGACGAGCTCCATCGTCTCGTTGAGGTGCTGGATACCCTTCGTGTCGTCGATGAGGATGTTGGTCCGGTGGATGTCCTCGACGTTCTGGGAGGTGTCCTTGTCCATGCCTGCCTCCTGGAGCGCTTCGCGGCGTTCCAGCTCGGGCATGTCCATCGAGACCTCGCCGAGCTGGATGGCCTCGACGATCTCCTCCGAGAGCGGCTCGACGGTGAGGTAGAACTTGTTGTGGCGGTTCGGCGACTGGCCCTCCACCTCGCGGGAGGCCTCCTGGGGCTGTTCGCGGTAGACGACGATCGGCTCGCCGGTGATGACCGGAATGCCCTGGTTGTCGCGGATGCGCTGGGTGATGACCTCGAGGTGCAGCTCGCCCTGCCCGCTGATGAGGTGCTCGCCCGTGTCCTCGTTGATCTCGATCTGGATCGTCGGGTCCTCCTTTGCGACCTGCTGGAGCGTCTCGATGAGCTTCGGCAGGTCGTCCATGTTCTGTGCCTCGACGGACTTCGTGATGACCGGCTCGGAGATGTGCTCGATCGACTCGAACGGCGTCATCTCCACGGACGAGACCGTCGATCCGGCGATGGCGTCACGCAGCCCGGTGACGGATGCGATGTTGCCGGCCGGGACGCGTTCCACCTCCTCGCGTTCGCTCCCCATGAAGAGACCGACGCTCTGGATGCGGTTCTTGCCGGCGGTCCCGGAGACGTACAGCTCCTGGCCCTTCTCCAGCGTGCCCGAGAAGACGCGGCCGGTCGCGATCTCGCCCGCGTGCGGGTCCATCGAGATGTCCGTCACCATGAAGACGACCTCCCCGTCCTCGTCGACCAGCTGCATGCCCTCGGCCAGCTCGGAGTCCGGGTCGCCGCGCCAGATGCGCGGGACACGACGGGGCTGGGCGTCGATCGGGTTGGGGAAGTGCTCACAGACCATGTCGAGCACGACGTCCGAAAGCGGCGTGCGCTCGTGGAGCTCCTGACGCTCGTCGTTGCGCTCCAGCTCGATGATGTCGCCGAAGTCCATGCCGGTGCGCTGCATCGAGGGCATCGAGACGCCCCACTTGTAGAGCGCGGAGCCGAACCCGACGGTGCCGTCCTCGACCGAGACGGTCCAGTCGGTGGGGATGTCGTCCATGTTCTCGGCCATCCCCCGGATGAGCTCGTTGACGTCGGCGATGACGGACATGAGCCGTTCCTGCATCTCCTGGGGGCCCTCCTGGAGCTCCGAGATGAGGCGGTCGACCTTGTTGATGAAGAGCGTCGGCTTCACGCCCTCGCGAAGGGCCTGCCGGAGCACCGTCTCCGTCTGGGGCATCGCGCCCTCGACGGCGTCGACGACCACGAGCGCGCCGTCGACCGCGCGCATCGCGCGGGTCACGTCGCCGCCGAAGTCGACGTGGCCCGGCGTGTCGATGAGGTTGATGAGGTGGTTGGTGTCGTCGTACTCGTGGGTCATCGAGACGTTCGCCGCGTCGATGGTGATTCCCCGTTCCTGTTCGTCCTCCTTCGTGTCCATCGCGAGCTGTTCGCCCGCGGTGTCCTCGGAGATCATCCCCGCTCCTGCGAGCAGGTTGTCCGAGAGCGTCGTCTTGCCGTGATCGACGTGAGCGGCGATGGCGATATTCCGGATGTGGTCCGGGTTGTCCATCAGCCGTTCACATTCCTGGACGATCTTCTTTCGTCGGCCCATTATGGTGCGTTGTACCGCCAGCGGGGTCAAAAGGGTAGTGTTTCGCTCCGGGCACAGCCGGGGGTTTTCGGCCGTCACGTGGACGTTTCGTGTTGATCCGACACACGGTGGGGCGGCGTGGACGGGAGACGGCGATCGTCGATTCGGAAGGAGACGGCATCCGCGAAAACGCTTTAGGCGGGTAGGCCGTGGTAGGGATGAGCATGGACATTCGAGTGTGTGGCGATCTCGCCCCCGACCCGTTTCTCAGCGCGGCCGACCTCTTCGAGACCGAGTTCACGATCGAGGATCCCGTCCGCGTTCGCGTCCGCGAGGATCCCGACGAGCGGACCTGGGCGGCACACTATCGGGACCGTCACGTCCTCAACATCTCCCGGCGAGCGGCGACGAGCGCGATGGCTCGCGAACTCGCCGTCCACGAGTTCGCACACATGGTTCGCCACGAGGAGTCACACCCCTCCCACACCCAATCGACCGAGGAGGCGCTGTATCTCGGCCTCGCCGGCGAGTCGATCGAGCGTCGAAAGCTCGCGCACTGCTATCAGATCGCGAACCACATGAAGGACATCTACGCCGACGACATCACCCTCTCCGTGGCGCCGTCCGACAAGCTGCTCGGGTTCCTGGAGTCGACCCTCGCGGCCGCCGTCGCCGATCGACCGACACCGCCGCGACCGGACAGCGAGCCGGCCACGAGCGGGGCGGACCCGGAGATAACCGCGGTGAACGCCGCCTTCGCGCTGGCGCTCGTTGAACGCCACGATCTCGCCGACCGCGATCACAGGCTGTACGACCTCGCCCGGGCGGCGGGCAGCGACGCGCCCGCGATCGACGTCGCGAACTTCAAGCGGCGATTCCTGGCGCTCGGCCCCGATCCCTCGGAGAGCGACTACCGGAAGGCGCTCGTCGACGCAACGCGTGCATACGCGGTCTGACTACTGGACCTCGCGGGCGCCGACTACGACACACGCCGACTCCGATCTCGTGCCGCTCACGCGGGCGTGAGCCGAACGAGTCGGTCGTCACCCTCCCGGGGGAACCCCTCCCGTGCGCGTCCGTCCCGGTTCGAGGTGATCGCGTAGACCTCGCCGTTCGGTCCCTGCTCGACGTGGCGGACCCGGCCGAGTTCGTTCTCCAGCGTGTGGTGGGCGACGGCGTCGTACGCCTCGTTCATCCAGTCGGCGTCGTACCGCGTTCCGCCGTTCTCCGTCGAGGCGGGCTCGCCGTCGGCGGGATAGACCGTGACGAGGTTGACCCGCTGGGAGACGAGCCCGCCGACGAGCAGCCGGTTCGACCAGGAGGGAACCCGGTCGCCGGTGTAGAAGACACAGCCCGACGGGGCCCACCCCTCGTCCGGGCCGGTGTTGACGACCGGCCGGGCGTAGTCGGTTCCCGGGTACGTCTCGGCGTCGCGCGCGCGCTCGTCCTCGGGACCCCACCCGTAGTTCGCGCCGGGGCGAAGCACCATCACCTCGTCGCGGTTCGACGGGCCGTGTTCGGTAACGATGGGCGTCCCGTCCGGGAGGAAGCTGATACCCTGGGGGTTCCGATGGCCGTAGGTGTACACCCGCGGGTCGCCGCCGTCGATGTCGGGATTGTCCTCGGGGGCGCTCCCGTCGGGCTCGAGACGGAGCACCTTCCCCGCGAGCGAGGAGGGGTCCTGGGGCAGCGGCCGGTCCGTTCCGAGATCGGGATTGACCGAGGCGGCGTCGCCCGTGGTCACCCACAGGTAGTCCTCGGGACCGAAGGCGAGCCGCGCGCCGTTGTGGATGATCTCGTTGCCGGGGACGTCGTCGATCACGACCGTCTCGGTTTCCGCCGGGTCCTCGGCGGAGACGTCGAAGTAGGAGACACGGTTGACGTACGGGTCGCCGCCCTCGACGGCGGGTTCGTCCTCGCGGGTGTAGACCGCGTACACGAACGGCACGTCCGGGTAGCTCGGATGGACCGCAAGCCCCATCAGGCCGCCCTCGCTGCCGGCCTCCCACCAGCCGCCCTCCTCGCCGGGCGCGATCGAGTCGGCGTGGTCGATCACGTCGGGGGCCGCGACGGTCTCCAGTTCGTCGGAGTCGTACCGCGAGATCCGTCCCACGCGCTCGGAGACGAAGAGGTCGCCGTTCGGCGCGAACGCCAGATCCCAGGGGATCTCGAGGCCCTCGATCACCGTCTCGATCTCGACGTCGAGCGTCGGCGGATCGACCGGATGAGACCAGTCCGGGTCGTATCGGTCCCACGACTCGATGTCGTGGGTGACGGCGAGGTCGGAGGACGGCGAGTCAGTCCCGTTCGTCGTATCGCTCGGTGCGGAGAGACAGCCGGCGACGCCGGAGAGCCCGGCGGCGCTCGCGGCGGCGGCCGCGAGGAATCGGCGGCGGGTCGATCGCATGCGAGCGGGTTGTCCGAGCGACGGGTAAAACGTACCGTTCGAAGCACCGTCCCACAGCAGGTCAAAAAGGAGAGCCGGGAGGGAGTGAGATATCAGAGGAGGTGAGGTATCAGAAGGGAGTGAGGACTCGGAGGCGGGGAACGAGTCGAAGGAGAGAAGGAAGCAAAAGCGGGGGAAACTGAAAGCGCGGAGGTATCTAGCGGGCCGCCGCGGCGACGCGCTCGCGCTCCTCCTTTTGGGAGATCGGGTAGGCGTCGACGTCGTAGTCGGCCGCGCCGATGAGCTGGTGGGCCAGCGCCTCGGCGGCGGGCGTCGTGGACTTGTAGGTCGCCGATTCGACGCCGTCGGCGATGAACTTGAGGGCCTGGTCGACGCGGCGCTGGGGCGCGACGTCGACCGCCTTCGGCACGGAGATGCCGCCGTACTTGAGGCGGACGGTCTCCTCGCGCGGGGCCGCGTTCTCGACGGCGGTGACGAGGATCTGCACCGGATTCTCCTCGGTGCGCTCGTGGACGATGTCGAGAGCGTCGCGGACGATCCGCGTGGCCTGCTGTTTCTTCCCGGTGTTCTCCTCGTTTTGCATCAGACGGTTGATGAGCCGCTCGACGAGGGATATCTCGGACTTCTTGAACTGCTTTGCGGCGTGGCGACCCATCGTGTGGGCGATGGGCGTCACGTTCATGTACCGCTTCGTCGAGGGGTCCTCGTAGGCGATCTCCGAGACGTCCCAGACGCCGAACAGCAGGGCGTTCTCGGTGGCCGTCTCGCTGTCGGCCGGCGCGTCCGGCTCCGGCGTCTGTGCCTCCTCGACGTCGGTCTCCTCGTTTCCGCTCATCGGACGGGTTTCTCCGCGTTCCCGCGAACGAGTTCGATCATCGATACGCCGTTGACCTTCTCGACCTTGTAGTTCACGCCCGAGAGGTCGCCCATCGCGCGGCCCTTCGCGCCGCCGATGCCGGCGATGGTGACCTCGTCGTGCTCGTCGATGAACGAGATCGCGCCGTCGCCGGGACAGAAGGCGGTGACCTGCTTGCCGTTCTTGATGAGCTGAACCCGGACGCACTTTCGGATCGCCGAGTTGGGCTGTTTCGCCTCGATACCGACCTTCTCGAGAACGATCCCGCGGCCCTGCGGGGCGCCCTCGAGGGGGTCGGACTTCGTCTTGAGCCCGCGCTCGCGTCGAGCGTACTCGGTGTCGGACCAGCGTCGTTTCTGCCGGTCCTGTTTGAGCTTGCGGGCCGCGTACTTGCCGTTCGCCATCGTACCCGCCATTCCCGACGGAGATACTTAAACGCCCGCTTTCTCGATCGGCGAAACCGCCTCAGATCGGTCGATCGGTGCCTCTCGTCGGTTTTGAACGAGTCTCACGGATCGAAACGGCGGCCGCACAGCTCCGATGAGCGAGTAACGAGGACACAGCGGTCGTCTCGTGGACGCATGAGACGCGACCTGGAGAGCGGGAGCGATGCGGCGAAAAAGCGGCCGGTTTCCCTCTCAGTAGTCGGGCGCCTCGTCCTCGACGGCGCGCTTCATCGAGTCGCGTCGCGACTTGGCGTCGCGGCCGGTGGCCTCGAGCAGGAAGTCGTTCTTCGCGTCCACGGCCCCGGCGGCCGCGTCGGCGTTGCCCTCGGCGATGACGTCCTCCGCCGGACGCTCCTCGAAGTGGACGGCGAGTTTGTCCTTCTTGCCGTCGTAGCTCGCGGCGCCGGCGACGATCCGCTCGAAGACCGGATTGTCCGGATCCTCGACGACGTACAGTTCGTGTCCGTCGTAGTCCTCCGTGCCGGTGACCTCGCCGAAGTAGTCCTCGATCGACGCCTTCAGATCGGGCATCCGCTCCTCGAGGTACTCGCCGCGACGCATCTTGTACTGTTTCATTGGCGCGACGTTCGAAAGCCGACGGTAAACCCCTTTCGTCACGGACCATGCGCGGGTGTAACGGACACGGACGCCTCGCGATCACGACTCCGCGATCAGCACCCCTCCGCGATCACGACTCCGCGATCGGCCGCTCCGCGATGTAGCCGCGCTTGCACTCGGGACAGATGTCGCCGGCCCGCATCGAGCTCTCGCCGGACGGCTGTACCAGCCCGCACTCCGGACAGAAGTACTCGGTGGTCTCCTCGTCGGACTCGGTCGCGAGCTCGACCGTCCGAGCCGCCGTGAATCCCGGATCGTCGACGTCCGTACCGTCCGATCCGCCGGATCGACCGGCCGTTTCCGCGGCGGCCGAACCCGGACCTCCGTCGGATCCCTCGATGAACTCCGTCTCCTCGTCGTCGAACTCCATCGGCCCGTCCGCCTCGGGCGTCAACCCGCCGCCGAAGGAGACCGCGGGGTCGTCGCCGTCGTCGCCGCCCTCGTAGGTCGCATCGAACCCCTCGTCCTCGCCGCGACGCTCCGGCCAGGGGGTGTGATCCCCGTCGACGGTCGGATCGGGCGACTCCTGCGAGCGGTCCTCACGGTCGGGATCGGACCACTCGCCGCGCTTGCGCTCGTCGGACGATCCGGTTCCGTCGGGCGACTCCGGGGCGTCGACCGGGGCATCCGGTGCCGGTGGATCGTCCGTGCTTTCCGTTCCGTCGGACTCCGTGAGGATGATCCCGTCGTCCTCCGATGCGGATTCCGAGCCGGGATCGGCGTCGGGTTGCGAGTCGGCTCCGGCCGGTGTCGATCCGGATCCCGAATCCGGCGTGGGTGCGTCGGACGTCTCGGGGCGTTCGGAGGCTTCGTCTTCGTGATCGACCGTTCCGGCTCCCCCGCCGGGTTCGTCGTCCGTTTCCTCGAGTATCTCGGCGTCCTCCCCGGATGCGGTCTGCGCATCGATGTTCGCGTCCGCCTCGCTCGCAGCCGCGGTCGGCGGCTCCGTCTCCGATGATCCTCCGGCGCTCGAGGGGTCACCAGCGCGTGAGGGTTCTCCCGCGCTTGCGGACGCTTCGGCGCTTGCGGACGTTTCGGCGTCCGTGGGATCTCCGACGGTTTCGGCGGTTTCGGAGGGGTCTCCGACGGTTGTGGTCGGCCGGTTTCCGCCCGCCGCGGCTCCCCGATCGTCGACGCCGGCTCCCTCCGGCCCGGCGTCGGGGGCGGATCCGGCCTCGTCCGGAGCGTCGGTTCCGGCCGCCGCGGCCGCCAGCTGTTCGAGGGTGGTGACCTCCTTGTTCTCGCTGACGACGCGACGCTCGCCACAGCGAGCGCACTCCTCGATCTCACGGACGGTGATGACGACCTGGTCGCCCTCCTCCTCGCGCTCGCGTTCGACCGTCGGCTCCCCGAAGTCGTGCCCGAGCAGACACCTGAGTCCCATTTGTCGTTCCCTGTGCGGTCCGAACGTAAAAAACGTCGCCGTTGGCGTCCGACGCGCGGCGGACGCGAGCTCGGAGCGATCGATTCGACGGCGGTCCGACGAGACCGCGACGGTGGATCGACACCGGGAAACGACCGAGACCGCCGTGTGCCAACGTTTATGGGCGGGTCGTTCCCTCTATCGAGTATGAGCGACGACGAGACGAAACCGACGGATCTGGTGATCCCCGACGAACGCGTCTACGACACCTGCGGGACGACCGAGTTCCCCCGCGTCGGCGTGATCGAACAGCGGTGGGAGACGGACCCGATCCCCGAAGACCAGCTCGCGAGCGAGGCGAGCGCCGCGGTGTCGGAACTGGACCTGGCGGACGTGCCGGCCGGCGGCGAGGTCGCGGTGGGCGCGGGATCGCGCGGCATCGCGAACGTTCCGGAGATCGTTCGCGGCGTCGTGGAGGGGCTCTCCGATCGCGGCTACGAGCCGTTCGTGTTCCCCGCGATGGGCAGCCACGGCGGGGCGACCGCCGAGGGGCAACGCGACAAGCTCGCCGCGCTCGGCGTCACCGAGGAGGCCGTCGGCTGTGAGGTACGCGCGACGATGGAGACGGAGATAATCGGCGAGACCGACGAACACGGGATCGCCGTCCACGCCGACGCGAACGCCGCGGCGGCGGACGCGATAGTGCCGGTCAACCGCGTGAAGCCGCACACCGACTTCGACGGTGACGTCGAAAGCGGCCTCTCGAAGATGCTCGTCATCGGCATGGGCAAACAGAAGGGCGCCCAGATGGCCCACCGCTGGGCGCTCGACTGGAGCTTCCGCAACATGCTGCCGGAGATCGCGTCGTTGATCATCGACCGGCTGCCGGTCGTCGGCGGGGTCGCGATCGTCGAGGACCTCCACGACGACACCACGATCATCGAGGGGGTCCCCCCGGAGGGCTTCCTCTCGCGTGAGGCCGAGCTGCTCGAGATCGCCTACGAGCAGCTCCCCACGCTCCCGTTCGACGAGCTCGACGTGCTCGTGCTCGACCGGATGGGCAAGGACATAAGCGGCCCCGGGATGGACCCGAACGTCCTCCACAGACGGCCCTACGAGCCCGAGCCGATCCTCGAGCGCCCGCGGTACACGCGCGTGTACACTCGATCGCTCACGGAGCCCTCCCACGGAAACACCGTCGGGATCGGTCTCGCGGACCTGGTCCACGAGGACCTGCTCGAGGCGATGGAACCCGAAAAGGGATTCACGAACGCCGTGACCGCGAGCACGCTTCGGGGGATCCGAACGCCGACCGCCGTCGAGAACGACCGGGCCGGACTGACCGTCTGTCTGTCGACGATCGGCGTGAACGAGCCCGAGGACGTCAGGCTCGTTCGCGCGCTCGACACGATGCGGCTCGGCACGCTCGTCGCGAGCGAGGCGCTGGTCGAGGAGGCGCGCGAGCGCGAGGACCTGCGAGTCGTCTCCGAGCCGGAGCCGATCGACTTCGAGGACGACGACTTCCTCGAGTTCCCGTAGACGTCGCGTCGCCCGCCGTCACCGGACCTTTCCCCTCGCTTGGACCTCCCAGAGTTCCTCGATCCGGCCGTCTCGAACGCCGGCGATTCGATCGTGGAGGTTGATCGTCGTACAGACGTGGGGAACGATGAACTCCAACCGGTCGCCGACCGAGAACGATTCGTCCGAGTTGCCGGTGTCGATCCAGCCGTGTTCCTCGCTGGCGTTGACGTACTCGACGTCGTCGCGGTTCCTGGGAACCGGCATCCTGGGGGTGTCCAACGAGAACGTCTTGCTGCCGCCGTCGACGACGAGTCGATCGTCGTCCGGCACGGAGATGACCGTCGTGAGGACCGTCGCCGCACAGTCGTCCTTCGACACCTCCCACGGCCGGTGTTCGAGTTCGCCGACATCGTTGAAGGGGTACATGCCCGGGTTGATCTCGGTGACCACCGGGTGCGTACCGCTGTAGCGCGAGGTGGCCGTCCCGCCGACCTTCACCTCCGCCACGGCGACGCCGGCGGCCTCGATGTCCGCGACCACGTCCTGGACCAAGTCCATCGCCTCCCGACACCGCTTTTCGAAGTCCGATTCGGTCGCGGCCTCGGCCTTGACGTGTGACTCGTACGCGAGGAGGCCGTCGAACTCGAGGGCGTCCGCCGCGTCGATCCGCTCCGCGAGAGCCACGGCCTCGGGGCCGGGAGCGACGCCGGTTCGGTGCAATCCCACGTCGATCTCGAGGACGACGTCGACCGTCGTGTCGTGGTCGCGGGCGGCGTCCCGAAGCATCTCGATCGTCGCGACCGAATCGACCGTCGTCGCCAGCTTCTCCGCCTTCCTCGAGAGCCAACAGAGCCGGTCGAGCTTTCGATCGCCGACCACCTGATACGACAGGTACACGTCGTCGATGCCGTTTCGCACCATCGTCTCCACCTCGCCCAGGGTTTGACAGCAGATCCCGCCACCGTCGGTCATCTCGTCTTGGAGCGCCGCGAGCTCGGCGTTCTTGTGCGTCTTGGCGTGCGACCGGAGCGAAACGTCGTTCTCGTCGGCGAACGCCGCGTAGGACTCGATGTTGCGCTCCATCGCGTCGACGTCGACGAGCAGGGCCGGGGTTTCGAGGGCCGCGACCGACTGGTGAAGCGTCGGTCCCGTCTCGTCGGTGGTCCAGGTGGACATGGTCCGAAACGACCCTCCCGAATATTAAATGTGAGTCGCCCCGGCTACCGAGAACCACGACGGACTCCGCGATGGCCGGACCGCGCCCCAGTCGCGCCGCCGGTCACGAGGCCTCCAGATCCCCGAAGCGCTCCGGCGGGCGCCGATGATCGGTCGCCTGCTCGTAGCTGTAGGCCACCTCGAACAGCCGCGGTTCGGCGAACCGCCGTCCGAGGAGTTCCATCCCGACCGGGAGCCCGTCGTCGGTGCTTCCGGCCGGCACGACGATCGCGGGGAGCCCGGTGTGTGCGGCGAGCTCGCAGGGAAGCTCGGAGAACGGCTGGTGGTCGGGGCGTTCGACCGGCGGAACCGTCGACGGGGGGTACATCACGGCGTCGAGGTCCTCCTCGACGAACCGGGCGAGAACCGCGTTTTCGAGTCGCTGCCGTCGCTGCAGGCGACGCAGATAATCGACGTTCCGGTCCAGCGACTCGCCGTCGCCGTCCAAAATTCCCGCGTCATCGATCCGCGAGGCGACCGCCGGCGCGATCGACCCGGTTTCGTACAGTTCCCGTAGCGACTCGTACGGGATTTCGCCGCCGTGTTCGGCGAGATACCGGTCGAACTCGCGGACGAACTCGAAGCCGACGACACGGGCACTCCGAAGGGTGTCGCCGTCGACGACCTCGACGGGATCCACGACGGTCGCGCCCGCCGCGCGAAGGTCCGCGATGGCGTCCTCGAGCACGGTCGTGACGGCCGCCGCGTCCGCCTTCGGGGCGGCCGTCTCGTCCTGGAGCCCGAACCACTCCCTGAGGATACCGATCCGTGCGTCCTCGAGACCGTCCGGATCGAGGTGTGAGACGTATCCGTCGTCGGGAACCGCGTCCGCGCCCCGCGCGGTGACCGGATCCTCGGGGTCGTATCCGGCCATGACGTCGAGCATCCGGGCGGCGTCGGCGACGGTCCGCGCGATCGGACCCGCCGTGTCCTGTGTGTCGCTGAGCGGGACGATGCCGGTTCGGCTCACCAACCCTCGCGTGGGGCGCACCCCGACGAGCGCGTTGAACGCGGGCGGGGAGCGAACGGACGAGCAGGTGTCCGTCCCCGTGCCGATCGTGGCCATGTTCGCGGCGACCGCCGCCGCCGTCCCGCCGCTCGATCCGGACGGTCGACGGTCGAGGTCGTATGCGTTTCGCGTTTCACCGCCCAGAGAGCTGATCGTATCGACGCCGAAGGAGAGCTCCTGGAGGTTCGCCTTCGCGAGAACGATCGCCCCCGCCTCCCGAAGCCGTTCGACGATGAAGGCATCGCGGGCGGGCCGTGCCTCCGCGAGCGCGACCGAGCCCGCCGTCGTCGGCATGTCGTGGGTGTCCTGGTTGTCCTTCAGGATCACCGGGACGCCGTGGAGCGGGCCGACCGGTCCCTCGTCCGCGAATCGCGCGTCGAGCCGGCGGGCCCGCCGGAGAGCGTCGTCGTTCACCGTCAAGATCGCGTTCAGGTCGTCGTCGTAGGCGTCGATGCGCTCCAGATATCGCTTCACGAGCGCTTCGGCGGTGATCCGTTCGTCGGAGATCGCCGTCCGGACGTCGTCGACCGTCGCCTCGACCGGATCGAATCGGTCCGTGGACGTTGTGGTCATTGATCGTGTGAGCCCCGACGGGTGTTCCGGGGCGACCACGAACAGTCTACCGGCCGCGGAAGGCGGCGCGATCTCAAGCGACGTGGCATCGAGGTGTTCACCCCCAGCTTTAATTGACGACGTCGAGTAGGGCGATCGCTATGCAACTCGTGGATACGACCTCGACACACGGGTTCTTCGACGTCGTCGCCGGCACGGGGCGCTCGCAGGCGGCCTCGATGGTCCTCCAGCCCGGCCAGTCGACGGGCAGCCCCGAGAACGCACACGCCGGGAGCGACCAGTGGCTGTTCGTCGTCTCCGGGACCGGACGGGCGACGATCGAGGGGGATCGACACGATCTCCGGGCGGGAACGCTCGTCCTCATCGAACCCGGGGAGACCCACGAGATCGTCAACACCGGGGACGACCCGCTCGTCACCGTGAACGTGTACGCTCCGCCGGAGTATTGATCTACCCAGATCCGATTTCCAGCGTTGCGCGTTCGACGAGCGTACGAGGCGCGTTCAGAAAGGTCCGTTTCCGCCGCCCATCATCCCGCCGAGACCGCCGCCGCCGTCGCCCTGCTGGAGCTTCTTCATCATCCGCTGCATGTCGCCGTCGCCCATCCCCTGGAACTGGTCGAGGGTTCGCTCCATCATCCGGTGTTGCTCGAGCAGCTCGCGGACCGTCTCCGCCTCGATTCCGGACCCGCGAACGATCCGCTCGACGCGCGACTGCCCGACGATCCGCGGGTTCTCGAGCTCCTCGTCGGTCATCGAGTCCATGACCACCTCGAACTCGCGCATCCGGTTTTGGGTGACGTCCATCGCGTCGTCGGGCAGCTGGTCCATCACGCCGCCGCCCATCCCCGGGATCATGTCCATCACCTGATCGAGGGGACCCATGCGGTTCATCGCCGCCATCTGCTTTTGCATGTCCTTGAGGGTGAAGTTCCCGTCGAGGAGGTCCTCGGGGTCCCAGTCGTCCTCCTCCTCGCCCGTCTCCGCCATCGCGCGCTCGACGCGCTCGGAGAGCTGCTTGAGGTCGCCCATGCCGAGCAGCCGGGAGATGAACCCCGAGGGCTCGAACCGCTCTACGTCCTGGACCGTCTCGCCGGTCCCGAGGAAGGCGATGGAGGAGCCGGTCTCGTTGACCGCCGCGAGGGCGCCGCCGCCCTTCGCGGTCCCGTCGAGTTTGGTGATCACGACGCCGTCGATGCCGATCGCCGACTCGAACCGGCTCGCCTGTTCCGTGGCGCCCTGGCCGATCGCGGCGTCGAGCACGAGCAACGAGCGGTCGGGATCGACGGCCGACTCGATCTCCTCGATCTCCGCGATCAGGTCGTCCTCGAGCGCGTGTCGACCCGCCGTGTCGACGATGTGAACGTCGGCGTCGGCGGTCGCCTCCATGCCGTCGCGCGCGATCTGCACCGGGTCCTCCGCGTCCGGGTCGCCGTAGAAGTCGACCTCGGCGCGCTCGCACATCTGTTTGGCCTGGTCGTAGGCGCCGGGCCGGAAGGTGTCGGTCTGGATGACCGCGGGTCGAAGCCCCTTCTTCGAGAACCACCAGGCCATCTTGGCGGCGGAGGTCGTCTTACCCGACCCCTGCAGGCCGGCGAGGAGTATCGTCTGCGGCTCGAGGGGGAGCTCGGTCGAGTCGCCGACGAGTTCGACGAGCTCCTCGTAGACGATCTTCAGGACGTGATCGCGTGCTGTCGTCCCCGCGGGCGGCTCCTCCTCGAGCGCCCGCGTCTCTATCGAGTCCGAGAGTTCCATCACGAGGGAGACGTCGACGTCGGCCGAAAGCAGCGACCGCTGGATCTCCTTGATGATCTCCTCGACGTCCTCCTCGCTCAGTCGGGACTTCCCCTGCAGCGTATCGAGCGTGCCGCGGAGGGAACTTCCCAGATCGTCGAGTACCATTTACGGGAAGTACGCGACCCGAGGGCTAAAGCCTTTGTTCGTCGCCGGCACGCATGTGGGCGGATCACACCGTCGAATTCTCGACGAGGGGGTCGATCCGTCGAGCGTCCACCGATCGTTGCGAGCGGAGGCGAGCGCCCGAGTCCGGCGCTACGCGTCCTCGCCGAGGAGCCGATCGACGAGCCGTTCGGGATCGAAGCGCTCGATGTCGTCGTAGCCCTGGCCGGTTCCGAGAAAGAGGATCGGCTTGCCGGTGACGTAAGCGATGGAGATCGCGGCCCCGCCCGAGGAGTCGGCGTCGGCCTTCGTGAGGATGGCGCCGTCGATCGCCGCCGCGTCGTCGAACTCCTTGGCGCGGGTGACCGCGTCCTGGCCGGCGACCGCCTCGTCGACGAACAGGGTGAGGTCGGGATCGACCACGCGGTCGATCTTCTCGAGTTGGGCCATCAGGTCGTTCGAGGTGTGCAGCCGGCCGGCCGTGTCGCCGAGGACGACGTCGACGTCGTTGGCCTCGGCGTACTCGACGGCGTCGTAGACGACCGCGGCCGGATCGCCGCCCTGCTCGTGGGCGATGAGCTTCCGGTCGAGCCGGTCGGCGTGCTCGCGGATCTGCTCGTTCGCGCCGGCCCGGTAGGTGTCGCCGTTCGCGAGCACCGAGGAGTAGCCCCGGTCGGCGAGCCACTCCGAGAGCTTCGCGATCGACGTCGTCTTGCCGACGCCGTTGACCCCGGTGAAGACGATGGTGACCGGCTTGTCGGCCTCGGCGATCCGCGCTTCGAAGTCGAACTGGCCGACCGCGATCACCTCGAGCAGCGCGTCGTGGAGCGCCTCCTCGACGAGCTCGCCGGTCGTCTCGACCTGCTTTCGGGTCTCGCCGAGCATCGTCTCGCGGACCGTCTCGAGGATCTCCTCGGCGACGCTCATCTCGACGTCGCTCTCGAGAAGCGCCATCTCGAGGTTCCAAAGCGGCTCCTCGAGGTCCTCCTCCTCGATGATGATCCGGCCGGTCGCGAACGCCTTCGCACGTTGGAAGGTGCTCGGCTCGGCGCCTTCGGAGTCCGGATCGGAGTCCCCGTCCTCCGACCCGGCGGAACCGCCCCCCGAGGCGTCTCCGCTCGAGGCGGCGTCGGCCTCCGGTCCGACGGCCGCGTCGCTCGCGGCGGGTTGATCGGGGGCTTCCCCGTCGTCGGACCTCTCGTCCGGTTCGGACTCGGCCTGCTCTTCGACGTCGGTACGGAAGTCGTTCAGCTTGTCCTTCAGTCCGTCAAACACGATCGTGGCTCCCGAAAGCGGTGGTCGTCGGTCGGTCGTTTCGTCCCGTCATCGAGGTTCGAATTCCGACCTACTCGTCGTCCTGCTGTTGCATCTGCTGCATCTGCTGTTGCTGCATCTGCTGTTGCATCTGTTGGGCCTGCTGTTCGAGCTCGCTGCTTTCTTCTTGCAGCTCGTCGAGTTCCGCCTCGGTCTCCTCGATGCGGTCGTCGAGCGCGTCCCGCTTCGTCTCGAGCGCGGAGACCGCGTCGTCCTGCGGCTGCTCTGCGGCGTAGTCGCCGCCGAGGGAGACGACGACCTCGTCGATGTCTTGAACCTCCGCGCGGAGGTAGGCGCCGCCGCCGAGGGGGACCTGAACCGTCGAGCCGGTCTCGAGGGTCTCGATCGCCTCGATCGCCTCGTCGATCTCGCGCTGCTCCTGCTCGAACCCCTCGATCTCGGCCTCGAGAGCGGTGATCTCCTCCTCTATCGCCTGCAGCTCCTGGGAGAGCTGCTGGAGCTGCTGTTGACCGCCGCCCATCATGCTTCCACCCCGTCGGCCTCGGTCAGCTCGTCGAGCTCCATCTCGGCCCGCTTGACGCCGTGCTGGCTGCCGACCTGCGAGAAGACGTGCTCGCGGGCGACGTCCTCGTTGGGGGCCTCGATGGTCTTGGTGAACTCCTGGAACCCGTGGCGCGTCTTGAACCGTCCGCTCGCCGTAAAGTGACTCATGGAGGGGAATCGGGAAGCGACAGGGAAGTATCTTCCTAAACGGGAACCGGAACGGGAGGGGACGAAAACGGACAAAAACGGACGGAATCGGAGCCGGGAGAGTCGGGTCGCGGCGGAAACGAACGGGCTACTCGATGAACCCGAGCGCGTCCTCGATGCGCCCGAGCTCGGGCCCGGTGGTGTCCTCGCCGACGACGTAGCCCTCGTCGTTGGCGATCAGTCCGGAACCGACGAGGGGACCGCCGTAGTTGATCGTCCCGAGGTCGGCGTGGACGTCGAGGTGCTCCTCGATCGCCTCGAGTTCCTCCTCGCGGGACTTCGGGTGACAGAGCGCGCCAACGTCGTTCGCCACCGCCGCCGTTCCGACCGTCCTGACGTCGCCCAGATCGCCGCGTTCGACCGGGACCTCCAGGGTCTCGCGGATCGCCCGGACGGCCTCTCGGTCGAGGTCGGGGTGAACGTACGCGCCGTAATCGTTCGTCAGGATGACGTTGCCGGCGGCGTTGATCGTTCCGGGAAGCTCGCGGACCTCGCGGTCCGCGGCCTCCTCGATGCGCCGCTTCTCGCGTTCGGTGGCCCGCGGCGAGACGACGATGCCGCACTCGTTGCCGGTCGCCAGCGCGCCGACGGTGTTCGAGCCGCCGACCGTCGTGGGAACGACCTCCGCGTCGAGCTCCGCGCCGAGCGCCGACTGGAGGTCGTCGTCGATGTCCGGCCGCACCAACAGGACGTCGTTCGCGACCCGCGCGAACACGCCGACGTACGACGAACCGACGAAGGACGCCCGTAGCACGCGCGGTTACTCCGCGTGTTCGGCTTCGACGATCGGTTCCTCGTCCTCGACGAACCGGGCCGCGCGGACGCGGAGGGAACTGGGCGGGTTCTGGCGCCCCTGCGCCCAGACCGCCTCGTTGATGTCCGGGTCGAGCCGGACGGCGTCCTCCTCGACCGAGAAGTGCTGTGCGAGGTGTGATCGAACCGTCCGCATCGCGTAGTCCGCACGCTTTTGGACCGGCTTGTCCGAGAGACCGCCGAGCGGAACGGTGACGACCCGTTCCTCGAAGTCGCTTGTGCTCATCGGTCCTACTCGTCGAGGTCGCTTCGCCGCCAATTACGCCGCTTGGGATTGCGGGTGACGTTCATGTCCGTCTTCATCATGACCCAGGACGGCACGCGCTGGTTCTGGCGCTCGGCTTTGGCCAGACGCTTCTTCTTGGCCTTCGATTTCTCGCCCATAGTGGCCCGTTGTTCCCACGGAGCGCTTAAAACCCCTTCCATATGGGCCCGATCGGACGGATCGCCGCCCCGGGTCGTGCGCCGATCGAGTTCGACGGACGATCGCTCGTGATCGACGAGCGAACCGGACGGCGGCTCACCCGGAAGCGACGAGCGAGCGCGACCGCGGCTCCTCCGGACGCGACGAGAGAGCCCGGGGGAGGCTCACCCCGGAAGCGACGAGAGAGCCCAACCGCGGCTCACTCGTAGGCGGCCACCCCCGTGAGGTCCTCCCCGAGGATCAGGGTGTGGATGTCGTGGGTCCCCTCGTAGGTGTAGACGGTCTCCATGTTGGCCATGTGGCGCATCGGGGGGTAGTCGGTCGTGATCCCGTTGCCGCCGAGGATCTCGCGGGCGACCCGCGACTGGTCGCGGGCCATCCGGACGTTGTTGCGTTTGGCCATCGAGACCTGCTGGGGGCGCAACTCGCCGCGCTCCTTCAACTCGGCGAGCCGGTGGGCCAGAAGCTGGCTCGTGGTGATCTGGGTGGCCATCTCCGCGAGCTTCCCCTGTTGGAGCTGGAAGCGGGCGATCGGCCCGCCGAACTGCTCGCGGTCGCCGGCGTACTCGCGGGCCGTCTCGAAGCAGTCGCGGGCCGCGCCGACGGCCCCCCACGCGATCCCGTAGCGCGCCTGCGTGAGACACGACAGCGGTCCCTTCATTCCCTCGACGCCGGGGAGCACGTTCGAGTCGGGCACCCGAACGTCCTGGAGGCCGATCTCGCCGGTGATCGACGCCCGAAGCGACAGCTTCTCCTCGATCTCGTTCGTGGTCACGCCGTCGCGGTCGGTCTCGACGAGGAACCCGCGAACGGGGCCCGTCTCGCCGTCGTCCGCCGCCGAGCGATCGCGCGCCCAGACGACGGCGACGTCGGCGATGGGCGAGTTCGTGATCCACGTCTTCGAGCCGTTGAGGACGTACTCGTCGCCGTCCCGAACCGCGCGGGTCTCCATCGCGGCGGGGTCCGACCCGTGTTCGGGCTCGGTCAATCCGAAGCAGCCGACGGCCTCGCCGGTGGCGAGCTCGGGGAGCCACTCGTCCTTTTGCGCCTCGCTGCCGAACGCGTGGATCGGATACATCACGAGCGCGCCCTGCACGCTCGCCATCGAGCGCAGCCCGGAGTCGCCCGCCTCGAGCTCCTGCATCAACAGCCCGTAGGCCGTCTCGGAGACGTTCGGAAGGCCGTACCCGTCCAAGTTGGGCGCGTAGAACCCGAGATCGCCCATCTCGGGGATCAACTCCGTCGGGAACGTCCCGTTCTCGAAGTGCTCGCCGACGTCCGGACGTACCTGTTCGTCGACGAACCGACGGGCCGTGTCGCGTATCATCCGCTCCTCCCGGTCGAGGTCCGCCTCGAGCCCCACGTAATCGAGCATGACGGAACGTCGACGGAGGACGTCAAAAGGTGTTTGCAAACCGGTCACACGAACGACGGGACCGAAGATCGAACGGGAAACGAAGGCGGGGAAGAGAGAACGGACGACTGGACGCCGATCAGTCGTCCGCCGGCGCCGTCGCGGGGTCGGCGTCCGCGACCCGGTCGCGAACGTACGACGTGAAGTTCTCGAAGACCTGTTTGGCCTCGCAGGCCGCCTCGTGGGCCTCCGGGGAGATGCCGGCGAGAACGTCGTCGACCCGCGCGTCGCCGAGCCGGTCACGCTTTCCGTCGGCGACGTGTCTCGCCGTCTCGACGTCGTATTCGGGGTGGAACTGGAGGCCCCAACTGTGGCCGCACCGGAAGGCGTGGACGCCGTATTCGTTCTCGGCCAGCAGCTCGGCCTCCGGCGGCAGCTCCACGACGGCGTCGCCGTGGGAGGCGAAGGCGGTGAACGTCCCGTCGACCCCCTCGAAGATCTCGTCGCCGTGGTGGTCGATCTCCGCGTAGCCCAGCTCGAAGTCGTCCATGCCGGCGACGCGGCCGTCGAGCGCCTCCGCGAGCACCTGATGGCCGTAACAGATGCCGAGCGCGGGAACGCCGCGATCGACCGCCTCCGAGACGTACTCGACGAGCGGCGGGATCCACTCCTCGTCCCAGTAGACCGACGATCGCGAGCCGGTGATGACGATCGCGTCGTACTCGTGGTGGTCGGGCAGCTCGCCCTCCGTGGCCCGGAACTCGACGAGGTCGGCATCGAGCTCCCGGCGGAAGTTGCGCCGGTTGTGTGCGGCGTCGTGAGCCGCGTTGAGCAGCGCAAATCGAAGTCGCGTCATTGTCGGATCCAGTCGTCACAGCCTCAAAACGGTTGTGTCCGTCCCGAACGCTGCCGGCGTCCGACACGGGAGGAACGCCGCCAAGATCAGCGGTCCCGATCCGCGTGTTCCGCGAGCCAGCCGACCAGCTCGTCGTTTACTGTCGCGGACGCTTCGACGCCGACGAGGTGACCTGCATCCTCAACGGCGCGGAACTCGCCGCGGGGCAACCCCTCGGCGAGCGACCGTCCGTAGTGAGCCGGACAGATCGCGTCCTCGCCGCCGTGGATCACGAGCGTCGGCGTCGTGAGTTCGTGAAGCCGATCCCCGACGTCGAACGCGGAGAGCGCCGCTTTCTGTGCCTCGAACGGCCCCCTCGCGGCGTCCTCGCGAACCCGCCAGTCGACGATCCGGGACGCGACGTCGGGGTGGGACTCCCGAAAGTCCGACGAGAGGAGCGCGTTCACCGACGCCTCGACGGCGGCCGGATCGTTCGGGTCGGCCCACAGGGAGTCGGGGTTGTAGGCGTCGCCCGCGGGGGGCGTTCCGAAAAGCGTCAGGCTCCTCGGACGCGAGGACGAGAGCGCGTAGGCGAGCGCGAGCATGCCGCCAAATCCGTATCCGACGAGGTGGACGCGGCGACGCCCCTCCGCGGCGAGGACCGCCTCGAGGTCGGCGACGAGGTCGTCGACGCGGTAGGGTCCGGACGGCGCGTCCGACCGGCCGATCCCGCGAATCTCCGGGGTGATGGCGGCATAGGGACCGGCGACCGCGGCGTGCTGCCAGCCGAACTGCCAGGCGCCGAGGCCGACGTCGCCGACGAACAGCACCGCGGGGCCCGACCCGTCGCGCTCGTATCGGATCGAGACCGGACCGTTCTCCGCGCGGGCCACGGTCTACGCCCGCTTGATCGACCGCACCGTTTCGGCGGCCTCGGCGAGCGCGTCGTCGAGCGCGTCGACGTCCGGGCCGCCGCCCTGGGCGAAGTCGGGCGGACCGCCGCCGCCGCCGCCGACGCGGCTCGCGAGCCGGCTGACGACCTCCCCGGCGTTCACGCCGACGTCGTCCGGAACGCCGACGACGAACTGTGCGGAGCCGCCGGCGCCGGAGCCGATGACCGCGACCTTGCCCTCCTCGACGAGGGCGTTCGCCGCCGCCCGCAGCTCGTCGGAGTCCGCGTCGAGCCGCTGGATGACAACGGCGTCGCCGTCGAGGTCGACCTCCTCGAGGGCGTCGCCGGAGCTGGCTCTCGCCTCCGCGAGCTCCGTTTTGAGCCGCTCGATCTCCTTGCCGCGGTCCTTCCACTCCTCGAAGAACCGCTCCGCCGTCCCCGGGACGTCGAGGGGATCCACGTCGAGGACGTCGGCGGCGTCGTACAGCGCGTCCTCGGTCCGCTGGGTCCCCTCGATCGCGGCGGTGCCGGCGGCGAAGACGATCCGCTCGACGCCGTCCTGGACGGGCTCGGTCTTGAGCACCTTCACCGCCCCGACGTCGCCGGTCCGGCTCACGTGCGTCCCGGCACACGCCTGGACGTCGGCGTCTCCGACGTGGATCAGCCGGACGTTCGTTCCCGGCGGAACCCCGCCCTGGTAGAGGTCGAAGCCGTGTTCGGCCTCGGCCTCGTGGCGGTGGGGCCACTCCTGGCGGACGGCGACGTTGTCCATCACGAGGTCGTTGGCGACGCGCTCTATCGCCTTCACCTCCTCGCGGGTGATCCGTTCGTAGTGGCGGACGTCGAGCCGCGAGGAGTCGAGCCCCTTCTGGGCGCCGGCCTGCCGGACGTGGTCGCCGAGCACCTCGCGGGCGGCGTGGCCGATCAGGTGGGTCGCGGTGTGGTGGCGCATCAGTTGCCGGCGACGTTCGCCGTCGACCTGGCCGCGGACGAACTCGCCTTTCCCCGGGTCCCCGTCGGTGCGGTGGAGGACCACCCCGTCCACCTTCTGGACGTCGGTGACCTCGACGGTCGTCTCGCCGGCGGTGAGGGTCCCGCGATCGGCCGGCTGGCCGCCGCCCTCCGGGTAGAACATCGTCTGGTCGAGGACCACGTCGTATGCCGGCTCCCCGTCGTCTCCATCATCCGTCGCGTCGACCTCGAGGACGTCGAGGACGACCGCCTCGAACTCCATGCGCTCCTGGTCGTCGTAGAACAGCTCCTCGGTCTCCGGGAGGTCCGCGAGCCGGTCGTCGCGCTCGGCGGCCGTCTTCTCGCCGGCCTCCTCGTGTCGGTCGGCCACGAGCCCGTAGAAGTCGTCGGGAACGTCGACGGTGGCTCCCCGATCGGCGGCGATCTGGGCGACGGTGTCGGGCTGGATGCCGTGTGAGTCGTACAGCTCGATGAGCGTCTCCGTCGGGATGGGCTCGTCAGCTCCCGCGTACTCGTCGGCGATCTGTTCGACCTTCCGGGTGCCGCGCTCCAGCGTCCGTCGGTACTTGCGCTCCTCGGTTCGGACGATGTCGCGGATCGTATCGCGGTTCTCGTAGCCGAGGCGCTCGGCCTGCATGTCGACGAGCTCGTCGAGCGGCGCGTCCACGCCGACGTCGTCGACGAGCCGCTTCGTCCGCCGGAGGACCATCCGCGCGAGGTACCCTGTCGAGACGTTCGAGGGGACGATGCCGTCGCCGAGCATGTACGCGAGCGTCCGCGAGTGGTCGGCGATCGCGTAGATCGACTCGAGCGGCTCGAGGAGGGCACGAAGCTCCTCGACGTCGACGTCGAGCTTCTCGGCGATGTCGCCGCGGGCGTCCTCGACGTCCTCCACGTCGTCGATGTCGAGCCGGCCCGCGAGCGTCGCCGCACGGTTGATGATCTCGCGTTCCTCCTCCGTGTGCTCGATGCCGGCGTTGTCCTTCAGGAACTCGATCGCGTCGGGGTAGATCGCCTCGTAGACGGTGGGCGTGCCCTGGCTCATCCAGGTCCACCGCTCGAGCCCGTAGCCCGTGTCGACGATGTAGGTGTCCATGAAGGAGTAGGTGTTCCCGTCCTTCAGCTCGTAGTCGCCCTCGGGGTCCTGTTCCATGCACATGAAGACGAGCGTGGCGAGCTCGGCGCCGCGGTAGATGACCTCGATGGCGGGGCCGGCGTTGCCGCCGCCGACCCACGGGTCCTCGATGTAGGTGATCTCCTCGAGGTTCGCGCCCAGCGACTCGAAGAACTCGTCGCAGTAGGCGACCGTCTCGTCCTTCCAGTAGACCTCGCCCTCGTAGGCGTACTCGTCGTCGGCGTCCTCGCGGACGTTGAAGGCGTGGTGAGCCATCATCTCGAAGGCCATCGTGTGCCGGCCGGTCTTGCCGACGTTGTCGATGTCCTGCATCCGGATGCACGGCTGGGAGATGGCGAGGGGGTTCGCCGGCGGCGGCGTCTCCCCGGAGGTGACGAGCGGCTGGAAGTCGTAGATGGACGCCTGGGTCAACAGGACGTCGTCGCGCCAGCGGTTCGCCGCGACGGGATAGGGGTCGATGCGCTCGTGGTCGTGACCCTCGAAGAACGAGAGGAACGCCTCGCGCATCTCCTCGAGCGTGTACGGCTCGTCGAAGCCCGGATCGCCGATGAAGCTGTAGTCCTCACAGGGCGGTTCGCCGCACAGTTCCCGGTCGTCGTCGCGCGTCCAGAAGTGGACGCCACAGGAGGAACACTCGCGGCGGTGAAAGCCCTCCTCCTCGAAGTAATCGAGACGATATTCGTCCTCGAGCGCACTCATTACCGTTGTGTGGCCGACGTTTGGCCAAAAGGGTTCCGGGGTCGGCCGCTCGCCGTCGATCCGACGCAGTTGCGCGTTTTTCGGGGTTTCGGTCGACGCCGTCGGGACGGCTCAGTCGACGCGTTCGGCGAACCCGAACTTCGGCTTGAGATCGTCGACGACGACCTCGACGGTCTCGCCCTCGGAGGCCCCGGGAACGAAGATCGTGTAGCCGTCGCGTTTGGCGATCCCGTCGCCCTCCTCGCCGGAACCGACGATCTCCACCGTGAGCCGATCCCCCTCGGAGACGGGCGCGGTGAGCCGACCCTTCGCGACGAGGTACACCTCCGAGGAGGAGTCGCGGGAGGCCCGCGGCGAGACCGTCCGAACGTACTCGAACTCGGCCTCGATGTCCGACTCGAGATCGGCGAGGTCCTTACCCTGGAACACCTTGACGACCAGGTCGCCGCCGGGCGCGAGGAGGTCGAGCGCGACCTCGAACGCCTGGCGGGCGAGGTGGACCGAGCGGGCGTGGTCGAGGCCGTACTCGCCGGTCATGTTGGGGGCCATATCGGAGATCACCACGTCCGCGCCGCGCTCGCCGATCGTCTCCCGCAGCCGGTCCGTCGTCTTCTCCTCGGTCATGTCTCCGCGGATCGTCTCGACGGTCGCGACGTCGCCGTCGCCCCAGTCGTCCTCGGCGTCGAGATCGCGGATGCGCTGGAGGTCGACTCCGACAACCGTTCCCCCGGCCCCGACGCGCTCGGCGGCGATCTGCAGCCAGCCGCCCGGCGCGGCGCCCAGGTCGACGACCGTGTCGTCGCGGTCGAAAAGCGATGCCGTCTCGTCGAGCTGCCGGAGCTTGTAGGCGGCCCGGCTCCGGTACCCCTCCTGTTTGGAGCGGTTGTAGTACATGTCCTTGCGCGTCATGCGTACTTCACCGGCCCTCGATCGACGTCTCCCCCGGAGATCGCGGACGAATCCGTGTTCATGTCGATCGAAACGTCGCGGACCCGGAAAGGCACGTCGGATGGCGCCGGACGGGACCGGGAGTCATCCGGTCGGAACGGCCGCCACACGTCATCGGGCGGAGAGACCGACGGCGTCCGCCAACAGCTCGTGCGAGCGGAGCGCGTCCTCGTGGTCGCCGAGGACGTGCTGGATCATGACCTCGTCGACGCCGACGCGGTCGGCGAGCTGGTCGAGCAGCCCCTCGATCGTCTCCGGACTGCCGGAGATCGCCCGTGGCCACTCGTCGGGATCGAGGGTGGCGGGCGTCGGGTCGGGGACGCCGCCGATCTCGTCGATCGCCTCCTCGATGGCGGGTCGGGTGCCGACCTCGCCACGTTGCATCCGCCTGTAGGACGCCTCCGCGACGGATCGGAGCCGGGCGGCCGCCGCGTCGGTCTCCGCACAGACGGCGTTCAAAGCGACCATCCCCTCCGGCTCGTCGACGCCGCCCCCCAACCGGGAAGGCTCGAAGCGCTCCCGGTACTCCTCGAAGGCGGGGACGGCGAACTGCGGGCGGATGAACGCGGCGAAACAGAAACGCAGCCCGAGCTCCCCGGCGATGGCCGCGCTCGACGGGCTCGACCCGAGCACCCACGGGACGGCCGGACCGTCCTCCGAGCGGGGGATCTCCAGATCCGCGTAGGCGTGGTCGTCCGGATACTCGTCGTAGAGATGGGAGAGGACCGCCTCGATCCGCTCCGCGTGGTCCTCGTCGGGATTTCGGACGTGCCTGTCCGTCCCGAGCGCCCGATCGGCGGCGGGCGATCCGTTCGCGCGTCCCAATCCCGCGTCGATCCGCCCCGGCGCGAGCGCGTCCAGCGCGCCGAACTGCTCTGCGACCTTGAACGGGCTGTAGTGGTTGAGCAGGACGGCGCCCGAGCCGAGCCGTATCGAGTCGGTCCGGGCGGCGAGGTGGCCGAGCAACACCTCCGGCGTGGTTCCCGCGAGCGTGTCGGCCATGCCGTGGTGTTCGGCCACCCAGAAGCGCTCGTAGCCGAGCCGCTCGGCCTGGCGTGCGGCCTCGACAGTGTTCGCGTACGCGTCGGCGGCGGTCCCGTCGTCGGGGACCGGGGAGAGATCGACGGCGGAGAGCTTCATGCTCGGATTCGGAGTCCCCCGGAGAAAACGGTTCGGCTCCGGAACGTCCGGATCCGCCGGCTACCTGGACGAGGACCGATCGTTCGATGCCGACTCGAGGGCAAGCTCCCCCAACAGCCGATCGTCGGAGCGGTCGTCGTCGGGGGAGCGATCGTTCGCCCCGATCGAGAACCCCATGCCCGCGTAGAATTCCCGCAGATCTGGATCGAATTCCGCGACGACCCGATCGAAACCGCGGCCCGCGGCGTGGCGGATCCCCGCCCGGACGAGCGCCGATCCGATCCCGCGTCCGCGACGGGAGCGATTCACGGCGATGGCTTCGATATGAACCCCGGCGTGCCGCGGGACGAGCACCATCGCGGCGATCACGGGAGCGGCGTCCGAACCACCCACGGCCGAGTCGGCCGTCTCGACGGCGGCCAGGACGTCCTCGGCCTCGATCCGCTCGCGAACCTCGTCGGCGTCGACGTCGAGCAGCGCCCCCTCGAGGATCCGCATCACGTCCACGTACTCGTCCGCATCGGCGGGCCGGGTCGTGATGCCGGAGGGAGGATCGTCGGAGTCGATCGAGGATAGTGCCTCCGGTGTCGAAGCGTCCGGCGATGGTGCCTCCGATGCCGGAGCGTCCGGCGATCGCGGGTCGTCCTCCCCCGTCATCACGTGAACTTCGCGGCCTCCTCGAGGATCGCCTCGATCCCGGGCCTGTCGCCGGGGTGGTCGCCGGCGTATCGCCACAGGACCTCGGGGTCCCGGCGCAGGTCGACGAGGACGACCTCTGGCATCCGACCGATCAGATCGACCCGGCGGCCGATGGGTCCGAACCGCCGCCGCTGACCGTACTGGCTGGCGATCTCGGCGTCGGGGTCGGCGACGAAGGGGTAGGGAACGTCGTATTCCGCGACCCACTCGGCGGCGCGATCGCGGGGCTCCGGAAGGATCGACACGGGTTCGACGCCGGCGTTCTCGAAGTCGTCGTGGCGAGCGACGACGGTCTTGACCTGCGTTCGGCAGTTGCCACAGAGGTGGTCCCGGTGGAAGAACAGGGCGGCGAGGTCGGCGTCGGCCTCGGACAACACGAAGGGGTCGGGACCCGCCCCGACGTTCGCGCCCGCGAAGTCGACGTCCCCTGGAACGCCGAGATCGGACCGACCGTCCGACCCGCCCTTGATCAGCCGAAGCACCGTAACGGAGTCGGAATCCACGGTCCGATCCTCGGGGACCGGGGACCCGTCGACGAGGGCGGAGGCCTCCTGGGGGCTGTATCCGACGGCGCGGATCAGGTCGCCGTAGGTGTCCTCGGGGCCACACGAGAGATCGCGACTCCCCTCGCCGACGACCTCGACGGTGACGTTCATGCTCGGGTTTGGGGCCTGATCGGGTTGAAGCGATCGGTTCGACACGCGCGGGCGACCTCACGACTCCGAGCGAAGCCGGTCGGCCAGCTCGGCCGCGAGATCCTCGTCGATCTCGCTCACCCGGTCGATGAGTTCCGACTCGACGTCGCGTTGCACGCGGCTTTCGACCTCCTCGGCCACCCGTGTCTCCACCTCGTCCGCGACCTGGTCCTCGAGTTCCCGGGCCACCCTGTCGTCCACCTCCTCGGCGACGCGATCCTCGGCCCGCTCTGCGACCTGCTCTTCCGCCTCGGCCGCGACCCGTTCCTCCGCCTCTGCGGCGACTTGCTCTTCGGCTTCCGCCGCCACCTGCTCTTCGGCTTCCGCCGCCACCTGCTCTTCCGCCTCGACTGCGACGCGATCCTCGGCCTTCTCGGCCACCTGCTCCTCGAGGACGCGCTCGTAGACGGTCATGTTCTCCCAGACGCGAAGCACGTACCCGAGGACGAGCCCGCCGGAGAAGGCCGCCACGCGGGCGTCCATCCCGGCGATCATCAGGTAGCCGAACCCCGCGAGGAAGGCGACGCCGTAGACGATGTCGATGTAGAACTGGGTCTGTCGGCCGCGCAGTCGCATCGGGCGGCGGTAGGGCGCGGATCGACCAAACGCTTTCGCCGTACCGGGAGACGGCGGCGTTTATATTCGATCGTCGCCTCCCTCCGATCGAGCCGTGATCGCGACCGATCCGTTGCTCGTCGCGGGCGTCGTCATCGCCAGTTTCGTCGCGTACAACGTGGGGGGATCGACCACCGGTCCCGCGTTCGGTCCGGCCGTCGGCGCCGGCGTGATCGGGAAGGTGGCCGCGGGCGCGTTGATGAGCGTCTGTTTCTTCGCCGGGGCGTTCACCATCGGCCGGCGAGTCGTCGAGACGCTCGGGACGGACCTGCTTCGAGAGCCGGGCGTGTTCACCCCCGAGGCGAGCATCCTCGTGTTGGCCTTCATCGGCGGCGCGCTGTTCCTCGGGAACCTCTCGGGCACCCCCGCCTCGACCTCGATGACCGCGGTCGGGGCGATCGCCGGGCTCGGGCTGGCCGCCGAGCAGCTCGACTGGGCGGTCGTCGGCGAGATCCTGCTGTGGTGGATCGTCTCGCCGGTGGCCGGGTTCTGGCTCTCGGTGGTCGTGGGTCGGTACTTCTACGCTCGCATCGAGCACGCGATCGCGATCGACGGGTCCGCGGGACCGCTCGTCCGGATCGACCGGAGCGGGCGCCTGCCGCGTCCAGTTCCCGGACCCGACACGACGCGCCGCGAGATCGCGGGCAGCGCCGCGGTCGTCGCGATCGGGTGTCTGATGGCGTTCAGCTCGGGAACGAGCAACATCGCGAACGCCATCGCGCCGCTCGTCGGCAGCGGGGCCATCGACATGACGCCGGGGATCCTGATCGGCTCCGCGGCCGTCGCGGTCGGCGCGTTCACGATCGCCAGACGGACGATGGACACGCTCGGAAACGACATCACTGACCTCCCGTTGACCGCCGCGCTCGTGGTGGCCGTCATCAGCTCGACGATCGTCGTCGGGCTCTCGGCGATGGGAGTCCCGGCCAGCTTCGTCGTGATCGCGACGACGTCCATCGTCGGGCTCGGCTGGGGACGCGCGAGCCGGACGTTCACCGTCGCCGAGGCGGTCGCCGGCGAGACGTCCCCGAGCGTCTCCGTCGGCGCGCTGCGTGCGGACGACGACCCGCCGACCGTCGGCGACCCGACGAGGGAGACGGAGCGATCCGCGCCCGAAGCGATCGGCGACGCCGACCCCGCGGACGTCCCGGCGGCCGTGGAGCTGTTCGATCCGCGCACCTCGATCCGGGTGATCCTGGTGCAGAACCTCGTTCCGATCCTCGCGACCGTCGGGTCGTTCCTGACGTTCAGCCTCCTGTTCGGCGGCGTGTGGCCGGTCTGAGGCCGACCGCCGTGAACGGCACGGGCGCATCGAAGCGAGTCGGCGTCTCGGTTCGTTTATGACCCCGCCGAACGGTGGTCGACGTATGAGCGACCCCGAACAGCCGGCCGACCCCGACGGGGAAGCGTCGGATCGAGAGCCGGAGGCGGACGTCGACGCCGAGGGATCCGAAGCCGACGTCGACGACCCCGAGACGACGGCCGCGACCGCGACCGGCCGGGAGATCTGGATCGAGAAGTACCGGCCCCAGACCCTCCGGGAGATCCACGGACAAGAGGAGATCGTCGAGCGGCTCGAGAGCTACATCGCACAGGACGACCTGCCGCACCTGCTCTTCTCCGGGCCTGCCGGCGTCGGGAAGTGCGTCACGGGCGACACGCCGGTGTTGACGGGCGACGGCATCAGGCGCATCGAGGACGTGGTCGGCGACATCGACGGATTCTCGACGCCGCAACGCGACCTCGAGGTGGCCACGCTGACGGAGCAAAACGACTTCGAGTACGTCTCCCCCTCGGACGTCTTCGCGAAGGAGGCGAACGAACTCGTCACGATCCGCACGCGAGACGGGGGCGAGTTCCGGGTGACCCCGGAACACAAGCTCCGCGTCATCACCAAAGACGGGTTCGAGTGGGTTCCGGCAGCCGACACCGAGGCCGGCGATCGGGTCGCTCGACCGCTATCGGTCCCGACGCCGGAATCGCCCGCACCCCCGGGGGCGGAGTCGGGATCGTCGCTCCGTTGGTTCGAGGAGATGGACCCGGACCGCACCGAAGTCACGCTCGCGTGGGAGTCGCTTCCGGACCGCGTCTCGATGCTCGATGCCGAGTGGGCGACCGGATCGGGGGTGAATTCGATACCGCTCTCCGAGCTTCGCGCGTGTGATCTGCGGCCGAACGAGTGGGTTCCCGCGGCGCAAACGATCGAATACGTCAACGCCGTCGGCCACCGGTCGCGGTCGATCACGCCACCGACGACCGTGACGCCTGAACTCGCGCGGTTCCTGGGACTCGCGATCAGCGAGGCGAGGATCGACGACGGACGGATCAAGTTCTACAACACCGACGAGGGACTCCTCGAGGCGTTCGAATCGGCGGCACGAACGGTCTTCGAGGTCGACACGGAGCGTGGGTGCCAACACGGGGTTCCATACGTTCGCATCGGGTCACGGACGCTCACCCACTATCTCGAGTCGGTTTTCGACGTCTTTGCGAGCGCATCGGGCGACGAGGAGACGGCGATCGGCTCCGCGATCGTCTCGGCGGACGACGCCCCACGAGCCGCGTTCCTCCGTGCGGTCTTCGACGCCGAGGCTCACGTCGGAGCAGAAGGGACCATCGAACTCATCCAACGAAATCCGGACCACATCACGCTCGTCTCCTACCTGCTTTCGACGTTCGAGATCCCGTGCCGGCGAAAGACGTTAGAGAAGGCGGCAACGAACGGGACCGGGATCGAGCGAACCTACCACGCGATATATCTCTCCGGCGCGAGTGCGCTCGAGACGTTCGCCGACCGGGTCGGCTTCTCGATCGGGTACAAGGCCGATCGGCTTCACGAACACGCCGCGAAGGACGCCAACCCGAACCACGACACGATCCCGGCACAGACGGTGCTCCGGGAACTCTGTGGCCGACTCGACATTCCGGTCACCGACCACCTCCCGAAATCGCTGAATCCGGAGACGCCCGGAAGGGAACGGTACTGTGCAGTCCTGGACGACGTCGTCTCGGCCGCGGCCGATCGGATCGAGGAGGTACAACGGGCACTGGAGCGGCTCGACCGATTGGAGCCGATGGTGACGGGGACGACGAGCCTCCCGGCGGCGTGGATCGAGAAACGAAGCGACCTCGAGCCGATCGAGACGCGGTCGGCGATCGCCGAATCGACCGGCGTGCGATCCGATCGACTCCTCGAATACAGCGACGGGCGGCGGACCCCGTACGCGACGCGCGCCCTGCAGGTTCTCGAGGAACTCGACCGACCGATCGAGAACGCGGCGCTCGAGGCGGTCCAGACCGAGTTGCGGACCTGCCGTGACCTGATCGGCGCCTCAAACGTGGAGATCGCGGAGGGACTCGCGTTCGAGCCGGCGGATCTCGCGAATCTGCTGGAAGCCGACGATCACGCGGGAACGGTGGCGCGGTTCGAAACCGTGGCTGAACGGCTTCGTGAGGTGGCGCTGGATCGACTGTCGGTCGAGACGATCGAGCTGCTCAATGAGGCGACCGCGATCGCCGACGCCGATCTGTATTACGACCGCGTCGAATCCGTGGAACGGATCGAAACCGACGAGCGGGTCTACGACTTGACGGTGCCCGGGACGCGAAACTACGTCGCCGGAAACGTCCCAACGGTGATGCACAACACCACCTCGGCCACGGCGATCGCCCGCGAGATCTACGGCGACGACTGGCGCGGGAACTTCCTCGAGCTCAACGCCTCCGATCAGCGCGGGATCGACGTGGTTCGCGATCGGATCAAGAACTTCGCACGGTCGTCCTTCGGGGGCTACGACTACCGGCTCATCTTTCTCGACGAGGCCGACTCGCTGTGCGTTCCGCCGGGGACCGAGGTGGTAACGGGATACCCATCGAAACCGAAGGTGAAGCCGATAGAGGAGGTGAGCACGGACGGCGAGCCGATCCCATCGGTTGACTTCGAGACGAACGAGATCCAGTCGGACGCCGGCCGTCTCGTTGACTCCGGGATCGCGGACTTCTTCGAGATTGAACTGGATGACGGGCGGACGTTCCTCGCGAGCCCGACCCATCCGTTCTTCGTGGTCGGCGAGGACGGGAGACTCGTCGAGAAGGAGCTGCGGGAGCTATCCCCGGGAGACGAGATCGCGGATTTCAAGGACGACATCGGGGTGTCTCGGTGTGAGGTCTGTGGCTCGTGGACTGCCGGACGGTTCTGCTCGATCGACTGCAAGAACGAGGGACACAGCCGGGAAATGAGCGGTGAAAACAATCCGATGCATGGGACGGAGTGGTCCCAAGAGCGGCGGGAGAAGATCGTCGAGGCACTCTCCGATGGACGGCTGGCTGGCGAACGCAATCCGAACTACGGGGGTGATTTCCACGGGACCCACGTCTGGGACATGGACGAGGAGACGGTCGAACGAGTCCGTGAGTCGATCAGCGAAATGCGGTCGGGGACGCCCTGGGAGGAGTGGGTCGTCGATGCCGATGCCGAGGAAACCAAGCGGAAGATCGGAGCGGCAGCTGCGGAGTGGTGGCGGAATCTCGATGCCGACGAGCGGGCCGAAGTCATCGAAAAAAGCGCCGAAAACTGCGATTATCCGGTCTGTGATATCACCGGGGATAACAATCCAATGCGCGATCCCGAGATCGCAGCGAAGGTCTCCGAGGCACTGAAGGGACACGAACCGACGGGTGGGAACGTCAGACACAGCGAGGAGCTCGGTCATCTCGTCCGATCCGATTGGGAATACGAGGTCGGCAAGAAACTACAGGAAGCCGGCATCGAATACGAGTACGAACCCGCCTTCGAACTATCGGATTCAGTATATCACCCCGACTTCGTGGTCGGCGAGACGGTGATCGAAGTGAAAGGGGTGGCCAAACTGTGGGGACAGACGGAGAAAGTAGAGGAGTTCCTCGAAACGTACGGAGATAAGTACACGTTCATCGTCGTCGGTGACGGAGAACTACCGCATCACGAACACTACGAGAAGGACGAGTTCGAGGCTGCGGTACTCACTGACGGCGGTCTCGAGTCGGTTCGAACCGTGCAGATCGACAGCATCGAGTACAGCCACCGCGGGAAGGCGTACAACATCAGCATGGAAGGAACGCCGAACTTCATGCTCGCGAACGGCGTGTTGACGCACAACACCGACGACGCCCAGTCGGCGCTCCGGCGAACGATGGAGCAGTTCTCCGACAACACGCGGTTCATCCTCTCGTGTAACTACTCCTCGAAGATCATCGACCCGATCCAGTCGCGGTGTGCCGTCTTCCGGTTCTCGCCGCTCTCGGACGAGGCGATCGCGGGCCAGGTCCGCGAGATCGCCGCCGCCGAGGACATCGAGGTGACGGACGCGGGCGTCGACGCGCTCGTCTACGCGGCGAACGGCGACATGCGCCGGGCGATCAACTCGCTGCAGGCGGCCGCGACGACCGGCGACGTCGTCGACGAGGAGGCCGTCTACGCGATCACCGCGACCGCCCGCCCCGAGGAGATCGAGTCGATGGTCACGGACGCGCTCTCGGGCGACTTCTCTCGGGCTCGGGCGACCCTCGACACACTCCTCACGGAGACCGGGATGGCCGGCGGCGACGTGATCGACCAGCTCCACCGGTCCGTCTGGGAGTTCGACCTCACGGAGCGCGAGGCCGTCCGGCTGATGGAACGGATCGGCGAGGCCGACTACCGGATCACGGAGGGGGCGAACGAGCAGGTGCAACTGGAGTCGCTGCTCGCGGCGCTCTCGCTGCCCGGGGAGGACGGGAGCGAGGCCGACAAACCCGACGGGACGGAGTGACGCCGATGCTCGCGATCGTCTCGGACACACACAGCACCGGGGGACACCGGCTCTCGGGAGCGACCCTGACCGCCGTCCGGGAGGCCGAGGCGGTGATCCACGCGGGCGACTTCCATCGCGAGTCGGCGGTTGAGGCGTTCGCGGAGGAGGCCGGAACGCTTCGAGCGGTCCACGGAAACAACGCCGACGCGGCGCTTCGCGATCGGCTTCCGGAGACGCGAACGGTGGAGTACGCGGGCGTCCGGTTCGCGGTCGTCCACACGCTCCGCGGCGGGAGGACCGCACTCCGGCTGTTCGGCCGCGAACGCGACGCCGACGCCGTCGTGTTCGGCCACACCCATCGTCCCACGGTCGAGGAGGCCGGCGGAGTGACGCTCGTGAACCCCGGCAGCCACACACAGCCCCGCGGGAACCGGACCGCACACGCCGAGCTGGAGACGGTGGACGAGGAGGGCGACGAAACCGGACTTCGAGGACGGCTCGTGACACCCGGCGGCGAGACGTTCGAGCGGTTCCGGATCGATCCCTCCGCGGGCGACGAGTGCGAGTGAAAACCGGGGGGATCGACGACACCACGCTCGGCAACGGGGACGCGGTCGACGACGGCAACGCGTTCGGCGCCTACATCGGGTGAGGGGAAAGTGGGTCGCCAGCCGAACGGCGGGTGGGACGTCGACGCCGAAAGGGGGGGAACGTCGGCGCCGAAGGGGGGAACGTCGTTGGGTGAGTGGACGCCGTAATCTGAATCGACGTCGCGTGGGGGTCAGGTATCGTCGACGGTCCGTGGATCGCGGGGGAGGGCCGAAGCGGGTGTCGCATCCGAACGTGGGAGCGCCGGGAGCATATATCCGTGCTTGGCACAAAGAGGCGTTTTAGCGATCGACACAAACGGCCGGGTCGGACGCTCCGCCGTCGCGCCGAAACGCCTAACACCACGCCGGGAATAGCCGCGGTGTATGATCCCGCTGGATCCCGTGTTCATCGGCCTGCTCCTGGCGTTGATCGGGCTCTTTCTGTTCGGCTTCCTGCTCGTCAGGCGCACGCTCTTGAGCCTGCGTGAGGGCTACGAGGACGGCCAGCGGTAAGATGGCCGCCGAAACGGCACTCACGTTCCTCGTCGCCGGGCTGGCGAGCCTGTTCATGGCCTGGGCGATCGGAGCCGGATCGTCGGGGTCGACTCCCTTCGCACCCGCGGTCGGCGCGAACGCGATCTCCGTGATGCGGGCGGGCCTCGTCGTCGGCGTCCTCGGCTTTCTCGGGGCGGTGCTTCAGGGCGCGAACGTCACGGAGGCGGTCGGCACGGAGCTGATAGGCGGCGTCACGCTCACCGCCGGGGCCGCGATCGTCGCGCTCGTGACCGCGGCGGCGCTGGTGGCGATCGGGGTGTTCACGGGATATCCGATCGCGACGGCGTTCACGGTCACGGGCGCGGTCGTCGGCGTCGGCCTCGGCCTCGGGGGCGACCCCGCGTGGGGCAAGTACGCCGAGATAACCACGCTGTGGGTGCTCACGCCGTTCGTCGGGGGCGGCGTCGCCTACGGCGTCGCGCGCGCGCTCCAGAGTCCGAGGCTCCCGGAGCGGGCGTTGACCGCGAGCCTCGCCGGAGTGGTCGGAGCGATCCTCGCGAACGTCGGATTCGCGTTCCTGGGGCCGGCCGACGAGCAGGGATCGATCGCGGGGGACCTCGGCGGACGTCTCCCGGCGGTCGCCGAGTTCGATCCGGGCCTCGGAATCGGACTCGGAGCGATCATCGTGACGTTCGCGTTCGCCGCAGGCGTCGCCGCCGTCGTCCACGCCGACCTCGGACGCGATCGCGAGGGGGGACAGCGACGGTTCCTGCTGGCGCTCGGCGGGCTGGTCGCGTTCTCCGCGGGCGGCTCGCAGGTCGGATTGGCGATCGGCCCCCTGGTGCCGCTGCTCGGGGGGACGTCGGTGCCGCTTTGGGCGGTCCTCGTCGGCGGCGGCGCCGGGCTGCTCGCCGGGTCCTGGACGGGCGCGCCGCGGATGATCAAGGCGCTCGCCCAGGACTACGCGTCGATGGGGCCGCGCCGCTCCATCGCGGCGCTCATCCCCTCGTTCGCGATCGCCCAGACGGCCGTCGCGTTCGGTATCCCGGTCTCGTTCAACGAGATCATCGTGTCCGCGATCATCGGCGCGGGATACGCCGCCGGGGACTCGGGCGTGAGCGGTCGAAAGATGGGGTATACCGTCCTGGCGTGGATCGGATCGCTCGCGGTCGCGTTGGCGCTCGGGTACGGCGCCTACCGGCTGGTCGCGGTCGTTCCGTGAGGGCTCAGGAGGCGTCGGGTTCCGCGGCCTCTTCGGTACCGGACTCGTCGGGCTCCTCGGGGGAATCGTCGGCGCGATACTCGTCGGTGATGGTGACTCGGGCCTTCATGATCCGGGTGTTGTCGACGCGCTCGATTCGGATGTCGATGCCGTCGTAGTCGATCGACTCGCCCTCCTCGACGAGGCGACCGGCGCGGTTGAAGACGAAGCCGGCGAGGGTCTCGAACTCCTGTCCCTCCGGGAGATCGATGCCGAGAATCTCGTTGACCTCGTCGATGTTGACCTCGCCTTGGACCATCGCGACGTCGTCGTCGATGAACTCGACGGGCTCCGGCTCGTCGCCCTCGAGGATGTCGCCGACGATCTCCTCGACCATGTCCTCGAGGGTGATGATGCCCTCCGTGGTCCCGAACTCGTCGATGACGACGACCATCTGGAGGCGGTTGTCCTGCATCTCCTCGAGCAGCTCGTCGGCGTTCTTCGACTCCGGAACGTGCAGCGTCGGCTTGACGACGCGGTCGAGGGAGGGTTCACCCTCCGCGTATCGCAGCTCGCGAACGAGGTCGCGAACGGTCACGACCCCGACGATGTTGTCGAGGTTCCCCTCGTAGATCGGCACGCGCTCGTGGTCCGACTGGACGCAGGTCTCGATCGCCTCCTCCACGCTCGCGGATTTCGGGACGGCGGTGACGTCGAGTCGCGGCGTCATCACCTCCTTGGCGATGGTGTTGTTGAACCGGAAGATCCGGTCGAGCATCTCGCGTTCCTCCTCCTCGATGACGCCCTCGCGCTCGCCGGTCTGGATGATGTTCTGGATCTCCTCGCGGGTGACGTAGGTCGACTCGATCGCCGCGCGACCGCCGGTGAGGCGGTTGACGAGCCGGGTGAGGTGGTCGAAGAGCACGACGAGCGGGAACAGCACCCACTCGGAGTACTTGAGCGGGCGGGCGATCCGAAGCGCCCACGACTCGGTGTGTTCCACCGCGTAGGACTTCGGGGCGCTCTCGCCGAACAGCAACACGATCGCCGTGATGCCGAACGTCGAGATGAGCACCGCGGGCCCGGCGTCGAAGTAGAAGCCGACCAGGGCGGTCGAGATCGACGACATCGCGATGTTGACGATGTTGTTTCCGACGAGGATCGTCACGAGGAGACGGTGGGAGTTCTCCCGCAGGCCCTGGACGGTCTCGGCGGCCGCTACGCCCTCCTCCACCATCGCGTCCACGCGGTGTTTCGCGAGCGAGAACATCGCGATCTCCGAGGAGGAGAAGAACGCGGACAGTCCGAGCAGGACGACGATGGCGACCATCCCGAGGAGCGTCCAGGTCGTCGTGTCGATCGGTGCCGCCTGGAGCAGGGTGATGGCCGAGATACTCGACGATAAGCCCATTCTCATTACACGTGAGAGGGGGAGCCGTTAAATCATTTCGGAGGGTGTTTCGGATCGTTTCGGCCGAAGCGGCCCCCGAACCGGCGAACTACCGCGATCGGAGGCGATCGAATGCGATCAAACACGATCAGAGGCGATCAGAGGAGATCGGAGACGATCAAACGCGATCGGACGCCGAAACGTATCGGTCGGGTGGATCGAGCCCGGTCGGACGCCACGACGTGGCGACACGGTTACACGCGAGGAGGCACAACCCGTCCTCATGGCCGAGGACACAGACATCACCCTGTATCGGCTGCAGGCGTGCCCGTACTGCGAACGGGTCGTCCGGACGCTGAACGATCTCGGACTCGCGTACCGGTCGCGGTTCGTCGAGCCGATGCACTCCGAACGGAACGTGGTAAAGCGGGTCTCCGGCGCCCGGACCGTTCCAGCGATCGTCGACGAACGAACCGGCGTGACGATGTCCGAGAGCGCGAACATCGTCGAGTACCTGCAGAACACCTACGGCGAGGAGGGAGCCTGAGATGGTCGAGTTCGACGTCGTCTCCCTGCCGGAGACGGACCACGTCGAGGCCGGCGAGGCCGCGCCCGATTTCACCCGTCCTCTCGTGAACGACGAGTACTGGGAGGATCGATCGCTCTCGAGCCTGATCGAGGACGGGCCAGTCCTGCTCGTCGCACATCCGATGGACGGCGCGTTCCAGTCGACCTACGTGTACAACGAGATCGACGAGCGAGAGTGGACGGACCGGATCGAGGTCGTCGGACTGAGCATCTCGACGCCGTACGAACACGGGACGTTCCTCGATGAGCGCGGCGTCGACGCCCGGATCTTCTCGGATCCGGCCGGCGAGGTGCTCGCGGACTACGGCATCGAGAACGATCTCGACGGGATGACCGGGGTCGTCGACGCCCGGCCCGCCGTGTTCGTGATCGACGAGGACCGGACGGTTCGATACGCCTGGGTCGGCGACGAGCAGCCCTCGTTCCCGCCGTACGACGAGGTCGAGACGGCGATCGGCGACCTCCTCGGGTGAGCGAATGAGCGGACAGCCGAACCCGAGCGCGGATCCGGCGGTCACGCCGGAGATCGAGGCGGCGATCGACCGGGCGGCCGCGGCGACGGCACGAGGGGAACTCGTCGTCTACCCGACCGAGACCGTCTACGGACTGGGAGCGGACGCGCTCGATCCGGCGGCCGTAGAGCGGGTCTTCGAGACGAAGGGCCGGAACCGATCGAAGCCGCTCTCGCTCGGCGTCGCGAGCGTCGACGCGGCGCTCGCACACACCCAGCCGACCGACATCGAGGAGGCGTGCCTCCGCCGGTTCCTCCCGGGGCCGGTCACCGTGATCGTAGCGCGGGACGAGTCGGTGCCGGACGCGCTCACTGCGGGTCGAGACCGGGTCGGGATCCGGATCCCGGACCATCCGATCGCGCTCGCGCTGCTTTCGGAGACCGGGCCACTCACCGCGACGAGCGCGAACCGGTCGGGAACCGGAAGCGTTCGCCGACTCGAGGACCTCGACGAGGGGATCCGCGATCGGGTCGCGGTCGCCATCGACGGCGGCGAGACCGACGGGGTCGAAAGCACCGTCGTCGAACCGGCGACGGGCACCGTCCACCGCCGCGGCGCGAACGCCGACGCGGTCGAGGCGTGGCTCGAGTCCGAGCGGTAGGCCCGGAGGACGGCGTGTTCACAGCCCGAGCCGCGATCGAAGCGATCGGGTCTTCGTTCCGCATTTCTCGTGGTACTCACAGGGCGGACAGCGGGCGTCGTTTACCCTCGGCGGCGGACCGTCGATCCCGCGGGCGGCGCGAAGCGCCCGTCGATACGTCGCCAGCCGCCGCACCGTGAGACGCACCTCCCGAACGACGCCGACGGCGGGATACTCGACGAGCGCACGCGGGATCTCCCGTTCGCGTTCCCATGCGAGCGCCTTCGCGACGGCCACGGCTCGAACCGCCTGCGGTTCCCAGACGCCGGTCTCCGGCGGCGTCCCGGGCGAGACGATCGTCGGGATCGGCGGTGGATCCGGGGACGAACCGTCCGAATCGGGACCGTCGATGACCTTGTGTGCTATGCCGTGGCACGTCCGACCGACGAGCAGGACGCGCTCGTCGGCCGGGTTCACGAGGGAACGCCAGGGGACGTCGAATCGATCCACGAGTCCGCCGTCGCGAAGGGACCGAAGTCGCCGCCGATAACGGGCCGGCGGCGGATCGATCGGTCGATCCGAGAGGTCGCGATCGGAGAGGTCGAGCAGTTCGGGGTATCGAAAGGCGAGGTCGATCCGGGCCCGCTGGGAGTCGGGGATCGTTCGATCGTCGACCCGTCGGGCGTAGTAGAGCTGGCGCGGGCAGTAGGCCGCGCGAGTCAAGTCGCCGAACGAGACCGAACCGGACGGGAGAGGCGAGTCCCGTCCGGGCGAGGCGGTTCCGACCTCGGTGGCGTCCGCTGGTGTTGCGTCCGTTGCTGTAGCGTCCGCTTTTGTAGCGTCCGTTCCTGTGGCGTCCAACTCGAGCGTATCGGCGTCTGACACGGGGTGTCTGTGCCGCGATCCGGTATAAACGACCGGGGTGGACGCTCGAGGAGGTGGAGAGGGGTGAACGACCGGAGCCGGCGATCAAAACGAGACGTCGGTCTCGATGTCCTCGGCGGCCTCCCGGAGGCCGTCCTCGCGCGCGTCGGTGGCGTGTGTCTCCTCGAGTTCGACGTCGGTGAGGAGTTCGCGAAACTCGTCGCGGAACCGGTGGTTCGCGCGCGTCGACTCGACGTCCGCCTCGGCGACACGGCGGCATCGGGCGGCGGTCTCGGCGTCGATCCCCAGCTCCTCGGCCAGCTCCGCCGTGGTGGCGCCGGCGAGGACGAGCCGCGTTACGGCCTCGAACTCGACCGGGAACTCGCGGTCGTCGTCGCGAACGAGGTGGAGATCCATCCGGGCGCGAAAGACGTCCTCCGAAGAGATCTCGGGAGCGGCGTCGAGTTCCGCGTTCGGGTCCTCGGCCGCCGACGCGAGGTCGGCGGCGATCGCGGCGTCGTCGCTCCCGGCGTCGTCGCTCTCACCGCTCCCGTCGTTCCCGTCGCCGTCTCCCTCGAAGTGGGCGCGGACGACGCGTTCGTAGGCCGAGTCGGGGAGGTCGCTCGAGAAGGCGTACCGCTCGCGCATCGTCGCGATCAGCTCCTGGACCCGCCGTGTGACCGTCGCGTCGTCGCGATCGGTCAACGACCCCCGGCCGGACTCCTGGCTCTCCGTGACGGTTTCGGCGCCCGTGGCGTCGACGAAGATGTCCCGAAGCTCGGCCGTCTTCTCGTCCATGGTGGCGATCCAACGGCTCGCGCGAGTAAAAGCGTGTCCCCGTCCGGCGGAGACGGCGTTCGAACGCCCCGGATCCCCTCCGGAACGTCGATCGCGGCGAGCGCGTGAATTGATATTACTCGAGGAGCCTTGGAAGCATATATAACCGGGAGTCCCCGAACGACTCTCGAGACCAACGATGCCCAAGGTGAGCGTGGACATTCCCGAGGAGCTGTTGAACGATCTCGATCGACACGTCGGCGACGACGGCAAGTTCGTGAACCGAAGCGACGCGGTCCGCGCGTCGATCCGCAAGACGCTCGACCGGCTCGACGAGATCGACGAACGACACGGGCGGCTGGACGAGGACGAACGGGGAGACGGAACGCCCGACGCGAACGGAACGGACGACGGGGGCGAGGATGTCTAGCCCGGGCGCTGTGGCGTCCGAGGACCCGACCGGCCGCCGGGCGATCGGACGGGTGAGCCTGCTCGCGCTGTTCGTGACCGCGCTGGTGACCGCCCAGCTGACGGCGGCGAAGCTCCTCGCGATCCCGCTTCCGGTCGCGGTCCCGCGGGTCGGTCCGGAGATCCTGCTGCCGGGGGCGGCGCTCGCGTACGCGCTCACGTTCTTCGCCTCGGACTGCTACGCCGAGCTGTACGGGCGGCGCGCGGCGCAGGTGATGGTCAACGTCGCGTTCGCGATGAACTTCGTCGTGTTGGCGCTCGTCTGGTCGACGATCGCGGCGCCCGCACAGAACCCGGAGTTCGCGGCGACCTTCGAGTCGGCGCTCGCGCCGGCGACCAACATCGTGGCCGGGAGTCTGCTCGCGTACCTCGTGAGCCAGAACTGGGACGTGCTCGTCTTCCACGCGCTCCGCGATCGGACCGACGGGGCCCACCTGTGGCTGCGAAACCTCGCGTCGACCGCGACGAGCCAGGCGATCGACACGGTCATCTTCGTCGGCGTCGCCTTCGTGGTGGCGCCGACCTACTTCGGCATCGGGGACGCGCTGCCGACGGCCATCGTCGTCTCGTTGATCCTCGGCCAGTACCTCCTCAAGCTGCTGATCGCGGTGGCGGACACGCCGTTCGTCTACCTCGTGGTCGCCGCCGTGCGGCGATAGGGCCGGACCACGTGAGGGGACGGATCGGTGGCCGCCGGGAAGCCAAACGCCCAAGCCGATGCCCGGCCAAGCGGGGACATGGCGACGCCTCGTCTCGTCTACGACGACGACTGCGGGTTCTGCAAGTGGTGTGTCCGGATCGCGGTCCGCCACGGCGAGTTCGAACCCGTCGGGTTCGGCGAACTCTCGCCCGACCAGCGGGCGCGGCTGCCCGGGAACTACGAGTCGTGCATGCACCTGTTGACCGACGAGGCGGTCTACTCCTGCGGCGAGGCTCTCGAGCGCGTCGTAGCCCGTTTCGGCCCCGGATGGCGAGCGGCCGTCAACGTCGCACGCCGGGTTCCGGGGTGGTCGACGCTTCGGGAGCGGGGCTACCGGTTCGTCGCCGATCGGCGGTCGATCTGGGGACGGATCCGGTCGTGTGAGACGGTGTAGCGACGGCCGATCAACGCGACGCTCCCCTGTCCGGTATCGATAAGCCCGTGTGGACGAACCGACGGACATGAGCTCGGATCTCGACGTCGACCTCCGGTCCGACACGGTGACGACGCCCTCGACGGCGATGCGCGAGGCGGCCGCGGTCGCCGACGTCGGCGACGACGTCTACCGCGACGACCCGACGGTGAACGAACTCGAGTCCCGCGCGGCGGAGATGGTCGGCATGGAGGCCGCCCTCTACGTTCCCTCGGGCACGATGGGCAACCAGATCGCGGTCCACACGCACGCGGAACCCGGCGACGAGCTGCTGGTGGAGCGCGAGTCGCACATTTACCGGTGGGAGCTCGGCGGCGCCGCGAGCCTCTCGGGCGTCCAGACGCGCCCGATCGACGCCGGCGATCGGGGCGTGCCGACGCCCGACCAGGTTCGCGAGGGGATCGTCGAACGCGACCTGCACCGTCCCGGCACGGGATTGTGCGCCCTCGAGAACACGCACAACTACCGCGGCGGGGCCGCGATCGGGAAATCGGCGATCGACGCGGCCGCGACGGCCGCCCACGACCACGCCGTTCCGGTACACGTCGACGGAGCTCGGATATTCAACGCGGCGGTTGCGCTGGACGTCGACGCGTCCGACCTGCTCGAGCGCGTCGACAGCGTGATGTTCTGTCTCTCGAAGGGACTCGGCGCGCCCGTCGGGTCGATGCTCGCGGGGCCGGCGGCGTTCATCGAGGAGGCGCGGCGGGTCCGCAAGCTGTTCGGCGGCGGGATGCGCCAGGCCGGGATGATCGCGGCCCCCGGCCTCTGCGCGCTCGAGAACGTCGACCGGCTCGCCGACGACCACGCCAACGCCGCCCGGCTTGCCGAGGGGCTCGAGGAGCTACCGGGCCTCTCGACGTCGGATCCCGACACGAACATCGTCGTGGTCGACGTCGAGGGGGCCGGACGCACGGCCGCGGAGTTCGCGAGCGCCTGTGCGGACGCCGGCGTGGGATGCGTCGAGTTCGGCCGGCGGACGGTCCGGTTCACCACCCACCTCGACGTGGACCGCGGGGACGTCGAGACGGCGCTCGAACGGATCGAGGGGATCGTTGGATAAGGGCAGCTAGTCCGCGGCGGTCGCGCCCGCCGTCCCGTCCGCGTCATCGGCGGCGACGGGATCGAGCGTGTCCGAGACCTCGAGCGCCTCGAGGAGCAGCTCCGCGACGTCGACGATCTCCAGGTCGTCCTCGAAGCCCCCGGTCTTTCGCCCGTCCTCGAACATCGTCGTACACATCGGACAGGCGACGACGAACTTCTCGACGGCGGCGCCCGCGTCCGTGTCCTCGGTCGCCTCCCGGAGGCGCTCCTCGCTCGGCTTCGTCTCCTCGTCGTGTTCCGTCCAGAGGCCGCCACCGCCGCCGCCACAGCAGAACGAGTCCGCACGCGAGCGCGGCATCTCGTGGAGGTCGGCGCCGGTCGCCCGGATCAGCTCTCGAGGCGCCTCGTACTCGTCGTTGTACCGCCCGAGGTGACAGGGATCGTGGTAGGTCACGGTGTAGTCGAGTTCGTCGCCGGAGAGTCCGAGGCGATCGTCCGCAACGAGTTCCTCGACCACCTGCGTCCAGTGTTTCACGTCGATCTCGCCGTCGGCGTTCCACGGCTCCTCCCGGTCGAAGGGCATCATCGGATCGTCGGCGAACTCGGCGAAGTCGAGCTCGGGGTACTCGTTTTTCATCGTGTTGTACGAGTGGGGGTCCGTACAGACGATCGTCTCGAACTCGCAGTCAGCGAACGTCTCGACGTGGTGGCCCGCCAGCTCCAGGTAGAGGAACTCCTCGCCGAGCCGCCGGACGTCGTTGCCGTCGTACCGCTCGTCGTCGAAGAGGATGCCGAACTCGACGTCGGCGGCCTCGAACAGCCTGGCGAGCGCGCGAGCGACCTTCCGGTTGCGGTCGTCGTAGCTCGGATAGTCGCCGACGTACCAGAGGAACTCCACCTCGCGCTCGCGCGCGTCGGCGACGTCGAACGGGAGGTCCTCGGTCCACTCGCCGCGGGCGTCCGCCGGCTCGCCGAAGGTGTTGCCAGTCCGCATCGCGTCCTCGAGGACACCCTGCAGGTTCGGGTCGACCGCCCCCTCGTCGACCAGCTGACGGTTGAGCCGGGTGAACGTCGAGAGGTGGTCGATCTCGACGGGACAGGCGTCCATGCAGGCCAGACAGGCCATACACGACTCCATCGACTCGGCGTCGATCACGCCGCCCTCCTCGGCGACGATCGGGACCGTCCCGTCGTCGCCGTCGCCGTCCGCGGACGCCGGGGCGTCGCCGTTCGCTCCCGGGACGGCGTTCGCGGGGCGGCCGATCACGGGATCGTCCTCGCGGGACTCGCGGTACGCCTTCAGATCGAGGATGACGTCGCGGGGGTCGAGGTTTCGCCCGGAGGCCTTCGCGGGACACGCCGAGGAGCACCGCCCGCACTTGGTGCAGGCGTCCTGGTCGAGCAGCTCCTTCCAGGTGAAGTCCTCGAGGGACTCGGCGTTCGTGTGATCGAGGTCCGCCGGGACGTTCGGCAGGCGCGCGCCGGCGTCCTCGTCCCTGACCACGACGTTCGCGAACGACGAGAGCATGTGGAACGGCTTGGCGTAGGGGATCCACGCGACGAACGCGAGCGCGAGCAGGGCGTGGTGCCACCAGACGAGGGGATAGATCGCGGCCGCCCCGGCGGGCGTGAGCCCGAGTTCCAGAAGGCCGGTCGCCATCGCCATCCCCACGAAACTGACCGACTCGCCGGCGCGGGCGGGCTGGCCGACGATGGCGACGGCCTCCGCGATGAACCCCCCGACGCCGAGCAGAAGGAGGCTCCAGACGAACGCGTCGTCCTCGAGCGAGGTGTGTTTCCCCCACAGCCGGTCGGATCGCGTCGCGTAGCGCCGCCAGAGGGCCATCGAGATCCCGACGACGAACAGCAGGCCGAAGGCGTCGACGGCGAACTGGTAGACGAGGTAGAAGCCGCCGACCCAAAAGGAGTCGCCCGTGATGGGCCCGTAGACGTCCATGTCGACGAAGAGGATCGTCGTCGCCATGAGGAGGACGAGAAAGCCCCACATGACGAAGGTGTGCATGAGTCCGGCGTAGAGGTCGCAGTCGAACTGCCCCTCGTTGCTCGCCACGATCCGGGTCGCGGCCAGGGTTCGCTCGGGGAGCGAGGAGAGCCGGTCGATCGGATCGGATCGGCCCGCGGCGTACCGCGCGAACCGCGCGTAGACGCCGTAGAGGAGGACAGCGATCGCGGCGGCGGCGAGGACGTAGAAGACCGCCTTGCCGGTCGGGGAGATCGTCCAGAACGTCTCCCGGGTGGCCTGCAGTGGCAGCATGGATGAAGGTCCGCGGTTCGTCGGTTAAATCTTGCCACCGCAGAGAGATCGATCGTCCCGTCGACGTCGTCCACGAGGGAGCACGCTCAAACCCACGGGAGAAGGGCCGATAGAACGAGTCCCGCCGCCAGAAGCGTCGCCAGCGCGTCGAGACGACCGAACTTGGCGGGCGGGAGCGTCGGGTTCCAGGCGAGACACCGGGCGTTCAACGCGAGCGCGAGCCGGTCGGCGCGATCGAAGGCCCGGTTCAGTCCGGCGACGGCCACGATCCGCATCCGCTCGGGGAGGGAGCGGGCGTCGCCACACCGCGAGTGGAGGGCGTTCCGGGCGCTCGCGAGCTCACGGCGAAGAAGCGGGAGGAACCGGAAGACGAGCGAGATCCCGATCCCGAGGGATCGCCCCGCACGTCCCGGGACAAGACGCTGGATCGCGGCCCGCGACTCGCGAACTGGCGTCGACCGGACGTAGGCGCCGGCGACGAGCAGGACGATCGCCACCCGGTAGCTCGCGAGCCCGGTCGAGAGGGCGCGTTCGAGTCGAAACCACGGCGTGCCGAGGGTCGCCCCCGCGACGATCGGAGCGACGAGCAACACGGGCGCCGCCCATCGGAATCCCCACGCCATCTCGTGAACGGTACCGCCGGCGGCCCACACGCAGCCGACCGCGAGGATCGTGAGGACCGCGAGCCCACGCGGCGTCGTGTGGGCGTACGCCGCCGCGGCGAAGCCGACCTGCACGAGGAGTTTGACGCGGGCGTCGAGCCGGTGGGCCGGCGACTCCCCCGGAACGTACGCGACGGTCACGACGCCCCGTCCAAGTCCGGGCCCGGGTCCGGCGCCGATGGCTCCGGTGTCGACGTATCTGCGATCGAGCCACCACTCGCGTCTTCGTCCCGGTCCCCGTTCCCGACCCCGGCCGACCTCGGCCAACCCGAGGGCACCCGCACGTCGAACCGCGAGAGCGCCTCCGCCGCCCCCTCGGGCGGATCGTCCGCGACGAGTCGACCGTCGGAGAGGACGAGGACGCGATCGACGAGCGGTTCGAGGTCGCGAAGGTCGTGGGTGACGATCACGAGGCTCGTCCCGTTCCGCCGGAGTTCCGCGAGGCGGGAGCGCACGGATCGGCGGGAGGGCTCGTCGAGCCCCGAGAACGGCTCGTCGAGGACGAGGTGGGACGGCTCCATCGCGAGCGCGCCGGCGATCGCGACCCGCGCGCGCTCGCCGCCCGAGAGCGCGTCGACGCGGTCCTCGCGTCGACCGTCGAGTCCGACGGCCGAGAGCGCACGATCGACGCGCCGGTCGATCTCCGCGCGATCACGTCCGAGGTTCTCGGGGCCGAACGCGACGTCGGCGCCGATCGTGGCGGCGACGATCTGGTCGCGCGGGTGTTGAAACACCATCCCGACGGCGCGGCGGGCCGCGGCGAGATCGGCTTGAACCGCCGTTCCGTCGACGCGAACCTCCCCGGAATCGGGCGAGACGAGCCCGTTGAACGTTCGGACGAGGCTGGTCTTTCCCGAGCCGTTCGCGCCGGCGATCACGACGGACTCGCCGTCGGCGATGTCGAGGGAGACGTCGTCGACGGCGGGGACGCCGTCGTAGTCGACCCGGACGGAATCGACCTCGATCACGGCGTCGGGTCCTCCTGGGCCGAAAAGGCCAGCTGCGTCCTCATCGCGCCGCGATCGCCTCCGATCGGACGACGCCGACGGCGGCGGCGATCTTCGCGGCCTCGGCCGGAATGAAGAACAGCGCCCCCTGGAGGAACGCCTCGACCGGCCCGAGCCCGAGGACCAACATCAGGCCGACCACGCCGAACGCGTAGATCACGACCGTGCCGGCGACCATGGCGCCGACCAGGGTGGAAAGGCCGACGGTATCGAGATCTCGGAGCTCGGAACCCCGGTGAACGAGAAGTCCGACGAGGCCGGCGGCGACGGGGTAGGACAGGAGGTACCCGCCGGTCGCGCCGACGAGGTGTCCGAACCCGGCGCCGCCGCCCTGGAAGATCGGCGCGCCGACCGCGCCGGCGGCCAGGTAGATCACGAGCGCCGCGGGCCCCCAGACCGGACCGAGCAGGATGCCGGCGAGGAAGACGCCGAGCACCTGCAGGGTGACCGGGGCGGGCGAGAGCGGGAAGGGGAACGATACGTAGGCGAACGCGCCGACCAGAGCCGCGATCAGCGCGCAGCGGGCGAGATTCCGCGTCGTCTCGTCGCCGACGAGGTCGACCGATTCGGTCCGTGTGGACATGTCCGTGGCGTTCTCGTAAACCTACTTTAGAGTGTTGGTTTACGACGTGATCGGGGATCGACGATCGTCGATCTGGACTGGTCGGGAGGTCGGCTCGCCTTCGTGGCGTCCATGGGATGTGGCCGCACGGCGACCGGCAAACGACGTTTTTAACCGGGGGCGTACGGTAGTGGCGACAACTCGCTGGTCGGACGTCCAGCGGGCACCCGCCGCCCGGCCTCGCCGGGGACGGGACGAAATGTGGTTCCGCGGCGGTTCGCCGCCGGGACTGAATCGAAAACGTCCGTGGACACACCATGGCACGAAGCTTCTACTCGCACATCAAGGAGGCCTGGCGGTCCCCGGAGGAGGGGAAACTCGCCGAGCTACAGTGGCAGCGCAAACAGGAGTGGCGCGAACAGGGCGCCATCGAGCGCGTCGAGCGACCGACCCGCCTGGACAAGGCCCGCGAACTCGGCTACAAGGCCAAACAGGGGATCGTCGTCGCCCGCGTGAGCGTCCGCAAGGGCGGCTCTCGGAAGCAGCGGTTCACGGCCGGCCGCCGCTCGAAGCGACAGGGCGTCAACCGCCTCTCGCGGCGCAAGTCGATCCAGCGGATCGCGGAGGAGCGCGCCTCCCGCAAGTACCGCAACCTGCGCGTGCTCAACTCCTACTGGGTCGGCGAGGACGGGTCCCAGAAGTGGCACGAGGTGATCCTCGTGGATCCGGCCCATCCCGCCATCGAGAACGACGACGACCTGAACTGGATCTGCGCCGACGAGCACCGCGGGCGCGCCTTCCGCGGTCTCACCTCCGCCGGCAGCAAGGGCCGTGGTCAGAGAACCCGCGGCAAGGGTACCGAACACACCCGGCCGTCGATCGGCGGCGACCGGCGCCGCGGCAAGTAGACTTCGAACGCGGTCAGCTTCGATCGATCGGTTCTCTTTGCGAACGCGGTTCTCCATCACGTAGCCCCCGCAGCCTTATGGCCGTCACCGGCGAAGACGACCCATGAGCCTCTCGTTGGATTCCACGCAGCTGGATCGCTACTCCAGACACATCATCCTCGAGGAGGTCGGCCCCGAGGGGCAAAAACGGCTGCTCGAGGGCGAGGCCCTCGTGCTCGGGGCCGGCGGGCTCGGCGCGCCTGTCATCCAGTACCTCGCGGCGGCGGGCGTCGGGAAATTGACGATCGTCGACGACGACGTGGTGGAGCGGTCGAACCTCCAGCGGCAGATCGTCCACACGGACGCGGACGTCGGCGAGCCGAAGGCCGAATCCGCGAGGCGGTACGTGGAGGCGCTCAACCCCGACGTCGAGGTGACGACCCGCCGAACGCGTCTCGACGTCGACAACGCCCGCGATCTGTTTTCGGGCCACGACGTGATCGTCGACTGCACGGACAACTTCCGGACGCGGTACATCGTCAACGACGCCGCCAGACTCGAGTCGATCCCGGTTGCCCACGGCGCGATCTACAAGTTCGAGGGACAGGCGACGACGCTCGTGCCCGAGGGACCTTGCTACCGGTGTCTCTTCCCCGAGGCGCCCGAGCCGGGAACCGTCCCCGACTGCGCAACGACCGGAGTGCTCGGGGTGCTTCCGGGCACGCTCGGGTGCATCCAGGCGACGGAGGCGGCGAAGCTCCTGCTCGAGACGGGTGAACCACTCGTCGGCCGGATGTTGTTCTACGACGCGATGGACATGACCTTCGAGACGGTCGAGTACGCGCGAAACCCCGAGTGTCCGGTCTGCGGGGAGGACCCGATCGAGACGATCGAGGGCATCGACTACTCGGGGGGCTGTGCGATCGAGGCCGACTAGCGGTCCGAGACGCACGAGCAGCCCGCGGTCGTCTCGCTCGCGATGGCCCGCGGTCGTCTCGCCCGCAACGATCCGTGGTCGTCTCGCTCGCGATGGCCCGCGGTTCCGGACGCGAATCGAACCGATTTAGAGGGCTCCCGACGAGGCTACGGTAATGCTCACGCTCGGAACGGCGAGCGCGCCCCCGGGACGGATGGACACGGGGCGACTCGAGGTCGGCGAGGCGCGGGACGGATCGCCCGTCCGGTTGCCCGTCGCCGTCATCAACGGCGCGGCGGACGGGAAGACGCTCTACGTGCAGGCGGTGAGCGACGGCGACGAGCTCAACGGCCTCGGCGTCGTGAACCGGGTGGTTCCGCGGATCGATCCGAGCGAACTCTCGGGGGCGGTCCTCGTCGTGGGGATCGTCAACCACTACGCCTTCCAGATCGCCGAACACCGAAACCCGATCGACGACACGAAGATGAATCGGGCGTACCCCGGCGACGCCGAGGGGACCGCAACCGAACGCATCGCCCACGCGACCTACGAGGCCGCCACCCGGGCGGACCTGATCCTCGACCTCCATCAGGGCTCGACGAGCCGGATGATCGACGAGGTCCGGGTGCGCTGTGGGCCGCGCCACCGGATCCACGGGGACTGTCTGCGTCTCGCGAAGGTCTTCGGGTGCGGCTACGTCCTCGACCAGAAGGGGCCGGACGGCCAGCTCGCTCGGGTCGCGCCCAACGACGGGATCCCGACGATCGACCCGGAGCTCGGCGGCTGTATCGGGTGGGACGAGGAGTCGATCCGCAAGGGCGTCGAGGGCGTCTTCAACGTCCTCGGCCACTACGGCTTCCTCGATCGGGAGCCCGAGATCAACGAACAGACGCGTGCGCGCGGCTTCGAACAGTACGGCTCGCCGGCCGGCGGGCTCGTCCGGTTCAAACAGGAGCTCGGCGGACGCGTCGACGCCGGCGACCCGCTCTTCGAGGTGACGGACGTCTTCGGGAAACGCAAAGCGCGCGTGACGGCCGACAGCGACGGGATATTCTGGCGGTCGCGGCGACTGCCGCAGGTCGCCGCCGGCGAGTACGTCTGTTCGATCGGAACGAACGTGGACCAGTACTGATGTCCCCGCCCGACGACGCCGACGGGTCGACCCCGGAATCCATCGAATCCCTCGTCTGTCCGGACTGCGGCGCAACGTTTCTCGACCGCTGGCGCTGCAGTTGCGGGTCCCCCCTGGAGTTCGACGCGAATCCCCACCCAACGTCGCCGTCACCCCCGGATCCGGGCGGGTTCGACGTGCGAGCAGGTATGTGGGCCTTCGAGGAGTTCCTCCCGATCGGCGGGGATCCGGACGATCGCGTGACCTTCGGCGCCGGCCCGACGCCGATCGTCGACGCCGACCGGGCTGGAGACGAAAGCGAGGAGACCGAGGAGGCCGACGAGCCCTGGAACTGCCGGTTCAAGCTCGAATACGTCCTCCCCACGGGCTCGTTCAAGGACCGAGGGGCGACCACGATACTCACCCGTGCGCGGGAGCTCGGCGTCGAGCGCCTGTGTGAGGACTCCTCGGGGAACGCGGGAACGGCCGTGGCGACCTACGCCGCCCGCGCCGGGATCGACGCCGAGATCTACCTCCCGGCGTCGTCCGCGGCGTCGACGATCCGGGCGATCGAGCGGGTCGGCGCTGACGCCGTGCCCATCGAGGGAAAACGGCGGGCGGCGACCGACGCGTGTCTCGAGGCGGTCGAATCGGGGTCGGCCTGGTACGCGAGCCACGCGTGGAATCCCGCGTTTCACGCCGGAACGGCGAGCTTCGCCTACGAAGTCGCGTTGCAGTCGGGTTGGGAGGTCCCCGACGCGGTGGTGGTGCCGGCGGGACACGGCACGCTGTTGCTCGGCGCCCATCGCGGGTTCGATCGGCTCCGCGAGGCCGGCTGGATCGACCGGACGCCGCGGCTGCTGGCCGCACAGGCGGCCGGAAACGCACCGGTGGTCCGCGAGTTACACGACGCGGACGCCGCGAACCGGGGCGGGGACAACGACGCCGCGAAGGGGATTCGGATCGAAAACCCGCCGCGGATCGACGGAATGATCGAGGCGATCCGGGAGACGGGCGGCGACGCGATCGCGGTCACGGAGTCCGACACCCGAGCGGCGCTCGGACGGCTCCGGCGGGAGGGGTTCGACGTGGAGGCGACCTCGGCGGTCGCGCCCGCGGCCCTCGAAGCGTATCGCGAGCGGGGGATCCTCGATCCGGACGAGGACGTGGTCGTGCCGCTGACCGGACGGGCGTAGCGAGGGACGGGCCACGCCGTGTCGACGCGGATCATCGCCGCGTAGACGCGGATCACCGCTCCGGATGGATCGACGCGTCGAACCCGCCGCGAACGAGGGGCTTCGCGACGTGGCGGCGCGCGCACGGGGGAACCTCGTACCAGCCGGGCTTCAGATCGCGATCGATCCGCCGCCGATCGCGTTCGTCAGCGTGGGTACCGCAGTCGCGACACCGATACCCCTGGTCGCGTCCCGCGGAGGCCATCGACCGGCCGCAGGACGGACACGTCGGGTTGACCCGCTCGGTCCGGACCGGGTCGCGGAGGGCGAACTTCTCGAGTTTGATCGTCCGGTCGGGACCGTCCGTCGATCGGGCAAGACCGTTCGTCGATCGGCCGGATTCGTCCGACGGGCGGTCGGAATCGCTCGGCGCTTCCCGTCCGCGCTCGCGCCGGGAGACCTCCCCGCAGACCGTGAGGCGATCGCCGACCCGGAGGTTCCGAACCCGGTCGCGAAAGCGCTTCGTGGGCTCGAAGGCGGCGGCGAGAAGCCGCTCGTCCGCGGGGGGCGAGGTGACGGATTCGAGGAGCGATGGGTCGAACTCGGGGGAGTCCGGACGGAGCCGGTCGGCGAGCCGGGGAGAGGTCACCTCGAGGAAGACGTGGCCGCCGCGCCGGGTCTCCGGCGGGGAACACACCACGCAGTCGACACGGTAGCCCGCGCCGTCGCGAAGCGACCCGATCGACCCCGACGCGAGGTGGGCGTCGGTCCCCTGGTTCGTCAGGAAGGTCGCCGAGCGGTCCACCGGCTCGGAGTCGATCCGGTCCGCCACCGCGCGGCACGCCTCGGGGTCGTCGCCCCGGATCCCGTAGAGGATCGGGCCGGGCGCGTTCGGGACGCAGACGGCCGTCCCGGCGTCGCGATCGGCGGTGTCCCAGACGGTCGGATACGCGGAGTCGGCCGCCTCGAGAACGGAGTCGACGTCGACCGACCTCGGCGTGCCACACCGGTCGAACTCGCGATAGGCGATGTGCTCGTGGGTCCACTCCTCGAAAGCGGCGAACGCGCCGACCGCCGCGAGCGCGCCGATCCGCCCGCGCCCCTCGGTATCACACCCCTCGGCGGCGAACCCGGCGTGGAACATTCCATGCGAGTCGATCAAAGAGAGGGCGTCGTCGAGGTCGTGACGCCGTCGGAGTGCGTCCTCGGCGAACTCGGCAACCGCGGGGGGGATCCCGCGTCGCTCGTCCGCGGATCGGCCCTCCTCCGAGGGGCCGATCGTGCCGGCGTCCGCGACCGCGACGTCGGCGACGACGACCCCGGGCGAGGTCCGCGGGTCATCGCCGATCGACCGTGCGTCGATCTCCTCGCGGGCCAGCGCGAAGGCGTCGGCGGCGGGCATGTCGGTGTGAAGCGCGAGGGCCGCGTTGCCCCGGGTCTTGTGTTCGATTGCGGGATTGAGACGGATCAGGAGCCGTCGCTCGACGGTTCCACCGTGCTCGCGGATCCGTTCCGCGAGCCGGGTCGCGAGGTAGGTCGTACACATCCCGAGCGAACGGGAGTCGGTGTCGTCGACGCCGACGATGGTCACGTGGCCCGGTTCGTCTTCGGAGAATAAGCCGGTTTCGCGGCGGCGACCGGAGCGTCACGTCGAGTCCGCATCGTCAGGATCGCTCGAATCGACCGGATCGCCCAGATCTGCCGGATCGTCGGAGCCGTTCGAGTCGTCACCCCACGCCCGATCGAGCGGGTCCTCGAGTTGTCCCATCACGGCCTCCAGCGCGTCCGTCGCGGTGATCAGTCCGATCGCCTCGTCGTCGCGGAAGACGAGCGCGAGCTCCTGTCGGTTCTCCTGAAACCGGTCGAAGGCCTCGCTGAGGCTCGTCCCGGCCGGGATCGTCATCGGCGGGGCCGCGATGTCCGCGAACGACACGGAGCCGTCCTGGAGGTCGTCCACGTGGTTCAAGATCGCGGGGGCGTACACGACGCCGCGCAGGTCGGAGGGGTCCTCGCCGATCAGCGGGAATCTGGAGTGGGGCGTCCGTCGGATGCGCTCGAAGTTCTCCTCGATCGAGGCGGCCGTCGAGATCGCGACGACGTCCTCGACGTCGACCATCACCTCCTCGACGAGCCGCTCGTCCACGTCGAGCGCGTTGAGCACCTCCTCGCGCCGTTCCGAGGGGAGATCGCCCTCGTCGAGAAGCGACCCGAGGCGGTTGCGGAGGTCCGCGCGCGACTCGATGACGTCGGTCTCCGTCTCGAGCCACGCGCCGGTCATCTCGACGCCGAACAACCGCAGGGTCGCCTTGGCCACCGAATCGCCGATCCGCATCACGGGCGAGATGAGCCACGCGAACCAGTAGAGCGGACGCGCCCCGTACCGACACACGAACTTCGAGCGCTCGACGCCGAGGTAGGTCGGCGTCTGTTCGCCGTGGGTGAGGTGCAGGAGGTTGATGATCCCGAACGCGATGAGGCCGCCGGCGCCGATCGACGCGAACACGCCGCCGGCGAAGAACGGCTCGAAGAGCGCGGCGAGGGCGGGCTCCGCGACGATACCGACCGCGATGCTCGAGGCGGTGATCCCGACCTGACAGCTCGTGAGATAGATCTCGAGATCCTGGGTCATCTCCCACGCTCGGCGGAGAGCGGGGGTGTCGAACTCCGATTCCGGATATTGCCGAACGCGCGTCAACGCGAACTCGATCGCGACGAAGAACCCGTTCGCGAGGATGAGGAGGATCCCGGCGAACAGCCGGATGCCGATCTCGGTCGGTGTCATTCGACTCGCCGTATTTGCGCCACATGGTTAATTGTGATGCGGACTCGTCGTCCCCGAGTCGTCCGCGACTCCGACGAACGGCGGTCGAGTCCACACTGCGGGTGATCGATGTCCAACACCGCGGGCGGTCGAGTCCACACTACGGGCGGTCGACGTCCACGCCGCGGGCGGCCGAAATCAACGCCGTGGAAAGGCGACGTCCCCGCCGCGGATCGAAACCGCGGGATAGCGACGCGTCGAACCGGGCATTCCGGCACAACGTATTTACGTACCGAATGGGTATTTTCGTCCATGTCACGGGCAGCGCTGGTCGAGAACCTCACGGCGATGTTGGAGGACGCGGAGTTCCTCGTCAGCGATCGCTGTGCGGTTCGACCCAAGAGCTTCGACCTGGCGGCCCGCCGCGGCGAGGACCTGCTGCTTTTGAAGATCCTGGCCAACATCGACGCGCTCGACGCCGAAACCGGCGCGGAGCTGCGCCGGCTCGGCGAGTACCTGGAGGCGACGCCGATGCTCATCGGGCTGCGGACTCGCGACGAGGACCTCAAGCCCGGCGTCGTCTACTTCCGGCACGGCGTGCCGGTGGTGAACCCGGATACCGCCTACGACCTCTTCGTCGAGGAGGTCCCGCCGCTCATCTATGCGGCCCCCGGCGGGCTCTACGTCAGCCTCGACGGCGACCTGCTGGCCGACGAGCGCGAGGAGCGCGGCTGGTCGCTCGGCCGGCTGGCCACGGAACTGGGCGTCTCGCGACGCACGGTCTCGAAGTACGAGGACGGGATGAACGCCTCCGTCGAGGTCGCGATCCAGCTCGAGGAGATCTTCGAGCAACCGTTCTCCGATCCCGTCCGGGTACTCGAGGGAGCTGACGACGTTCGCGAGGCGGATCCGACGCCGTCGGCGCCGGACGCCGACCCCGACGACGAACACGTCCTCCACGTGCTCACCGCCGCCGGGTTCACGGTTCACCCGACCGCCCGGGCGCCCTTCAAGGCGGTCTCGGAGGACGACGGCCCCGAGATGCGGGTGCTCACCGGGCACTCGACGTTCACGGAGGCGGCCGAAAAGCGTGCACGGATCATGTCCTCGATCGGCACGGTCGCCCAAACGCGCTCCGTCTACTTCACGGAGAACAGGCGCAAGCGCGAGCAGGTCGACGGCACGGGGCTCGTCTCCTGTGAGGAGCTCGCGGAGATGGACGACCCCGATGCGATCCGCGAGCTGATCGAGGAGCGCGCGGAGAAGCCGGCCGAGGCGTGAGCCTCGAACCGCATCCGAGTGCGTTTCCTACTCGAGCACGTGTCTCACCCGAGCGCGCCCTTCACCCGAGCACGTACCGGAGCCGCGGGTAGCGCTCGACGAGCGGCTCGCCGTCGACCTCGTAGCGCTCGATGAACCGGTCGGCGCCGTAGTACCGGCCCGCCCCGTACGCCGCGACCGTGAGGAAGGCGAGCGCGTAGACGAGCTCCGAGGTGACGAAGCCCGTGAGGACGTCGTAGGCGCCGGCCATGTCCCAGTTGCCGAAGTAGAACGCCAGCGACTGGATCGCGCCGAAGAACGCCGCCAGGCGGACGAGCCCGCCGACGATCAGTCCGGTCCCGATCAGGACCTGGCCGACGGGGACGGCGACGTCGACCGTGGCGATGACGGCCGGGCTCGCGGCCATCGCGCCGTAGACCCCGCTCAGGGGGCTCGCCGGGTCGACGTTCGCGAGGTACCCCTGGGCGGTGAAGCCCTCGAGGAGCTTCCCGAGGCCGGCCGTGATGAAGATCCAACCCATCGCGAGCCGGAGCCCCACGGCGAACCACTCGGGTTTCGGTCCCACGTCGTCGAGTTTCGGCACGCGGTAGCCGCGTGCATCCTGTGTGGACATGTTTTTTTGCCTCCTTACGGATGAAAATACGGCGGAATCGGACTTATATACGGAGAACGGTTCCCATCAAGTGAGAACTATCCGTATAGAGTGATCGTTCGTGGTTTGTATTCGGCTCGGAGAGCGAGGAACACACGCTCGATCGACGACTCGAGTGGTCGAGGCCGGCCGGGTTCGTCCGAGGACGTCGATCGATCGAGCCTCGAGGACGTCGAGCGGGTGATCCTCGAGGACGTCGAACGGATGATCCGACGACGATCAGGCCGCCTCGCCGTAGGTCTCCTCGAGGTAGGCGACGATGTCGTCGCTTTCCGACATGCCCTCGACGCCGTGGTCCTCGTCGACGAGGACGGGCACGCCGGTCTGGCCGCTGACCGCCTCGACCTCCTCGCGTTCGGCGTGCGAGCGCGGGACCATCCGCGATTCGTACTCGAGATCGAGGTCCGCGAGCTTCTGTTTGACCTTCGCACAGTACGGACAGCCCTCGAGTTCGTACAGAACGATGTTCGACATCGACGAGGTGTACGTGCGCCGATCGGTTAACGGTCGTGGTACGTCGGGGAACGCCGACGCGGGGTCGAGACGAGAGCCTACAGAATCACGCCGCTCGTCTGAAGGACGTAGTAGGCGGCCACCAACGCGGCGAGTAGGTACTGTCCGAGCGAGACGTCCGTGGGTTCGCCGACCGCGAGTTTGATGATCGGGTACGCGACGATGCCGGCCGCCAGACCGTCCGCGATCGAGTAGGCGAACGGCATCACGGTGACGGTGAGGCCCGCCGAGACGGCCCACGCGGGGTCGTCCCAGTCGACCTCCGTGAGCCCTTGCAGCATCATCACGCCGACGACGACGAGCGCGATGAAGGAGGCGTATCCGGGGATCGCCGCCACGACCGGGATCAACACGAGGGACGCGAGGAAGCCGAGCGCGACGACGAGCGCGGTGAGGCCGGTCCGGCCGCCCTCCTCGACGCCCGTCGAGGACTCGATGTAGGTCGTCACCGTCGAGGTGCCGAGCATGGCGCCCACCGTCGTCCCGACCGCGTCGGCCATCAGCGGCTTCTCCATCTCGGGCAGGTCGCCGTCCTCGTCGAGGAAGTCGCCGTACTGTGAGACCCCGATCAGCGTTCCGGCGGTGTCGAAGAAGTCGACGAAGAAGAAGGTGAACACGACCAATACGAACGTGAACGGCTCGATGTCGGCGAGCCCGTCGAGGAACGCGCCGGCGAGCGGCGTGATGTCGTATTGGGCGGACGGAAGGGACTCCGGCGTGACGACGCCCCGTTCGAAGACGCCGCCGAGCGTCAGCCCCCAGCCGACGATCGACGTCGCCAGGATGCCGAGGACGACCGATCCGGTGACGCCGCGGGCCCACAGGGAGAAGGTGAGGACGAGCCCGAACACGCCGAGGATCGCCCACGGATTCCCGAAGACGCCGCCGAGGGTGACGAGCGTCGCCTCGTCGGGAACGACGACCTGCAGCTCCTGGAGTCCGATGAAGAGCAGGAACAGGCCGATACCGGCGCCGACCGCGCGTTTCACCGGCTCCGGAAAGAGCTGGATCACGTACTTACGCGCGCCGACGGCCGTGAGAAGCATGAACAGAACGCCCTCGGCGAAGACGGCGGCGAGGGCCGTCTGCCACGGGATCCCCAGCCCGAGAACCACCGAGAAGGCGAAGAAGGCGTTGAGCCCCATTCCGGGAGCGAGTCCGAACGGACGGTTGGCGTAGAAGGCCATCACCAGCGTCGCGGCCGCCGAGGAGAGGACGGTCGCGATCGCGATCATCTGGACGACCTCGAAGAACTCGTATCCGGGTATCTCGATCGCCTCCGCCAGGATGAACGGGTTGACGACGATGATGTACGACATCGCGAGGAAGGTGGTTATCCCCGCGATCACTTCCGTCCGGACGTCGGACCCGCGTGCCGCGACGTCGAATCGATCGGCGAGCGTGTCTGTGAAACCCATTGAATGGTTGTGCATCTCTCACGATCGACCTATAAGCGTTACTGAAGGCGTTGATCACGGCCGCACAATACTGGGAGGAATGTACCGCCCGACCGGAACCATTCGAACCGCCCGACCGGAATCGATCCGAAGCGTCCGACGGGAACCGACTCGACGCGACCGGCGACCTACTCGAAGCGTTCCAGCGCGCCGACCGGCGCGTCGGTGAGTTCGCGGGCGCGCTCGAGCCCCTCGCCGCCGACGGCGATGAGGGTGAACACGCCGGTGACGTCGGCGTCGGCCTGCAAGGCGATGTCCAAGAGGAGCTCCTGGGTCTCCCCGGACCGAATGAGGTCGTCGACGATCAGGACGGTGTCGCCGGCGCCGATGGAGCTCGCGGGCAGGTAGTAGGTCAACTCGATCCCCGAAGCGAGCCGCTGTCTGGACTCGATGAACTCCTCGACCGCGGTCTCCTTCGACTTCTTCGCGTACGCGAGGTCGGCGTCGAAGAAGGACGCCATCGCGGCTCCCAGGGTGATCCCGTCCGTCGCCGCGGTCAACACGACGTCCGGGGCGTCGAAGGCGAACGACTCCGCGGCCACCGGCGCGACGAGGTCGAGGAACGACTGGTCGAAGACGACCCGGGAGTTGTCGACGTAGCCCTCCTCGTCGATCTCGGTCCGTGCGCGCAGCTCGTCGGCGAGCGCCTCCCGACCGATCCCCTCGACGATCTCGCGTGCACGGTCGGCGCCGGGGAGCACGTGGCCGTTGACGTAGCGGTTGAGATCGCCCGCGGGCAGGGTGGTGAGATCCGATAGCTCGTCGTAGGTCCGCGTCCGTTTCAACATGCGGAGGACGGCGACCGCCTGCAGCTGGAGGGCGGCCTTCTCTGCGCGGTTCATATCGACGTTCGAGATTGCGTATGTATGAATATATCGATGTGTGTATCGGGTGAATAGATCCACAGTCGTGGTCATCACGGGATCGACGCGGCGGACCGGAGCGCGCTCGGGGACAGCCCGACACGCGCCCGATCGACGATCGTCGGAGCCGGGACAACACCGGCGAGACGCCGACGACCGGTCACCGCTCGCGAACGACGACGAACTCGGCGAGGTCGCGGAGGTACTGCATCGCCTCCGTGTCGGGGAGGTCGGTCGCATCGAGCGCCGAGAGGGCCGCGTCCGACTGCGCCCGTGCCTCCTCGTTGGCCTCCGCCGGCGTGAGTCGGGTGACCTGGACGACGGAGGGCCGGTCCATCTCCGCGTCCTGGCCGGTCGGCTTGCCGAGCGCGTCCGGGTCGGCGGTCGCATCGAGTACGTCGTCGCGCATCTGGAAGGCGACGCCGACGCGCTCGGCGTATTCCCCGAACGACTCCACCACGAACGGGTCGGCCGCCGCGGCGACCGCGCCGAGTTCCGCCGCGGCTCGAAAGAGCGCCCCCGTCTTCTTGCGCGCCAGCGACTTGTAGGCGGCCTCGTCGGTCGGCCGATCGACGAGCTCGACGGCCTCGCCCTCGCCGAGTTCGACCATCGCCTCCGCGACGATCCCCATGGCACGCTCGTTCGAGGAGAACAGCGCGAACGCCTCGCCGAGGAGGCCGTCGGAGGCGACGATGGCCGGACCGTGACCGTACTCGGCCCACGCCGAGGGCGTTCCGCGACGGACCGCCGACCGGTCGATGATGTCGTCGACCACGAGCGAGGCGTTGTGAACCAGCTCGATCCCGGCCGCGAAGTCGACGGCGTCGTCGGGGTCCCCCCCGACCGCCTCGCACGCGAGGATCGTCACCGCCGGTCGGACGCGTTTGCCGCCGGCGAGGACGACGTGTTCGAGCTCCTCGCGAAGCTCCGGGGGCTCGATCCCCGCGATGACCTCCTCGAGCCGCTCGTCGACGAGCGCGACCCGACGTGGCAGGTACTCCATCGATCACGATAACGGGGCGGCGGCGCAAAGGTGTGACGGAACGCGCCGAGGGCACGGGCGTCCCGCTCGTTTCGCGGGGCGGACGGCATCGTGTCGCTCGGATGGGCCGGCGACCGGTACGGGAGCGCGACGTGCCTGTCTCCTTCTCCGCGCCCGCGACGCTCCTCGAGATGTTGTCCTAGTAACACGGGGCGGTCCGCGAGTGGTAGGCGAGCGTCCAACGCCAAACGCGTAGCGGCCCCGGACGTCGAACGCGTAACGACCGCCTCAGACGTCGAACTCGTAGAGGTCGTCGCCGACGTGGTGGACCGACTCGACGACCTTCCCCTCCTCGCCGACCATCTCCCCGCCGTCGACGAGGGCGCGTCCGATCGCGAGCACCTTCCCGTGGGTCTCCTCGGCGACCGCCACGAGGTCGCCGGCCTCGATGTCGGAGTCGGCCTCGACGATTCCGGGCCGCATCACGTCGGCACCGTTCGAGACGAAGGAGATCGCGCCGGCGTCGACCGTGACGACCCCCGAGTCGGGATCGGTCGCGTTGGCGCCGCGGACCGTGAGGAACGGCTCGTCGTCGGCGTAGAAGACGAGCGGTTCGCCGTCGACGAGGACGAGATCGAACGGCGAGTCGACCAGCTCGACCAGCTCGAAGGCGTCGCCGTCGATCTCGACGCCGAGTCCCTCGGCGAGCGCCTCGCGGATCGCGTCGATGTCGTCGCTGCGGAGGTGGTGACGGGATTTGATCTGCATGTGCCCGGGTGGGACCGGCACGCGCATAAATCGTCCTGGTTCGGAGGGCGTGTATCCGACGGGGATCGCGGTGGGAGCACGCGCCGATCCGACCCCGAAACCCGTATCCCGCCGGGTCGACAACCAACTCGCGATGGACTGCGACAAGTGCGGTGCCGACGCCGTCATGCACGCCGCCTACTCCGGCGCCCACCTCTGTGAGGACCACTTTTGCCGGTCGGTCGAAAAGCGCGTCCGCCGCCGGGTCCGCGAGGACTCCCTCCTCGATCCGGACGCGACGCCGGAGGACCCGGACCGGTGGGTGATCGGCCTCTCGGGCGGCAAGGACAGCGTCGTCCTCGCGTCGATCCTCGACGACACCTTCGGGCGGGACCCGCGCGTGGAGATGCTCGCGCTCACGATCCACGAGGGGATCGAGGGGTACCGCGACGAGAGCCTCGACGCCTGCGAGCGACTGGCCGAGGACCTGGGGATGCGCCACGAGGTCGTCTCCTACGCCGAGGAGTTCGGCGTCGAGATGGACGACGTCGTCGAGACGGACCCCGAGAACATGGCCGCCTGCGCCTACTGCGGGGTGTTCCGTCGCGACCTGCTCGAGACGTACGCCGAGGAGTTCGGCGCCGACAAGCTTCTCACCGGCCACAACCTCGACGACGAGGCCCAGACCGCGCTCATGAACTTCCTCGAGGGCGACGTCCGACAGGTCGCGAAACACTTCGACGCGTCGCTCGGCCCCTTCGACGAGCGGGGGGCGGAAGCGAGCTCCGATGGAGGAACGACAAACGGCGGACACCGGGCGGAGTCGGACCACTTCGTCCCGCGCGCAAAGCCCCTCCGGGACGTCCCGGAGCGGGAGGTCGCCCTCTACTGTCACCTGCGGGATCTACCCGCACACATGGCGGAGTGTCCCCACGCCGAGGAGGCCTACCGCGGCGAGATCCAGTCCCTCCTCCACGATCTCGAGGAGTCCCACCCGGGAACGCGCCACTCGATCATGGCGGGCTACGAGGAGCTCGCGGGGATCGTCGCCGAGCGCTACCGCGAGGACGGCGACGACGAGGGGACCGCGCTCGGCGAGTGCGTCGAGTGCGGCTCGACCACCAGCCGCGAGGTCTGCCGGAAGTGCCGCCTGATCGAATCGATCGAGGCGGTCTGAGTCGAGGCAGTCTGCAGGCGCCGACTCGACGCCCGCATCCTTTTAGGTGGACGCCTCCACCGGGGAGTATGACGCGATCGGAGTCCGACGGACGGGCATCGACGGAAACGGGACGACTCGCGGGCGAGACGGTCGTCGTCACGGGGGCGAGCCGCGGGCTCGGCGCCTCGATGGCGAAGCGGTTCGTTCGAGAGGGCGCGAACGTGGTCCTCACCGCGCGCGGCGAGGCGGACCTCCGTGCGGTCGCCGACGAGGTGGCGGACGCTCCGGGCGAGACGCTCGTCGTCCCGGCCGACGTCACCGACGAGGCGGCGGTCGAGGCGCTCGTCGCGCGGAGCCTCGAGACGTTCGGCGAGGTGACCGGACTCGTCAACAACGCCGGGATCGGGATGTTGAGCCTGTACGACGAGAAACGAGAGATCCTCGAGGTCGACCTCGAGGACTGGGAGGCGATCCTCTCTGTCAACCTCACGGGGGTGTTCCTCTGTGTCAAACACGCGGTGCCGTCGATGATCGACGCCGGCGGCGGCAACGTGATCAACGTCTCCTCGGGACTGGGACGGCGGGCGTCGGCCGGGTGGGGACCCTACGTCGCCTCGAAGTGGGGACTCGAGGGATTCACCCGCACGCTCGCGGACGAGGTGGCCGACGACGGAGTGAACGTCAACTGTCTCGATCCGGGCGGCCGCGTCGAGACGCGGTTTTGGGACCACCTGCCCGAGAGCGAGCGAGACGGGGTGTTGGAACCCGACGTGATGGACGAGGCGGCGACGCGACTGCTCGCACAGGGACCGGACGGGATCACCCGCGAGTCGCTGGCCGCCGAGAAGTGGGAGAAACGGCTCGACGAGGCGTAAGGATGGGCGTCACAGCGTGAGGAGCGGCAGTCGTAGCGTGAGGAGCGGCGTCACAGCGTCTCGCCGTTCGAGTCGGTCTCCGCGATCCGTCGGATGCGCGAGGCGCCGTCGATCTCCGAGATGACCTCGACGACCGCCGGCGGGACGAGGGCCTCCCAGTCGCGGTCGTGGATCATGCGCTCGCGCAGCTCGGCGCCCTCGAGGACGTCGCGTCGGAACATGGGGGACTGTCGAACCTCGACGCCGGCCTCCTCGAAGAGACGGATGACGAGGGGGTTGTTGGAGTAAGCCACCTGGAACCCCGGCGACATGCTCTGGACGTGGCTCACCCACACGGAGTTTCGGTCGAGGTCCTCGATCGGGACGACGTAGGTCGTGAGGTCGAGGTCCTCGACCGCCTTCGTCACCATCATCACCCGCTCGCCGGCCGTGAAGGGGTTTCGCGTGGTGTGGGAGTCGCCGGCCGAGCCGATCCCGAGCACGAGCTCGTCGATCTCCTCGGCGATCTCCTCGACCATGTGCAGGTGGCCGTCGTGGAACGGCTGGAAACGGCCGATATAGAACCCCCGCATGTCCGGACCTACCGAGGGGAGGATTTATAAAGCCGACGAGTCGTCGGTGATGGGACGAACGGTCGCCTCAGACGCTATATCGGCCGGTCATCCGGACGTCGGCGTCGATCGTCGGGGGAGAAAGTATATCAATCGCCGTCGCCTGTTTTCGAATAGCGACGAACCACCCTATGAGCAACGAGAAGGACGACACGGAGCGCCCGAGCGACGAGGGAGCCAATCCCACGGATGGAACGGAGCCGGCCCCCGACGACGACCGCGAGAGCGGTGAGGCCGGATCCGGGACGTCCCCGACCGACTCCGAACCCGAGGGGTCGACGGATGAGCCGGCGGAAACGCCGGCCGACGACGCCACGGAGGCGGGATCCGAGGAACGGAACGGCTCCGAGGGAGACCGGGTTGATCCCGAGCGGGACCCGGACGCACCCGATCGGAAACGGGGCGATCCGGACGACGACGGCGCGCTCACGGTAGCGCTCGCGGACGAACGGGACGCCGAGGAGGCGGTCCCCCGAGACGCGAGCGAAACGACGAACGAGGAGGACGGGACGGAAACGCCGGACATCGAGGAGCTCGGAAGCTCCGTCGAGGTCCACGGCGCCGAGGTCGAAGAGGATCCCGACGAGGACGACCTGCTCGGCGGACTCAAGGTCGACTCCACGGAGGACATCGAGATCCCCGATCGGCTCGTCGACCAGGTGATCGGCCAGGAACACGCCCGCGACGTCATCATCAAGGCGGCCAAACAGCGCCGACACGTGATGATGATCGGCTCGCCCGGCACCGGCAAGTCGATGCTCGCGAAGGCGATGGCCGAGATGCTGCCCAAAGAGGAGCTACAGGACGTTCTCGTCTACCACAACCCGGACGACGGGAACAATCCGAAGGTGCGGACCGTCCCGGCCGGCAAGGGCGAACAGATACTGGAGGCACACAGGGAGGAGGCCAGAAAGCGCAACCAGATGCGCAGCTTCCTCATGTGGATCATCATCGCGGTCGTGTTGGGCTACGCGCTCATCATCGCCGGACAGATCCTCCTCGGCATCATCGCGGCCGGCGTCATCTGGCTCGCGTTCCGGTACATGAACCGCGGGTCCGACGCCATGATCCCGAACCTCCTCGTGAACAACGCGGACACGAAGACCGCGCCCTTCGAGGACGCGACGGGCGCCCACGCCGGCGCGCTGCTCGGCGACGTCCGCCACGACCCCTTCCAGTCCGGCGGGATGGAGACGCCGAGCCACGACCGCGTCGAGGCCGGCGCCATCCACCAGGCGAACAAGGGCGTGTTGTTCATCGACGAGATCAATACCCTCGACATCCGGAGCCAACAGCACCTGATGACGGCGATCCAGGAGGGCGAGTTCTCCATTACGGGCCAGTCCGAGCGCTCCTCGGGCGCGATGGTCCAGACCGAACCCGTCCCGACCGACTTCGTGATGATCGCCGCCGGGAACCTCGACGCGATGGAGAACATGCACCCGGCGCTGCGCTCGCGCATCAAGGGCTACGGCTACGAGGTGTACATGGAGGACACGATCGAGGACACCCCCGAGATGCGCCGCAAGTACGCCCGCTTCGTGGCCCAGGAGGTCACAAACGACGGGCGGCTCCCCGAGTTCACGGCGGAGGCGATAGAGGAGGTCATCCTCGAGGCGAAACGCCGCGCCGGCCGAAAGGGCCACCTCACGCTCCTCTTCCGGAACCTCGGCGGCCTCGTTCGAGTGGCGGGCGACATCGCCCGCGGCGAGGGGGCCGACTACACCACCCGCGACCACGTGCTCCAGGCGAAGGGACGCTCGCGGTCGATCGAACAGCAGCTCGCCGACGACTTCATCGAGCGCCGGAAGGACTACGAGCTGCAGGTCTCCGACGGCTACGTCGTCGGACGGGTCAACGGCCTCGCCGTGATGGGCGAGGACTCCGGGATCATGCTCCCGGTGATGGCCGAGGTCGCGCCCTCCCAGGGGCCGGGCGAGGTCATCGCGACCGGCCAGCTCAAGGAGATGGCCCAGGAGTCGGTCTCGAACGTCTCCGCGATCATCAAGAAGTTCTCCGACGAGAACATCTCCGAGAAGGACATCCACATCCAGTTCGTCCAGGCCGGCCAGCAGGGCGTCGACGGCGACTCCGCGTCCATCACGGTCGCGACGGCCGTGATCAGCGCGCTTGAGGGCGTCGGCGTCGACCAGAGCCTGGCGATGACCGGCTCGCTTTCGGTCCGCGGCGACGTGTTGCCAGTCGGCGGCGTCACCCACAAGATCGAGGCCGCCGCCAAGGCGGGCTGCGACCGGGTCATCATCCCGGCCGCCAACGAACAGGACGTGATGATCGAGGACGAGTACGAGGAGATGATCGAGGTCATCCCCGTCAGCCACATCAGCGAGGTCCTCGAGATCGCCATGGAGGGCGAACCCGAGACGGACTCGCTCGTCGACCGGCTGAAGTCGATCACGGGCTCCGCGCTCAAAGAGAAGGGCGTGGCGAACCCCTCGAACCCGAGCCCGCAGTAATCCACGGCCGAGGGTCGAGCCGGGGTGGGCGGTGACCCCCGCCCGCGTCGGAATCCGATCCGCGGTCGCGACCCACTCAACCGATGTCGAACTGGACCGGCTTCGGCGCGGCGATCCTCGCCTTGACGCTCGTTCTTCTCGTCTTGACGCGCCGGTCACGGCGGGTGCTCGATCGGATCGCCGAGGACGGAGAGCGGAGTCGGTCACGGGCGAATTACCCGACCGATCCGGTGGAAAAAAGTCTCGACGGCGAACCGAGCGACGGGACGGCCGATCGCGAGGCTGACGACGCCGAACGAGGCCATCCGACAGACGGCGTCGAGCGAGACCATCCGACCGATGGCGTCGAGCGAGGTATCGACGACTCCGTCTCGACGCTGGCGCTTTTCGCGAACGTCACGATCACGCAGGCGCTGTTTTTCGCCGTCGTCGTCGCGATCGCGTGGGGCAGCGACGTCCCGGCGAGCGCGTTCGGCGTGGGACCGTGGGCGGGAGCCGGATCGGTGAGGGACCTCGCCGCGATCGGACGCGCGACGGGATACGGGTTCGCGGCCGGACTCGCGCTCTACGTGTTGGACGACCTGGCCGCGGCCCTCGCCGAACGGGCGGGATACGGCGCCCCGGATCGACTTCGAGAGACGCTCTCGCCCGCCACGCGCCGCGAGTGGGCGGCCCTGCTCGTCGTCGTGTTGCCCACGATCGCGGTCTTCGAGGAGACGCTTTTTCGCGGCGCGCTCGTCGGCGCGTTCGCGATCGGATTCGGAATCGATCCGTGGCCGCTCGCGGTCGGGTCGTCGATCGCCTTCGGTCTCGGCCACGGAGCGCAGGGACGGGTTGGGATCGCCGTGACCGGCGTCCTCGGCGTCGCCCTCGCGGCGATGTTCATCGCGACCGGAAGCCTCCTCGCCGTCGTCGTCGCCCACTACGTGGTGAACGCGGCGGAGTTCCTGACACACGGGTGGTTCGGGACGGCACCCGGGGATCCGCTGCGGCCCGACTAGGGTCGCTCGGACCCGATCACAGATCCGTCGATCACAGAAGGCGGGCGCCGGCCTGATGGATCCGGGTGACGTCGGGGTCGTAGCCGGCGGCCGAGAGGCCGTCCCCGAGGGCGATTACGGTCCGACCGAGCATCCCCATCGCCGCCTCGCCGCCGGCGTCGTCGACGAGATCGATGGCCTCCGCGACCTCGGGAACGAGCAGTCCCGCCTCCCGGGCGAACCGCCGCGAGGACGCGAGAAGGGTCGAAAGCGTCGGGTCGTCCCGGAGGGTCGAGAGGGCGCGCTCGCCGGCGGCGGAGAGCCCGGCGGTGTCCTCCGAGAGGACCGCGGCGGTCGAGAGCTCGCCGAAGGAGACGTACTCGATCCGGCCGGTCGCGGGCACGCCGTCGAGCGACCCGTAGCCGGGCGCGCCGGGCTCGATCCGGATCGGAATCCCGCCGCGCGCCTGGGCGACGACGTCGCCCAGGCCGGTGCCCGCCTCCACCTCCGCGACGTGGGCGACGGCCACGAGTTCGTTCTCCGAACGCCCGCACGCGAAGGCGTCGTTGACGGCGAGGGCGGTCCCGAGCGCGGCCGCCCCCGAGACGCCGAATCCCGCCCCGACCGGGAGGTCGGTCTCGACCTCGACGCCTGCGGTCCGTGGGGTCGCATCGAGCGCGGAAAGGACCGCCTCGACCGGTTCGATGTCGGCCCCCTCGCCGTTCAACCTGACGTCGATGGGGGACGGGTCCGTCGATCCGGATCGGGAGGGTAGTTCATCTCCATCGGCCGGCACGACGGAGACCTCGACGCCCTCGGCGAGCGCGATCCCGGCCCCGCGGGAGCCGGCGGATCGGGGGTTCTCGTCGGGATGTGCGCTGAAGAACCCGGTCACGTGGCCCGGAACGAACGCGCGTGAGCTGGCGTCGGTCCCGGAGTCGACAGCTGAAGCACGGTCGACGGCGCCGACACGGGGGTCGGCGTCCGTGGTCGAGGGATCGGTACCGCTCGGGTCGTCGGTCATGCCGCGATCAGGGGCTCAGCCGCTGGCGGTCGCGCGGGAAGAGCACGGCCTCGCGGATGTTGTCGAGGTCGAGAAGCGTCATCACGAGCCGCTCGGCGCCGATGGCCCAGCCGGCGTGGGGGGGCATGCCGTATTTGAACATCTTCGTGTAGTACTCGAACTCGTCGGGGTCGAGCCCCTGCTGTTCGAATCCGGCGATGAGCTCCTCGTAGCGGTGTTCGCGCTGGCCGCCCGAGACGAGCTCCATGCGCGGGTGCATGAGGTCGAAGCCGGTCGAGAGGGTCTCGTCGTCGTCGTGGTCCTTGATGTAGAACGGCTTGATCTCCGAGGGCCAGTCGGTGATGAAGTAGTGCTGGCCGACGTCCTCGCCGAGGGCGTGTTCGCCCTCCGTGGGGAGGTCGTCGCCCCAGACGAGCTGTTCGTCGAGCTCGCCGGTGGCGTTGATGCGTTCGATCGCCTCCTCGTAGGTGAGCCGGGGGAAGGCCTCGCTCGGCGCCTCGAAGTCGGCCGCGAGCCCGAGGGTCTCGAGCTGCTCCGCGCAGTTCTCCTCGACGGCCTCGTAGGCCGAGCGGACGACGGACTCACAGACGTCCATGGCGTCCGCGTGGTCACAGAAGGCGCCTTCGAAGTCGATGGAGGTCGCCTCGTTGAGGTGTCGCGGCGTGTTGTGTTCTTCCGCCCGGAAGATCGGGCCGATCTCGAAGACGCGCTCGAGCCCGGAGCCGGCGGTCAGCTGTTTGAACAGCTGGGGCGACTGGTTCATGAACGCCTCCTCGCCGAAGTAGGTGATCGGGAACAGCTCGGTGCCGCCCTCGGTCCCCGTGGCGACGATCTTCGGCGTGGTGATCTCCGTGGCGTTCGCCTCGCGGAACGCCTCTCGGGCCGCCCGGAGGATCTCCGCGCGGATCTCGAAGATGGCCTTGACCTCCGGCTTGCGGAGGTCGAGCGTCCGGTTGTCCAGACGCGTCGGCAATTCGGCGTCGACCTTGCCCGAGGGATCGAGCGGGAGCTCGGTGTCGGCCTCGGCGACGACCTCGAGCGAGTCGGGCGTCACCTCGACGCCGGTCGGCGCGCGCGGCTCCTCGTCGACGTCGCCCGTGACGGCGATCACGGACTCGCGGGAGACGCCGAGTCCGGTCTCGACGAGGTCGTCGTCCATCTCGTCCTTCTCGAATTTGACCTGGATGCGTCCCGTCGTATCGCGGAGGATGAGGAAGGCGATGCCGCCCAGATCGCGAATCTCGTGGACCCAGCCGGCGATCGTGACGCGATCGCCCGGCTCGGCGTCGGCCGTGTACGTGCGGTCGTCGAGTCCCTGCATACTCCACCGTTCCGTGAGAGGCGGCTTAAAGGACGTTGATTCGCGTCTCCCGGCCGGCGCGAATCCCCCCGTTACGATCTCGAGACTCCCGTCGAATCGCGACGCTTCGCGGCGAGATCGACCGACTGAACCGAGTACGCGAGGGGCGGGACAATCAGAAGAGCGATCAGATGATTACAGCACGGTTTGTGGGTTGACGGCCCATCAAAAGGTCAGAGCGAGGGAGAACATACGTTCTGGCGAAGTTGTGGAATGCAGAAGTTTCAGGAGGATTCCCCAACAAGTAGGGTTAATGCGAGATCGATTTCGACCGTGGCTGGCCGCGATATTCGCGTTTCTGTTTCCGGGGCTTGGTCATGCATTTCTCCGCCACTGGGGCCGTGCATTCGTATGGATCTTAACGATCAGCTCAATTGGAGTCATATTACAGGTATTCTACGGAACGATCCCAGAAGATCCAAATGTGGGCCTGATAGAATACTCGGAATCACTTCCTCCAGAGGTAGTAGTTCCGATCCTATTTTTAACGTTATTATCAGTACTCGACGCGTTCGTGATCGGACGCCGCGAGCGTCGCCAGGCCGGACGGCGAGAGTCGATCGTCGACGTGGGCGGGGCCGGCACCGCCTCGAGTGACGGGTCGCCCGAGTCCGAACGGACGGAGGGCGACCGGAAGGCCGGGATCCGCGGACGGGATCACCAGGACGTCGAGGGGGCGACCCTCAAGTGTCCCCACTGCGGCAAGGAGACCGACGCGGAGCTCGACTTCTGTCACTGGTGTACGGAGCCGCTTCCGGGACCGGACGAGGAGTGAATCGAAGAGCGAGTCGGGGAACGAGACCGGGACGCGACCGATGTGAGTCCCGACCTCGATGGGCAGTTCCCGATGGGTCGGTTCGCGGGGGGACCAGCCCACGACGGTGCGCCGTTTCTCGGCGGTGCGTTATTTTTCGATGATGCTCTCCTCCACCGTCTCGCCGAAGTGGCGAGCGACGTCCTCGTAGTGGAGGAGCACCTCGTCGCCGACCTCGAGGTCGGTCACGGCGGTGCGTCCCTCCCGGGTCGCGACCTTGATGGTCTCCGCGTTCTGCAGGAGGGTCTCGACGCGGTCGACGCCGTCTTCGGTCTCGACTTCCGCCTCGACGCGGAACATGGGCCGTTTTTCGATCTTCACGCGACCGACGATCGCCTCGCGGGTGTGGCCGTCGGTGTCGAGCACCTGCACCTCGTCGCCCGAGCGCAGCCCGGCCAGGTATTTCGTGCCGCCGTCGGGGGTGCGGACGTACGCGTGAACCGCGCCGGCGTTGACCCGGAACGGCCTGGAGGCGACGTAGGGGCTCTCCGCGGTCTCGGCGTGGACGAAAAAGAGCCCGCGGGACATCGATCCCACGAGCATCCCCTCGTCGTGGTCCATCAGGCTGCCCGTGTCGATGCAGACGCGGTCGGCCATGCCGGTGCGTTCGACGTCGATCACCTCGGCGTACCGGAGGTCGAGCTGCTCGCGGGCGGCGGTGTCTCGGGCCTCGACGGCGCCGCGGATCTCGTCGGGCGAGTCGCTGTCGACGAGCACGCCGTCGGCTCCGGTCTCGAGCGTCTCGAAGGCGGTCCGGGCCTCCTCGGCGGAGGTGACGCCCGCCACGAGGTGGGTGTCGTCGCCGACGCGAGCGATGAGGTTCTCGAGGGGAATGATCGTCCAGTCCTCGCCGACGACGATCGTGTACTCGGCGTCGTTCGCCGCGTCCTCCGCGAAGGCCTCGTAGCGCTCGTCGAGGATGCGGGTGTAGACGCCCTGCACGCGGTCGTCTCGACGCCGAAGGGTCGTGAGGTCCGCGGAGCCGGCCAGGTCGTCGGGCATCGAGACGGTCCCGTCGCCCTCGCCGTCCTTGCCGACGACGTAGGCGTCGGCCTCGGCGTCCGCCGCGTCGGCCTCGGCCTCGTCGACGACGTCGGCGTCCGACCGGAACGCCGCCACGTCGACGTCGCCCAGCTCGCGCACTCGCGGAACGTCGTACTCGTCGACGAGCACCCAGTCGACGCCGGCCTCGATCCCGGCCGTGATCCGGCGTTTTCGCTGCTCCCACTCGCCGACCTCGTCGTCGGCCTTCACCCAGACGCTACGTGTCATTGTCGATAGGTCGACCCCTCGGTGCTTGAAAACTGCGGAAACGGACCCGACGTCGAGCGGGAAGAATTGTCGGCCGCGATCAGGCCTGTACGAGTCCGGCGGCCCGAAGCGCGTCCTCGGCGTCGCGGTCCTCGTGGACGACGGCGCTCACCGCGCGGGTGATCGCCTCCGGATCGTCGTGTTGGAAGATCGACCGTCCCATCGAGACGCCGGCGGCGCCGCCGTCCATGGCGCCGCGGACCATCTCGATCGTCTCGCGGTCCGAGCCCTTCGACCCGCCGGCGATGACGACCGGCAGCCGGGTCGACTCACAGACGTGCTCGAAGGAGTCCGCGTCGCCGGAGTAGCCCGTCTTGACGACGTCGGCCCCGAGCTCCTCGGCGAATCGAACGGCGTGGCCGAGCGCCTCGGGGTCGGTGCCGTCGACGTCGGGGCCGCGCGCGTACGCCATCGCGAGCACGGGCAGGCCGAACCGATCGGCCTCGCCGGTGAGCTCCGCGAGGTCCTCGATCTGTTTCGGCTCGTAGGTCGACCCGACGTTGATGTGCAAGGAGACGGCGTCGGCGCCCGCCCGGATCGCCTCCTCCGCGGTCGCGGTCAGCCGCTTGTCGTTCTCGTCGGGCCCGATCGTCGTCGACCCGTTGAGGTGGACGATGTAGCCGGCGCCGTTCTTGTTCGGGTGGACGCGGGGTGCGACGCCCTTCTGGGTCAACACGGCGTCGGCGCCGCCGGCCGTGACGCCGTCGACGGTCGCCTCGATGTCCTTGAGCCCCTGGACGGCACCCATGGTGAGGCCGTGGTCCATCGGGACGATGAGGTAGCGGTCATCCGTGGAGATGCGGTCGAGTCGTGCGTTGAGTCCTGCTGTCATGGTCTTTGGCTCGGTCGTGCGTCGGTCCGCGGTTGCGGTTCCGGGCTCGGGATGGATCGCGTCGAACGACGCGACCCGGTTCGTATGCCAAACTGTGGCAATAGCGGATAAGTGGCTTTCGTTCGGAGTCGGCCGGGACGGTCGAGCGCCTCCCGATCGCGTCCCGGCTCACTCCGGGTCGGCGACGGCCGATCGGGCGGAATACCCGCGTTCGGCGCCGGCGACGAGTTCGCGCGAGAGGTCCTCGAGCCGATCCGCGACCGTCTCGGCGGGAAGCCCCTCCGCCGCGCCCTCGGCGACGACGTCGACGAGCGCGGAGCCGACGATGATCCCGTCCGCGCCGGCGGCGACGATCCGCTCCGCGTGGTCGCCGCTGGAGATGCCGAACCCGACCGCCTTCGGCACGTCGTACTCCCGAAGCCGCTCGAGGCTCTCGGCCGTGTGATCCGAGACGTCCGTCCTCGCGCCGGTCGTTCCCAGACGCGCCTGGACGTAGACGTATCCCGAGACCTGGCTCATGATCCGGTCGAGGCGGTCGCCGGCCGTGGTCGGCGCGACGATGAAGACGAGATCGAGACCGAACTCGTCGCAGGCGTCCCGCAGGGGGTCGGCCTCCTCGGCGGGAAGGTCCGGGACGACGAACCCCTCCAGTCCTGCCTCGGCCGCGCGCTCGACGAACGGCCGGGGGCCCTCCGTCTCGCCCCACTGGTAGATGAGGTTGTAGTAGGTCATACAGACGAGCGGGACGTCGACGTCGAGGTCCTCGACGAACTCGAAGAAGCGGGCCGGCGTCATCCCCGCCTCGAGGGCGCGGACGACCGCCTCCTGGATGGTCGGCCCCTCGGCGATGGGTTCCGAGAAGGGCAGTCCCAACTCGATGACGTCCGCGCCGCCGCGCTCGAGCGCCTCGACGTAGGCGAGCGAGGAGTCGTAGTCGGGGTCCCCGACGGCGAGGTACGGGATGTAGGCGGGGCCGTCAGCGAACGCCCGGGCGATCGCCTCGCTGTTTCCGGTCGAGTCGGACATCTACAGCCCCCCCGTGAACATCGACATGTCCGGTCCCGCATCCAGATCGCGGCGATCCGTCTCCTCGATCACGGACTCGAGGTCCTTGTCCCCCCGTCCCGAGACGGTGACGACGACCGTGTCCCCGAGGGCGTCGTCCTCGGCGTCTGCGTCGTACTCGTCGCCTTCGTCGTCCTCACCGTCGCCACCGTCCCCGCCCGCGACCGCCTCGAGGTACGCGATCGCGTGGGCGGACTCGAGCGCGGGGATGATCCCCTCGGTTCGCGAGAGGCGGTGGAACGCCTCCAGGGCCGCCTCGTCGTCGACGGCCGCGGGGGTAACCCGCTCCTCGTCGACGAGGTGGGCGAGCTGCGGGCCGACGCCGGCGTAATCGAGCCCGGAGGAGACGGAGTGGCTCTCGACGATCTGGCCGTGGGAGTCCTGCAGCAGTCGCGTGCGCGCGCCGTGGAGCACGCCCTCCTCGCCGGCGTAAAGCGACGCCGAGTGGGGCGCGACGCCCTCGTCCTCGTCGACCTCGAGGCTCGCGCCGCCGGCCTCGACGGCGTGTAACGCCACCTCGGAGTCCTCGAGGAACGCCGCGAACGACCCCATCGTGTTCGAGCCGCCGCCGGCGCAGGCGACCACGTCGGTGGGCAGGCCGCCGGTCGCCTCGATCGCCTGCCAGCGCGCCTCCTCGGAGACGACCGACTGGAAGTCGCGGACCATCGCCGGGAAGGGGTGAGGTCCGACGACGCTGCCGATGACGTAGTGGGTGTCCTCGACGGATCCGGCCCAGTCGCGCATGGTCTCGGAGATCGCCTCCTTGAGCGTCCCGCGGCCGGCGGTCACCGGGGTGACCTCGGCCCCGTTGAGCTTCATCCGGAAGACGTTGGGACGCTGGCGGTTGATGTCGCGTTCGCCCATGTAGATCTCACAGGGCATATTGAGGTGGGCGGCCGCCATCGCCGTCGCGGTGCCGTGCTGTCCGGCGCCGGTCTCCGCGATGATCCGCTCTTTGCCCATGTACTTCGCGAGCAGGACCTGCCCGAGCGCGTTGTTGAGCTTGTGGGCGCCGCCGTGGAGCAGGTCCTCGCGTTTCAGATAGACGTCACGGTCGTACCGCTCGGAGAGCCGCTCGGCGTGCTGGAGCGGCGTCGGCCGCCCGCCGAAGTCGCGAAGTCGCCGTCGGAGTTCGTCCATGAAGCCGTCCTCGTTCTCGAGGACGTACCGTTCGTAGGCGTCGGTCAGCTCCTCGATCGCGGGCATCAGCGCCTCCGGAACGTACTGGCCGCCGTACCGTCCGAAATTCCCGTCCGTACCGCCCGAAACGGGGGTCGGATCCTCCGGCGGTCGCTCGTCGACGTCGGTTCCCGTCCGTCGCCCGTCGACGTCGGTCCTCGTCCCCTCGTCCGCGTCGGTCGTGGTTTCGCTCATGATGTCGGTGTGTCGTGTTCCGCGGCGTCCGTGGCGTCCGTGGCGGGTCGCGTCGAGTCGTCGGTCGGCGCGCCGTCGGGCGTCGAGTCGTCGGTCGACGCGCCGTCGGGCGCCGAGTCGTCGGTCGATCGGTCCCTCTCCGCGGTGGTAAACGTTCGCGTGTTCGATCGGACGTCGCCGTCCATGATGGCGCTGCCGATCAACAGCGCGTCGGCGCCGGCCGCACGCATTCGGCGGGCGTCCGCGGCGGCGGTGACGCCGCTTTCGGCGATCAACGTCACGTCGTCGGGCGCGTGCGGCGCAACCGACTCGAAGGTCGAGAGGTCGACCTCGAGACGGGCCAGATCGCGGTTGTTCACCCCGACGAACCGCGCGCCGGCGGCGATCGCCCGCTCGAGCTCCTCGCGGTCGTGGACCTCGACGAGGACCTGAAACCCCCGATCGCGGGCCGCCGCCAGAAGCGGCCCGAGGTCGTCGCCGAGGAACCGCGCGATGAGCAGGACGACGTCGCTTTCGACCGCGTCGAGCTGGTCCTCGGTCACGAGGAAGTCCTTGCGGAGGACGGGAACGTCCACGGCATCGCGAACGCGCTCGAGGGTGTCCGTCGACCCGCCGAAGTGGTCGGGCTCCGTCAACACCGAGAGCGCGGCGGCCCCGCCATCGACCATCTCCGTCGCGAGCGCGACCGGGTCGTCCTCTCGGGTGCCCTCGGTCGTCGGGCTGGTCGGCTTGACCTCCGCGATCACCGGCGTTCGACCGTCCGCCTCCGCGGCATCGAAAGCCGCCTCCAGATCGCGAGGATCGGCGTCGACGCGCTCGCCGCCGTCGCCATTGCCGTTATGGCCATTGCCGCCGTCGCCCGATCGCGTCCTCGCGGACTCCAGTATCGACCGGACCGCGGGCGCGAGTTCCTCCGTGTCGTCGTCCATTACTGATCACTAATGTACGTATCTGTTCATAAGGCTTGCGTCCCGGCCGCCGAGATCGGGCGGCCGCGGGGGACGGCGAAGGGTCCGACGGAGGCAACTTGCTTATGGGTCCGGCTCCGACGGTCGTCACATGGATCGAGACGCCACGGGAGGCCGGAAACGGCGGCGGGAACAGAGCGTGGGCGGACGTATCGAGGGGTCGACCGCGAAGCGTACACGGAGGCTCCGGCGGTGGTGAGCCTCGCCGGGACGACGGGCGTCTACGCGCGCTCGTACGAACGACTCGATCGAGCGGTCGAGATCGGCTTCGCGAGCGGCCACGTGATCTCCGCGTCCTTCCCGCGGTCGATCCCGGCGGACGCCGAGTCCGACCACGAGCTGCTCGACCGGATCGGCGAGTACCTCTCGGGGAGCGAGGAGGCGTTCGCGGACGTCGAGCTCGGGTTAACCCTCCCCACCGACCGCCGCGGGGTGCTCGAGGCGGTCGAGGGGATCCCCTACGGGGAGTCCGTCTCGGTCAGCCGGGTGACGCGGATGGCGGGCCGCGACGACAACGACGCCGAGGATCTCGAGTTCGTGAAGGACGCGCTGCGGGACAACCCGACCCCGCTCTTCGTGCCCGACCACCGCGTCGAGGGCGGTCCCTACGCCACGCCGGGAGACGTTCGCGAAGTGTTCCGCGACGTGGAGGGACTTCGCTGACTTGGTACGTGGGTCGAGAACGGAGACCGGGTACGCGGATCGGATACGGGGACCGGGAACAGGGATCGGGCGGGATGGAACGGTTTTAACCCCCCAGCGGCGTACCGGGGGTATGACCGACGTCGAGATCCCCGCGGACCACCCGCGCTACGAGTCGCTCGTGACGCGACACCGGATCGAGGCGGGCATCGAGAAGGGGATCACCTCGAGGCAGGGGCTGATCGCACAGGGGCGCGGGGAGGCGTTCGACTACCTGCTCGGCGAGCGAACCATCCCGTCGGCGAGGGCGGCAGAACGCGCGGCGGCCGCGCTCCTGCTTTCGGCCGATCATCCCGTGCTCTCGGTGAACGGAAACGTGGCGGCGCTCGTCCCCGAGGAGATCGTCGAACTCGCGGCGGCGACGGAGGCCGACCTCGAGGTGAACCTGTTCAACCGCACGGAAGAGCGGATGGAACGGATCGCAGAACACCTCCGCGAGCACGGGGCGACCGAGGTGAAGGGCCTCGCGGGCGACGGCCGGATCCCGGGGCTCTCCCACGAGCGGGCGACGGTCGACGCCGACGGGATCGGGGCGGCCGACGTCGTGCTCGTTCCCTTAGAGGACGGCGACCGCGCCGAGGCGCTCGCGTCGACCGGGAAGACGGAGATCGTGATCGACCTCAATCCCGGCTCGCGGTCGTCCCGCTCCGCGGCCGTCCCGATCGTCGACAACATCGTGCGGGCGATCCCGAACGTGACGCGCCACGCCCGCGAGCTCTCGGACGCGCCGATCGAGGAGCTACAGTACGTGATCGACTCCTTCGACCGCGAGGAGGCGCTCGAGGCGGCCGAGACGGCCATCCGACGGGGATCATTCGACGACGACGGGGACGCGGAAGCGGACGGCCGGAACGACGACGCGGAAGCGAACGACGAGTGACTCACTCCGCCTCGATCGAGGAGGCCGACGCGAACGGGTCCTCGCCGAGGCGGTCGCGGTCGTGGGACGCCTCGAAGTCGAGGTCGGGACCGCGGGCGACGACGCCGGAGGGGTTGACGTCCGGGTGGGTCGTGTAGTAGTGTTCGGTGATGTGGTCCAGCTCCACCGTCTCCGCGACGCCCGGAAGCTGGTAGAGGTCCCGTAGGTACCCCCAGAGGTGCTCGTACTCGTGGATGGCCCGGACGTTGCACATGAAGTGGGTGTGGTAGACGTGATCGAAGCGGATGAGCGTCGTGAACATGCAGACGTCCGCCTCCGTGAACCGGTCGCCGGCCAGGAACCGCCGGTCCGCGAGCACCTCGTCCCACCGGTCGAGAGCTCCGAAGAGGTCGTCGATGGCCTCGTCGTAGGCCTCCTGGGAGGTCGCGAAGCCGGCGCGGTAGACGCCGTTGTTGATCGGCTCGTAGATCTCCGTGATGATCTCGTCGACGCGGTCGACCGCCGCCTCGTCCTCCGGTAGGAGCCGGCGGCCGTTTCCGAGGTCGCCGAAGGCGGTGTCGAGCATCCGGAGGATCTCGCGGGACTCGTTGTTGACGATGGTGTCCTCGACGGTGTCGTAGAGGACGGGCACCGTCACGCGGCAGGTGGCCTCGGGGTCCGCGCGCACGTACAGCTCGCGGAGGTAGTCGCTATCGTGGACGCGGTCGCGGGTACAGCCCGCCTTCTCGGGGGTGAACTGCCAGCCGTCGTCCCCGCGCCAGGGGTCGACGACGGAGACGTCGATGACGTCCTCGAGGTCGAGCATCGAGCGGGCCAGCAACGCGCGGTGGGCCCACGGACACGCGTAGGAGACGTACAGGTGGTACCGTCCGGGTTCCGGCTGGAAGCGGTCGTCCGGCTCCGCGTCGACGTGAGAGGGGACCTCAGATCCGGCGACCCAGTTCCGAAAGGTGGTCGTCTGTCGGGTGAACGCGCCGGAATCGTCGGTCGACTCGTGGGCGTCCACGCGCCACTCGCCGTTCACGAGCTTGTTCATACGGGACCGACGGGCGCGATCGTGTTAACGGTTGCTGGGACGAGCGAGTCCGAGAGTCCGACGATGGGAGGACGGTCGGTCGCGAACTAAACAGCAGGCGTCGTGGGAGCGACCGCGGAGAACGTGAAAGCGAGGGGAAACGGATTGATCCTCATATGTGGAACCATTAGTTGAATAGTTCCAAAGTGTATCGGGATATAGCATATATAAATAAACTGTTTCCTTATACAGATTGAAGAACACACAAGAATTCCAAGTATTCTATCCAATACCCACGGAACAATTATACCGGAGTGGACGAACGATGCGATCGTGATACGATGAGACACGGAGACGTTTCCTCCTCGAGCGACACCGTCGGCGTGGCAGTTCACCAGACCGCGGCGCCGAGTCCCGACTCCACGGAGGAAGTGCTCGAACAGTGCGAGACCATCGCCGACCGGATCGAGGGGATCACGACCGGCGCGCCCGGCGTCGATCTGGTGATCTTCCCGGAGTACTCGACGCAGGGGATCACCTACGACGAGGACCAGATGATGGAGCTGGCGACCGAGGTTCCGGGCCCCGAGACGGAGATCTTCTCGCGGGCCTGCGAGGAACACGGCGTCTGGGGGGTCTTTTCGATCACCGGCGAGAAACACGAGGACCATCCCGACCGGAACCCGTACAACACCCTGATCCTGATCGACGACGAGGGGGAGATCAGACAGAAGTACCGAAAGATCCTGCCGTGGTGTCCGATCGAGGGCTGGACCGCGGGCGAGGAGACCTACGTCACGGAGGGGCCGAAGGGGCTGAAGATCAGCCTCATCATCTGTGACGACGGGAACTACCCGGAGATCTGGCGCGACTGCGCCTACAAGGGCGCGGAGCTGATCGTCCGCTGTCAGGGGTACATGTATCCGGCGGCCGAGCAGCAGGAGATCGTCGCGCGACACGCGGCGTGGTCGAACAACGCCTACGTCGCCGTGGCGAACCTCGCGGGCAACGACGAGGTCTACTCCTTCTTCGGGAAGTCGAACATCGTCGGCTTCGACGGCCGGGTCCTCGGCGAGTGCGGCAGCGACGGGAACGTCTGGCAGTACGCGGAGCTTTCCGTCCCGGCGATCCGCGACGCCCGGGCGAACTGGCAGAGCCAGAACCACCTCTACAAGCTGTTGCATCGCGGGTACACCTCGAGTGAGGCGGCCGGCCTCGGCGACGGCGAGTCCGCGAACCCGTTCTCGTTCTACGAGGACTGGGTGACCGATCCGGAGGCCGCCGAGGAGCGGATCGAGGAGATCACCAGGTCGACGACCGGCACCGCGGACGCCCCGATCGAGGGGCTCACGACGGACGAGGAGGAGGAGCCGTCGGAGTCCGCCGAGCCGGAGTCGGTCGAGGTCCCGAGCGACGACTGAGGGAGCGGTCGCCGCGCTCGAGCCCGAAGGCGAGCCCCACGGAACTTAAGCCCGCAGCGGCCCAATCCGGGAGCATGCCCGCGACGAAGGAGGTCAAATGCGAGAGCGCCGACTGCGAGCTCGACATGTTCGAGAACCACTACACCTACGACGTCCCGGAGGACCACTCGGTCGACGACCTGCGGTGTCCCTACTGCGGCGGCCGGGCCCTCTCCGTCATCGAGGTGTGAGATGCCGGCGTTCCTCTCCGCCGGCAGACGGACGGTGAAGGGCGTCCTCGAGCGCGTCGGACGCGGCTGGGGAAAGTACCAGGAACGGCGCCCCCTCGATCACGACCTGCTGGAGAGCGACGACGCCTACCTCGTCGTCTTCGACGCGCCGGGGATCCACGGGGACGACGTCGACGTTCGGTTCGTCGACCGAACGATCGAGGTCACGCTCCGGCGCCCCGTCGATCAGGAACGCCGGAGCGGGTTCGACCTCGTCTTTCCGGGACGGGGACGCACGCTCGCCGGCAGCGTCACGCTCCCCCCGGAGGCCCGCGTGACGCCGCGCGGCGCGAACGCGACGGTCACCCGGGCCGGAACCCTCGAGGTGGAGATCCGAAAGACCGACGCCGCGGCGAGCGGATAGTCGGAGCTACTTCTCCGCTGACTCCGAATCGCGCGCGTCGGGGCCGTCGTTCGACCCGCCCCTCGTAGCCGATCCACCCTCCACATCCGAATCGTCCTCCGAGTTCGTTCCGGCCCCCGCGTCCGGATCCGAATTCGCCTCCGGCCTGAGGATCACGGCCGAGACGCGCATCCCCTCGACCTCGGAGACCTCCAGTTCGTGCTCGCCGACGATCACCCGGTCGCCGACCTCCGGGGGTCGACCGAGCCTCGAGAGGACCAGTCCGCCGACGGTCTCGACCGTGTCGGTCGCGAAGTCGGTTCCGAGTTCGTCGTCGAGCGCCGAGAGCGCGAGCCCGCCGTCGACCACCGCTGGGCCGTCCTCGGGGCGGTCGATCCCCGGTTCGCGACCGCGAACGTCGAACTCGTCGCGGATGTCCCCGACGACGACCTCCACGATGTCCTCGATCGTGACTATCCCCTCGAGGACGCCCCACTCGTCGATGACCGCCGCCATCTGCGCGTGTCGGTCCTGGAGGTCCGAAAGCAGCGTCGCGACGTTGGTCGTCTCCGGGACGACGTGGATGTCGCGGGCGATGTCGCCGGCGGTGGCCGCGGACTCGGTTCCGGTCCCGTTCGGCGAGCCGTCGACGAGCTGGATCGCCCGCACGACGTCCTTTGCGTCGACGAGGCCGACGACCTGGTCGGGATCGTCAGCGTCCACGACGGGATAGCGGGTGTGGCCCGACTCGACGATGATCGATCGGAGGTCGACGAGCGAGGCGTCGGCGGGAACGGTTCGCACGTCGGGACGCGGAACCATCACCTCGCGGGCGACGACGTCGTCGAGCTGGAAGACGCGCTCTATCATCTCGACCTCCTCGGCGGCGACGTGACCCTCGTCTCCGGCGTTCGAGAGCGCCATTCGAAGCTCCGTCTCGGTGAGCGTCTCGTCCGTCTCGGAGGCGGGGGGAACGCCGATCAGGCGCGTGAAGGCGTTGGCGGTCCCGTTGAACACCACGATCCCGGGATAAAACAGGTAGTAGAAGAGGTGCATCGGCGCCGCGACGAGCAGCGCGATCCGCTCGGCCTGGGCGATGGCGATCGTCTTGGGTGCGAGCTCGCCGAAGACGACGTGGAGGAACGTGATCACGCCGAATCCGATCGCGAAGGCGACGAGGTGGACCAGGCTGGCGGGCAGAAATTCGCCGAGCACGGGCTCGATGATCGCCGCGACCGCGGGCTCGCCGATCCACCCGAGTCCGAGCGAGGCGATCGTGATCCCGAGTTGGGTCACGGCCAGGTAATCGTCGAGGCTGTCCATCGCCTCCTGGAGCAGTCCCGCGCCGGCTTTGTCCTTCGCGACGGCCTCCTCCACGGCGGTCGCGCGGACCCGAACGTACGCGAACTCGGAGGCGACGAAGAAGCCGTTCAACGCGACGAGCACGAGCGCCGCGAGGATCCGGCCGACCGAGAGCGCGACGTCTACCATCGGTCCTCCGGTCGGTGACTATTGCGTCGGCGTGCATCGGACTGGCGTGGCCATCGAGCGGTGCGGCCTCGACGGCTCGACTGGCGGGTCGGGGGCGGTCCGTGATCGAACATACGTCCCCTTCAGTCGGTCGCCACTAAACGGTACTGTCCGAGAGCGGAGTGTCCGATCGCACCAACGGACACCCGTTTCTTCCGACGGTTGCGTCGAAAGCTAATCGACGGAGCGGCCCGAATCCACCGCAACGGCTTTCCGAAAGCCTCCGGAATCGGTCCGCCATGGAACGCCACGACATGCCGGTGCAGATCGACGGATCGATCGGCGATCGGATCCTCACGGAGTTCCTCGAGGACGTGATCGCGGCGATCCCGCAAGTCATCGCCGGCGTGGTCTTCTTGATCCTGGCGTTCGTGGTGATCAAGCTCGCGCTCGCCGCCACGCGAACCGCGTTCGACCGGATCTATCCCGAGGAGCAGCGACTCATCGTCGACCTCTCCGTGGCGGTCGTCGGGCTATTCTTATGGTTCGGCGCGGCGCTCGCGCTGTTGAAGATCGTCGGCCTCGGCGACGTCGCCGCGAGCCTCGGAACCGCCGGCGGGTTCATCGGGCTGGGCGTCGCCTTCGCGTTGAAGGAGATGATCGCGGACACGGTCGCCGGCGTCTACCTCCTCAAGGACCCGGACTTCACGCCCGGCGACCGCGTGGAGACGGCCTCGGTTACGGGGACCGTGACGCAGATCGACCTCCGAAAGACCCGGATCAGGGCCGACGACGGGGAGCTCGTCGTGCTGGCGAATCGCGACGTCGAGAAGAAGTGGACGAACCGATCGCGTGGGGAGAACGCCGACGCCGGGTGAAAACCATCATCAAAGGAGCCGACGCCGGCTGAAGTCGATCGTCGGAGGACGCCGACGCCGGCCGAGATCGATCGTCGCGGACCTGCACCCGCACCCGCATCCGCGCCGTTTTACCGTCTCGGGCGAGTAGGACGCGCCAATATGACCGATCCGGCCGCAGTCGACGGCGGGACCCCCGCCGATCCCGCGGACCTGTCCGTCACCATCGTCGACGGGTACGTCGACGAGCCGGCGCACTTCGGCGTGCCGCCGTACATCTCCACCTACCCGCGGTACACGGCCGGCGCGCTGGTCGACGCCGGCGTGCCGCAGTCTTCGATCACCTACCACACGATCGACGAGCTCCGCGAGGAGCGGAACAGGCGGGCGGACGTCGCCGACGCCGACCTGTTCGTCTACGTGGGCGGGATGACCGTCCCGGGAAAGTACGTCGGCGGCACCCCGGCGGAGCCCGACGAGGTCCGCGAACTTGCCTGGACCGCGGAGGGGACCACGCTGCTCGGCGGCCCGGTCCGGTTCGGGGTCGGCGAGGAGAACGCCGGCGCCCAGGAGACCGAGCGGGACGACCTCGACTACGACTTCGTCGCGAAGGGCGACGTCGAGGCGGCCGCGTACGACCTCGTCGCGAACGGGCTGGAGGGCTTCGGCAATCGGATGCGCGAGAACCCCGAGGTCGACCGCTGGGCCCGCCTCGGTGCGTTCGTGGTCGAACAGCACCCGAACCACCCCGACCACCTCATCTGCGAGCTGGAGACCTCCCGCGGGTGCGCCTACCGGTGTTCGTTCTGTACCGAGCCGCTGTACGGCAACCCGGCGTTCCGCGACGTCGAGGGCGTCGTCGGCGAGGTGGGGGCGCTCGCCTCGCGCGGCGTGGGGCACTTCAGGCTCGGCCGCCAGGCCGACATCCTGGCGTTCGGCGGCGACGGCGAGGCGCCGAATCCGGACGCGCTCCGCCGGCTCTACGGCGGCATCCGCGAGGTCGCGCCCGATCTGGAAACCCTCCACCTCGACAACATGAATCCGGTGACGATCGTCGACTACCCCGAACGGTCCCGCGAGGCGATCCGGATCATCGCCGAACACAACACGCCGGGCGACACCGCGGCCTTCGGCCTCGAGTCGGCGGACCCGGTCGTGCGCGAGCAGAACAACCTCCTCGTGTCCGCCGACGAGTGTCTGGAGGCCGTCCGCGTCGTCAACGAGGAGGGCGGCTGGCGTCCCGGCGACACGCCCGAGGCGACGCCCGGCGGCGACGATCGCGTCCTCGGCCCCTCGACCGGTCCCGAGGCCTCGCCGCGCCTCCCGAAGCTGCTTCCCGGGATCAACCTCGTTCACGGGCTCCAGGGCGAACGCGAGGAGACCTTCGAGCACAACCGGCGGTTCCTCCAGCGCGTCTACGACGAGGGGCTGATGCTCCGTCGGATCAACATCCGGCAGGTGATGGCGTTCGCGGGCACGGAGATGGCGGAGACGGGAGCCGACGTCGCCGAGGACCACAAACGCCAGTTCAAACGCTACAAGGAGGAGGTTCGCGAGACGATCGACAATCCGATGCTCGACCGCGTGGTCCCGCCGGGAACGGTCCTCCCGGACGTCCACCTCGAGTACCACCAGGACGGGACCACCTTCGGCCGCCAGCTCGGCACCTACGCGCTGCTCGTCGGCATCCCTGGCGAGCGCGAACTGGGACGTGCGATCGACGTCGCGATCGTCGACCACGGGTACCGGTCGGTCACCGGGGTTCCCTACCCCCTCGACGTCAACGAGGCGTCGATGGACGAGCTGACCGCGATCCCCGGCATCGCGCAAAGTACCGCCGGCGACGTGATCGTCGGCCGCCCCTACGAGTCGCTCGCGGAGGTCCCCGTGGAGACGATCGACCTCTCGCGGTACTTCGTGGCTGGCGACGGCGACGAAGGCGACGGCGGTCGGATTCCGGGAGCGGCAGGAGCGGGGATCCACAAACCGGCGTCCGGAAGAAGCGACTGATCGATGTCGGACGAGGACCGGGACGCGGATCCCACGGGGACGTCACCGTCGACGTCGACGCCTACGACGAGATCTCGAACGGGACGTCCGTCGATCCGCCGAGTCCCGATCCGGACGCCCTCGACGCGAGCGCCCGGCGGGACGACGAACGCGTACGTCCTCGGCGACCTTCTCGTCGATCCGGCCGGCAGGCACCCGGACCTCGATCGAGTCGCCGAGTCCGTCGAACACGTCGCAGTCACCCACGCCCACCCCGACCACGTCGGCGCGGTCGCCGAGTACGCGGCCGCCGCGGAAGCGACGACGTGGGCCCCGTCGGCGTTCGCGGACCGCTTCGAGGAGGCGACCGGGGCGGAGCCCGACGCGACCTTCACGGAGGGCGATGCGATCGGGAGCGCCGACGCGATCGCCATCGCGACGCCGGGCCATGCCGTCGACCACTTCGCGTTTGCGGTCGGCGAAGGGACGGAACACGAGGGGGCTCCCCGCGGCGGGGAGGCGATCCTCTGCGGCGATCTGGCGCTCGCGGAGGGCAGCGTCGTCGTCAGCCGGGAGGGCGGCGGCCTCCGAGCGTATCTCGAGAGCCTCCGTCGGATCAGGGATCGAGGCCCGACGGTCCTGTACCCGGGCCACGGCCCGGCGATCCAGGATCCGCGCTCGACCCTCGATCGGCTGATCGACCGCCGACTCGACCGGGAGCGGTCGGTGCTCGAGGCCGTCGAGGCGGGCGCGAGCGACGTCGATGCGGTTCTCGAGGGGGCCTACGATCGGGACCTGATCGGCGTCGAGGACCTCGCCCGCGCGACCGTTCGCGCACACCTCGAGAAGCTCCTCAAGGATGGGCGGATCGAGGGGGCGTGGCGCGATCGGCTCTGATCGGACCGGCCAGGAGAATCGAACTCGCCTCGGCGACGCGGTGCTCAACTCGCGACGTCGTCGGTTCGCTGCCGTGGGAGGTTCCGCCGGTGGAGGACGTACTCGGCCAGCGTGCGGACGAGGATCGAAACGAGCGCGAGGAGGCCGAGGCCGACTCCGACGAACAGGAGTCCGATGGCGCCCGGCCCGGACATCGGCTCGTCCGAGAGGGTGGCGATCAGGACCGCGAACGCGCCGCCCGCCAGAAGGGGCACGACGACCTCGACTGCACGAACGACCGTGTACGCCGGACGAGCGGCGAGCCGGTCGGTCGGCGAGTCGTCCTCGGAACGGAGCGTCCGATACCCCGCGACAAGCGCCTCGGCGAGGACGACGAGCGCGAGAACGGGCCCGAGGAAGGCGACGAGGAGGAGAACGCGGAGCTGTTGGCCGGGGAGGATCCGAAAGAACCCGAGCGTGGCGATGGCGAGGATACAGACGACGGCGACGAGCTTGCAGGCCTGGAGGGGCTTTGCGGCGAGGAACCGGCGGATCATGGGTTGTGGTACGAATCTGACCCCCTCGACGTCATAAATCCCCGTCCCGGTCGACCGGCGTCACCCGCGCACGCTCGTTCGACACGACGCCGTGATCGGCGTCCGCGACGTCCGAGGGGATCGAGTCGGCGGTCCCGGCGTATCGAGATCGGAGCGAGGCCGCGACCGCGTCGCGCACGCAGACGCGCGCCGCCCGTCCGACCGGCGTAGCGCTTCCGGAGAACCGCGCGTGCTCGCCGTCGGGGTCGTCGCCGACCACGATCGCATCGGAAGTCGTCCCCGGAACTCCGGTCGTCGCGAGCAGCGTGGCGGCCTTGGCCTCGGCGACGACGGCGAGCAGGTTCGCGAGCGCGCCGGAGGCGAGCGACCGCGTGGTGACGGCGATCACGTTGACGGTGCCGTCGTGGCGGTGCTCGTCGAGGGACACCCCGCCGACATCCGCGTTCGGATCGCGATCCGCGATCGGCAACGCGGCGGGATTCGAAATGCCGGCGGTGGCGACGGCCGCGACCGGGCCGAGACGGGCACGTCGCGCGTGCGCCTGGTCGACCCCGGTGAGGAGCGCGGGGGCGGCGCCGGAGCCCGCACCCGATCCGAAGCCGGCCCGGTCGAGTCGCTCGGCGACGTAGGATCCGAGGTCCCGGTCGTCGAACCCGTCGGGAACGGTGAGGTTGTAGGCGGCGTCGGCGACTTCCTGCCCGCCGTCGAAACCGGTCGAGAGGAACCGCGTGTCCGGGCGCGCCAGCCGACAGACGCCGTCGGAGACGGTCGCCTCGAGGACCGGATCGGAACGTGGTGACGAACCGGATCCGGAGCCGGAATCGGGGCCGGAGTCGGAGCCGAAACGATCAGACATCGAGCGCCTCGAGGAGCCCGTCGTTCTCCGTCGGCCGACGCACGGCGACGCGAACGTGGCGATCGAGCGTGCGGAAGGTTCGAGCGTCCCGGATCGCGTAGCCGGCCTCGCGCGCGTCGTCGATCAACGCGTCGACGGACGCGTCGTCCGGGTCGACCTCGAGGAGCAGGAACGGGGCGTCGGAGGGGAACACTCGAAAGCGGGTCGCGAGGCGGTCGGCCATCCGTTCGCGCTCGCTCGCGACGCGCTGGCGGGTGCGTTCGAGGAACGCCCCGCGACCGAGACAGTGCGCGCCGACGGCGGCGGCCGGCGTGGAGAGCCCCCAGGACGGCCGCGCCGTCTCGAGCGCCTCGCGCCACTCGCCGGTCGCGACGAGGAACCCCGCACGCAGCCCCGGGAGACCGAAGACCTTCGTGAGCGATCGCGCGACGACGACGCCCGGTGCCGGACCGAGGCTCTCCCGATCGGTGAAATCGAGGAACGCCTCGTCGACGAGGAGCGGCGTGTCTCCCCCCCGACACCGCGCCGCGAACGCTTCCAGGTCCGGCTCCGGATACGCCTGGCCGGTCGGGTTGTTCGGGTGACAGACGACCGCGAGCGCGTACTCCGCCGGATCGGCCTCGAGGATCGACTCGTGGGAGACGAACTCCGGACTGCCACCCTGCAGGCGGACCTCGCGTGCGTACTCGCCGAAGGAGGGCTCGGGGAGGAGCACGCGGTCGCCCTCGGAGACCGCGATCGAACAGACGAGCCGGATCCCCGCGAGCGCGCCGGCGGTCGGGATCACCTCCGGGCCGTCACACCCCACGGCGTCGGCGGCGGCGGTTCGGAACTCGGTGTAGCCGTCCGACGGGTACCGCCGCGAGACGGAGAGGGCGGCCTCGTAGACCGGCGTGACGCCGGGGGGCGACTCGGGGTTCGTGTTCGCGCTGAAGTCGACCACGGCGGGGTCGCTCGTCCCGCCGTGGGGGACGCGGTCGAGGGCGGCGAGGGCGTCGCGGTCCATACGGTACGGAGGGCCGCGATCGGCTACAAAGGTTCCGCTCCCCACAACGTCGATCGGCGTCGGGGACCCGCGTCATCGATCGCCGCTTAGATCCGATCGCGTGCGACGGCGAGGTCGCCGGGACGGTTCACGTTCACGGCGAGGGCCGGATCGTCGCGAATCCACCGACGACCGGGCTCGTCGCGGTCTCCATCGTCACCGTCGTCATTCCCGTCGTCGTCACCTCCGTCGTCGCCGACGACGTTCAGCCCCGTCGGTGCGAGGGGCCGACCTCGGTCGTCGGAGCCGAGCGTGGCGTCGACGCTGACGCCGAGACGTCGTTTCGTCCCGGCCGGAACGCAAACCGAGAGCGAGCGCGGCACCGAACGATCGGATCCGGACGTCGCTACGTCCGGTCCGGTCCAGAACCGCTCGACGGTCGCGTCCACGTGGGACGCGCGAAGCAGCGGGAGGTCGGCGACGACTGTGAGTGCGGGCGTTCCGACCGTCTCGATCGCGGCTCGAAGATCCGCGACGTACCCCTCGCCGGTACCCTCGTGGACGACGAGATCGATCCCCTCGGCACGTCCGACCGCCTCGGGTCGGTCGGTCACATCGTCACGTCCGACCGCCTCGAGGTGTTCGATCGTCTCCGGCGCGTGCGGGGAGGCGACCGCGTGAACCGAACCGATCGAGTCCGCCTCGATCAGGGCAGAGAGGACGCGGTCGACCATCGGTCGCTCCCCGACCGTCACGAGCGGCTTCTCGTCGTACTCGACGTCGATCGTCCCCTCGGCTTCGTCCTCGCACGCGTCGAGGAGGCGCGTCCCCCGACCGCCACAGAGCAGGACGGCGGGAATCCGTGAGGACGCCGGAGGCGGCACGGTCGAGGACGACGGATCGGGGGTCACGCGATCGCCCACGCGATCACCCCCGCGTGTAGCGCGAGCGCCCGGCCGAGTTCGTTCGCGGCCCCGATCACGTCGCCGCTGACGCCGCCGAGCCACGACCGGGTGCGAACGAGGAGCACGACCGCGACCGCGGGCCCCGCGAGCAGCGCGGCGAGCGCGGGGATGTGAACGCCGAGCGGGAGGCCGGTCGCGACCTGAAACGAGGGACCGAGGACTACGGGAGACGCGAGGAGGGCCGCGGGAATCAGGGCTCGAGCGTCGGAGACGTCGACCAGTTGCGATCCGAGTCCCTCGTGGGCCGCGGTTCCGAGGGCGACGAGCAGCGCCATTCCGAGCTTGGCGCCGACCTCGGCGGCGAGGACGATCCGGGCGGCGTCGAGGGGACGCATCGACGGCGGCGAGGCCAGCCCGACGGCCCCGAGCGCGAGGACGAACAGGGTGACGACGAGCGCGAGCGCTCCGCCGACTCCGACGCCGGCGTCCCGAAGCGCCTCGCGTCGACGCTCCGGATCGTGGGCCGCGATCGCGTCGCCCAGGTCGGCCAGCCCGTCGGCGTGTGTGACGCCGGTCGACAGGTAGATGGCGAGCAGGTAGATCGCCGCGACGGTCGGCCAAGGGAACGGGAGGAGAAATCCGGCCCCCGCGACGGCGCCGACGAGCGCGCCGACGACCGGCATCGTCCACGGGGACCGCCGGAAGGCCCCGAAATCCGCCTCGGAACGGCCGGGGACCGGGATCCGGGTGAGAAACGCGACGGCACCGCGAACAGCGTGAACGGCGCTCGCTCCGCCGCCGTCGGAGCTGTCGAAGTCGTCGGACTCCGTCATACGACGAGGACCCCCTGCATCGACATCGACCCGACGACCGAGAGATCGACGACGCCCGCCGCGATCGTGGCGAGCGCGATCCCGAGCCACCCCGCCCGGTCGACGATCCGGACTCCGACCGCCGCGGTGGCGGCGTCCGGGAGGTCCCTCTCGGGGTTCAACGCGTAGGCACCCGGCTTCTCGAGCCGGCGGTCCAACGCGAGCGCGGCCGTCGCCATCGGCCAGCCGGAGTTCGGCGATTCGGGGACGGCGGCGAATCGGCGGGCGGCGAAAAGCGTCGCCGGCCGACCGGCCGCGAGCGCGACGAGCGCGGCGGAGACGCGCGCGGGGATCCACATCACGAGGTCGTCGAGCCGCGCCGGAGCCCACCCGATCCGGCGCGTGGGGTAGCCGACCATCGAGTCGAGGGTGTTGACGCCCTTCACCCACGCCGCCGCGCCGGCGGCGACCGACAACGCGAGGTCGGGCCGACCGGCCGCCGAGGCGATCGCCGCCCCGGTGACGAACCCGAGGAGAGGGGCGATCAGCCCGTCCGCGAGGTTCTCCGCCGCGCTCTCGACGGCCGCGGAGCGGACCTCGCCCGCGGAGAGATCGGTCGCGTCGCGACCCGCGAGCGCACGGAGGTCCTCGCGGGCGCGGGAGAGATCGGTCTCCGTTCGTTCGACGACACGGCCGGCGATCGCGATCAAGAGACGATGGCTGGAGCACGAGAACAGCACGACTGCGGCGAGCGCGGCCACGAGTACGCCGTCCAAACGGCCGAGCAGTCCCGAACCGGCTCGAGCGAGCGACCCCGAAACGATCCCGACTTCGAAAACGGTCCAGACGTCAAGGACGGCCCCGCCGAGGAGGACGGTCGCGGCGGCGAGGCCGCCGAACCCGATCGGGATCGAGACGGCGAGGACGATGCCCGCCGCCCGTGAGTCCGAGAGGATCCGATCGAGGCGCTCGACGACGGCGCCGAGACGGGCGACCGGGTGGAGACGACCGGGGAGCTCGGCGAACGCGCGATCGAGGACGGCCGCCATCACCACCGCGAGGGCGGCCGACCCAGTCACCGGGCGGTCACCGCCTGGCCTCCAGTCGCGTCGAGAGCTCGGAGAGGGGCGTCTCCGTGACGTCGAGGAAGCGACCGCCGAGATCGGCGATCCCGCCGTCCTCGCTGGGGTCGTCGCCGACGTGGATGAGGTCCTCGACGTCGACGCCGAGGGCGGCCGCGGCGGCCTCGAACGCCTTCGGGTGGGGCTTCCGCCAGCCGCAGCCGATGCTCGTGGTCACCGCGTCGAACTCGCCGCGGAGGCCGGCCCGAACGAGCGTTCGGGGGACGAGTTCGGGGACCGAGCAGTTGGAGAGGATCCCGACCGGGCCGCGGTCGTTGGCAGCGGCGATCGCATCACGGGCGCCCTCCCGAACCGTCACGTCGGGGTCGAATGCGGAGACGACCGCGTGGCGGGCGGCGTTGTCGGAGACGTCGACGCCGCGCGAGGCGAGCGCGCGGCCGACGTGAGCGGGCAGGGGAACGGCGGCACCCTCGGGGGCGTCGACGTGGACCTCGCCGTAGGCGACGTGCCAGTCGTCCGGAACCGTGACGTCTCGGGCCTCGAGTTCGCGGGCGACGGCCTCGGCGGGGTCGGTCGGATACTCGATGTCGACGAGCGTGCCGAACAGATCGAAGGTGACTGCCACGTTGAAAAGCCGTAGGAGCGTGCCGGGATTGAACCTGTCGATCGGGGGGACGGGAGGACCGTCGAACCGGCGACCGATCAGACCTGCCGGGCGAACGCGAGGGTGCCGGAGACGTTCTCGATGTACGCGCGAACGGTCTCGCCCTCGGAGGCGCCGGGCACGAAGATCGTGTACTCGCCGCGCTCCGCGACGCCGTCGCCCTTGCGACCGGTGCCGACGATCTCGACCTCGTAGGTGGTTCCCTCCTCGACCGCCTCGGCGCGCGTCCGGCTCGTGGTCGTTTGCTTCGCGACCGGACGGAACGCGCCGCACGCCTCACACCGAAGCATCGGCGTGCGGTCCTCGGTCACGAGTCGCGTGTCGGGGAGACCACACTCGGAACAGGTCACGTAGGAGGCGACGTAGGCGTCGATCGCCTCCTGGAAGTCGTCGGTGCGGAAGTTGCCGTTGTACCGTGCGACCCCGTTTTCGTACTGCCCGGCGGTACCGAGCTCGCGCTGGATGTTCGAGTGGACGTGTTCCGGGTCACGCGAGAGCGCGTCGGCGATGGCGGAGAGGTTCGTGAGTCGGGTGAACGCGCCGTCCTTCTGGGCGGTCGGGTCCGGAACGCGGAGGCGCTCGTCGTCGCCGCCCAGATCCGGGAGCGCGTCGATCGCGCGGTCGAGACTGGCCTGGTAGTCCATACGGCGATGAGACGACAGAGACGGAAATCGCTTCCGGGTCGTGAGACGACACGGAAACCCTCTCCGAGTCGCGAGACGAACACGGGAGGGGCGCGTCGGACGAGCGTGATCACGAGTGACCGACGACCGTCCGACACGGAGGAAGATACTTATACGTACCGTCAATATCGGGAGACGGACCATGAGCAAGATCACGTTCCGCGCCGACGACGACCTCGTCGATCGCCTGGAGGAGTACGACGCCTCCAAAAGCGAGGTCATGCGGAAGGCGCTCCGCACCTTCCTCGAGGAGGCGGAGGACGCCGATCCGCAGGAGTCCGGATCCGCGTCCGACGTCGACGACGCGATCGCGGAACGTGTCGACGATCTGATCGCGGAGCGGCTGGACGCGGCCCTGGACGAGCGGTTGGGTCCCGATCGATCCGGCCGTCTCGAACCCCACGGCGCGTATACGCCCGAATCGGGGCGGGATATCAACGTAAACGTTACACTCGACGGGGTTTCCGTCGACCGGTCCGACGCGGTCGACGAGGAGGAGCCCGCTCCGACCGACCAGGACCCTGAGCGTAAGACGCGTGCCGAAAACGCCACCGAACGCGCGCAAACGGACCGTAAAACGTGCGGAAGCTGTGGCGAGAACATGCCGGAAGACCACGTTTACTGCCCGAATTGTGGGGAAAAGAGATCCCACCGCGTGTTCTGTGAGTGCGGCGACGAGATCCGATCTGACTGGTCGTTCTGTCCCGGATGCGGCCGGAGAACCCCGGCTGCGGACGTCCTCGATACACCCTAAACCCACGTAAACGGGGGTTCGCACATCGTATACGTCGGTTCAGCAGTTTTGTCTTACACCCGCCGGTAGTTTTAAGTATTCTGCCCATGAGGGTTCATCCGCGTAAGACGGTCGTCTTACAGACGATCGCCACGTCGGCGATTCGGTCGCCGGCGGGCGGTTTTCGTCCGTAGGACACGCACCGGACGCGATATCACCGTCTTACCGGGGGAATGACCATGGAGCGTGTGACACTACGAATCCCGAAACAGCAGATCGAGGAGGTCGAACAGATGGTCGAAACGGGCGAGTTCCCGAACCGGAGCGAGGCGATCCGGTCGGCCGTCCGTGAGATGTTGAACGAACAGGACGGCGAACACGAGACCCGTCGGCGCGCCGAGCGCACCTGGGCGAAGGTGTAACGATGCAGGACATCGTTCAGGACGCACTCGAGAACGCGGAAGCCGAAAAGCGCGAGATGGACGAGGGGATGGACGACGACGACTTCGGCGATCCACGGATCGTCATCGTCGGCGCGGGAGGAGCCGGCAACAACACGATAAACCGGCTGTACAACATCGGCGTCGACGGCGCCGACACCGTCGCCATCAACACCGACAAACAGCACCTGAAGATGATCGAGGCCGACACGAAGATCCTCGTCGGCAAGTCGCTGACCTCCGGGCTCGGCGCGGGCGGCGACCCCAAGATGGGCGAGCGCGCGACCGAGATGGCCCAGGGGACGATAAAGGAGGTCCTCGGCGACGCGGACCTCGTCTTCGTCACCGCGGGCATGGGCGGCGGGACCGGTACCGGAGCCGCACCGGTGGTCTCGAAGATCGCCAAAGAGCAGGGCGCGATCGTCGTCGGGATGGTCTCGACGCCGTTCAACGTCGAGCGCGCCCGCACGGTGAAAGCCGAGGAGGGCCTCGAGGAGCTGCGCAACGAGGCCGACTCGATCATCGTGCTCGACAACAACCGCCTCCTCGATTACGTGCCGAACCTGCCGATCGGGAAGGCCTTCTCGGTGATGGACCAGATCATCGCCGAGACGGTCAAGGGGATCTCCGAGACGATCACCCAGCCGTCCCTGATCAACCTGGACTACGCGGACATGTCCACGATCATGAACCAGGGCGGCGTCGCGGTGATGCTCGTCGGCGAGACCCAGGACAAAAACAAGACCCAGGAGGTCGTGAGCGACGCGATGAACCACCCGCTTTTGGACGTCGACTACCGCGGCGCCTCGGGCGGGCTGGTGCACATCACGGGCGGTCCCGACCTGACCTTGAAGGAGGCAGAGGGGATCGCGGACAACATCACCGAGCGGCTGGAGGCGAGCGCCAACGTGATCTGGGGCGCCCGCATCCAGGAGGAGTACAAGGGCAAGGTCCGCGTCATGGCGATCATGACGGGGGTCCAGAGCGCCCAGGTGCTCGGTCCGTCGACCCAAAAGCAGGCTGACCGGTCGCGCGCGAGCATCAACGGCAGCGAGCCGGCCGATCCCACGGGCGGCAGCGCCGACGCCGCCAGCTGGGAGTCGGACGGCGGCACCGAGCCCACGGAACAGCACAACGGGCTCGACGTCATCCGATAACCGGATCGACGCCGTCCGCCGGTCCGTTCCGTTCGAAACGACACGCGCGAGGTCGCGCCGCCCGATCCACCGCGTTTTTTGCAGTTCCGTAGGACGACCGACAGACACAGGTACTCGGAGCCGGATGTACGGACGATGCTGGGGTTGGAACACGGGTTCCGGATCGTCGACGTCCACGCGCAGTTGGACCCCGACGAGGAGTCCGTGATCACCCACGGTCGCGACATCACGCCCGAGCGGCTCGAACGGGAGATGCACCAGGCGGGCGTGGTTCGCGCGATCGTCTCGCCGGGACGGCGACCGCCGGGAGAGAGCTACCTCCGGGTGAACAACGCGGTCGCGCGATTGAGCGTCGACCGGCCGTTCCTCGCGTTCGCCCGGCTCAACGGTCCCCGCGAGGCGGGGGGAACCCCGATCGACCGGGTTCGGAACCTCCGAACCGAGCGGGCGGACCATCACACCCGGCCGGACGACGTCGAGCAGTACGCCTACGACGACCGGTTTCACGGCTTCAGGATGGAGCCGGCCTACGACGGGATCCCGGAGGCGGACGTCCTCGACCAGCTCGAACGCGCCGGCCAGCCGGTGTTGGTCGACGGCGGGGCCGCCTTTCCGCCCGACAGGCTCGAGGAGACCCTGCTGGCCTACGAGTTCCCGGTGGTTCTGGGCAGCTTTGGCGGCTATCCCCTCGAGACGGGACTGATGCACGAGACGCTCGGCCTCCTCGAGGAGTACGACGATCTGTATCTCGACACGAGCGCGGTCCGCTTTCGCGACGTGCTCGAGACGGGACTGCTCGAGCACCCGGACCGGGTCCTCTTCGGCAGCGGCGTCCCGGACGTCCACCCGAACGTCGCCGTGATGGAGGTGTTGACCCTCGACGTCTCCGAGGACCTCATGCGGCGCGCGTTCACGAAGAACGCCTCGCGGGTGATCCCGGGACTGGCCGCGGGCGCGGATCTCTGAGAGCGGGATTCTGAGGACCGGGATTCGGAGCCAAAGTCGATCCGGCCGAGATCCATCCAGCGGTTGCCTGCCCGACGGTTACCGATCCGTATTCTTGGATCACATTTGGTTCAAGCTCCATCGATCACACACGACCCTGCACGTCCTTCCGATTCGTTTTTGAATGGGTCGGCCCTAACGGCCCCATGACCCGGATCGTCGTGGTGGACAACCACGGACAGTTCACCCACCTCGAGCGTCGTGCGCTGCGCGACGTCGGCGTGGACGCCGAGCTGATCGACAACGACACCCCGCCAGCCGAGATCGACGCCGACGGCATCGTTCTCTCGGGCGGGCCCGACATGGACCGCATCGGCCGCTGTCGCGAGTACCTCGAGTTGGACGTGCCGATCCTCGGGATCTGTCTCGGGATGCAGATCATGGCCGCGGAACTGGGCGGATCGGTCACGGGCGGCGAGTACGGCGGGTACGCCGACGTCGACGTGGAGATCGACGACGAGACCGATCCGCTCGTCGGGTCGCTGGCGCCGACCACGCGGGTGTGGGCGTCCCACGCCGACGAGGTCGAGACCCTGCCGGAGGGGTTCGTCCGGACCGCGAGCTCGGACGTCTGCGCGACGGAGGCGATCTCGAACGTCGAGGACGACCGCTACGGCGTTCAGTGGCACCCGGAGGTCGCACACACCGAGGAGGGCGAGGCGGTGTTCGAGAACTTCCTCGCGATCTGTGAGTCGCCGTGAGTTCCGGGGCTGAGACGCGGCGACACGTTTATGCTGGATCCGGAACAGTTCCACTCGAACATCGTGAGGAACGACCGAGAGGCAGGGTCGAACGCGGGGGGAACGCGTGAAGTCGATCGAGGAGCTCGGGGAGCGTTGGCACCGAATATTTCGAACCCTGGCGGCGGGGCCGCGTCGACAGCTGATCGGAGCGTTGATGGAGTCACCGCCGGAACGATCGCTGTCGCTTCCCGAGGCCGCGAACATGCCGGACTATCGGCTCGACCCCGAACGACTCACGCATGACCTCGTACACCACCACCTACCCATGATGGAACGCGCCGGCTTCATCGAGTGGAGACGGGAACCGTTCGAGGCGTCCAGAGGGGACCGATTCGAGGAGATCGCCGCGGTTCTCGAGGCGATCGCGAGCTACGAGGATCTACCCCAGCGGCTTCGAACCGGCTGTCACCTCTTCGAGAAGATCGGGGGGGATCGATGACCCGTCGATACGAGGTGATCCCCGACGTCGTCGAGGCCATAGCGGAGGTCGAGGGAGTCTCGCCGCACGAGCTCGAGTACACGCTGTACGAGCACATCGACGCCGAGGCGCTCGAGAAGCTCGTCACCTCTCCCCACCGCGAGTGGGAGCTCACGTTTCGGGTACCACGACATACGGTGACGGTTCGCGGAAGCGGACGGATCCTCGTCGACGGCGAGGTGGTCCGCGAGCTCGAGGGGGAGCCGTTCGAGAGGACGAGTTGAATCCGAACCGAGAGCGACCTACAGCCTGAAGGATCGTTCGATCCGCGCGCCGCAGCTGTCGCACTCGAGACGATACAGGATTCTGGATCCGGTGGTTGCCGCCTCCCACCGCGAGTCGGACTGGTCGGAGCCGCACGACTCACAGACTCGACGAGTGGCATCTAACCGCTCCCGGAGCCGGTCGAGGGGCGTGGTTCCGATCGTTTTTCCAGACATATGGTAACAATACACAAGGAACGGGGAAATACCTATCGGTCGCACGACACGGTCGGATCGAAAAGGACGGGGTTCGGCGCGTCAGGCTTCAAAAACGCCGATCAGGCGTAAAGTCCGATCAGACCTCGAGGAGGTCGTCGACCGCGTCGCCGGCGGCCGCGACCGCCTCCTCCGCGACCGCGTCCGGATCGGGATCGGTCTCCCCGTCGGGGGCGTTCAGATAGACGTCGACCTCGAGGACGCCGTCCTCGAAGGTCACGGTGACGTCGAGATCGTCGACGTCGGACTGTCGATACCGGGAGAAGACGACGCCCTCCGCCGCCTCGGCGGCGGCCTGGACGACCTCCTCGTCGGACGGCTCGTCAGTCCCGTCAGGACCCTCGCCGGACATCTACGCGCCGCCGGCGCCCGGACCGCCGGGACCCATCGGACCGCCGCCGCCGGCGCCGCCCTGCAGGAGCTGCTGGAGCTCCTCCTGGAGGCTCTCGAACTGCTCTTGGACGCGCTCCTCCTGTTTTTTCAGCTGCTCGACGCGGACCTCGAGCGAGTCGACCGTCTCCTCGAGGTCCTCGCGAGCGGACTCGTAGTCGGTCTCGACGAGGATCTCGCCGATCTCGCGGTACATCGTGGCGTCCTCGTCGACGTCGTCGAGCGCGTCGAGGGCGGTCTTCGAGTCGTTGAGGACCGTCTGGGACTGCTCCTTCTGTTGGGCGACCTGCTGGGCCGTCTCCTGAAGGTCCTGCAGCTCCTCGATCTTCTCCTGTGCTTCCGGCGGCATGTTGCCCTGCATGCACGGGAGGAGACGGTCCGGACTGAAAAACCCCCGACTTTGTCCCTCACGCCGACCCGTCGCCGCCCGCCCCACGCCGGCCGGCGATCGCGACGGTCTCCGCGACGTCGACGAGCCGCGTCCAGCTGTTGAATCCCGCACGGAGCGCGACGAGGTCGCGCGCGCGAACGCGAACGATCACGGTCGAGCCGTCCCGCTCGAGGTCGGCCCGCGATCGGTCGTCGTCGATCGCGTCGACCTCGGGGCTTAGGGCGTCCGCCACGGTCCGGGCGCGCTCGGCGTCGGCGTAGGGAAATCGGACCACGAGGTCGTGAACGAACGTCGAGTCGGCGTCGGTCTCGGCGATATCGGCGATATCGGGCCCACCGGGAGCGTCGTAGTCGGTCATGGATGGTGGATCGAATCGAGAACCGGCGCGAGAATCGTCGAGTCGGATCCGAAGCGGGAAGGGCGCGGTTCGGGGTCTACTCGACGTCGACTTCCTTGATGCCGCCGCCGCGTTCCTTGAGCAGGACTCGGTGGCCGCAGTAGGGACAGCGCACGCCACCGTACTCGTCGAGCGTGACGTCGCGCTTACAGCGGGAGCATCGGTAACTCATTATTCCTCGTCGGCGAGCGCCGCGCGGATCGATCGTCGCACGGTTCGTCCGCCGGGGGTCTCGGGGCGGTAGGCGCCGCCGGCGAAGGTCTCGCCGGTCTCCTCGTTCACCCAGATGCCGGTGCCGATCCGCTTTACGGAGTCGCCGTCGACGGTGGCCTCGCGCATCTCCCGCTCGATGTCCTGGACGCGTTTCCGGGCGACCCGCCCGTACCGCGCGCCGAAACGACCCGCGCTGCCGGTCGATCGTGCCTTCTTCTCGGCCATAGTACCGACTCCTACCGCCAGCACGAGTAAAAAGGCTACGAGTCGCTCCCGATGTGGGAACCGGAGACGGGCGTCCGCCGCCGATCGACGGCGTGTCGATCGCGGCGGTCGCGGAGGACGTCGACACCGACGCGCTCACAAGTCCGGACGACGAGGTCGGGACATGGACGAGATCGACGTCGAGCCGGTCGAGAGCGTCGAGGAGGGACGGGCCGGAGACGAGGACGCCGTGGACGACGATCGGCCGTCGGGAACGATGGCGTCCACGGACGCCGACCTCCCGACCGGGGTCGACGCCCCCGAGTACGTGCTCTACGGCGGCAAAGGCGGCGTCGGAAAGACGACGATGGCGGCCGCGACCGGCCTCTCCTCGGCCGCCGGGGGGACCGCGACGCTCGTGGTCTCGACCGACCCGGCCCACTCGCTTTCGGACACCTACGGCGTCGAGATCCCGCCGCGGCCGGCGCGGATCCGCGAGGACGTGCCGCTTTATGCGGCTGAGATCGACCCGGACGCCGCGATGGAGGAGGGACTCTTCGGCGCCGAGGGCGATCCGCTCGGCGGACTCGGCGATCTCGGCGGGATGGCCGGGACAGGAAACCCGGGCGCCGATCCGGACGCGACGGAACCCGGCCCGGACGGGGAGGGCCCCCTCGGCGGGTTGCTCGGCGGAACCATGCCCGGCGCGGACGAGGCGGCCGCGATGCGCCAGCTGCTCGAGTACCTCGACGACCCGCGGTTCGACCGCGTGGTCGTCGACACCGCGCCGACCGGACACACGCTCCGGCTGCTCCAGCTGCCGGAGATCATGGACTCGATGATCGGCCGGGTGATGAAGATGCGCCAGCAGTTCTCCGGCATGATGGAGGGCATAAAGGGGATGTTCGGCGCCAGCGACGGGGACGCCGACCCGAGCGCCGACCTCGACGACCTCAGAGAGCGGATCGAGCGCCTCCGGGCCGTCCTTCGCGATCCCGACCGGACCGACTTCCGCGTCGTGATGATCCCCGAGGAGATGGGGGTGATGGAGTCCGAGCGGCTCGTCGACCGGCTCGACGAGTTCGGAATTCCGGTCGGGACGATCGTCGTCAACCGGGTGATGGAGGACCTCGCGGACGTCGCCGACGTCGATCCGGAGTGGGTCGTGACGCCGAACCACGAGGACTGTGCGTTCTGCGAGCGCCGCTGGCAGGTACAGCGCGACGCGCTCGCGCGGGCGACCGACCTGTTCCGGGGTCGCGAGGTGAAACGCGTCCCGCTGCTCGCCGACGAGGTGCGCGGCGAGGACGCGCTGCGGGTCGTCGCGACCTGCCTGGAGTGACCGGCCGGTGATGAAACTGGGGTGGTCGGCCGAACAATGGAACTCGAGTGACGGACCGGAGATCACGCCCGGCGTTCGAGGGATCGAGCTATCGTGAGAGCTTCCGCAACAGGTCGTATGCCGCGTCCCGCACGCCGTCCGGGAGGTGTCGCGCGAGCACGGCCGCACGCGGGAGGGTTCCGGGCTGGACGCGAGCGGGCGGCTGCGTCATGCTCGCGGCGTTCACGACGGCGTCCGCGACCGTCTCCGGCTCGACCGATCCGGGCCCGTCGCCGGCGACGAGCTGGGTGTCCTCGAAGACGCGGTAGAACTCCTCGTAGGCGCCCGACCGGCCGTCGTCGGAGCCACTGGAGGACGAATCGTCCGAACGGACCTCACGGTCGGCACGCTCGGAGAACGCGGTTCGGACCGGGCCGGGTTCGACGACCACGACGTCGACGTCGTACTCCGCCAGCTCGTTTCGGAGCGCATCGGACATCGCCTCGAGCGCGTGTTTCGAGCCGGAATAGACGCCGGTTCCGGGCATCGAGAGCCGGCCGAGGACCGAGGAGACGTTGATGATCGTCCCGTCCCGTTCGCGACGCATGCTCGGCAGGACGGCCCGCGCGAGCCGGTGGGGGCCGTAGACGTTCACGTCGAACTGGTCGTGGACGTCCGCGACTGGGACGTCCTCGATCGGTCCGAACCGTCCGTATCCGGCGTTGTTGACGAGACAGTCGATCGCGCCCTCCTCGTCGAGGATCCGGTCGACGACGCGCTCGACGTCCCCGTCGTCCGTGACGTCGAGGGTCGCGATCTCACAGCCGGCCTCGCCGAGCGTCTGGACGTCGGCGGGGTTGCGTGCGGTCGCGTACACGGTCCAGTCCTCCTCGAGGAACGCGAGCGCGCTCGCCCGACCGATCCCGGAGGAACAGCCCGTGATGAGTACCGTCTCTTGCACACTCGCCCCTCGTTCGGCAGGGCCATAACTCCCACCGTTCCGATCGAACGGACCGTCCGGCGGATCGAACGTGTCAGTCGTCCGCGAGGATCGACCGCTTCACCTCGTCGGCGTACGCGTCCGCGAGCCGCGTCGGCGCGGGAAGCTTGTAGCCGGCACACAGCGCCTCGACGATCTCCAGGGTAGTCTCCGCCGAGATCCGGTGGCCGGGGCTCACGTACAGGGGGTTGATGCGCCGCTCGTTCGGGTACTGCCGGGACTGGTAGGCGTGGCCGATCACGGTGCCCGCGGGCGCCTCGACGCCGTCGGCGGCGCGGATCGGCGTCGACCACCCCGCGGAGCGCTCGTCGACGGAGGCGTCCGGAACGCCACACAGGAGGCTCTTTGCGACCCCGACGGCGGGGATGTCGAGGAGCACGCCGACGTGCGTGGCGATGCCCGCCTGCCGGAAGTGGATGCGACCCGACCCGTCGAGAACGAGGAGGTCGGGGTCGATGGACAGCGTCGAGAGCGCGTCCAGGATCGGGCCGCCCTCCCGGAAGGCGAGCAGGCCGGGGATGTACGGGATCGAAAGCGGGGAGACGGCGTGGGTCCGCTCGACGATCCGACCGTTCCGGAGGGCGACGACCGCCGAGACGACAGCATCCTCGAGGAACGCCTGGTCGACTCCGACGACGATCGGCGCGGACCGATCGACGTTCGACTGCTCGCCGAGCGTCGACTGCCTGCCCGGGGGAACCGGGTCCGAGTCCGAATGCGAGTCCGAGTCCGAATGCGAGTCCGAGTCCGAATGCGGGTCCGAGTCCGAATGCGAGTCCGAGCCCGAGTCCGAGTCCGAATCCGAACTCGGACCCGGAACGCCAGACGAGAGGTCGAAGGAGTCGTCGATGGCGACGTCGGCAGGAGCCACCTCGAGGGCGTCCTCGAAGACCGCGACGTCGGCGATGTCGCGCTGGAGCGCCTCCATCTCGCCCCGCGAGAGATCGGGATCGGGGAGGAACTCGGGTCGGGCGAGATCGAGGGGGGACCGATCGGGGGACGGAACGGAGGATCGCTCGATCGCGTCGCGCTCGCGGTCGGACATCCTCACCGACCCGGACCGCCCGGTCCGCGGGGACCGCCGGGGCCGCCCGGACCGCCCGGACCGCCGAACCGGAGCTGGCTCGGCGCGCGCATCTCGCCTTTGACGTGTTTCCCGTAGGCGAGCCCGACGAGAAGACCCGCGAGGTGTGCCCAGTGGGCGATCCCGCCGGCCGCGCCGCCGAACCCGAAGAGGACGCTGACGACCGCGAACCCGACGGTCAACAGCCAAAGCGGCATCGGGATGAAGAAGTAGAGGTAGACTCGAAGGTGCGGGTTCAACACGGTGAGCACGCCCATGATCGCCATGATCGCCCCGGAGGCGCCGACGACGCCGGGACCGACGGAGCCGAGGGCGAACCCCATCCCGATCTGGGCGAGCCCGGCGATCACGCCGGCGCCGAGGAACAACGCGAGAAAGCGGTTCGACCCGATCCGTCGCTCGACGGGGGGGCCGAAGAAGTAGAGCACGATGGAGTTGAGCGCGATGTGCGCGAAGTTGCCGTGGGCGAACACCGAGGTGACCCACGTCCAGACGTACTCGAGGTGGTCCGGCCGAAGGACGAAGAGCGACCGGGAGAACTCCTGGCCGACGAATGCCGCCGCCACGAGCTGGGCGAGAAAGGTCGTCCACATCGCGGCGAGGAACACGAACGTGAGGTTCCCGCGGAAGTAGCCGAGCAGGCCGCCCGTCGAGGTCTCGGCGGCGATCCGTCCGCGAACGCGGTCGGTCACGGAGCGAGATCGGTTCGTTCCGGTCCGTGAACCGGACCCGTCCCGCGCGTCCGCGGCGGCCGAGTCGTCGAAGCCGCTGTCGAAGACGCCCGATGGGTCGTCCCACTCCCCGAGGCCCGGACAGTCGTGGTTCTCGGGGAGCCGGTGTTCCGCACAGAACGTCCGTCCACAGCGGCGACACTGGTAGGGGAGGTTCTCGTAGGCACCACACTCGTCGCACGTCGCCATTACCCTCCCGTTGTGGCGGGGCCGGTAAAGCGGTTTGGCTCTCGGTTCCGGCGGAACCGGCTACCGAAGCGATTAAGCGGTGGTGACGCCAACCGCCGGCCATGCAACACCTCATCGTCCGTGGCGACCCCGGCATCCGTCGCGACGCGGTGATCGACTACGAGGGCGAGGAGATGGTCTGTTTCGCCGTGAACCGCCAGGGCGACTGGCACGGCCCCGACGAGCCCCAGCTGTGGTGTACGATCGGCACCGAGGACGAGCGAGAGAGCTTCGAGAAACGCGAGTACGTCCCCCACTGGCTCGAGGTCGAGTCGATCGACGCCGAGGACCTCGAGGTCATCAAGGCCAAAGGCGACCTCGCGGTCTGAACACCACACGCATCGCACCCGGACGCCGAATCCGAAAGTCCCTCTTCTCCCGAAGGCCGCTCAAAACAGCCCGTCGAGGTCCTCGTTGTCGAAGGCCGCGGCGGGGTCGGACCGCTCCTGTTCCAGTTCGTCCGTCTCCCGTGCCGCCTCGCGTGCGCGCTCGAGGAACGTCTCGACGCGCGCCGAGCGTTCGACCCCGCCCAACAGGACGATCGCCGCGATCCGATCCGAGGAGAGCGGAAAGTCGCCGCCACGGACCGCCGCGCTCCCGGTCTCCTCCTCGAGCCACCGTCGCGCCCGCTCGACGCCCTTTCGCGGGATTCGGTCGGGTTCGCCCGCCGCGACGAGCAGGGCGGCGTCCGCCTCCGTCGCCTCCGGAAGGCTGAGCCCGGTCATCACCGCCTTCCTGGTCGTGCTCATCACTGCCGAGATGTTCTCTTCCGCCTCGGGGGCGGCGGTCGCGCTCGCGTAGCCGACCGCCGCGATGCCGCCCGCACGAAGCGTCTGTATCACCTCGCTCGTGTCGACGACCGACTCCGGGACGTCCCGGCCGTCCTCGCCGGTCGCCTCGCCGGCCGCCAGGACCAGCCCGACCCGCCTGGCGAGCTTGCGGTTGATCCGATCGTAGCCGCTCCCCACGCTGTCGTCGGCCGCCCGCCAGGCGTCGTTGTCGACGAGCAGGGTGGCGTCGGCCTCCCGAACGACGGTCTTCAGCGACCGACCCGCGTTCACCTGATAGAGCGCGCCCTCCTCGCGGCTGGGGAGAACGCCGAGCGCGTACACGGGGACGTCGTGGACGCGGCGGAGTTCGCGTACGAGCACGGGTGCGCCACCGGATCCCGTACCGCCGCCCAGGCCGGCGACCACGAATATCGCTTCCGCCTCCGCCGTGATCCGTCCCGACAGCGCGTCGAGGACCTCGGTCGCGTCCTCGTCCATGAGCGACGCCGCGAGCTCGTTGTCGCCGCCGACGCCGTGGCCGTTGACGCGCGACTGGCCGATCAGGAGGGTGTCGATCGGAAGCGACCGGAGGTCGGCCTCGGCCGTGTTGACCGCGAGCGCCCCGCGAACCGCGTCGAAGCCCATCTCGGCGTCGAACTCGGCGAGCGCGGTCGCCACCTTGCCGCCGGCCTGACCGACGCCCACGAGAACGACCTTCATACGGGAACCACCGTGTGACCGATCCATCAAGGTTTCCCCGCACAGCCGAACGAACGTCGAGGATCCAACCGAACGGGCGTCAAACCGGACCGACGTCAAACCGGACCGACGTCAAACCGAGTCGCCGACCGATCCCGCCCCGCAGTTTACATACGGTGACGACACACCGGCCCCATGACCGAACGCGATCCGAACGCGACGCCGACGTCGGCAAGCACCGATCCCGCCACGCATGACAGCAAACCGGCCGAGAGCCGGAAGGGAGGGGACGAAACCGGGAACGCGCCAACGGCGGAGCTGGACGGACACGGGATCGTCGAGCGTGACCGGCTCGCCGACCGCGTCGACGCGATCGAACGGGCGATCGCCGGCGACGGGGACGGTTCGGTGGCGGAGCTCTCCGAACGCGCGGCACTCGAGGGGCGGTTGTCGGATCTGGAGTCGGCGGTCGAGACGGTCGAGGATCGGATCGACGAGATCGACGCCGCGACGCAGGCGGTCCGGGGCTACGTGGGTAGCATCCGCGCGGTCAACCGCGAGGTGGAAAGTCGAGCGGACCTCGCGCTTGCGACCGCGGAGCGCGTCGAACGACGGTGCCGGCCGGCTGCCGGTCACGATTCGTCCGTCGAGTCCCGGAACCCGCCGGCCCGAACCGGCGGGCGGACGGACGGCGGCAGGATCGCGTCCGGGTGCGCCGAACGGGACGAGCGAGTTCGACGGCAGCCCCAGGATCGCGGGGGCGAACCGTCCGACGGATCACGAAGCGACCGGACGACGTCGGAGCCGGACCGGGAGTGCAGTGACCGGCGGCGCCGTGAGCGGACCGCGGATCGGCCGCCAGCGGTCGCCGCCGCGATCCCGAACGGGACGAACGGGACGATCCCCGAGAAGATCGCAAGGGCGCCCGACGTCGCGAAATCGGATCCCGACGTCGATTCGGGGATCCTGGCAAAGCTCCGGAACACGTTGTGATCCGCGCGGTGCTCGCGGTGGCGATCGCGGTCGCGCTCCTCGCGACGACGACGCCCGCGCTCTCGGACGCACGGGAGGACGCAACTCGAACCGAGATGGACCGGATCGCGACCCACGTCGAGCGAACGGGCGCGGATCTGGCGTCGTCGTCGCCGGCGGTCGCGGAGGCCGATCTCGCGCCGCGGTCGGTCCTTCGAGTCCGACTACCGACGGGGTTCGCGAGGCGGACGATCGAGGGGGCGACGATCGGCTGTCGAGCGGACGTGGGACCGAAACGGGGGCCAAAACGGGATGCGGCCGAGGGAGGTGAGGGTTGTGAGTTGGTCCTCGCCTGGCGAACGGACGAAAGCGGCGTGGAGACACACCGGATCCGTGGAGTCACGCTCGCGCCGGAACGATCGCCGATCGAGTTGTCCGCGGACGGGACGTGGCTCCGGCTGGAACACCGCGGACGCGGCGATGGCGACGCCGTCGAGCTACGCGCGATTCGGCCACCGGAACAGGGGGAGGGTCGGATCGAGGTTTAAATCGGATGCCGGCACAGACGGCCCATGACGACGCGCCGGGGACTCTCGGAGGTACTCGAGACGGTCCGCCGCCGATTCGGCGGGGCCGGGTCGCAGGGGAACTCGACCGAACCGCACGGATCGTGCGGGTGTCGGTGGGCGTTCGAGGACGCCGCCGGCTCCGACCCGAACGCCCGAACCGCACTTCGGATCGACGCGAACGGCTGTCCGGGCGACGGAGCACTCGCCGCGTCTTCCGACTGTCGGGCGACGGCGGTTCACGCGCTTGCAGACCGGGACGCCGACGTCGTTCGCGTCACGACGGGGGGACGGGAGTTCGCCTATCTCGATCGGGCGCTGGCGCTTTTGATCGCCGCGGGCCGGTTCGTCGAGCGGACGCGGCACCGGGAACCACGAACCGCCCGGATCGCCGCACGTGATCCGCTTCGAGCCGCGCGGGAGGCGACCGGGAGGGCAGGAGACGTCGAACGCGCGGCCGCGGAGACGGGATTGATCGAGGTGGCAGAGCGGGTCGAGGGATACGCGGACGCGCTCCGTCCGTACGTGTCACCGTCGTTCGCGACCTGTGCGGTCGCGACACGCCTGCCGGAGGAGGCGACGATCGTCGACCGGTGGGAGACGTCGACGGGTGCGACGGTCCGTATCTACGAACACCCCGGCACGCTTCGCAGCTACCACATGACTCCGCCGGAGGCGGAACTCGACGGGAAGGAGATCGGGACGGTGAGCGCCGCGCGGAGCCGCCTGATCGCCGGCGCTGGGAGCGGAAACGGGACTGGAGGAAGACGCGGGAGCGCAAGCGGAGACGGAAGTGGAAGCGGAAGCGGGAGCGGAAGCGGGAGCGGCACCGAACTCGTCGATCGATCCCTCGAACGGGCGATCCGGGCGGTCCGGGGCGGGGACGGGGGCCGGGGCGGAACGCCGGCTGCGGATCTGGCCTCGATCCTCCGTCGACACACACGCGGGTACGGGGTGCTCGAGGACGTCTTCGGCGACCCGCACGTCTCCGATGCGTTCCTGACGCCGCCGGTCGCCGAGACGCCGCTCCGGGTGGTCGTCGACGGTGAGCGACTCCGGACGAACGTGCGGCTGTCGCCGCAGGGGGCCGCGACGCTCGCCTCCCGGCTCCGGCGGGTCTCCGGACGGGCGTTTTCGCGGGCGTCGCCGACCCTCGATGCGACTCTCAAGACGGGATCGGGGCCGATCCGGGTCGCGGCGACGACGCGGCCAGTGAGCGACGGCTACGGGTTCACGTTCCGCCGTGGCGGCGAGGAGGCCTGGACCCTGCCACGGCTCGTCGAATGCGGGACGCTCACCGGCGAGGCGGCGGGGCTGTTGTCGGTGGCGATCGAACGCGGCGTCGCCGGGCTCGTCGCGGGGGGACGGGGCGCGGGGAAGACCGCCACGCTCGGGGCGTTGCTCTGGGAGCTTCCGGCCGGAACCCGCGGCGTCGTGATCGAGGACACCCCGGAGCTTCCGGTGCGGCGGCTCCAAGAAACGGGCCGGGACGTCCAGCGACTCTCGGTCGAGGACCGAGGCGACGCCGGCGAGATCGCCCCGGCGGAGGCGGTTCACACCGCACTCCGACTCGGGGACGGCGCGATCGTCGTCGGCGAGGTTCGCGGCGAGGAGGCCGCCGCGCTCTACGAGGCGATGCGCGTCGGGGCGAGCGGCGAGACGGTCCTCGGAACCATCCACGGGAGGGACCCGCAAGCAGTCCACGAGCGCGTGGTCACGGACCTCGGCGTTCCGGAGGCGGCCTTCGCGAGCACGGATCTTCTCGTACAGCTCGCCGACCATCGCGTGCGGTCGATATCCGAGGTTTCGACCGGACGCGACGGGGCCGTCTTCTCTCGACTCTTCGAGCGGACCGAGGACGGTCTCGTCTCGACGAACCGGATCGAGCAGGGAACGAGCGTGCTCGTGAACGATCTCACGCGGGACGAGGAATCGTACGCGGCGGTTCGGACGCTGATCGGAGAGCGGGCGAAGACGATCGTCGAACAGGCTGGATCGGGCGAGACGTCCGCCGAAGCGGTCTCGAAGACCGTGGCCGAACGGGGGAGACCGGATAGATGATCCGCGAGGCGATATCGGGATCGCGGTCGTGGTGCCGGGAGCTTCGATCGCGGTACTCGCGAAACCAGGGAGCGAACTCGCGAAGCCAGGGAGCGTCCGGTGACTCCGTGAGAGGCGGTGGCGTCGGAACGAAGGCTAACGTCACGGGCGGCGACGGCGGGCACCGAAGTCGAATCGAGAATCCCGGGGTCGACAGACACGAGGAGCTTCGGCGGGCGCTCGCGTTTCTCGAACGCGATCGAAGTCCCGAAGCGATCGAACGCCGGGCGCGCCACGTCGGTCTGCTCGTCGCCGCCGTGGTGATGGTCCTCGCGATCCCCGTCGGCGGGAGCCTCCCCGGCACGTCGACCGCGGCAGTGCTCGGTCTCACGGCCCAGCACGTTCGCCGGCGAACGCCGTGCTGGCTCGCCGAGCTTCGGCGAACGCGGGCACTCGGGACCGCGCCCGGGCTGGTCGGGCGGATCGTGCTTCGAATGCGACTGGAGCCGGCGACGGAGCGGGCCGTCGAGTTCGCGGCCGAGACCGGAACGGGGCCGCTCTCGCGGAGCCTCGCGGACGCCGTTCGCCGGTCCGATTCCCGACCGGGATCCGGGCTTCGGACCTTCACCCGGGAGTGGCAGCCGTGGTTCCCCGCGCTCGAACGGGCCGGTTCCCGGATCCGCGCGGCGGCGGCCGCGCCCGCCGAGCGGCGCGACCGGGGGCTCGATCGGGCGCTCGAGGCGGTCGTCGACGGCACCACGGACCGCATGGCGGCGTTCATCGGCGAGATCCGGGGGCCGGTCTCGGGGATCTACGCCTTCGGAGTGCTGTTGCCGCTCGCGCTCGTGGCGCTGCTTCCGGCGGCTCGCGCGGCCGGGGTGCCGCTCGGAGCTACCGCGATGGTGGCGGCGTACGTCGTGATCCTCCCCGCGACGTTGACCGCTGCGAGCGGCTGGATCCTGTTGCGACGCCCGGTCGCCTTCCCGCCGCCGAGGATCGACGGGACCCACCCCGACGTGCCGGACCGGCGGGGACTTCCGGTTGCCGCGGGCGTTCTCGGAGCGGCGATCGGATGGGCGGTTGGACACGCGCTCGCACCCTGGAGCGCACCGCTCCTCGCGTTCGGCCTCGGGGTCGGTGCCGGGACGTTCCTCCACGTCCGGCCACGCCGGGTCGTGCTCGCTCGGGTTCGGAAGATCGAGGCGGAACTGCCCGACGCGCTCGCGATCGTCGGCGGGCACGTGGCGGACGGAATCGCGGTCGAACGGGCGGTCCGTGACGCGGGCCGGGCGATGGACGGACCGGCGGGCGACGCCCTCGAAGCCGCGTCCCGGCGGAGCCGAACGCTCCGAGTCGACGTTGAGACGGCGCTCCGCGGGACGGCGGGACCCCTCGCGGACGTACCGAGCCCCCGCGTTCGCGGCGCGATCGAGCTCCTCGCGATCGCCGCACGCGAGGGAGCCCCAGCGGGCGACGTGCTCGTCGAGTTCGGAGAGCAGCTCGAGGCGCTTCGAACGCTCGAGCGCGACGCGACGAGACGACTCGCGACCGTCACTCGAACGCTCGCGAACACGGCCACCGTGTTCGGCCCGCTCGTGGGCGGCGCGACGGTGGCGCTCGCCGCGGGAATGGACGGCGGGACGATCGCGGCGGGCGCGTCCCTGGATCCGACGGCCACGGCGGCGGTCGGCGGCCCCGGTGGAGCCGGAGGACTCGGCGGTGAAACCGTTTCTAGAGCGGCGGTGGAACCCGTCCCCGTTCCGGTTCTCGGTCGGATCGTCGGCGTGTACGTGCTGCTGCTGGCGGCGATCCTGACGGGGCTGTCGACGCTGCTCGAGCGGGGACTCGATCCGACGCTCGTGCCCTACCGGATCGCCATCGCGTTGCCGACCGCGGCCGCGACGTACCTCGCGTCGTTCCTCGGCGCAAGCATGCTGTTTTGACGTCGCGAACCTTTATTACCGAAACCGGAACCACTCCGGGCCATGTTCGACGTGCCGATCGACGGGTGGTACGCGTGGGTCGGGATCGCGGGGATGAGCCTCGTGACCCTGGGGATCGCGGCCGGGATGCCGGCAGGTCCGACGCCGGACGCGGTCGGCGTGGCCGACACGATCGATCGCGTGGCGGCCGAAGAATACCCGACGACCGCGGAACACGGACTCGCCGCGGATCGGATCCGGCTCGCGCCGAACCGTATCTCGTTACGGGGGCCGGGGGGATCGACGACCGCGATCATCGAGTTCGCGCCGGTGACGCCCGCGAGCGGGGACGAACGGCTGTCCCGGATCCTTCGAGGGGAGCCGCCCGACAGGGTCTTCGAGTCGCCGGAGGCCTTCTCCGAGGCCGCGAGGGAGAGTCGACAACGGGAACCGCGGTGGCGCTCGGCGCCGACGCGGTTGCGGATCCGGGCGGTTCACTGGGAGGAGGAACGTGTCACGCTCGTCGGATGAGGGCACGGAGGGAATCGTGAACGGAGCCGCACCCTCGGCCGAACCGATCGCTCACGGGCGGATCGACTCGGCCGCTCGCAGGCAGGTCGGATCGGCCGCTCGCAGGCAGGTCGGATCGGCCGCTCGCGGGCAGGTCGAACCGATCGCGGCGCTCGTCGCCCTGCTCGCCGTCGGCGTCGGGCTCTCGCTGTACGCGGGTACGATCGCCTCCGTCGACGCGACCACGGAGAGCCGGGAGACCGCCGACGTCGTGCTCGACCGCGTGCACGACGAGATCACGGTGGCGGGCGTGAGCCATCCGGACCGGCTGGCGGTTCCCGCCGACATCCCGATCAGCGACCGACGCGTCGGCGTCGGACTGTTCACGAGAGAGGGACGATGGCTCGCGGGGAAGCGAAACGCGAGCCGCCCGTATCCGCCGGACGTGACGGTCGTCGAACGAACGGTGAGCGTCCGGATCGCGCCGGGCGAGCAGGTGCGCGGTGAGCTTCGTGCGGTGGTGGCCGAGCGATGACGAGCACCGTTCTCGACGTGGGGCTGTTCCTGCTCTGTGTCTCCGCGAGCATCGTGACCGTTGCCGGGGTCGATCCGGCGGGCGACGGGGGCGGGTATCACGCCGACGACCTCGCGGACCGAATCGCGACCGAAACCGTGACCGTCGAGTACGAGACGGACGACGGCGGCCGCCGTCGCCACGCCACCCTCGCCGAGCATCTGGTGACCGCGGCGACGATCGAAACGGACGGAGGGGAGGGGATAGGTGGGGTGGGTAGGGCAGGTGGAGTAGGGAGGGCGAATACCGGTTCAAACGAATACGTGGACGCCGTCCACGGGACGGTCGAACCGCGTCTCGATCCCGGAACCGCGGTCGTGGTACGTCTCCCGGTTGACGCCGGGGGCGACGATCCGGGCGAAACACGATCAACGGACACGGAGGGAAAAACCGAGAGACGCGGTACGGTGCTTTCGATCGGCGGGTCACCGCCGAAGGCCGCGCGGGTTCGAACCTCGGTCGTACAGGTTCCGGTCGGAGACGAGTGGAGGTCGGCCGGCGCGGAGTCGAGCGGGGGGAACACGGAGACAGCGCGGATCGTCGTCCGCAGGTGGGACGATGGTCCGTCCTAACCGGATGCGCCCGGGCGAGCGCGAGTCGAGGGGTCGCGACCGGATCTCCCTCGCGTCGGACCGGCGGGGTCGCGTCCCGTTCGCGCTCGTCGGCGTGCTCCTGATCGTGACGAGCACGGCGTACGCGAGCGGGCTCGCCGCCACGGACGTGACCGTCGATCGCTCGGTGGAACGGGCGATGGAGCGGTCGAGCGCCGACGCCACGCCCGCGCTCCGGATCGCAACGGCGAACGCGGCACGCTCGGCGGCGGAACGGCCGGTGACCCGGCCGGCGGAGACGGCGGCCGGAGCGGCCGTCAGACCGAACTCCGCCTTCGAGGACGCGCTTCGGATACGGATCGGGGTCGCAGCACGCGAAGCGCTCTCCGCGACCGCCGTCCGGGAGGGCGGCGTCCGCGCCGAGACGACGCTCCCGTTCGGGGAAGAACTCGAGGGGAACGCGGGCCGACTCACCCCGGAGGACCTGGATCGGGTTCGCGACAGGGTGACGATCGAGCCGGTCGCCGACGGGACCGCCCTCGAGGCGACGATCCACGGCGTGCGGACGACCGCCAGGCGGGACGGGCGGGTGGTGGCCGAGCGGACGAGGCCGATCACGGTCGTCGTTTCCGTTCCCGTGCTGGCCGCACACGAACGAACGGAGGAGTTCGAGTCGGCGATGAGTCGAGGCGCCCTCGAGGGCCCCGGCCTCGGTCGACAGCTCACGGCCAGGTTGTACGCGCTGGTCTGGGCGCGCGGGTATGCCCAGCGGTTCGGGGCGCCGGTCCAGAACGTCCTCGCGAACCGACACGTCGAGCTCTCGACGAACACCGGGACGATCGCGGTTCAACGCGGGATCTTCGGCGCGGCCGATCCCGACGCGGCGGCCGGAACGCGGCGGGCGACCGCCCGAACCGGTCTCGCCGATCTGTTGGCACCCACGAGCCTCGACGGGACCGAGTGGAGCAGGACGGTTCTCGACGCGCCGGTTCCGAACGGCGGGGAAATCGATGGTGACGTCGGCGACGTCGGCGACGACGGCGACGGTGACGGCGATCGATCCGATCACGTCCGCGAGAACACGACCGAGAGCGTGTCGGTCGGGCCCGCCGCCGACGCGGCGCTCCTCGAGACGCTCGAGCGATCCGACCCGATCGCCCGGGAGGCCTATCGCATTCGTGCGATCCGGCGGACGGAGGTGAGCCGGACGGGCGGGCGCACCCGGCCGCCGCCGCGATCCGCGCCCGGATCGAACTGGACGTTCCTCGGCGAGCGAACGACGAGCGACGCGACGATCGACGGCGCCGAGGGCTCGTCCGGATTCGATTCCGGCGGCGCGAGGGGATCCGACGCGGGTGGCGCGGGCGGGTTCGACACGACGTCGCGTTCCGTCACGGTCGAGCGGCGGATCGTCCGATACTGGACCGACGGGACGAGCCGACGAACCACCCGCAAGCGGTGGGACGAACGGTATCGCGTCACCGTGTCGGTCGACGGGCGTTACGCGCCGCGTGCCGGCGCACCCGAACGACCGACTGCGCCGACGTTCCGACGCGGCGGGGCGATCGACGGACCGAACCTGGAGTCGACGCCGGAGGCGGCACGCCGCGCGCTCGATGCGGCGGACGTCGACGCGGCGGCGCGGCGCGCGGCGACGGACGGCCCGTCGACGCGAACCACGACCGTCTACGGAGAACGTCCGTCGGACCTCGAGGGATGGATCCGCGAGGACGTCGCCGAACTCCACGAGGAGGTTCGAGAGACGGAGACGACGGTCGATATGCGCGCGGTCGCGGCGGGAACCGCGAACCCGTACGGTCGACTCGCCGCCGAACTCCGCGACCGACGCGGAGAACTGGTCGATGCCCCGGCAACGTACGACGGCGCGTCCGATCGCGCTCGGGTCGCGGTTCGTCGCGCGTACGTCGACGCCGTGATCGCGGACCTCGAGCGGCGCTCGAGGGAGGATCGGAACGCGCGGGACGAACTGGAGAAGGCGGTCGCCGACCGGTCACCCGGCGGATCGACGGCCGGAGGTTCCGACCCGGGAAGCGGCGCGTCGCTCAGTGAATACGTCGCCGCCAGCGGACGGGCAGCCGAGTCCGAACCGTTCGTCGTTGGCGAGTCGGGACCGGCCGGCGGCGTGGCGTTCGAGCCGAACGGGACCCCGGGATACCTCCCGCGGACGAGGATCGGAGAAACGCCCGAAGGAGCCGCGTTCGAATCGGGGACGCGACCACTCGCGACGCGCAACGTGAACGTCTTCACGATGCCGTACGGCGACGTCTCGAGCGGCATCGTCGATCGAGCGTTGGCGTTCGGCGATCGGGTCCCGCTCCCGCGGGCGGCGGGAACGCTCGTCGCCGCTGACCGGACGCTGGCACGCACGTCCGGCGAGTCCGAGGCCGGTACGTCCGGAGACAGACGCGAGACGCTCCGAACACGACGAGACGATCTGGAGGCGGACGTCGCGGAATCGACGATCCGGATCGAGCGTGACGTCGAACGCGACCTGCGAGCCGTGACGTACCTGTCCGCGGTGGAACGTCGATCGGCGATCCGACGCACCCGCGATGAGTACGCGACGACCGGCGAGTTGGCCGCAGCGATGGCGAACGGCGGGTACGCCGGGGCCCTCGCGAGCGAGATCGAGCGGGCGCGCGACGGCGAACTCGCTCGGGGCGAACGGGCCCGTCTGGAGGCCGTCATTCGGACCGCGTTGACGGACTCGATGGCGTCGAAGCGAACGGGCGTCTCGCGGGCGCGAGCCACCGAGGTGGCCGAAGTGGTTCGACCGATCGCCCGGTCGCGGATCGAGTCGGCCGTCGAGGACGGACTTCGAAACGGAGTCGAGGAGGCCGAGATGCGCTGGGGTACGGACGTGACGAAGCAGGTCGGTTCCGGACTCCCGATCACGCCCGTCCCGGGATACTGGTACGCGACGGTGAACGTCTGGCACGTCGAGGTCGCGGGCGAGTATCCGCGGTTCGAGCTGCGGGCGGACGTCGGTCCGCCGGACGAGGAGTTCCGCTACGTTCGATCCGGGAGGCGATCGACGATCGAACTCGAGGGGCGGGAGGTCACGCTCGGACACGCGGAGCCGGTTCGGTTCCGAACGGGAACGACCGTGGTGATCGCGGTCCCGCCGGGACCGCCGGGCGTCGGCGACGTCGACGGCACGTGGTCCGAGGAGTCGAGCGGCTGGCCGTGTCCGGGACCGGACGGCCGCCGGTGTGAGGTCGAGTCCTGAACGACGCATCGAAACCCCGAGGGATCCCGGCGACCGCAGCCGTTTTCCGCCGCGACCGCGGAGAACCCGTATGTTGCACGAGGCCGCGACGGAGGCCGAAGCGGAGGCCGAGGCGATACTCGACGCCTATCTGGGGCTCGTCGCCGAGGCGATCGAGACGGTCGGCGACGAGCGCGTCGCCGCGGAGACCTCGATCGACGGGGACCGTCTCGAGGGAACGACCGACGAGGGGCTCTCGGGGCTGTCGATCGAGGAGACGGCCGCGATATTGGCCCTCGCGGGCGACCGCGAGCCGGAGACGATCGTCTACGAGCTTCGCGATCACCTCCTCATGGGAATGACGACGGCGGTTCTGGACGTCGACACGATCGCGGGCGCGATCGACGCGGACCTCTCCGGCCAGGAGGTCCAGCAGGCGCTCGAGGGGCGAGCGCCGATGACGCTCGCCCAGCTCTCGGAGATCCAGGCGGTCATCGAGGACAGAAAGCGATGACGCGGGTCGCGATCGTCGGCTGCGGCTACGTCGGGAGCGAACTCGGCCGCCAGCTTCTGGATCGCGGACACGACGTCCACGGCGTGCGACGCTCCGAGGAGGGCCTCGCTGCCGTCGAGAGCGCCGGAATAACGTCGATTCGGGCCGACGTCACGGATCCCGAGTCGCTTTCGGCGCTTCCGGAGGCGGACGCCGTCGTCTTCGCGGCGAGTTCGGGCGGCCGCGACGCGGCGGCGGCACGGCGGGTGTACGTGTCGGGTCTCGAGAACGTGATCGCGGAGTACGCGTCACGCGAGGAGTCGCCCGACCGGCTCGTCTACACCTCATCGACCGGCGTCTACGGCGATCACGGCGGCGACTGGGTGACGGAGGAGACGCCGATCGACCCGCAAACGGAGAAGACGCGCGTGCTGGCGCGGGCCGAACGCGTCGCGATCGAGGGAGCGGCGAACGCCGGGATCGACGGGACGGTGGCGCGTTTCGCCGGACTGTACGGTCCCGATCGATACCGCCTCGAGCGCTACCTCGAGGGGCCGGTGACCGCCGGGTTCCTCAACATGGTCCACCGCGTGGACGCCGCGGGCGCCGTCCGTCACCTCCTCGCCGAGGACCGCGCTCGAGGCGAAACGGTGCTCGTCGTCGACGACGAGCCGGTCGACAAGCACGCCTTCGCCGACTGGCTGGCCGACGAGTGCGGCGTCGACCGACCGCCGAAGCGATCGACGGCCGAGCGGCTCGCAGAGGGGGACCTCTCGGAGGCGGCGAGACGACGGATCGAGACCGAAAAGCGGTGTCGAAACGACAAGCTTCACGATCTCGGCTACGAGCTTGCGTACCCGACCTACCGGGAGGGATACCGTGCGGCGATCGAGGCGTACCTCGGCGAGTGACCGGCGCGTCCGATCCCAGAGGTCAAAAACGCCGCGTGGTTTCTTGTAGCAAGAGCGGGTGAGAGGGTGTACGGATGGGAGCCGCCACGACCGGGGAACGGCTGATCGCCGACGCGGAGGTGCTCGTGCGCGAGAATCCCGAACTCGCCGTCGCGACCGCGATCGCCGTGGCGGTCGTGTTGGGAAGCGCGTACGCGTTCCTCCGCATCCGTCGCGCGCGCGGCGTCGAGTTTCGCCGCCTGATCGACGAGCGCGAGGAGATCGCGGTGTTGATGCACCCGAATCCGGATCCGGACTCGATGGCCGCGGCCGTCGGCGTCGTCGAGCTCGCCGACCAGCTCGACGTGGATGCGACGATCCAGTATCCGGGACAGATCCGCCACCAGGAGAACCGGGCGTTTCGGACCGTCCTCGAGTTGAACCTCGACCGGATCGACCACGTGACGGATCTGGCCGCCGAGTCGGTCGTGCTCGTCGACCACAACGAGCCGCGGGGGTTCGCCGGATCGGAGGGGATCCTGCCGCTCGCGGTGATCGACCACCACCCCGGGGACGGGTCGGGCGAGGAGTTCACGGACGTTCGGACCGACTACGGCTCGACGGCCACCATCGTCGCGGAGTACTTCGAGGACAACGACGCGACCCCGGTTCCTCCGGACAAACACGCGAGCGAGACCGAGGGCACCTACACCCTCTCGACGCTCGCGGCCACGGGGCTTTTGTACGGGATCCTCTCGGACACGAAACACCTGACCGTCGGCGCCAGCGAGGCGGACTTCGCGGCCGCGAGCTACCTGTATCCCGGCGTCGATCAGGACCGGCTCGACCGGATCGCGAACCCCGCCGTCGACGCGGAGGTGCTCGAGGTGAAAGCGCGGGCGATCGCGGGCCGTCAGGTGGAAGGGTCCTTCGGCGTCGCCGACGTCGGTGCGGTCAACAACGTCGACGCGATCCCCCAGGCCGCGGACGAGCTCATCCAGCTGGAGGGCGTGACGGCCGTGGTCGTGATCGGCGAGCGCGACGACACGATCCACCTGTCGGGGCGGTCGCGTGACGACCGCGTCCACATGGGCAAGGCGATAGAGGAGTGTCTCTCCGCGATCGACGGCGGGAACGGCGGCGGACACGCACGGATGGGCGGCGGGCGGGTCGAGCCGGAGACGACCCCGACCGACGACACCACGGCGGAGGCGGTCGACCGCGACGAACTCACCGAACGGCTGTTCCGTGCGATGACCGGCGACGTGTGAGCGGGCTCAAGATCGCGTGCGCCCCGAGGAGGAGTCATCGCGGCCGAGCGCCTTCTTGAGGAAGTTCATCCACCGCTTTCGATCGGCGGCCTCCCGGCGTTCGGCCTCCGCCTCGAGGGACCCCGAATCGAGGCTCTCGAGCGCCTCCAGGGCCCGGTCGATCCCGACGATCGCGCTCGCGAGTTCGCGCCCCTCCTCGTAGGGGATCGTCCCCTCCTCGATCCGCTCGCGTCGCTCGCGTCGCTCGCGTCGCAGGTTCCGTTTCGCCCGCTCGACGCGGTCGCGCTCGCCCGACGGAACCGTCTCTCGACGCTCGATCTCGAAGACGAACTCCCGGAGGTCGATCGACTCGCCGCGGACCTCGATCGCCTCCGGGATCGAGGTGCCGATCGTCGCCGCCTCGCGGTCGACCCGCTCGAGCAGCTGCTTGCGGCGAAACTCCTTCACGGACGGCGGTAGGGGATCCGATCACTTCGCTCTTCTGGAGCGGACGCCTCGACGACGGCCGGTCCGGCGATCACCCCGACCGGCGTTCGGGCCGACTCGACCGTCCGAGCCGGACGGCCTGTTCGACCGGATCGGGTAAACCGCTCGCGGCCGAGGAACGGACATGGAGGATCTCGAAGCCGAACTCGAGCGGGCCCGCGATCTCGAGATCGACGCGCTCGCGGACGCCATCGAGTCGATCGGGTTCGAGTGTACGCGCTGTGGCGCCTGCTGTAAGGGGTATTACCCGGACGAGGAGGACCCGGCCGAGACGGAGACGGCCGACGGTTCGGACGACGGAATCGACGGCGACGCCGGCGGAACGGCGACGGAGGACGGCATCGCAAGCGACGCCGATACCAGGGACGGGGGCGCCGGCGAGACGGATCGGGAACCGCACACCGCGACGGTGTTCCCCGACGAGGTCCGCGACCTGATCGAGGCCGCGAACGGGGACGATCTGGAGGGGGAGGTGGCAGAGAAGGAGTACGACTGGCGCGACGTCGCCAGACCGATGCCCTACGGGCTGTCCGAGGACGCGGACGGGAATCCGGTCGGGGAGACCTTCGAGTGGGCGCTCCAGACGGACGCCTGTGGCGACTGCACCTTCTACCGCGAGGCGGATGGACGCGGTCGCTGTACCGTCCACGACGATCGGCCGCTGGTCTGTCGGACCTACCCGTTCAGCGTCGCGCTCGGCGGGACGAGCCAGCCGATGGGCGAGGCGGTCGACGGGTCAGGGATGGTCCGCGCCCACGAGTGTGAGGGCCTCGGACGCGACATCGAGAGGGCGGACGCCGAGTCGCTCGCGGCGGCGCTCAAGCGGCGGGCGGTCCGCGAGCTTGAAGAGTCGATCGCGGTCCGCGATGCCTACGATCCCACGGTGCGTGCCGGGACTCACGGCGACGGCCACGACGAGAACGACGGCGGGAACGACGGCGAACCCCGCGACGTGGTGGTCTTCGACTCCGAAGGGCCGAAGCGGGGGGACGGAACGCCGATCGAGTAGACGAACACGAGATCCGATCGCGCTGCCGATCGAACGGCGCTCGATCGCGATCCGGTGGCGGTACACCTATTGTGCTCCGTTCTCACTAACGGGTGGAGGTCTACCTATGGAAATCTCGGATGAACTCCTCTGTCTGTTCAGCGCCGACGTCCGCGAGACGGACGGGTCGTACGTCATCGAGGTACCGAAACGCGAGATCGACACCGGAACGATAGATCCCGGCGAGACCTACCGGGTCGCGCTCATCACCCGCGCGATCGAGGAGGCGAGCGGGGAGGAACTCGGGGAGGCCGCTCCCGAAACCGAGGACGGTCCACAGCCGCCGGTCGAACCCGGCGAGATGCGCTACGTCGAGATCGAGGACATCGGCAAGCAGGGCGACGGGATCGCCCGCGTCGAGCGGGGCTACGTCATCATCGTCCCCGGCGGCGAGATCGACGAGCGCGTCAAGATCGAGGTCACCGAGGTCAAATCGAACTTCGCGGTCGGCGAGATCGTCGACGAGGACGTCTAAGCGGTCCGTCGCAACGGCGTCCCCGATCGCCGACGTTCGAAACGAACCCGAACGAGGTCACTTCTCGGGGGGGACCCTGGCGTCCCAGTAGGAGACGGACGCGACGTAATCGCCGGGGATCGTCTCCCCGATCGCCTCGTCGATCCGCCGAAACGTACGTGCGACGACGCCGGGGAGGCTGCGGTAGAAGCCGTAGGGCAACACGAAGTCGTGTTCCTCGCCGGCGAGCGAGAGATCGGCCGACCGAAGCAGCGAGACGACCTGATCCTCCGAGTAGAGTCGCGACCCCATGGGGAGGATCCAGGTGTAGAGGGTGCGCGCGCTGCGGCGGTTGAACGTGTCGAAGACGATCTGGTCGCTGCTCACCCGACGCATCTCCGCGATGAACCGCTCGGGGTCGTCCATCAGGTGGAAGAACCGCATCGCCAGAACGGTGTCGAAGTGATCGTCGGGAAACGGGAGCCGGGAGGCGTCGCCGCGCATGAACTCGACGAGATCGTCGACGCCCGCATCGCGGACCTTCCGCCGTCCCTGTTCGAGCATCTCGCGGGAGATGTCGAGCCCGACGACCTCGGCGCCGTGGGCGGCGAGCATCGTCGTGAACCGGCCGGTGCCGCAGGCGACCTCGAGGATCCGCGTGTCATCGTCCGGCTCGACCGCCGAGAGCACGGCCTCCCGTTCGCGGCGGTCGATCACGCGCCCGCCGTCGGAAAACCGGACGTCGTCGTACTCCTCGGCGACCTCGTCGGCCTGATACCAGTCCTGTCCCTTCACGCTACCGGACGTTGTACGCCCGACGAACAAAACCGTACTGGATGAGGCGGACGAACGCCGGACGATCCGATCGCAACGATATCGGGCGCGAGCGAACCCGCCTGATCGATCTCTGTCGATCGAACACGATACTATTACCTTATATTGTAGGTATCAGTTTCACCCATATATAGCCAACCTTTACGACGGGTCGATCGGTTTCATACGATATGAGCACTAGTTCCGCGGAGACCAGAACGCCGGAGATCCTGACCGAGGCGGAGTTCCGCGACCGGTTGCGCGAGCTACCCCCGAGCGCGAAGCTCGTGGCGAAGGTCCTCGAGACCGACGCGCCGCTGTCGCAGGGCCGGCTGGCCGAGGAGTCGCTGCTTCCCGACCGGACCGTCAGATACGCCCTCAACCGCCTCGAGGACGCGGAGCTGATCGAGTCGCGCTACAGCTTCAAGGACGCCCGCAAGCAGGTCTACTACCTCCGGAAGTAGCTCGACCGCTCACGAAGGGTCTTTTAGGTCGCCGTGCCTATTCGAGCAGACATGACCCTCTCGGTCGTCGTTCCGACGCTCAACGGGCGTGACCAGCTGGCCGCGGGCCTCGACGCGCTCGCCGCCCACGCGCCCGACGCCGAGGTGATCGTGGTGAACGGTCCCTCGGCGGACGGAACGACGGGAATGGTCCGCAACCGGGACGACGTCGACGTCCTCGTGGAGATCTCCGATCGAACGGTGAACGTCGCGCGGAACGCGGGCATCGAGGTCGCAAGCGGCGACCGGATCGCGCTCGTCGATTACGACAACCGGGTCGGCCCGTCGTGGCTGGAGGGGGTCCGATCCGGACTCGAGCGCGGCGACGTCGTCACGGGACCGGTCTGTCGGTCGCTGCCGGCCGGCCGGACCGCGGAGCGGAGCGAACGGCGACGGATCGCGGGACGGGAGGTCGCGTACTTCGCGGGCGGGAACGTCGCGTTCCGCGCGTCGGTGCTTTATGACCTCGACGGCTTCGACGAGCACCTTCCGACCGGCGGATCGCGAGATCTGGCACACCGGCTCGCGACCCACGATTACGAACTCGTCTGGGAGCCCGAGGCAACCGTCCGCCACGATCCCGGGGAACCGGCCGCGGCCGACGGCGGCGAGCCCGACCACGACTGGCGCTGGAAGTACCGCGCGCTCGCGTATCGACTGGCGAAGAACTACGGTCTCCGTCCGACCGTCCTCCGTCGGATCGGGTCACACGCGGTCGGCGACGCCACCTCGGTTGCCCGTGACGTCCTCTCCGGCGAGGCCACGCCGTCCGGCTGGGTCGGGAACGGCCGGGACGTGGTGGCCGGGACGGCGAGCGGCTTCGGCGAGGGGATGGCCGCCCGAGCGCGCGACCGCTCGCCGAAGCGGAACCCGAACGGCATCTCCAAGCGCGCCGACCGGGCGGTCGCGAAGTACGACTGGCGCGAGGACGCCGCCTGAACCGGCCACCGGCGGACGGAACGTCCCCCAACCGTCGACTGACCATCCGTCGACCGTCCGCCGACCACCCCTCGGCCTCGCGACGTAACCGGTATCCGGACGCGCGAGCAAGGGTTCGTCGATGGAACGAGACGCGGCCGTCGACCGGATCGAGGCGATCCTCGAGACGATCGACGCCGAGACGATGCCTGTTCCGGTCCGGGAGGTGTGGGTCTTCGGGGAGGTCGCGCTCGGGCTCGACCCGATAGACCGTCTCGACGTCTACCTCACGAAGGACGTCCTGTTCGGCGGGGAACGGAAGAACCGGAAGAATCGGGAGGGGGAACGGGACCGCGACTTCGAGGCCGAATTCGGCGTGAAGGGGATCGGCGGAACGGTACGCGCCGAGTGGGCGCTCGACCACCCGGACCTGATCGAGACGAGCGACAACGGGTACGTCGCACCCGAGAAGTGTCTGGCGGCCCACCTCCTGCCGGACGACGAGCCGGTCCACCTCGAGGTGTGTAACGCGAGCTTCGACGCGAACGTCACCCAGCGGCTGGAGGGCGCGCTGGCGCGTGAGATCTACGGGGAGATCCTCGACCCGCGGGGCGTGTGTCTGTGGGTCGACGGCGAGCGCGACGGGGAGGCGCTCGGTCGGCTCCGCGAGGGATCGTTCGCCATGCCCACGCTCGAGGAGGCGCTGGAGATGCTCGGAGCCGACTCCGAGGTGGCGACCGAGGCCGCTGCCGCGATGCGACGCGACCGATCGGACGCGGACGGGGCGTCGGTCCGCGGCGACGTCGTCTAGGAGCCGGCGTCCAACGGTCAACTCGGGACGCGGCCGACCGTCACCTCGAAGGGAACCACCTCGACGCGCTCGTACTCGCCGGCCTGCATGTCGTCGATCACCTCACGACCCATCGAGCGCCAGCGGCCCTTGAGGTCCTCGTAGGCCTCCGGGGAGAGCGCGGCCTCGAGTTCGGCGCGGTGCTCGTCCAGCCCGGACCCGCTCGCCTTCCGAACCGCCGCCTCCATCGACCGCTCGGAGTAGGGCGGCGCGACGCGCTTCTCGTGGAGGTACCGCCGAACGGTGACGTCCCGGAACCCCTCACGGCGGAACAGCTCGCGAACCCGGTCGCCGAGCGCGACGTTCGTTCCCACGCCATCGAGGTAGGCCTCTCGGGCCTCCCGTTCCAGTCGTTTTTCGCGTTCGACCGTCGAGGAGACGCCGACGTCGGCGTTGTTCGGCTCGACGGTCGCCACCAGGTCACTCGAGACGCGCGCAAACTCCCGAACCGCGGCTCGGGGGTCGGGAAGGTTGATGAGGAGCGCCTGGCAGGCGAGCAGATCGACGGAATCGTCTCGAAGGGGAATTCGGGTCGCATCGCCCACACACGTCGAGACCCGCTCCGGATTTCGGTCGCGGGCGACCCGAAGCAGGTCCCGGTCGGCGTCGATCCCGAGAAGCCGCGTCTCGGGGGACGTCTCCTCGGCGAGCACGCGGGTCAACTCGCCGGTCCCGCAGCCGACGTCGAGGACGGACTCCCGCGAGTCCAACTCGAGGTCCGAAAGCGCCTCGCGGTCGTCGGCCCACATGCCGCGGCGCGTGCGGTCGAGGTATTCGGGGGAGAACCGGCGCACGACCGGACGTTTTCGGGGCGGGGCGTTAAGCCCCGCGGATCGTCAGTTCCGAAGCTCGCGGACGCGCTCGATGTTCCACGCGTAGCTGCGGCCGTCCTCGGTGGGCGTCTCGAGCACGAAGGGCAGATTGCGGAGGTCCGGGTGGTTGACGATCCGCTCCATGCCCGCCTCGCCGATGTATCCCTCGCCGATGTGGGCGTGTTCGTCCTTGTTGGTGCCGCAGTCGTGTTTCGAGTCGTTGAGGTGGATACACCGCAGGTGCTCGAGGCCGACGACGTCGTCGAACTCCGCGACGGCGTCGTCGACGCCCGACGCCGTCGAGAGGTCGTAGCCGGCGGCGAAGGTGTGGGCGGTGTCGAGACAGACGTCGAGGTCGCGTTCGGTGAGATCGAGGACGGTCGCGAGGTGCTCGAACTGCCCGCCGAGCTTCGTGCCGGATCCGGCGTCTGACTCGACCAGGATCCGCACGCCTTCGGGTACTTCGAGTTCGTCGATGACGGACGCGGCGTTTTCGAGTCCCGCTTCGACCCCGGCGCCGGTGTGGGCGCCCAGGTGGACGTTGACGAACGGGATGTCGAGATCCGCCGCGGCCTCGAGTTCCCGCTGCATCGACTCGCGTGACTTCTCGCGGAGGTCCGGCTTCGGCGTACAGAGGTTCACGAGGTAGGAGGTGTGGATCACCCAGGGACCATCCAGCCGCTCCGCGGTTCCGGTTCGAAATCGTTCGGCCTCCTCGGAGTCGATGTTCGGGTCCTGCCAGACCTGCGGCGAGTGGGTGAATATCTGTCCGCAGGTGCCGCCGACCTCGATCTGGTTGTCGATCGCGTTGTCCACGCCGCCGGCGATCGACACGTGGGCTCCGACGTTCGGGCTCATGACGGAGGATGGACCGCGAGCGCAAAAGCCGCTTCGAACGGCGACGGACGGTGCGCGAACGGATCGGCCGGCGGACTCGGCCGAGCCGCTACCGCGACCCGGGTTGACGTCGGATCCACGAGCGGGAGCCGTATCGCTCGTCGACGAGTTCGCGCGCCCTGGCGAGTTCGGAGTCGCTCCAGGATCCCTCGTCGGCGTCGGCCCACTCGGCGAGGGTCGCCTCGAGGGCCCCGACTGCGGACTCGCGGTCGTGGTCGACGAGCTCGTCCATGCCCACGACGCGCTCGTGGAACCGGTCGGGAGTCGTCCGCGGGTCGTCGAAGACGCCGAGGTGGGTCTCGGCGTCGACGGCGTAGGTCAGCGAACCGTGCTGCAGGACCGCCTCGTTGCCGCGATGCTGTGCGTTGCCGGCGATCTTCCGTCGGTCGTCCGGCGGTCCGGCCACGAGGTCGTGTGCCGGATGGAGCTCGCGGAGGTAGCAGGCCGGCGTATGGATCGCCGGGCGGGACTCCTCGGCGTAGCCGGCGTCGATCCCGATCCGCGAGAGGAACGCGAGTATCGGCTCACAGAGCAGGTGATAGGAGTCGACGAGCTCGCCGGGGACCGCCCCGGCCGGGACGGCGATGGAGTAGGCGATGTCGCCGAGGAAGTCGTGGTAGATCCCGCCGCCGCCGGTCCGTCGGCGGGTCACGTCGATCCCCGACTCGCGACACCGGTCCCAGTCGACGGTTCCGGGGTCCTGGTGATACCCGAGCGTGAGACAGCTCGGGTCCCACCGGTAGACGCGAACGGTGTAGGGGCCGCCGTCGGCGGCGGTCTCGGCGGCGACCTCGTCAAGCGCCATCTGCATCGCCCCCGGCCGCGCCTCCTCGCGTATCAGACGCCACTCGCCGTCGGGTGCGTTCATGGGTCCCGTTCGGATCGAGACCGAAAAGCCGTTGCGTTCGCCCGGAGCCGACGGTGACATTCGCGTCGATTAGTGAGTTCTATATTGCATTATGGGATTTATCATGGCGATCGACCGGGATCGCATCGCCCTTTTAGGCGTCGCCGGAGTAGCCCCGACATGGTCACGAACATCGCGGGGGTGATGGCGGATCTCGAGCCCGAGGACTTCTATCTCCTCTCGGGCGTCGAGCAGGGGATGCGATTTTCGGAGTGGGTCCGCCGCGACAAGCTCCCCGAATACGCCGATCTCACGCCCGAGGAGGTCGACTACCGGATCGACCGATGCATGGACGAGGAGCTGATCGAGCGGCGGACGATGCAGTACGTGGGCTACCAGCTCACCTTCGAGGGCTACGACGCCCTCGCGTTGCGGACGTTCGCCGAACGAGAGACGCTCCAGGGGATCGGCGCACCGCTCGGGGTCGGCAAGGAAAGCGACGTCTACGAGGTGCGGTCGTTCAAGCCGCTGGCGTTGAAGTTCCATCGGGAGGGCTATACGAACTTCCGGGAGGTGATGAAGGAACGCGAGTACACCGCCGATCGCCAGCACGTCTCGTGGCTCTACACCGCGCGCAAGGCGGCCGAACGCGAACACGAGGCGCTCGAGACGCTGTATCCCGACGTCTCGGTGCCGCGGCCGGTCGATCAGAACCGCCACGCGATCGTGATGGACAAATTCGACGGGGTGGAACTGGCCCGCGCGAAACTGGAGTCCGAACAGGCCCTCGGCGTGTGCGATCTCGTGATCCGCGAGCTCGAAACGGCCCACGGGGAGGGTTGGATCCACGCCGACATGTCCGAACACAACGTCGCGGTCGCGGAGGGCGGGATCACGATCTTCGATTGGCCCCAGGCGGTCCGGCGGGACCACGAGAACGCCCGGGAGTTTCTCGAACGGGATCTCCGGAACCTCACCCGCTATTTCGTCCGGAAATATCCACGTGAGATGCCGGATTCCGTCGACGTAGCCGGGCTCGCCGACGCCGTCGCGGAGGGAACCTTCGAGACGGTCCGCGAGTTCGACGATTTATAAACCATATGGTGCGATAGAAAATCCGCCATAGCGAAAGTCCCGTTTTCACACCCGACGCGTCAGGTGGTCACGAACGGCCCGTTGACAGTCCCGACAGCGATCGACGAGGCGAGCGATCGTCGCCAACACCGGATGGGAGCTTTCGAAGTCCGCATAGAGGTGCTCGAGAAGTGACCGGTGGGTGATCCCGACGGAGCCGTCGTGGCTCGTCGTGCTCGCGATCAGCCGCTGGCGTTCGGCGGCGACGTGTTCACATCGCTCGCAGTGTCGATCGATGGCGTCGTGGCGGTCGGAGAGGGCATCGAAGTCGAGTCGAAGGAGCGGGGTTTCGTCGGCGCAAGCGATCCACTCGACGACGGCGTCGATCTCCTCGCGTGCGGCTCGAAGCGACCGACGCTCCCGGTCGAGGGCCGTCTCCATCGTTCGGAGCTTCTCGCGGCGGTCCGCGACGGCGGAGCGGATCGCCTGCTGGAGGTCTCGAGTCAACCGGTCGGGCGTGCCGGGAGCGAGGGCGAGCGCGACGCTATCGCCGAGCGACGAGCGAACTGCCGCATCCACGGAGTCGCCGTCGAGACCCGCGGTGGTATGGGGCGCGACGGTCTCGGCGAAGACCTCGCGAACTCGGGTCGTTCCGCCGGATCGAGCACCGGATTCGGCGGCCGCGCCCGGGATCGAGACGGTTCCACCGTCGGTCACACCGGCGGGGCTCGTGGTCGTGCCGGTTGGGGCGGGCGAGACGGGGTCCATCTCCCGAACGGTCGCGTCGAACCGCCCGAGCGCGCTCCGCTCTTTGGTGGCGCGGTCGCATTCAGACTCAACGCGATCGAGGGCCTCGTGGACGGGCGTTCGGACGGTCATCGATCGCCCCCCGACCGCTCGCAGACGATGAGGTCGTGGTGGGCGAGGCCGTCGTCGTACCGCCGAAGGGCCGAGCGATAGCGTTCGGCCTCGCGAGCGGCGTTGCGTGCGATCTCACGGCTCTCGAAGGAGAGACCGGCAACCGGGACGGGCGTCTCGCCGGTGCGCGCGCACACGAGACGATACCGCCCCACGTCACTTGCGAGCGATTCGATCCGATCCCGGACGTCACGGAGCGTGACCTGCATGATTTAGGTCGTCCTAAAACCCGAGAGTACAAGTAATTTAGGCATGCCTAAACGCCGGTCGGGCGTGCGCCGACCGTCGCCGGGGATCGGTTGATCCCTACGGCCGACCCGTTGGCACAAGGGCGCGTTTGAGCCTTCGGAACGGCTTTTGGTGGAACCCGAGTGGCCACACGTATGAACAGACCCTCCCGTCGGAGCTTTCTCGGTGGAAGCGCCCTGACGCTCGCCGCGTTGACCGGCACGCTCGATCCGGATCGCCACCTGCGACCGTCGGCGTCCGCGGGCGTCGCTGACCTGGCCGACGAGTACGATCTCCCGAGCGCGCTCGCGGACGCGCTCGAGGCGATCCCGGCCGAATCGGCCGTCGAGATGTCCTACCGGCTCGTCGTGGCCGAGGACGTCTCCGCGATCGACGAGGCCGAGAACCTCCCGCACCAGGCACGCGTCGCCGGACGCGAACTCGGCGTCGAGGCGGCCGACCTGGAGATGGTCGCAACGGCGATCGCACACGACTATCGCCGGCGGCTCACGGTGGCCGTCGGATCGATGGACCGCGAGGCGGACGGAGAGACGATCGAGACCGCCGAGGGATGGCGGCTCGCGGACGACGGCGAAACGACGGTCGCGAGCGTCGAGGGGCGGACCGCGTTCGTCGCCGGCGAGGACGCCGAGGAACGCCACGCCGACGCGCGGGCGGTCGCCGGAGCGGCGCGCGGCGAAGTCGACCGGCTGGTCGAAGCGGACGACCACGCCGGCGCGGCCTTCGAGCGACTCGTCGGGTTCTCGACGGTCCTCTTCGTCCCCGACGCCGCGGACTCCGGGTTCCGAACGCCCGCGATCGGGAGCCTCGAGGCGTTCGCGGGGGGATTCGAGGTGCATCCCGCGAATCTCGAGGATCGATCCGAGGCGGAGTACGTCCTGTTCACGGACGGAAGCGAACCGGACGAGGAGACGGTCCGGTCGCTGATCGAGGAGGTCGGCGCCGGTATCGTACGCGAGACGGCGATCGATCGTGAGTCGAGCGACGGGGACCTCGTCCACGTTCGGGCGGTCCTCGAGGCGCCGCCGGAGTACGACCGCGAGGCGGCCCCGGAGGTCCGCGTCCAGTCGTCGCTCGATCGCGACGAGGGGACGCTCGCCATCGAACACGTCGGCGGCGAGGCGGTCGAGGGCGAGGCCCTCTCCGAGCTGGAACTCTGGGTCGACGGGGAGCTCGTCGACGCCCAGCCGGGGGACCGGGTCGAGACGTTCGAGCCGGGGGACGCGATGGACGTTGCAGTCGACCCTCTCTCGCGCGTGATCCTCCGGTGGTTCGACGAGGACGGGAACCGCCAGTACGTCTACGTGAACGAGGCGATCGACGAGGAGGCGTTCAAGTTCGCATACGACCTGGAGGAGGGCGCCCTCGAGGTGACCTACGTCGGCGAGCGGGACGCCGACCCGGATCGCGTGGAGCTGGTACACCGCGGTTCCGACGGCGTTCGACTCCCGGACGGGTTCGAGGGTTCGACCCCGATCACGACGGGCGAAACCGCCACGGTCGAGGACGTCGCGGTGGACGACGTCGTCACGGTCGACATCGACGTTCCGGAGGTTCCCGGCGTCTCGGAGCGTCCCCTGCGTCGGTTCCACGTCACCCCGCCGCGGCTCCACCTGCACCGACGCGAGGGATCGGTGGCGGCCGTCTACCACGACGAGCGGGACCGGCCGGCCGCGGAGTTCCGGACGCTCGTCGACGGCGAGCCCGCCGACGTCCAACTCGAGGATCGAACGGAGACGCTCTCGGAGGGGGACGCGATCGATCTCGGCGAGATCCCGATCGGAAGCACGGTCGTCGTCGAGTGGCTGAAGCCGGAGGAGCCGGTGACGGTGGACGAACACCACGTGACCCCCGAGGCGTTCGTCGACGTGGAGTACGACGCGGAGTCCGGGACCGTTCGGGTTGAACACCGGGACGGCGACGTGATGGACGCGGAGAACGTCGAGCTTCGAATCGACGAGGAACTCGCCGAAACGCAGCCGAGCGACGAACACGACGAGTTCGGCCCCGGCGACGTCGTGACCGCCGAGGCGACGCCGTTCGCGACCGTCGAGGCCGTCTGGGTGGGCGAGGAGGCCGAGCGGGGACTCGGCGGGACGACGACCGCACGGAACGCGATCGAGGCGACCTACGACCCCGGAACCGGGGAGATGGAACTGACCTACGTCGGCGAACAGCCGGCCGATCCGGCGGGTCTCGAGGTGTCGATCGACGGTCCGAGCGGGTCCCGAACGGTCGTGGAAACCGGAACGAGCGCGAGCGGGAGTGGAGGCAGCAGCGGCGGAACGGAGAGCAGCAGCGGTGAGGAGAACGGCGACGGTGGGGGAGAAAGCGGTGAGGAGAACGGCGACGGCGGAAGCGGCGGTGACGCGAACGAAAGCGAAGGCGATGAGCCCGCGGAGCCGCCGTCCTTTGCCGAGGAGTACGAGGAGCTGACGGAGGGCGATTCGATCGTCCTCGAGGCGGAGATCGGCGACCGGGTGCGGGTGAGCGTGCGCCACGAGACGGCCAACACGGTCTCGGTCCGGTCGATCGGCCACTTCCCGACGCGACCCCGACACGCGTTCACCTTCCGACGGGGATCCGAAGGACCGATACCGGGAGTCAACCGTTCCGGCGACGGAGCCGAGTCGTCATCCGATCCGACTCCGGACTCGAGGAACCCGGACGAGCTGTACGCCGTCTACGTCGGCCGGGTCGACCGGGACGCATCGGAGTTCCGGCTGCTCGTCGACGACGAGCCCGCGGAGGACCAGCCGGCCGACGAACACGACATGCTCGAGGGCGGGGACGCGATCCCGGTCGGGAAACCGGAGGTGGGAACGACGCTCCGGGCCGAGTGGACGGTCCCCGACGAGCCCGTCGGGGTCGGAGCCGAGACCATCGCCCCGGAGGCGAGCTTCGAGGTGGAACGCGACGGCGACGACGGGGGACTGGTCGTTCGACACGCGGGCGGCCACCCGATCGACGCGGAGCGGCTCTCCGTACACGTTCCAGGGCACACCGAAGGGCCGATCCCGTGGAACGGCGAGGGGACGGTACGGGAGGGCGACTCGACGACGATCGACGCGGAGGACTCACCGGGAGAGGTGATCGTGCTCTTCGACGAGCGCGAGGTGCTCGATCACGCGACGATCGAATGACTCCGGTCGGGTGAGGCCGGTCGGGTGACGACAAGCGCCAGTCGGGACGACCGCGGACGGACGGTCCGTCACCGAAGGTGGCCGCTAAGGGGTTAGTCGTCCGCGGGGGCGACGCCGGCGGCACCGGCACCGCCGGAGCCGGCGTCGGCGGTGAGCGTGTGATAGAGCATGATGAGCATCGACACGATGAGCGCGCCGCCCCAAAGCAGCGTCGTCGGCATGAGGAACGTGAGCCCGGCGCCCTCGCCGATCCAGACCGTGAGCGGAACGCCCCACTGGCCCGCGACGAAGAGGACCGTCACGGCGGTCCGAAGGGTTCCGGCCACGCCGAGCGCCGGCACGGCAAAGCCCATCACGATGGCGAGGATGGAGAGGACGCCGAGGTGTGCGTGTCCGCCGATCATCCACGGCGGGACCGCGCCGCCGCTCGAGAGGATGATCGACTGGTGAAGCCCCACGGCCATCATCACGGCCAATCCGAGAAAACCGGACGATTTGAGCGCCTTCGTCATGGTTGGTCGGTACCACATGGCGAAACCTGTTAAATTTTGAGGAACTCGGGGAACGTGTTCGGGTCGACGGCCGCCCTCCGTGGTCGGCGTTCCTCACTGAAACCGGACGCCGAGCTCCGAGAGCCGCTCGTTGTGCATCGCGACGTTGACCAAAAGCGGCGTGAGCGACTCGACCTCGGCGGCGTTGTCGATCGATCCGGCGTCCAGCGCGCGGAGCCCGTCGATGGCCTCCGCGAGCATGGAGACGATGTCCTTCGCGTCGGGGTCGTCGCCGAGGATCAACGTGTCGATCCCGAGGTCGCGATCGAGGTTTGCCAGCCGACCGGCGGGGAGGTTGTGGAACGCGCCGACGACCGAAACGTCGTCGGGCGCCGCGTCCGCGGCGATCCGGGTGACGCTTCCGGCGCCGGGGCGGTGGTAGTGGAAGCCGTCGTCCTCGCGTTTCATCCCCACGGCCGGCGAGACGAGCACGTCGTCCGCCCCGAGACGATCGGCGACCTCCTCGACGGTGTCGCCGACGTGGTAGGGCGGAACGGCGAGGACGACCACGTCGGCGCGGTCGGCCGCCATGGCGTTCTCGAAGCCGCCGATCGACGCGTCGACGCCGCGGCTGTCGAGTTCGGTCTCGTACTCCCGGGCCTTCGAGCGCGCGCGCTCGGGGTCGCGCGAGCCGACGATGACGTCGTGGTTCGTGTGGAACGCCCACCGGAGCGCCAGGCCCTCCCCGACCTCCCCGGTTCCGCCGAGTATCGCGATTCGCATATCCACACTGGCGGCGGCGGCGTCTTAGGTGCGTCGCTCGAGGAGGTCGACGAGGGCGTTCACGTCCTCGACGACGGCGTCGGCGCCGGCCGAGGCGTAGGTCTCTCGCCCCGATTCGCCCGTGAGCCCGCCTGTCAACACGCCGATCCCGTAGTAGACGCGATCGGGGTCCGCCTCGTCGGCGTTGCGGGCCGTCCGAACGTCGTCGAGGGTGTCGCCGACGAACGCGACCACGTCGGCGTCGAACCGCTCGGCGAGCGTCCGAAGCGCGCGGGGGTGCGGCTTCCCCTCCTCCCAGTCGTCCATGGTGAACCGGCGGCTCGAGGGGAGATCGAGGCCGGCCCGGTCGAGCGCGATGTCGGCCTCGGAGGCGGGGCGACCGGTGAGAACGCCGACGTCGAAGCGCGATCGAAGCGTCGAGATCGTCCCGGGGCGAACGAGCACGGGCTCGTCGGCGATGAATCCGGACGTTTCGAACGGCGGCTCGCCGCCCTCCAGCTCGCGGTAGAGATCGGCGCCGAGATAGAGCGCCTGGAAGACCTCGCGGAGCCGGTCGGGATCCCACGCGTCGAGGACGGCCGCGCGCGACTCGTCGGGGAGCGTCTCGAGGACGGTTTTCGCGCCCTCGAGTCCGCCCCCGGCGTCCGCGATCCGGGCCGTGAACTCCTCGACGTCCAACTCGAGACCGTCCGCTCGCGCGAGCACGTAAAGCGCCGCGGCGTCCGTGAGCTCCCAGTCGTTGTTGAACCCGCCGGCGTTCTTGAACGCCTGGATGGCTCCGCGGTCGATGGTCCGCCCGTACACGCGCTCGATCGACTCCACGATCGCCCGCCGGTAGGAGTCGGCGACGTCGACGAGCACCCCGTCGACGTCGAGCACGACTGCGTCGACCTGCATACCCTCCCTCGCGCGGCGGCGCGAAAAACCGTTCCGACTGGCGCGTGCTCGCCGCGTGGCGAGCCGGTCACGACTGCCCGCGCGACTCGGAGACCACGTAGAGGGTGTCCGATCCGACGGTCCGCCGCTCGACGCGAAGCGAGGGCGAGGGATCCTCGAACCCGAGCGTCGTGAACGCGGCCGCGGCGTCGAGCCGTTCGGCGAGGCGGACGGTCGCCGGTTGGATCTCCGCCGGGAGGTTTCGACCGTAGACCAGGGCGACCGGGGCGGCGTCCGCGTCGGCCTCCGGGATCGGAAGCGACCGACGCGGCGACGCCGACATCGCGAGGTCGTGGACGTCGAGGCGAGCGAACGCGACCTCGTCGGGAACCGGCCGGTCGACGACGTCGATCGCGATCACCCGGTATCCGGTTCCCGCGAGCGCGCGGGCGACGTCCGGTCGACGTCCGATCCCGACCTCCAGGAGGACGGGAGAGTCCGAGAGGTTCCGAAACGAGTCACGGGCCGCCGAGCCGGTCGGTCCTCGGGGGTCCGACGCGGCGAGTTCGGCGAGCGCGTTCGGGAGCGAGCACGAGGGAGATCCGGTCACGCCGGGCCATTTATGCACCAGGGAGGCATAACGGCTTTCATGCTCGTGGACATCGTTCCCGTCGGGGAGGTGCCGGCCCGGGTCAAACGGGAGGCCTCCAGCGCGCTGCGGTCGGTCTACGACTGTGAAGTGACGGTACACGACGAGCAGTCGGTGCCGGCGAGCGGCTACGACGAGGGGCGCGACCAGTATCGCGCCGAGGACCTCATCGAGGTCGTAAGCCGGGTCGGAAGCGGCGAGAAGAACATCGGCATCACCGCGCGGGACCTCTTTTACCGCAGACGGAACTACGTCTTCGGGCTCGCCTACCTCAACGGGAACGGCTCGATCATCTCCACCTACCGGCTCCAGACGTCCTCGGACGGCGGCATCTCCTCGAAGCCGCAGACCGACGTCGTCGCCGACCGGGTCCGCAAGGAGGTCGTCCACGAGATCGGCCACACCCTCGGTCTGGAACACTGCGACAACAGCAAGTGCGTGATGTCCTTTTCGCCCACCGTCCGCGAGGTGGACCTCAAGGAGGAACACCTCTGTGGGTCCTGCTCGCGGAGCGTCCACTGACCGACGACGGAGTCGAAGACGCTCGCGGTCGGTCGAAGACGAGTCGAGGGATCGGAGCGTCCGTCGACCCGATCAGGCGGGGTCGATCGTCCGCTCGGTCCGTGACTCCGCGACGGCGAAGGTGAGCGTGCTCAACACGCCGAGAAGCGTCCCCGCCGCGAGCGCGAGCGCCAGATCGCCGAGCGTGAAGGTCGTGAGCCCCGCGATCGGCGGGAGGAAGAAGCCGGAGAGGGCGTACAACACGACCGCGATGGCGACGACGTAAAAGGGGGCGTTGAGGTAGCGCCACCGGAACTCGCCGGCGAGGTACTCGTCCGTGATCTGGCCGAGGCTGGAGGTGATTCCCGCCACCGCGGCCCACTGGACGAACCCCTGGACGAAGGCCGCGAGCGCGGTTCCGACCGTGATTGGACCGCCGTCACCGACCGCGGACCGGACGATCTCGAGCGTCTCGTAGCCCTGCACGCCGCCGACCACGAGGAGGGCGAGCGCGACGACGTGGGTGATGAGCATCACGCGACCCGCGTACAGCACGTTTCGAGCGCGGTCGGCCGTGGCGTCGATCGTCGACTCGAGCCCGAGGCCGCGAAACAGCGAGTAGAGACCGAGCAGCGCGGAGATGAGTCCGAGGACCATCGCGCCGGCGATCTCGAAGAGGTTCGCGAGGACGACGAGCGGGTAGATGAGGAGCAGGATGCCGAGCGGCACGAGGATCGTCCCGCGGGTCTCCGGGTCGGCGAGGACCTGCTTGATCGTGTAGTACATCGACTCAAGGTTCTGTGCCTGCCGAACGACGACGCGTCTGACCCCGTCGATCGGCATTCGCGAGCGGATCACGGGCAACACGGACTCGTCCTGCGCGCCGTCGGTGATGATCACGGCGCGGATCTCGTCGCTCGCCGACAGCTCCGCGAGCACGCGGTCGATCTCCTCGCCGACCTTTCGGTTGGCCTGCACGTCGGATCCGTCGACGCCGGTGACGGCGGCGATCTCGACCTCCTGGTCGCTCGTCCCCGACAGCTCCTCGTGGACGTTGATCCCCTGAAACAGGACGTTGACGTCGGAGTCCTCCGGGTCGACCGTCGCGAGATCCACGGCCGCCGCGGTCACCGCCTCGCGTCCGATGACCGGGGTCTCGCGGCCGGTCTTGCGACCGAGGTCGTCGTCGAGGTCGACACAGAGGACGAGCAGCATCGAGCGGGGCTACGCCACGGTCGGGCATATGCTTTCGGTCGCCGGCGGGCCGAAGAGTCCGGGAACGCGGGTGGAGACGGACCGGGGACGACGAACGAGCACACACTCGCTCGGACGGGCGGTCATTCGTTCGCGTGTTCGATCGCGTTCATCATCCGGCGCACGTTCTCGCCGTCGCCGAACGAGTCGGGATAGGCGGCCACCGGGACGACGAAGTCGCCGCCGGTCCCCACCGGATCGGCGACGTGAAGCTCCAGGTCGATCGAGATGTCGGTTCCCTGGACGTTCCCCTGGGCGGTGTAGACGACGACGGTCGCGTCGGTACCGAGGATGGACGTCGTGTACTCGGAGCCGCGCTCGGGGTCGGACGCGTCGTCGTATCGCGAGAGAACGACCTCGGCGAGTTCCGCGTTGTCCATGTCGGCGATCGGGTTGTAGGAGCGACCCAGAAGCTCGACGCGGGGCGTCGCGAGGGTCACGAAGACGGCCGCCTGATAGCGCTCGCCGAACAGATCGACGGCCTTGTCGTACTCGGCGACCCGGTTTTTCACCCGCACCGTACGCGTTCCGCCGGGGACGTCGACTTCGTGGGTCCGCGTCTCGGTCGTGACGTCGTTGAGCTCGTAGTCGGTCTCGGAGAGCGCGGCGTCGGCGACGGTCGCGGTGCCGGCCTCGAACTCGACCACCTCGCCGCGAGCGACGTCGAAGGTGGTACAGCCCGCGAGCCCGGCCATCCCGACCGCCCCGCCCGCGAGGAGGAACCGACGGCGAGAGGTTCCGCCGGAACGGTTCGAACGCCGATCGGAGTCGATCCGGGCGTCGTCGCGATCGGCAGAGGCGTCGTCGGGGTCGACCGAGGCGCCCTCGCGGTCGGTCGAAGCGTCCTCGCGGTCGATCGACGAATCGTGGCGGTCACTCATGAGGAGAGGCTTCCCCGTGGGAAGGTACATGCTTTGTGGGACGGGAAACGGACCGAGACGATGAGGACCCGTTCCGGAATTCCGGCCGCGACATCCGTTCGAGAGGGCGTGACACGCCGGAACGACGCTCCGCACGCTTTTTGAGTCCGGAGGCGGTAGTGTTCCGTAGATGATATCGAAGGGCTGTGAACAGTGCGCCAAGGGCGGGAAGATGGTGCTTTTCGTCTACGGCTACTGCGACCAGCGGGACTGCTTCTACTGTCCCCTCGGCGAGAACCGCAAGAACGTCACCGACGTCTACGCCAACGAGCGGCGCGTCGAGTCCGACGAGGACGTCATCGCCGAGGCCAAGCGGATGAGCGCGCTCGGGACCTCCATCACCGGCGGCGAGCCCCAGGAGGCCTTGGAGCGGACCTGCCGGTACCTCGAGCTCCTCAAAGACGAGTTCGGCGAGGACCACCACACTCACCTCTACACCGGGATCACGGGCGGTCGCGAGAACATGCGCCGGCTGAGCGAGGCGGGCCTCGACGAGATCCGATTTCACCCGCCGCTCGAGCTGTGGGGCGACATGCACGGCACCGAGTGGGAGGAGATCCTCCACGTCGCACGCGAGGAGGAGATCACTCCCGCCTTCGAGATCCCCGGGATCCGCGCGGAGCCCGAGTTCCTCGAGTTTCTGGACGAGGGGGCCGCGGAGTTCTGCAACGTCAACGAGTTCGAGATGTCCGACGGCAACTACCGGCGGATGCAGGAGGAGGGCTTCGAGCTGCAGGAGGGACACATGTCCGCCGTCGAGGGATCGAAGGACGACGCGATCCTCGAGGAGATGGCCTCCCACGAGAAGGTCTACTTCTGTACGAGCGTCTTCAAGGACGCCGCCCAACACCGCAACCGGCTGAAGCGGATGGCCCGGAACGTCCGTCGGGAGTTCGACGAGGTGACCGACGACGGCACGCTGGTCTACGGAAAGACGTACGCGTCCCCCGAGCGGTTCGAGGACCTCGGCGTCCCCGAGGAGTTCTACAGCGTCAAGTCGAACCACGTCGAGGTCGCCTGGTGGCTCCTCGAGGACATGATCGAGGACGACGACATCGAGGACGGCGAGATCGTCGAACAGTACCCGACCGTCGACGGGACCGTCGTCGAGCGGACTCCCGTCGCCTGAGGCTGGCCGTTCCTTTTGCCCGGGCGGATCCCCGTTCCCGCGAATCGCTATCGATCGGCGTCTTCCAGCAGCCGTGAGGCGTTCACGATCGACTCGAGGGTCACGTCGTGTTCGGCGAGCAGATCGCTCGCGCCCTCCTCGCGATCGACGACGACGAGCACGCGGTTCACCACGGCGCCGGCGTCCCGAAGCGCCTCGACCGCGTCGACGGCCGACCGTCCGGTCGTCGCGATGTCCTCGAGGACGATGACCTCCTCGCCCGCCTCGAGCCGCCCCTCGATCCGGTTCGCGGTGCCGTACTCCTTGGCCTTCTTGCGAGCGATGACGTAGGGGCGATCGAGTTCGGCGGCGGTCACCGCGACGAGCGGGACCGCGCCGAGGGCGACGCCCGCGAGCTTGGCGTCGGTGTCGGCGAGCCGGTCGGCGAAGGCCGCGGCGATGAGCCGGAGACACTCGGGGTCGGTCTCGAAGAGGTACTTGTCGACGTAGTACTCGCTCGTGCCGCCGTGCGAGAGCTCGAACTCGCCGAATCGAACGGCGTCGGCCTCCCGAAGCGCGTCGACGAGGGCTGCCGTGTCGTCGCGTCCGGCGGACGAATCCTCGGGATCGTTCATACCCGTGTGCTCGTCGCGGCGCGTATAAACCGGTCGGAACGGCACGCCCGAGACGGACGGCGTCGAACGGGGGTCGGTTCGCACCGAACGAAAGGTCTAAGTTAGTGGTACGCTATACCATACCGTGTATGTCGTCCGCACCCAGCACGAACGACGGCGTGTTCGACGAATTCCTCGAGGACCGCGGTCACGAAACCGACATCGTACGCTGGGAGCGATCGTATAACAAAAAGAAGTGTCCGGAGTGCGGCGGTCTCCACGACGAGTCCGCGCGCGAGTGTGGCGTCTGCGGCTGGACGCCGGCGGCTTGATCCCGGCAGTTTGACCCCGGCGACGGTTCGGCCCCGACGGGCCGTCCGAGACCGTCCCGGACCGGTCGCCCGAACGACTTCGATCGGACGGATCACGCGGGGGTTTTTAACCGATACCGAGCCACTTGGAAGCGATGGCTACGGGGAGACGACACGCGACGGTCGCCGAATCGAGGATCCGACGTATCGGTCGAAATCGGCCACGAAAACGGGCATACCGCCCGTTCGTCGAAGCGCGTGGAGCGGGTGGAGGACAACGCTTATGCGCGAAGTCGCCCTTCGGTGAGGTACCACCATGGGAGTGATCGAGGACGTCTACGCGGACCTCGAGGCCGACGTCGAACTCGAGGAGTTCGAGGCGGCCGTCGAGGACAAAGTCGAGCAGATGGGCGGCCTCGCGGACGAGGAGACGGCCGCGATGCTCATCGCCCACGAGCTTCGCGACGAGGAGGCCGAGACGATCGCCGACATCGAGCCGGGGATGGACGAGGTGAAATTCCTCGGAAAGGTCACCTCGATCGGCGAGATCAGGACCTTCGATCGCGACGACACGGAGGAGGACGGCCGGGTCTGTAACGTCGAGATCGCGGACGAGTCCGGCTCGGTCCGGGTCGCGCTGTGGGACGAGATGGCGACGGCCGCCCAAGAGCAGCTGGAGGTCGGCGACGTCCTCCGCGTGATGGGACGTCCAAAGGAGGGGTACAACGGGCTCGAGGTCAGCGCGAACAAGGTCGAGACGGACGAGGACGCCGAGGTCGACGTGCAGATCCTCGACACCTACCGGGTCGAGGATCTCACGCTCGGCGCCTCGGACGTGACCCTCGTCGGGAAGGTTCTCGATACCGACGCCGTTCGGACCTTCGATCGCGACGACGGCTCGGAGGGACGGGTCTCGAATCTCGTCCTCGGCGACGAGACCGGCCGCGTCCGCGTGACGCTTTGGGACGACCGGGCGGACCTCGCGGGGGAGTTCGACGCCGACGAGGTCGTCGAGGTCGTCGACGGCTACGTCCGCGAGCGGGACGGCTCCCTCGAGTTGCACGTCGGGTCCCGGGGATCGATCGAACGCGTCGAGGAGGACGTCGAATACGTCCCTGAGACGACCGACATCGCCGATCTGGAGATCGGCCGGACGGTCGACATCGCCGGCGGCGTGATAGAGACCGACCCGACACGGACCTTCGATCGCGACGACGGCTCGGAGGGGCAGGTTCGAAACGTCCGAATCAAGGACGAGACGGGCGAGATCCGCGTCGCGCTGTGGGGCGAGAAGGCCGACCGCGAGGTGGATCTGGCCGACGAGGTCGTCTTCACCGACGTGGAGATCCAGGAGGGATGGCAGGACGACCTCGAGGCGTCGGCGAACTGGCGGTCGACGGTCAGCGTCATCGAACGCGGCGACTCGCCGACCGCGGCCGGGAACCGCTCCGAGGGAGCCGCGCGCTCGAGCCCGTCGGATGCGTCGGGCCGATCCCCGGAGACGGGCCAAAGCGAGGGGCTCGGAGCCTTCGCCGACAACGGCGATGGCGTGGGTGAAAGCGCCACCGACAGCGATGGCGGGCCAGCCACGAACGGAGAGTCGTCGGGGGAGACGAACACGTCGGAGACCACGAAGACGCCGCAATCCCCGGAGGCGTCGGCGGACGGATCGCCCGGCGGCGCGACCGTGACGGCCGCCGCCGACGGCGCCGCGGTCGCCGAGAGCGTCGAGTTCACGGGAACGGTGGTTCAGGCCGGAAGCCCGGTGGTCCTCGACGACGGCGAGCGCACGAAGAGCGTGGAGACCGAGGCCGAACTCCGTCTCGGGGAGGAGATAACCGTCAGGGGAACCGAACGGGACGGCCGGATCGACGCCGACGAGGTCTTTTGAGGCCGGTTCGGAGCGCGATTCGGGACGGACGGCATCGTCGACGCGGATCCGGCTGGGGGACGGCTTGATGAGGCGGTTCGAAGAGGCGACTCGAGGAGAGCGGATATCGCTCCTCGTGGTCGGAGACGGCGGCTAACGGGCGCTAACGGAAAGCGTTATACCGGAAACGACCCCGAGTGTGTGTATGAGTGTCGAGTTGCCGTTCGCCCCGGTCGATCAGATCATCCGGCGGAACGCCGGCGACCTCAGGGTGAGCGCCGACGCGGCCGAGGCGCTCGCGCGCCGGGTGGAGGGACACGGCGCGTCGTTGGCCGAGGACGCGGCCGAGCACGCGACCGACGACGGGCGAAAGACGCTTATGGCCTCGGATTTCGGCGTCGAACAGGTCGTCGACCGCGAGGACCTCGTCTTGCCCGTGGCGCCGGTCGACCGGATCGCCAGGCTGGAGATCGACGACGGCTATCGGGTCGGCATGGACGCGCGGATCGCGCTCGCCGACGTTCTCGAGGACTACGCGGACAACGTCGCCGGCGCGGCGGCAACGCTCGCACGCCACGCGGATCGACGCACGATCCAGGCGGAAGACATCGAGACGTACTTCGCCCTCTTCGAGTGACATGCAGTTCGGATACAGCGAGGCCTGTCTGGAACACGACACCGGCGATCGACACCCCGAAAGCCCCGATCGCCTGCGAGCCATCCGCGAGGGACTCAAGCGGGAACACGGCGTCAGCTACGAGGAGGCCGCGCCCGCCGATCGCTCGGAGATCGAGGCCGTCCACGACGAGGAGTACGTAGAGGAGATCGAGGCGTTCTGTGCGGACGGCGGGGGGAACTGGGACCCCGACACCGTCGCCACGGCGGAAACCTTCGAGGCGGCCCTCACGTCCGCGGGGCTCGCGAGGTGGGCGGCGACGGAGGCGCTTTCGGGGTCGAACGGGCGTCGGACCCCGTTCGCGATCGGCCGTCCGCCGGGCCACCACGCGGTCGAGGACGACGCGATGGGGTTTTGTTTCTTCAACAACGCCGCCGTGGCCGCCCAGGCGATCATCGACGAGGGGGCGGCCGACCGCGTCGCGATCTTCGACTGGGACGTCCACCACGGAAACGGCACCCAGGACATCTTCTACGACCGGGACGACGTGTTCTACGCGTCCATCCACGAGCAGGGACTCTATCCGGGAACGGGGGCGATAGACGAGACGGGGACGGACGGCGCGGAGGGAACCACGCTGAACGTCCCTCTTTCCGCCGGTGCCGGCGATCCGGAGTACCAGTACGCGGTCGAGGAGACGCTTTCGCCCCTCCTCGAGCGGTTCGACCCGGAGCTCCTGTTCGTCTCGGCCGGCTTCGATGCCCACAGACACGACCCGATCTCGCGGATGCGCGTCTCGACGGAGGGATACGCGATGTTGACGGAGCAGGTTCGCGGGATCGCAGACCGCGTCGACGCCGGACTCGGGTTCGTCCTCGAGGGAGGATACGGCCTCGACACCCTCTCCGAGGGGGTCCGAACGGTCCACGAGACCTTCGACGGGCGCGATCCGATCGACGTCGAGGGAAAGATAAACGACTCGACTCGAGTGCTCGTCGACGACGTCAAAACGCAGTTCGACCTGTAGTCCGTCCCGTCACGGTCTCGGGTCGAAATACGACCGAAGCTCCGGACCGAACCCGTCTGCGAGGGTCGCCGTCTCGGCGCCGACGAGAACGTCCCGCTGCGACAGCGCGTCCGCGACGTGCGTCCCGAGACCGACGTCGAATATCGCGTCGCTCTCGAGGAACTCCGCGGCGCTCGTCACCTCGCGGTCGCGCTCGAGGACGTATCGATCGCCCTCGAGAAACGGACCGTAGGGCGGGCGCTCCTCGTCCGCGTAGGCCGCGTAAAATCCCTCGGCGTGTTCGCGGACCGCGACCGGCGGCCCCAGGTGTCTGGCGATCGAGGGGAGCGTCTCGACGAGCAGTTCGACGAACAGCACCGCCCGCCGGGGATCCGTTTCGGATCCGTCCTCGACCATCGCGGTCGATCGAAGCACCGGAAAGCCGTGATCCTCGAGCGCGCGGACGATCCCCGAACGCGACTTGCGAAGCTGCGGCCACAGCTGGTCGTCGACGAGGGAGGGCGCCTCGAAGACGACCGCCACGGGGGTCGTCCCGCGGCGCCGAAGGTGGTCGCGGACGCCATCCGAATCGAGCGGTTCGCGATCGGGCGGGAAGAAGACCTCCGTACGCGGCGTCTCGAGGAGGTCGCGCGCGTGGTGTTGGACTCGCGCGAGGTTTTCGGCCGAACAGACGGCGGCGACGTTCCGTTCCGGATCGGTCGGATCGATGACGACGAGCGGGTCGTCGAAGGCGGTCGCCGCGTGCGTCTCCGGATCGATCGTGATCGGCGGGCTCCAGTCCGCCGCCGCACGAAGCAGGGGCGCGAAGCCGCCGAACTCCACGACAAGCAGTTCGGTGAGATAGCCCGAGAAGCCGCGGGTCTTCAGGTCGCTGCCGTAGGCGCCGATGCCCTTGAGGAAGCGTTTCGCCAGCAGGACCTCCTCGGCCAGCGTCGGTGTGAGCCGCTCGGAGAGGTAGGCGTCATGAAAGGGGGTCCGATCGACGGCCGAGCGGATCTCGGTCGCATCCGAAACGGCATAACACGGGACGAGATCCACCTCGAAGCCGTCGACGGTCCCCTTGACGTAGGGGTGTTCGGCGTACTCCTCGTGGCCGTCGGGCAGAACGGCGTGGCCGATCGCCAGGCCGTACCGTTCGAGCTCCGATCGCGGGAGGTCGGTGGGAAAGCGAACGAAGAGGTCGATGTCACGATCGCCCGCGAGCCAGGTTCCCCGTGCCGTCGAGCCGACGCGAACGATGTCGACGTCGTCTTCGATGTCCGGATCCATCGCGAGATCGGAGAGCGCCTCGTGGACCCGATCGACGAGCCGTCCCGAGGTCGCCTCCAGCCGCTCGCGCTCGTCGGGTCCCGGTTTGACGCGGTCGAGAACCGACTCGCGGACCGCATCGAGCTCGCTCATGGGGACGGGTTCAGCGGGTCGACCCGAAAGGATGTCGGTCGAAAGCGGCGGGGCCGTGGCCGTCGACCTCGAGCGCGTCGATCGGTCGCGTCCGACGAACCGAGAACCCCGCCGTCGGGCGAAAACGAAAGCCCTATCAAAAGCAGCCGAATACCATAGGGTGCACGCCGAAGTAGCTCAGTTGGTAGAGCGCCTCGCTGTTAGGACGACCGGCTCGCCCGCTCGTCGCAGATACGAGGCGGTCCCAGGTTCGAGTCCTGGCTTCGGCGCCTCCTTCGTTTCGACGCCGACCCGGAAGCGACGCCGTCGGGCGTCCCGACGTCGAAACCGGCCGAACCCGATACGCTAAAGGGTCGCGCCGAGAGACCACCTCGTGAGGGCCCTTAGCTTAGTCCGGCTTAAAGCGACTCGCTCATAACGAGTTGAGCGCTGGTTCAAATCCGGCAGGGCCCATCCAGCGGACGAACGGGCTCTCGAGAATGTCGACGATCGCTCCCCGAGCCATCGGTATCGCGAACCGGCGGGCGATCCTATAAGGCGCCGCCCCACGAACCCGCCAGCATGGACCCGATCAACGTCACGGCCGACGCCGAGGAGTTCACCTGCAACGCCTATCTGGTTCCGGGCGAGGTGACGACCCTCGTCGACGCCGGAACAATGCCCGGCGTCGAGGACGTCATCGCGGAGCACGTGGAGGCGCTCGACCGCGTGGTGGTGACCCACCAGCACACGGACCACGTGGCGGAACTCGACGCGGTGCTCGACGCCTTCGACGCCGAACTCTACGCGTACGCGGAGCACCCTCGCCGCGACGTCGAACTGGTGGACGGATCGACGGTCGAGATCGGCGATGAGACCTGCGAGGTGGTCTACACCCCGGGTCACGCGTCCGATCACGTCTCGTTCGTCGGCGACGAGCGCCTCTACAGCGGCGACGTGGTGGTCTACAACGACGGAGCGTTCGAGGACGGATCGTTCGGCCGCACGGACATGGCGGGCCAGTCGCGCGAGCGGCTCATCGAGAGCCTGGAGGACCTCCTCGACCACCTGCCCGAGGGCGTCTCGGGAATGTACGCCGGCCACGGTGACGTCTACCGGCCGTCGGAAAACGAGGACGGCGTACGGGAGGTCATAGAGCGCGCGCTCGAGCGTGCGAAGCGGCGGCAGCCGAAATATCCCGAGTAGCCCTTGGGACCCGATCCGTCCGGAGACACGGCTCACCGGAAGACGCGTGATGGGGACGGAAGCGAACCCGACGATCTACGCCGCGCGGCGTTCCTTCGCCTTCGGGCGGAGGTTCCCGTAGCCGCACTTGCGGCATCGCTCGGCACGCTCGGAGTTGCGGGCGTTACAGCGCATGCACACCATCTTCTCGAGAAGTCGGTCCTCGGCGGCGTCGAACTTGGCCATACCGACACCAGAGCCGGCGTGCTGTAAAAGCTTGCGAGACGAACGCGCGCGGATCAGGCGCCGGCCTGCTCGATGGCGGCCTGGATGTCCTCCTTTTGTGTGACGCCGACGAACCGGTCGACGACCCCGTCGTCGGACTCGACGATGAGGGTGGGAAGCGAGCGCACCTGATACTGGTTGGCGACGTCCTGCTGTTCGTCGACGTCGATCTTCTCCAGCTCGAAGGCGTCGCCCAATTCCTCCTTGAGCTCGTCGAGGATCGGGTCCTGGGTCTTACACGGGCCACACCAGTCGGCGTGGAAATCGAGGAGTCGAACGGTCATTGCTCTACGCTCGGTTGTCGCGGCGAGCGGATAAGAGTTACCGACGCGGCCGACGTCGCCGACGATCGGCTCGGGATTACCGACGGAAGATCGCCAGTCGAAACGTTTAGGCGAGTGGACCGGCGAGTGGAACCATGAGCAGCGGACAGAACTCCGGCGGGCTGATGTCCAGCGCGGGGCTCGTTCGGTACTTCGACTCCGAGGACCGAAACGCGATCCTGATCGACCCGAAGACGGTCATCGCGTTCGCGGTGCTCTTCGGCGTGTTCGTCCAGATCATCTCGCTCACCGTGTGAGGACGGGACGTCCGAGGGAACCGAAGAGCGCGCACGCCGCGACGGATCGGCGCGCGTCCCGAAGAACGCGCACTTTTTCCGGACTGCACCCCCAGCTACGGGCATGAAGGCAGGCGTGATCGCCGTTCAGGGGGACGTCTCCGAGCACGCCGACGCGATCCGGCGCGTCGGCGCGCGACGCGGCGAGGAGACGACGGTCGTGGAGATCCGCGAGTCGGGAATCGTCCCGGAGTGTGACGTGTTGTTGGTCCCCGGCGGGGAGTCGACGACGATCTCCGGGCTCCTCCACCGGGAGGGCATCGCAGGGGAGATCCGATCACACGTCGCCGCGAACAAGCCGGTTCTCGCGACGTGTGCGGGGCTGATCGTGTGTTCGCGGGACGCCAAGGACGACCGCGTGGACACGCTTTCGGCGATCGACGTCAGCGTCGATCGGAACGCGTTCGGCCGCCAGCGCGACTCCTTCGAGGCCCCGCTCGACGTCGAGGGGCTCGAGGACCCGTTCCCCGCGGTGTTCATTCGGGCACCGGCGATCGACGAGGTGGGCGAGAGCGTCGAGGTGCTGGCCAGTTGGGACGGACGACCCGTCTGCGTTCGCGACGGACCGGTCGTGGGAAGCGCGTTCCACCCGGAACTCACCGACGATCCGCGGATCCACGAGCTCGCGTTCGCGCCCGAACGGGAGGTGGAGGCACGATGACGGACGAACCGACGGAACGACCGACGAGCGAGGCCGAAGCGGCAAGGGACGCCGATCCGGACGTTCTCGACGAGCTGTTCGAGACGATCGAGGATCGAAAGCGGGAGCTGCCGGAGGGATCCTACACGGCGTCGCTTTTCACCCACGAGAAGGGTGAAAACGCCGTCTTAGAGAAGATCGGCGAGGAGACGACGGAGGCGATCCTCGCCGCGAAGGACGACGACGACGAGGAGCTGCTGTATGAAAGCGGCGACCTCGTCTACCACCTGCTCGTGTTGTTGGCGATGAAGGACCTCGATCTCGAGGACCTCCGCGAGGAACTCGAGTCGCGGTTCGGCTAGCGGGCCGCAGGAACCACGGGCTCGGGGACGGACGGGCCGGTCCAACCACGAGGAACCCGTAGGTCAAAGCATACTTACCCCCAGCGCGGCGAGTGTTCCGTAATGAGTACCGAGACGGAAGAAACGAACGACGACCGTCGCAAATACGAGTTCCGGAAGGTGATAGAGGAACTCCAGGAGTACGAGGGCTCCGGAACCCAGCTCGTCACGATCTACATCCCCGAGGACAAACAGGTCGCCGACGTGGTGGCACACGTCACCCAGGAGCACAGCGAGGCGGCGAACATAAAGTCCAAACAGACGCGGACAAACGTCCAGGACGCGCTGACGAGCATCAAGGACCGCCTCCGGTATTACGACACCTTCCCGCCGGAGAACGGGATGGTCATCTTCTCGGGTGCGGTCGATTCGGGCGGCGGACGGACGGAGATGGTGACGAAGACCCTCGAGTCGCCGCCGGACCCCGTCGAGTCGTTCCGCTACCACTGCGATTCGGACTTCCTGACCGAGCCGTTAGAGCACATGCTCGCGGACAAGGGCCTCTTCGGGCTCATCGTCCTCGATCGCCGCGAGGCCAACGTCGGGTGGCTGAAGGGCAAACGCGTCGAGCCCGTCAAGTCCGCCTCCTCGCTCGTCCCGGGCAAACAGCGCAAGGGCGGACAGTCCGCCCAGCGGTTCGCCCGGCTTCGACTCGAGGCGATCGACAACTTCTACCAGGAGGTCGCGGAGATGGCCAACGACCTGTTCGTTCCCAAGCGCCACGAGCTCGACGGGATCCTCGTGGGGGGCCCCTCGCCGACGAAGGACGAGTTCCTCGACGGCGATTACCTCCACCACGAGCTGCAGGACAAGGTCCTCGGCAAGTTCGACGTCTCCTATACCGACGAGTCGGGACTCTACGACCTCGTCGACGCCGGCCAGGAGGCACTCTCCGATCAGGCGATCGTCGACGACAAAAACCAGATGGAGGAGTTCTTCGAGAACCTCCACACCGGCGAGCAGGCGACCTACGGGTTCGAACCGACCCGCCGGAACCTCGTGATGGGATCGGTCGACCGGCTGCTGCTCTCCGAGGATCTGCGGTCGGACGTCGTGATCTACGAGTGTCCGAACGGCCACGAGGAGTACGAGGTCGTCGACAGCCGTCACTCGACGCCCGACCACGAGTGTTCGGAGTGCGGCGAGGACGCGGAGATGCGGGAACGCGAGGACGTGATCGAACACCTGATGGAGATCGCGGACCAGCGCGGGACCGAGACGAAGTTCATCTCCACGGACTTCGAGAAGGGCGAGCAGTTCCAGGACGCCTTCGGCGGAATCGGCGGCATTCTGCGGTACTCGACCGGCGTCTGAGGCCGCACACGTCTCGGAAGGTCTGTACGTCTCAGAGATACTGCGCGAGTTGGCGAGCGCGGCGGTCGACGTCGAAGTGGGGATCCTCGAGTTCGTCTCCGAGTCGATCGAGAGCGAGCAGGACGTCGACGCCCTCGCGTTCGGCGTACTCCATCAGCTCGACGACCGCCGGACGGTTGACCGCGAGCGAATCGAGCTTGCCACAGGCCAACAGGAACGCGACGCCGCCGTTCCCGTCCGGGATCGCGTCGTTCACCGCGGAGGGATCGGCGGTCGGGTCGTGGTTCACGTCCGCCACGTCGCCAGCGGACGGGCGAACACACAGGCAGCCGGGACAGACCGCGACGACCGTTTCGGGGGCCGGATCGACGAACTCGCGCAGCTCGGGAGGCACGCGAACCGCGAGCGTCTCGCCGTCACAGTCGGGACAGTCCATGTCGGCGAGTGGATACGATGTGGGATAAAGGACCGCGATCGTGTAGCGGGACCGACTCGAACGACCCGGAGCCGGAGCGTCAGTCCGCGGAGACGGCTTCGGACGTCTCGGAGTCGGCTTTGGCCTCGGCTTCCGCCTCCTCCTCTTTTTCCTTCTTCGCTTTGATCTTCTTGAGCCGGAAGATCTCTTCGCGTTCCTGCTCCTCGAGCTTCTGTTCGATGTACTCCTGGTTCTCGTACAGCTGCGGGAGCAGCGTGAACTCGAGAGCGTTGACGCGGCGTTTGGTGGTCTCGATCTCCTCGAGCATCTTCTTCATCGCCGTCTCGACCTCCGCGGCGAGGATGATCGTCTCCAACAGCTCCTCGTAGGCGTCGGCCGCCTCGTCGATCCGCGCGGAGGAGCCGAGCAGACCGTACCCGCGCTCGTCGAGCGACTTCTTCACCTTCGAGGACTCGATCTGGGGGACCACGACGCCCATGATGTTCTTCGATCGCGTCGTGATCTCCGGGTGTTCCTTGAGCGCCGCGGCCGCGCCGCGGACCGCGACGTCGCCCTCCATCGCGCGGGCCATGTCGATCTTGCGTTGGGCGGTTTCGTAGTCGTCCGACAGGTCCGAGCGGACGTCCTGGGCCTGGTCGAGGATGTCCATGAACTCCATGATGAGGCCGTCGCGCTTCTGCTCGAGGGTGTCGTGTCCCCGCTCGGAGAGCTCGATGCGATCCTCGATCGCCATCAGGTTCTTCCGAGTGGGTTTGACGTCCTTGGCCATCTCTTGGGCGAACGTTGCTCCCCTAGGAGGTTAATAGTTGTCTGTTTGGCTCGTGTCGGGGGTCCGAGCGATGCGGACGGAGACACGAACCGCAGACTGGTGGAACGCGAAAACGAGCCGAGAACGGTCGAATCCGAAGGTGGAATCGAAACGAAGCGATCGGCGTCAGTCGGCCGCCTCGACGATCTTCCGCTCGGAGTCGTCCTCGCGGTAGTACTCCTCGATGAACTCCTCGTCGACGCGGTTGAGTTCGTCCTTCGGCAGCATCGAGAGGAGGTCCCAGCCGATCTCCAGGGTGTCCTCGAGATCGCGGTTCGTCTCGAAGCCCTGGTCGACGAACTCCGTCTCGAAGGCGTCCGCGAAGTCAAGGTACTTGTTGTCGCGGTCGGAGAGCGCCTCGCGACCGACGATGTTCACGAGGTCGCGCAGGTCCTCGCCCTCCGCGTATGCCGCGTACATCTGGTCGGAGACGTCGCCGTGGTCCTCGCGGGTGAGGCCCTCGCCGATGCCGTCGTCCATCAGCCGCGAGAGGCTGGGCAGGACGTTCACCGGGGGTTGCAGGCCCTGACTGTTGAGGTCGGGGTCGACGTAGATCTGGCCCTCGGTGATGTAGCCGGTCAGATCCGGGATCGGGTGGGTGTCGTCGTCGCCCGGCATCGTGAGGATCGGGATCTGCGTGACCGAACCCTCACGCCCCTCGATCCGGCCGGCACGCTCGTAGAGCTGTGCCAGGTCGGTGTACATGTATCCGGGATAGCCACGTCGCCCCGGAACCTCCTCGCGGGCGGCGCCGATCTCGCGGAGCGCCTCACAGTAGTTCGTCATGTCCGTGAGGATGACGAGGACGTGGTAGTCCTTCTCGAAGGCGAGGTACTCGGCGGTGGTGAGCACCATCCGCGGCGTGACCGTCCGCTCGACGGCGGGGTCGTCCGCGAGGTTCATGAAGACGACCGAACGCTCGAGTGCGCCGGTACGCTCGAAGTCCTGCATGAACTCGTTGGCCTCCTCCTGGGTGATGCCCATCGCGCCGAAGATGACGGCGAACTCCGAGCCCTCGTCGTCGTCGCCGTCCTCCTCCTCCTCGGGCACGCTCGCCTGGCGGGCGATCTGCATCGCGAGCTCGCTGTGGGGCTGGCCCGAACTCGAGAAGATGGGAAGCTTCTGTCCGCGAACGAGCGTGTTCATGCCGTCGATGGCGGAGACGCCCGTCTCGATGAACTCCTCGGGGTACTCCCGGGAGTAGGGATTGATCGCCGCGCCGACGATGTCCTGTCGCTCCTCGGGGACGATCTCCGGGCCGCCGTCGATCGGCCGACCGGAGCCGTCGAGCACCCGACCGAGGAGGTCCTCGGTGACGGGCATCTTCATGGTCTCGCCGAGGAAGCGAACCGACGCGTCCTGGTCGATGCCGGAGGTGCCCTCGAACACCTGGATGGCCACGAGGCCCTCCGAGGATTCGAGCACCTGACCGCGCAGCGTCTCCCCCTGTGCCGTCTCGATCTCGACGATCTCGTCGTATCCGATCGCCTCGTCGACCTCGGCGTACACGAGCGGGCCGCTGATCTCGGTGATCGTTTGGTATTCTTTCATGGTTAGTAGAGACTCCGGAGTTCCTCGGCGATGTCGGCTTTGAGCTCCTCGACGTACTCCTCGTAGTCCTCCTGGACGCCGATCCGGTTGATTCGGGGAGCGGACTCGATGTCGATGATCTCCTCGACCGGGACGCCGGCCTCCAGCGCGGAGAACGCCTCGTCGTTGAACGTCTCGATGGTCGTCAACATGAGGTAGGTCTTCTCCGGCGGACAGTAGGTGTCGACCGGGTGGAACGCGTTCTGCTGGAGGTAGGCCTCACGCAGGTAGCGTGCGACCTCCAGGGTGAGCTGCTGGTCGTCCGGCAGCGCGTCCTTGCCGACGAGCTGGACGATCTCCTGCAGCTCGGTCTCCTCGTCGAGGACGTCGACGGCCCACTGGCGCTTTTCGGGCCAGTCCTCCGAGACGTTCTCCTGGAACCAGGGGTCGAGCTGGTCTTTGTACAGCGAGTAGGACTCGTTCCAGTTGATCGACGGGAAGTGGCGGCGCTCCGCCAGGTCCGCATCGAGCGCCCAGAACGTCTTGACGATGCGAAGCGTGTTCTGGGTGACCGGCTCGGAGAAGTCGCCGCCGGGGGGGCTGACCGCGCCGATCGCGGAGACGGAGCCCTCGGTCCCGTTGACGTTCTCGAAGTAGCCGGCGCGCTCGTAGAACTGCGCGAGCCGGGCGGCGAGGTACGCGGGGTACCCCTCCTCGCCGGGCATCTCCTCGAGCCGCGAGGAGATCTCGCGCATGGCCTCGGCCCACCGCGAGGTGGAGTCGGCCATCAACGCGACGTCGTAGCCCATGTCCCGGTAGTACTCGGCGATGGTGATCCCCGTGTATATGCAGGACTCACGCGCCGCGACCGGCATGTTCGAGGTGTTGGCGATGAGCGAGGTCCGGGCCATGAGCGGGTTGCCGTTGGCCGGGTCCTCGAGCTCCGGGAAGTCCTCGATGACCTCGGTCATCTCGTTGCCGCGCTCGCCGCAGCCGACGTAGACGATGATGTCGGCGTCGGCGTACTTCGCGAGCTGGTGTTGGGTGACCGTCTTGCCGGACCCGAACGGACCCGGAATGGCGGCCGTCCCGCCCTTCGCGATCGGGAAGAGTCCGTCGAGGATGCGCTGGCCCGAAACGAGCGGCTGTCGGGGCGTGCGCTTCTCGACGGTGGGCCGCGCCTCGCGGACCGGCCACTCCTGTCGCATCGTGACCTCGACGCCGTTGTCGAGCTCGGCGACGGTCTCGGTCACGTCGAAGGAGCCGGCCTCGATGGAGACGACCTCCGCGGTCTCGCCCTCCTCGAGGGCGTCCGGCGGCACCATGACCTTGTGGTCGATGGTGACCGTCTCCTCGACGACTCCGACGACGTCGCCGCGGCCGACCTCGTCGCCCTCGTCGACGGCGGGTTCGAACTCCCACGTCTCCTCGAGGTCGATGCCGGGCGCGTCGACCCCGCGATCGAGGTACGGACTGCCCATCTTGCCCTCCAGGACGTCCAGGGGACGCTGGACGCCGTCGTAGATGGCGTCCAGCATTCCCGGACCCAGGTCGACCGACAGCGGCTCGCCCGTGTTCTCGACGGGCTCGCCGGGGCCGACCCCGGAGGTCTCCTCGTACACCTGAATGGTCGTGATGTTACCCTCGATCTCGATGACCTCGCCCATGAGGCCTTCCTCGCCCACGTAGACGACGTCGTTCATGCGGGCATCGAGGTCTCGGGCGCTCACGACCGGACCGCTCACGCTCTGGATGACACCGTGTTCGGTGGTCTCCGTTGTGTCTGCTTTGCTCATGTTAATCGTCCTCCTCCATCAGGTCGATCCCGATGGCTCGTTTGATCTGATCGCGCAGCCCGCCGCTTCCGGCGCCCGATGCGCCGAGCGTCACGAGGACGGGCTCGATGCTTCCCTCGACGCGCTCGCGAACGGGACGCGAGAGGTGCGAGAGGTCCTCCTCGTGCATCACGATGATGCCGACGCTCTCGTCCTCGAGGGTCCGCTCGACGGCGTCGTCGAGCGCCTCGTCCTTCTCGTCGTCCGGCACGTTCTCGAAGGCCCTGACGCCGGCCAGCCGGAATCCGGTCGTGAAGTCCGGACTGCCGATGACGGCGATCTCCTGGCTCATGTTATCACCAGCTCCTCCTCGATGTCCGCGTCGCTCAACCCGGCCTCCTTCCCGCGAGCGATCGCGCGGATGTTCTCCACCTCGCGCTCCTTGGCGAGGATGTAGGAGATGACCGGCGTGACCGAGACGGGGTGGATCGTCCCCAGCTGGTCGCCGTAGGCCAGAAGCGCCGCGTCGGTGGCGTGTTCGAACGCGATGAGGCTGTCGGCCTCCTCGAGCTCGCGAAGCGCGGGTCCGAGGTCGTCGCCGTACTGACTCTCGGCGACGTACTCGACGAGCTCGTCGAGGTCGCGGGCGAGCCGCGCCAGCGTGTCGCGATCGAAGAGGTCGCCCCCCTCGATGAAGTACTCCGCCGGATCGAGGTCGGCGCCAGAACGCGCGAGCCGGAGCGCGTTCCGGGCGTTTCGGAGGTCGATCTCGGCAGTCAAGAAGGACTCGTACTGGCGGGTCGGCTCGTCCCGACCGAGATCGGCGAGCAGGCGCTCGTAGAACGCCCGGTCGACCGCGTTCTCGAGGGGCACGAGCACGTCGGACTCCTCGTAGTCGGCGTAGGCGTCCTCGAGGGCCGGGCCGTAGATGGTGTCCTCGAGGACCTCCACGACGCCCTCGATCGATTCCGCTTCGAGGAGCCGCCGGATCCGACGGTCGTCGAACTCGCCCGCGCGGATGAGGTCGACCTCGACCGCCTCGGTCTCGGCGCCGGCGTAGATGCCGCGGATCACGGTCTTGACGTTCCAGGCGTCGAACTTCCGGAGGTAGCGGGCGATGAGCTCGTAGAGACGCCCTTCGCTCCACTCGAGGATCTCCTCGAATTGCTTGGCGAGGTTCCGGTTCAACGCGTACTCGATCAGGTCGACGCCGCCGTGGCGGCTGCCGAGCGCGTTGATCTCCGCCTCGTAGGTCGACTCCTCCATGAAGCGGGCGATCTCCGCCGGGCCCATCCGGGTGAGCTTGCGGTACTCCTCGTCGCTGTACAGCATGCCGCGGCGGGCGCGAACCCTCGCCACGACGTACTCCGGGTTCGAGCTGCCGACGGCACTCATTGGTCGAACAGTCGCTCCGAGAGGTTCTTCAACTCGTCGTCCCAGACGGTCTCCAGGACGGAGTCGAAGGTGTTGTTCACGCGAACGCGGGAGGTCTCGCTCTCGCCGACGACCCCGCCGAGACAGTCGACGTCCTCGCCGACCTCGGCGTCGCGGTCAGCGACCAGATCGGCGAGGAGGTCGGCATCGGCCGACCGGGTCGAGACGACCACGTCCTCCCCGTCGTCGAACTCCGCGAGGGTCGCATCCAGAAGCGTCTCGGTCAGATCGCGGCGTCGGTCCTCCTCGAGGGAGGCGATCGACTCCTCGACGCGGTCGCGAACGTCCTCGAGGACGTCGCGGCGAGCGGCGAGTCGCTCCTGTTTGGCCTCGAGCTTGGCGGACGAGAGCGCCTGTTCGCGCTCCCGTTCGATCTCGCGTTCGGCCTCCTCGAGCCGCTGTTCGCGGATGCGCTCGGCGTCGGCCTCCGCCTCGGAGACGATCTCCTCGGCCTCGGCCTCGGCGTTTTCACGGATCTCCTCCGCACGCGCGCGGGCCTCGTCTCGTATGTCCTCAACGACGGTGTCCAGACTCATTGTAAAAGGGGAAGTCGTTGTTACAGGAACAGGAAGACGACGACCAGTGCGAGGATAACGATGGTCTCAGGCAGCACCGTCAGAATGAGACCGTTAACGAACAGGTCTTCGTCCTCAGCCATCGCGCCGACGGCGGCGGAACCGATACCGCGTTCCGCATAGCCCGCACCGAGCGCCGCGAGCCCGACCGCGAGCGCGGCGGCGGCCGCCGGGTTCGTGAGCGTGCCCTGACCTTCCTGCAGTACGACGTTCCCGAGTTCGCTGGTAGCTTCAAACATTGGTAGTAGTTGCGGTTGCTCGTCTCCGAACAGTTGGTGTTCTCCCTACTGGAGACATAAAACTTCCCAAAACGAACGAGGAAAACGACCGCGAGAAACCCTCAAAGCGACGGTTGTGAGGGTTACACACACCCACCAGTTCAATCGGGACACCGGTAGCGATCCGGGTCAGACAGATCAAGGAAATAGCCGAAGAGACGGACGGAAGAGCACTCAAAAACGATGCAGAGAAGCTCCAAACGGACGGCAGCGATCGGTTATTCGTTCGCCGTGTACTCCCGATCGTAGCCGAACGGAGAGTACGCTTCGCCGCCGCCATTGTAGAACTTACCAAAGAACTCGACGTACTCGAGACGAACGCTCTGGATGCCAGCGGACGTGATTCCGAGCAACAGAACTACGATATGGCCCACGACCGCGATGAGGACTCCGGCGATCAGTGCGACCACGCCGATCGCACTCGGCTCGAACGCGGTCGTCATTCCTGCGAAGATGATGTCGTACGACTCGGGGTTCGATTGGACATACGCGAGGTACTCCGGCGTGAAGATGAAGTGGAAGTACCCGTCGTTGTCCATATACGCGCCGAACGCAAGCAGATTCACCGCGAGCGCCATCCCGGCCTTCGCGAGCAGGACGGCCATAATCCGGGCGTACGAGACGACGTTGACGAGGGGTTCGAGAACCTCAGCGATCTCAGTCGGTTGGCCGATCGCGAGCAGGAGGAAGCCGAGGACGGCAAGCGCGATCCCGAGGTATCCAACGGCAACCGGGAGCCCGGAGAACGACACCATCCCCAGCGTCAGCACTCCCACGGAATCGAAGAGGAACCCCGGCTTCGGCCCCTGAACGTGCTGGCTGAAGATCCACAGCCAGGTCCCATTGAGCAGCAGCAGCCACGAGCCGCTCTCGTAGAGCGCGTGCTTCAGGTCGTGGATCTGGAAGTTCTTCACAAACGAGAGCACGTAGCCGACGTTGAGGTGCACGATTCCGAACAGCACAGACAGCACCAAGTACGCCAGCGCCCAGTGGGAATCGCCGGGGCTCAGCCCCTTCGCGACCGGCCAGTGTTCGAAGAACAGCTGGTACCCGTGGTAACCGAACACGTCGATCCCGTAGTAGAGCCCGAACAGAACCGTGAAGAGTCCAGACCAAATCGCGATTGCGCCGAGTTCGCGAAGCGTATCATCGAATCGGCGGTACATAAACGCTCCAATGCCGACGTACAGGATCCCGTACCCGACGTCCCCGATCATGAAGCCGAACATGAGCGGGAAGGTGAGGAAGACGAGGAGCGTCGGGTCGAACTCCGAGTACTGCGGCCGGCCGAAGCTCTTGACGAGCAGCTCGAAGGGGCCGGCCACGTCGCCGTTGTTCTGGACGACCGGCGGGGTCTCGTTGCTCGCCTCGTGGCCGCCGTCGGTGGCGGCCTCGTGGCCCTCGGCGTCGACGGCCGCGTTGTGGTGGCCGTTCGGGGTGAACTCCGCGCGTTCGAGCTCCTCGACGTCGGCGTGGTCGCCGACGGTCTCCTCGATGGCGGCCGCGAACTCGTCGTACGTCGAGGTCGGGATCCAGCCCTCGGCGACGAAGGCGTTCTCCGTCGTCGCGAACGAGAGCGGTGCCTGTTTCTTTTCGGCCTCGATGGTGAGCTGTTCTTCCGCACGCAACAGGAACCCGGCGGCGTCCTGTTTGACCGACTCCAGCTCCGATTCGACGGTCTCGAGTTCGGACTCCAGCTCGGCGCGTTCGGACTCCAGCTCGCTTACGTACTCCGCAGGGCTGGCGTCGGCGTCGGGCACCTCGAGCAGGGCGATGTCGACTCCGACGAGGGCGTCCTGTAACACGCCCTCCTCGGCGTCATCGGCCGGATACGCGAAGGCCGCGACGACGCCATTGCCGGAGAAGACCTCGTATTCGCGAACGCCCGCGGCCTCCGCGAGCGCGTCCTCGACGGCGTCGGCCTTGGCCTCGCCGACGACGACCTCGAGGGAGTCGTACCCGCGCAGGAGGTCGAGTTCGATCCCGAGGTCGGCGAACGGTTCGATGCGGTCGATCTCGTCGTCGATCTCGCGGATCCGGTCGCGCAGATCGTCGCGCTCGTCGGTGAGATCGTTGACGCGCTCGCGGACGGTCTCGAGTTCGGCCTCGAGCTCCTCGTCGTCGAGAACGCCCGTCGGTCCCGCGTCGCCGTCGTCGACCTCGAGGATGCTCTCGAGGGAACGCACGGTGACGAGCCGCTCGTTGACGTCCTCCGCGCCCTCGAGGGACGAGCCGGGGTCGAACCCCTGGAAGTCGCCCTCGTAGTCGGTGACGTGAAGCGAGTGGTGCTCGTAGGCCGTCTCGATGACCTCGTCGATGACGCGTTTCGAACCCGTCACCGACACCTTGCTCATCCGCTCAGGCCTGAGCATTCACCGCCTCCTCGAACCGATCGATGGCGTATTCGACCGCCTCGTCGATGCGATCCCGTGCGTCGGACTCGAGCGCCTCGCGGTCGGCGCGGCCCTCCGCGATGATCTCCTCGCGCCGGGACTCGATCTCCTCGCGGGCGGACTCGAGCCGCTCTTCCGCCTCCGCCGCGGCCTCCTCCTCGGCGGTGGCGCGGATCTCCTCGGCCCGCTTTCGGGCCTCCGCGAGGGTCTCCTCGGCGTCGGCTTCCGCCTCGGCGACGATGTCGTCCGCCTCGCGTTCGGCCTCCGTCACTCGTTCGAGCACCTCTGGTCTCGGCATACTCACTAATCGTTGGAGAATCCCACAGCGACGTATAAGGTGTTTGCGAAAGTCGACGGAACGACCACGACGGGCGCGGACGTCGACGAGCCGGATCGAGGGAGCACGAGGACGAAATCGGTCGATCCTCGCGTACCTTTAAGTGGTCGCTGGCGGTCCAACGAGGTATGACAACGGTCTATGCGATCGCTTCGGCAAAGGGGGGCGTCGGGAAGACGACGACGACCGCGGCGCTTTCGACCCACCTGGCGGACGCCGGCGAGGACGTCGTCGCCGTCGACGCCGACATCGGGATGGCGAACCTCGCCGGCGCGCTCGGGATCGACGTCGGCGAGACCACGATCCACGACGTTCTCGCCGGGCGGGCGGAGCCCGAGGACGCAGTCCACGAGGGGCCGAACGGCCTGTCCGTCCTGCCGGGCGAGACGGATCTCGACGCCTACGCGGAGGCGGATCCCGCCGGCCTGCGGGACGTGATCGCGGCCTTCGAGGACGCCGATTTCCTGTTGATCGACGCGGGCGCCGGTCTCTCACACGACTCCGCGCTGCCGCTCGGGCTCGCCGACGAGACGCTGCTCGTCTCGACGACGGGGACCGAGGCCCTGCGCGATACGCGAAAGACGGGCGAGCTGGCCGAACGTCTCGGCGGGACGGTCGCCGGCGCGGCGATCACTCGAGTCGACCCCGACGACCCGCCGTCGGACGACGGGAGGATCGCGGAGCTGATCGGCGAACCCATCCTGGGACGGATTCCCGAGGACGCGGCCGTTCCGGACGCGGTCGAGGCCGGCGAGCCGCTCTCGACGTTCGCCCCGACCGCGCCCGCCACCCGCGCCTATCGATCGCTCGCGAGCGAACTGACCGGGGTGGATGTTCCGGAGGTGGACCCCGACGTGCTGGAGGCGGACGAAGAGCCGGGGTCGACGGAGGATGAGGGGGACGAAGGAAAAGCGGAAGCGGAGGACGACGACTCGGAAGCGAAAGCGGCAGACGACGGATCGGAGGCCGAAGCTGACTCGCCGGCCGCCGATCCCGAGAACGGATCGACCGCCCACGTCGAGATGACGAGCGGGGATCTGAGCGACAGGGCGGAGGAGGGAGAGAGCGCCGAGGAGACGGGCGATCCGGACCCGGGCGTACCGCCGATCGACGAGGCCGAGCCCGACGGGAGCGAGGAGGCGAACGACGACGAGAACGACGAGAGCACCGAAGGTTCGGACGACACGGGCGAATCCGACGACATGGACGACATGCCGAACGACGGGTCGGGGGAAGTCGAAAGCGTACCCTTCCAGACGGCCGGCGGGGACGAGAAGTCCGACGACGAAGTCGGCGTCGATGAGGATGACGATGGATCCGAAAGTGAGGATGTATCGGAAGATAGCGACGGCGGAGCGGAGGACGACGACGGAGCGGAGGACGAGTCGACGGGGACCGAACCGAAAGCGGAGCCGGAGGACGGAACGGAAGGGGACGACGAGACGGAAACGACGACCGGGGGCGGCGACGAAACGGACACGGCGTCCGAGAGGGACGAATCCGACGGCGGTGAAGACGACGAATCCGACGACGGGAACGAGCGTAAGGGGTTCTTCAGCCGACTGTTGGGGCGGTGACGCCGGGGGGTGTCGGAAGGGCGGTGTTGTTGCGGTTCGATCCCGCTCGCGCGTCGGTGACCTAACGGAGGGAGCGGACGGTCACATCGACTCGGGCGCTTCGACGCCGAGGACCGAAAGCGCGTTCGCGACCGCGTGCTTCGAGGCGCAAACGAGCGCGAGCCGGGCGTGGCGCAGCTCATCGGTCTCGGCCGAGAGGACGGGACACTCGCGGTAAAAGGAGTTGTAGGCGTCGGCGAGCTCGCGGGTGTAAGTGGCGACGACGTGGGGTTTGAGGTCGCTCGCGGACTCCTCGATCACGGCGGGGAATCGGGCGATCTCACGGAGGAGGGTTCGGGCCTCGTCGGTCTCGAGGGCGGCGGCGTCGAAGGACTCGTCGCCCGTCGGTGACGGAACCGAAACGCCCTCGGCGTCCGCCTCCTCGAGGATGCCACAACAGCGCGCGTGGACGTACTGGACGTACGGAGCGGACTGGGCCTCGAAGTCGAGCGCGCGGTCCCACTCGAAGGTGATCGCCTTCGCGGGCTGTTTCGAGACGACGTCGTATCGGACGGCGCCGATGCCGACCTGGTGGGCGATGCGTTCGACGTCCTCCTCGGTGAGGTCGTCGTCGCGGATGCGGTCGTCGAGGCGGGTCTCGACCTCCTCGCGGGCGCGGTCGATCGCCTCGTCAAGGAGGTCGTCGAGCATCACGCCGGTACCGCGGCGCGTCGACATCTTGCCCTCGGGCAGGTTGACGTACGAGTAGATGACGTTCTCGAGCCGGGAGACGTCGTTTCCGAGGATCTCGAGGGTCGCGTTGAGCTGGTTGGCCTGGAGCTTGTGGTCCTCGCCGAGGACCGTGACCGCCCGGTCGTAGTTCTCAAACTTCCACTCGTGGTGGGCCAGATCCCGGGTCGTATAAAGCGAGGTGCCGTCCGAGCGGAGGAAGACGAGGTTCTTGTCGATCCCCCACTCGTCGAGCTCCAGCTGCCAGGCGTCCTCCTCGTAGACGGCGTGGTCGCTTTCGCGGAGGCGTTCAGCGATCTCGTCGGTCGATCCGTCGCGCATGAACCGCGTCTCCTTGACGAACTCGTCGAAGTCGGCGGGCAGGCGCGCGAGACACTCCTTCATCCCCGAGAGGACCTGGTCGACGACGGTCCCGACGCGCTCGTAGGTCTCCTCGTCGCCCGCCTCGAGCCCCTGGAGGATCGACTGGATCTCGGCTTCGGCCGCCTCCACGTCCTCGGGGTCGGCCTCCTCGAGGTAGCTGTTGCCCTTGCGGTAGTACCGCACGAGATCGTACTCGATGCGGTCGCGAGCCGGAGGATCCTCGAGGTCGTCCTCGTCGAACGTCTCGAAGGCCCAGGTGAACACGGCCATCTGGCGGCCGGCGTCGTTGACGTAGTAGTGACGCTCGACGTCGTAGCCGGCCAGCTCGAGGACGTTCGCGACCGCGTCCCCGACGATCGGGTTCCGGGCGCGCCCGACGTGGACCGGCCCGGTCGGGTTCGCGCTCGTGTGCTCGACGACCACGGACGTGTCGCGGTCCTCGAGCGCGCCGTACTCCTCGTCGACTCCCGCAGCGAGGGTGTCGTGCAGGTACGCGTCCGTCGTCTCGAAGTTGAGATACGGGCCGGCGACGGCGACGTCGGCCAGATACTCGAAGTCGCCGTCGTCGATCGTCGCCTCGACGGCGGCCGCGAGCTCCTCGGCCACCTGGGGCGGAGCGGCACCGAGCTCGCCCGCGAGTCGGAAGGACGCGCTGGAGGCCAGGGTCGCGTCCATCTCCTCGGGCGGCTCCTCGACGCCGAGATCGTCGGTCGGGAGGTCCAGGCTCGCCAGCGCGTCGGCGAGCGCGGTCTCGACCTCCGACCGGAACTGTCGGAACATGCCCGCCCGTTCAGGGGCCGTCTAAAAGGCCCTTGCGAAGCGACACGTCGGTGGGGTCGGCCGGCGTGCGACCGACGCGTCTTTGTAGGGCGCGGCGGTGGATCGAACACGGACGGTTCACGATCACGGTCCGAATCCCGATCTCGATACGCACCGTCACGATTTCGTGACGTATTCCGTATTCGTTATGCTTTTACGCGAACGGGTCGAATCCGTCGTGTATGTCAGAGACGGCGCCCCCGGACGCGCGGACGGGACCCGACGAGCTCGCGGCGCTCAAGGCGGTCGCGCTCGCCGGCGGGCTGCACGAGACGAAGGTGTCGTGTGCGGCCCTCGGCGAGGACCTCGACGCGTCGGCACAGACGGCCTCCAGGCGGCTCCAGCGGCTCGAGGAGGCCGGGCTGATCGACCGCGAGGTCGTCGGCGACGGCCAGTGGGTCTCAGTTACGGAGGCCGGGGAGTCGCGGCTCCGCGGCGAGTACGCGGACTACCGGCGCCTCTTCGAGGAGGAGAGCGACCTCACGCTCGCGGGCGTCGTCACGAGCGGGATGGGCGAGGGACGACACTACATCACCCTCGAGGGATACATGGAACAGTTCCGAACCCGGCTCGGGTACGAGCCCTTCCCCGGAACCCTCAACGTCGAACTCGAGGAGGCCAGCGTTCGACGACGCGGCGAACTCGTCGGGATCGAGGCGATCGACATCGACGAGTGGGCGGACGAGGACCGCACCTACGGCGCGGCCACCTGTTACGGCGTCACCGTGATCACCGAGTCGAACGCTGACGGCGACGAGGCCAACGACGCCGACGCCAACGACGCTGACGCCGACGACGCCGCCGAGCGCGAGTACGGCGGCGCACACGTGATCGTCCCGGATCGCACCCACCACGACGACTCGCAACTCGAGGTGATCGCGCCCGTGAAGCTGCGGGACGAGCTGGACCTGGTCGACGGCGAGACGGTCCGGCTCCGCGTCGAGCCGACGAGCCGCGCGGACGAGCGGGCGCCGGAGGCCGATCGCTGATGCGCGTGGATCCGGATGCGGACGTCGAGCCGGCGCTCGAGGCCTTCCGATCCGGGGGGCCGATCTGCGTCCACGACTTCGCGGACAGGGAGGGAGAGACCGACATGATCTATCCGGCGACCGCGGTCACCCCGGCGGCCGTCTCGCGGATGCGAAACGACGCCGGCGGGCTGGTCTGTGTGGCGGTCGGCCACCGGGTCGCCGAGGCGTTCGAGCTGCCGTTTCTCGCCGACGCGCTCGATCACCCCGCGATCGACGACGACCCCGCATACGACGACCGGTCGTCGTTCTCGCTTCCGGTGAACCACCACGAGACGTTCACGGGGATCACGGACGTCGACCGGGCGCGCACGATCACGGAACTCGGCAACGCGGCGGCGGCCGTCGACCGCGATCCCGACGCCTACACCGCCGAGGACTTCGCGGCCGAGTTCCACACTCCCGGACACGTCCACCTTCTCCGGGGCGCCGCCGAGGGGTTGCGCGAGCGGACCGGCCACACGGAGTTCGGGCTCGCGCTGGCCGAGGCGACCGACATGCCGCCGGCCGCCGTCGTCTGCGAGATGCTCGACGACGAGAGCGGCGCGGCGCTTTCGCCCGCCGACGCGAGGGCGTACGCGGAGCGACAGGGGATCCCGTACGTGGAGGGCGAGACGTTGGTGGACGCGCTCGCGTGAATCAGGTGGGGTCGAAGCGGCCCACACGAGCGGAAGCCGGAGGGGCCGAAGCGGCCGTCGCGTCCGGACGCGAATTCCCCCTGATTTATGACCGGCGGCGACGACCGGGGAGGTATGAGCTTCGAGGAGATGGACGTCGACACCATCTGGAAGAACGGCGAGTTCGTCGATTGGGAGGACGCGACGACCCACGTCCTCACCCACGCGCTCCACTACGGGACGGGCGTCTTCGAGGGCGTGCGGTGTTACGACACGGAGAACGGCCCGGCGATCTTCCGGTGGGATGAACACCTCGATCGACTCTTCGACTCGGCGAAGCTGTACGATCTCGACATCGACCACTCGCGCGAGGAGTTGACCGAGGCGACCATGGACCTCCTGCGGCGCCAGGACCTCGAGAGCGGCTACATTCGACCGATCGCCTACTACGGCTATCACTCGCTCGGCGTCTCGCCGAAGGACTGTCCGACGGACGTCGCGATCGCGGCCTGGCCGTGGGGCACCTACCTCGGAGAGGAGGCGCTCAACGAGGGCGTCGACGTGATGGTCTCCTCCTGGCGGAAACACGCCTCCTCGCAGATCCCGACGAACGTGAAGACGACCGGGCTGTACGTCAACTCCATGCTGGCCGGCGAGGAGGCCCGCCGGAACGGCTACGTGGAGGCGATCGTCTTGAACAAGGAGGGCAACGTCGCGGAGGGCCCCGGCGAGAACGTCTTCCTCGTCGAGGACGGCGAGATCTACACCACCGGACGCGCCCAGTCGATCCTCGAGGGGATCACCCGGGACACCGTCATCACGCTGGCGCGCGAGCGGGGCTACACGGTCCACGACGAGGCCGTGCTGTCGCGGGGACAGCTGTACACCGCCGACGAGCTCTTCTTCACCGGGTCGGCCGCCGAGGTGACGCCGATCCGGTCGGTCGACGACACCGAGATCGGCGCCGGCACTCGCGGCCCCGTGACCGAGGAGCTCCAGCAGGCGTTCTTCGATCTCGTCGAGCGCCAGACCGACGAGCACGACGACTGGTTCACGTATCTCTAGGCGCGATCGGTCACTCCGTGTTGGCGCGATCGCCGTCAGCGGCGTCCTCACGGCCGCCACCGCGAGCGCTCCCTTGACCGTCGCCACGAGCGTCCCCTTGATCCCCACCGCGGGCGTCCTCTCGACCGTCACCACGAGCGTCTCCCCGATCGACGGCGTCGGCGATCGACTCCTCCTCGACGGGGACCTGGTGGGCCGATTCGGCGAACCCGGCGGAGAGGACCCGAGTCATGGCCTCCTCGACGCTCTCGCCCGTCTCGGTGACGCGTTCGGGTTCGACCTCGATGACGAATCCCGTGGTGATGTTCGGCGCCGTCGGCATGAACAACACGAGCCGGCCGTCCCGGGTCTTCTTGCCGGTCTTGAACGCGGTCATCCGGATCCCCTGCCAGGTCTCGAGGTGGACCGGTTTCTGTAGGTCGTCCGTCCCCGAGAGGGCGGTCTCGACGGCGAGCTTCGAGGCGTTGTAGACGACCCGCAACGCGGGCAGGTGGTTGATCGCGTCGTCGAGTCTGGCCTCGAGAAACCGGCCGAGGGTGGTCCGCATGAAGTAGCCGACCGCGAGGACGAGCGTGGTGAAAAGCGCGAGGGCGATGAGCACGCGGTAAAGCGGGAGGGCGGGCGCCACGAGCCACTCGGGCTCCAGGGTGTCGATGAGCGGAAGCGCGACGATGTGGCGATAGATCCATCCGACGACGAGAAGCAGGACGATGAGCGGGACGAGAACGATGAGCCCGCTCGCGAAGTCGCGTTTCCACGTTGACATCCGATGTGGGAACATGCGGCGGCCGCGCTTAAAAGGTTACAGACCCGCCGGGAGGGCGGACGACGCAGCTCGTCCGGAGCGTCCCGCGCCCGGTCCGCCGGGAGCCTCACCGTCCCAGGATCGCCCGGATCGCGAAGGTCGCGTTTGCCCGACGTTCGCGAACGCGGCGCCAGAAGTAGTCGGCCCATCGGGTCCCGTAGGGGGCGTACTGGGCGACGTCGACGCCCTGCTCCGCGAGATCGCGTTGGGCGTCCTCGCGAACGCCCATCAGCATCTGGATCTGGTAGTCGGTTCCATGCTCGTCCGCGAGCCGACGCGCGAGCCCGATCATCGCCGGATCGTGGGTGCCCACGGCGACGCCGCGATCGCGGTTCGAGAGGAGGAACTCGACGTCCCGCCGATACGCCTCGTCGACGCGCTCGCGGTCGACGTAGGCGATCGACGACGGCTCGTCGTAGGCGCCCTTGACGATCCGGATCCGACCGGGGACCGCGAGGAGGGCCTCCAGATCCGCTCGCGTGCGTTTCAGGTTCGACTGGAGACACTGGCCGACCGACCAGGGGTATTCCGCCGCGATCTCCCGGAAGGCGTCGAGGGTGTCGTCGGTCGTCGCGGACCCCTCCATGTCACACCACACGAAGACGTCCCGGTCGCTGGCGTATTCGACGACGGACCGGAGGGTCTCGACGTAGCGGTCCGCCGAGAGGTCGAGGCCGACCTGGGTGGGCTTGATCGACAGGCACGCGTCGAGTCCCCGACGGTCGATGGCGTCGGCGAGCGAGCGATAGGCGGCGGCGTCGGATTCGACGTCCTCGGGAGTCGTATGGTGCTCCCCGAGCCGGTTGAGGATGACGGAGATGCCCTCGTCGTTCACGCCGCGAGCGTGCGAGAGGGCGGAAGCCGAGGTATCGCCGGCGACGAATCGGCGCGCGATCGGCGGGATCATTCGATCGAGTATCCGGGGGCGAACGCCATCAGCGTTGTCCCCGAACCCGAGGGACGACAACACCACAGGAGCTAACACGGCCACCCCCGTCGGGCCGGTATGGTCGGATCACTCGTCGCGACCGCCCTGTGGGCCATGCTGCCGGCGTACGTCCCGAACAACGTCGCGGTGTTGGCCGGCGGCGGACGGCCGATCGACGGCGGGCGAACGTGGAACGAAAAGCGGGTGCTCGGCGACGGCAAGACCTGGCGGGGGACCGCCGCGGGCACCGTCGCCGGCGTCCTGCTCGCGGTGGGGCTGAACGCGATCAACGGCCCCGCGTCGTCGGCGATCGGCGTCGAGCTGCCGACCTTCCCCTATCACGCCGCGTTCGCGCTCGCGTTCGGCGCGATGTGTGGCGACATCGCGGCGTCGTTCCTCAAACGGCGGTCGGGCCGCGAGCGCGGGGCGTCGTTTCCCGGGCTCGATCAGCTCGATTTCGTCGTCGTCGCGCTGCTTTTCGCGTGCCTCGTCGCGCCCGGCTGGTTCGGCGAGTGGTTCACGCTTCCCGCCATCGCGGTCGTGCTCGTGATCACGCCGGTATTGCACGTCGTCACGAACGTGATCGCGTTCGCGATCGGCGCGAAGAACGAGCCGTGGTGAACTCGAGGAACGAACTGTGGGGAACCTGAAGGGCGAGCCCTGGTGACGTCGATTCCGACGGGTCGATCCCTCGCTCCTACGGCGTGGCGATCCCTCTCCTCTACGGCGTGGCGATCCCTCTCCCCTACGGCGAGACGTCGTACAGCTCGCCGTACTTCGACTCGACGTAGTCCGTAAACGCCGCCGCCGAGAGCGGCTCGCCGGTCGCACGGCGCACGAGTTCGTCGGTCTCGTAGCGTGCGCCGTGTCGGTGGACGTTCTCGTGGAGCCACTCGTGGAGGGCCTCGAAGTCGCCGGCGGCGACGCGCGCGTCGAGATCCGGACCCTCACCGGCGTCGATCTCGGCCTCGGCCGCCGCGTACAGCTGGGCGGCCATCACGGATCCGAGCGAGTAGGTCGGGAAGTAGCCGAAGTTGCCGTGGCTCCAGTGGACGTCCTGGAGACAGCCCTCGGCGTCGTTTTCGGGGCGGATGCCGAGGTACTCCTCGTAGCCCTCGTTCCACCGTTCGGGGACGTCCGCGACGTCGAGGTCGCCCCGAACGAGGTCGCGTTCGATCTCGAAGCGGACGAGGACGTGCAGGTGGTAGGTGAGCTCGTCGGCCTCGACGCGGATGCGGTTGTCCGGGTGGACCTGGTTGACCGCCTCGTAGGCGTCCTCGACGGTCGCGTCCGACGCGTCCGGGAAGTGCTCGCGGAACGTCGGCAGGAACCGCTCCCAGAAGGCGCGACTGCGGCCGACGTGATTCTCGAAGAGCCGCGACTGGGACTCGTGGACCGAGAGGTCCCGGGAGTCCCCGAGCGGCGTCCCGAAGTGCTCCCGTGGAAGCCCGTGGGTGTACCGCGCGTGACCGAACTCGTGGATCGTCGATCCGACCGCGGAGAGCGGGTCCGACTCGTCGAACCGGGTCGTGATCCGGCAGTCGAACTGGTTGCCCGCGGTGAAGGGATGTGCGGAGACGTCGAGGCGGCCTCGTTCGAAGTCGTATCCGAGGAGATCGAGCGCCTCCCGCGCGAGGTCCTCCTGGCGTTCCTCCGGAAAGGTCCCCTCGAAGGTGTCGACCGCGAGGTCGACGTCCGACTCCCGAATGGCGTCGATCAGCGGGACGAGCGTCCCGCGAAGCTCCTCGAGGATCGCCTCCGCCCGCTCGATCGGGAGACACGGCTCGTACGCCTCGAAGAGCACGGCGTAGGGATCCCGGTCGGGATCGACGTGTTCGGCGTACTCGCGTTTGAGCTCGACGAGACGCTCGAGGTGGGGCGCGAAGGCGTCGAAGTCGTCGTCGGCCCGCGCGCGTTCCCAGACGGAGAGCGCCTCCGAGGAGGCTTCCGAGATCTCCTCGACGAGATCGCGCGGCACCGCGTCAGCGCGCTCGTACGGTCGCCGGATCTCGCGGACGACCGCGGCCTGCTCCGCGGAGAGGGTCTCGCCGCGATCGTCGCTCCGGTCGGCGGCGTGGTCACCGCTCCGCTCGTCGATCTCCTCAAGGAGGTCACCCGTCTCCTCGGCGGTGAGGAGGTCGTGCTCGAGCGAGGAGAGCGCGGAGAGCTGTTTCGACCGGGCGGGCGTGCCGCCCTCGGGCATCATCACCTGTTGGTCCCACGAGAGCACGCCGGAGGCGCTCGAGACGGCGTTCCACCGGCGACAGCGGTCGAGCAGCGCGTCGTAGGCGTCCTCGAGGCTCCGATCGGAGCCGGGATCGTCGGGGCGTTCGTCCGAGTCGGCCGGGGTGGCCGGGTCCGTGTCCATGCGCGACGTACCACGCCGAGGCTAAAGAACGCCGTGGCTCCGGCGACGGCTCCGGGAAGCGCGGCCCTGGAGAGAGCGGCCCCGAGGAGTGCGCACCCGGGGATCACGGGGGTTCTCCGCCGTGCCCGTCACGCACGTGCGCCGCGAACTCGCGCTCGGCGAGCGTGCGGTAGAGCCGTCGACACCGTTCGAGGACCGGGATCGAGACGCTCTCATCGTCCGTGTGTGCCTCCCCGGGCTCGGCGGGACCACAGACCACGCAGGCGGTCCCCGCGGCCGCCAGCCAGCCCGCGTCGGTCGCGTGTGGTTTGGTGACGCGTTCGGGCGTGCCGACGTCGGAGGAACCGGTCGAACCGCCGGCGGAGGAGGTCGCTTCCCGCTCGTGGGCCGCTCGGGCGGCGGCGACCGCGGCATCGGCGAAGGGCTCGCTCGAGCACGCCATCGGCGGGAGGTCCCCGTCGACCGTCCACTCGACGCCGTCCATCGCCTCGACGCGCTCGAGACGGGCGCGCTCGTCCGGGACGGTCCGCTCGTCGACGGTGACGGTACAGCGGTCCGGAACCACGTTCATCGCCGTTCCGCCCTCGATCTCGGTGACCGCGAGCGAGCCGGAGAGGGGCGTTCCGAGAACCGTGGTCTCGGGGACGGAGAGGTCGCGAACGACGTCCACGGCGTCGCAGGCGCGGTAGACGGCGTTCACTCCGGCGCCGGACTCGGAGGCGTGTGCGGACTCGCCGGAGGCGACGATCGTCGATCCCCGGCGACCCCGGTGGGCCACCGCGACGTCCGTGACGGTGGCCGACGGTCGATCGTCGGGCGCCGAGTAGCCGGTCGACCCCTCGGCGACGACGGCGAACTCCGGAGCGAACCCGCGGTCGATCGCGGCCCTGGCGCCGATGCCGCCCTGCTCCTCGCCGACGAAGGAGGCGAACACGAACTCGAGATCGGGCGGGAGGTCGGCGTCCCGAAACGCCAGCAGACAGGCGGCGACCGCACCCTTCATGTCCGCGGTCCCCCGCCCGTGGAGCCGGCCGTCGCGCTCCTCGAGGACGTACCCGCCGTCGTCGGTGAGCTGTCGGTCCGCCGGAGGGACGACGTCGTGATGGCCGACGAGGGCAAGGGCTGTCGACCCACTAGGGTTCCGTCGAGCGATCACGTTGCCGTCGGGGTCGCGCTCGACCGCGGCATCCGTCTCGGAGCGGAGCCACGACTCGATCGCGTCGCCCGCGGCGGTCTCGTCCTCGTGGCTCGGGATCGTGACGAGCCGCCGCGTGAGATCACGGAGTTCGCGCTCGCTCATGGTGACGTCTGGCGTCGTCCTCCGGTAAAAACGCGAGGGTCGATGTGGGCGTTGGGCGCGAGGGATCGAGCGGGCGTCGCCGGGAGGGTGGAAGCGGGCGCCCGTCCCCGAGCATGTCGGTCGATCGGGGACGATCCGCGGTCGAACACGCTTATACGCGTCCCGACCCCAGGTCGCGTATGAACGTTGTACCGGACACCAGTTCGGTCATCGACGGCCGCGTGTCCGAGCGCGTCGAGGACGGGTCCTACGAGGGGGCGACGGTCCTCGTGCCGGAGGCGGTCGTCGGCGAGCTGGAGGCGCAGGCCAACGACGGCCACGACGCCGGCTGGGACGGCCTCTCCGAGCTCCAGCGGCTCGCCGAGTTCGCCGACGCGGGGACGATCGAGTTGACCTACGTCGGCCGGCGGCCGGAGCCGGCCGAGAAGGGGGCCGCGAGCGAGGGCGACATCGACGCGATCATCCGCGACGTCGCCGAGGATCACGACGCCACCCTCCTGACGAGCGACGTCGTGCAGTCGGAGGTGGCCCGCGCGAAGGGGATCGCCGTCGAGTACGTCGAGCCGGTGACCCGCGGCGTGGTCGAGGAGCTGCCGATAGCCGACTACTTCACGGAGGAGACGATGTCGGTCCACCTGAAGGCGGGGACGAAGCCGAAGGCCAAACGCGGCACCCTCGGCGAGATGCGCTATGAGGTGATCGAAGAGGAGGTAACGAGCGACGAGCGGATGAACGAGTGGGCGACCGCCATCGTCAACCTCGCGCGGGGATCGAACGAGGGCTTCGTCGAACTCTCCGACGAGGGGATGGACATCGTCCAGTACCGCAACTACCGGATCGCCGTCGCGCGGCCGCCGTTCGCGGACGGGATCGAGATCACGGCGGTCCGGCCCATCGCGAAGACGACCCTCGACGACTACGAGTCGGCGGACGAACTCCGCGAGCGCTTCCTGGAGTCGAAGCGCGGCGTCCTGATCTCGGGGTCACCCGGGGCCGGCAAGTCGACGTTCGCGCAGGCGGTCGCGGAGTTCCTCAACGACAACGACTACGCGGTCAAGACGATGGAGAAGCCGCGGGACCTGCAGGTCGGCCCGGAGATCACCCAGTACGGCGCTCTCGGCGGGGACATGGCGAACACCGCCGACTCGCTGCTTCTCGTCCGGCCGGACTACACGATCTACGACGAGGTCAGAAAGACCGCGGACTTCGAGGTGTTCTCGGACATGCGGATGGCCGGCGTCGGCATGGTCGGCGTGGTCCACGCCTCGCGGGCGATCGATGCGCTCCAGCGGCTCGTCGGCCGCGTCGAGCTCGGGATGATCCCACAGATCGTCGACACCGTGGTCTACATCGAGGCCGGCGAGGTCCACACGGTCTACGACGTCGACACGGAGGTGAAGGTCCCCGAGGGACTCACCGCCGAGGACCTCGCGCGACCGGTCATCCGGGTCCGCGACTTCGAGACGGGCCGTGCCGACTACGAGATCTACACGTTCAACCGCCAGGTCGTGACGGTCCCGATCGGCGACGACGACGGCGAGCGCGAAAGCGGCGTCTCGCGGATCGCGAAAAAGGAGATCGAACGCGAGATCCGCTCCGTCGCGCGCGGACACGTCGACGTGGAGCTGCAGGGACGCGAGACGGCGATCGTCTACGTCGAGGAGGACGACATCTCCTACGTCATCGGCAAGGGCGGCGGACGGATCTCGGACATCGAGGACCGCCTCGGGATCGACATCGACGTCCGGACCCACTCCGAGCGGCCCGACCGCTCGGGCGGATCGGACGGTGGCGCCAACGGGAGCGGAACCACGAGCACGGCGGGGTCCGTCCCCACGAACGGCGGCGATCGCGGGACGGTCGTCGAGCCCGAGATCACCTCCAGACACGTCGTCATCCCGGTCGAAGAACAGGTCGGCGAGACCGTCGAGGTGCGGGCGGGCGACGACTACCTCTTCACCGCGACCGTCGGACGGGGCGGCGAGGTGCAGGTGTCCCGCGGGTCGGCGATCGCCGAGGAGCTCGAGGACGCGATCGACCGCAAGCGACCGATCTCGGTGGTTCCGGCCAGGGGATGAGCGGTCGGAACGAATCCGAATGACGTCGTAGATGAGTTCGACGATCGTCGTTACGAAACCCTCCCAAACGACAACGCTTTTTTTCGGGTGGATGGAAGGCTTCCCATATGTCAAACGAGCTGAAGCGGGGTTTGGAGGGCGTTCTCGTCGCCGAATCCGATCTGAGCTACATCGACGGGAGCGTCGGAAAGCTCGTCTACCGCGGATACGCGATCGAGGACCTGGCACGGGAGGCGAGCTACGAGGAGGTGCTGTACCTGCTGTGGCACGGCGAGTTGCCGACCCGCGAGGAGCTCACGGAGTTCGAGGCGCGGCTGGCGGAGGAGCGTCACGTCGACGACGACGTACTCGAGACCATAGCGGTCCTCGCCGAGGCCGACGAGGAGCCGATGGCCGCGCTCCGAACCGCGGTGTCGATGCTTTCGGCCTATGAACCGGAGCCCGACGCCGACCCCGAGGACCTCGACGCGACCCTTCGACAGGGTCGTCGGATCACGGCGAAGATCCCGACGATCCTCGCCGCCTTCGATCGGGTCCGTCAGGGCGAAGAGCCGATCGAACCCGACGAGTCGCTGAGTTACGCGGGGAACTTCCTGTACATGCTGACCGGCGTCGAGCCGGACGCGGTCGCGGAGGAGACCTTCGACATGGCGTTGACGCTGCACGCCGACCACGGGCTCAACGCCTCGACGTTCACGGCGATGGTGATCGGTTCGACGATGGCCGACATCTACTCCGCGGTGACCGGCGGGATCGGCGCGCTGTCGGGATCGCTTCACGGCGGCGCCAACGAGGACGTCATGCGGACGCTTCGCGAGGTCGACGCCTCGAGCAAGGACCCGCTGCAGTGGGCCAAGGACGCCCGCGAGGAGGGGCGGCGCATCCCGGGATTCGGCCACCGGGTCTACGAGGTGAAGGATCCGCGCGCCGTCATCCTCGAGGAGAAGCTGCGCGACCTCTCGGCCTCGAACGGCGACGACACGTGGCTCGAGTACACGACCACGATCGAGTCGTACCTCGAGGACGAGGGGCTCACGGAGAAGGGGATCGCGCCGAACGTCGACTTCTACTCGGGGTCCGTCTACGACCACCTCGGGATCCCGATGGACATGTTCACGCCCATCTTCGCGATGGCGCGCGCCGGCGGCTGGATCGCCCACGTGCTCGAGTATCAGGAGGACAACCGCCTGATCCGGCCCCGAGCGCGCTACACGGGCCCCCAGGACGCGGAGTTCGTCCCGATCGACGAGCGGTGAGAACGCCCCTCCGAGACGCGCGGGGAGGGGCATCCCTCGAGGGGTGCCGATCGCGTACCGTCGAGGGGATCATCTATCGGACGTTAGACGACCGCCGATCGGACGTTAGACGACCGCCGATCGAACGTTAAAGGAACGGCCGGAAGTAGTACGGGCTCAAGAACCCCTCGATCAGCCCCGCGAGGAACAGGAGGATCCCGACGCCGACGAGAACTCGGATCGCGTAGACGAGATCCTCCGCGAGCGACTCCCGTGATGCGCGCCCGCGCCAGGTGCGCCAGCCCGAGCGGGCGAGGTGGAGCCCGAGCGCGCCGGAGACGATCAGGGCAGGGATCTCGAGGACGCCGTGCGGGAGGACGAACGCGAGGAGCGCCGGGAGCTCCACCTCCAGCCGGAAGATGATGCCGAAGGCGAACCCGTTGAACCAGATCGCGACGATCGAGGGGACTCCGAGGGCGACGCCGGCCAGAGCCGTCCCGAGCGCGACCGTCAGGTTGTTCGCGAAGAACTCGAGGGCCGCGACCGGCGGCACGTGGCCCGAGAGCCGATCGAGAATGGATGCGGTCACGACGCCCGCGAGCGGTTCGGCGGCGTTCCAGCCGGTCGCGAACCCCGCGACGCCGACGAGGAGCACGAGGGCGTGGAGTCCGGGAGCCGCCCGGACGAATCCGAGCACCTCCGAGAGTCCGTTTCGAACTCCCCCGCGGACCGCGACGAGGGGCGGATCGGACCGGGTCGAGCTATCGACGGGTGAGTTCGGATCGGGGAAGCCGACGACGCCACGCCACCGGCCGAGGAGACCGGTCTTGATCAGGTCGAGTCCGGGCGCGAGCACGAGCAGGCTGGCGAGCCCGACGACGCTCGGGGCGCCGACGAACGAGGCGACCCCGGCGGCCGACGCCAGGAGGAACAGAGACGCGACGGCGAGGGCGTAGTAGCCGAGCGCCTCCGCGGGGTTCGCCCCAATGAACGCCATTGCGCCGGCCACGCCGTCCAGTGGACCGACGTCGTCGACGACGACGGAGACGGGCGCGAACGCGAGAACCGCCCGGGTCGCGAGCAGGAGGACGGTCCAGACGAGAAACGCGACCAGACCGACGAGCACGGCGAGGATCGGGTGGACGACGGCCGCGACGGCGATCGCGACCCCGGCAACGAGCGTCACCGCGATCCAGACGGCGAACTCCAGAAGGGAGAGAACGAGGATCGAGAGCCAGTGGGATCGGACGCCACCGATCCCCGCGAGGGTCGCGCGTTCGTCACGTAATCGGGCGAGACAGACCGCGTACTGCCCCGCGGCGACGCCGGCGTGTAGGAGGACGGTTACGGCAAGCGCGAGGACGATCGTGACGGCGAGGAGCACGGCCACGACGGGATCGAAGAGCGGCTCGAGAACGGCACCGACCTCGCTCGCCCACCGTCCGAAGGCTTCGGGCTCCGTCTCCGGGTCGGGCATCGCGGGGAGATCGCGATCGGCGAGCGCGGATCGAACCCGCTCGGTCCGGCCGGTGAAGGAGAGGTACGCGTAGATCGCGGCGAATCCGACGAACGAGACGGTCCTCGCGATGACGGGGATCGCGGCCGCGAGGACGTAGAACGGGAGGAGGTCGGCGGGTCGGCGTCGGGCGGCGAGGACCGCGTCCCGGAGGGCGGCTGACAGGTCCATGCCGATTGATCGAGCGATGATCACATAAAGCACGGCGGCGGGCCATCCGACGGAGGAAGACGACGGGATCCGGCCGGGAGATCGATCGGACATCCGTCAGACGGCGACGGATCGGTCGACGCAGTCATGCGGTTACACTTTCACTCCGCCAGCCGCAGCTTTTTATGACCGGACGTGCTGGATTCAGGTGCACGTCACACGCGTGCATTCCCCCTTTCCCCATTTCCTCGAGACGTCGAGCCGCGCTGCCCGCCGCGCGTACCGGGTCGCGTCGTCCCCGAGACGCGGCGACCGCGAAGGAGAACCCGACGAACGCCCTGGAGACGGAGCGACGCGAGCGGAACCGAAACGATTAGCCGCCGGAGCGGCGAGGAACGCGTATGGTGTCGCTTTCGGACGTCGAGGCCGCCCGGGGACGGATCGAGTCGGTCGTCCGGCGGACGCCGCTCGAGCGGTCCCGGACGTTCTCGGAGATGACGGGCGCCGACGTCCACCTCAAACTGGAGAACTTCCAGCGCACGGGCGCGTTCAAGATCCGCGGCGCGATGAACCGGATCGCGACGCTCACCCCCGAGGAGCGGGAGGCAGGCGTGGTGACAGCGAGCGCCGGCAACCACGCGCAGGGCGTGGCGCTGGCGGCGACCCGCGCGGGCGTCGACTCGACCATCGTGATGCCGAAGCACGCGCCGGTCTCGAAGGTGAAGGCCACCCGCGGGTACGGCGGTCGAGTCGTCCTGGAGGGGATCGACTACGAGGAGGCGCAGGCGCACGCCCACGAGATCGAACGGAACGAGGGGCGGACCTACGTCCACGCGTTCGACGACGAGGCGGTGATGGCCGGGCAGGGGACGATCGGCTTGGAGATCGTCGAGGACCGCCCGGACGTGGAGACGGTCGTGGTTCCGATCGGCGGCGGCGGACTCATCGCGGGGATCGCCACGGCGATCAAAACGCAGTTGGAGGACGTCCGCGTCGTCGGCGTGCAGGCGGAGGGAGCGGACTCGGCGGCCCGATCGCTGGAGCTCGGTCGCGTCGAGACGATAGACAGCGTCGACACGATCGCGGACGGGATCGCGACCCGATCGATCGGCGAGCGGACCTTCGAGGTGATCGAAGAGCGCGTCGACGAGGTCGTGACGGTCTCCGATCGGGAGATCGCCCACGCGCTCACGCTGCTCCTCGAACGGTCGAAGACGCTCGTCGAGGGGGCGGGCGCGGTGCCGCTCGCGGCGGTGCTCTCGGAGGCCTTCGAGTACGGGGACGACGAGACGATCGTGGCGGCGCTTTGTGGCGGCAACATCGACATGAACCGGCTGACGACCGTGATCATGCGCGGGCTCATCGAGATGGGCCGGTACCTGAAGGTGAAGATGGCGCTCAAGGACCGCCCGGGCGAGCTCGAGTCCATCGCACACATCGTGGCCGACCACGGCGCGAACGTCTACGCGGTTCACCACGACCGGACCTCGCGGGACGTCGCCGTCAACGCCGCGGAGCTGGAAGTCGAGATGGAAACGCACGACGACGCACACGCGGCGGAGATCGTTGCGAGCCTCGAGGACCACGGCTACGAGGTCGAGATCCTCGCGTGAGCGGGGACAGAGCGGGACGGGTCGGAACCGGCGATCGAGTCTTTAAGTGATCGCGCGGCGCAGGCGTCCACATGAAGGAGATCATCGAGACGGACGCGGCGCCGGCGGCGGTCGGCGCCTACAGCCAGGCGACGGCGACCGGGGACCTCGTGTTCACCGCCGGTCAGATCCCCTTGACGCCCGAGGGGGATCTGCTGTCGGGTGCGGACATCGACGTCCAGACGCAGCAGGCGCTGGACAACCTCGTCGCGGTGCTCGCCGAGGCCGGCGCGGAGCCGAGCGACGTCTGTAAGGTGACCGTTTTCCTCGCCGACATCGACGACTTCGAGGCGATGAACCGGACGTACGCGGACTACTTCGAGGAGGATCCGCCGGCGCGGTCGGCCGTCCAGGCGGGCGCGCTGCCGAAGGGCGTCGGCGTGGAGATCGAGGCGATCGCGGTCCGCGAGTAGATGTCGGCGGACGAGGAGACGTCCGAGGAGTCGACGACGGAACGGCCGGACTCCCCGAACGATCGCCCCGGCGTCCCGGCGACGCCGCGAACCCGTGCCAGATCGGCGCTGCTCTGGGGCGCGGTCGGAACGCTCGCGTTCCTCGTGGGGCTGCAGGGATACCTGCTCGTCGGGGCGGGTGAGCTTCCGGTGGGGTACCCGATCGCGGTCGCGATCGGCGTCGGCGTCGGCGTGATCGTCGTCGCGATCGCCTACCTGAGTGAACATCGCCTGCGGGCGAAGAGAAGGGTTTAACAGTCGCACCGAAGTAGGATCGGCTAAGCCGGGATGGCCGAGTGGCAAGGCGCACGCCTGGAAAGCGTGTTCCCTCACGGGATCGAGGGTTCAAATCCCTCTCCCGGCGCTTCTTCGACGATCGTTCCGTCGGCTATCCATCCACGATCCGCTTTTTCGGCGATCGATCGCCGCGAGAGCCGTCCGTTAGGCTCATTTGGGCCGCGGGCGGAACTCGGGCGTGTACTGGCTCGAACTGGCCGGGGAGACGGACGCCTTCGCGACCTACGAGGCCGCGAGCGTCGCCGCCGGCGTCGAGGTGATGGCCCCCGGGATCGCCCGCGCGGAGGCGGTCGGAACCGGCATCCCGAGGCTCGCGTACACCCACGCCGCCCTCGAGTCGATCGGTCGGTGCGATCCGACCGTCGACGACGCGGTCCGGCTCCTCCGGGTCGCGTGTGCCGATCGGCCGATCGAGCAGGACGTCGAGGAACGCTCCAAAGCGGGTGACGAAGAGCCGCTCCGAACCGGATCGGTGGCGGTCCGGGCGCGCGACGTGCGCGCCACGACTGGCGTCTCGACCGGCCGCGCCGAACGCGAGCTCGGGCAGGTGCTCGTCGACCGCGGCTTCCGGGTCGACCTCGAGGACCCCGACCACGTCCTGCGGGCGCTCTTTGCAGCCGGCAAGCGGCCGGACCACGAGGCCGTGGCGGGTGCCGATGGGGAGCGCGTCGAGGCGTGCGTGCTCGGGTGGGTCCACGCCGAGGCCGACCGCGAGTTCGCGCCGGAGCCGACCGACCGCCCGTTCTTCCAGCCGGGAAGCATGGATCCGATCGACGCCCGTGCGTACGTGAACGTGGCCGGCGCACGGCCGGGTGCGACGGTCCTCGACCCGATGTGTGGAACCGGCGGGCTGCCGATCGAGGCGGGACTCGTCGGGGCTCGCGTGCTCGCCGCGGACGCCCAGCCGAAGATGGTCCGGGGCACCCGGCGAAACCTGCGGACGTACCTCTCGGGGAGCTGGGACGTGCTCCGGGGGGACGCGACGGTACTGCCGGTCGTCGACGACGGAATCGACTGCGTCGTCTTCGATGCACCATACGGCCGCCAGTCGAAGATCGAGCGCCACGAACTCGCGGATCTGGTCGCGGGCGCGCTCTCCGAGGCGGCGCGGGCGAGCGACCGAGCGGTGATGGTCGCCGACCGCGACTGGCGGTCGGCCGCGGTGGAGGCGGGCTGGGCGATAGACGCGCTGTTCGAGCGGCGAGTCCACCGATCGCTGACTCGGTACGTGCACGTCCTGTCCCTCGAGGAACCGGAACCGATACCGGAACGGGAACCGGGAACGGAACCGGAACGGGAACCGTGAACGGAAACGTCGTTTCGAGCGAGCCGATAGTGAAACCGAAAGCACGCGTTTCGAAGGCCTCGGACGATATCACGGATCGTTACACTTTCGCCGAGGTTCCGGGGAACGGTTAAGTGACCGGGGGGACGTGGTGTACACGATGAGCGGGGATCCCGACGGGATGCTCTCGTGGGACGAGTCGGTCTTTCGTGACGAGCACGTCTTCGAGATCGACTACGTTCCCGAGACGTTCAAACACCGCGAGAGCCAGATCGAGGGGCTCAAGTACGCGCTTCGCCCCGCGGTTCGTGGATCCCGGCCGCTGAACACGATGGTCCGCGGGCCGCCGGGGACCGGAAAGACGACCGCGATCCAGAAGCTCTTCGGCGAGCTCGCCGGCGGGAGCGACGTCCGGACCGTCCGGGTCAACTGTCAGGTCGACTCGACGCGGTACGCCGTCTTCTCGAGGCTCTTCGAGCGCATCTTCGAGTACGAGCCGCCCTCCTCGGGGATCTCCTTCAAGAAGCTGTTCGGACAGATCACGGACCGGCTGATCGAGGAGGACGAGGTCCTCGTGGTCGCCCTCGACGACGTGAACTACCTGTTCTACGAGAACGAGGCCTCCGACACCCTCTATTCGATGCTGCGGGCCCACGAGACCCACTCGGGGGCGCGCATCGGCGTGATCGTCGTCTCCTCGGACCTCTCGCTCGAGGTGATCGACGAGCTGGACTCGCGCGTGCAGTCGGTGTTTCGTCCCGAGGAGGTCTACTTTCCGGTCTACGACGTCCCCGAGATCGTCGACATCCTCGGGGAGCGGGTCGAACGCGGGTTTCAAGACGGGGTCATCGACCGCCCCGAGCTCGAACGCGTCTCCGAGCTGACCGCCGAAAGCGGCGACCTGCGGGTCGGGATCGACCTGCTCCGGCGGGCCGGGCTCAACGCCGAGATGCGGGGATCGAAGACGATCGCCACGGAGGACGTCGAGGCGGCCTACGAGAAGTCGAAGTTCGTCCACCTCTCGCGGTCGCTTCGAGGCCTTTCCACCTCCGAGCGGGCGCTCGTCGAGGTGCTCGTCGAACACGACGGAGAGCGCGCCGGCGACGTCTACGAGGCGTTCCACGAGGAGACCGACCTGGGGTACACCCGCTATTCGGAGATCATCAACAAGCTCGACCAGCTCGGTCTCATCGAGGCCGAGTACGCCGACGTCGAAGGGCGCGGCCGGTCGCGCACGCTCACGCTCGCGTACGACGCCGAGGCCGTGGTCGATCGGCTGGAGTGAGACGCCCGGGTTCGAGACCGACGAGCCGACGTCCCCGCACGGGACCGAACGGCGACGCTTTTTGTCGACGCCGCCGCACGGGAGGGTATGAAGACGACCGGCGGCACGGACGACCAGAAGCGACGGGCCGGCGAATCGGCCGCCGAGGCGGTGACCGACGGCGCGGTGGTCGGCCTCGGAACGGGATCGACGGCGGCGTTCGCGATCCGCGCGATCGGCCGCATGGTCGATTCCGGCCTCGACGTCCGGGGCGTCCCCACGTCCTTCGCGTCCCGCGAACTCGCGCGAGAGCAGTCGATCCCGCTCGTCGACCTCGAGGAGGTCGTCGGAGGAGACGAGCCCGGAATCGACCTGGCGATAGACGGCGCCGATCAGGTCGTGATCGACGAGGGGGGAGCGGAGGAGGACGTCGGAGCCATGATCAAGGGCGGCGGCGCGGCCCACGCGCGAGAGAAGGTCGTCGACGCGGCCGCGGATCGGCTGCTCGTCGTGGCCGATCCCTCGAAGGAGGCGACGACGCTCGACAGCGCGGTCCCCGTGGAGGTGCTTCCCGACGCTCGCGCGACGGTCGCACGGGAGATCCGGGCCGCGGGCGGGGAACCGACGCTGCGGCGGGCCCAGCGAAAGGACGGCCCGGTCGTCACCGACAACGGGAACCTCGTGTTGGACTGTTCGTTCGGAGCGATCGACGACCCCGCCTCGCTCGCGCGAACGATCGCGACCGTTCCGGGCGTGCTCGAACACGGGCTGTTCGTCGGACTCGCCGACGAGGTCCACGTCGGAACCGACGACGGCGTTCGCGTGATCGAGTCCTGAGGACCACCTCACGCGGAAAATCCGGGAGCCCTCACGCGAGAAGCCGAGCGACCTCACACGGGAGCCTCGCCGGCGCCGGATCGCGGACACCGGGGCTGGCGAGGGGTGAAAAAACGGGAGGAAAGCGGGACCGATCTACAGGTCGCGCGGCTGGACCGTCTTCCGGTCGTTCGCTTCCGCGCGGGCGGCGGCGTCCTCGAGCAGCTCCGCGACTTCCTCGTCGAGCGCCTCGTAGAAGTCCGAGGCGACGTTCTTGTCCTCCAGCGCTTCCTTGACCGCTGCCTTGACAATGAGGTCTGCCATGCAGACGGGACTATCCCTCGATACTTAATAAGAGTTCCTGAATTCGCCCGATACGGGGCCCGTAAGTGGGGTTAACGGCAAAATCACCCGATACGTTCACACGTTAAACGGTATCGAGTGTCACGGTGTCGAAGGCCGCTACGGACCGACAGCTACGAACCGATCGGGCTCACAGGACCGGGTATGCGCGACGTACTCGAAGCCCTCGCGGACGGCGAGATCGGCATCTCGGAGGCCGAATCACGGCTGTCGGGGTACGCGACGACCGACGCCGGACGGTTCGACGCCGCCCGCGAGACCAGACGGGGCATCCCCGAGGCGATCCTCGCGGACGGAAAGACGCCCGAGGAGACGGCACGGCTGGCGCGGACCGCGGTCGAGACGACGGGACGGGCGCTCGTGACCAGGGCGGATTCAGCGGTCGCCGAGGCCGCGATCGAGGCGGTGTACGCGGAGTTTCCCGACGCCGAGGTGGATCACGACGAACGGACGCGAACCGTCGTCGTCCACACGCCGGAGTTCGAACCGCCGGATCTGGACGCGCGGGTCGCGATCGTCACCGGCGGGACGAGCGACGCGCCGATCGCGGGCGAGGCCGCCGTGATCGCCCGCGAGGTCGGCGCCGACGTCGATCTGATCGAGGACGTCGGAGTCGCGAGCCTCGTCCGGATCCTCGATCAGATCGACCGCGTCCGCGAGGCCGACGTGGCGATCGTCGCGGCCGGCCGCGAGGGAGCGCTTCCGACGGTGGTCGCGGGGCTCGTCGACGTCCCGGTGATCGCCCTCCCGGTCGCGTCGGGATACGGCGTCGCCGGCGACGGGGAGGCGGCGCTCTACGGCGGGCTCCAGTCGTGTACCGTGGTGACGACGGTGAACGTCGACGCCGGGTTCGTCGCCGGCGCGCAGGCGGGGCTGATCGCCAGACGGATCGCGGCCGCCAGAGCGGAGTGAGGACCGAGGCGTGCACCACGTGTACGTCATCGAGTGTGCGGACGGCACCTACTACACGGGCTATACGACCGACGTCGAGCGCCGCGTCGCGGAACACGACGCCGGCGACGGGGCGCGGTACACGCGCGGTCGGACGCCCGTCGAGTTGCGCCACGTCGAGCAGTTCGAGACGCGCTCGGCGGCGATGTCGCGCGAGCACGCGATCAAGCAGCTATCGAGGGACGAAAAGGAGCGGCTGATCGAGGGATCGACCGGTGTGGACACCGAGTGACGAGCGTCGTCGACGAGTGAGGAGTGGCGCCAGCGACGAGTGACACCCGCGATGCGTTGCCACCGGCGAGGATCGAACGGCAACGAGGCGTTTAACCGCGCGCTCTCCCGATCCCCGAACATGACGACGCTGTGGCTCGTCGACCGGGAGTTCGACTCGAAGGGGCTCGTCCGGCTCACCTACGCGACGACAGACGGCGAGCGCGTTCACACGAAGGAGATCGCCGAACAGCGGCTCTACATGGGCGACGGGGTGACCGCCGCGATCGAGACCGGCGAGGACGGTGCAAACGAGGACCTCTCGACGGTGGACGCCGAGGCGGATCGCGATCGGTTCCGCACGGAGGCCCGGCGGATGGCGGCGGACCACGATCCGGACGATCGGGTGTGAATGCCGACGGGTCACGTTCCGGACGGTCAGGCGAGGGTTCGGGGCGGACGGTCAGGCGAGGGGTCGGCGAGCGGAGGAGAGGGAGGGAAAGGGTGGGGAAGTAGTCCGACCCCCACTCCGATCGTTTAAACCGGAACGGGCGCCAAGGGGGGCGTGATGGAACCGAGTTCGCTCTCCGGGCTCCCCGATGGAGTCGCGGAGGCCCTGGAGGCCGAGGGGGTCTCACAGCTCTATCCGCCGCAGGCCGAAGCGGTCGAGGCCGGGCTGCTGGAGGGTGAAAACCTCCTCGCGGCGGTTCCGACCGCCTCCGGCAAGACGCTCATCGCGGAGCTGGCGATGCTCTCGGCGGTCGAACGCGGCGGCAAGGCGCTGTACATCGTCCCGCTTCGGGCGCTGGCGTCAGAAAAGCGCGAGGCGTTCGAGCGCTTTTCGGAGTTCGGCGTGACCGTCGGCGTCTCGACGGGCAACTACGAGTCGGACGGCGAGTGGCTCGCCACCCGCGACGTGATCGTGGCGACGAGCGAGAAGGTCGACTCGCTGATCCGTAACGGAGCCCCGTGGATCGACGAGCTCTCGTGTGTGGTGAGCGACGAGGTCCACCTGGTCGACGACCGCTCGCGGGGGCCGACCCTCGAGGTGACGCTCGCGAAGCTCCGGCGGATGAACGAGGGGCTCCAGACGGTCGCGCTCTCGGCGACGGTCGGCAACGCCGCGGAGATCGCGGGCTGGCTCGACGCGACGCTCGTCGAGTCCGACTGGAGGCCGATCGACCTCCGGATGGGCGTTCACTGCGACGGCGCGATCGACTTCGTCGACGGAGACAGACGCGAGGTGCCCGTCGGCGACGACCCCGGCGCGGACCAGACCGCGGCGCTCGTCGCCGACGCGCTCGACACCGTCGAGGACGGCCGAGGGGGATCCTCGCTCGTCTTCGTCAACTCCCGGCGCAACGCCGAGTCGGCGGCACGGGACCTGGCTCGGGTCACCGGGGATCGCCTCACCGAGGAGGAACGCGAGGAACTCGAGTCGCTCGCCGCGGAGATCCGCGACGCCTCAGAGACCGAGACCGCCTCCGACCTCGCCGACGCCGTCGAACGGGGTGCGGCGTTTCACCACGCGGGGCTCGCGAGCGAGAACCGCTCGGCCGTCGAGGCGGCGTTTCGCGATCGGCTCGTCAAGTGCGTCTGTGCGACGCCGACACTCGCCGCCGGAGTGAACACCCCGGCGAGACGGGTGATCGTCCGCGACTGGCGACGCTACGACGGCGAGGTTGGCGGGATGAAGCCGCTCGACGTCCTCGAGATCCACCAGATGTGTGGGCGGGCGGGTCGTCCCGGTCTGGATCCCTACGGCGAGGCCGTGTTGCTGGCCGACGGACGCGAGGAATCCGAGGAGCTGTTCGATCGGTATCTCTGGGCCGATCCCGAGCCGGTCCGCTCGAAGCTCGCGGCCGAGCCGGCGTTGCGGACGCACGTGCTCGCGACCGTCGCGACGGGGTTCGCATCGACGCGCGACGGGCTCTTCGAGTTCCTCCGGAACACGCTGTACGCCGCCCAGGCCGACGACGACCGACACCTCGAGCGCGTCGCCGACTCCGTCATCGAGTACCTGAGCGTTAACGACTTCCTCGAACGCGAGCGGGGACACGACGGCGAGCGGCTGGCGGCGACGTCCATCGGCCACGCGGTCTCCCGACAGTACCTCGATCCGATGAGCGCCGCCGAGATGATCGACGGGCTTCGCGCGGCCGGCGGACGGGACGGGACCGGAAGCCGGAGCGACGAACGATACGCGCCGAGGAGGAGATCGGCCGCGGAGGAGGGCGACGGCGCGACGACCGGGAACGGGGACGACGGGGAGTCGGTCGAGTTCGTGACCTACGATCGCGTCGAGGACGAGCCACAAAACGGGGCGGAGCCGGACGAGACGTCGGAGCCGGAGGGAACGAGCGAACCGGAGCCCGTCGATCTCTCGCCGCTCGGGCTGTATCACCTCGTGAGCCGTACGCCGGACATGTACGAGCTCTACCTCAAGTCCGGGGACAAAAAGCGGTACACGCAGACGTGTTACGAACGCGAGGACGAGCTGCTCGGAGCCACGCCGTCCGAACACGAGGACGTCCGCTTCGAGGACTGGCTCGCCTCGTTGAAGACCGCACGGCTCCTCGAGGACTGGGCGAACGAGGTGGACGAGGACCGGATCGCGGAGCGCTACGGGGTCGGTCCCGGCGACATCCGCGGCAAGGTCGACACCGCCGAGTGGCTGTTGCGGGCCGCGGAGACGCTGGCCAACGAGATCGAGATCGACGGCGCGAGCGAGATCCGGGAGGCGAGAAAGCGCATCGAGTACGGCGTCCGCGAGGAGCTGCTCGAGTTGGCCGGGATCCGGGAGGTCGGCCGCAAACGCGCCAGACGACTCTACGAGGCCGGAATCGAGTCGCGTTCGGACCTCCGCGAGGTCGACAAGTCGGTCGTTCTCGGGGCCCTTCGCGGGCGCGAGCGGACGGCCGAGACGATCCTGGAGAACGCCGGTCGCGAGGACCCGTCGATGGAGGACGTTCGGGCCGACGCGTCCGCCTCGGCGGCGGCGACGGCCGGGTCCGCCGGCGACGAGGGCGAGGGGCAGTCGAACCTGGGTGATTTCCGGTGACCGGTTCGAACGAGAAGGGATCGACCGAAGAGGGATCGACCGAGGGAGAAGCGTGCGACGCCTGCCCTAACCCCCGGTTTCTCGTCGGGACGACGTCGATCGACGATCTCGACGCCTTCTTGGGACGAGTTCGGTCGATCCGCCGGGAGACCGGCGCGGTCGTCCAGGTGGTCGACGCGCGCTATGTGGTCTCTACGACCCAGCTCGAACGCGCGGTCGCGCGCGCCGAGCGGGCCTTCGAACGCGGCGAGGAGGTGGCCAGGGATCACGCGGTCGAGACGCTGTTGTACGCCGCCGGAAGACGCCAGATCGACGACGCGCTCGAGATGGGCGTGGACGAGGGGGAGACGCCCGCGATCGGGATCGCCTACGCGTCGTCCGAGGAACGAAACGAAGGTTCGAGCGCCGCAGATGGCGTCGACGTCGAGGTGGCCCTCGATCGCCTCGCGGATCTGTTCGCGGACGGCGCCGCCCTCGATCCGGACGATTCGGCCGCTCCGACCGGGTCGAGGGAGCGAGTCGCCGAACGGACGGACGAGGATCGGGTCCGGGCGTTCTACGACGTAAGCGACCGTGAACTGGCAGCCACCGACGGCACGCTCGCCGACGTGATCGAGGAGCGCGTGGCGCTACTGGACGTCGAGAAGTGAGCGAAAGAAGTGGGCGGAGAGAGTGACGAGAGAAGTAGTCCATCCTGGATTCGAACCAGGGTCGTTGCCCCCAGAAGGCAACAGGATTGGCCACTACCCCAATGGACTCGATCGGCACCCGTTCGTACCCCGTCGAGCGTTATGAGTGTTCCGAAGCGGACCGAAGCGTCCTCGCCGAACCGACATACCCATACCCGAGAGCGCAAAAACGGGAGGTATGTACGTCGGACGCTTCGTCGTCGTCGCGCCGGGCATCGGCGCCTACCGCGTCTCATCGCGATCGTTCCCGAACCGAGAGGTCGTCGACCGAGACGGCATGCTCACGGTGGCTCCAACGGAGGACGCCGAGCCAACGGACAACCCGTACGTCTCCTACAACTGCGTACGCGCGGTCGAGACGCCGACCGGCCATCGCCGCGCGGTGGTCGGAAACGGATCGCACGTCGATCCGATAGCCGAGAAGCTGGAGGCCGGCTATCCCGAACGCGACGCGCTTGCGACGCCGCTTCTCGCACTCGATTACGAGAAGGACGACTACGACACCCCCCGGATCGCGGGCGTGGTGGCCCCCGAAAGCGCCGTGATCGGGACGGTCCGACGCGACGCGCTGTGCGTCGAGGCGGTCTCGGAGCCGACGATGGTCGCGACCTACGAGATCGACTCGCCGGAGCCGCGAGATCTCGAGGCAACGAACGCGCCCGACGCCGCACGGGAGGTCCTCGAAGCGGAGTTCGAACACCCGGTCTGTGCGGCGGCGGCGACGGTGAGCGAGGACGCGGTCGCGGTCGCGTTCGAAAACGGGGAGTGAGGCGGTCTCCCGGGCACGGGGACTGGGGAAGACGAAATCGAGGATTCCCGCCGAAGAGCTACGTCACCGAAGGGCTAACCCGACCGGACGGACTACGTCCCGTTCATGCGTCTCGCAGTGATCTCGGACGTACACGCCAACCGGATCGCGCTCGACGCCGTCCTCGAGGACATGCCGCCGGTCGACCGGACGGTCTGTGCCGGCGACGTGGTCGGCTACAACCCCTGGCCGAGCGAGTGCGTGGATCGGGTCCGAGAACTCCACGCGGAAACGATCGCGGGCAACCACGACCGTGCGGTCGCCGGGGACACGACGTTCGGGTTCAACAGCCTCGCCGGTGCGGGGGTGCGCTACGCGAAACGACACCTCTCGGACGCACAGATCGAGTGGCTTCGCGACCTCCCGACGAAGCGACGGACCGCGAACGGACGGGTCCACCTCGTGCACGGACACCCGCGGGATCCCGACCGCTACACGCGCCCTGGTGAGTTCTCACCCCGGTTGCTCGACCAGGTCGAAGGCGAGGGAGACGAAAGCGACGGCGCCCCCGACGTGTTGGTCCTCGGCCACACGCACGTGCAGTCCCACGAGGTCTACGAGGAGGGGATCGTCCTCAATCCCGGCAGCGTCGGGCAACCCCGGGACGGCGACCCGCGGGCGGCCTATGCGATCGTCGACCTCGACGCGATGACGGTCGAACAGCGACGCGTCGACTACGACGTCGAGACGGTCGTGGACGCCGTTCGAGAGACGGATCTGCCCGAGCGGATCGGAACGCGGTTGCGCGAGGGACGGTAAGGTAGGTCGGTCGGGGGATCGAGGCTGGGCTGCGATCGAAGCCTACTGGTCGAACTCCTCTTGGACGATGTTGAGCGCCTCCTCGCGGTCGTCCCAGGCGACGAAGAGGGCGACCGAAGTCGCACTCGTGATCAGATCGACGATGTTGATCCCGGCCGCGGCGAGCGGCGAGACGATCTCCTTGATGATTCCCGGTCGGTTCGGTAGCTCGCCGCCGGTGAGCCGGATGACGGCGATCGGGTCGTGAACCGTCACCGACGAGAGGGTGTCGTCGTCGACGACGCGGTCGTGCAACAGGGTCTCCGCGGTCTCCGCCAGATCGCGGTTGACGTAGAAGGTGACGGAGTCCATTCCCGAGGCGACGGCGTCGATGTTGATGTCCTCGGTCCGAAGGGCGTCGGAGAGTTCCGCCAGGATCCCCGGCCGGTTTCGGATCGCCCGTCCCGCGACGGTGAGACACGCGAGCGGCTGGTCCTGCATGTCGATCAGGTTCTCGAACTGTCCTTCGATCCGCGTACCCCCCTCGAGGAGATCGCCGTGTTGGTAGTGGACGACCCGCACGTTCATCTCCTCGCTCTTGTAGGACAGCGCGCTCGGTGCGACGACCTCCGCGCCGCGGAACGAGAGGTTCCGAAGCTCGTCGACCGTGATCCGACCGACGTTCCTTGCCCCCTCGACGACGCGCGGGTCGCCGGTCATGACGCCCTCGACGTCGGTGACGATGACGACCTCGTCGGCGTCCATGTAGTTGCCGAGCATCACCGCGGTCGTATCCGAGCCGCCACGGCCGAGGGTAGTGACGTTCCCGAGGTGGTCCTGGGCCAGGAAACCGGTGATGACCGGGACGACGTCGTCCAGTTCGGCCGCGAGCTTTTCGGCACGCTGTCGGGTCGCCTCCACGTCCAGCTCGCCGACCTCGTTCGTGATGACCGGCCAGTCCTCGTGGCCCGGCTCGAGGAAAACGGCCTCGACGCCGCGAGCGGCGAGGGCGGCCTTCAGCATGCGGACGCTCGTGCGCTCGCCCATCGAGACGATCTCGGCACGGTCGGCCTCGTCGGCCTCGAAGGTGATCTCGTCGAGGAGTTCGTCGGTCGTCGATCCCATCGCGCTCGCGACGACGGCGATCTCGTGGCCGTCCTCGACGGCCTTCGTGATCGAGTCGGCGGCCCGGTCGATCCGGTCGCCGCTGCCGAGGCTCGTACCGCCGAACTTCGCCACTACTCGCATACTGCGCCCCCGTTGTACGTCGTGTGACGGTCAGTCATGTCCGGCCGTAGCGGAGGGACCCGCATAACTGTGTCTGTCTGTATCGGACGAAACCACCACGTGGAACCGATGCGGGGCGAGGTGGGAGCGGGACGGAGCGGTCGTTCACCGTGCGGTTCAAGCCCGTGAGCGACCAACTCGAACGTGATGGACACCGGGGACGTTCGCGATCACGCGGCCGATCTCCCGAGGGAGCCGGGCGTCTACCAGTTCGTCTCCGGAGACGTGACGCTGTACGTCGGCAAGGCGGTCGACCTCCGGAGTCGGGTCCGATCGTATGCGGACCCACGGTCGGCCCGCATTCGGGGGATGGTCGAGCGGGCCGACGCGATCGACTTCGCGGTCACCGACACCGAGACGCAGGCGCTGCTTCTCGAGGCGAACCTGATCAAGCGACAGCAGCCGCGCTACAACGTCCGGTTGACCGACGACAAGTCCTATCCGCTCGTCGAGTTGACCGACCACGAGGTGCCGCGGATCGAGATAACCAGGGATCCAGAGGAGGGCTCCGTGGCCTACGGACCCTACACGGACAAGGGACGGGTCGAGACCGTCACCAAGGCGATCCGGGAGATCTACGGGCTCCGAGGCTGTTCGGATCACAAATACCGAAACCGCGACCGGCCGTGTCTGGACTACGAGATGGGGCTGTGTTCGGCGCCGTGTACGGACGAGATCGGAGCCGAGACGTACCGCGAGGACGTCGAACTCGTTCGACGGTTCTTCGAGGGCGAAACGGGCGTCCTCGCCGACCCGATCCGCCGGGAGATGGAAGCCGCCTCGGAGCGCGAGGAGTTCGAACGGGCCGCACGGCTCAGGGACGAACTCGAGGCGATCGAGGCGTTCCACGGCGAGGGCGGGGAGGCCGTCTCCGATCGGTCCGACGACCGAACGGTGGACGTGCTCGCGGCGACGGTCGAGGGCCAGACCGCACGCGTCGCTCGACTCCACAGTTCTCGCGGACAGCTCGTCGATCGGAGCCGCCACCGGCTCGACTCGCCGAGGATCGGAACGGACGTGGAGGGAACCGACGCCGATGCTGACGCCGGCGATGGGGCTGGCGGGAGTGGTCTCGACGACGGCACGGTTCCGACCGAGGGCGGCGAGACCACGAGTACGAGTGAGGAGACCGCGACCACGCCGGCCGCGGTGCTGTCGGCGTTCCTCACCCAGTACTACGCGGAGCGGGAGCTACCGGACGCGATCCTGTTGCCCGAGCGACCAACCGACGACGACGTGGTGAGCTGGCTCGAAGCGGAGGGCGTCTCCGTTCGGGTTCCGGGTGCCGGACGCGAGGCCAAGCTCGTCGATCTCGCGTTGAAGAACGCGAGACGTCGCGTCGGGCGGACCGACGAGATCGCCGCGTTGGCCGACCGGCTCGGGATCGATCGGCCCGAACGGATCGAGGGGTTCGACGTGAGCCACGCCGGCGGGCGGGCGGTGGTCGGTTCGAACGTCCGTTTCGTGGACGGATCGGCAGAGACGAGCGCGTACCGTCGCAAGAAGCTAACCGAGCGCAACGACGACTACGCCAACATGCGGGAGCTGATCCGCTGGCGGGCCGAACGGGCCGTCGAGGGGCGCGACGACCGGTCCGACCCGGACCTGTTGCTCGTCGACGGCGGCGAGGGACAACTCGAGGCGGCCCGAGAGGCCCTCGAGGAGGCGGGGTGGGAGATCCCGGCGGTCGGACTGGCGAAGGCCGACGAAATCGTGATCACGTCCGAGGGGGCGCGTGATTGGCCGAACGACGCGCCGGAGCTACGGCTGTTGCGACGGGTTCGAGACGAGGCCCATCGGTTCGCGGTCCGATACCACCAGTCGCTTCGCGACGACGTCTCGACGGTGCTCGATTCGGTCCCCGGGATCGGTCCCGAGACGCGGACACGGCTGCTCCGGCGATTCGGCTCGGTCGAGGGAGTTCGATCGGCGTCGACGGAGGATCTCACCGACGTCGAGGGGATCGGAGCAGCGACCGCCGAGACGATCCGCGATCAACTGTGAGACGTCCGGTGGAAGGTGGCGAACAGGCGGCGCTCGCTGCCGCGGGACGTCGCGCCGCGCTACCTCGATCCGTCCCGCGGTGAAGGTCAGACGATGTGGCGGCTGGGCCGCGATCGTATATGAACCTTCACGGAATGGCCCGGAAGAGGGCCTTTGCGGGGTAGCCCGGAGGAAGGCCGCCGCGAGTACGCGCCCCTTTTAGGGCGGGAACGCCGACGTGGGGTATGAGCGACCTTGAGGAGTTCCTCGCGGGCGAGCGGCTCGAGGACGTCGTGTTGTTCGTCAGCGACGCGGAACTGGACGACGACTCGCGGCTTCGAAACGTCGGGGAGGATCGCGAAAACGGCGTCGTGATCGTCGTCGACGGCGAGCGAGGCCGATCCGCGTTCCAGGCGGGGACCGGAATGGACGCGATGGGGTTCACCCGGGAGGCGATGGGCACGACCGGCGAGATCGCCGTGACCCTCGACGATGCGACCTGTCCGGCGGCGGACGGGGAGGCCGACGAGGCGCACGAACTCGAGTTCGTGTTCGCCTTCGCCGAGGGAAAAAACGAGGAGGTCGGCGGCCTCTACGCCGAGGGCGACGTGATCCACGCGTACGCACACTGCTCGTGCGGGGAGAACTTCTCGCACAAGTGGGTCGTCGGCGAGCGCGAGGAGTGAAGGGCCGAGAACGGATCGACGAGGGGCGTGAACGGATCGACGAGAAGCGAAAGTGAGGAGGACGATCGAGGTGACGTCCTCACTCGGCGTCGTCGTCCGATCCGACCGACTCCGCCTCCTCGGCCACGGCCTCGAAGGCGCCGAGGATCAGCTTTCTCGCGGCCTGTCCCTCGGTGGTCCAGTGGTGTGCGTAATCGAGCATGTCCTCGTAGATGTCCGGCTTACAGCCGGCCGCCTTCGGATGGCCGCCGCCGTTCACTCTGCCGGCCACCTCGTGTGCGCGCTCGAACCCCTCCGAGCCGCGGATCGAGGCCGAACCGGCGGGCTTGACGATCACGGCGGCGTCGGCGCCGCGCTCGCGAAGCGTCTCCGCGACCTCGTTCTGTGAACACCGGCCGTAGGTGACCGCGACCGACCAGTCGCCGATCCCGTGGACCGCCGCGCGATCGACGGCGGCATCGATCCGATCCTGCTTCTCGACGCGACGGGACTCGAGGAATCGCCGAACCGGGTCGGGGAGGTCAACGCCGTAGGTCCCGACCATCGTGACGTACTCCTCGGGTGACGTCCAGTAGGCGTAGTCCGCGAGGTCGTCGGACCGGGGATCCTCTTTGATCCACAGGTCGTGATCGCGGGTGACCGCGGCGAGCTCGCCGAATCGGTCGCCGAGGTCGGCGTCGATCGATCGAAGCGTGACGTCGGCCGTACACTCCTCCTCGGAGTCACCGACGACGAGATCGACGCCCGCCTCGCGGACCGACTCGGCCGCCGACTCGTCCCACTGATGGTGGTCGAACCAGCGGGCGGTCCCCGCGACCTCGAGGAGATCGGAAAGCGGCTCCGCGATCCACTCGAACTCGTCGGGACACAGGTCACACACGTAGAGGTCGATTCCCGGTTCGGCGTACTCGGCGACGCGCTCGAAGGCGGTATCGAGCGAGTAGGGGCCGGCCGCGACGAGCGCGACCGCGGATCGCTCGTGGGGATCGTCCGCGTCGTCCGTCTCCGCCACTTCGTTCGTGTTCGCTGCGTCGTCCGCCTTCTCCGCGTCCTCCGTCTCCCCGTCGTCCGGGTCGATCGAACCAGCGGCCTCCTCCGAGAGCCGGTCCTCGATGTCGGCCTCGAAGCTCGCCACGTCGAGGGCGGCGTCGTAGCGTTCGCGGATCATCGCGGCGCACGCGAGCCCGTCGGCGTCGGCGTCGGCGATGACGACCACGTCGGCACCCTCGACCGCCTCGCGCGCCCGTCGTTCGGCGCGCTCGTCGTCGAGCGAGTCGGGGTAGAAGAAGCCCTTTCCGGGGAGGCGGGTGCGGCGCGAAAGCGGGATCGACCCGTCGTCGATGAGTTCGTCGTCCATGGCCCCACTCCGCCCGCGAGGTGGAAAACTCCGCCGTTGTTCGGACGGACGCGTTGAACGCCGGGCGAACGCGGATGCCGGTCGGAACGTACGCCGGCCGAACGTGGGCGTCGCCGGTCCCGACGCGTCACTCCTCGGAGAGCTGTCGAACGGTGAGGACGGGGACCGGACAGGTCCGAACGACGCGCTCTGCGACCGAGCCGATCAGGAACCGGTTCTCGCCGTGGCGGCCCCGCGTTCCGGTGGCGACGACGTCGGCGTCGACCTCGCGGGCGTATCCGGAGATCTCGGCGGCGGGTCGTCCCTCGCGGACGGCAGTCTCGACGCGAAGATCCGTGCGATCCGCGACGTCGGAAAGCGCCGACCGCCCCCGCTCGTCGAGGGCGTCACGGAGGTCCTCACGGACCGCCTCGGGGGAGGAGTCCACCTCGCCGCTGTCGATCACGTACAGCGCGTGGACCGCGGAGTCGAACCGGTCCGCGAGGTCCAACGCGACGTCGACGGCGCGGCGCACGCTGTCTGAGCCGTCGGTGGCGATGACGATCGTATCGAACATATCGGCCGTTCTCCGGCGCGGTGCTTAAAAGGGACGCTCCGTCGGACAGGGGGCTTTTTACCGGGGGATGACGACCGACCGAGTATGGCGAGCCTCGACATCGACCTGGTGTTGGCCCCCGTGGACGGCAGCGACGAGTCACAGCAGGCGGTCGAGTACGCGATCGCGGTGGCGAACGAGTACGACGCGACCGTCCACGCCGTCTACGTCCTCGGCGAGGACGTCGCCCGTGCGATCGAGACCGGCGCAGTCGACGAGTCGGCGGTGGCCGAGGACACGGAGGCGTTCACGGAGACGATCTTCGATCGGGCCGACGCGGCGAGCGTCGACGTCACGACGTCGATCGCCTATGGATTTTCGACCACGGTGAAGACGACCCACCCCGGAAGCGTGATCCTCGACACCGCGGAGGACGTCGACGCCGACTTCCTCGTGGTCCCCCGCGAGCCGGTCTCCGGCGATCCGGGGGAGGTGCTCGAGAAGGCGGCCGAGTACGTCCTGTTGTACGCGAGCCAGCCGGTTTTGTCAGTCTGAGTCGGGAGACGATCCGTCCGTCTCCTGCGGCTCGTTCAGTCGGAGCACCATCTCGATCTCGAAGCTCTCGGCGTCGGCGGTCTCGAATCCGATCTTCTCGTAGAGCCCGACCGCCGCGCGGTTCCAGCGTTCGACCGTCAACCAGACCGTCTCGACGCCCGCCGACTGGCCGTGGCCGAGCAGACAGCGGATGAGCCGGGTTCCGATGCCGGCCTCCTGGTAGGTCTGGTGGACGAAGATGGCCAACTCGTAGTGGCCGCCGTCCGCCGGGACGAGGGTGGCGTGGCCGGCGACGTCGTCGCCGTGCCAGGCGATCACGTTGTAACAGTCCCCCTCGAGGATCTGATCGAGCCACCGGCGGATCTCCTCGGAGCGGCTCGGGGGGATCCCCTGTGCCCTGTCGGCCGAATCGAAGTCGTCGTACATCTCGGCGAGGGCGTCGTGTTCCGCTTTTGAGCCGTCGTAGACGCGGATCTCGACGTGGCGTCCCTCGCGATCCTCGAACTCGAGGGGGGGACGAGGGAACTCGTCGGCGACCGCATCGGGGAAACGCGAGGGCGTCATCGGACCAGCGTGACGGTGGTCTTGGCGTTCAACAGCACGAACTCGGCGATGTTCCCGAGGGAGATCTTCCCCATCGGGCTCGTGTGACCGCCGCCGAGGACGATCTGGTCGAACCCCTCGCGCTCGGCGATGTCGACGATCTGGCTTCCGGGATCGCCTTCGACGTGGCGAACGTCCGCCTCGAGTTCGGCGTCCTCGAGCACCGACCGGACGCGTTCGACCACCTCCTCGTAGGAGCGATCGGAGTCGGGATTCTCGACCACGGCGACGACGAGATCGTCGCCCGCGGCCACCGCGCGGTCGATCGTGCGCTCGAGAGCCCGAAAGGAGTCCTCGCTGCCGCCGATCCCCAGGAGTACCTTCATACGCCCCCTCTCGATCGCCGGTCTCAAAAGCGTGTTCGTCGGCGACACCGAAACGCCCGAATCGAAGCCGGGACCGGGATCTCATCCCACGGGAACCGGAGTTCCAACCAACCGGGATCGGAGCCTCAACCAACCGAAACCGAAGTCGTGAGCTTCACCCCGTCGAAAGGATCGATCGGGCGGAGTTGGCCACGACGAGCAGGCTGCTCGCCCCCATCGCGACCGCGGCGAGAAGGGGATTTAACAGTCCCGCGACGGCGAGCGGGATCGCGACCGCGTTGTAGACGAGCGCCCACCCGAGGTTGGTCCGGATCCGCCGTCCGGTCCCGGCGGCCAGATCGAACAGCTCCGTGACCGCACCGAGACGGTCCTCGAGCACTATCGCGTCGGCGGCGTCGAGCGCGAGGTCGGTCCCGCTCGCGACCGCGATGCCGACCGTCGCCGCCGCGAGCGCCGGCGCGTCGTTGCTGCCGTCTCCCACCATCGCCACGGAGCGATCCGCCGCGAGCCGGGAGACCGTCGCCGCTTTCGCCTCCGGCGGGACGCCGGCGAAAACCCGGTCCACGTTCGGGTGCTCCTCGAAGCGTGCGGCCGATTCGGGACTGTCGCCCGTGAGGACGACGACCTCCATCCCGCGGTCGCGGAGGTCGGAGACGAACGCCTCCCAGCCGTCGCGAACGTCGTCGCCGACCGCGATGACGCCGCGTGCCGAGCCGTCCCAACCGACGAGAACGGGGACGTTCCCTCGGGTTCGAACGGAGTCGGCGGCGTCCGCGAGCCGGTCCGGGACCGCCCAGTCGTCGAACAGCGAGGGGTGGCCGACCCGTCGTTCGACCCCGTCGATCGAGGCGACGACGCCGCGGTCGTGAACGGTCGTCTCCGGACGGTCCGGCCGATCCCGGCCGGAAGACGGGCCCTCACGTGGTTCATCGACGTCATCGAGCGACTCCACACCGGATGGCTCCCGGTCCGAGAGACCGCCGTCGGAGCGGAGCCGATCGGCACCCTCGACGATCGCTTCGGCGATGGGATGCGGGGAGGCGCGTTCGAGCTCGACCGCTCGCCGGAGCAGTCGGTCGGCGGTGGTCCCCTCCGCCGTCTCGACGTCGAGCACCCGCATCTCGCCGTCGGTGAGCGTCCCGGTCTTGTCGAGGACGACGGCGTCGACGGACGTCGCCTCCTCGAAGAGGGCGTCGGAGGCGACGACGATCCCCCGCTCGGCCGCCTCGCGGATCCCGGCGGCGACGGCGAGCGGGGTCGCGAGCCCGAACGCGCACGGACACGAGACGATGAGCACGGTGAGGGCGACGAGCGCCGCGGCCGTCGGCGAGGAGCCGGTCGCGAGCCTGACGGCTCCGACGGCGAGGGCGGTGGCGGCGACGAGCGGAACGAACACGGTCGCGAGTCGGTCGGCGAGCCGCTGGGCGCCGGACCGGGAGCTCTGGACGTCCCACAGCAGCTCCACGAGGCGATCCAGCGTGCTCTCGGCGTCCTCACCGACGGCCACCACGAGCGGGGCGTCGGCCACGATCGTTCCCCCGCGAACCGCGTCGCCGGGGCGTTTCGTCTCCGGGATCGACTCGCCGGTGACGAGCGACTCGTCGACGGCGGCGACCCCCTCGACCACCGTCCCGTCGAGGGGAATCCGCTCGCCGGGGCGTACGCGAAGCCGCTGTCCGGGAGCGATCTCGGAGACGGTGACCTCCTCGCCGGAGGCCAGTCGGGCCGTCTCGTCCATCGCGGTCGTCAGATCGGAGAGCAGGCCGGTCGCCCGTCGTTTGATCCGGGTCTCGTACTGGCCGCCCGCGGTCACGACGAGGACCACGGCGATCGTCACGTCGAAGTACAGGTCGGTCTGCCCGAGAAACAGGGCGAGCGTGCTGTATCCGTACGATCCCGCGGCGGCCAGCGAGACGAGGAGATCCATGTTCGGCCGGCCGGCACGGAGGCTGACGTAGGCGCCACGGAGGATCGGAAATCCGGTGTAAAACAGCACGATGGAGGCGAACACCCAGATCTGCGCGAACAGGTAGCGTCCGGACACGCCGCCGAGTTCGAAGAGCGGGTCGTATCCGAAGTAGGTCGGGTACAAAAAGAGGACGTACCACAACATCGCCATCATCCCGAAGAGCCCGCCGCCGACCAGGAAGCGAACGACGTCGACGTCATCTCCGGTCTCCGACCGATCCGCGCGGTCGGTGGCGTGGTACCCCGCCGTCGAGAGGACCTCCTCGAGGTCGTTCGAGTCGATCCGTTCGGGGTCGTAGTCGACGCGGACGGTGTCCGTGGCGTAGCTCGCCGTCGCCGCCTCGACGCCCTCCGCTCGCCCGGCCGTCAACTCGAGGAACCGCTCGCAGGTCGCACAGTGCATCCCGTCGACGTGGAGATAGGTGGTCTCGAGGTCGGCGTCCCCGCCGTCCTCGCCCGCGCCCCCGCCACCGGCGGAGACATCGGCATCGACGTTCGCGGCCGCATCCTCCAGCTCCTCGAGCCCGCCGAGCGACCGGGCGACCTCAAGACAGCCGCGACAACAGAACTCGCCGTCGACGTCCGGGTCGGTGACGGGCTCGGCCGGCGTCGGGAGGTCACAGAGCGAACAGGACATTCAGGGGAACCGGAGGCGGATCACGAGGACGCCGCGGCGTGGGTCGAAGAGCCCGTCTCGCCGGACATCGCCCGGTGGAGGCTCGCGACGATGATGCAGACGTTGACGATCGCGAGCGCGATTGCCGGTTCTCCCCGGGAAGCGGCAAAGACCACCGCGGCCGGGATGGCGAGGAGCCCGACGAGCGGGACGTAGTGGGCGGGAAGGTCCATGATCACACGTGAGTCCTGCGATCATAAATAAACGAGGGGCGCGTCCCATCGTGCTGGATGGCCCTTCGAGTATAAGTGGATCGGTCCAGTAACTTTTGCCTATGGGAACGACAGAGACCGATGGGTCCGAACGGGCGGCGCTCCTCGAGGATCCGAAGTCGTTCGATCCGAAGGGGACCCTCGCGTTGATCTTGATGTACTTCGTCATCCTCGTGACGATGTGGGTGTACATCTACTTCGTGGAGTTCCTCGGAAACGACCTGATAGTGGTGGGGTGATCCATGCACGTCCACAGCTACGAGAAGATCTGGCTGGCGCTCGGACTGGGGCTCATCCTGCTGCTCATCGGTTCGGTGACGTACGGGGCCGTCGGACCGGGCGTCGCGATGGTCGCCGCCGACGAGCCGACCGTCGATCCGACCGCGCTCGACGAGGACGAGCGCTTCGCGGACCCGCGCGTCGAGCAGGTCGGCGAGAACGAGTACGAGGCGTACGTCGTCGCCTACCAGTTCGGGTTCGAACCGGACCCGATCGTGGTGCCGGCCAACAGCACGGTGACGTTCATGGTGACCTCCCGGGACGTCACACACGGCTTCGAGGTGGTGGGGACGAACGCGAACACGATGGTGATCCCCGGCGAGGTCTCGACGCTGACCGTCGAGACGAGCGAACCCACCGAGTACGGGATAATCTGTAACGAGTACTGCGGCGCCGCCCACCACGGCATGGAGGGGAAACTGGAAGTCGTCCCTCAAGAGGAGTTCGAGACGTCGAACGCGACCGAGTCGGGCGGTGATGGCGATGAGTGAGACGGGGGACGCCGCGGACGGGAGCGGAGGCGGCACCGCGGGCGGGAGCGGAGGCGGCACCGCGGGCGGAGCCGCGGACGGGAGCGAAAGCACGACGTCCGGCGACGCTGGGGAGACGTTCTACGACAAGTTCCCCGAGGAGGCGCGGATCGTCCGGGCCACGTTCCTCGGCGCGTTCCTCGCGTTCGCGATCGGGACGACGTTCGGGATCATTCAGACGCTCCACCGGACGGGGATCGCGCGGCCGTTCAGCTCGGTCGACTACTACACGTTCCTCACGGCCCACGGCGTCTTCTTGGTGTTGAGCTTCACCATCTTCTTCCTGGTCGGGGTGTTCACCTGGGCGCTCGTGCGGAGCCTCGATCGCCCGCTCGTGAACACGCGGTTCTCCTGGGCGTGGTACGGGCTGATGGCGACGGGGATGACGCTCACGGGGATCACGATCCTCGCCGGCTTCACGAGCGCCGTCGACTTGAGCGCCGACGTGCTGTTCACCTTCTACGCGCCGCTTCAGGCACACCCGCTCTTCTACGGCGGTCTCGCCGTCTTCCTCGTCGGAACGTGGCTGGCCGGACTCGACTGGTGGCGGACCTTCCTCGCCTGGCGGCGCGAGCACCCCGACGAGCGGATCCCGCTGCAGACGTTCATGGTGTTGACGACGATGATCATGTGGTACATCGCGACCTCGGCGCTCGCGATCTCCGTCCTCGTGTTCCTGCTGCCGTGGTCGCTCGGGCTGATCGACTCCGTCAACCCGACGCTGACGCGGACGCTGTTCTGGTTCTTCGGCCACCCGGTCGTCTACTTCTGGTTGATGCCGGCGTACCTGCTCTGGTACACCGTGTTGCCGTCGATCGCCGGCGGGCGGCTCTTCAGCGACCCGCTCGCTCGCGTGGTGTTCGTGTTGTTCCTGCTGCTTTCGACCCCGGTCGGGATCCACCACCAGTACCTCGATCCGGGGATCGCGGAGGGGTTCAAGTTCGTCGCGATGACGAACACGATGTTCCTGCTGTTGCCGAGCCTGTTGACCGCCTTCACGGTCGTCGCGAGCGTGGAGTACGGGGCCCGGGTCCGGGGCGGAACCGGCCTGTTCGGCTGGCTCCGGACGCTCCCGTGGCGTGATCCCGCGTTCACCGGGATGATGCTCGCCGGGCTGATGTTCGCCGCCGGCGGCTTCTCGGGGATGGTAAACGCCGGAATGAACATCAACTACCTCATCCACAACACGATCTGGGTGCCAGGCCACTTCCACCTCACCGTCGGAGCCGCCGTCGCGTTGACGTTCATGGCGGCGACCTACTGGCTGTGGCCCCAGATCACGAACAAGCCGATCTACAGCAGACAGATCGGCTTGGCCCAGGTCGTCCTGTGGTTCGCCGGGATGGCGCTCATGTCCAACGCGATGCACGCACAGGGGCTGCTCGGGGTGCCGCGACGGACGGCCGAGCCGGAGTACGCCGGCTTCGAGTACGGGACCGCGTTCGGCGGGTTCCAGGAGCTCAACCTCCAGATCGCCGTCGGCGGGACGATCCTCTTCGTCTCGGCCGTGATGTTCCTCAGCAACGTCATGTTGACGATGGGCAACAAGCGGACCGACGGGCTCGCGGAGACGATCGCCGATCCGATCTCCGGGTCCGACGACGCGCCGCTCGTGCTCGACAACATCCGTCTGTGGGGCGGGATCGCCGTCCTGCTCGTGATCCTGGCGTACGTGTTGCCGATCGCCGCCATCGTCGCTCGCGGCGGGCTCTTCGGGCCGGGCGGCGAGGCGTACCCGATGGTGCTCGAGGCGACGACCGGGACGGTGCGGAACGCGACCGAGTGGCTCGCCGCCAGCCGGGGGTGGATCTGATGGCGTTCGACGCGTCGGTGACTCGAGGGGGACTCCTCGTGGCGCTCTCCGTCCTCGGCGTCGGCCTCTACGAGTTCCGAACGCTGCTCGAGTTCCTCGGGATGAGCGTTCCCATCGTTCCGTATCTGATCGCCGTGGTCGTCCTGCTGTTCGGGATCTACTGGTACGTCTCCTTTTTCGACAAGTGGGAGACGGGATCGGAGATGGTCGAGGCGACCGACTCGAAGTGACGGACCGGGGTGATCGGACGAGATGAGTGGGCCGAGACGATCGGACGGGGTGAGTGGGGCGAGGTGAGCAGGGTTCGCGTCGGACCCACCGTTCCAGCGTTTCGAGAATCCCCGTCGTTCGTTTAAGAGTGGACGCGCTACGTCTACGTGTATGTCACAGAATCGATCGGTCTCCGAACTCGATCGGGCGATCAAGCTGATCGGCGCGGTGCTGCTCGGGGTCGCGGTCGTCCTCGGCGCGGTCGTCACGGCGATAACGGTCCTCGGCAGCGAGGCCATCTCCGTCTCTCCGAGCGGGATCGGGACGCTCGCGTTCGGGCTCGTGCTCGCGGCGCTCGTCCTCCTCGTCGGTCGTTCCGCCGGACGAGAGCGCGGCCGGATCGGCGGATAGGCGGGCGAACGGGCGACGGGCGAGTAGGCAAGCGGGCAGACGGGCGAGTAGGCAAGCGGATAGACGAGGGGGTGGGCGAGTGGACCGAACGGGAGCTATCCCGGGGTTTCGCTCCTCAAGGAGTCGGCGTTTCTGACGATGAGTACGTCGTAGGTCGTCCCGGCCGCGACGGTCGATCCGACGCTCGCCACGCCAGTGGCGATCCGGCCGGCGTTCTCGCTTCCGACGGCGACGACGGAGGCGTCGATATCGCGGGCGACCTCGCGGATGTGGGTCGCGATCTCGCCGGCGGTCGCGTATCGGTCGACGACGAGGTGTCGAAACTCCGCTTCGGCGGCGATCGCGTTCGTCCGCCCGCGGAGATCCGCGAGAACGGACCGGGCGTCGAACTCCTCGTCGGCGTCGATCCAGCCGCGTTCGCGGGCGTACCGACCGTTGTTCCGCGGCACGACCGCGAGGGCGACGACCGACTCGCCGAGGGCGTTCGCGAGTTCGACCGCGCGCTCGAGGGCCGCCTCCGCGAGCGCCCCGCCATCGAAGGGCACGAGGATCACCATGGTCGACCTTGGAACTGCGAACCGTTAAGTGGATTCGACGGCCCCGATTCGCGGGAACGATCGGTACGTTCACGGCCATAATTATAACGATCGACCCCGATGTTCCGGCATGGGATACGTCGTCAAGGTTCCGAAGCTGGGACTGGAGATGGACGCGGGAACCGTCGTTGAGTGGTTTCTCGAGGAGGGTGACTCGGTGGAGGCCGAGGAACCGATCGCCGAGATCGAATCCGAGAAGACGACCGCCGAGATCGACGCGCGCGAGGACGGGGTGCTCCGTCGGATCGTTCTCGCGGAGGGCGAGTCGGCGCCGCCGGGCGCGCCGATGGCGGTCGTCGCCGCGGCGGACGCCGACATCGCGGACCTGCTCGCGGAGGCTGGAGCGTCCGAGGGGGACGACGCCGAAGGTGCCGAGGCATCCGGGACCGAGGCGGCCGAAACCGGAGGTTCGGTCGGCGAGGCCGAGCCCGAAGCGGGTGACGATCGCGGGCAAGCGACCGCCGGGTCCGGAGGCGGAAAGATCTCGCCGCGCGCGCGAAAGCGCGCCGACGAGCTCGACATCGATCCGGCGACGGTCTCCGGAAGCGGGCCGGGCGGCGCGGTGACCGAGGAGGACGTCGAGCGGGCCGCCGAGGGCGGGACGGAGGCGGGAACCACGGATGCGGACGCCGAGACGGGCGCGGGCGAGGAGCCGGAGAAAGTCTCGCCGCGCGCACGCAAACGCGCGGACGAACTCGGGGTCGATCTCTCGACGGTGACGGGAACGGGACCCGGCGGTGCCGTGACCGCGGAGGACGTCGAGGCCGCAGCGGAACGTGCGGGGGAGGAGGAACCCTCCGACGTGGCGGCGGGCGGCCAGGACGAGGAGGGACGCACCGTCGTCGAGGAGCGTCCGCTCGACGGAATGCGACGGACGATCAGCTCGCGGCTCGGCGAGAGCTACCGGAACGCCGTCCACGTCACCGAACACCGGACCGCCGACGCCGGATCGCTGCGGCGGGCGGCGAAGGCCGCCACGGCGGTCCACGGCACGGACGTCTCGGTGACCGACGTGCTGGTGAGCGCCCTCTCCGCCGCGCTCGAGGAGCACCCGGCGTTCAACGCGACCTTCGAGGAGGAGGTCCACCGGCTGTACGCCGACCGGAACGTCGCCCTGGCCGTCGACGTCGACGACGGGCTGATCACGCCCGTGATCGGGAACGTCGAGGAGCGGTCGATCGCGGAACTGGCCGACGAGCGCCGCCGGATGACCGACCGCGCGCTCTCCGGGGAGTTCACGATGGACGACCTCTCGGGCGGGACGTTCACGGTCTCGAACCTCGGGCTCCTCGGCGTGGAGTCCTTCGATCCGATCATCAACCCGCCGCAGGTGGCGATACTCGGGGTCAACGCGCTCTCGGAGCGGGCCGTCGCCCGGGACGGGGAGGTCGTCGTTCGAGAGGTGTTGCCGCTCGATCTCTCGTTCGACCACCGCGTCGTCGACGGGGCGGACGCCGCCCGGTTCCTCGCCACGCTCGTCGAGCGCCTCGAGAACCCGTGGCCGCTCCTCGATGGCGTCTCGCCGAGCGACGCACCGGCGGCCGTCGCGGCCAACGAGGGGAACGACGATCCGGCGGCCGACGCGGTGAACGAGGGTGACGGCGTGCGGGCACTTCCCGAACGGAACGCGACCGCGAGCCTCGATCCGGACCTCTCGGGGACCGTGACGGCCGGCGGCTACGAGTGGCCCTTCGACGTCACGCCCGAGTTCGGGGGCGGACGTCACCCGACCCCGATCGACTACTTCACGGGCGCGCTCTCCGCGTGCCTCTCGGCGAGCATCGGCGTGCAAGCGGACATGCGCGAGATCGCCTTCGAGGGGATCGAGGTGAGCGCGGAAAGCGAGCCCGCGGAGGGTTCGGTGGAGTCGATCGACCTCGAGGTGGCGCTCTCGGGGGTCGATGACGCCGACGACGACGCCCTCGATCGGATCGTAACCGGCGGCGAGCGGACCTGTCACGTCGCCGAGCTGCTCCGCGAGGACCTCGAAGTGACCGTGAGCTGGCGACGGGCGGACTGATCGGCTCGACACGAGGCATTTCGAGTTCCGGGGGCGCCGTCACCGCATCTCCATCACCGAATCGCCATCACCGCATCGCCATCATCGTACCCCCAACCACCGCTTTGCCGCCACCACTTCACCGCCACCGCACCGTCATCACCGCATCACCTCCACGTCGGCCGGCCGAAACGTTCCCGCGTCGATCGCGGCCTCGAACGCCGCCTCGACGTCGACGAGCCGCGGCCCCTCGTCGTGGACCCTGAAGGTGACCTCGGCGTCGGAGACCTCCCGCTCGCGCTCGCCGTCGGCGGTGATCACGCCGCGGTCGACGTACACGGTCCAGGGCTCGCCGGCGTCGATCCGCCTGCAGGTCCCGACGGTCACGGTCTCGACGACGCCGGGGACGGTGATGGCCCGGACGGTCCGAGGCGAGCCGCCGTCGCGGAACCGGAGGCCCACGCCGCCGGGAGCGTCGGGCGCACAGGGCTCGATCCCGCCGGCGATCCCCGAGAGGCCGATCTCGGCGGGGAACGCCCGCGAGGTGACGCCGGCGACGAACTCCGAGACGTCGAGCACCGCCCGCGTGCCGATGAAGGGTCGATCGAGCAGCCCCATCGTCGCGAGCCCCGAGACCGTCCCCTCGCCCGAGGCGCCGGCGACGGTCGCGGAGAGGGTCCCGTGGCGCGTGGTGACCGCGCTCGGATCGGCCGCGCCGGAGGCGACGAGGCCGGCAGCCGCGCCGGCGACGGTCCCGTCGACGGGCGTCGGGACGACGTTGTTCGTGCCGGTCGAGACGCTGACCATCGGGACCTCGCCGATCGCGGTCGAGACGTCGCGGTTGGTGCCGTCGCCGCCGAGCACGACGACCGCGTCGGCGACCTCCCGAAATCGCCCCGCCGCAGTCCGAGTGTCCTCGGGTCCGCCCTCGATCGACATCTCGAGCAGGGAGACGTCGATTCCCGCCGCCGCGAGATCGCCGTCCGCGTCGACGTTGCCGACGATCCGCTGGCCGAGCTCGGCGCGGTCGGGCATCACGAGTGCGTCGACCGGATCGGGCGCGAGCTGCAGCCCGGCGAGAACGCACTCCGCGGTCCGGCGTTTGGCATAGTTGTCGCTGACGCTCGCGCCGCCGGTGAGCCGGCGGATGTCGCGGCCGGCGGCCGGGTTGACGATCAGTCCGACCGTCGGGGCGTGCGAGGACGAATCGTCGGTCGGGGACGAATCGTCGGTCGGGGACGAACCGCCGGATGAAGGGGAGACGGAGTCGTCCTCAGCCATTCAGGACAACCGCCCGACCGCCGCGATCACGTCCTCCGAGTCGGGGAGCACCTCGTTCTCGAGCGGCTGGCTGAAGGGGATGTGGGTGTCGGGAACCCCGACGCGTTCCGGCGGCGCATCGAGCGTGTAGAAGCCGTGCTCGACGAGCCGCGAGAGCACCTCGGCGTGGACGCCGTAGGAGACCGGGCTCTCGTCGGCGATGACGACCCGCCCGGTCTTCGCGAGGCTCTCCGTGATCGTGTCGGTGTCGAGCGGGTACAGCGACCGGAGGTCGATCACCTCGAGATCGACGTCGCCCGCGAGCTCCTCCGCCGCCTGCAGCGACTCGCCGACGAGGCGCTGGGTGGCGATCACGGTCACGTCCTCGCCCTCGCGCTCCACGCCCGCCTCGCCGATGGGGAGCGTGAAGTCCGGGTCGGTGGGGACCTCGCCGGACTGCTCGTAGATCATCTTGTTCTCGAAGAAGAACACGGGGTCGTTCGACCGGATCGCGGTCTTCAACAGCCCCTTTGCGGCCGCGGGCGTTCCCGGAGTGACGGCGATGAGCCCGGGGAAGTGGGCGAACCACGTGTGGACCGTGCCGGAGTGCTGGCTGGCCGCGCCCATGCCGCCGCCCTCCGTCGTCCGGACGGTGACGGGCATCTCCGTCTTCCCGCCGAACATGTAGCGCATCTTGGCCATCTGGTTCATCGTCTGTTCCATCGAGACGCCGAGGAAGTCCGAGAACATGATCTCGACGATGGGCCGCGATCCGGCGGCCGCAGAGCCCACCCCCGCGCCGAGGAATCCGGCCTCGCTGATCGGCGTGTCCCGGACTCGCCCCTCGCCGAACTCCTCCAAGAGCCCGTCGCTGACGTCGAAGACGCCGCCGAAGAGGCCGACGTCCTCGCCCATGAGGAAGACGTCCTCGTCGCGTTGCATCTCCTCGCGCATGGCGGCGCGGATGGCCTCGCGGACGGTCATCGTCTCCGTGTTCGAGGCGCTGCTGACGTCCGAGTCGACGCTCATCGACCCTCACCTCCCCTGGTGCCGCCGTCGGCACGGGCGCCGCCGGCGTGCATGTGCAACTCGGGGACGGCGACGTCGAACATGTCCTCGTAGGCCTCGCTCGGGTCGGGGTCGGTGGCGTCCTGGGCGAACGCGACCGCCTCCTCGATCTCCGCGGCCGCCTCCGAGCGCAGCTCCTCGACGGCCGATTCGTCCAACACGCCGGCGTCGACGAGCCGGCCGGAGAAGGAGTCGATCGGGCACCGCTGGCGCCACTCCTCGACGTCGTCCTCGTCGCGGTAGGGCTGGTGGTCGCCCTCGAAGTGGCCGCGATAGCGGTAGGTGTTCGCCTCGATGAAGGTCGGTCCCTCGCCGGCGGCGGCGCGCTCGCGGGCGCGCTCGACCGCCTCGTAGATCGCCGTGACGTCCATCCCGTCGACGGAGAATCCGGGGATGTCGTAGGCCTCCGCGGTCTCGCTGAGGTTCTCGAGGTTGTGTTGCTTCTCGACGGGGGTCCCCTCGCCGAACTGGTTGTTCTCGACGAGGAAGACGGCCGGCAGGTCCCACGTCGCGGCGAGGTTGATCGCTTCGTGTACCTGGCCCTGCGCGACGGCGCCGTCGCCGAAGAACGCCAGCGCGACCCGGTCCTCGTCCTTTTGGGCCGCCGAGAGCGCCGCGCCGGTGGCCAGCGGCGGGCCCGCGCCGACGATCCCGTTCGCGCCGAGCATCCCGGCGTCGACGTCGGCGATGTGCATCGAGCCGCCCTTGCCGTTGCAGTAGCCCTCGCGTTTGCCGTAGAGTTCGGCCATCATCCGTTTCGGGTCGAGCCCCTTCGCGATGCAGTGGCCGTGGCCCCGGTGTGTGCTCGCGATGTAGTCGTCCGGCTCAAGCGCGGCACAGGCGCCGACGCCGACCGCCTCCTCGCCGATATAGAGGTGAACGAAGCCCGGGATCTCCCCGTCGGCGAATCGGTCGCCGGCCATCTCGTCGAACTCGCGGATCAGCATCATCCGGCGGAGGATCTCGCGTTGTCCCTCCTCGGATTCGATGTCTATGGTTACCATACAAACATAATGTTCGTTCGTGTAATATTAGCGTTTGCCCCAAATATAAGAATGCGGATAGAAAGGGAAGTCGGCGGACCGTAAACGACGGACGGCGGACGGTAGACGGCGGATTGCGGATTGTGGACTGCGGACTGTGGATTGCGGATTACGGATTACGGATTGCGGACGGTAGACGGTGACGACGGGCGGCGAAGAGGCCGCCGGAAGCTACGGCGCGACGGCGACGAGCAGGAAGGTCTCCGGACGGTCGTCGACGCGCTCGATCTCGAATCCGCCGGCGCGAAGCGCGTCCGCGGCCGCCTCGGAGTCGTATCGCTCGTCGATCGGCGGTCCGGCCTCGCCGGCGCCGTCGGCGCTCCAGTCGACGACGACGAGGCGTCCCCCGGGTTCGACGACGCGGGCGATCGTCTCCACCGCCTCCGGGCTCGCGAACTCGTGGTAGGTCATCGTCGAGAAGGCCCCCGAGAGGGCATCGGTCTCGAAGGGGAGGTCGGCGACGTCGCTCGCGAGGAGTTCGACGTTGTCGGGAACGCCCTTCCGTCGGTAGAACTCGTGCATCTCGGATTGGACGTCGACGGCGTGGACGGTCCCGACGTGGGGTGCGACGTCGTCGGTGAAGAAGCCGGTTCCGCTGCCGAGATCGGCGATCACGGCGTCCGGACCGGGATCGATCGCGGCGAGCAGCTCCTCGCGGGAGAGGTATCGGTAGCGTTTTCCCGCCTCCTCAAGTCTCGCCGCGCGGTCGGCGTCGAAGGTGTGAAACCCCATGTCCGCGGTTGGGTCCCGAGCGTGAAAATCGGTCGGGTCGAGGGGCGCCGTCGCCACGTTCGGGGGGAGGTTTATATCCGATATCCGATAACGATCGGACGAATGGCGCTTCTCGAGAACCTCGTCGTGGTGTTCGTCGCGGGGTTCATCACGGCGCTCGCGACGGGGATCGGCGCGCTCCCGTTCTTCTTCTTCGAGGAGATCGGTGACCGCTGGACCGTCGTCCTCTGGGGGCTCGCCTCGGGGATCATGGTCTCGGCGTCGCTGTTCGGGCTGATCGACGAGGGGCTCTCGGAGGGGACCCCGCTGGAGATCGCGATCGGCATGGCCGCCGGCGTCGTCCTCGTCGTGATCGCCCACGAGGTGTTGATGGACGTCGATATCGACCCGCGCGAGTACGAGGAGGCCGACTTCAAGAAGCTCGTGTTGATCCTCGGCGTGTTGACCGTCCACAGCTTTCCGGAGGGGATCGCCGTCGGCGTCTCCTTCGCCGACCTCGGGCTCGCGGGCGGGATCGGGATCGTCGGGTTCACCGTCCCGATCCTGGCCGTGTTCATGACGATCGCGATCTCCATCCACAACGTCCCGGAGGGGACGGCGATCTCCATCCCGCTGAAGGCCATGGGCGTGCCGAAGTGGCGGATGGTCTGGTGGGCGGTCTTCTCGAGTCTGCCCCAGCCGATCGGCGCCGTGATCGCCTTCGCGTTCGTCCGGATCGCCCGCCGGTTGCTCCCCTACGGGTTCGGGTTCGCCGCGGGCGCGATGATCTACCTCGTCCTCACGGAGTTCCTGCCGGAGGCGCTGTCGATCGGCGAGCCGCTCCCGCACGGGGGCAAACGCGAACTCGCGGGCGGCGTCGCCCTCGGCGTTGCGGTGATGGTTCCGCTCGCGTTCGTCTGAACGGGGAGGTCAAACGGGATCGTCCGGATCGTGTTCGGCCGCCATTCGCGAGGCCTCCCCGGAATAGCGCTCTCGAAGCGACGGGTCGTCGACGTCGCCGAGGTCATCGGGGTCGACCTCGATCGCGGCGGTCGTATCGCGCACGTCCGAAAAGCTCGTCAGCGCGCGCTCCTTGCGGAAGTACCGGTCACCCTCGGTCGTCGCGTAGACGAGGATGACCACGTTCTGTTCGTCGTCGGAGTAGGTCCGCTCGACGAGCCAGACGCGAACCCGATCGTCGGAGGCCACGGTCACCACTCCGCGGAGAGCGCATCGAGGAGGCGATCGACGTCGTCCTCGGTGTTGATCGCGTGGACGGACGCCCGGATGGCCTCCGGGAACGGGAGGTCGCGAACGCGGATCTCCTCGGACGCGAGGCGTTCGACGGTCGCGGCCGGGTCGTCGACGTCGATCGTCACGAGACCGGACTCGGGGTCGGCGGGGCTCAACAGTCGATCCGCGGGGACGCCGTCGGCAAGTCGACCGGCGAGGGCGCCGATCCGGTCCTCGATGCGGTCGAGCCCGACCGTCTCGACGATCCCGATCGCCTCCTGCAGCCCGACGTGTGGGGCCGGGTTCGCGGTTCCCACCTCGAATCGGCGGGCTCCCTCGGCGAGCTCGTAGGGGTCCGCGGTCGGCGTCTTCACGCTCCGATAGCCGAGGGACCGAGGATGGAGCGCGTCCACGGCGTCGGACGCGACGTACACGAATCCGCCGCCCCACGGGCCGAGCAGCCACTTGTGGCCGGCCGCGGCGACGGCGTCGGCGCCCCACGTCCCGACGTCCATCGACGTCTGGCCCGGCACCTGGACGGCATCGACGAGCGCGAAGGCGCCGGCATCGTGGGCGATGTCGACGAGGTCGGCCACGGGAAGCCGGGTGCCGTGCGTCCAGGTGAGGGCCGAAAAACAGACGAGCCGCGCGTCGGCGACCGCCGCCGCGAACTCGTCTGGATCGATCCGGCCGTCCCTCGTCGGAACGACGCGGACCTCGACCCCCTCGCGTTCGAGCCGCTGCCAGGGGAGGATCCCGGCCGGGTGTTCGAGGTCGGTCCGAACGACGACGTCGCCCGGATCCCAGTCGATCGCGCCCGCGATGGCGTTGATCCCGGCGGTGGTGCTCTCGGTGAGCCCGATCTCGGAGGGGTCGGCGCCGACGTGATCGGCGACGGCCTCCCGGGTCCGATCGAACGCGTCGGCGGCCGTCTCGTAGGGGTTCGTCCGCGCCGGCGCGTCGTACTCGTGCGTGTGGAGGAACGATTCGGCAGCCTCCACGACGGGTCGCGGGCTGGGGCCGTGTGCGCCGTAGTTCAGGTAGACGGACTGCTGAAGCGCCGGCACCTCGGCGCGGAGGTCGAGCGGAGTCATGGTCCCTCCGGCGACGAGCGGGACGATGGCGGGGATCCCGATCGCGGCGAACGCGGGGTTCCCGACGAGCGCGGCGAGCAGTTCTGCGTCTCGGCCCGGGTCGGCGGTTTCATCGACCGAGGATACGCCCGCCTCGCGTATTACTGTTTGTGTGTATTGTACAATACTTATTCATCATCGACGGACGGTCGACCTGGCGGACGAACACGCCGATCGAGGACGGACGAAACGCGAAAAAGGGACCGAGGTGGAGCCGGAAACGGGACGGGAAGCGGAGGTGAGGCCGGAAACGGGAGCGAGAAGGGGAGAGAGATGGAATCGAAAACGGGAGCGAGAAGCGAGGTACGGCGGGTTACTTCGCCCGCGATCAGCTCTCGGCGGTCGCCGGGGCGTCGGCGTCCTCGTACTTCGTCTCGAACTCCTGAATGAGCTGTCCCATCTTCGCGTACCAGTCGTTGAGCATGCGCTGCATGTCGTCGGCGATCTTCGAGGGGTCCGTCGGCGAGTAGACGTGGTAGTAGCCGCCCTGGTCGTAGTTCACCTGCTCCTTTTGTATGAAGCCCGTCTGCAACAGCCGCTGGACCGCACGATAGGCCGTCGATCGCTCCCGGTCGACCGCCTCCGCGACCTCGTCGACGGTGAGCGGCTCCCCGGCGTCGACGAGCGCGCGAAAGCACTCGCGATCGAGCTGCTTGAGGCCGTGAAAGCACTCGAGGAGCCCCTCACACTCCATGTCACGCTGGAGCTGTTCGGACATCGAATCTGGCATGTGTACGGATCGATACGTCGTCAGGGGTTAAAAGATTTGTGTAGAAAATGTACAATTCCATTCCGACGCTGAGTCGAATATCGGCACGAACGCCGACGACGGAGGGAACGCGTGTTTCGGGACGAAGACGGAGACGAACGGCGGAAAACGCGGAATGCGTGCGGGATGGAGCGAAGGGAGGACACGCGTGGCGTCGCCGACCGACGGTTGGAACGCCGGCGAACGTGTACATCTATATTGTTCAAACTACCCAAAACTCTTAATTACGACGGCGGCCTACCGAAGGGTGATGGCAACGACATCAGGTTCCGATTCGAGCGGCGTCTCCCACGATGAACCGGTTCACGTCGACGACGAGCAAGCCCTCACGAAGCTCGTCGAGGGTGGCGGCGTCGTCCTCGTGGACTTCTATGCCGACTGGTGCGGTCCGTGCCAGATGCTCGAGCCGGTCGTCGAGACGCTGGCCGACGAGACCGACGCGACGGTCGCGAAGGTCGACGTCGACGCCAACCAGACGCTCGCGAGCACCTTCGGCGTCCGCGGCGTTCCGACGCTCGTGCTCTTTGCGGACGGCGAGCAGGTCGAGGAGATCGTCGGGGCCCAGCCCGAAGAGCGGCTCCGATCGCTCGTCGAGAAGTACGCCGCGTAGGACCGGGAATCGACTCGGGACGGGAATCACGACGGGAACGAGGCGAGTTCACGTGTTCGTGGACGGCTCGCCGGCTTCCCGGTCGGTCGACGGGGAACGCTTTTGCCCGCCGGTCGGGTTAGCGAACGTATGAGCGAGGACCAGGGTGCGGCGTCGGGGACGTCGGAGTCGGTCGATCGCGACGGGACGGACGACCGGGAACCGGTCGACGAGGGGAGGCCGGACGAGGCAACCACCAGCGGCGAGGCCGGCAACGGGAAAGCCGCCGGCGACGGGAGCGACAGTGGGAAAGCCGACGACGACGGCAAAACCGCCAGCGACGAGGCTGGCGAGGAAGCGACCGAACGCGAGGGCGCTGACTCGAGCGAGGTCCCGCCGGACGTCCGCAAGTACGAGCGGTTCAAGAAGATGGACGGCGCCCAGTACGACCGGGTCAACGAGTTCCTGCGCGATCGGACCTACATCACCGCACGGGAGTGGGCGATAGCCAGGCTGTGTGCGGACTTCCGGACGGAGACGGGCGTGGAGATGACGAAGATCGGCGAGAACCTCCCCGAGCTGGTTCCGTTCATGACGGACACGTACACGCCCCAGGCCGTGAACCAGGCGCGACACTCCTTCGAGGGGAAGGTGACGAAGGCCGGCGCGACCTTCCTCTACGGCGCGATGTCCGGCTTCTTCACCGCGGAGGACGTCGACGAGATGATGTACGAGGTGACGGAGATCGCGAAGTTCCTGCTGGAGGTCGAGGGCGTCGACCTGGACGTCGAGGACGAACTCGAGGCCGAAGAGCGGATCTCGAGCGTGATGCGGGAGGTCCGCGAGTCGAGCCAGCGGGTTCGCGGAGAGGAGGTCCGGTGCCCGGAATGCGGCCACGTCCACGAGGTGAGCGGGGACGAAGATCCCGGGGAGTGACCGCTCACCCGTCGTCGCCGTCCATCGGGTCGCCCTCGAAGGTGTACTCCGCGGAGTTGTCGCGCGGGTCGTATCCGAGGACCTCGCGGGCGCGCTCGATGGAGTAGTACTTGCGGTCGTTGTCGGAGATGCCGTAGACGATCTCGAAGCCGTAGTCCGCTCGCAGACAGCGGTCGAACAGGTGGGCACAGTCGCGGTGGGAGAGCCACATCGCCTGTCCGCGCTCGTACTCGCGCGGGGGGTGAGAGCGCGTCAGGTTGCCGATCCGGACGCAGACGACGTCGATCCCGTACTCGTCGTGGTAGAACCGTCCGAGCAGTTCGCCGGTCGCCTTCGAGACGCCATAGAGGTTCGAGGGACGGGGAAACTCGGTCCCGTCGAGGCGGTAGTCGTCGTCGCTGCGGTACATGCCCGGCGTTCGTTCGTCCGTCTCGTAGTGGCCGACGGCGTGGTTCGAGGAGGCGAACGCGACGCGCTCGACGTCGGCATCGACGGCGGCCTCGAATATCGTCCGGGTCCCGTCGATGTTGTTCCGGAGCACGCTGTCCCAGGGCGCGTCCGTCCGCGGATCGCCCGCGAGGTGGATCACGGCCTCGACGCCCTCCATGGCCTCCCGGACGGCCTCGAAGTCGGTGACGTCGGCGACGTATCGATCGGCGGCGCTGACGCGGTCGGGGACCCGATCGGATGCGAGCGGCTCGCGGTCGAGAAGTCGCCAGTCGTACTCGCTACCGATCCCCCGGAGAACGGCCTGGCCGACCCGTCCCCCCGCACCGGTGAGCAGGACTGGCTTCGACATTCACTGGATCATCGGGGGGTTACCGGGAAATATCGTGCGATCCGCCGCGACATGTCGTGTGATCCGCGGCGACAGATCCCGCGATCCGCGGCTGCGTCGGCGGCTCACTCCAGCTTCTGTCTGGAGATGGAGACCCCGGTGGGCGTCAAAATGAGCTGGTCGTCGCCCTTTTGAACGATGTCGCCGTCGACCTCGTCTGCGACCTGTCGCAGCTCGTCGATGATGTGCTCGATGGTCCGATCCGAGGTGGAGTGGCGGGTGATGTCCGCGATGACGAAGTCGCCGTCGTAGACGGCGTCCTTGATCGCGATGACGTCGGTCTTGTCGCTTATCTCCGCGATGTGGACCTGCGTTCCGGCCTCTCCCGGCGGCTCGGCGAAGTCGTCGAGGTCGAGTTCGACGTAGTCGTCGACGGAGCGGTTGCCCCCGCCGCCGAGGATCTTACTCATGATTCCCATACCATCCAGTGTCGCCGAGACCGCATTAGTTCTTACGTCAGACGCGGTTCGCGAGCGACCCTCGGATCACGTCTCGAACCGGCCCGCGAGCCCGAGCAGATCGAAGGCGTATCCCGCGCCGTTGGCGTCGGCAGCCTCGTAGACGACGTGTGCGGCCGCGACGTCCTGGATCGCGAGCCCCGTCGAGTCGAAGACGGAGAGTCCGTCCTCCGGCGTCCGCCCCGGCTTCTTGCCCGTCACGATCTCGCCGATCTCGCCGTAGACGTCGTCGGCGTCGAGGATGCCCGCGCTCCAGGGGACGTTGATCTCCCCGGAGTGGGTACACTGTTCGAAGTCGTCGATGACGAGTTTCGCGTCCAGGAGGACCTCGTCGGCGATCTCGTGTTTGCCGGCCGCGTCCGCGCCCATGGCGTTGATGTGGGTCCGGTCGCCGACCATCTCGCGTGTCACGATCGGCTCCTCGACCGGGGTGACCGTCGAACAGACGTCACAGGCGGCCGCCTCGGCCGGAGTCCCCTCTCGGACGGCAAATCGGTCCTCGAAGGCCTCCACGAATCGGCCGACTCGGTCCTCGTCGATGTCGCTCACGACGACCTCCTCGATGGGCCGGATCGTCGCGATCGCCTCGAGTTGGGTGTACGCCTGTACGCCCGCGCCGACGATCCCGAGCGATCGCGCGTCCTCGATCGCGAGGTGGTCGGTCGCGACCGCCGCGGCCGCGCCGGTCCGGTTCATCGTCAACTCCGTGCCGTCCATGATCGCACGGGGGAAAGCGGTCTCCGGCTCGGAGTAGATCATCGTCCCCATCACGGTCGGGAGGCCGTACTCCGAGGGGTTTCGCGTGTGGACGTTCACCCACTTGACGCCCGCCGCGTCCCAGTCGCCGACGTCGAGGTAGGCCGGCATCGACCGGAAGTCGCCCTCGTACTGCGGGAGGTCGATGTAGGACTTCGCCGGCATGCGGACGTCGCCGCGCTCGTAGGCCGCGAAGGCCGCCTCGACCGCGTCGATCAGCCGGTCCATCTCGGCGTACGACGCGACGTCCTCGGAATCCAAAAGCAGCGTCTCCATGGGTGACGGTTCGCCTGACACACACTTGAGAGGCTCGGCCGAAGCCGGACAGGGGACGGAAGCGGGAACGAAAGCGGAATCGAACCAAAGCGGAACCGAACGAAGGGAAGATGACGAACGTTTCGAGAACGGCTCGGAACGCGTGAGAGATCGACGGGTGGGGTGAGAGCGGGAGTTTCGACCGGCCGGCTTACATCATGCCGCCCATGCCGCCGCCCATTCCGCCCATGCCGCCGGCGCCGCCGGGGGCGCCCTCGTCGTCGCCGCCGGAGGTGGACAGATCGCCCGCGGCGATGATGTCGTCGATCTTGAGGACGAGGTTCGCGGCCTCGGTGGCAGACGAGAGCGCCTGCTCTTTGGCGTGGGCGGTCTCGACGACCCCGGCGTCGAAGGTGTCGACGACGTCGCCGGAGAAGACGTCGAGGCCGGCGCGCTGGTCGCCCGACTCGTGGGCCGCGCGCAGATCGACGAGCAGGTCGATGGAGTCGAGGCCGGCGTTTCCGGCGAGCACGCGGGGGACGAGCTCGAGGGCGTCCGCGAACGCCTCGACGGCGAGCTGTTCGCGGCCCTCGATGGAGTCGGCGTAATCACGGAGTCGGCTCGCGAGTTCGACCTCGATGGCGCCGCCGCCGGCGAGCGTGCGCCCGTCGGCGACGGTGGTCGAGACGACGTCGAGCGCGTCGTTGACGCCGCGTTCGAGCTCGTCGACGACGTGGTCGGTGGAGCCGCGAAGCAGCAGCGTGACGCCGTGTGAGTTCGGTCCCTCGACGTAGAACAGCTCGTCCTCCTGGTCACGGCGGATGGTTCCCGTCGCGAGGTCGTCGGCCTCGAGGTCGTCGAGGTCGCTCACGATGGGCGCGTCGAGGACGTTCTTGAGGAACCCGAGGTCGGACTTCTTGGTCCGGCGGACCGCGAGGATTCCCTGGCGAGCCAGGTAGTGCTGGGCGAGGTCGTCGATGCCCTTCTGACAGAAGACCACGTCGGCGCCCGACTCGACGATCTTGTCGACCTTGCCGCGAAGCTCGGCCTCCTCCTTGTCGAGGAACTGCTGGAGCTGGTCGGGGGTCTCGATGGAGACGGAGGTGTCGACGTCGGCCTCCTCGACCTCGATCGGCTCGTCGAGGAGCAGAACGTTCGCGGACTCGAAGTCGGTCGGCATCCCGTCCTGGACGGGATCCTTGTTGATGACCGCGCCCGAGAGGAGCTCGGAGGCGCTCGCGGGACGGCCCGTCTGCGTCTCGATCTTCAGGTTCTGGAGGTCGACGACGTGGGAGCCGTCGTCCGCTTTGACGGTGACGGCCTGAACGGCGCGTACGACGAGGTCGGCGAGGGTGTCCTTGTCGAGCTCGGCGCCCTTTCCGGTCATCGAGGTCTCGGCGACAGAACGGAGAAGGTCATCGTCCTCGGGGTCGACCTGCTCTGCGATCTCGTCGATCTCCTCGCGGGCGTACTCGCTCGCGAGGGAGAATCCCTTGATGACCGCCGTCGGATGGATGTCCTGATCGATGAGGTCCTCGGCGTTCTTGAGGAGTTCGCCCGCGATCGCAACGGCGGTCGTAGTGCCGTCGCCGGCCTCGTCCTCCTGTGTCTCCGCGACCTCGATGATCATCTCGGCCGTCGGGTTGTCGATGTCCATCTCCTTGAGGATGGTGACCCCGTCGTTCGTGATGGTGACGTCGCCCATCGAGTCGACGAGCATCTTGTCCATCCCCTTCGGGCCGAGCGTCGATCGAACCGCCTCGGCGACGGCGCGGGCCGCCGAGATGTTGTACTCCTGGGCGTCCTTGTCCTTGACGCGCTGGGCGTCGTCGCCCATGATGATCATCGGCTGTCCCTGCTGCATTCGTTGACTCATAGACGAGCGAAGATTGATTGTGATTCTATATAAACGCTTCGTCACCGGACGGAGGTGGAGGACGGGGAGTCCACAATCGAGGATCGATTAAATCGAGAGATGCGAGGACGATCTACCCAATATTGTGTGACATATTAGCACGATGTGGGCGGAGGCGGTACGGTCGCTCACGGGGTTGTTTAAGTGAATGGGATGGGAGCACGGGGTCGCACGGAGGGAAATACTGGCTCACTCTGACGGACGACTGACCCGCCCTGACGGACGACCGCCTCGATCTCCTCGAACCACCGAGCCTCGTGGGAGACTCCCGAGCAGTCGCCGACGATCCAGTCGCTCACACAACGGATCGAGACGACAAGAACGGAACACGCGATCGACGCGGGATCAGGCGTCGAGGTCGGCGTCGGCGTCAGCGTCGACGTCCTCGGCGAGAAGGTCGCCGTCTATCCCTTCCGGTTCGGGCGGCTCGTCTTCGGCCGTGAGTTCGCGTTTCGCGAGCCTGTTCTCCAGCTGGCGACGCTTGTCCTTGCCCTTCTTCTCGCGTCCCGATTTGGTGTCCGGCATCGATCTATGGTAACACCCCACACATACAAGAAGGTTTCCACCGGAAAGGTGGCCGTATCGATCGGACCACCGAGCTCCGAGTCACCGATCGACGAGAAGGGTCTCGCCGGCGCGAACGGTCTCACCCTCGCGCACACACAGGTCCTCGCGCTCGACCGACGGGGGAAACAGCACGTCCGCCCGCGAGCCGAAGGAGACGTGGCCGACGCGCTGACCGCGCTCGAGGTCGTCACCGACGGAGACGGACGGGTGGATCCGCCGGGCGAACCACCCGGCGATGAGGAACAGCTCGTAGTCCCCGCAGTCGATCACGACCTGCTCGTTGCGGTCGGAATCCTTGCTGAAGGCGGGCCTGTAGGCCCCCGGTCGGTGGCGAACGTCCTGCACCGTGCCGGACAGGGGCGCGCGGTTCACGTGGACGTCGGTGACGTTCATGAACACCCCGACCCGCAGGCGGTCGCCCTCCTCGCGGATCGTCGAAACGGTCCCGTCGGCGGGAGAGACTGCGGGGAGGGCGGACTCGGAATCGGACTCGGAACCAGAACTGGACGCCTCGGGCGTCGACCGATCGGGGTCCCGGTGGAACCAGAGGATCGCGACCGCAAGCGTCCACAGTGCGATTCCGATCGGCGGCGAGAACACGAGGACTGCGGCGCCGATCAGGGCCGGAATCCGCGCGAGCCCCCAGGCGTCAGCGACGACCGAAAACGGAAGCATTCGGGCGATCGGCGGCTCGGACGGCGCCGGCTCGCGCGTCGACGACGAGGTCATCGGTTCCTACCTCCGGACATCGGTTCAGGCCTCCACGGATTCGCGGATCCCGCCCTCGAGCGTGTCCCGGTCCGCGGCCCAGGCCGCCAACAGGTGGGTGAGGTGGAGCCGGTCGTCGAGCCCCTCGGCGAGGTCGAGGGAGGTCTCGCCGGCGAGCTTGTGCAGCCGCTTCAGATCGTCGCCGCCGTAGGTCGATCCCGCGCGGGCGACCCGCAGCAGCTCGCGAAGCAAGTCCTCCCCGGAGTATCCCTCCTCGTCGAGGAGGTCCTCGATCGTGCTCCTGGCGTCCGACAGCTCCCCGTCCTCGGCCGCCGCGAGCGCCTCGCGGATCGCCTCGTCGTGGCCGATCTCCCCGAGCGTCTCGTAGGCGGTCGACATGGTGATCTCGCCGCCCTCGACGGCGGTCGCCTGCGCGGAGAGGATCGCCCGACGAAGGTCGCCGCCGGCGGCGCTGGCGAGGAACTCCAGGCCGTCGTGGTCGTAGGTGGCCTCCTCGCGGTCGGCGATCGTTTCGAGGACGTCGATCGTCTCCTCGACGGTGGGCGCGCGCATTTGAACCGGGAAACACCGCGATCGGATCGGGGGGATCAGCTTCGTCGGCTGACGGGTGGTGATGACGAACTGCGTCGTGCGGTGATACTGCTCCATCACGCGCCGCAGCGCCTGCTGGAAGTCCTCGCGGACCGACTCGGCGTTGTCGAGGACGACCGTCTTGTACTCGCCGCTCATCGGGGCGTACGCCGCCGACTCCTTGAGCACGCGGTTGATCATGTCGCGTTTGGCCAGCCGGCTGCGTCCCGAGAGGAACGACTCGAAGCGCGGGTCGGTGCGGATCTCCTTTTTGCTGCGATCGAAGAAGTCCGCCACGTTGATCTCGATCAGGTCGTTTTCCGGATCGGCGTGCGCCTCGCGGGCCAGCGCGCGCGTCGCCGCCGTCTTGCCGACACCCGGCGGCCCCTGAACCACCAGGTTCATCGGCTCCTCGAGCGCACGCTCGAACCGCTCTCGCGCCTCGGTCTGGCGGATCTCCGAGAGGTCCGGCGCGTGCCGCTCCGTCCACAGCGGTCCGTCCATTACCGATCCATGGGCGACGGGTGCTCAAGAATCGGTCGATCGGGTGGTCGTGATGGAGCCCCTTTCGACACCGGTTTATAAGCGCCGTCCGCAGGTACGAGCATGTCTCTTCGCGTGCGATTCCTCGGGACCGGCGGCGCCGTCCCGACCACCGAGCGGGCTCCGAGTTCCCTCCTCGTGAATCGCGAGGGAGACCGCCTGCTCTTCGACTGCGGGGAGGGAACCCAACGCCAGATGATGCGGTTCGCGACGGGCTTTTCGGTCGACCACGTCTTCATCACCCACCTCCACGGCGACCACGTCCTCGGGCTTCCGGGACTCGTCCAGACGATGGACTTCAACGATCGCGAGCGACCCCTCGCGATCCACTGTCCGCCGAACACGAAGCGTGACCTCCACGACCTGGTCCACGCCGCCGGCCACGAGTCGGCCTTCCCGGTGCGGATCGCCGAGGTCTCGCCCGGCTCCGTCGCGCTGGAAGCCGACGAGTACGAGGTCCGCGCCTTCGAGACCGACCACCGCACGCGCTCGCAGGGGTACGCGCTCGTGGAGGACGACCGGCTGGGACGGTTCGACCGGCCGAAGGCCGAGGAGCTCGGCGTTCCGCCCGGCCCGGAGTTCGGGACGCTCCACGAGGGCGAGCCGGTCGAACTGGAGGACGGAACGGTCGTGCGACCCGAGCAAGTCGTCGGGCCGCCCCGTCCCGGCCGGCGATTCGTCTACACCGCCGACACGCGCCCGCAGAACCGGACCGTCGAGGTCGCGGCCGACGCCGACCTGCTCGTCCACGACGCCACCTTCGGCGACGACATGGCCGAACGCGCCAGACAGACCGCCCACTCGACCGGCCGCGAGGCCGGCGAGATCGCCGCCCGGGCCGGCGCGAAACGGCTCGTGCTCACCCACATCTCCTCGCGGTACGCCGGGGACGCCTCCGCGATCGAGGCCGAGGCGCGCGAGGCGTTCGACGGCGAGTGTTTCGTCCCCGACGACGGACAGCTGATCGAGGTTCCGTATCCCGACGCCGACGGGTAGGGAAGCTCACGGGCGACGGTGGGGAGGACCGACGTCGCCGCTTTCACTCCCCTCACCCCCACCGGCGTGGGGTATTTACCCGTCGATCGCCTATCGTCTTCCGTGACTGCCGGGACCATCCGCGCCCTCGACCGGCCGGTGTTCGGCGTCGACGTCCAAAGCGGCGACGTCCGCGGCGACGCGCCCTCCTACGCGCTCGTGACCCTCACGCCCGTCGACGAGGACGACGAGGAGGCGGCGGCGGAGCTTCCCGACGTCGAGGGGCCCATCGCCCGGATCGACCGCGACGTCGTCTCCCTCCGGAAGCTCCTGCGGCTGATCGACGACCGCGAGCCGGCGCGGATCGCCACCGACAACGCCTACGAGCTCGCCGCCGACAAGGGCGAACTCGTCCAGCTCCTCCGGTCGCTGCCGGACGGCACCCGCCTCGTGCAGGTGACCGGCGCGGAGCGACCCGAGCCCCTCTCGCGGGTCGCCTCCCGCCACGGAATCCCCTACGAGTCCGACCCGATGGCCGAGGCGGAGGCGTCCGCGCGCCTCGCCGCGGCGAACGTCGGCCACGAGGTGTCCGCCTTCACCGACGAGACGACCGTCAAGGTCGCCCGGGGGCGCTCGACCGGCAAGGGCGGGTGGAGCCAGGACCGCTACACCCGCCGGATCCACGGCAACGTCAAAAAGCGGAGCCGCGAGGTCGAATCGGAGCTCCGCTCCGCGAACCTCGAGTACGACCGGGACGTGACGGAGAAGTACGGCGGCTACGCGAACGCCGTCTTCACCGTCGAGGCCCGCCCCGAGGACATCCCCGTCTCGAGCTCGCGGGCAGGGGACGTCCGCGTCGAGATCGAACGCGAGCGGCGCGACGGGATCGAGTTCGATCCGCTGGTCGAGCGGCGCGACCACGTGATCGTCGGCATCGATCCGGGCACGACCACCGCGGTCGCCGTCGTCGGGTTCGACGGCACGGTCCACGACGTCCACTCGACGCGGACCGCGGACTCTGGCGACATCACGGAGTGGATAGTCGAACGCGGCCGGCCGGCGATCGTCGCCGCGGACGTCGAGCCGATGCCCGAGACCGTAGAGAAGTTCCGCCGGTCCTTCGACGCCGCCGGGTGGATCCCCGAGACCGACCTCCCGGTCGACGAGAAGCTCCACCGGACCCGGGAGGTCGACACCGACGACGACCACCAGCGCGACGCGCTCGCCGCGGCGCTCTTTGCGCTCGACGATCACGCCGACCAGTTCGAGCGGATCGCGGAGAAGACCCCGCCGCGGATCGACCGGGACGCCGTGATCGCCCGCGTCGTGGGCGACGAGCGGTCCGTCGAGTCGGCCATCGCCGACCTCCGGGACGACGGGTCGAACGACGGAGGCGGTTCCGGCGGCAACGGCGGCGAGGAGGCCGGATCCGACGAGCCGGACCGCACGGAGGAGGAACGCGAGATCCGACGGCTCCGCGACCGCGTCGACCGCCTCGAGGGACACGTCGACGACCTCACGGACAAACTCGAGGCGCGCGACGACCGGATCGAGGAACTCGAGGGCGAACTCACGGAGGCCAAACGCGAGGAGCGGATCGAGGCCCGCGAGCGCCGATCGGTCTCCCGGCTCGAGCGGGAGACGGACCGGCTCGAGCGCGAGCGCGACGAGGCTCGCGAGCGGGTCGACGAGCTGGAGGAGAAGCTCGAGCGCCTGAAGGCGCTCTGGAAGCTCGACCACTCCGACTTCGCCGACGTCGCGGCGGGTCGCGATCTCCTCGCGGTGAAGCCCGTCGATCAGTTCACCCTCGACGCGATCGAGACGGCCGACCGCGAGTACGGGCTCGCCCCCGGCGACGTGGTCTACCTGCGCGACGCCTCAGGGGCCGGCCGCCGGAGCGCGCGACGGCTCGCGGAGACGGAACCGCGGCTCGTCCTCCGGGAGGGGAACCTCTCGGATGCGGCCGACGCGGTGCTCTTCGACGCGTCGATCCCGGTCGCGCCGGCCGAGCAGGTCACGATCCAGGAGGTCGACGAGCTGGCGGTCGCACGCGAGAGCGAGGTCGAGGCCGCGATCGACGACTGGGAGCGGCGGGCCGAAGCGCGCGAGCGGGAACGGAACGCGGAGATGGTCGATCAGATCATCTCGGAACACCGCGCCGATCGGCCGTGATCGGCGGCATCACCCGCGTAACCGAGCAGGACGATCGCGAGGGGAAGCCGAGCGAGTAGGAAGCCGATCGAGAAAACGGTGAACGGACGGGACGGATGCGGCGATCGGTGGACGAACGGATCGCCCCCCGGATCTCCCGGCGTTTTCGTGGGACCAGCGGCGATTTCGCGCCTGGCGCCGTCGTCGGCTGGGACGACGGCTCGCGTTTGGCGGGACATCCGTGGACCGCCGCCGGGGCGGTCCCGACCGTTCCGCTCGGCGTTCGCCCGTCGACGCCGGGTCGTGGCTCGCGTCGCTTCCCCGGTGCCGGGAGAGGGATCGCGGGGCGGTCTCCGATCCCTTCGAGCGGGTCGGTCGCGGGCGGATCCTCGATCGGACGTGTCGGACGTCGTCGAAATCGCCCGTTCACACGGCGGTTGCCGCCCGCCGGCGGCGGTCTCGTCCGGTGGTGTTCTCGGTCGACGGGCGGCGGTTCGTGGACGTCGAGTCGGTGGGATTCGGTTTCGGCTCGATACGCGGGATCGGCGCGGGCGGTGGGTCACTCAATACATGGGTTCACCGTTATCGGGACTTTATTTACGATACGGTTCTATTACGTCCAATCATTCATTCTTTGTCTTCCTCTTCACGTGATATTGCGATGTACGTCTGGGATATAAACGTGATCCTTAAACACCTTGCACAATTCTGGAGAGTCATAACGGGACGCGACATCGCGAGGCCACAACCGGACGTCTCGTCGTGAACCTCGTCCCGTTCGATCTCCTCCCGCTCGATCGTCGCTTCGATCGCTCGACGGGCGTCGAGCCCGGAGATTCCGCGTGTCCACCGATACCGCGCTTTCGCGTCCGTTGTGCCGTTCTCGACCACCCTCCGTTCTCGACCACGACGCCGTTCCCGATCGCTGCGCGATTCTCGGCCGCTGCGCTTTCAGAAGTCATATCCGGGCGGTCCCCGAGGTGACCCGTATGGACGCCTACGAGTTGATCACCCGGAACGCCGCCGAGGTGGTCACGAAGGAGGAGATCGAGGCGCTGGCCGACGACCCCGACGGGAAGCGGGCGTACGTCGGCTACGAGCCCTCGGGCGTCCTCCACATCGGGCACATGCTCACCGCGAACAAGCTGATCGACCTCCAGGAGGCCGGCTTCGAGGTCACCGTCCTCCTCGCCGACGTCCACGCCTACCTCAACGACAAGGGCTCCTTCGAGGACATCCGCCGGACCGCGGAGCGGATGCGCGACCAGTTCATCGCCTACGGTCTCGACGAGGGCCGCACGCAGTTCGTGCTCGGCTCCGACTTCCAGCTCGAGGACGACTACACCCTCGATCTCCACGCCCTGGAACTGGAGACGACGCTCGCCCGCGCCGAGCGAGCGATGGCCGAGATCAAATCCGGCGACGCCGTGAAGGTCTCACAGGCCGTCTACCCGTTGATGCAGGCGCTCGACATCCCGTACCTCGGCGTCGATCTGGCCGTCGGCGGGATGGAACAGCGGAAGGTCCACATGCTCGCACGCGACGTCCTTCCGAGCATCGACCGCAAGCCCCCGACGAGCCTGCACACCCCGCTCATCGCGGACCTCGCCTCCGGGGTCGGCAAGATGTCCTCCAGTACGGGCGTCACCATCTCGATGGAGGACGCCACCTCGGAGATCGAGACGAAGGTCGAGAAGGCGTACTGTCCGCCGACCGCCGACCCGGAACCTGACGACGAGGGACGCGAACGGGAGAACCCGGTCCTCCAGATCTTCGAGTACCACGTCTTCCCGCGGTTCGACCGCGTCGTCGTCGAGCGTCCCGAGGAGTACGGCGGCGACCTCGAGTACGAGAGTTATCCGGAACTGGAGGCCGACCTCGAGTCCGGCGAGCTGCACCCCGCCGACGCCAAGCCCGCGCTCGCCTCCTACCTCGATCGGCTCATCGCTCCGGGCCGCGAACAGCTGCACAACCAGTAGTCCCTCCTCACGCTCCCCGGTTCGTTCTCCTCCGCCCACTCTCCCCCGGCGCTCGACGGTGCCGAAGGGGTCGAAGGTACCGGAGTTCGCTCGTCGGACGTTCACCGGATCGAACGCTCACCGGGACCGGACGCTCACCGCCGAACGACGTCCGGCGGGTTTAAACCGCGACGGATCGAATCGCCCCCCATGAGCGACGACGGCGACGGTCGGCGCGACCTCCGGATGCCAGACGACGACGAGGTGTTCGCGGAGGTCACCGACATGCTCGGCGCGAACCGCGTGAAGGTTCGGTGTGCGGACGGCACGGAACGTACCGCCCGCATCCCCGGACGGATGCAAAAGCGAATCTGGATCCGCGAGGACGACATCGTCCTCGTGGAGCCGTGGGACTGGCAGGACGAGAAGGCCGACATCACCTGGCGCTACGAGAAGAACGAGGCCGACCAGCTTCGCGAGGAAGGCCACATCCAGTAGCGGGAGTCGCCCCCGATCGAGGCGACCCCTTCGCCGTTCTCCCGGCGTTCGGACCGAAACCGTTTCACCCACACTCGCGAACCATCACGCATGCGTCTGCGTACCGACCGCGACGCGTTCCGTTCGGTCGCGGTCGACGCCCCGTCGGGCGCCCGCGTTCCGGTCGAGGCGCGCCTCGAGGTCGACGATCCCTTTCTCGCCTACCGGCGCGCCCGGGAGGGCCCCGGCGGCGCCGTCCTCGAGACCACGGGCGGCCAGTCCGGCTGGGGCTACTTCGGCGTCGAGCCGGCGGAGCGCCTCCGAGTCTCCCCGGAGGCCGTACTCGCCGACCGCGAGAGCGGTCCCGGATCGAACGCAGCCGAGCGCCACGGGAGCGATCGCTCCCCGACGCTCTCGGCACTCGAGGAGCTGATCGCCGGTGAGCGGTTGGTTCGCGGCGACTGTACGGTGCCGTATCCCTGCGCCGCGATCGGATGGATCGCCTACGACGTCGCCCGGGAGCTCGAGGATCTCCCCGAGTCCGCCATCGACGACCGTGGCCTCCCGCGGCTTCAGTTCGCCGTCTACGACACGCTCGCCGCGTGGAGGTGTCCGTGCGACTCGCCCGTCGAACTCCGGCTCGTTCGGTGTCCGAGGGTGCCCGGAGGCGATGACGGGGAAGACGGCGCTCGCCTCGATCGGATCCACGCCGAGGCGGTCGAGGCGCTCTCGGCGTTCGCCGATCGCATCGAGACCGGCGATCCCGAGGTCGGCCCCGCGCCGGTCGACGCCGACGCGGCCGCCTTCGAGAGCGACTGCGGGCGTGCGGCCTTCGCGGACCGCGTTCGCCGCGTGAAGGAGTACGTCCGCGCCGGCGACACCTTCCAGGCGAACGTCTCAAAGCGACTCGTCGCCCCCGCGGCGGTCCATCCCGTCGAGGCCTTCGACGCGCTCCGGGAGGTGAACCCGGCCCCCTACTCCGGGCTGTTGGAGTTCGCTCGCGGCGACCGCGGCGTCGATCTGGTCTCAGCGAGCCCCGAGCTCCTGCTCGAGCGCGAGGGCGATCGGCTGGTCACCGAACCGATCGCCGGCACGCGTCCGCGCGGCGACACCCCGGCGGCCGACGCCGCCCTCGAGGCGGAGCTGCGGGCCGACGAGAAGGAGCGCGCCGAACACGCCATGCTGGTCGACCTCGAGCGCAACGACCTCGGGAAGGTCTCCGCGTTCGGCTCGGTCGACGTCCCGGAGTACCGCCGCGTCGACCGCTACTCGGAGGTGATGCACCTCGTCTCGCTGGTCGAAGGTCGCGCTCGCGATGACGTCTCGCTCGCCGACGCCGTCGCCGCCTGTTTCCCGGGCGGGACCATCACGGGCGCGCCGAAGCCGCGGACGATGGAGATCATCGACGAGCTCGAGGCGACACAGCGCGGACCCTACACCGGGTCGATGGCGATCGTGGGGTTCGACGGGCGCGCGACGCTCAACATCCTCATCCGGACGCTCGTCCGCCACGCCGGCGAGTACCACCTCCGGGTCGGCGCCGGAATCGTCGACGACTCGGATCCGGACGCCGAGTACGAGGAGACGCTCGACAAGGCCCGCGGGCTCGTCAACGCGGTCGACGAGGCGCTCGCCGACGGGGAGTTGCGCGTGGAAACGACCGCGACCTCGGAGATCGGTCCGGATGGCGAGGAGGGGACGACCGATGTCTGAGGGCGACGGGTGCAACTCCCCCTCGTCGATCGAGTGGCACACCGGATCGGGGGACGCCGAGGACGGTCCGCGGATCCTCGTGATCGACAACTACGACTCGTTCGTCTACAACCTCGTCCAGTACGTCGGAGAGATCGCGGGAGCGGTCGCGGTCCGCCGCAACGACGCGATCACGACCGAGTGGATCCGGGCCGTCGACCCCGACGGGATCGTGGTCTCGCCGGGGCCAGGAACGCCCGACGACGCCGGGGTCTCGGTCCCACTGTTCGACCTCGAATACCCGACGCTCGGGGTCTGTCTCGGCCACCAGGCGCTCTGTGCCCGACACGGCGCGACCGTCTCGCGGGCCCCCGAGGTGGTCCACGGCAAGCCCTCCGGCGTCTCCCACGACGGGGTCGGCGTCTTCGCGGGGCTCCCGGATCCGATCGAGGTCGGCCGGTACCACTCGCTTCGGGTCGAGCGCGGGACCCTCCCCGACGCGCTCGTCGAGACCGCCCGCACCGCCGACGGCCGCGGAGTCGTGATGGGCGTCCGCCACCGCGATCGACCCCACGTCGGCGTCCAGTTTCACCCCGAGAGCGTGTTGACCGATCACGGCATGCGGCTGGTTCGAAACTTCGTCGACCTGTGCGACTCGGGGGGCGAGCCATGACCGAGGGCGCGACCGGCGACGGGGACGACGGGTCGTCCCGCCTGTTTCACGTCGACGGGGATCTGGTTCCCGCCGACGAAGCCACCGTGAACGTCCGGGATCGGGGGTTCATGTACGGCGACGCCGCCTTCGAGACGCTGCGCGCCTACGGCGGCACGGTCTTCGAGTGGGAGGCGCACGCCGATCGGCTCGCGAACACCTGCGAGGCGCTCGCCCTCGATCACGGGCTGACGCGGAGGGGCCTCAAATCGCGGATCGATCGCACCCTCGAGGCGAACGACCTCGAGGACGCCTACCTCAAGCTCTCCGTCTCCCGGGGCGTCCAGCCCGGAACGCTCGATCCCGACCCGGAGGTCGACCCGACCGTGGTCGTCTACGCGCGCCCGCTCGTCCGCGGCGGCCTGGACGGCGAGCCCGTCTTCGAGGGCCCCGCGACGGTTCGGACCGTCGAGACCCGACGCGTCCCCGACGCGTGTCTTCCGGCGACGGCGAAGACGCACAACTACCTCCCCGGTATCCTGGCCCGGATCGAGGCGCGAGAGGCCGATCCGGACGCCGACGAGGCCCTGCTCTGTGACGCCGACGGCCACCTCGCGGAGGGCGCGACCTCGAACGTCTTCTTCGTCTCCGGGAACGTCCTGCGGACGCCGAGTCTCGATGGACCCGTCCTGGCGGGGATCACCCGACGCGTCGTCCTCGATCTCGCGGCCGAGGAGGGGATCCCGATCGAGGAGGGGACCTGCGACCCGGCGGACGTTCGGGAAGCCGACGAGGCGTTCCTCACCAACACGACCGCCGAGGTCCGGCCGATCGGGACGGTCGACGGCGTCGCGGTCGGCGGCGGGCCGGTCACGCAGTTGCTCTCGCGGCTGTTCGACCGGCAAGTCGAGCGGGCGTGCTACCGGTGATCGTCCGCGCCGGTCTCACCGCCGACGCTCGATCGCGAGGTGGACGAGGACGCCGAGCAGGAACGCGACTCCGAGGTTGACGAGGAGCGCGCCGACGCCGATGGCCACGGACAGCGGGAGGTTCGAGGACTCGAGGACGCTCCGCGACAGCGAGAACGCGACGACCGCGAGCAGCACGCCGAGGAGCGCCATGGGAAACGCCGCGAGCAACGCGGAGGTCGCGAGGAGGGCCGCCGCGACGTAGCCGACGCCGAGGATCACGTTCGCGCCGCCGGTGCGGGCGCCGAAGGCGTGTTTTCCGGCGACACCGTCGCAGCCGTGACACATCGGGATCCCGCCGATGGGCACGGCCAGGAGGTTCATCACGCCCATGCTCGTCGACAGGTCGTCGGCCGGGACCTCGGCGTCGAATCGGTCGGCGAAAAGCAGCGAGGTCGCGAACGCGGCGTTGCCGACCGTCATCGCGAGCTGGGCGAACGCCCCCTCCGCCGCCCGCCGCGTGAGTCCGGCCGAGAGGTCGGGGAGCGCCGGCGCACCCGGTAGCTGCGGCGTGGGAACCCCCGCCGTTGCGATGGTCGCAAGCGCGCCGGCGAGGAGGACAACGAGCGCGCTCGCGCTCCCGTATCCCGCCGCCACGGACGCCGCGACGATCGCGAGCCCGACGGCGGCGACGGTCGGGTCCGTCGCGGCGATCGAAATCGCCGTCTGGAGCAGGATCAGACCGACCGCGAGCTGGACGCCTCGAACCACGGGTTCCCCGATCCAGCGTTCGACCGCCGAGAGCGCCCCCGAGACGCCGAGGACGAGCAACACGACGCCGAGCGCGAGGCCCGAAAGCGCCAGCTCGGCGTGGGTCAGCCCGCCCGCGATCGCGAGCGCCGCCAGCGCCTTCATCGGCTCGACGGAGACCGGCAGCCCGTAGACGACGCCCCAGACGACCTGGAAGACGCCGAACGCGACGAGCACGTTCGGGAGCGACACCTCCGTGACGACCGCGAGCGCGACCACGAGCGGCAGGACCGTGATCGAATCCCCCACCGCGCCGGTTACCTCGCTCCGTGAGAACTCGATCCGGCGGTCCGTTCCGATATCGACAGTGACGGCCACGACGGGAGGGTAGGACGCGCCCGGACTTCACGCTGTTCGGTGCCGTCGTACGGTTTCTCGACCGCATCGGAGTGACCCAAAGTGGTTGCACGGACCCGACGAAACGGACGAGGACCCGCTCGGAGCGGACGTTTATTCGGTTCGGCGCGTACGATCCGACATGGACGACGATGCGCCCGCCGTCACCGACGGCGACGGGAGCGACCTCGAGCGCCTCGTTCGGGCCGCGACGGCGGTCGCGGAGTCGACGGAGTGGATCGATCCCGACGTCGTCGCGGACGCCGCTCGCTATGCCCGCGAGGAGGTCGGAACGGGACGCACGCGCTACCGAACCCTGCTCGCGGACGTGGCGGGAGCGCGGCTCGCCGGACGGGACGTCGACGACGGGACGGGTGACGTGGAGGAGGAATCCGACCGGCGCGCGGTCGCCTACGCTCGGCTCCGCGACCTCGTCGAGCGTCGACGCTCGCGGGAGAACGACGTCGAGGGACTCTTCGAGTGAGGGGCGAGGGGCGACGCGGGGATGGGCTCGCGCTGGGTCGTCGTGCCATCGAGTTCCGACGACGGCAAGCCCCGCCTGCGGTGGGTCCCTTATCCGTCCGGACGTCGAAACTCGACCCGACATGGCCCGCGTCGTCGCCGGCGCCCGACTCCACTTCGGGTTCGCGAACCTGAGCCTCTCACACGAGCGGCTCTACGGGGGCGTCGGCGTCGCGATCGACGAGCCGACCGTCGAGGTTCTCGCGGAGCCGTCGTCGACCATCGACGTCGAGATCCGGACGGGGGAAACCGGATCGCTTCGCGTGGACGTCGCCGAGTACGCCGAGCGGGCGTGTGAGATCCTCGACGTCTCCGGCGCGTCCATCGCCGTTCGGTCGTCGATCCCGAGACACGCCGGGCTCGGGAGCGGCACGCAGATCGCGCTCGCGACCCTGGCGGGCGTCGCCCGAGCCCACGACCGCGAGGCACGCGTCCGTGAGCGTGCCCCGCGTCTCGGTCGCGGGGGGCGGTCCGGACTCGGCGTCGCGAGCTTCGAGGCGGGCGGATTCCTCCTCGATGCCGGCCACCCGACCGCGCGGTTCACCACGAAGCGCCCGCCGGCCGGCGAGTGGGAGGTTCCGGCAGTTGCCGCCCGCCACGCGATCCCGGACGACTGGCGGTTCCTCGTGGTCTCCCCGGACGTCGATCCCGGACGCAGCGGCGAGAGCGAGGACAAGAGCATCCGAACGGCGGTCGAGCGCGCGGAGCCGGAGCTGGCCGACCGGATCGCCGGGATCCTCACGCGCCGGGCGCTGCCAGCCGTCGCCGACGGTCGCGCCGAGGCGTTCGGGGAGGCGGTCGCCGAGATCGGTCGGCTCAACGGCGCGTGGTACGCCGACGAGCAGGGCGGCGTCTACCGTCCGCCGGTCGGCGAGGTCGTGGCCGCGCTCTCGGACGCCCCGGCGGTCCACGGCGCCGGCCAGTCGTCGTGGGGGCCGGCCGTCTACGCGGTCACCGACGCCGACCGCGCCGAGGCGGCCCGCGAGGCCGGCCGGGCGGCCCTCGAGGCGGCCGGCGTCGACGGTCGCGTCCGGATCGTTCGGGGTCGCAACCGCGGCGCACGCGTCGAGCCGGCGTAACGGCTAAACGGTCCGGGGACGGCCATCCTGCATGGCGAGTTTTCCCTTCGGCATCGCGCGTCTCGACTCCATCCTCGGCGGCGGCGCTCCCCCGGGGAACGTCGTGCTGCTCGCCGGGGAGTCCGGCGCCGGCGCCCGGGAGTTCCTGTACACGAGCGTCGCGATGAACGCGCTCGCCAACGTCGACGAGGAGCTCTTCGACCTCTATTACGGGGAGCTGGCGGATGACGCCCGGGTCCCGCCCGAGATCCACTACGTCTCCTTCACCGCCGATCGGGACTCGATCGGTCGGGAGCTCGAGTACACGATGGCCGACGAGATCGCGGAGGCAGCGGTTCCGGGCATCGAGTTCGCCGACCTCTCCGTCCCCTACTTCCAGTTGAGCCCGATCCCGCGTGACTGGTACCGGAACGAGCCCTCGGAGATCCGCGATCTCGGCGCCGGCGACCGCCGCGGCGACCTCCTTTCGGAGCTGGGGGAGTACCTCACCGAGCACGCCGCCGGAAACCTCGTCGTCATCGACTCGATCACGGACCTCGTCTCGGCGGTCTCCGACGAGATGACCTGGAACGACATCGCGATGGTGATGAAGGGACTGAAGAAGGCGGCCTACCACTGGGGCGGGCTCATCCTGCTTTTGGTCAACGAGGACACCCTCTCGGAGACCGAACGCGGCACGCTGATGGACGCCGCCGGCGGGACCTTCCGGTTCTCCTGGGAGACGGGCGGATCGAAGCGCGCACGGACGATGGTCATCCGCGAGTTCCGGGGCGTGCTCTCGCGGCTGGAGGAGGAGAACATCGTCCGCTTCGAGACCGAGATCCACGACGGCGGCTTCGACATCAGCGACGTGAGAAAGATCCGGTAGGCGCCTCGATCCGCGGTCGGCTCTCTCGAGACGGACTGGTCGACGGCCGGGGCGCTCAAAACTCCTCGGCGGTCGGCTCGGGGACCGTCCCCTCCTCGCGCTCCTCGAGTTCGAAGGCCGACCGCAGCTCCGCGATCCGGTCGCGGATGTCGGCGGCCAGCTCGAACTCGAGGTTGCTCGCCGCCTCGTTCATCCGTTCCTCGAGCGCCTCGATCTGCTCTCTGGCGCCGTCCTCGGTCTCGACGTCGCCGACCGAGACGCCGCTCGTGTCCGTCCTCGCGCCGGGCAGGTTCGTCTCGCCGACCGGCTTGTCGATCGTCGTCGGGGTGTGGCCGTGTTCCTCGTTGAACTCGCGTTGGATCTCCCGTCGCCGGTTGGTCTCCTCGATCGCCGCCCGCATCGAGTCAGTCACCTCGTCGGCATAGAGGACGACCTCGCCTTCGACGTTTCGTGCCGCCCGCCCCATGGTCTGGACGAGCGTCGTCGTCGAGCGGAGGAACCCCTCCTGGTCGGCGTCGAGGATCGCCACGAGGCTCACCTCCGGGATGTCGAGCCCCTCCCGGAGGAGGTTGATCCCGACGAGGACGTCGATGTTGCCGAGCCGGAGGTCCCGAATGATCTCGTGGCGCTCGAGGGTGTCCGTCTCGTCGTGCATGTAGGCGACGTCGACGCCGGCCTCCTCGAGGTACTCCGTGAGGTCCTCGGCCATCCGCTTCGTCAGGGTGGTGACGAGGGTGCGCTCGCCGCGGTCGATCCGGTCGTCGATCCGCTCGAGGAGGTCGTCGACCTGGCCGGTCGCGTCGGCGATCTCGACCGCCGGGTCGACGAGGTGGGTCGGCCGGACGATCTGTTCGACCACCTGCGCGGAGTGCTCGCGCTCGTAGTCGCCGGGCGTCGCGGAGACGTAGAGGGTTCGGTCCGTCTTCTCCTCGAACTCCTCGAAGGTGAGCGGCCGGTTGTCGTAGGCGGTCGGCAGCCGGAAGCCGTTCTCGACGAGCGAGTCCTTGCGGGACTTGTCGCCCTCGTACTGACCTTTGATCTGGGGGATCGTCTGGTGGGACTCGTCGATCACCGTGAGGAAGTCGTCGGGGAAGTAATCGAGCAGGGTGTAGGGCGGGTCGCCGACCTCGCGGTCGTCCATGTGGACGGAGTAGTTCTCGATGCCCGAACAGTGGCCGGTCTCGCGGAGCATCTCCAGATCGAAGGTCGTGCGCTCGTCGATGCGCTGGGCGGCGACGAGGTCGCCCTCGCGTTCGAAGTGGCGCACCCGTCTGTCGCGAAGCTCCTCGATCTCCGCGATCGCCTCCTCGAGTTTGCCGTCGGGGATCGAGTAGTGTTCGGCGGGGTGGATCAACGCCGCCGGCTCCTGGGAGACGACCTCGCCCTGCATCGGATCGACTTTGAGGATCCGGTCGACCTCCTCGCCCCACAGCTCGATCCGCAGGGCGTAGCGGCCGTACATCGGGAACACCTCGATCGTGTCGCCCCGGACGCGGAAGGTGCCCTGGGTGAAGTCCACGTCGTTGCGGTCGTAGTTCCGGTCGACGAGCTCGGCGAGGAGGTCCTCCCGGCCGATCCGGTCGCCGACCGACAGCTCGAGGGCCATCTCCCGATAGTTCCCCGGGTCGCCGAGCCCGTAGATGGCGGAGACGGAGGCGACGACGATTACGTCCTCGCGGGTGAGAAGCGACCGCGTCGCGGAGTGGCGCAGTCGATCGATCTCCTCGTTGATCGACATCTCCTTGTCGATGAAGGTGTCCGTCTGCTCGACGTACGCCTCCGGCTGGTAGTAGTCGTAGTAGGAGACGAAGTACTCGACGGCGTTGTCGGGAAACAGCTCCCGGAACTCCTCGTAGAGCTGGGCCGCGAGCGTCTTGTTGTGTGCCAACACGAGCGTGGGCCGGTCGAGCGCCTCCGCGACCCACGAGACCGTGTTCGTCTTGCCGGAACCCGTCACGCCGAGCAGCGTCTGTTCGTCCGCGCCGTCCTCGTAGCCCTCCACGAGCGCCTCGATCGCCGCCGGCTGGTCGCCGGCCGGCTCGAACGGGGCGTCGACCCGCAGCGACCGATCGACGGCGGGACGGTCCTCCGAAAGCGGGGAGTCGGCGTCGCTCACGTCCGCCGTTGGCCGCGCACGTACTTGAGCGGCGCGCCCGACGGAAGACCGGATGTGGTGCAGCCGTCGAGGGCGACCGGCGGACCACCCGTTCGACGGTGCTAGACCGCCTTCTCGATCGCGCTCGCGACCGATCGCGCCCGCTCGGCGAGCGGCTCCGAGACGTATCCCGCGTCGACGGCCGCCGCCAACTCGTCGTCGTCGACGCGTTCGACCGTCCCGTCCGCCCGCTTGATCACGTCGACGTGGAGGTCGACGTAGCGGACCGCCTCGGGAAAGACCTCGACCGGCGTGCAGACGTTGAGGTAGGTCCCCTTCACCGTCCCGTCGCCGTCGCGGTAGGTCGTGGGGTACCACCACCGTCCCTCCGTGAACGTCGTGGTCGCCACGTCGCCGGCCTCACGCGGAACGCCGAGCGCGTCGTAGGTGCCGCCGGCGGTCATCGAACGCTCGACGGTCACCCGTCCCGCCGCGGGATCGATCTCCGTCACCTCGCCCTCGCCGAGGACGATCAGGTGTCCGGCGGGCTTGCCGTGGGCGATCCGGACGCGGTCGCCCTCGTTCGGACCGAACTGGTCGTGGACGACCCCGAACGGGAACTCCGGACCGCCCTCTCCCCCGTCCGACGCCGCTCCGCCCGACAGCCCGTCGCCACACAGCGCCTCGGCGAGGTCGACGCCGGCGCTCGCCGCCTCCGATCCGGCCTTGACTCGGTGGTGTCCGGGCATCGTGGTCGCCACCTCGCGGCGACGCTCGTCGAGTTCGAACCGCGACTCCCGGCCGAACCAACACCACGCGCCCGCGGCCGGGAACGCGAGTGGCCGCGGCGCGTCGACCGATCTCTCGCGTGCCGCGGCGATCCCCTCGACCCGCTCCACGGCCCGGGACAGCCCCGCCTCCAGCGCGTCCATTCCGGCGTCGACGGCGGGACGGTGCCAGACGACGCCCCATCCCTCCGGCGGCTCCAGCCCGAGAAGGTCGACCATCCCCGCGAGCTCGCGGCCCGCCGCCTCGTCGTGGGACTCGACGCGCACGCCCTCGCCGGGAACGAGCGACGCCAGGGTCCCCGGCACCCGAATGTTCGCATCGAGCTCGGGGCGGCGGTCCCCCCACGGCGGCGCGGACTCGCGTACCTGCACCCGCATCGTGTCGCCGACCTCGATCCGCTCGTCGGTCGCGCCGTAGGGGAGGTATCCCTCGATCGGTCGGTCGTCGCCCGGCAGTCCGCGGATCTCGGGGACGTTCGCCTCGTCGGTTGGATCGTCCGTCTCGTCGGTCGAGTCGCCCGCCCCGCGACGCTCGCGAAGACGCTCCTCGATCGACGTGATGTCGTCCGCCAGTCGGACGACCGCGCCGCCGCCGAGCGTCTCCGTCACCTCGCCGTCGAAGACGCTCCCGAACGGGGTCGGGTCCGGCCAGACGAACGCGTCGATCCCGACCCCTGACAGTCGATCGGCGACGGCCTCGACCGCCGCGAACTCGCCGTGAGCCCCGACGCCCTCCCGGTCGTCCGTCGTCCGGATCGAGACGTCGACGGCGGCGGGGCCGCGAACTCCGGTCCCGTCCGTCTCGCGAAAGCGCTCGCGGATCGGCGGCGAGGCGTCGACGACCTCGTGGCCGGCCGCGAGAAACAGCTTCGTGAGGGCCGTCGCGTAGATCCCGCGGATCCTGACGTTCATAGGTCCGCGGGGTCCCGGACGAAGCGCACGCGGTCGTGGACCGTCGGTCCGAGGGTCAACTCGACGACCTCCTCCGAGAGGACCCGTCCGTCCTCGACGTAGGCCCCCCACGAGTCGAACGAGAGGTAGCCGCGAAGGTCGCCTCCGTGGGTGTAGAGGTCGACGTGTTCGACCGGGCCGTCGGGGCCGTGTGCGGTCTCCATGTCCGAGTGGAACGTCCCCCCGTCCTCGAAGAACGCCTCGATGGCGTCGGCGTCCTCGCGGACGAGCTCCGCCGCTCGGTCGCTCGCCGCCCGGATCGCCTCGGCGTCCAGCCCCGCCTCCCGAAGCGCCTGCTGGGTGCGCGGATCGAAGTGCATACCCGCGGTACGGACGGCGGGGTTTTGAAGCCTCGCGGTTCGCGGCCGCGGTCGGATGGCGACCCGATCCGGGAGCCGGTCGAATGCGTCCGACCGGAGGAACACCTTACTGGATGGGGATCAATGGAGCGAACACGCATGAGCGATCCGTCCGATCCGATCGAGTCGGCGTCCGACGGGAGCATGGACCTCTACGACGTCGCCACCTGGGAGCCACGAACGCTCCTCGATCGCGTCGTCGTCTCCGGATACTGGAGCATCACGGTCGGCGCGAAGGCCTTCGTGATCCTGATCGCCCTCTCGATCCTGGCCGGGATCGGTGCGATCGGGGCGTTCGGCGATCCGATCGTTCGCATCCTGACGATACTCTCCGCCGTCCCGGCGGCGGCGATCGCCGGCTACGTGTGGTACTCGGACGCGACCACGACGGAGCCGCTGTCCCTTCTCGTCGCCACGTTCCTGCTGGCCGTGTTGACGGCGACGTTCGCGGCGGTGCTCAACTCCGCGGTCACCGGCGCGTTCGGCCCCTTCAACGCGATCGGCCAGGTCGGCTTCTTCTTCCTCGTCGTCGGGCCGGTCGAGGAGACCGTAAAGCTGCTCGCGGTCCGGCTGTACGCCTACACGGACGCGCGGTTCGACGCCGTGATCGACGGCGCGGTCTACGGGGCGGTGGCCGGACTGGGGTTCGCCACGATCGAGAACCTGCTTTACATCTCCCGGAGCGTCGACGCCGTCGACATGGGGATCAGCCTGGCGATCCTCGGCGCGGGAGACGGGATCGCGGCGGTCCGGGCGTTCGCCGGCCCGGGCCACGTCATCTACTCGTCGTTCGCCGGCTACTACCTCGGTCTGGCGAAGTTCAACCCCGACCACCGCGGACCGCTCGTCGTGAAGGGCATCCTCATCGCCGCCCTCATCCACGCCACCTACAACTCGACGGTCGGGCTCGGAGCCGGGATCATCGGCGCCGTCACCGGGCTCGGATCGCTCCCCTCGTTCGTCGTCTACGTGCTCGTCTTCGACGGGATCTTCGGCTTCATCCTCCTTCGGAAGATCTGGCGGTACCGCGAGACCTACCGGACCGTCTTCGCGGAGATCGACGACGACGCGGACCCCGAGTTGACCGAGTTCGAGGAGTGACCGTCGGGACGCTCGGGAAGTGACCGTCGGGGCGCTCGGGAAGTGACCGTCGAACGGGAGACACGGCGTGGAGGATCGAACGTCGTCGAGGCGGCAGAAACCTTCATACGCCGCCGCATCGATCCCTCGGACATGTCCGAGGACTGTATCTTCTGTTCGATCGTCGACGGCGACATCCCGGCCCGAACCGTTCACGAGACCGACGGCGCGCTCGCGTTCCTCGATGCGAACCCGCTCGCGCCGGGCCACACCCTCGTCATCCCGAAGACGCACCACGGCCAGATCGGCGACCTTCCGGCCGACCTCGCCGGCGAGGTGTTCGACGTGGTGACGGAGCTCACCCCGCGGATCCGATCCGCGGTCGACGCCGACGCCGCGAACGTCGGCATCAACGACGGCGAGGCCGCCGGCCAGGAGGTACCCCACGTCCACGTCCACGTCGTGCCGCGCTTCGAGGGCGACGGCGGGGCGCCCATCCACGCGGTCGCGGGGGACCGTCCGGACCTATCGGACGGGGAGATCGACGCGATCGCCGACGCCATCCGCTCGGCCTGACCCGCGACGAGGGACGCTCCAGTTCGAGGCGCCCGACGCTGCGTCCCGCCACGCCCGTTGCCACGTTCCGATCGTTTAACCCGGCGCCGTCCTGCGGACACGTATGAGTGAGACGACGCTCGCGGTCGTGGGCGCGGTCGGCGGCGCCGGGACGACCCGAACCGCGGTGGAGTTGGCGGCCATCGGCGCGCTCTGCGGCCGGAGCGTGACGGTGGTGGACGCGGCCTACGCGACCCAAGGGCTCTCGGAGTACGTGTCCGGACGGATCGCGCCGGATCTGACGCGCCTCCTCGTCGACGACACGGACCGTCCCCTGCGCGATGCGACCTACCGGATCGAGGGGGACTGGCCGGGAACGCTGTCCGTCGTTCCGGTTCGAGCCCCGTTCGAACGGCTGGCACGGGCGAAGGCCGCGGAGCCGGCGAGGGCGCTCGCCTCCCGGATCGAGGAGGCGAGGACGACCGCCGACCACGTCGTCGTCGACACGCCGCCCGTGGCCACGAATCCGGCCGTCGCGGCGGTCACGGCGGCGGAGCGGGTCGCCGCCGTGACGCCCGGCACCGATCACGGCCGCGACGCGCTCCAGCGTCTCCGTGGACGGCTCGCGGACGTCGGAGCCGAACGTGACGTCACCATCGCGACCGGCGAACCGATCGCGGCGGCGGACGCCGTCCTCCCGGATCCCGATCCGTCGGCGATGCGTCCGGTGGTGGATCAACGAAACGGCGCGTACGCCGTCGCGGTGGCGGCCGCCTTCCAGACGTGCTTCGAGACGACCGTCGACGTCGACTTCGAGGAGGAGCGGCTACTCGACCGGCTTCGGTGAGGGGTCCCGCCGGCGATCGCTGCGGGAGGCGATCTCGAGGAGCGGGAGCGTCTATCGGAGATCGTCGGGGAGCGAAATCGATCCGCCGAGGGCGCACACGCCGCCGTCGACGTCGCTCGCGGCCGAGAGCGCCTCGGCGATCTCCGGGATCGGGTCGTGGGTCTCGATGTAAGTCGAAAGCGCGAAGTCCGCCTCGTCCCCGCCGACGAGCGCGAGGGCGTCGCTTCGCGAGTAGCGTCCGGACAGCCACTCGCGAACGATCTCCCGACGTGTCGGCGCCAGGGGATGCAGTCCGTCGATCCCGCACCGGTGAAGCGCCTTCGCGGCCGTCATCGGGGCGACGTTCGCCTCGCGAGCGGCCTCGCCAACGCTCGCGCCCGCGGTGTAGGCCTCGACGAGCGTCGCCGTCGCCGCCGGGGTACACGGCAGGGCGTCGGCGTGCTCCGCGAGCCGGTCTATCGGATCGACGCCGGTGTCGTCGACGACCGCAGCGCCCCGGTCGCGTTGCTCGGCCGTCACCTCGATGCCCGCCGCGATATCCGAGAGCGTCACACGGTTGCTTCCACGATATCGTATTTAAAAATTCGTCTTCGGTTCGAAGCGAAGGAACGTCGGTCCGCGGAACCTATCGGTGACCGGTCGGTTCGACCGCGCGCGCCGGCGTTGATCCCCCCGATCCCTCCCGGGTTTAAGTATGCGATCGGGGCCAAGGTTCACTCGTGATGAGTCAGACCAGCACGACTCAGGTGAGTGGACCCGTCTGTCCGGAGTGTGGCGGCCGTCTCAGAGTTGAGGGAACGGAAACGGTCTGTTCGGAGTGCGGACTCGTCGTCTCGGAGGACCGGATCGACCACGGGCCGGAGTGGCGCTCCTTCGCGGACGACACGACCGATCCGAAACGGACCGGCGCGCCGCGAACGCGTGCGCGCCACGATCGGGGACTCTCGACGGAGATCGGACGGGCGACCAGGGCGACCTCGCGCAAACGTCGTCGGATCGCCCGGATGCGGACCCAGCACAATCGCGCGCGGATCGGGTCGAAACGGGATCGCAACCGCGTCTACGCGTTCACGGAGATCCGTCGGCTGTCCGACGTCCTCGGGCTGCCGGACCCCGTCCGTGACAGGGCGTGTACGCTCTTCGAGTCCGCCCAGGACGCCGACCTCCTTCGCGGGCGGTCCATCGAGGGGTTCGCGTCCGCGAGCGTCTACGTCGCCGCTCGAACCGCCAACGTCGCACGAACCGTTCCCGAGGTGTGTGCGGCCGCGAAGGCCACGGAGGACGAACACCGGGCCGCGTTCGCGGCGATGAACCGGGAGCTCGGGTTGCCGATCGGCGCCGTCCATCCGGCGGAGTACCTCCCGCGGTTCGCCTCGAAGCTGGACTGTTCGTCGTGGATCGAGTCGCGCGCCCGCGAACTCGCGGAAACGGCTGTCGACGAGGGGCTCGTCGGGGGACGAAACCCCTCCGGCGTCGCCGCCGCGTGTCTCTACACCGCGAGTCGCGAGGGGGGCGGCGACGTGACCCAACAGCAGGCCGCCGAGGTCGCCGACGTGACGCCGGTCACCGTCCGGAAGACGTACGTCGATCTCCGCGAGCGCGCCTCGGCGATCGCCGAGGAGTGATCCGATAGGGCGAACGCGAGAACCGACGACGTGCGTTCTCCGAATTGACCGGCCGCGTTTTTCCGCCGTCCCACGAACGTCGTTTCGCGTCCGCCCTCGAACGGTCTTTTCGCATCCCACGAACGTCGTTTCGCGTCCCGCGTCGATCGCGTTTAGAGTCGGCTCGCCAGCGACGTGATCGCCTCTGCCGGCTCGCTCTCCGGGGCGGCGGTGACGATCGGTCGCTCCTCGATCACGGAGCGGGCCACGCGCGGATCCGCCGGAATCGCCTCCGCCGGCGCGCCGAGCGCGTCGGCGATCCGTGCCTTCGGCGGGGGCTCGACGACCCGGTTGATCGCGACCGCGGACAGCCCCGTTCCGAACTGCCGCGCCATCTCGCGCGTTCGGATCGCGTCCGGAAGCGCGAACGCCCGCGGGGAGACGACGAGCACGCAGCGGTCGGCGGCCGCCAGCGGAACGCCCGCATCGGCCCGTCGACCCGCCGGACAGTCGACGATCACCGTCCGGTGATCCCGCTCGATGGATCGAAGGACGCCCGAGAGCCGTCGCAGATCGCTCGCTCGCGCGCCGGCCAGCGAGCGGCCACAGGGCAACACGGTCACGGGTCCGCCTCGGAGACACTCCCGCGGGGTCGCCCGTCCGGCGAGCACGTCGTGGAGGTCGGGGCCGGACCCCTCGGGCAGGTCGGCCATGCTCAGGTCCGCGTCGATCACCACACCGGCGCGTGCGGCCGCCAGGTTGTAGGCGACCGTGGTCTTTCCCACCCCGCCCTTGCCGCCGGCGACGGCGACGATCACGCCAGCCGCTCCAGGGCCTCCGTCGGCACCTCGAGACGCTCGTGGCGTTCGATCAGCGTCCCGCATCGATCCCGAAGCGCTCGAAGCCGATCGACGTCCGCGTCCAACCGCGAGCTCGCGACGGAGTGACCCAAGACCGCCGAACTCGGAGACGGTACGGGTCGCGGATTCGAGCGTGTTCTCCTCGACCCGCTCGAGCCGATCGAGGCGATCCGCGATCCGATCCGGGAGGGCGTCGAAGCGTCTTCGGTCAGCCGCGTCAGATCCCCCTCGATCCGGTTTCTCGGGCGGATAGTTCGCCGGAGTCGCCGTGCCGCCAATGTCGTTGCCCGACCGCGCGAGACAGTCCCGAGGCGGTCTGTGGCCGCCGAGCGTTCGGCGGGCGACGACCGTCGGATGGTCGATGGGGTCCCCCGTCGTGGGTTCCACCGTATCGATCCGTGCCGGCTGCTCGGTACGCGAGGGGGTGGCGACACAGACGTATCCGAACGCCCTCGTGGATCCGGGCGCGAGTCTACAGGTGTATCCGTCGGCGTCCCACCCCGGCTCGGGCACGCCACGACGCCGGGGAGGCAACACGGGGCCGTCGAGCGCGTTCTCGACTCGAACGCGCTTTCGAGCGTCGGCGTCGTTTCGAAGCCGCCCGGTCACGATCGCCAGCCCGCCCCGAGTCTCGAGGGCACACGACAGGTCCATACGCCCGTTGCCGCCCGTTCGTATATCAACGCTCGCGTGCCCGAAGCTCGAGTCTCGCGTGTCCGGGTCACACCCGAACGATCGGGTAGCCGAATCGTCGAGCGATCGACGCCGCCGCCCCATCGAGGGGATCATCTCCGAGGTTCGAACGCCCGCCGGAGACGGATACCACGGGCGCACGCCGACCGGCGATGGCACTCGCGGCGAGCGCGGCGAGAAGCGGGGTGTCTCGAAGGTCGCCGACCCTCTCCTCGTCCGACTCGACGGGAGACGTCTCGGCGGGGAACGCCGTCTCGACGGGCAGTCCCGCCAATCGATCGTGGACCACGGGGGACAGCCGGCGAGCCAGCTGCCGGCGGGCCGCCCGCTCCAGGTTGCCGATCTCGTCCTCGAGTCGGAGTCGTCGTTCGCGGACGTCGCGTGCGTGTCGAGCGCGTCGGCGAGCGCGTTCGAGCTCCTGGCGTGCCGCGATGTGTACCGTCTCGGTCTCGGCCAGATTCGCCGTCGCCTCCGCGAGGCGCTCGCGAGCGGGGTCCGGATCGGCCTCGAGTTCACGCCGGGTCGAGAGCTCCCCGCGAATGGTCGCGATCTCCTCCCGGAGTCGGTCGACGTCCGTGCCCGTCTCGGCGACCCGACGCCGCGCCGCCTCGATCTCGACGGTCGGAACCTCGAGCCGTGACAGTTCCAGTCGGCGGTCCGCGAGCTCGCTTGCCGCGGTGGACGTCCACCCGATCGTTCGCGCCGCCGCAGCGAACGTCGAACGCAACGATCCACGCGACCCGACGCGATCGAGCGCCATCGGCGTCGACGGGGCGACACAGTCGACGTCGATGTCGATCTCTCCGGCTCCACGACGCACTCCGCCGGTTCGGGTGTCGAGACGACAGCCCGATGCGGGACGTATCGCGGCCAACAGCTGGGAGACGAGATCCGGTGGTTCGATCTCGATCGACTCTGGAACGTCCCGGAGGTCGATCGCCACGCCAGATCGCCGGATCCCGCCGATGCGGATCCACGCCGGGGCCACGTCGCGTTCGCGGATCAAAGCGACCGCTCGCGCAGGGTGGCCGGATCCGGGTGTGGCGTGCCCGCAGCGAACTTCGCGTACGGCGTCGAGGGGGATTCGCGATCCGCGTACGCGACCGCGGCCTCGCGAACGTCCGGATCCACCGCCTCGAACTCGTTGAAGGGCCTCGTTCGCTCGATCTGTACGTCCCCCCCGTGTTCGGCTCGCAGCCGAAGGGCCAAGAACGCGCCGTACGCGTTCTCCTCGAGGATCGCCGCACGCCCGAACCGCCGTACGACGACGTCATCGTGGCCCCGACACGCGTTCCGGAGCGCGGTTCGCGCCCTCCGGGAGTACACCATCACCAGTAGCACGCCTCCCCGGAGGAATAACGATGAATTAAGTCCTACTGTTTTCGTAAAATCCGATCGGTTCGTCGACACGTCTATCGGTCCCGAACTCCGGTGTCAACCTCCCCGGCTACAGCCGTTCGACCTCGAACTCGGGAGCGTCGGACGGCTCGCACTCGTCCGTCCCGGCGGCCGACATCGACACGATCCGTTCTGCGATCCGTGCGCGTGCGGCCGCCTTCGAGGGAGCGACCACCACGGTTCCGCCGGCGGGGTCGGGCCCGACGGCCCTGTAGACGTCGGTCGACCCCTCGAACTCCGTCGCGTAGGTGCGTAGGACGGCGACGGCGCGTCGTTCCGTCTCCTCGAGGGTCGCCTCGCCGTGATCGAACTCCCGGAGGGCGTCCTCGAGGTTCCTGATCGCGGATATCCGGTCCATCTAGGTGGTCCGGAGGTGGTTTTGGGTCGGCTCGTACACCTCACCCTTGCGACGCAGCTTCTCGATCTCGTCCTCGGCCTTGCCGGGGTCCATCCCGACCTCGCCCGCGCGCTCGAGGACCTCATCGACCGGGGCCCCCTCCTCGTACTCCTCTTCGATCTCCGCGATCAGTCCCTTCAGGTTCTTGATGCGATCGCGCTGGCTCTTCGAGGTCCCCGTCTCGACCACGTCGGCGTCGAACTGTCCCGTCTCGGGATCGACGCCGATGTCCTTGAGACACGACTCGACGATGTTCGTCGAGCGTTCGGCGTCCTCCCGGTCGACCGTATCGGAGAGCCGAACGCGGGCGCTCGCCTCGGCCAGCCGCACGAGCGCCTCGAGCTGTCGAGCCGTCACCGGAACCGGCGCGTCCTCGTCGACGCCCTTCGAACGGAGGTCGACGTAGAACTCCTCGATGGCGGATTTGGCCTCGTCGGTCATCGTCGGGTAGCAGTTCCGCTTCGCGTACGCGATGTACTTCCGCAGCAGGTCGGCGTCGATGGCGGGCGCCACCTCCTCCGTGACGCCGTCGACCTCCGCCTGCGTGAACTCCGAGGTGGCGAGCTCCTCGCGTTGGGTGTTCAACTCGCCGGCGTAGTTGGTCTTCAGGATGTGCTTTGCGAGCCGGCTGTCGTGTTCGGGGTCCGGCTGGTCGGTCACCGTGAAGATGAGGTCGAACCGCGAGATGAGCGCGGGCTCCAAGTCGATCTGCTCGCCGATCGGCTCGTACTGGTCGAACCGGCCGTACTTGGGGTTCGCCGCGCCGAGCAGCGAACACCGGCTCTTGAGCGTGGCGTTGATGCCGGCCTTCGAGATGGAGATCTTCTGCTGTTCGAGCCCCTCGTGCATCGCCGACCTATCGCCGGCGTCCATTTTATCCAGCTCGTCGATCGCCGCGATCCCCTTGTCGGCCAACACGAGCGCGCCGGCCTCCAGCGACCACTGTTGGCCGTCGCCGAAGTCGTCGCGAACCGCGGCGGCCGTAAGGCCCGCCGCGCTGCTCCCCTTGCCGGACGTGTAGACGGAGCGGGGTGCGATGTTCTCGACGTAGGAGATCATCTGGCTCTTTCCCGTTCCAGGGTCTCCGATGAGCAGCATGTGGAGGTCGCCGCGGATCCGCGATCCGTCGGGGAGGTGTTTCGTCACGCCCGAAAAGAGCTGGAGCACCATGGCCAGCTTCTCCTCCTCGTAGCCGTAGATCGCGGGCGCGATCGACTCGACCATCTTTCCGTAGACGTCCGGGTCGTTCGAGAGTTCGACGATCTCGGCTCTGTCCTCGGTCGTGATCTCCATGTCCTCGAACTCCTCGTCCTCGATGGAGATGGAGACGCCGTCCATGTACAGATCGAAGATCGCGGACTTCTCGTTGCCCTGTTCGACCTGCTCTATGTGGAGGACGCCGACGGCGGTGACGTGGTCCCCGGGCGTCACTTTTCCGGCGATGTCGTCGACGACGTTGACGTCGAGCGCCTGGGGCGTCTCGCCGCCGCGCAGTCCCTCGGGCGACTCCTGGATGCGGAGCTTCTGTGAGTCGATGAACTCCGACTGGTCGAAGTTCACCCGGAAGGGCCCCTGTCGCTCACAGCCTTGACACTCGTGTGGCTCCTGGAAGCCGCCGTCGCTTTGGGGGATGTAGGTCATCGTCCCGCAGCGTTGACACTCGAAGGCGGCGTCCGTGATCTTCGGGCGGACGTCGGTCGCCTTGCGAACGATTCCGCGCACGGAGACGAGCCGGCCGATGTGGTTGTCGTGGACGCGGATGCCGCGGATGTCGATGCTGTCGGGCAGGTTCTCGACCCGCACGTGGGCCTTGCCGAGCCCGACGTCCGCCGGCAGGTCGTAGAGCCGCAGCGCCTCCTCCGCGTACTCGCGCATCTGCTCGGGCTGGCTGCGGAAGTCCTCGGCCAGGTCGCGATCGAACTGGAAGAGGTCGTCGTAGTCGACGTACAGCGACCGCTGCTCGTTGGGATACCGCTGTGCCAACTCGCCGATCTCCTCGCGGTAGTAGTTCCGATAGAACTGGATGAACCGCTCCGTGAGATCCTGATTGCCGGCCTGGGCCATTACGACGCGTCTTCGTCGTCATCACCTAAGAACCCTCCTCTCGCGGAACGGGGAGTTCCGGGTTCGGGGGTGGCGGACGGGGTCCAGATCGAGTCGCAAGTCGGATCGCCGATCGGTGGCCGATCAGGCCACGGATCGGTCAGTTCCCGGTCCACCGCAGGAGCGCGAGCGTGCCCTCGTAGAGCACGATCATGGTGAGCGTGACGATGATCGGGGCCATCCCGGTCGGGTCGGGGCTGAACAGGAAGGCGATCCCCAAGAAGACCCCCCAGAAGATGAGCCGCTTGTCCTCGAGCCACTGGCGGGTGACGAGGTTCATCATGATCGCGAGCATGATGAAAAGCGGGATCTGGAAGACGATCGCCATGAACGACATCATGACGATGATGAGGTTGAACGTCTCCGCGAGCCCGAACGCGATGACGGCGGCATCGGAGGTGTAGGTGGTGAAGTAGCTGAAGATCGCCGGCAGGACGAGGAAGTGCGCAAAGAGGATCCCGATGGTCCCGAGAACGAGACTCGTCGGAATGGCGGCGATGTAGTAGCGCCGCTCGCGGCGATAGAGCCCCGGACGCATGAACCGATAGGTCTGGTAGACGAACACCGGCAGTCCCACGACGACGCCGGCAAGCCCGGCGACCTTGAGCCGGGTCAACACGAGTTCGAGGGGCGCGTACAGCCGCGGCCGGTTCGCGTTCGGCTCGGGGATGTGGTACGACCAGAAGTAGTTGATCAGATCGCTGGAGGAGGGAAACGCGATCAGGACGGCGATCCCCGCGACGAGAAAGACGATCCCGAGCCGTCGCATCATCTCCTCGATGTGTTCCGCCAGCGGCATCTCCTGGTCGGAGTCGGGTCCCTCGACGAGAGGGTCGTCCGGATCGTCGCCCCTCACCGTCGGCTCGTTCACACCGCGAGGTGCATCTTCGGCCTCGTCATCCTCGTCGGCGTTGTCGCCCACATCGGCGTCGTCATCCCCGTCGTCTCCCTCGTCCTCGTCGTCATCCTCGTCGTCGTCGTCCTCGTCATCTTCATCATCTTCATCGTCCTCGTCGTCCTCGACACCGGATCCGGCGTCCTCGTCAGTCTCGTCGCCTTCGTCCTCGTCATCGTCGACGTCTCCGTCCGCGTCGCCTCCGCTTTCAACGCCGGCACCGTCGTCCGGTTCATCCGTCACGTCCTCGACTTCCGTGGCGTCGGGTTTCCCATTCGGATCGTCGTCATCGTCGGAGTCGTCGTTCCCGTCGGACCCGTTGGCCCCGCGGTCGCTTCCGTTCTCGTCGGATCCGTTCGCTCCGTCGTCCCCGTCGCTTTCGGTCGAGGGGTCGCCACGACCGTCGCGATCGTCGTGATCGTCCGGCTCGGAGCGGTACTCGTCCGGATCCTCGGACCCGCCGCTGTCCTCGTCCGTCGTCGCGTCGGCGACCGAGGGGTCGTCGGCGTCCGGCGACGGGTCGTCCGCCGGCGGCTCTCGCGAAGGCGAGTCCTCACCCATTCGTTCGTTGTTGGCCCCCGGGTTATTATAGGCCTTTTTGGATGGCTTCGAGACGTGACGTCGAGACGAGGGTGTGACGTCGGTTCGATCGACGCCTCGGCGTGTTCGAAAACCACGACGTGCGTTCGAAAAGGTTGATAACCGGGACGAGCGTTCGACCCGGTATGGCTAGCGCGCTCGACGAGGACACCCAGCAGGCGCTTTCGGCGGGTCGCGACTCGGCGGCGGCGATCCTCCGGTCGGTCCAAAAGGACCTCCAGAAGGTCTTCGTCGTCTTCCTCATCGCCTTTATCGCGACCTTCTACGCGCTTCGGGTGTACATCTGGGACGCGCTCAAGGGCATCACCGCCGCGAACATGCCCGTCGACGTCGAATCGGAGCTGGAGATCATCGCACAGACCCCCTTCGAGGTGATCCTCCTGCAGGCGAAGATCGGGATGGTCGTCGGCGCCGTCGTCGCGTTCCCCGTCCTCGTCTACTTCGCCCGCGACGGCCTTCGAGAACGCGGGATGTGGCCGCAGTCGCCGATCCCGCGCTGGAAGATCGCGGCGATCGGCCTCCTCGCCACCGCCCTGTTCCTCGCCGGGCTCTCCTACGGCTACTTCGTCTTCTTCCCCGTGATGTTCGCGTTCCTCGCGGAGTTCGGGCTCGACGCCGGCTTCAACCCGAGCTACTCGATCGTGATGTGGACGGAGTTCATCGTCTTTTTGTCAATCTCCTTCGGGCTCGCCGGGCAGATGCCGCTTTTGATCACCGGGCTCTCCTACGCCGAGATCGTCTCCTATGAGACCTTCCGGGAGAAGTGGCGCCACGCGGTCGTGGGCATCTTCGTCTTCGGCGCGATGTTCTCGCCGCCGGATCCGTTCACCCAGATCATGTGGGCGGTCCCGCTCACGGCCCTCTACGGGTTCAGCCTCTATCTCGCGAAGGTCGTGGTCACGGCGAAACGCTCCTCGGACCGGATCGACCCCGTCGCCTCCGCTCGCGGACACTGGAACCTCGTCGCCGGCGCAACGGTCCTCGGCGCCGCGATCGTCTACGCTTTCTACGAATACGGCGGCCGCGAGGCGGCGAACGATCTGATAGCGCTGGCCGGGAGCTCGCGACGCATCTCTCCGCCCGGGGGCGTGGGAGGCCTCGATCCCGCCGTCGTGCTCGGACTGTACGCGACGATCGTAGCCGCGGTCTTCTTCCTCCTCGCGCTCCTGGGCGCCATCTACCGGAACCTCGATGCGACCGCCGCCGGCGCCCGATACGGCGACCCGACCGCGATCGACCTGCGCGAACTCGACGCCGCCGGCGTTCGTGCGGCGCCCGAGGAGGCCTTCGAGGCCCTGAGCGAGGAGGAGGCGCTTGCCATCGCGGGCGAGGCGATAGACGAGGACGACCCCGAAACCGCACGCGCGGTCCTCGACCGGTTCGACGCGGCGGACGCGACGGACGACACGGAGACGGACGACGCCGGGACACCGGACGATGGGACAACAGACGATGCCGGAGGGGACGCGGAGACCGCGGACGATCCCAGATCGGACGACACCACCCACCCGGCCCTCCACGACGACCTCGACGTTTCGGGGTCGACCGACGGTTCGACGGACTCCGGCGGGGACGGGGGCGTAAGCGGGGGAGGCGGTGGGGATGGCGGCGTGATCGGAAACGTCACCGACCGGGCCTCGCGCGCGAGCACGACGTTCATCGACGATTTCGCCGAGGACACCGACGAGGAGGACATCGGCGGCTACTACACGGACCTGAAGTTCATCTTCGACTCGCTGCGGTCCCGGTCGTTCCGGATCGTCGCGTGGTTCATCGCCGTGATGGGCGTGACGTTTACCTGGCTGTACCTCGGCGGGCTCGGCGGGGTTCGCGCCGACTTCCTCGATCGGGTCCCCGATCAGCTGGACGCCGGCCAGGTGACGGTGATCACCCTCCATCCGGTCGAGGCGCTCATCTTCATGGTGAAGTTCTCGGTGCTCGTCGGCCTCCTCCTCACGCTTCCCGTCGTGGCCTACTACGCCTGGCCGGCACTTCGGGATCGCGGGATCGTCCGGGGCCACCGGCGGCGTATCTTCGCGTGGGTCGGCGCGCTCACCGTGGGACTGGTCGGCGGATTCGCGCTCGGGTACGCGTACATCGCGCCCGGGATCATCTCGTATCTCGTCACCGACGCGCTCGACGCCCGGATGGTGATCACCTACCGGATCAACGACTTCCTCTGGCTCATCATCTACACGACGCTCGGGATCGGCGTCCTCGCCGACATCCCCGTGATGATGGTTATCATGAACTCCGCGGGGATCCCGTATGCGGCCTTCCGGACCCGATGGCGGGAGGTGACCATCGCGGCGTTGACCTTCGCCGCCGCGTTCACGCCGGCCGACATCGTGACGATGTTCCTCGTGACGATCCCGGTGTTGGCGGCCTACGTCGTCGGCGTCGGCGTCCTCTTCGTGATAACCCTCGGCGGGCGTCGCGACCTGGCGCCGCCGGCGTCGTTCATCGACGTGACGGAACGGGCGGACGCCGAGTAGGCCTTCCCTCACCTCGTCCGTCCATCGATCGTCACGTCCATCGCGGCCAGTTTTCGGCGGGCGATCTCCCGATCGAGCCGCTCGGGGACCGGGTGGAGCCCCGGAGCGAGATCGACGCCCTCGGCCAGCGTCTCCAGGCTTCGCGCCATCACCGCGAAGGTCGCGTCCATCACCTCGATCGGGTTTCCGGCGCCCTCCGGGGACGCGAGGTTGACGACCCGTCCGTCCGCGAGCAGCCGGATCGTCCGCCCGTCCGGCAGACGGAATCGCTCGACCCCGGGCTCCGGCCGCGTGCGATCGAGCGCCAGCTCCGCGAGCGCGTCGACGTCGATCTCGATCTCGCTTCCGATCGACGCGAGGACGGCCCCGTCGGCCATCGCCTCGAAGGTCTCGCGGCCGAGGACGTCGGGTCGGCCGGTCGCCGTGATCACGAGCGACGCGTCCTGAACCGCCTCCGCCGCCGGCGCGACGTCGTGTCCGTCGGCGAGCGCGCGAAGCGCGGCCCGGGGATCGATCTCGGCGACGGTCGTTCGCGCCCCGAGCGCCCGAAGCTTGTCCGCGATCCCGCCTCCACAGTGACCGTAGCCGATCACCGCCGCCTTCGAGCCCGCGACGAGGGCGTTCGTCAGGCTCGCGATCGCCGAGATAGAGCTCTCCGCGGTGCCGTGGACGTTGTCGAAGTGCCGCTTCATCGGCGCGCCGTTGACGTCGTAGATCGGAAACGGAACGGCCTCCCGCTCGGCGAGCGCCCGAATCCGGGTGATCCCGCCGGTCGTCTGCTCGCAGGCGCCGCGAACGCCGCGGGCGATCGCCGGGCGCTCCTCACAGAGCGGCTCGATGAGGTTGGCGCCGTCGTCGGCGATCAGATCGGGCTCGGCCGAAAGCAGCTCGTGGCGTTCCTCCCGAAGCGTTCCCTCGTCGTCCCCCGGAGCGGAGCGCACTCGAATCCGCGGGTGGGTCGCCAGCCGCTCGACGACGTCGCCGTGGGTCGTCCCCGCCTCGCCGGTCACGAGCACCGCCGCGGCGTCGCCGGCGGCCACCGTCTCGACGAACAGGCCGGTGTGGGGGGTGATCGGTGCCGAGACGCCGACGGTGAGGCCAGCGAAGGGCTCGCGCTCGCGGAACCGCTCGCCACATTCCGAAAGCAGGGGCGCCCGTTCGGCCACGCGGTCGATCGCGTCCGGTTCCGCTGGCTCGTCCATGCCGGATCCGGGAGGCCGTCAGTGAAAACGGTTCTCCCGGAGCCGGTGGTCGAGGGCGGCGATTCGTGTACACCGGGCGGGGTCAAGACTCCGATCGCGATCAGTCGTCGTCCGCCGTCGCCGGCTTTCGCCGGTCGCTTCGGGGCCCCTCGGCGTCGACCGCGGGCAGCATGTCACGGAGGTATCGGCCGGTGTGTGAGTCCTCGGTCCCGGCGACTGCCTCCGGAGTGCCGGCCGCGACGAGCTCCCCGCCGCCGTCTCCGCCCTCCGGTCCGAGGTCGATCACGTGGTCCGCGTTCTTCACGAGGTCGAGTTCGTGTTCGATGACGACGACGCTGTTTCCGTTGTCGACGAGCCGGTGGAGGACGTCGATCAGCTTGCGCTCGTCCTCCTTGTGGAGCCCGGTCGTCGGCTCGTCGAGGAGGTAGAGCGTGTCGCCGGCGTCCCGCTTGCCGAGCTCCTCGGCCAGCTTGACCCGCTGGGCCTCGCCGCCCGAAAGCGTCGTCGAGGGCTGTCCGAGCCGCATGTATCCGAGCCCGACGTCGCGAAGCAGCTGCAGGCGCCGTCGGATGCCGTCGTGGCTCTCGAAGAACTCGTGGGCCTCCGCGACGCTCATCTCGAGGACGTCGGCGATGGTCTTGCCCCGGTAGGTCACCTCCAGCGTCTCGTCGTTGTATCGGTCGCCGCCGCACTCCTCGCAGGGGACGTGGACGTCCGAGAGGAAGTTCATCTCGATGGTGACCGTGCCCTGCCCGCCGCACTCCTCACACCGGCCGCCCTTGACGTTGAAGGAGAATCGACCCTTCTCGTAGCCGCGCCGGTTCGCGAGCTTCGTCTCCGCGAACAGCTCGCGGATGTCGTCGAAGACGTTCGTGTACGTCGCGGGGTTCGAGCGGGGCGTACGGCCGATCGGCGACTGGTCGATGAGCCGGACCGTCTCGATCTCCTCGATCCCCTCGATGGCGTCGTGGTCGCCCGGATCGACGGAGGTGTTGTCGTTCATCTCGCGGGCGAGTCCCTTGTAGAGGACGTCGTGCATCAGGGTGGACTTGCCGGAGCCCGAGACGCCCGTGATCGCCGTGAAGACGCCGAGGGGGAGCGAGACGTCCACGTCGTCGAGGTTGTGCTGGCGCGCGCCGCGGACGACGATCTCGCCGTCGCGCTCGCGTCGATCGTCCGGGACGGGAACCGCCTTTCGCCCCGACAGGTAGTCGCCGGTGACCGACTCCTCCGCCTCGCAGATGGCCTCGAAGTCGCCCTGTGCGACGACCTCGCCGCCGCGCTTGCCCGGGCCGGGTCCCATGTCGATGATCGAGTCCGCCCGGCGCATCGTCTCCTCGTCGTGTTCGACCACGAGCAGGGTGTTGCCCAGGTCGCGAAGCCCCTCGAGGGTGTTCAACAGCCGGTCGTTGTCGCGCTGGTGGAGCCCGATCGACGGCTCGTCGAGGACGTACAGGACGCCGACCAGCCCCGATCCCACCTGGGTCGCGAGCCGGATCCGCTGGCTCTCGCCGCCCGAGAGGGTCGACGCCTCCCGGTCGAGGGTGAGGTACTCCAGGCCGACCTCCTCCATGAAGCCGAGGCGGGCGCGGATCTCCTTGAGGATCTCCTCGGCGATGGTCCGGTCGCGCTCGGAGAGGGTCGCCTCCATCCCCTCGAAGTGCTCGCGGGCCTCGCCGATCGACATCCGATTGACCGCCGTGATCGGCGTGTCGTCGACGAGCACGGAGCGCGACTGCGGCTTCAAGCGCGTTCCCTCGCAGGCCGGACAGGTCGTCACGGCCATGTAGTCCTCGATGTGCTCGCGGGTCGACTGCGACTCGGTTTCGACGTGTCGTCGCTGGAGGTTCGGGATGACGCCCTCGAACCGCTTCTCCTTGCGTCGAACGCCGTTCTTCGTTTTCCGCTCGAAGACGACCTGCTCGTCGGTGCCGTAGAGGAACTGCTCGCGGACGTCCGGATCGAGATCCTCGAAGGGCGTCTCGACCGAGACGCCGAAGTGCGCCGTGACCGAGTCGATCCGGGTGCGGTAGTACGACCGGTTGTACGACCACGCCTCGAAGACGTCCTTGATCGGCTTCGAGGGATCCTCGACGACGAGGTCCTCGTCGACCTCCTTCGTCGATCCGATCCCCTCACACTCGGGACAGGCGCCGTGGGGCGAGTTGAACGAGAACGACCGGGTCTCGATCTCCGAGAAGTCGATGTGACAGCGGCTGCACGCGAGGTCCTCGGAGAACTCGACGACGAGCCGGTCGGCGCCGTTCGACTCCCCGTTCGCCGGGTCGTCGTCCGACTTCTCATCGTCGGCCGTTCCCGCCAGGTCACCCGTCGAGCGTGCCGTCGACCCGCCGAGATCGTCGGCCGCACCGGCGGGGGGATCGGGGACGATCACCTTGAGGACGCCGCCGGCCTCCTCGAGGGCGGTCTCGACCGAGTCGGTGATCCGCGAACGTTCGTCCTCGGAGACCTCGATCCGGTCGACGATCACGTCGATCGTGTGATCGTAGTTCTCGTCGAGCTCGGGGTCGTCGAACGAGAGGTCGTACCGCTCGTCGTCGACCTCGACGCGGGCGTATCCCCGCGAGGTGAGATCCTCGAACAGGTCCTCGAAGGCGCCCTTCTGGTCGCGGACGACCGGCGCCGCGATCTCCGCTTTCGTCCCCTCCGGAAGCTCCATGATCCGACGGACCATCTGCTGGGCGGACTGCTCGCCGACCTCGTGGCCGCATTCGGGACAGTGCGGGTTTCCGATGCGGGCGTACAGCAGGCGGAGGTAGTCGTGGAGCTCCGTGACCGTTCCGACCGTCGATCGGGGGTTGTTGGCGGCGTTCTTCTGGTCGATCGAGATCGCCGGCGAGAGCCCCTCGACGCTCTCGACCTGGGGTTTGTCCATCTGGCCGAGGAAGTTCCGGGCGTACGCCGAAAGCGACTCGATGTAACGTCTCTGGCCCTCGGCGTAGACCGTCTCGAAGGCCAGGGACGACTTGCCCGACCCGGAGAGCCCGGTGACGACCGTGAACTCCTCGCGCGGGATCCGGACGTCGAGGTCCGAGAGGTTGTGCTCCTCGGCACCCCGGACCTCGATGTATTCCTTGCTCATCGTATACCCCTCGGTTGCTCGCGCGCGCGGGAATACCCGTCGGTTGGCGGTCGGCTCCCGATCAGCTCGTCCCGGATGGTTCCCGCGTGCAGCGCACTCAGCGACGCCGGATCCGAGTCACGATCGCTCGCTCACGGGGAGCCGATTGAACTCCTCGGAGAGCTGGGCGGCGAGCTCGGAGACGAGCGCGACGACGAGCGGTCCGGCGATCACCCCGATTGGTCCGACCGTGAGCACGCCGCCGACGAAGCCGATGAAATAGAGGCTCGCCGCGAGGTCCGCCGTCTCGGCGGCGAGCCGCGTGCGGATCACCAGATCCGGAACCCAGCCGATCACGAGTCCGCCGATCACGAGGATCGCGACCGCCAGGATCGGCTCGCCGGCCACGACGTGGGTGCCGGCCAGGGCCACGATCAGTACGCTCGGGCCCAACACGGGGATGAACTGGAGGATCCCGGCGACCGCCGCGAGCGCGACGGGCGAGGGGTACCCGAAGGCGACGAGGACCGGAATCGCGATAAGGAACGTCCCGACGCCCGTCGCCGCCTGGACGACGTAGATCCCGTAGAGGGTTCGCCGTGCGCGGCGGTGGAGGGCGTCGGCCAGCCCGCGGTAGGAGGGCGGGACGAGCGCGATGAGCGCCTTTCGCGTTCGCTGTTCGTAGTAAAGCATCGAGTAGACCACGAAGCTGAACAGCGCGAACTTGATCAACAACACGGGCATCTGGGCGGCGATCGCGGTCGCCACGTCGACGAGCCAGTCGCCCGCCTCGGCGATCACGTCCTGGGTGACGAGGGTCGTCGACCAGCCGCCGATCTCGATGGGAATGGTCTCCGGCGCCTCGTTGAGAAACGCGATCACGGCGTCAAGTCGGAGGAACAACACGACTCCGATGGGCGCGAAAAGGAGGAGGGTGCCGACGAACCCGACGATGGTCGCAACGAACGAGGCGATCCGCCGCGAGGCGCCGTGTCGGCGGACCCATCGACGGACCGGCGAGAGCACGTACGCGACGGTGATGGCGAAGAAGACGGTCGCCGCGACCGTCCACAGGAGGGCCATGGCCACGGCCGTAACGAGCACGAATAGCCCGCCCAGGACGTGCCGTCGCTGTGGCATCGTCCCTCCCTGGGTGCCGAGGGGTAATAAGGATCGGCGGCGATGACCCCACGCCGGACGGCCGGCAACCGACGACGATTACTCGCCGGAGTCGGCGACCGTCGTCGCCTACTCCACGGAGACGATGAGCGCCTCGACGTCCTCCTCGTATGTCGCCGGGTCGGCCGAAAGCGCCTCCGAGTCGACGAGCTCCTCCGCGTCGGGCGCTCCCTCGGGGAGCCCCTCGTCGATCGCGGCCGTCATCCGTTCGACCGGATAGGCGCCGCCGGCGATCAGGACGTCGGTCCCGTCGTGCCAGACCGCGAGGCGTCCCTCCATCTGGATGGTTCCGGAGATCTCCTCCGTTCCGCCGAAGCCGGTGTCGATCGTCGAGGTCGCGGCGAACGACCCGCGGTAGGTGTAGGCGGTCGCCTCGTGGCCGGTCGCGATGTCCATGGTCCCCTCGTTCGTCCGCTCGACGTCCTCGAGGCCGGCGCTCGACAGCTGGCTACGGAACGCCTGGTCCGCGGCCGTCACCACCTGCGACATCACCCGGTCCCGGCCGACGCCGAGCGGGAGCTGGTCGATCGCGGGCCGCAGGTCGACCCGCGTGGCGAAGAACACGACCGGCGAGCCGTCCGAGTCGAACGTCTCGGCGGCGGCCTCCGCGACCCCACGGTGTTCGTATGCGCGCGTGTGTTCGAGCGCGGTGACCGTGACCGGACCGACCTCCTCCTCGAGGATGGTGCTGCTCGACTCGTCGACGAGCTCCCAGTCCTCGATGCGGTCGTCGGTCACCTCCGGCGGCGGTACCTCGCCGTCGCGTCCCCCCAGACAGCCCGCGAGCCCCACGGTTCCGACCGCCGCGGCGCCCGCGAGCAGCTCGCGTCGTGTTGACTCCGACATCGTCGCTTCGGTTCGCGGGCGGGACGGATAGCCGTGTCGGTCGGAAACCCGACGTCGAAGCGTCGCCTCGAGACTCCGCAGCCGAGGATCGACCCGAAACCCGACACCACACCCGTTCAGCGTCGCCGATCCGAGCCACGCGGTTTATGTATCACCGACGGAAACAACCGGGTAATGACCGACCGCCGTGCCGAACACGGAGCCGGCGACGTCCTCGATCGTCGCGCGTTTCTGGCCGCCGCGGGCGCCGCGACGGCGGGGCTCGCGGGGTGTTCGGGTTCCGACCCGGAGGACGGAAACGGATCGACCGACGAAACGGAGCGGCCGCCCGACGCCGGCGGGAACGGAAACGTGACCGGGACGCCCTCGACGCCCGGGGAGCGGACCCTCGTCGTGGGGACCTACAGCGCCTTCATCGACGCCCCCTCGACGAGCCCGGGCGCGTGGCTCAAGGAGGCCTTCGAGTCGGAGTTCGACGCCGAGCTGGTCTGGCAGACGCCGCCGAACGACCTCAACTACTACATCGAACGGCACAACGCCGGCGTCGACGTCGAGGCCGACCTCTATCTCGGGGTGAACCCCGACGACCTGGTCCGCGTGGACGAGAACGTCGACGGCGATCTGTTCGCCGAGGCGGGCGACGTCGAGGGGACGGAAGCCGTCAAGTCGGGCCTCGAGTTCGATCCCGCGGATCGGGCGATCCCATACGACACGGGCTACATCAGCCTGGTCTACGACGGCACCGAGACCGAGGCGCCGGAGACGTTCGAGGGGCTCCTCGAGGAGGAACACCGCGGCGACCTGATCGCCCAGACGCCCTCCGGCGACACGGGCCGGGCGTTCCTGTTGCACACGGTCCACGAGTTCGGCGACGAGGGCGAGTACGACTACCTCGATTTCTGGGCGGACCTCCAGGCGAACGACGTGCGGGTGCTCGGCTCCTGGAGCGACGCCTACGACGCCTGGACGGGCGGCGAGGCGCCGATGGTCGTCTCCTACTCCACGGACCAGGTGTTCGCCGCCGACAGCGGCGCCGACCTCGATGAACACCAGATCCGGTTTTTGAACGACCAGGGCTACGCGAACCCCGAGGGGATGGCGGTCTTTTCGGAGGCCGCCGATCCCGACCTCGCCAGGCAGTTCATGTCCTTCGTCCTGCGCCCGGCGGTGCAGGGCCAGATCGCCCAGCGAAACGTCCAGTTCCCGGCGACCGACGACGCCGAGTTGCCCGACGACTACGCCGACCTCGCCAAGGAGCCGCCGGAACCGGTCACCTTCACCTACGAGGAGCTACAAGGGTCGCTCGATGGCTGGGTCGACGCCTGGGAACGCCAGTTCGCCGGTGGCAACTGACGCGTCGGCCCCCGAAGATCGGGAGGGCCCACGGTGAGCGACCGATCCGACCGCGGCCGATCGCGCGATGAGCGACCCCGCGACGAAAACGGGTCGTTCGACGCCGGTTTGGAGCGGTTCCGTACTGCGTTCGCCCGCGTTCGTGCCGGCCTCGAGCGGCGAGCGATCGCGGTCCTCGCCGCGGTCACGGTCCTCGTTCTCCTCGTCGTGTTCTACTACCCCGTCGCGACCGTGTTCGTCGAGGCGCTCGTCGTCGACGGGAGGGTCACGGCGTCGGCGTTCCTCGAGATCCTCCGCGATCCGTTCTACTTCGGGGACCTCGCTCGGGTCCTCACGGGCGAGTCCCCGGTCGCGGCCGCCCGGGATCTCCTCGGACCCGATCGACACCTCGGGATCGTCGGGTTCACCGCCTATCAGGCCGCGCTCTCGACGAGCGCGAGCGTCGCGCTCGGGCTTCCGGGGGCCTACCTGCTGGCCCGCTTCGAGTTTCCCGGACGACGCGCGCTGCGTTCCGTCACCATCCTCCCCTTCGTGCTTCCGTCGATCATGGTCGCGACGGGGTTCGTCGCCACGTTCGGGCGAACGGGGACGCTGAACGCCGCGCTTGCCGCCGTGGGACTGCCCCGCCTCGAGCTGCTCTACACGCTCGAGGCCATCGTGATCGCCCACGCGTTCTACAACGCGCCCCTCGTCGCCCGCGTCACCACCGCGGCCTGGGAGTCGGTCGACGCGAGCGCGGTCGAGACCGCGAGAAGCCTCGGTGCGAGCCCCTTCCGCGCCTTCCTCGACGTGGTCGCGCCGCAGCTGTATCCGGCGGTGCTGTCGGGGGCCGCGCTGGCCTTCGTGTTCACGTTCGGAAGCTTCCCCATCGTGCTCGCGCTCGGGGGGTTCGAGCTCGCGACCGTCGAGGTGTTCGTCTACCGGCTCGTCCGCGACCTCGAGTACACGGAGGCCGCCGCGCTCGCGCTCCTCGAGTTGGGCATCTCGCTTTCGATCCTCTACGCCTACCTCCGGTACGAGGCGGCACACACGGTCCGATCGCGGGGCATCCGCCCGCTTCCGCGTCGCCCACTCCGACCGCCGACCGGCTCGGCGAGGGAACTCCTCCTCCGGTCCGGACTCGGAATCTACGTCCTGCTCGCCGGGATCGTCTTCCTCGCGCCGATCGCGAGCATGCTCCTCGCCAGCGTGACCGACCCCGGCGGGATCACGCTCGACCACTACCGGTTCCTCCTCGAGCGGCAGCGGACCGGGGCGGCGTTTCAGGTGCGGCCGTGGGACGCGATCCGAAACTCGCTCCTCTTCGGGCTCGCCGCCCTCGCGGTCGCGTTGCCGATGGGCGTGATCGTCGCCGTCTCCAGCACCCGCGGGTACCGCGGCCGAAAGGTCGTCGACGCCGTGGCGATGGCGCCGCTCGCGGTCTCCGGGATCGTCGTCGGGCTCGGGCTGCTCCGCGGGCTCGTCTTCGGAGCGGAGGTCGCCGGGACGCGGATCGCCGTCGGCGGCGCCGTCGCGATCGTCGCCGCACACGCCGTGGCCGGCTACCCGTTCGTGGTTCGGACCGTCGCACCCGGCCTCGAGTCGCTCGACCGCTCGCTCGTCGAGTCCGCACGGGCGCTCGGGGCCTCCCGGATCCGCGCGCTCGTGGACGTCGAACTCCCCCTCGTCTGGCCGGGGATCGTCGCGGGCGCGGCGTTCGCGTTCGCGATCTCCGTCGGCGAGTTCTCGGCCACCGTCGTGCTCGCGACCGGGACCGACCAGTACACGATGCCGGTCGCGATGGAGCGGTTCATCGGCCGGCGGCTCGGCCCCGCGACCGCGATGGGCGTCGTTCTCCTGTTCGTCACCGCCGCCAGCTTCCTCGTGATCGACCGGCTCGGGGGTGACGGCGGTGGGATCTGAGAGTTCCCCGCCGATCGCCGTCGAACTGGAGGCCGTCTCGCGTCGGTACGGCGACACGACCGCCGTCGACGAGGTGTCGATACGGGTCCCTCGCGGCGAGTTCTTCACGCTCGTCGGCCCCTCCGGCTGCGGGAAGACGACCACGCTCCGGCTGATCGCGGGCTTCGAGGAGCCGTCGGCCGGTACGGTTCGGTTCGGCGACCGGGACGTGTCGGGCGTCCCGCCCGAGGAGCGCGAGGTTGGCGTCGTCCTCCAGAACTACGCGCTGTTTCCGCACATGACCGTCGGCGAGAACGTGGCCTACGGGCTTCGGTTCTCCGACCCGCCGGGTGACGTCTCCGAGACCGAACGCGTCGCGGAGCTGCTCGATCTGGTCGATCTCCCGGAGGCGACCGATCGGGACCCCGACGAACTCTCGGGCGGTCAACGACAGCGCGTCGCGCTCGCCCGCGCCCTGGCGCCGGGGCCCGACGTCCTGCTTCTCGACGAGCCGATGAGCGCCCTCGACGCGAAGCTCCGCGAGCGCCTCCGGCTCCAGGTGCGGTCGATCCAGCGCGAGCTCGACATCACCACCATCTACGTGACCCACGACCAGGAGGAGGCGCTCGCGATCTCAGACCGCGTGGCGGTCATGAACGGGGGACACCTCGAACAGGTCAACACGCCCCAGGCCGTCTATCGGCGGCCGGAGACGCGCTTCGTGGCCGAGTTCGTCGGCGACAACAACGTGTTCTCGGGGACCGCGCTCCGGTCGAGCGACCCTGCCGAAACCCCTTCGGTTCCGGTCGAGATCGGCGGCGAGACCGTCCGCGTGGATCCCGGACGCCGATCGATCCGCTCCGGGGATCGGGTCACCGTCTGCGTGAGGCCGGAGGCGCTGCGGATCGACGCGGACGGAACGATCCACGACGCGCCCGACAACCGACTCAAAGCGACCGCGGAGAGCGCCGAGTTCCTCGGGGAGACGACCCGGGTCCACCTCGCGTGGAACGGCCGGGAACTCCTCGCGCGAACCCGGGATCCGATCGCGGGGGACGTGACGGTCGGGTTCGATCCCGACGACGTTCACGTGGTAACCGTCGAGCGTGGTGGCGAGCGAAGCGTGGACGACGACGACCGATCCGGCGACGAGTGAGGCGATCGGCGGCGGACGAAAACTGTTTCCACCCGCCCCGCGATGTCCCGGTATGCGAATCGCCGTGCCCAACAAGGGGCGTCTCCACGAGCCGACGATCGAGCTGTTGGAACGCGCCGGTCTCCACCTCGAACGGACGGCCGACAGACAGCTGTACGCCGACACCGTCGATCCGGACGTCTCCATCCTCTTTGCGCGCGCGGCGGACATCCCGGAGTACGTCCGCGACGGCGCGGCCGATCTGGGGATCACGGGCCTCGACCAGGCCGTGGAGTCCGGAGCGGTCGTCGAACGCGCCGCGGCCGCCGGCTCGACGGGCGAGTCGGAGGAGGACACAGACGGTGACGGAGCGGGCGGCACGGAGGACACGCCCCTCGTCGACCTCCTCGATCTCGGATACGGAACCTGCCGGCTCGTTCTCGCGGCGCCCGAGGACGGCGAGATCGGATCGGTGGCCGACCTCGAGGGACGGACCGTCGCCACCGAGTTCCCGGGAATCACCCGGTCGTACTTCGAGACGGTCGGCGTTGACGCCGAGATCGTCACCGTCACCGGAGCCACCGAACTGACCCCACACGTCGAGATGGCCGACGCGATCGTCGACATCACCTCGACGGGGACCACCCTGAAGGTCAACCGCCTCGCGGTGATCGACGAGGTGCTCGAGTCCTCGGTGCGGCTGTTCGCCCGTTCCGACGTGGTCGAGGACGGGAAGGTACGGGAGGTGATGACCGCGCTCGAGTCCGTGCTCGCGGCCGAGGACAAACGCTACCTGATGATGAACGCGCCGACGGCGAAGCTGCCAGACGTCAAGGACGTCCTGCCCGGACTCGGCGGGCCGACCGTGATGGACGTCGAGGCCGACGAGAACGGCGACGGGATGGTCGCCGTCCACGCCGTCGTCGACGAGGGCGACGTCTTCTCGACGATCACCGACCTCAAGGCGGTCGGCGCGACCGGGATCCTCGTCACGGAGATCGAGCGGCTCGTGGAGTAGCTCGGGGCGCCTTCCGAGGCGACATCCTCACGCTTCCGCGTTCGGATCGGCGTCGGTCCCGGAGCCGCTCGCGTCGGTCACCGTATCGGGCGCCAGCACGGACGGATGGATCCGGAGCCCCCCGGTCCGGCGATCGACCCACCACGCGATCGCCACACAGCCGACGAGGATGCCACAGAGCCCGAGCACCCCGCCCTCGGGGCCGAACCGCCCGCCCGAGAGGACCGCGGGGCCGACCACCTGCGTCTCGATCACGGTCGCGGGGATCGAGATCCCCGAGACGCTGAACCCGAAGACCGCCCCCTGCGCGAAGTTCCACGTGACGTGTATCCCGATCGGGATCGCGAGCTCGCCGGTGAGGACGTAGCCGAGCGCGAGGAACACGCCGGCCAGGCCGATGATCGCCGTCGAGAGGGCCGTCGCGTTCGGGTTCGTCGCATGGAGGACGCCGAAGACGCCCGAGGAGACGGCCACGGCGACGCCGACGGCGAGGCGGTCCCCGGCGAATCGCAGTCCCTCCGCGAGGTTCGAGAGGAGCCAGCCGCGGATCAACAGCTCCTCGTAGATCCCGACCGCGAGGAACAGAGCGAGAACGCCCGCGAACGCGCCCGCGAAGCCCCCCGTCGAGACGAACGTGCCGCTCGGGACGTACCAGCCGGCGGCCCACCCGACGAGGAAGATCGCCGCCTGAAGGAGGGCGCCGAGCGCGAGTCCGAACCCGCAGTCGATCCACCACTCGCGGTCGATCCGGAGCCCGTAGTCGTCGAACCGCCTCCGGTCGATCGTTCGAGCGACGACAGCACAGCCGACGGTCACGATCGCGAGGCTTCCGAGGCCGGTGAGCGCGAGCGCCGTCGCGCCCTCCGGGAGCGACACGCCGAGCGCGCCGATACCCAGCATGGTCGCGCCCGCGAGGAGGCCGAAGACCACGACCGTGAGGACCAGCCGGATCGGGAGGCGTAGGCGCCGTTCGTCGTCGTTCCAGACGACGGTCCGGGCCCGCGAGAGGGGACGCATGGACGAACGTGGCGCGTCAAGCAGTATAAACCTACACCCGGGGTGCGGGGTTCGATCAGTGCCCCGCTGCGGGTTCGGCGGTCGAGTCGGTCACGTCGGCCGGCTGGCGATCAGGATCGCCACGCCGACGACGACCACGGTCACCAACACCGTGATCACGAAGTGGATGAACGTGATGAGCGCGGTGCCCCGCGGCGGCTGACCGTAGGCGCGGTGAATGGCGGCCGCGTCCAGCAGGATCGCGACCGGGACCGAAAGCGCGGCCGGAAGCGAGAACGCCCCGCCGACGACGCCGACGACCGCCGGAAGCGGGCCGACGAGGAGGGCCCGCTTCGGGTCGACGTCCCCGAGGACGTTTCTGGCGGCGAGGTGTGCCGTGACCGACAGCCCGAACGCGAAGAACACGATCGTAAAGAGAACCGCGATGGAGCCGGACCCCGACTGGAGGAGCATCACGTACGCGTTGTCCGTCGAGGGCTAAAGCGTCGTGGGTCCGACGGGAGGCAGGCGACGCACTCGTGGTCGCTCAAAGCAGTCCGAGTTCCTCGAGACGCTCGACGATGACGTCGACGGCGGCGGCCGCGTCGGCGGGCTCCTTCCCGCCGGTGATGACGAGCTTGCCCGAGCCGAAGAGGAGGGCGACGACGTCCGGGTCGTCGAGGCGATAGACGAGTCCGGGGAACTGCTCGGGCTCGTACTCGATGTGTTCGAGTCCCAGCCCGATCGCGATCGCGTTGAGGTTGAGGTCCTCGCCGAGGTCCGCGGAGGTAACGATGTTTTGAACCGTGATCTCCGGGTCCTCCTCGACCGGGATCTCGAGGGCTCGAAGCTCGTCGAAGACCATGTTCAGGCTCTCGTGGACCGCGTCCGTGGAGTTCGCGCCCGTACAGACGATCTTCCCCGACCGGAAGATGAGCGCGGCCGACTTCGGGGATTTCGTGCGATAGACGAGTCCGGGGAACTGTTCGGGGTCGTAGTCGGCGCCCGCCAGATCCATCGCCACGCTCTCGAGGTCCAGCTCCTGGCCGATCCCCGTCGACGCGACGACGTTCTCGATGGTGATCGTGTCCTTCGGATCGGTCATCAACGGTGTACACGTCGACGTATTGATTTATAAAGGTTCGTCGTCGAGGGCGACGAGCGCGCGCCTCCGGCACGCTTTTGGGCGCCGGCCGGCAATCGCGGACGATGAACGTTGTCACGCTCGGCCCCGCCGGCACCTACTCACACCGGGCCGCCCGGGCCGTCGCCGATGACGTGGCGTTTCGCGAGTCGGTCACGGCGATCGTCGAGTCGGTCTCCTCGGGGGAGTTCGACCGCGGCGTCGTGCCAATCGAGAACAGCATCGAGGGGTCGGTGACGGAGAGCCTCGACGCCCTCGCGGACGAGGAGGTCGCCGTCGTCGAGGAGATCGTCACCCCGATCCGACACGCCCTGCTCGCGCAGGCCGAGGACTTCGACGTGGTCGCAAGCCACTCGCAGGCGCTCGCGCAGTGTCGGACCTACCTCGAGCGCGAGTACCCCGACGTCGACCAGGAGGCGGTCGCCTCGACGGCACGCGGCGTCGAGCGCGCGCGCTCGGACGCCAGCGTCGCCGGGATCGGCCACCCCGACAACGCCGAGCCGATCGACGGCGAGGGGACGACCCTCCGCGTCCTCGCGGAGGACATCCAGGACCGGTCCTCGAACGCGACGCGGTTCCTCGTCATCGCGCCGGCCACGGAGCGCTCGAGGGCGGGCGGCAAGACGACCCTGATCGTCTATCCGGACGCCAACTACCCCGGGCTCCTCCTGGAGATGCTCGAGGCGTTCGCCGACCGCGACGTCAACCTCTCGCGGGTCGAATCGCGTCCGAGCGGCAACCGCCTCGGCGACTACCTGTTCCACTTCGACATCGAGGCCGGACTCTACGAGCCGCGGACCCAGGCCGCACTCGAGACGCTCGAGGGGATCGCGGAGAACGGCTGGGTGCGCGTGCTCGGGTCCTACGATACGACGCACGTCGTGTGAATCGAGACGACACATCGTAGCCCGGGACGACACACGCCACGCGATCGCCCCCGTCCCGACAACGTTCAAGTCGATCGCGGACCTATCGGTACCCATGCCACGACGGGACCCCTTCGAGGAGATCGAACAGCTCTTCGACCGCATGAGCCGCGAGTTCGAGCAGATCGGCGGCGACATCGAGACCGGACTCGGCGGCGGATTCAGCGTCGACGTCGCCGAGACCGACGAGACGGTGACGGTGACCGCGGACCTCCCCGGATACGACCGCGAGGGGATAGACGTCACCCTCTCGGATCGAACCCTCACGATCGCGGCCGAGCGGTCCGAGGAGTACGCCGACGAGCGCGACGAGGACGACGTCCAGTACCACCGACGCGAGCGGCGCGAGCGGTCGGTCTCCCGTCGGGTCCGCCTGCCTGCCGACGTCGAGGAGGACTCGGCGTCGGCGACCTACAACAACGGCGTGTTGACGATCGAGTTCTCGAAGCGGGTCGCCGACGACGGCGGCCACCGGATCGACGTCGAGTGAGCGAACGACGGCTCGCGCGGGACGTATCGCCCGAAGTCGTCGTGGTCGGCGGCGGCGTCATCGGCTGTGCGATCGCCCGTGAACTCGCCGTCGACCGGCGGGTCCTCCTCCTCGAGCGCGATCGGATCGCCGCGGGCGCCACGGGGCGTGCCGCCGGCGAGGTGACGATGTCGCCGTCGTATCCGGACTACCCCGGGATCGCGGCCCACGCGAACGCGTTCTTCGATCGGTACGACGCGACGGGCGCCATCGAGTACGTCGAGGCGCCGAGCGTCGAGCCCGTCTCGCCGGACCGCGAGGAGGCGGCGAGGGCGCGCGTCGACCGGCTCCGAAACGAGGTCGCAAACGGCGGGCTGGACGTCGCATTCGAGTCGCCCGACGCGGTCGAGCGGCGGTGGCCCGCCCTGGACATGTCCGGGTACGCCGGCGCGGTTCGGTTCGCGAACGCCGGCTACCTCGATCCCGCCGAACTCGCGGACGCCCTGCGCGCCGACGCCGAGGAGTCGGGGGCACGCGTCGAGACGGGAGTGACCGTCACCGGGATCCGCGTCGACGGGGAAGGGGATAATGGCGGGGATGGAACCGAACCCGTGGGCGGAACCGATGGCGGAGCCGATTCCGGTTCCGTGATCGGCGTCGAAACCGATCACGGAGCCATCGACTGTTCGACCGTCGTCGCCGCGGCGGGTTGGCGAACCCGGGAATTGCTCGCGCCCGACCTCCCGATACCGATCCGCCCCTATCGGACCCAGTGCGTGGTGATCCGCTCGCCGGCGCTTCGCGGTCGGGACGTCTCGATGGGGTGGCTTCCCGGTCCCGACGTCTACTTCCGGCCGATGGGCGAGGACGAACTGCTCGTCGGTGGCCGTTCCGCCGCGGTCGACGATCCCGCGGCGGCGAGCCGATCGGCCGACGGGGCGTTCCGCGAGCACGCCTCGGAGATCGGTTCCGGCCTGCTCGCGGACCCCGATCCCGTCCGGATCGTCGACGACTGGGCCGGCGTCGACGCCGCGACGCCGGACACCCGACCGATCGTCGACCGGCCGGCGGCGGGACCGGACGGGCTGGCCGTCGCAACGGGCTTTCACGGTCGGGGGATCATGACCGCGCCCGTCGCCGCGACGCTGATCCGACACCGGATCGAGGGAACCGATCCGCCGTTCCCCGGCGATCCCTTCGCACTCTCGCGGTTCGAGGATCGCTCGGCGGACTTCCGGTTCGCCTCGATCAGCGACGGCGGGTGAGCCGGGGGTTCGCGGCCCGTTCCGGCAGTAGTTTTTTGACGTTCGATCGACAATATTCACACGTATGGGCTTCGGGAGCTACGATGAATCCGAACAGGAGAATCAGGACCTGGACGCCGACTTCGAGGACGACGACGGGGTCCGCACCGCCGAGAACGACCACCAGGGACGGGTGGAATACGAGATCGGCGCGTCCAACGACGAGCTGTTGGATCGGCTCCAGGACATCAAGGACCACGGGGAGTGAAACCCGGTAGCCGCTCGCTCGGGATCGCGTTCAGCGACGGCCCCGAGCGCAGCCGGCTCGGCGGCGCGCTCGTTCGCGCGGACGGTCGCGTCGACGACCTGGTCGGCGCTACCTGCACCGTCGGCGGAACCGACGCGACCGCGGCGACGATCGACCTCTTCGAAACGCTCGATCGCGAGGACGTTCGCCGGCTCGTGATCGCCGGGATCGCCCCCGCGTGGTTCAACGTCGTCGACCTCCGTGCGGTCCACCGCGCCGTCGACCGACCCGTTCTCTCCGTCTCCTACGAACCGAGTCCGGGACTCGAGTCCGCGATCCGGGAGGCGTTCGACGGCGAGGAGGGCCGGGAACGGCAGTCGATCTATCGATCGCTTCCGGAGCGACGTCGGGTGTCGACCTCCTCGAGTGAGGACGGTCCGGATCGCTTCGTGCGCGCCGTCGGCGTCGAACCGGATCGGGCCGAGGAGATCGTCCGGCGGTTGACGATCGACGGCGCCGACCGCCCCGAGCCGGTTCGAGTCGCAAAGCGGGCGGCCAGAGCGTTCCGGCGGTTCGCCGGCGATTCCGGATGACGGGAGCGTTCGAACCCCCTCCCGATCGCTTCTCGACCCGATCGGCTTTTTGTCCCCCGCGGCCGCCGGATCGGTATGGTCCACGACGAGGGAAGGGTCGTTTCGGACGGCGGCTCGAGCGCTCCGGACGACAGCTCGAGCGCTCCGAACGGCGGGCTCGGCGACGATCTGTGCGTCGAGGAGTGCACGCGCTGTCCGGCGCTCGTCGAGTCGCGCTCGCGGATCGTGAACGGATCCGGGCCGACCGACGCCGCCCTCGCCTTCGTCGGGGAGGCCCCGGGCGCCGACGAGGACGAGCAGGGGAAACCGTTCGTCGGCCGGTCCGGCGACGTTCTCGACGAGGCGCTTCGGGAGGCGGGGATCGCCCGTGCGGACGTCCGCATCACGAACTGCGTGCGGTGTCGTCCGCCCGACAACCGTGATCCCTCCGCCGAGGAGCTGTCGAACTGCCGGGGACACCTGGACGCCGAGATCGATCGCCTCGATCCCGAGTTGATCGTTACCCTCGGGAAGGTCCCCAGCCAGCACCTCCTCGAGCGCGAGGTGGCGATCACCTCGGAGGCCGGTTCCGTGGTCGACGAGCGGATCGGCGGCGCCTCCCGGCGCGTGCTGTTGTCCGTCCACCCCGCGGCGACGCTTTACGACCGGAGCCAGCGCGACGGCTTCTTCGAGGCGATCGGCGAGGCCGCCCGGATCGCCGGGATCGGAGCCGGAAGGTCGGACGAGGCCGGAGACGGGAACGGGGGCGGGGAACCCGGCGCCTCGTCCGGACCGGACGGCCAGTCGCGACTCGGGGAGTTTTGAGGACGATCGAAGCGCCCCGATCCCTCATCCGGAGCGTCCCGGTTCGCTGGACCCGCCCGCCTCCGCGATCGGGAGGGAAACCGACTTGACGGCGGCCCGCCCAGAACGCGTATGGGCATTCCCGAGCCACCCGACGAGGTGCTGGCCGATGTCGTGATCGTCGATTACGGCCTCGGAAACCTGCGGTCCGCGACGCGCGGGCTCGAACGCGCGGGCGCGTCGGTGACGATCTCAGACGACCCGGAGACGTTCGCCGACGCCGACGGCGTCGTCCTGCCCGGCGTGGGCGCGTTCCGCGAGGGGATGGAGAACGCCGGCCCCTACCGCGAGGCGCTCGTCGACCACGCCGAGGCCGGCCGGCCGCTCTTCGGCATCTGTCTCGGGATGCAGATGCTTCTCACCTCGAGCGAGGAGGCCGATCACGCCGGACAGGGCGAGGTCCGCGGCCTGGATCTGATCCCCGGACGAAACGTCCGGTTCGACGTCGACGAGAAGGTCCCCCACATGGGGTGGAACGACCTCTCCGTGGAGCGATCCCACCCGATCGCCGAGGGGATCGACGGGCGATATGCCTACTTCGTCCACTCCTATTACGCCGAGCCCGACGACGCGAACGCCGTCGTCGCCACGAGCGACCACGGCGTCGAGTTCCCGGCGATCGTCGCCAACGACGCGGGGAACGTCTTCGGCACCCAGTTCCACCCCGAAAAGAGCGGGGAGACGGGGCTTCGCATTCTCCGGAACTTCGTCGAGTACTGCGCGGAGCGCTGAGGACCGCCCTCGGTTCGGGCCGTCGGATCGCTACCCACTCGAGCCGCGGGATCGCCCCCGATCCGATGTGACTCTCGCGGCTTCGGTGGAGTTACGACGCCGGACGCTCGAGGCCCGCGTATGCACACGCTTGCGGTGACCGACGGTCGGGTGCTGCGCCCCGACGGCCGCGTGACGACCGACGACGTGTTGATCGACGCCGACGCGGGAACGATCGAGGCGATCGGCCCCGACCTCGAGGGGGACGAGGTCCTCGACGCCTCGGGCGGGCTGGTCATGCCCGGCCTCGTGAACGCCCACACCCACGTCTCGATGACCCTCCTTCGCGGCTACGCCGACGACAAGCCCCTCGACGCGTGGCTTCGCGAGGACATCTGGCCGGTGGAGGAGGAGCTCACCGACGACGACATCGAGGCGGGCGCCGAGCTGGGCGTGCTCGAGATGATCCGCTCTGGAACGACCGCCTTCGCGGACATGTACTTCGCGATGGACCGCGTGGCCGACGTGGTCGAGCGCGCCGGCGTCCGCGCGCGTCTCGGCCGCGGCATCGTCACGGTCGGGAAGGACCACGAGGAGGCCCGCGCCGACCTGGAGGACGGAGTCGAGTTCGCGACGACCTACGACGGTGCCGCCGACGGTCGGATCCACACGGCCGTGATGCCCCACTCGCTGACGACCGTCGAGGAGTCCATCCTCGAGGAGGCCGCCGACCTGGCCGCCGCCCACGACCTGCCGGTCCACCTCCACGCCAACGAGACCGAAAGCGAGGTCGACCCGATCGTCTCCGAACGCGGGATCCGGCCCATCGAGTATGCCGACGACCGGGGCGTGCTCGGCCCCTCGAGCTTCCTCGCACACGGCGTCCACCTCGACGACTCGGAGATCGCCCGACTGGCCGAGCGTGGGACCGCGGTCGTCCACTGTCCGGCCTCGAACATGAAGCTCGCCTCGGGCATCGCGCCGGTCCAGCGGCTGCGGGAGGCCGGGGTGACGGTCGGGATCGGGACCGACGGCGCCGCCTCGAACAACGACCTCGACCTCTTCGACGAGATGCGCGACGCCGCGATGGTCGGAAAGCTCGCCGCCGCGGACGCCTCGGCCGTCCCCGCGCCGGCGGTCGTCGAGATGGCGACGAGCGGTGGCGCCGAGGCGATCGGAGTTCCCGGCGGCCGGATCGAGGCCGGCGCCGCGGCCGATCTGATCGTCGTCGACCTGGAGTCCCCGCACCTCACGCCCGCCCACGACCTGGTCTCACACCTCGCGTACGCGGTGAGGGGTTCGGACGTGCGCCACACGGTCTGTGACGGATCGGTCCTCATGCGCGATCGGGAGGTCACCACGCTCGACGCCGACGCGGTGATGGAGCGGGCCGGGTCGGTCGCCGCCGACCTCGTCGCGCGTGCGGAGTGACGGTCGGCCCGTCCTCGGGAGCCTCCCCGTTCGGCCCCTGGAGATCGCTCCGTTCGACCGTTCGCCACGGCGATCGTTTACGGCCAAACCGGCAGTATAAACGGTCATAAACGGTTTACACGGTCAAAACGGCGAGGGGGATTTATTCTCTCCCCTCCCCTCGAACCGAGTGCGGGCGACGCGGGTCAAAGGCACACGATGGGGGGTTTCCCGGAACGTCCACACCGGACGTACCCACATCACTCACCACACCACTCACCACACCACATCTCCGGTCCCCTCCGTCGGTTCGTTCGCCTCCACTCACCCACCCACACCGTCGCCCGGTTCTTCATCGACGACGAGCCGAGACGCCGCCGAGCGGATGCCGTCACCACGTCGGTCGGATGCCGTCACCACGTCGATCGGATGTTCCCCTACGTCGAGCGGTCGCACCGTCTCCGGACCGGTGTCGGTAGGGTTTTTGAACACCGCGGGAAACGCTCGGGCATGAGCGATCCGTATCCGTCCGTAACCGAGCAGCTCGCGGACCCCGAGGCGGCCCGCGAGGAGGGCCGCCGAAAGATGGACTGGGCGATACAGCACATGCCGATCCTCTCGGAGCTTCGCGAGTCCTTCCTCGCCGATCGACCGCTCGAGGGCGAGGTCGTCGCGATGGCGATGCACGTCGAGGCGAAGACGGCGAACCTCGTCGAACTGCTGGCCGACGGCGGCGCGGAGGTCGCCATCACCGGCTGCAACCCGCTTTCGACCCACGACGACGTCTCGGCCGCCCTCGACGCCCACGAGAACATCACCTCGTACGCGGTGCGCGGCGTCGACGACGACGCCTACTACGACGCGATGCACGCCGTCGTCGCCCACGACCCGACGATCACGGTCGACGACGGGATGGACATGGTCAAACTCGTCCACGAGGAGTACCCCGAGCTGATCGACTCCGTCATCGGCGGCGCCGAGGAGACCACCACGGGCGTTCACCGCCTGCGCGCGATGGACGCGGACGGCGAACTCCGGTACCCGGTCTTCGCGGTCAACGACACCCCGATGAAGCGCCTGTTCGACAACGTCCACGGCACCGGCGAGTCCTCGCTCGCCACCATCGCGATGACGACGAACCTCTCGTTCGCGGGCAAGAACGTCGTCGTCGGCGGGTACGGCTACTGCGGCAAGGGCGTCGCGAAGAAGGCGTCGGGCCAGAACGCGAACGTGATCGTCACCGAGGTCGAGCCGCGCCGCGCCCTCGAGGCCCACATGGAGGGCTACGACGTCATGCCGATGGACGAGGCCGCGGCAAAGGGCGACGTCTTCATCACGACGACCGGCAACCGCGACGTGATCACGGGAGAACACTTCGAGCGCATGCAGGACGGCGTCCTCCTCGCGAACGCCGGCCACTTCGACGTGGAGGTGAACCTCGAGGAGCTGGCCGACCTCGCCGTCGACCGCTTCGAGGCGCGCGACGGCGTCGAGGCCTACGAGATGCCCGACGGCCGGGAGCTGAACGTGATCGCCGAGGGGCGACTCGTCAACCTCGCGGCCCCGCTCGCGCTCGGCCATCCCGTCGAGGTGATGGACCAGAGCTTCGGCATCCAGGCCGTCTGCGTGCGCGAGCTGGTCGAGAACGGCGACGCCTACGAGGCGGGCGTCCACGACGTCCCCGACGACCTCGACCGGGAGGTCGCCGAGATCAAACTCGACGCCGAGGGCGTCGAGTACGACGCGCTCTCGGCCGAACAGCGCGAGTACATGGACAGCTGGGAACACGGAACGTAGATCCGATCGCTGGACTGCGTCCCGACAATCCGATCGAGCGTCGCGTTTTTATCCTCGAGCCTGCAACCCTCCACGATGACCGAGATACGGGAGCGCCCCGCCCTCCGGGAGCACGCGGAGGCGATCGATGTCCGCTAACCGGAAGGGCGATCGCCGCGAGCGCGAGCTCGTCAACGCACTCGACGAGGCGGGGTTCGCGGTGATGCGCGCCCCGGCGAGCGGCAGCGCGACCGAGCGCGAGCTGCCCGACGTGCTCGCTGGAAACGGCGATCGGTTCTACGCGATCGAGGCGAAATCGAGCGCGGGCGACCCGATCTACCTCACCGGCGAGGAGGTCGAGGCGCTGTTGTTCTTCTCGCAGAACTTCGGCGCGAAGGCCCGGATCGCCGTCCGGTTCGACCGGGAGGACTGGTACTTCTTTCACCCCGGCGACCTCTACACCACCGACGGCGGCAACTACCGGGTGAAAAAGGAGACCGCGCTCGCGGACGGGACCGACTTCGCGGAGTTCGTCGGCGACTCGACGCGGGTCACGCTCGACGACCTGTAGGACGGAGGGTACTCGCTCCCGGACGGCGAACGGTTCGGTTCCGCCCTACGGTCAGGCGTCGACCCGCTCGCCGGCGGAACTCGAGTCGGTTCCGATTCGCTCGCCGGCGGCGTTCGAATCGGCGTCGTCGGCCGATCGACGCGGACCGGCGCGATCGTCGTCCCCTCGCGGACGTCGAAGCCGCGAGGCGGGAAAGCGGTAGCGCTTGCGATCGCTCGGCTCGATCACGCTCGAGGAACCGTTCTCGGTCCCGCCGCGAGCCTCCGCCTCCGAGATGTAGACCGCCTCGACGACCGGCTCGTGGGACCCGTAGTCGGCGTTCGTGGGGTACTCGCTCACCAGACGTCCCTCGTCCGTCTCCGTGGCGTCGGCACGGTCGGCCGTGACCGCGGTCACCAAGAGTCGCTTTCCGGTCTCGCGATCGCGTGCGATCTCGCCCGGCTCGAACAGATGGGTCTCACAGAGGTGTGCGCCAGCGGATCCGACCGGCACGAACGTCTCGCGTCCACAGACCGCACAGACGCCGACACGTTCGTTCGGTGCCGGAACCGAGCCGCTCGTCACCTCCATGGCCACCCGACGCAGGTGTTTACACCGGACGCCGCGGATCGCGGCGTCCGGACACGTACAGCTGCCGGCGGAGAGCGAGACGACGTAGGTGCCGCCCGTCGTCTCGACGACGTACCGCCGGTCCCGGGTCGGCCGGATCGTCATCGGCTCCGTCCGGGCACGCTTGGTGCGGGTACTCGCCTCTCGCGTCGGGGAGCCAAACGATTCCTGTGGAAACGGAGGTTCGCCTCTCGGAGCGTTTCGTGTATCGTTCGAATTGCCCCGTTTATCCCGATTATTCGTCATTCGATCACCCGAGGGGATACACCCCCAGTTCGTGTGGAACTTGCCGCCGAGCGTATTTAAATGGCGCGTCGATGGGACCTGTCGAAACCCGTCGATCTCGGGGGCTCAGCCTCCGTCTTTGAATCGCCGCGACGCCGTCGGGAGGCGTTTCGAAGTCCTTTTGGGCTCGCTCTTCCGACTTGCGGTATGGACATCGACGCGGAGCTTCGTCGGCAGATCGTCGTCTCCCTCGCCGCCGTCGTCGTCTTCTTCGCCGGTCTCGTCTACATCGGCCTCACCTACGGCAAGACCCCGGACCTTCCGGTCGAGGGGTCGTTCGCGCTGCCCCCCCAGGGCGCGATCGCGCTGGTCGGACTGCTCGTCGGGTTCGTCCTGTTGATGGCCGCCGTCGGCGCCTACCTGATCCGGGCCAACGGCGGCTCCTGAAAGCGTTCGTCGTTCACTGGGGATACGTTCGGAGTCGGTCCGATCCCTCCAGTCCTACTTCGGTCCGTCCCGCCCGTCTCACCGGCTTTCTCCCCGAGTCACGCGTCCGCGTCGACGTCGCCGGTCGTCCCGGTCGCCTCCGCCCGATCGCGCCAGCCGACGACGTCGTCGGCCGCCTCCAGCCGTCGCTCGTAGTAGGCGAGCGGGTCGCCCGCGATCTGCCAGTGGTCCTCCTCGTTGTGACAGATCCCGTAGGCCGAAAGCGTCTCGCAGGTCGGCGGCGGGTACTGCGTCCCCGTCTCGTCGCGGAGGAACTCCGTCTGATAGCGGATGGCCTCCGCATCGAGGCTCGTGTCGGCACAGAACGCGACGACCTCCTCGGGCGACATGTCCAGCCCCGTGAGGAAGGCCATGAGCGCGAACTCCTCGGGGGCCGAAAGTGCCGTCCCCCGCTCGGCCTTCTCGATCAGGTTTCGCATACACGGCGGGAACAGGTCCGGCGCGACCACCTCGATCGCGCCGACGCGCGGGCGCTCGGAGAGCAGCCGTCGCAGGTCCTCGACCTCGGCGGACAGCTCCGCGGCCAGCTCGTCGTCGTCGGCGAACTCGAAGGGGAGCCCCTCGAGCACCCGATCACGGACGGCCTCCTCGAGACACCGCAGGAGGTCGTCGCGGTCGATCGGGAGCGACCCGTCGGCCAGCTCGCGGTTGACGAGCCGCCAGCGGTCGCCCCAGTCGCTCGAGGAGAGCCGGAGGTAGGGGCCGACGTCGATCCGATAGCGCGCTCGGGCCGGGTTGACGGTCCGTCGTCCGGCCTCTCGTCGGACGGCGTCCTCGAGGTCGAACTCCCGGAGGACGTCCTCGAGTTCGATTCCGACGGTTCCCACGGACCGAAGCTCGTCGTCCCGATCGAGGTCCTCGAGGAGCCGGTCGATCGCCGTGGCGGCTTCCGCGCGCGCGTACTTCTCGATCGCGGCGTCGGACTCCAGGAGCGACACGAGGATCCGCGCGATCGGGTACGAGAGCAGTTCGGCCTGGACGCCGTATGCGTCCGGGGTCTCGCTCTCGACGGTGCCCTCGGTCAGCGCTCGCTCGACCCGCTCGCGGCCGCGCGCCACGGCCGGCGCTCCCTCCGCGACCAGCACGGGCAGCGAGACGTCCGCGGTCGCGACGGCCTCGCGGGCCGCCTCGAGGAACGGATAGCGCGCGTGGAGCCGGTCCATCTCGAGGCGGGGTTGGACGCGGGGTCGAATAAGCGGTGTGGTCGGACGTCGCCGCGAGCGCTCTCGGGGCACCTCCAACACGGGCGGCGAGGTCGCTCCGCATCGAGGTCGCTCGCATCAACGTGTTTATGACGACGCGTGAACCACACCACGTCGAATGACCGACGACGGCGACACGCGAGAGACGGACGCGAGCGCGACCCCCGACGACTCCGGGGACGATCCGACGGTCCCGATCCGCTGTTCGGCCTGTGACACCACGACGCGGGTCCCGCTCTCCGATCTCGCCGCCTCCATCGATCGACACAACGAGAACCGACACGACGGCGAGGAGCTGGCAGAGGTCGATCCGGGCGTCGCCGACAGCCTGGCGGACCTCGTGGCCCGCGATCTCGGACTGCTCGAGGACGGTTGACGTCGACGAACGGATCGGCGCCGCCCGCTCACGGCTCCCGTAGAGAACACACGTAGACGCCTCGCTCACTGGTTGGAGTCGGCAAAAGCGCCCGGAGCGGGGTTTGAACCTCAGTCGTTCCACTCACTCCGTTCCCTCCACTCCCTGATTCAGATCCCCTCGCACGCGTTTTCGACGAACGGCTCGCTCCGCTCGCCGTGTCGTTCGTCGAAAAACGCCCGGAGCGGGATTTGAACCCGCGTCACGACCGTGACAGGGTCGTATGATGGGCCACTACACCATCCGGGCCGGTGGATGCAGCGAGGAGGCGCCCGGAGCGGGATTTGAACCCGCGTCACGACCGTGACAGGGTCGTATGATGGGCCACTACACCATCCGGGCCTGCTGCACCTGCGGGTAGCCCTGTGTCACAAATAAGGCTTGTCATCCGACGCAGGCGTGCCGATTACTCCCATCCGGCGCGGCGGCGTTCGGGGCGCTTCCGACACGCAATTCGGACGATCGACCCGCGACGCGAACCTCGGGGAGTGGTGCTGTAGCAGGGGATCCGAAGGTCGTCGGCCGGCGATCGGGGGCGAACCCGCCTCGCGATGCGGCGTCATGCTTTTATGCGGATACGCCGTGTGTTTCGATAGCACTCGCCCGCGATCGGATAGCTGCGTCTCCCGATCGAAGTTGGCAACCCTTATGCGTCTGGGGGATATAACGACCTGTAGTATCTCGTGATAGCTTCTTCCCCCAGCACCCATGGTAAACGTAACTGACCACGAACTCGTTCCCGACCACGAGCTCCTCGACGATCCCGAGGAAATCGACGAGGTGCTCGCGGAGTACGACGTCGCACGGACCGACCTGCCGAAGATCAAACGCACCGATCCCGCGTTGCCCGACGAGGCCGAACCGGGCGACGTGATCCGGATCGTCCGAGAGTCGCGGACGACCGATCGGGCGATCGTCTATCGACTCGTAGTTTCATGAACAGGCAAGCACGACGCGCGGTCTCGCGTGAGTACTTCTCGGACGAACGGCTCGCAGAACACCACTTTCGATCGTTCAACAACTTCCTCGGTCGCGGCATGCAGGACGTCGTCGACGAGAAGGAGACGATCGAGACCGACATCGGCGACAAGGAGGGCCAAGAGCCCGTCTACGTCGAACTCGGCGACGTTCGGATGGTCACGCCCCGCGTCCGCGAGGCGGACGGCTCCGAGGAGCTTCTGTACCCCCAGGAGGCCCGCCTGCGGAACATCACCTACTCCGCGCCGGTCTTCATGGAGATGTCCATCGTTCGCGGCGGCGAGGAGGAACCGGAGACGGTCGTCGACTCGACGGAGACCAAGGTCGGCCGGATGCCGGTCATGGTCGGCTCGAACAAGTGCAACATGGCCGGGTTCTCCGACGAGGAGCTCATCGACATCGGCGAGGACCCCGTCGACCCCGGCGGCTACTTCATCGTCAACGGCTCCGAGCGCGTGTTGATGACCTCCGAGGACCTCGCGCCGAACAAGATCCTCGCGGAGTACGACACGAAGTACGGCGACGAGATCCAGGTCGCAAAGACGTTCTCCCAGCGCCGCGGGTACCGCGCGCTGGTGCTTTGTGAGCGCAACCGCGAGGGGCTCCTCGAGGTGTCGTTCCCGTCCGTCTCGGGCTCGATCGACTTCGTGACTCTCGTGCGTGCGCTCGGACTCGAGTCCGACGAGGAGATCGTCCACCGCGTCTCCGACGACCCGGAGATCGTGAAGTACATGCTCGAGAACCTGGAGGAGGCCTCCGTCCAGACCGAGGAGGAGGCCATCGAGGAGCTCGGCAAGCGCGTCGCCAGCGGCCAGGGCAAGAACTACCAGCTCAAGCGGGCCAACTACGTCATCGACCGGTACCTCCTTCCGCACCTCCACGAGGAGGGCGTCGAGGAGGAGGACGTCCGTATCAACAAGGCCTACTACCTCTGTCGGATGGCCGAGGCGTGCTTCGAGCTCGCGCTCGGTCGACGCGAATCCGACGACAAGGACCACTACGCCAACAAGCGGCTGAAGGTCTCCGGCGACCTGATGAAGGACCTCTTCCGGACGGCGCTGAACAAGCTCTCCCGCGACGTCAAGTACCAGCTCGAGCGGGCCAACATGCGGAACCGACAGCTCACCGTCAACACGGTGGTCCGCTCGGACGTCTTGACCGAGCGGCTCGAACACCCGATCGCGACGGGCAACTGGGTCGGCGGCCGGTCGGGCGTCTCCCAGCTCGTCGATCGGACGGACTACATGGGCGTGCTCTCGCACCTCCGTCGGCTCCGATCGCCGCTTTCGCGCTCGCAGCCGCACTTCGAGGCGCGGGACCTGCACGCGACCCAGTGGGGTCGCATCTGTCCCTCCGAGACCCCGGAGGGGCCGAACTGTGGCCTGGTGAAGAACTTCGCACAGGCGATGGAGCTCTCACAGGACGTCGAGAACGAACAGGGACTCAAACGCGAACTGGCGTCGATGGGTGTCGAGGGGATCCCCGGCATCGAGGGCGTCGAACGAACCACGGCGGACGACTAACATGGCATCAGAACGCGAGGCGAAAGTCTACGTCAACGGCAGCCTGGTCGGGACCCATCCGGACCCGGACGAGCTCGCCGAACAGATCCGAGAGGCACGGCGCCGCGGCGACGTCTCCGAGATGGTCAACGTCTCGGTGAAGGACCGCACGCGGGAAGTGATCGTGAACGCGGACGCGGGGCGGGCCCGCCGGCCGCTGATCGTCGTCGAGGACGGCGAGCCGCTGCTGTCCGACGAGGAGATCGAGGCGGTCGAGAACGACGACCTCGAGTTCCAGGACCTCGTCGACCGCGGCTACGTCGAGTTCATCGACGCCGAGGAGGAGGAGGACGTCTACGTCGCGATCGACGAGGACGACCTGGAGGAGGACCACACCCACCTCGAGATCGACCCGCAGCTCATCTTCGGGATCGGCGCGGGCATGATCCCCTACCCCGAACACAACGCCAGTCCGCGCATCACCATGGGCGCGGGGATGATGAAGCAGTCGCTGGGGCTGCCCTCCGCCAACTACCGGATCCGCCCGGACACCCGACAGCACCTGATGCACTACCCGCAGCTGTCGATGGTGAAGACCCAGACGACCGAACAGATCAACTTCGACGACCGGCCGGCCGCACAGAACTTCGTCGTCGCGGTCATGTCCTACGAGGGGTTCAACATCGAGGACGCGCTCGTGATGAACCAGGGCTCCGTCGATCGGGCGCTCGCGCGCTCGCACTTCTTCCGGACCTACGAGGGCGAGGAACGACGCTATCCCGGCGGCCAGGAGGACCGCTTCGAGATCCCGAGCCAGGACGTTCGCGGCGCGCGCGGCGAGGACGCCTACACGCACCTCGACGAGGACGGCCTCGTCAACCCCGAGACCAAGGTTGACGAGTCGTCTGTCCTGCTCGGCAAGACGAGCCCGCCGCGATTCCTCGAGGAGCCCGACGACATGGGCGGGCTCTCGCCGCAAAAGCGGCGTGAGACGTCCGTGACGATGCGGTCCGGCGAGGACGGCGTCGTCGACACGGTCACGCTGATGGAGGGCGAGGACGGCTCGAAGCTCTCGAAGGTGAAGGTCCGCGACCAGCGGATCCCCGAACTCGGAGACAAGTTCGCGTCCCGACACGGCCAGAAGGGCGTCGTCGGCCACCTCGCGCCCCAGGAGGACATGCCCTTCACCGAGGAGGGCGTCGTCCCGGACCTCATCGTCAACCCGCACGCGCTCCCCTCGCGGATGACGGTCGGCCACGTCCTGGAGATGCTCGGCGGCAAGGTCGGCTCGCTCCGCGGCGAGCGCGTCGACGGCACGCCCTTCCAGGGCGAAGAGGAGGAGGAGCTTCGCGGCTCCCTCGAGGAGAACGGCTTCAAGTCCTCGGGCAAGGAGGTCATGTACTCCGGCGTCACCGGCGAGAAGATCGAGGCGGAGATCTTCGTCGGGACCATCTTCTACCACAAGCTCTACCACATGGTCTCGAACAAGCTGCACGCCCGCTCGCGCGGCCCCGTGCAGGTGCTCACCCGCCAGCCGACCGAGGGACGCGCCCGCGAGGGCGGGCTTCGCGTCGGCGAGATGGAACGCGACACCGTCATCGGCCACGGCGCGGCGATGGTCCTCAACGAGCGGCTGCTGGAGTCCTCGGACGCGGAGAACGTCTACATCTCCGCGGAGACGGGACTCGTCGCCGTCGAGGACCGCGAACAGCGTCGCGTGTACGACCCGGTGACCGGCGACGAGGACGACATCCACGAGCTGGAGGTCAGCTACGCGTTCAAGCTCCTGCTCGATGAGATGATCGCCCTCGGCATTCGACCGAAACTCGAGCTGGAGGACGCGGTCTAGGAGGCACACCACATGTCAATGCAAACACCAAAAGAACTCGGCGGCATCTCCTTCGGGCTGATGGACCCGGAGACGTATCGGGACATGTCCGCGACCAAGGTCATCACGGCGGACACCTACGACGACGACGGCTACCCCATCGACATGGGGCTCATGGACCCCCGGCTCGGCGTCATCGATCCGGGCTTGGAGTGTCGGACCTGCGGATCCCACTCGGGGTCGTGTAACGGCCACTTCGGCCACATCGAGCTGGCCGCGCCGGTCATCCACGTCGGCTTCACGAAGCTCATTCGACGGCTGCTTCGATCGACGTGTCGCGAGTGCGGGCGGCTCGCGCTCGAGGAGCACGAACGCGAGGAGTTCAGCGAGCGCTACGAGCGCGCTCGCGAGCTCGGCGACGACCAGACTGACGTCCTGAAGGCCGCGGTGCGGCAGGCCCGCAAGGCCTCGACGTGTCCGTTCTGTGGCGACCCGCAGGCCGACATCAAACACGAGAAGCCGACGACCTACTACGAGGTACAGGACGTTCTCTCGGGGGAGTACTCCGAGCACATCGCCGAGGCGATGCAGCCGGACCCCGACGACGAGGAGGACACGGGCACCTCCCCCTCGGAGCTGGCCGACGAGACCGGGATCGCCCTCGATCGGATCAACGACATCCTCTCCGGCGAGTTCCGGCCGCGCGACGAGGACCGCCGTGCGATCGAGCGCGCGCTCGACGTCGACCTGACCGAGGAGGACATGAACAAGCTCATGCCCTCGGACATTCGCGACTGGTTCGAGGACATCCCCGACGAGGACCTCGAGGTGCTCGGCATCGACGCCGAACACTCCCGTCCGGAGTGGATGATCCTGACCGTGCTCCCGGTTCCGCCGGTGACCACCCGGCCGTCGATCACCCTCGACAACGGCCAGCGGTCGGAGGACGACCTCACGCACAAGCTCGTCGACATCATCCGGATCAACCAGCGGTTCATGGAGAACCGCGAGGCCGGCGCGCCACAGCTCATCATCGAGGACCTCTGGGAGCTGTTGCAGTACCACGTGACGACGTTCGTCGACAACGAGATCTCCGGAACCCCGCCCGCACGACACCGCTCCGGGCGTCCGCTGAAGACGCTCTCCCAGCGGCTGAAGGGCAAGGAGGGTCGCTTCCGCGGATCGCTCTCCGGAAAGCGCGTGAACTTCTCCGCGCGGACCGTCATCTCGCCCGACCCAACGCTCTCGCTCAACGAGGTCGGCGTCCCGGACCGGGTCGCCACCGAGATGACCCAGACGCTGAACGTCACCGAGCGGAACGTCGAGGAGGCACGCCAGTACGTCCGGAACGGCCCCGAGAAACACCCCGGCGCGAACTACGTTCGCCGACCCGACGGTCGCCGGCTCAAGGTGACCGAGACCAACTGCGAGGAGCTCTCTGAGAAGATCGAGGAGGGATGGGAGGTCAACCGACACCTGATCGACGGCGACATCGTGATCTTCAACCGGCAGCCGTCGCTCCACCGGATGTCGATCATGGCCCACGAGGTCGTGGTGATGCCCTACAAGACCTTCCGGCTCAACACCACGGTCTGTCCGCCCTACAACGCCGACTTCGACGGCGACGAGATGAACATGCACGCCCTCCAGAACGAGGAGGCGCGCGCCGAGGCGCGCGTGTTGATGCGCGTCCAAGAGCAGATCCTCTCGCCGCGGTTCGGCGAGAACATCATCGGCGCCATCCAGGACCACATCTCAGGCACCTACCTGCTCACCCACACGAACCCCGAGTTCACGGAGACGCAGGCGCTCGACCTGCTGCGTGCGACGCGGGTCGACGAGCTGCCCGAGCCGGACGGCGTGGACGACGACGGCCAGGAGTACTGGACCGGCCGGTCGCTGTTCTCCGAGCTCCTCCCGGACGACCTCGAGCTCGAGTTCACCTCCTCGACCGGCGACGACGTCGTCATCGAGGACGGCCAGCTCGTCGAGGGTACGATCGACGAGGACGCCGTCGGCGCCTTCGGCGGCGACGTCGTCGACACGATCACGAAGGTCTACAGCGAGACGCGCGCACGCGTCTTCATCAACGAGGTCGCGGCGCTCGCGATGCGGGCGATCATGCACTTCGGCTTCTCGATCGGCATCGACGACGAGTCGATCCCGGCGGAGGCCGAAGAGCAGGTCGACGAGGCGATCGACAACGCCTACGACCGCATCGATGACCTGATCGACTCCTACGAGGCCGGCGAGCTGGAGAGCCTGCCCGGCCGGACGGTCGATGAGACCCTCGAGATGAAGATCATGCAGACGCTCGGCAAGGCCCGCGACTCGGCCGGCGAGATCGCGGACCAGCACTTCGGCGACGACAATCCGGCGGTCGTGATGGCCCGTTCGGGCGCGCGTGGGTCCATGTTGAACCTCACCCAGATGGCCGGCTGCGTCGGCCAGCAGGCGGTTCGCGGCGAGCGGATCAACCGCGGCTACGAGGACCGCTCGCTCTCACACTACAAGCCGAACGACCTCTCGGCGGAGGCCCACGGCTTCGTGGAGAACTCCTACCGCGGCGGGCTCACCCCGCGGGAGTTCTTCTTCCACGCGATGGGCGGCCGCGAGGGGCTCGTCGACACGGCGGTCCGGACCTCGAAGTCCGGCTACCTCCAGCGTCGGCTCATCAACGCGCTCTCCGAGCTGGAGGCGCAGTACGACGGGTCGGTCCGGGACACCTCCGGCACGCTCGTCCAGTTCGAGTTCGGCGAGGACGGCACCTCTCCCATCAAGGTCTCCTCCAACGAGGACCACGACATCGAGGTCGAACAGATCGCCGACCGCGTGCTCTCCTCGGAGTTCGAGGACGACGCGGAGAAAAAGGAGTTCCTCGGCCGCAAGGAGCGTCCGACGAACATCTCCGAACACGCCGGTCCCGGGCTGAACAAGGCGCAGGGACTGGAGGTTGAGTCCGATGACTGAGACCGGCGCCGCGGCCTACGATCACGTCACCGACGACATCGAGGCGCTCGTCGAGGACACGGACCTGCCGCGACGTCTCAAGACCCGCCTCTACGAGACGATCGAGGAGAAGGCCGGAGAACACGGCGGGATCACGACCGATCAGGCGAACGACATCGTCACCGGCGTCGAGAACCGCTATCTCGACACCCGCGTCGATCCCCTCGATCCCGTCGGGACGGTCTCCGCACAGTCGATCGGCGAGCCCGGTACGCAGATGAGCGTGCCATACGACGAGCGCGTCATCGTTCGCCGTAACGGAGCGACTAACGTCGCCGAGATCGGAGCGATCGTCGATGACGTCGTCGACGCACGCGAATCTCGATCATTCGATGATCACGAGGTCGCGATCGCACCCGACGGGCTGGAGACGCTGAGTCTCGGCTCGGACGAGCAGGTCGCATGGAAGCAGATCGAGGAGGTTAGTCGTCACGAAACGCCGGACGAGCTCCTCCGGTTCGAGCTCGAATCCGGACGGACGATCCGGGCGACCAAGGCGCACTCGTTCGTCACTCGGCTCGAAAACGAGGTCGCCCCCGTGGCCGGTGAGCAACTCTCAGAGGGAGACTGGCTTCCCGTTGTAGCCTCCTTCGACGGCGAAAGTTCGGACGACGTCGATCTCCGAGAGTTCCTCCCCACGAGCGACTATTGGTACACCTCCACCCTGACCGACGGTGGTGTCGAGGCAGTTCCTGGCGGGGAGGATCAACTTCGCAACAAGCGAAACGCCCTCGATCGAGGTGAACTCGACGAACACGCCGTCTATCCCGTCGGTGGTACTGTTTCGCTTCCCGAGCGATTCCCGCTTGATGAGGAGACCGGATTCTTCCTCGGAGCGTGGCTGGCGGAAGGCTCAGTCACCGATCACTACGTCTCGGTTTCCAACGTGGATTCCGACTTCCAAGATCGAATCCGAGCGTTCGCGGAGCGGTTCGACCTGACGGTCAACGAGTACGAGAACGACAGCGGATTCGCACGAGGCTACGACATCCGAATCAACGGATCGATCCTCGCTGACTTCCTTCGAGAAACGTGTCTGGAGGACGGCAAAAAGACCGTCCCCGGCTTCGCGTTCGGCGCGAACGACGAGTTCGTTCGCGGAGCCCTTTGTGGGTACTTCAGCGGCGACGGGAACGTCGGCCGAAACGCAGTTCGATCCAGCTCCAGAAGCCACCGTCTTAGCGCCGGAATCGCTCTGTTGCTCGCACGAGTGGGCGTCCACGCGACGCTTGCAGAGCAGGATGGCTCACGGACGCTCCGGATCCCGAAAAAGCACGTCGGACAGTTCGCTGACCGCGTCGGTATGATCGGCGAACGCGGAGAAGAACTCCACAGTCTCGTTTCGGAAGTGGATGGAGACGGTCCTGATGTGACCGATCAGATCCCGAACTTCGGCGATGCGCTCCGTGATGTTGCCTCCGATGCCGGGATTCCAAGTCGGCAAGTGAACGCAGCATCGAACCGACAGCGAATCGGTCGCACGCGTCTGGAACGACTCGTCGACGAAGCAGAGACAGCAGGCGTCAACTCGGAGGCGCTCGATACGCTCCGTCGAGCTATCAACGGCGACGTCGTCTGGGACCGCATCGAATCGATCGAGACGGTCACGAGCGACCATGAGTACGTCTACGACTTCTCTGTCGCCGGACTGGAGACGTTCACCACCGCGGAGGGCGTCGTGACCCACAACACGATGAACACCTTCCACTACGCGGGCGTCGCCGAGATCGACGTCACGCAGGGGCTTCCCCGGCTCATCGAGCTGGTCGACGCCCGGAAGACGCCGGACACGCCGATGATGACGGTCCACCTCGAGGGCGAGTACGCGACGAACCGCGAGAAGACCCACGAGGTCGTCTGGTCCATCGAGTCGACGAAGATCCTCGCGCTCGGCGACGTCTCGACGAACGTCGCGGACATGCTCGTTCGGATCGATCTGAACGAGGAAACCCTGCTGGAGCGGTGGCCCACCCACACGGACCCCACCGAGGTCGCCGGGATCATCACGGAGACGATCGAGGACGCCCTCGGCGTCGACGCCCGACAGGCCGGCACCGTCATCGAGTTCGGCCCCAACCAGCCGAGCTACCGCGAGCTGCTCCAGCTCGTCGAGCAGCTTCGCGACGTCGTCTTCAAGGGCATCGAGGAGGTCGACCGCGTCGTCATCCGCAAGGAGCAGCTCGAGGACGACACGGAGGAGTTCGTCCTCTACACCGAGGGGTCGGCCTTCGGAGACGTCCTCTCCATCGAGGGCGTCGACGACACGCGCACCACGTGTAACAACATCCACGAGATCTACCGCAACCTGGGCGTCGAGGCGGCCCGCGAGGCCATCATCGACGAGACGATGAACACGCTCGAAGAGCAGGGGCTCGACGACGTGAACATCCGCCACCTGATGCTCGTCGCCGACATCATGACGAACAACGGCGAGATCGAGTCGATCGGCCGACACGGCATCTCGGGCTCGAAGGACTCCGTGCTCGCGCGGGCCGCCTTCGAGGTCACCGTGAACCACCTGCTCGACGCCGCCGTCCACGGCGAGTACGACGAGCTCGACGGCGTCATCGAGAACGTCATCGCCGGCAAGCCGGTCGCCATCGGCACCGGCGACGTCGACCTCCGGATGGGCTCACAGCCGTCCGGCGGCTCGAACCGGGCTGACGACTGATGCGGGTCGAGCTCTCCGACGAGGCGCGACGGTACATGGCGCGGTTCGACGAGATCACCGGCGTGAGGCCGATCGACTGCCTCGTGGAGGGCGACCGGCTCGTCTTCCTCGTCCCCGCGGGCGAGATGGCCGCCGCGATCGGTCACGGCGGCGAGACCGTCGCGCGGGTCGAGGACCGGCTCGACGCCTCCGTCGAGCTCGTCGAGAACGCGGACACCCCGGAGGCGTTCGTGGCGAACGCCCTCGCGCCGGCGGCGGTCCGAGCGGTGACGATCTCCGAACAGAACGACCGGGTCGCCTACGTCGAGGTGGCCGAGGAGGACCGCGGCGTCGCGATCGGCTCGTCCGGTCGGACCATCGAGATCGCGCGGACGCTCGCGAAGCGCCACCACGACGTCGACGACGTCCAGTTGACCTGAGATGGAACGCACGGACCGGAACCCGGAGATCGCCCTCGTCGCCGCGGTCGATCGCGACGGCGCGATCGGCGACGGCGAGGACGTTCCCTGGGAGTATCCCGAGGACGTCGAGCAGTACCGCGAACGCGTCGAGGGGAATCCCGTGATCGTTGGGCGTCGGACGTTCGATCTGATACGACGCACGCCCGGCGATCCCGTGATCGTCGTGAGCCGCGACGGGACGCGGGCATCGAGCGATCCGCGAGTCTCCTTCGCGACCGATCCCGGCCGGGCGATGGAACTCGCCCTCGAGGGACGTCGAACGAACCGCGTCTTCGTCATCGGCGGCGAGGGGATCTACCGATCGTTCGTCCCCTACGCGACGGAGGCGTACGTCTCGGAGATCCCCGAACGGAGCGGGGGCGAGGCGTACTTCCCGTACCTCGGCGCGGGCTGGGACGTCGCGGAGACGATCCCCTACGAGCGGTTCGAACTGGTGCGATATCGAAACGACTCGCCCGAGCCGGTTCCGGAGCTCGCGGCCGACGCTGAGGTCGCGGTTCTCGAGGGCGAAGAGGGACGAATGGACGACTGAGACGAGGAGCACACAACTCGGGGGGATCCCCGCGTAGTCTCGTAGCGGGCGACCGATCGGTTTTAACTATCCCTGTGTCTACTGCCACCCATGGGCATCGATACCATTCTGCTCGCGGTCGGCGCGGACAACGACGATCGAGTTCGACGGCTCGGCGAGGAGACGGCGGCCGTCGCCGGACCGTGCGGTTCCGAGGTCGTGTTGGCACACGTCTACACCGATGACGAGTACGATCGCAGTCGCGAACGGCTCAACATCGATCCCCAAAGCGAGGAGTCGTCACCCGATTACGTCGCGGGGCGTCACGCCTCGATCCGCGACCTCGAGGACCGAATGGACGAGGACGACATCGAGACCCAAGTTCGCGGCGTGGTCGGCGAGCGGGGGGAGTCGATCGTCGAACTCGCCGAGGAGGTGGAGGCGGACCGCGTCGTCGTCGGCGGCCGTCGCCGCTCCCCGACCGGCAAGGCCGTCTTCGGCAGCGTCGCCCAGGAGGTCATGCTCTCGGCGCCGTGTCCGGTCACCTTCGTCCGCCAGGACCTCCGCGGTAGTTCGTCATAGATTCCTCGACGGGCGGATCGTCGTGGAGTCTTCCACGGGTAGGGCATCGTGCTCACTCACGAGTAGAGCATCGTAGGAACCACGCGTGCGAATGGTCGTCCCGTCACACGCGAGGAGCAGGATCACCGCCATTGATGTGTCGCGGGGACCGTTCTCGGAGTGATGTATTACGTGGGCGTCGACCTCGGGGCCACGAACGTCCGGGCGGTCGTCGGCGACGGCACGGCGTCGATCCTCGGATCGGCCTCGACCGACACGCCGGCGGGTCCGGCCGGAATCGCCGTCACCGAGGCCGTCCTCGCCGTGATCCGCGAGGCGTGTTCGAACGCGGGCGTCGATCCCGGCGACGTCGAGGCGGCCGGCATCGCTTCCATCGGCCCGCTGGATCTGGCCGCCGGGGCCGTTTCGAACCCCGCCAACCTGCCGGACTCGATCGACACCATCCCGCTTACCGGACCGATCTCGGAGCTGCTCTCGACCGATCGGGTCCACCTGCACAACGACACGAACGCCGGCGTCATCGGCGAGCGGTTCCACAGCGATCGAAACCCCGACGACATGGCCTACATCACGATCTCGACGGGCATCGGCGCCGGCGTCGCGGTCGACGGACACGTCCTCTCGGGGTGGGACGGCAACGCCGGCGAGGTCGGCCACATGACCATCGACCCCGAAGGCACGATGACCTGCGGGTGCGGGCGGGACGGCCACTGGGAGGCGTACTGTTCGGGCCACAATGTTCCCGAGTACGCGCGGACGCTTCTGGATCGAACCGGGATGGAGACGCGACTCCCGGTCGACGACCCGGAGTTCTCCGCGAAGGACGTCTTCGATCTCGCCGGCGAGGACGAGTTCGCGGACCACGTGATCGACCGATTGGCGCGCTGGAACGCGATCGGAGTCGCAAACGTCTGTCACGCCTACGCCCCGCTCGTCGTCTCCCTCGGCGGGGCGGTCGCGCTCAACAACCCCGAGCTCGTCGTCGATCCGATCCGCGAGCGTCTCGCCGACATGGTCTTCGTCAACGTCCCGGAGCTCCGGCTCACCGAACTCGGCGACGAGGTCGTCGTCAAGGGCGCCCTCGCGAGCGCGCTCACCGGCGGCACGGGCGATCGGACGCGAGCGTAACCGCAAACCGTTTCGACGAACGCCCTCAGTCCCGATCGGACCGCAAGGTTCCAGGGGTTCGGGCCCGAAGCGGGGGTAATGAGCGAGGAGACGCTTGCGGAACGGATCGAGACGTGGATGGTCGGACAGATGCCGATCATCCAGATGCACGGCGGGACGAGCGTCGTGCGCGAGGCCGACCCCGAGACCGGCGAGGTCGTGATCGAACTCGGCGGCACCTGTTCCGGCTGTGGGATCTCGAACGTCACCGCCACCAACATCAAACGCGATCTCCTCTTGGAGTTCGACGACGTCGAGGACGTGGTCGTCCGGGTCCCCTCCTCGGGCGACTCCGGCTCCTCGACCGTCGAGGGCGGTCGCGGCGGCGAGCTCCAGTACGGAAGCGAGTCCCCCGACCACCTCTAGGCGTCGGACGCACCCAGCGAGCGCCGTTTCGATCGTCGGACCGTTTATGACCGCTCGCGTTCTCGCGTGAGATCATGAGGCGACTGCGGGCGATGACCTACAACGTTCGGTTCGCCGACTCGAGCGGCAGTCACGACCGCTGGCCGGCGCGTCGCGACGGCGTGGCGTCGCTCGTCCGGTTTCACGCCCCCGACGTGGTCGGGTTTCAGGAGCCGCGCGCCGGCCAGCGCGAGGACCTCCGTGAATCCCTGCCCGGCTACGCGCTGGTCGGTCGCGGGCGACTGGCGGACGGATCGGGCGAGGGCTGTCCGATCGCGGTTCGCTCGGACCGGTGGACGGTCCGCGATCACGACACCTTCTGGCTCTCGGAGACGCCCGAGCAACCCGGCGCCGGGTGGGACGGCGCCCATCCACGGATCGTGACGTGGGCCCGCATCGTTCCCTCGGAGGCAGAACGCGACGGAGACGCGGGCGCGTTCACCGTCTGCAACACCCACCTCGACCACCGGAGCGCCCGCGCACGCAGACGCGGGGCGGCGACCCTCGCCGACCGGCTGGCGACGATCGCCGAGGGAACGCCCGTCGTCGTGTTGGGCGACCTCAACTGTCGGGTCGGCGAGGAGCCCCATCGGATCCTGCGCGGCGTCGCGGATGGAACCGTCGAGAGCCGCGAGTCCGACGAGGATCGCCCGACCGTGGCGCTCGCGGACGCGGTCGAGTCGGCGCCGGTCCGCCACGGTCCGGACACGAGCCTCACGGACTTCCGCTCGCTCGTGATGAACCGGCGCATCGACCACGTGCTCGTCTCCGAGGGAATCGACGTCGACGCGGCCGCGACGCTCGCGGACCGCGACGACCGCGGCCGGTATCCATCGGATCACCTCCCCGTCGTCGTCCGGCTTCGGGTGTGAACGGGCGTCGAACGTGAACGTCCGGCTTCGGGCACCTCGATCGGGAGTGAACGTCAGGCGGGTCTGATCGCCTCGCTCGGCATGTCGCCGTCGACCGGACCTCCCTCAGGCGTATCGTTCGAGGACGTCCTCGTAGCCTCGCCTGGCGTTCTCGTAGGTCTCCCGGAGGTCCTCGATCGGCGTCTCGGTGGCGTCGACACGGAGGTCGTGGGAGTACGGCGCGATCGGGTCGTACTCGCGGGTCGATGCGACGAGGAGAGCCGCGGACCCGACCGACAGCTCCGTCCGCGAGTCGCCGCCGGCCTCCCGGCCCGCCGCGAGCGCGTCGACGAGCCGGCTCGCGAGCGGGTCCTCGCCGTGAGCGTGCGACTCGTAGGCCCGACGCGTCCGCTCCAGCACCGACGGCCCCTCCAGGTGTGTCCCCGCGACGGTCACGTTCTCGCCCTCGCGGTGGCCGGCCCAGCCGGGACAGTCGGCGCCGGTGTGTGCGAAGGTGTCCTCGCCGTCGACGCCGTGTATCTGTCGGCGTTCGCGCGCGTCATCGGCGCACAACAGCCCGCCGAGCGCGTCGTCGATCGCGAGCCCGTCGGCGAGATAGGACATCGCACGCTCGCCGAGTTCGGCGTCGACGTGCGACTGGACCGCGATCGCCGCGTCCTCGGAGGCGTACGGACACAGACGACCGACGCCGGGAAGCGGCGTCGTGACCGCGACGCCCAACCGGCGGTGACGCTCGCCCGAGCCGTCACGGAAGGCCTCGCGTACACAGAGGCTGAAGGTCACGGCTCGCCCGTGGGGTCGGTCCGCGCCGGAGCATCGGTCCGTTCCGGAGTCCGGGTTTCGCGTGCGCCCTCCGAGGCCGGCCCGACCTCGCTCGCGGACGGGGCCGAAAGCCCGAGCGCGTGCCGGAGGCCGAGCCAGACGAGCACCGTCGCGACGACGACGTCGAACCGGACCGGGATCGACAGGGCGGCGAGGTCCACGACGCCGATCGGTCCCGCGAGCACCACCGCCGCGCCGTGGAGGTACGTCGGAACGGTGAGGCCAGCGGCCGCGAGTTCCGGGCTCGCCCGTCCCGACCGAAGATCCTCGAGGCCGCGATCGAGCATGGGTCGTCCCGCGAAGAACAACACGATCCCCGAAAGCACCGCGACGTTGAGGTGGAAGCTGAACCCGCCCGTCATCCCGAGGCCCGCACGGAGGTGGTCCGCGATCGCGGGACCGAGAAGCCACTCGTGGCGGGCGGGATAGATGACGGTCGCATACGAGACCGCGACCATCAGTCCGGCCATGACCCCGGCCGCGACGCGCGCGTCGGCCCAGTGTCGCGCCTGTCGGTTCCGGAAGGCCCGATCGCGGCTCTCGACGGCGTGGCCGGCCGCGGCGAGCCGGCTCTCGAGCGCCTGCGCCGAGACTCTCGAGTCGTCGTATCGGATCCCGACCGTGGCGGTCCCGTGGCTGGCGGTCGCGTCGTGGACTCCCTCGATCGACTCGAGGGCCTCCTCGATGCGTCCCGGACAGCCGAGACACTCCATTCCGTCGACCTCGAAGGTGGTTCGTTCCGCCTCCGGGGACACCCGCGACGTCGACGGCGCGGCCGGTCCGTCCCGTCTCCCCTCCGTCGTCCCGCGACAGCGATCACAGCGATCGCGGTCGCGGCCGTTCTCGTCGGTCATCTCCCTTCGTCTCCCGTTCGTAGGGAGCCGTGGGCCGATCAAGAAAGCATCGCCTCGGTGCACTCCGCTCGGGGTGAAATAAACGCCCGGACAGCGCAAGCAGGTTCCGGACGACCAAAGCACCTCCCACGACCCAAGGACGTTTGTGCGCCGCGGGCCAAGCGCGCTCGATGACACGACCCTACGTCGTCGCGGTCGGCCGCTCGCCCGTCGGGCAGTTCGGGATGGCCGGCCGCGACCTCTTCTCGCTCGCGATCGAGGAGGCCTTCGCGGGTCTCCCCTCGCCGCGGGAGCTCGTCGACGCCCTCTACGTGGGCAGCCAGTCGGAGTCCTACGAACACCAGATCGTCTACGGCTCCCAGTTCGCCGAGTGGGCCGGACTCCGTCACGTCCCGGCCCAGCGCGTCGAGGGCTGTGCGGCCTCCGGGGGGCTCGCGTTTCACGAGGCGGTCTCGGACGTCGCCGCGGGCACACACGACGCGGTGCTCGCCTGCGGGGTCGAGACGATGAGCACCGGCGGCACGCCGGTCGCGACCGACTCGCTCGTGGCGGCCTCCGAGCGGACGCTCGGCCAACGCTCGGGGATCACCGCCCCCGGCGTCTACGCCATGCTCGCCCAACGATACCTCCACGAACACGACCGCTCGGAGGCCGACCTCGCGCGGATCGCGGTCCGGAACCACAGAAACGCGCGTGGAAACCCCATCGCGCAGTTCGACCGCGAGTTCTCCCTCGAGGACGTCCTCGAGTCGCCGCCCGTCGCGGATCCGATCAAGCTGCTCGAGTGTGCGCCCGTGAGCGACGGGTCGGCCGCGGCGATCGTCGCGAGCGAGTCGGTCGCAGAGCGGCTCGTCGGCCTCGAGAACGCCATCGCGGTCGACGGGTTCGCCGCGGTCTCGGACGCCCTCGCGATCGCCGAACACGACCTCACCCGCCTCAAGGGCGTCGAACGCGCCGTCGAGTCGGTCTACGAACAGGCCGGGATCGGGGCCGGCGACGTCGACCTCGCGGAGGTCCACGACGCGTTCTCGATCAACGAGGCGCTCTCGGCGGAGGCCGCGGGCTTTACCCCCGCTGGCCGCGGCCACGAGGTGGCCCTCGATCCCGACGAACGGTCCGCCGAGTGTACGGACGTCCGGGTGAACACGAGCGGGGGGCTGAAGGCCCGCGGCCATCCGGTCGGCGCGACCGGAATATACCAGATAGTCGAGGCGTACGAGCGGATCGTCGGTGCTGACCGACCGGACGGACCCGATCGCCGGATCGCGGACGCGGATCGGGCGCTGTGTCTCAACGAGGGCGGAACCGCCGACTCGATCACGACCGCCCACCTCCTGTCGGGGGTGGACGCATGAGCGACCGTAACGGCGAGGATCCGGCCGGACCTCCGGATTCGCCCACTGAGTTCGGTCCGTTCGACTGGCCGATCTACGGTTCGGGGGGTGATGACGAGGACGCTCTCGAGGGTTCCACAGAGGGGGTCGCCTCCGGAGACCCCGACCGGATCGCCCGCGCGAAACGGAGCCCCTTCACGGCCACCGGATTCTTCGAGGCGGTCGACGACGGCACGCTCCTCGCGGGACGGTGCGGGGAGTGTGGTGCCGCCCTGTTGCCGCCGCGTCCGCGCTGTTACCGCTGTGGCGCGCGGGAGATCGATCTCGAGGAGGTGGATCCGCACGCCGAGATCGCCTCGTTCACGCGCATCCACAACCCGCCGTCGGCGCTTTCGGATCTCGCGCCGTTCCCGGTCGCGATCGGGGAGTTCGAGGGCGGTGTGCGGATGACCGCGCGGGTCGACGCCGACTACGACGACCTCGCGATCGGCGATCCGGTCCGCCTCGAGTTCCGCGATCCGACCCCGGCCGACGAGGCCTTCGCGCTCTCCCACGAGCGGGAGTGGCCGATCCACGTGTTCGTCCCCGATCCGGAGTGAGTCGACGTCGGCACTCGGGAACTGGGTGCAAAACGACACACGCGGACGCGTTCAAAGGACGGCTCGAACCTCACGACGCGAGGGGTTCGAGACGATCGACCCTCAGTACGGCAGGAAGTAGAGCCCGAGCGCGTAGACGGGCGTCATCACGACGAGGAAGATGAGCGTGTACCCGAGGATGTCGCGGGCGCGCATCCGGGTGAGACCCAAGAGCGGCAGCGCCCAGAACGGCTGGAACATGTTGGTCCACATGTCGCCGGTGCTGTAGGCGATGACCGCCTGGCCGGCCGGGACGCCCTGTTCGACCGCCGCGCCGCCGACGATGCCGCCGATGACGCCCCACTCGCCGCCCGCGCTCGGGACGAAGAGGTTCATGAACCCGGCGAGCAGCCACGCGATGACGGGGAACGTCTCCGGCGTCGAGACGCCGACGAGCAGCGTCGCGATCATGTCGCCCAGCCCGGAGTTGGCGATGATGCCGAGGATGCCGGCGTAAAACGGGAACTGGAGGATGATCCCGGCCGCGCCCTCGGTCCCCTCGCGGATCGCGTCCATGTAGTCCGCGGGCGTCCCGTGAAGGAGCAACCCCACCGCGATGAACAGGAAGTTGAAGACGTTCAGATCGAGGGCGTCGCCGATCCCGGAGGTCGCGAAGTGGCGGACGACGTAGACGAACATCCCGGCCGCCACGCCGTACGCGAGGATCCGGCTCCGGTTGAGCGCGTCGGCCGGCGTTCGCGTTTCGCCACCGACGGCGGATTCGGTGACGTCCTCGGAGCCGTCGGCGTCCTCGGATCCGTCACCAGGGGCGTCCCCCTCGTCGCCGTCCGCCTCGAACTCCCCCTCGTCGAGCAGCCCCGGCGCGTACTCCTCGATCCCGGTCGCGTGGTGCTCCTCGGGTGCGAGCAGGTAGACCGTCGCGAGGATGAACACGAAGGTGAGCACCGCGAGCCCGGCGGCGTAAACGGTGAAGACGCTCTCGGAGAGCGGGACGACCCCGATGACGTCCTCGAAGACGTGGCCCTCGGTCGCGGAGAGCAGCGACGCGCTGCTCGAGAGCCCCACGTTGAAGATGAGCAGGCTCGTGTAGCCCGCCGCGCACAAAAGCGGGTAGTGGAACGTCCGATCGCGGGCGTGGCCCGCCCGTGCGACGAAGATGGCGATGATCGCGCCCACGATCAGGCCGATTCCCCAGTGTATGTAGCCCGCGATCATCGCGATCGCGGCGACGAACACGGCCGCCTGCTTGCCGTCCTTCGGGATCGACGCCACCCGTTCGAGCCACGAGCTCACCGCGTCGGAGACGGCGATCGCATATCCCGTGACGAGGATCAACACCATCTGCATCCCGAACGCGAGCAGCGCCCAGAAGCCGGAATACCAGTTGACGACGTTCTGGACCGGGCCGTCCGGGGTGAATACGTTCGCCGCGACGTACGCGAGCGCGGTCAACAACAACGCGAAGATGAACGGGCTCGGGATCCAGCGGTTCGCCCACTCGGCGACGCGGTCGCCGAGGCGCTGGATCGCCGTTGCACCTCCAGGTGACGATGACATATGCCTCCCTCTCTCGGCGACTCACAAGGCCGTTGATGCCCTGGCAACACTCGACAGTACCCGAAACGGCCGATCGCGGGCGGTCGCCACGCCGGTCGCGAGCGACAGCGGCCGATCGTCCCTCCGTTCACCTCCTCTTCCGAACGTTCGATCACCGATCGAGTGATCGGTTCCACACCGGGAGGCCGATGTCCGACCGAACGCGATCGCACGCGAACGTCCCGTCTCCGTCCGGAGGCCGGTGCGTTCGGGGCGACCCTCGAGTACCACCGCGATCGCGTCCGCGACGCCGGCAAGAATTCGCGTCGTCCGGCCGCTCACCGCGCGTCGCGGATCTCCTCGAGCGCCTCCGGGTTCTCGAGCGAGGAGAGGTCGCCGGGGTCCTCCCCGCGGTGGGCGGCGGCGATCGCCCGCCGGACGATCTTCCCGGACTGGGTCTTGGGGAACTCCTCGACGAAGGCGAGTTCACGCGGGGTGAAGGGCTTGCCGTGCTCGCGACCGACGAGTTCGCGAAGCTCCTCGCGGATCTCGTCGCTCGCCTCGACGCCGTCCTCGAGGACGACGTAGGCGACGACGGCGGTGCCGGTCGTCTCGTCGGGGACGCCCACCACCGCGGCGCGGTTGACCGCGTCGTGGTCGATGAGCACGCTCTCGATCTCCGCGGGACCGACCTTCCGGCCCGCCACGTTGAGCGCGTCGTCGGCGCGCCCGTGGAGGAACCAGAAGCCGTCCTCGTCCTGTTGGGCGAAGTCGCCGTGGTCCCAGAGGTCCTCGAAGGTCGACCAGTACTCCTCGAGGTACCGCTCGTCGCCCGACCAGAGGCTCTTCGTCATCGAGGGACACGAGTCGCGCGCGACGAGGTAGCCCCGCTCGTTCGACTCGCGGACGGAGTTCCCCTCGGAGTCCACGATGTCGATCGCCATCCCGAGGCCCGGCCCGCCGAGGGTACACGGCTTGAGCGGCCGGGTCGGCATCGGCATCAAAAAGCACCCGCAGATCTCCGTGCCGCCCGAGATGTTGATGATCGGCGCCTCCCCGCCGCCGACCCGGTCATAGAACCACCGCCACGACTCCGGATCCCACGGCTCGCCGGTCGACCCGAGCAGCCGCAGCGAGGAGAGGTCGTGCCCCTCGAGCCACTCGTCGCCGTGCTTCCGAAGCGCCCGGATCGCCGTCGGGGAGATCCCGAACGTCGAGATGCCGTGGCGGTCGATCATCTCCCAGAACCGGTCCGGCTCCGGGTGATCGGGGGCGCCCTCGTACATGAACACCGTGCCGCCGAAGGCGTGGTTGCCGATGAGCGACCACGGGCCCATCATCCAGCCGATGTCGGAGACCCAGAAGAACCGGTCGTGGTCCTTGTGGTCGAACCCGAAGTACACCTCCTTCGCACACTGCATGAGCGATCCGGCGTGGGTCTGGACGATGCCCTTCGGCGTGCCGGTCGTCCCCGAGGAGTACAACAGCATGGCCTCGTGTTCCGACGGGAATGCCGGCGTATCGTGTTCGGGATCCCGGGTCTCGATCGCCGCCGCCCAGGTGGCGTCGCGCCGGTCGTTCCAGGGGATCTCCGCGTCCGTCCTCGCTCTCGCTTCGGCCCCGGCGTCCGTCCCCGATCCATCGGCACCCTCGCCGCTCCCCGCCGGGGTCTCGCCGAGGCGGTCGTAGACCACGGTGTGCTCGACGTGGCCCGCCGCCTCGATCGCGGCGTCGGCATCGGCCTTCAGCCGGATCGGGCTTCCCCGGCGGTAGAACCCGTCGCCGGTGAACAGCACGCTCGCCTCCGAGTCCGCGATCCGCGTCGCGGTCGCCTCGGTGCCGAACCCGGAGAAGATCGGCACGGCGATGGCGCCGACCTTGAAACAGCCGTAGAGGATGGCGGTCACCTCCGGGACCATCGGCATGTACAACGCGACGGTGTCGCCGGCGCCGATACCGACCGACTCGAGGTAGTTTGCGACGCGGTTGCTTTGGCGATACAGCTCGTGGTAGGTGATCTCGCGGACGTCGCCCGGCTCGCCCTCCCAGATCAGCGCGACCCGGTTTCGGTTCGGCGAGTCGACGGCGGCGTGGCGATCGAGGACGTTGTGGGCGACGTTGATCTCGCCGCCGGGGTACCACCGCGAGAACTGCGGTCCGTCGGAGTCGTCGCGGACCGCCTCGTAGTCCGTCTCGAAGTCGACGCCCAGGTAGTCGACCATCTCGTCCCAGAACCAGTCGACCCCCGAGTCCGGCTCGCCCGGCACCTCGCGGGTCGTCCGCGCGATCAGCTCCTCGTGGTCGTCCATCCCGTGTTCGCGCATGAACGCGTGGACGTTCGTCGACTCCACGAACTCCCGGCTCGGCTCGTGAACGATCTCGTCGAGCGCCTGGGCGTCGTCCATCTCGTCGCGTCCGTTCTCGATGCGGCGGTAAGTACCTTTCTCGAGGCGCCGGGCCGCCCGCGCCTCACCCGAGGATCCGATCTCGAAGCGAACGCTCGCCGGGACGCTCCGTGAGAAGCACCGAGCAGTCGACGTCGTTCACGACCTCCATGTGCAGCGAGTCGGTGAGGAGGCGCGAGAGCAATCCCCGCTCGGTCGCGCCGAGCACGAGGACGGTGTTCTCGCCGGCCTCACGCTCGATCGCGGCCTCCACGTCGCCGGAGTCGTCGACGATTCGCTCGGCGTCGGGCAGCCCCTGATCGAGCGCCCACTCGGAGAGGAACGTCTCGCCCGCCTCGCGTTCCGCCGGGTCGTCGACCACGTGCAACAGCGACACCGCCGCGCCCGCGACCGTTTCGATCATCTCGGCGACCTCGGCGCCGAGCTCGGAGTTCGGCCCCCCCGCGGTCGCAACGAGGACCCGCGAGAGGTCGAGCCCGCGGTCCTTCACGACGAGGAAGTCGCTCGGCAGCCGGCTCGTGAGCTCGGTGAGGGGGCGTTCAGCCCGGGCGTCGCTCCACAGCCGGTCGTCGTCCCACCCCATCACCACGAGGTCGGGGTCGGTCCGACGGGCGGCGTTGAACACCTCCTCGAACGAGCGGTTCGTGATCACCATCGAGGTCCGCAGCCCGGCGTCGTAGTCGGCCGCGACGTCCCGGAGCGGCTCCATCAGCCGGTCGGACTCCTCCATTATGCGCTCGCGTTGACGCCGCCCCGGATCTCCGGGTCGCCGTCCGGGCGTCTGTATCACGTGGACGGCGTGGACGATCGCGTCCTCGTGTGCGCTCGCGAGCGTGCTCGCCAGACGAACCAGATCCGCTTCGGTCCGCGGGTTGGCGATCGGGACCATGACCCGGTAGGTTCCCTCGCTGGAGAGCCCCTGTTCCGTGGGATCGAGCATCGGAACGTACGACCGCCCGGACAGTCGACCGAAGGCCCACTCGCGGGGGGTGAGCCGACGTTCGATCCCCTCGAACCGCGCGGACTCGAGGCGGTCCTCGCTCGTCTGGAAGTAGTTGACGAGGGTGACGAGCGTCACGCCGCCGAGGGTGTTACCCAGGAGGACCGGCAGGACGAACCCGACGAGACCGGACGCGATCGCGAGCTCGCCGTGCAACACGAGGTAGAACGCCTCCGAAAAGGAGACGACGACGTGAAAGAGCCCGCCGATCGGGATCGCGAGGAAGGCGAGGTAGGTGACGACGATCCGGGAGACGGTGTCGCGCGCGCTGAAGCCGACCCAGACGACGCCGGCGACGATGAGCCCGGCGAAGACGGCCTTCGAGAACAGCGACCACCACGGCGTCTCGAAGGCGCCGTGTCGGCTCAACTCGAGCGCCTTCTCCGCGGCCGCCGGATCGAAGACGTTCCCGTATGCGAGCGCCGCCGTCCCGGCCGCGCCGCCGAGGAAGTTCCCGGCGAGGACGATGCTCCAGTGGCGAAGCAGCGTCGGCAGGCTCGCGAGCCGCTCGAGGGTCAACGCGACCGGCGGCAGCGTGTTCTCCGTGTACAGCTGGTAGCCGCCGATGATGATGTAGATGAACCCGAGCGGGTACAACACCGCGCCGACGATCGGGTGGTCCGTGGCCGCGGACGCGGAGGCGTACAACAGGAAGGTGATGCTGATCGCGAACCCCGCCGCGATGCCGCTGAAGAACAGCTCGCGGCCGCTCGAGGTGACCTCCTCGTCGGCCGCGGCGACGATCCGCTGGAAGACCTCGTCGGCCGAAAAGCGGTCTCGAACCGCCTCGCCGACCGCCGGGGCACCCATTCGCGACCGCTCGACCGCCTTGCGAACCGACTCGTCGAGCTCGCTCGGCGTCTCCTCGTCCGCATCACCGTTTGGATCGTCGAGATCACCGTGCTCCTCGAGATCGTCGTGTTCGTCGAGGTCGGCGTGGTCCGGGTCCCCCATCGTTCGCCACCTCACGTCCCTGCGACTTGAAGGTCACCGTCTCCGGCGGGGTTCTCGCGACGTCGGTTTCCCCTCGCCGCCGGTACCTTCTTCAAAGAGAACGCGTACGTCCGATCCATGGTCGGAGGATCGACCGATTCCGGAACGATGCTGTGGATCGAACGGTACGCCGATCGGACCGGCGTGGCCGCGCTTTCGGACCGGCTTCGAATGCGGCGCTTCGCCGCCCACCTGTTCGTCACGATCGTCTGGGCGATCGATCATCTCGTCGGACTGGCGGTCGGCGTCGTACAGGCGACGCCGATCGCGCTCGCCGGGAACTTCCTCGAGGTCGCCGGGCTGTTGCTCGCCGCGTCCACCGCGACGACGCTCGCAAGACGGTACCGGCGGATCGCACGCGACGTCGCTACCCACGGGACGGTGGACGACGTGGACTCCGCGGACCTCGATTTCGTCGACCGGGCTCTTCGACGGATCGACGCGGCGGCCCTCGCCGGCGTCTGGGGCTCCGCCGCCGAGGAATCCTCGGCCTGGGAGACCAACCCGGCGCCGCCGCGGCTTCGTCGGGGACTGCTCGCCTGCGGACTCCTCTTGCACGCCGTCTACCTCTTCGGGCTCGGGAACGTCGAGTTCGTGTTGTCCGCGATGGGGCCGATCGCCGGCGGGCTCGCGTTCTTCGTCATCATCCCGTTCGTCTACTACCCGATCCTCGCCGAGTTCCTCGCGGTCGTGATCAACGTCCACCTCACGCTTCCGGCCCGGATCCGGAACGAGCGCCTCCTCGACTTCGAGGACGTCTCGGGATACGGCGGACTCCGGCCGGTCGGGCAATTGATCGAGACGAGCGGCCACCGGTACGTGATCGGCTTGATCCTCTATACGCTCATCACGATCGTGACCGGGATCCGGACCGGCGCGATGAGCGGGAACGCCGAACTCGTCGCGGTCGACACCCTCTATCTCGCCGTCGGGACGCTCGTCGGCGTGCTGTTGTTCTTCTACCCCGTCTTCGCCCTCCACTGGTTCATGGCCAACCAGAAGGACGCGCGGCTACACGCGATCGCCACCGACGTCGCCGACCTCGAGGGAACGGGAACCACCTTTCCAGAGGTCAACCCGCAGTCGCCGGACGTCTCGAGGGAGTACATGAACCACTTCATGAACCTGAACGTGGCCAAACAGATGCACGAGTATCCGGTCTCGATGCAGCGTGTGACGAGCGTGGTCGTCGGACTGATCATCCCGTACCTCCTCGATTACGGCGCCGACCAGCTGATCGCCGCGGCCTGAGTGCCGGAGCGTCTTCGCGCCGCTTCGTGGCTCACCGACCCGGTCCACCTCGCCAACCTATTTACCGCAGTGTTCCGATTCCGCGACATGGAGTCCCACACGGTCGTCGGCGGCGGGGGAACGGAGCTACGTGTCGATACGGCGGGTCCGGTCGACGCCCCGCCGGTGGTCTTGATCCACGGCTACTCGCAGTCGCGGCTCTCCTGGTTCCGGCAGTTCGAGAGCGACCTCGTCGAGGACCTCCGCCTCGTCGCGCCGGACCTGCGTGGACACGGCGACTCCGGGAAGCCGGAGGGCGACGAGCGCTACCGCGATCCGAGGCTGTGGGCGGCCGACGTCCGGGCGGTGATCGAGGAGTTCGCCCCCCAGGATCCGGTCGTAGTCGGGTGGTCCTACGGCGGGCTGGTGCTCGCCGACTACCTCTCGATCGAGGGGACGGAGGACGTGTCCGGGGCGGCCTTCGTCGGCGCCATCACGGAGAAGGGAACCGACGCGGCCTCCGAAGTTGCCGGGCCGGAATTCGCGGCGATGCTCGAGAACCTCGAGACGCGCGACGCCGAGGAGAGCGTCGATTCCCTCCTCGAGTTCCTCGACATCTGTACGGAAACGCCCCTTTCCGCCCGCGAGCGCCACCTCCTGCTCGGGATCAACGCCCGCTGTCCGCCGCGGGTCCGCGAGGCCCTGCAGGCGAGAACCGGCGCCCACGAGGACGTCATCCGAGAGTTGGACGTTCCCGCCCTGTTCCTCCACGGTGCGGCCGACCGGGTCGTCCTGCCCGCCGCCGCGAGGCGCCACGCCGACCTCGTGGCCGACGCCGAGGTCATCATCTACGAGGGCGTCGGTCACTCGCCGTTCCTCGAGGTTCCGGAGCGGTTCAACCGCGACCTTCGGGGGTTTACCGAACGAGCGTTCGGGGAGTGACGCCCGGCGACGACGGCAGCTCGACGGGCGTCACAACCGACACCCGGCGACGGCGTCGGTCTCGATTGGTGCCGACCTGCGGGTCAGAGCACGAACGTCGCGATCACCGGAACCGCATCGACGACGATGATCCCGAAGAGGCTCTGGCGTTTGATCGGCCAGGTCGGAGCGGACTGCAGCGACTCCCAGGCGGGGACGTCCGTCTCGAGTTCGGTGTGACCGTCCGCGTCCTCGCCGGCTTGCGCTCTCGCGGCGCGCTGTAGCTCCTCCATCCGTTCGCGCCGGCCCTCTTCCATCCGGCGATGAAGCCGCCAGAAGGAGTGATAGAGCCAAAAGAGGACCAAGAAGACGTAGGCCGCGACCGGTCCGAGGTACAACACGACCCAGGTCACGGCGACGAGCGGGCCGCCGAGGCCGCCGTCGGGGAGGTTCAAGATCCCCTCCGCGTAGAAGCGGTAGGCGACGTATCCGCCCGCGACGAGCAGGATCGCGTTCACCCGCGTCGCGAACCGACCCAGGTCGCGAAACCCGCCGTGTTCGTCCGGGTGGAACGGCTGGTAGCTCAACGCGTCGCTCCGCAGCAGCTCCGTGAACGCATAGACGAGCATGAAGACGTCATAGAGGACGGCGACGACGAACAGCGTCACGAGCGAGTAGGCCGCATACGAGAGCGTCCCGACCCAACTCCACGGCGTGATGAGCATGGGCAACAGGATCGGAACGAGCGCGACCACCACCGCGAACGTCACCGACTCCGGGAGTTCCACCGGACCGAACGAGATCGTGTCTCCGAGCGTCTCCGTGAGGTCGTCGTAGAACGCCTCGTAAGTCTCGCGATCGACGATCGTCGTCGAACCGAGGTTCGCGAGGAGGTTCTCGGTGCGAAGCGCGAGCCCGTCGTAGACGAGGTGGCCGGCGACCAACACGAACAGGAAGTAGCCCGCCTGCACCGTGGCCGCCGGGTCTGCCCCCGTCCCCGCGTTCGTCCACGCGACGTAGGCCGCGTGGACCGTTCCGGCCGCAAGCGGGATCGCGGTCGCGAAGAACACGACGCTGCGGTGGACCGTCGAGCCGCGAAATCGCGATCCGAACAGCCGGTAGAGCAGGTACAACCACAGGCCGCCGACCAACAGCCCCGGCACGGCCACGATCGCCGTCGAGACTCCGATCGAGGGGACCGAAACCGCGAGGCGGCCGGACCGGCCGTACTGGACGATCGTCGTCGGAACGTACACCGCCAGGACGGCGAGCAACGCCACCGGAAGGTTTCGAAGCACCGCTCGCGTGATCCCCGTCGTGAACTGCACCGCCGGCCGCTCGCCTTCGGCCGGCGTCTCGGTTCGATCGTCGACGGGAGGGACGGCACACGATCGGTAGAACGGCCCCCGATCGTCGGTCCACCGCTGCCAGTCCGAGCCGTATTCCGATCGTCGCTCCGCTCGTACCTCCTCCCCCTGTGCCTGCTCGGTCTCGCCCTCGACCATGTCTCCGCCATTTTCCGTCGTCGAGTTAGGCGTTTTGGCGGGACGGGAGTGAACTACCCCACCCCACTTCGCTCATCCTGACGGGTTCACTCGTTGAGGGTGTCGCCGGAATTCTTCGAGTTCCGGCTGCTAACCAGAAGTCCGTGACTTCTGGTGATGGGGCTCGTCCGTGTCCTCGGCCTCGAACCCGTCCGGGTAGGCGTGGATCCGGCACGTAGCGTCACCGTTCCGGACCTCAGGGCGAGGTGAGGAGCCGCGCCAGAACGTATAAGTCATTATCGCAGTAATCATTATTCAAAGTATGACTTTCTATGATCGGGGAGAGGAGCTTACTGCGCTTTCAGACGCGTTTGAGTCGCCCGGTTCGGACGTATTCGTCGTCTACGGGCGTCGGCGTGTCGGCAAGACGGAGTTGCTGAAGCAGTTCTGTACTGATCGGCCGCATATTTACTTTCTCGCGGCACAGGAAGCCGAACACCGGCAGCGCGAGAAGTTCATCGATCAGGTTGCAGCGTTCTTCGACGATCGCACCCCACGGATCGACGGGTGGGACGAGGCCTTCGACTACCTCGGGGAGAAACTCCAGTCCGAGGCAGTTGTGGTCGTCATCGACGAGTTCCCGTACCTCGTCGCGGAGAACGACTCGGTACCATCCTACGTACAGGGAGTCGTCGATGAACAACTCCAGGAAACCGATTCGATGCTGATTCTCTGTGGATCAAGCGTGAGTACGATGGAATCGGAGGTACTCGGCCACGAGAGTCCGTTGTACGGTCGCCGCACGGGGCAACTCGACGTGCGGCCGTTCTCGTTTCAGCAGGCCCGTGAGGTCATCGACTACGAGACGGTAGACGCGATTCGATCCTACGCGATCACCGGCGGAACGCCGATGTATCTCACGCTGTTCGATTACGGACGATCGCTCGCGGACAACGTCCGGTCGCAGGTGCTATCGCCGTCAGCAGTACTGTACACCGAGCCGGAGTTTTTGCTTCGAACCGAGCTCCGAAATCCCGCCCGGTACATGAGTATTCTCGAAGCGGTTGCGCTGGGGCACACGACGCCGAACGAGATCTCGGGAGCGACGGGAATCGATGTCGGTCCGTTATCGAAGTATTTGCAGACGTTGCGGCAGCTCCGACTGATCGATCGGGAAGTTCCCGTGACAGCGTCCGGGAAGAAGTCCAAGCGGTCGCGGTACCGCGTCGCTGACGGGTTCCTCCGGTTCTGGTTCCGGTACGTCGAGCCGAACCGTTCCAGCATCGAGGAAGCACCGGACATCGTGTACGATGGAACGATCGCTCCGGATCTCCCGACGCACGTCGCCACCACGTTCGAGGACGTGTGCCAGGAGGCCGTGTGGGAAGGAATTCGACGCGGCAAGTTCGAGCCGTACTCGGAGGTCGGCCGCTGGTGGTACGGGGAAGAGGAGATCGATATCGTCGGTCTCGCACCGAACGACGATCGGATCCTGTTCGCCGAGTGCAAGTGGACATCGGATCCAGTCGGGACGGCACTCGTCGAGGAGCTACAGACAAAAGCGGGGAACGTTAGATGGGGGCCGGATGAGCGGGAGGAGCGCTTCGCGCTGTTCGCAAAGAGCGGGTTCGTCGAGGGACTCGAAGATCAACTCGACGAACGCTGGTCGCTATGGAGTCTCGCAGAGATGGATGATCTCCTCACGCCGTCCTGAAGGTGGTACTCGTCAGCGTTGAACTGTGAGATTAATGCCGCCTCCCGGATTGTGAACTTCCGAAAGACTCGCTTCACTCGTCTTTCGACTTCCCGCTCGCTACGCTCGCGGGAACGGGGACAGCTCGATCTTCACTCGAGTGCGAAAACTACTCGAATGAAAATCGTGTAGAAGCCGGATGCCGCCTCCCGGATTTGAACCGGGGACAGCTCGATCTTCAGTCGAGTGCTCTCCCAGTCTGAGCTAAGGCGGCTCGCACCCGAACCAAAGCCCATTCCGGACAAAAGGATTTCGAAACCCGGCGCGGGGGAACGGGTGCAAGCAAGGCGTGGTTGGCCGTCACACCGCATCAAAAGTGATCAGTATCAATCCGCCTTCGGCCGGGTGTAACGAGTCTGATCGACGGAGCGGACATTGGCGACGGCGACCCCGAACCGGGAAGGGACGGAGAAGAAGCGTCAGTTCGATCTAGGGAGGCCACATCCGGTCGAGGCGAAATCGATCAGCGTAATTAATCTGCGGGTTGGCTATTTCGGGAGGTTCAACTCGGAGTGAGATGGAGTTGCTGAAGGCCTCGTCCGGAACCAGAAAGAACGTATCATCTTCGGGATGTTCAAGAGCGTAATAATCGACAGCATCTCCGTCGGCGTCGAACCGCAATGATCCGTTCTCGATCCATGTCGAGGCGACACGTACCCGATACTCCGACTCGTTATGAGAAACGACGAGCGTTCTATTATTTCGACCAGGAACGATCGACGGTTCAGTTCCGTGTTCTCCCAACCGGTCTGCAAGACGTGAGAGCGGTTCAATTGAGCTAATCGGAGGAACCGGATCGATCTCTGGCGGCCAGTTGTTTTCAAAGGCGTACGCCTCTACTGAATTTGAACGAGCGAAAGAACGACTCGTATTGGCGGGCCGGAAAGAGATCGACCGGTCAAAATCATTTGCGTTGACCGCGAGTAGTCGTTCCAGTTCAGCACAGTAGACGAGATAGTGATCGTGGGACTGACGCGGTACGAACCGGATACGACCATCTATGAGCCATCCAGTCTCGATACCGACAGAGCGAATCTTTTCGTGTGAGTCAACAAATAGGACGGTCCGGGAGTCATCTCCGGTAGGATCGGTGAAAATTGATTCGTCCGTCTCTCGCAAAGCATCGACAGCAACGGAAACAGCGGACAGTTCCTGTTCTTGGTTTTCGAGAGGCCATTGGTCGTCAAGACGGTATTCCTTTGCCCAGTTGATCTGATTAGTGTCTTGTCGAGGCGAATCAACACGGAGATACATCGACGTCCCGACCTCAGCAGAATCGATGAAATACGTTTGTTCCGTTTCATAACAGTAAACTAGAAAACAGTCGACATCGTCTCCATATCGCTGATAAACGTGTCCTGAAGAATTGGTATGTTGACTAACACCCTTGAATCGAATTACACCGTCTTTTAGACGTCCTGTTTTGATCTGTGCCCGTAGCAAATTACCACTTGGCTGCTCAAGGACGACATCATAACGTTCGTTGTCCCCGATCGGGGTCGAAACGCTAATACACCGCCTTTTGAGTTCGGTAATAACGATCTGCTCGGTAAGGTCTCCGCGTCTGTGTGATTCCATATGGTTCGTGTCGCGTCATCTGGTTTGGTTTCTACCACCTTAACATTTGCATATGTGCAGATGTCTATTGAGAAGAACACCAAGCAGATATCAGGTGGAAATATAGAGAACACATGGCGCGCACACGGGCTCTACTCACCGAGACAGAGCGAGAACATCTTCAATCGGACACACCCGGATCGAAACGATATCAGACGGTTTCACGAATCAGAAACAGGATAGAAGACGAACTGGGAACGGACGTAGAGCTACTCAAAAACCATCACCCGGAGCTGTACAAAGAACTGAGACAGGTTGTGTGTGATAACCACGAGTGACGCAATGGGGCCGCTGAGAATCGAACTCAGATCCACTGCACCCAAGGCAGCGAGGATACCACTACCCCACGGCCCCGTACCTCCTACTACCCGGATGGCCCGCTAAAGGGTTTCGTTCGTGCGGGATTCGACCACCTCGACCGCCGGTCGCCCGCCCGATCGGCGTCCGGTTTGGTCTACCGATCGTCGTCCTCGCGAAGCTCCAGCTCCGCGACGAGGTCGTAGGGGTCCGTCCCGTTTCGGATCCCGTTCAGGATGAAGAACGCCTCGTCCGGGGAGAGGAAGTGCCGGGTGATCCCCCGGCCGAGCGGGGTCGGCTCGAACCCCTCGATGAACTCCCACTCCAGCAGCTTGCCGACGGCGTGTTTGGTGGGAACGTCGCCGATCATCCGGTCGTTGAGCCGTTTGGCCTGCTTGCCGGCGACGGTGACGTTCGCGAGCGTCTCCTCGACGGCGGCGGTCTCGTCGTACAGCGTCGCGACGTCCTCCATCTCGCCTTTCAGGAGGGTGAACGCCACCTCGTCCTCGGTCCGCTCCATCGAGTTGTGGTAGGTGCAGTCGGGCTCGACGAGCAGGTAGACGGTGCCGCGGTCGTGGTAGTCCGGCCGGCCCGCCCGCCCGAGCATCTGGGAGAACTCCTGGACTGAGAGCCACTCGATCCCCATCGCCAGCGAGTCGAAGATCACCTGCGAGGCGGGGAAGTCGACGCCGGCCGCGAGCGCGGCCGTGGTGACGACCGCGGAGAGGTCCTGATCGAGGAACTGCCGTTCGACCTGCTTGCGGCGGCCGTACTCGAGGCCGGCGTGGTAGGGCGCCGAGGCGTACTCGAGCTTCCGGCTGATCTCGTGACAGCGCCGCCGGGAGTTGGTGAAGACGATCGTCTGGCCGCGGTACCCCTTCGAGGACTCCCGGTCGAACTCGCGTTTGACGAGCTTGTTCGCGATCCGCGTCTTCTCGCGGCCGTCCGCGAAGGTGACGTGGCGTTCGATCGGGACGGGTCGTTCCTCGAACTCGATGAGCGTGGCCTCGAGCTCGCCGGCGAGCCACTCGGGGTTGCCGACCGTCGCCGACAGGTAGACCCACTGGGCGCCGTCGTAGCCCGCACGCTCGGCGGCGCGCCGCTCGCTGTAGTACTTCAGCCGCGAGATGAGCCCGTCGAGGCGGTGGCCGCGCTCGCCCTCCTTCAGCGTGTGCACCTCGTCGATCACGACCGTCCCGACGTCGCCGAGATCCTTGCCCGTCCGCAGCGCGTGGTCGATCCCCTCGTAGGTCCCGACGATCACGTCGGCGTTCGGGTCGAACCGGGTTCCGTCGTCGTCGATCCGCGAGGATCCGACCCGGATCGTGACGTCGAGGACGTCGCCGTACCGGTCGCGGAGGTCCTCGTGTTTCTGGTTGGCGAGCGCGACGAGCGGGACGAGAAAGAGGAGCTTGCCGTCGCCCGAAAGCGCCCGATCGATGCCGGCCAGCTCGCCGACGAGCGTCTTGCCCGTCGCCGTGGCACTCACCACGAGCTGGTCGCGGCCATCCAGGAGTCCGTTCCGCACGGAGAGGCTCTGGACGGGAAGCAGCTCGTCGAATCGGTCGCGGGTGCGCTCGGCCAGCTCCGGGTGGAGGTCGAGGTCCGCCGTCCGGACGGGACTCACGTCGTCGACGGTCGCGGACACCTCGTCGTACTTCGTCAGGTCGGGATCGAGCCCGCCCGAAAGCAGGTTCGCGATCCGGTCGAGGTCCTGGACCTCCATGAGAAGCTCCTCAAGGCGGTCCTCGGCCGCGCTCGTGAACCCGCCGCCGTTCGTCCCGCCGGCGCCGCTCGCGAAGGACAGCTCGCGGTCGAGCTCGCGTTTCGCACACTCGGGACAGATGTGCTCGTCGTTGTGGGCGATCGCCGTCTCTCCCGTGATCGGCGAGTAGCGCCCCTCGGCCGCACACCGACGACAGGTCCGCACGACCGCCGCCTCGAGCTGGTACCCGTCGAGGGCGGCGCGGAGTCGCTTGCGTCCCTCCGGGGAGGTCTGTTGGGAGATCCGTATCCGCGAGGCGCCGCGCGCCAGCTCGACGAACTCCTCGGGGCGGCGCGGCTCGGCGTCGTCACCGCGGACCGCGTGGAACTTGCCCGGACGCGGGCCGGCGTCGGTGTCCTTCAGCTCCAGGCGCCCTCGGAACACGCGCGAGCCGTCGCGGACCGCGGCGACGACGTAGTGGCCCCGCGCCTCGTGGAGGAACAGCGTTTCGACGTCGGCGAGCTGCGTTGACACTACCGGCGCGTAGGCGATCCGGCTACTTCAGCGGTTCGTCTCGGGGTGTGGCGTGCGATCGGACCACGCAGGACGGCGGTCGTCCGCGACCTCGCCGGGCAACTCGAACCGCCCTCGTCGACCGATCCGAACGCAGACTCGCCGAACGACACGAACGCGAATGGTCGGGGAGGCGCCCCGACGGGAAAGCCCTTTCAACGCCGGGTACTCCCGTTCTGACATGTACGACTTCGCCGTGGTCGGCGTCGGCCCCGCCGGCGCGCGGTTCGCTCGCCGGGCCGCCGAGGCCGGCCACGACGTCGTCGCCCTCGAGAAGGGCGAGGTCGGTACCCCGCTCGCGTGTTCCGGCCACGTCTCCACGGACATCTGGGAGTACGTCCCGGACGACGCGAAGCCGAATCTCCGACAGAACCGCGTCCGCGGCGCGCGGTTTCACGTCGGCGGTCCGGGGTCGCGTTCGTATCCCTTCTACAAGCGCGAGGCGGTCTCGAACGTGATCGACCGCGTCGAGCTCGATCGCACCCTCTCCGATTGCGCCCGCGAGGCCGGCGCGGACGTCCGGGAGGGCCACACCGTCACGGGGATCGACGAGCGCGCCGACCGGGTCGTCCTCGAGGTCTCGGTCGCCGAGAGCGCGGGGGGCGGCACCGAGACGATCGAGGCCCGGATGGTCGCCGGCTGTGACGGTCCCGTCTCGCGCGTGCGGCGATCGCTCGATCTGCCGGAGCCCGAGGAGACGCTCCACGGCGTGCTCGCGTTCGACTCGGAGCCGGACGACGGCGACTTCGTCGACGTCCACCTCACGGCTCCGAGATTCTTCGCGTGGCGGATCCCCCGCGGGAACGCCGGGGTCGAGTACGGCCTCGCGGCGCCCCCGAGCGCGGACGTGACGGACATGTTCGACGCCCTCACCGACGCCTACGGCGTCGAGACCGACCGCTTCTGCTCGGGAGCGATCCCGATCGGCCCGCCGGGGACGGTCACGAGCGATCGCGCGTTCCTGATCGGCGACGCGGCCGCCCAGACGAAGCCGTTCACCGGCGGCGGGATCCTCTACGGGATGACCGCCGCGGACGCCGCCGCAGACCGGATCGAACCGGACGACCCGACGACGCTCGCCGACTACGAGTCGGCCTGGCGCGATCGGCTCGCGCGTGAGATCCGGCTCGGCAAGCTGGTCCGCGCCTGCTACTCGCTTCCCGAACCGGTCCAGCACGTCGGGCTCCGCGCGCTCTCCGGGGAGATCGGCGTCCACATGGATCGGCCCTCCTCGTTCTTCTCCCGCGAGCAGTTCCGCCGACTCCTTCGGTAGGGAAGGTGTGGAGCCAACTGGCAGCCCCGCGTCCTATTCGATCGCGGAGGCGTCGGACTCCTCGACGATCGGAACGTGAAGCGTGACGATCGAGCCGCGTGGTTCGTTCGGGACGTAGGAGACTGCTCCGTCGATCGCCTCGACGGCCCAGCGGACGAGCCAGAGACCCATCCCCGAGTCGTGGTCGGTCGGCGTCTCCGCGGTTCCCTCGAGGGCGTTTCGCTCGCCGACCGGGATCCCGGGACCGTCGTCGACGACGTGGACGAGCACGTCATCGCCCGCCCGTTCGAGGAGCACCTCGATCGTCGCATCCGCGCCGGCGTGCTCGATGGCGTTCGAGAGGAGCTCCTCGATCGCGAGTTTCAGGCTTCCGTTCGATCGCACCGCCGCGGTCCGGAGATCGCAGTCGATGTGAACGTCGGGTTGTCGTTCCTCGACGGCGTCCACCACCTCCGTGATCAGGTGGTCGATCCGGACCTGTTCGGCCACGTCGGCGTTCCGCATCGCCGAGCGAAACCGTCGAGCGGCGTCGGCAAGCGAGATGAGGCTGTCCGCCGCCCGGGTGATCGCCGCCGCGTGTTCCGCGGGATCGCCGTTTCCGGCCCCGATCTCCGCCGCGTGGCCCGTGACGAGGTTGAGCCGGTTGCGCAGGTCGTGGCGAAGCACCCGATCGAGCACCGCCAGGCGCTGTTCGCGCTCGTGGCGGTCGCTGACGTCGCGTTGGAACCCGAGGAAGTACTCCACCTCGCCGTCGTCGCCCTCGATCGGCGTGATGTCGAGCTGGTTGTGCCACTCCGTACCGTCGGGCCGGCCGTTTCGGATCTCCACGGAGACCGGCTCGCCGGCGTCGATCGCTTCCCGCAGTCGGTCGACCGTCTCCGGGTCGGTGTTCTCCGTCTGCAGGACCCGCGGGTTTCGGCCGAGCAGTTCGTCGCGGGAGTAGCCGGTGAGACGCTCGAACTCGTCGTTGACGTAGATGAGCGGGTTGTCCGGAAGCGAGGGATTCGTGATCGAGATGCCGACCGTCGCGGCGTCCATCGCCCGCCTGTACAGCTTGAGCTGCTCCTCGCGTGCCTGACGCCGCGAGATGTCGTGGGCGAGTATCTGGACGGTGTCGCCGCCCTCGTCGTCGATCCGGGCGATGGCGAGTTCGGCCGGGATCGCGTACTCGTTTCGCCGGAGGGAAGCGTCGACGAACTCGATGGCGGCACCCGGCGCCACCGACTCCACGATCGAGGCGACCCGATCGCGGTCCGCCTCGTCGACGAATGACACGAACCGTTCGCCCTGGACGTCGCCGTCTCGAACGCCGAGCGTCCGCTCCCCGGCTGCGTTCACGTACTCGATCCGGCCGTCGCGGACCAGAAACACCGCCGCCGGCGTGTGCTCGAGGAGCCGCCGGTACCGCTCGCGACTCCCCGCGAGCTCCCGCGAGAGCCGGCGCGTCCGGAGTGCGCCCTCGAGGCGCCGCTTCAGGATCGGCGTTCGAAGCGGGGTCGAGACCACGTCGGTGACGACCGCGGCCAGCTCCGCGGGCAGGGCGGCGAGCGCCTCGCCGGTGTCCTCGGAGGTGAGAAGCAGCGTCGGAAGCAGCACGCTCGAACGGCGCTGCCGCTCCGTGAGGACGTCGGCGACCTCCCCGAGCGTCCGGCGATCGACGATACACAGATCGAACCGCGCCGCCTCCATCTCGGCCGAGCCGAGCCGAACCGGTTCGTACCCGCGCTCCTCGAGCCAGGAGACGAGAAGCCGCTCGTGCCCCTCGCGGGTCAGACAATACGCGATCCGGGTACGGGGGTCGCGGCCGTCGTTCTCCTCGCGCTCTCCGAGCGTCACGCCCCCGTCGACGGCATCGACCGCCGGACGAGCGATCCACGGGGACTCGGAGGGATCGCCTCGCCGTTGGATGGGGTCGTCCGGACGGCGATTGCGACCCGACGGACCCCCGGCTGGTGCCGTCTCGTCGCCCCCCGATCCGTTCGACGCCTCGTGGTTGCTCATGTGCTCAGGTCGGTCGGTTACCCTCGGCGTCGACGTCGGTCTCCCCAACGGTGCCGGTCCGCTCCTCGTGGACGAACTCGGGCGTGCCCGTGAGGATGCCACGCAGTCCCGAAAGCGGTTCCCCGAGAACGAGCCCGTCGTTCGTGATCTCGAACTCGCGGAGCGTCCGCTCGAAGTCGCTCGCGCGTTTCTTCAACACGCCGGCGGCCTTCCGCAGCTCGCCCGACACCTCGATGTAGCGCAAAAAGAGGATGTTGTCGGCGAGGTAGCTGATCTTCGAGCTCGTCGGCGTGAACTCGCCGGTCACGGTCCCGACGTCGTCGACGAGGATCACGGTGACGCCCATGTTCCGCAGGTACCGACAGAGCGCGTGCAGCTCGCGGACGAGGTCGTCCGACTCCCCGCGAAGCGAGAGGCGATACCCCGAGATCCCGTCGAGCATCACGACGCGCGCGTCCCGCTCTTCGACCTCCGTTCGCACCTGCGCCGCGAACTCGTCGGGCGAGACGGAAAGCGGCTCGATCTCCTCGATCGCGAGCGACCCCTCGTCGATCATCTCGTCGATCGGGACGCCGATCGACCGCGAGCGGTGGAGGAAGGTGGCCATCGACTCCTCGAACATGTAGATCGCCGACCGCTCCCCGCGTGCGGCCGCCTCCTTCATGAAGTGGGACCCGGTCGTCGTCTTGCCGACGCCGCTGGGGCCCGAGATCACGGAGACCGTACCGCGCTCGATCCCGCCCGAGAGGAGCGCGTCGAGCTCCGAAACGCCCGACGAGACGGTTTCGGCGGTGAACTCCCTCGAGTGGATCTCCGGGGCGAGACGGGGGTAGACGCACATCCCCTCGTCCGTGATTCGCACCGTGTGCGCGCCCGATTGGAAGTCGGAGCCACGGAACTTCGTCACCTCGATCGTCCGGCCCGTCTCGGCGTACGAGAGCCGAACGCTGCCGTCACAGAGGTACTCCAGGTCGTCTACGGACCGGTTCGGCGTCGACTGGGTCGTAAAGAGGACCGTCGCCCCCGCGTCGGTCAGATACTGCATGAACGCGGTGGCCTCGCGTCTGAACGCCCGGTCGTCGCTGACGAGCTGGCGGAACTGGGTGAGCGGATCGACGAAGACGCGGTCGGGATCTGTCCGATCGACCGCGTCCTCGATCTCCTCGGCCACGCGCCCCGCCTCGGTCTCCTCCGGGCCGAACAGCCCGTAGGTGCGTTCCTCCGTGAACGCGTCGTCGTCGGGGGTCAGATCGAGGAACTCGACGTCCGAGAGGTCGAACCCGAGGGAGGACGCGTTCTCGCGGAGCCGGTCGGTCGGCTCCTCGAAGTTCACGAACAGCGTCGACTCGTCGGCCTCGGCACCGCTGGTCAGAAAGTGGAGTCCGAGGATGGTCTTACCCGTGCCCGGACCGCCGCGAAGCATGTAGGAACGTCCCGTTCGGAGTCCCCCCGAGAGCACTCGATCGAGCCCGTCGATCCCCGTCTCCACCCGCGAAGATGCAGACATCCGGTAGACACACGGGATCCAGGATAATCAATATACCCCTCCGGAGCGGCGTCCGACGGACCTCATTCGGCCGGAGCGGCGATCGGCGCGATCTCACTCGATCGAGAACGCCGATCGGCCCGCCCTCACTCGGGATAGCTCGGGAGTCGCGCCGATTCGGCGCTTCCCGCCTCGAAGAGAAGTTCGACCCGTGTCGCCGGGACGTCGTCACCGTCGGCGCGAACGGAGAGCGATGACCCGGGAGCGGTCGCGTCGTACTCCACGTATCCGAGGGCGATCGGCCCACCGCTCGTCGGGCTCTCGACCACGCGCGTGAGCTCGCCGATCGCCGCGTCCCCGTCGACGATCGCGGCGCCCGTGGTCGGGCGGGCGGCGGCGTCTCCGGGGAGGGAAACGCCGATCAGCCGGCGGCTCGGCCGCCCCTGGTTCTCGACGCGGGAGACGACCTCCTGGCCGACGTAACAGCCCTTGTCGAAGTCGAGCGCGTTGCGGATCCCTGCCACGTTCGGAACCCGACCCGCCAGCTCGTACTCGAAGAGCGGCGTGCCGGCCTCCGCGCTCAACGCGTCCCAGGTCCGGTAGCCGAACGGGGCCGCGTTCAGCCCCCGAGTGAGGAGGGTGTCGAACACGCGGGGGGCGTCCTCGGCGGCACAGACGACCTCGTAGCCCTCCTCGCCGAGCGGGGCGTCGCTCGCGACCACGGTCACGCCGGAGTCGACCATCGTCCCTCGAACGAACGAGAGCGCGGGCTCGGGCGAACCCGCGCCGTTGAGCACCGAGGCGATCTTCTCCGTCGCCGTGGGGCCGTGAACGCCGAAGACGCCGAACTCCTCGGAGGCGTCGCGAACCTCGACGTCCTGGATGAACACCTTCCCGAGCCAGTCGTCGACGAGGGGGGCGACCCGGTCCGGCGGGGTGAACACGAGCAGTCGCTCCCCGGCGTTGTAGACGTACATGTCCGTCTCGATCCCGCCCTGCGGGTCGAGCAACAGCGCGTAGACCCCCTCGCCGTCCGACTCGGGGACGCGGTTCGAGACCGCGTTGTCGACGAACTCGACGCGGTCGTCCCCGCTCACGACCGCGATCCCGTAACCCATCTCGATCGCCCCGACCCCGTTTCGGACCGCACGCCCGACGCTATGGGGACGACCGTAGTGGTCGACGACCTCCCGTCCGCCGCGCTCGACGAAGGTGGCCCCGTGGTCGGCGTGCGCGTCACTGACCAGCGTCATACCGATCCGGAGTCGCGGCAGAGACAAAAGCCCGCTGGATGCGACGACGATCCGACGAATCGGGAGCCGGCGGGCCGAGAACCGGGGACGGGCTCACAGCCCGAGCTTCGATCGGATGCGCTCCACCAGTCCGTGCTCGTCGTGATCCTCCGTCGGGTCGGGAACGACGCGGTCGTGGGGATACATCCGCAGGCGAGTCTCGGCCTGATCGACGGTGATCAGCCCGTCGTCCTTCAGGTTGCTCAACGCCTCCTCGATCCGGTCGATGTCGGCGTCGACGGCGGCGCGAAGCTCGAAGACGGTCATTCCCTCATCGCCACGATCGACGAGCGCATCGAGGATCTCCACCTCCACCTCCGGCCGGTCGCGATACGCCGACTTCGCTGCCATACCGGACCCACGGTCGGATCCGGTTTACGTGTACCGGCGATTCACCCCGATCGGCGGCTATAACCTCCCGGCGATCCACCCTCCGGGACATGCCCACGGACGCCCACGCCGGGGACGCGCCGACCGACGCCCAGGAGGCCTGCTTCGAGGCCGGGATCAAGTTCGGATCGCTCTACCACCAGTTCGCGGGCACGCCAGTGAGCCCCGCGAGCACGCGCAGCCTCGAGCGCGGGATGGCCGAGGCGATAGAGAACCAGCCCTACTGCGAGTCGGTGACCGTCACGATCCACGACGACCGCGTCCACGAGGCGATCGACCACGAGAACGGCTACACCGAACTCACGGGGTCGCTCATGGACGTCTCGATGCGGATCGTCCGCGATGACGTCGTCGTCCGAACCCGCATGGAGATGGCGGACGGCTACCCGCTCATGCGGCTCGTCGACGTCGAGGCGTGAGAAGGCGGAGAGGTGGTCCCGGAGAGCCGACCTCGAGGACGGCCGTCAATACGCGTACTCGATGCGGGTCGTGCCGTCCGCGGACCGGACGATCACGGTGTCGCCGTCGTTGTTCCAGACCGCGCGATCCGAACCCCAGTACAGCTCCGTGTCGGTGTCGGCCCCGTCGCCCGTGTAGACGGTCACGTGGTCGCCGGGTTCGAGTTCGAACCCGTCCGGGAACGAGTACGCGTTTCCGGCCGCATCCGAGAGGGTCCACCCGCCCAACGCGATCGGGTCCGTCCCGCGGTTCTCGAGGGTCACGTACTCGCCGTTGCGGTTCTCGTGGTCGTTCCCCTCCGCGTCGGCGTGGATCGCGACGACCGCGAGCCCGCCCTCGCTCGTGGCTCCCGCTCCATCAACGACGCGCCCGCCGTCGGTCCAGGCGCCCTCCTCGTAGCCCCACGCCCCGACCCCGTCCTCCCTCGCCGCCGTCTCCGCCGATCGGTAGGCTGACCGCCGCTCGAACTCGCTCTCGTAGAGGCGCGCGTATCCCTCGTCGATCAGCCGCCGGTTGAACGACGTCCGGGCCGACTCGTTTCGGTAGACGTAGACGAGCAGCCGGTCGTAGCTGCCGCGGTAGTCGGCGGTCGGATCCGTCTCGACGTAGACGTCCTCGCCCGCGAGCCGCGTTTCTGCGTGGACGCTCGCTCGATCGCCCCACGCCGCGAGCCAGGTGCGGCCCGCCTCGTCGTCGGGGATCCCCTCCCACTCGGCGGGATCGACGTTCCCGTCGCCGACCTCGGGCGTGTCGACCCCGAGGAGCCGGATCGTGTCCCGCGAGCCGTCCGGGAGTCGCACGTGCATCGTGTCGCCGTCGACGACCTCGATCACCGTCACCCGCGTCCGGTGCCCGGAGGCGACGCCGTCATCCTCGGTTCCGACGTCCGCGTTCCCGTTCCCGCTCGGGATCTCGGGCTCGCCGTCCGCGCCATCGTCGAGGAGACCGTCGGCGCCCGGGATCGACGCCGGGCCGGCCACCGCGCCGATCGCGAGGACGAGAACGGCGACGAGGAGACCGATCGCCGCGAGCGCCTCGATCTCGCCGTGGCTGGCGCGCTCGCCGCGAGTTCCACGCTCGGAACGCTCGCCGTGACTGGCACGGTTGCCACGCTCGCCGTGACTGGCGCGTTCGCCATCGCGTTCGTCGTTCGCGCCCCCCGGGAGATCGATCCGGCTCACCCGGGACGGTTCGAGCGCCACGGACCTAATCGTTGTCCACGGCCGCCGTTCGGGTTCCACTCGCGTGCCGTCGTCGATGTCGTTCCCGAGAATAGCCATGCCTGTCGGCGGCGGCGTTCCCGCGAATCACCGTCCTCCCGGCGTTCGAACATGTTTGTACCACTCGTTACTGTTTCGGAGGTTCGATCCTCGATCGATGTCCCGAACCAGACACGCGGCTTCGACGCTCCGGCGCGGAGTATCGCCGCCCGAAATCCGGGTGATCGGTCGTGGGTGAGGATTCCGGCGACGAATCCGGTCCGAGCCGTGACTCGGGACCCACCGACGAGCGCCCGGAGGCTGCCGCCGATCGAGACGACATCTACGCGCGGGAGCGCCCCGATCCGACGAGCGGCGACGCGTCGGCGGACCGAGCGGGACGCTCGAATGGCTCGGCTCCCGGCGAGGGATCGTCGGTTCCCTCGAAGGCGGAGGCGGAGCGGATGCTCGCGGACGTCGACTACGACGCCGAGCTGGGCGCGGCGATGGCCGAGGACGCCCAGCGCGTCGTGGCCGGCGAGCTCTCGGAGGCCGAGTTCCACGAGCGCTACCACGAGGCAGTCCTCGAGGAGTTCGGACGCGACGCTCGCGAACTCCCCGAGATCCGAGCGGACATGGATGACGAGGTCGTCGTCGACGCCGACGACGAGGAGGGGCTGCGCGAGACGCTCGCGGACATCGCCGACGGCGAGGACCTCTCGCGACGCGAGGTGATGACGAAGGGCGGCGCGGCCGCCATGGCGCTCAGCGTCCTCGCGGGGTCGGGCTCGGAATCCGACCCGCCGGCGGCGACGAGCGATTCCGGCGGCGACGAGGACAAAACCCGCTGGGGGATGGTGATCAACCTCAACAACTGCGACGGGTGTCTCTCCTGTATGGTCGCCTGCGACCAGGAGCACAACCTCTCGCGCGGGTCGAACTGGATGTACGTCATGGCCTACGAGGACGAGCATCAGGCCGGCGAGGAGAACTTCCTCGTTCGCACCTGCCAGCACTGTACCGACTCGCCGTGTACGAAGGTGTGTCCGGTCGGCGCCCGCCACACCCGCGAGGAGGACGGCCTCGTACTCACCGACTACGACATCTGCATCGGCTGTCGCTACTGCGAGGTGTCGTGTCCCTACGGGGTCAACTACTTCCAGTGGGGCGAGCCGGACGTTCCCGAGTCGGAGATCGACGACGACCACCAGATCGACGACCGGGGTCGGTGGGTCGGCTCGCGCCCGCCGGAGGGCGTGATGGGCAAGTGCACCTTCTGTGTCGACAGACAGGACGGCCAGATGGGAGAGGAGAAGGTCGGCACCACCGCCTGCGAGGAGGCCTGTACGATGGACGCGATCCACTTCGGCGACCTGAACGACCCGGAGAGCCCCCCGAACCAGCACTTCGAGGAGTACGTCGACGGCCAGGAGAACGATCTGTCGGAGTTCCCTGAACGCAAGGAACACACGGTCTCGTCCTTCCAGCTCCTCGAGGAGCGCGGTACCGACCCCAACGTCACGTTCATCGGCAACGAGCCCTCCCAGGACGCAGAACAGGTCGAGGGTCCCGTCACCTACGAGGAGATGGGCCTCGTCGACGACCGCAAGGAGGTCCTCGATCGGGGCGCCGCGGCCGCGGGAGGTGAGAGCGCGTGAGCACCGACGACGCCGGCGTCGACGTGACGGCCGTCTCCCGTGAGACGCTCGTGCGTCCGATCACCACGGTCACGCCGCGGTACGCGCTCGCGTTCCTCGCCGCGCTCGCCGCCATCGGCGTCTGGGTCGCCTTCTACCTCCAGCAGCTTCGCCACGGGCTCATCGTCACCAACCTCGCGGACTGGGGCTCCGGCGGCGGGGTGCCCTGGGGGCTGTACATCGGCGCGTTCATCTGGTGGGTCGGCATCGCCCACGGCGGGATCATCCTCTCCGCGGCCGTCCGGCTGCTCGGCATGGACACCTATCAGCCGGTCGCTCGCCTGGCCGAGCTGTTGACGATCGCCGCGTTGACCTGCGCCGGGCTGTTCATCCTCATCCACGTCGGGCGGCCGGACCGGCTCGTCACGAGCGTCGTCCCCGCCTGGCCGACCCGCGTCCAGTGGTCGCCGCTGATGTGGGACGTCACGGTCATCACCGCCTACTTCGTGTTGACCGCGACCTACCTCCTGTTGACCATCCGCTACGACCTCCATCGGCTTCGCGACCGCCTCCCCGACCGGTTCGCGCCGATCTACGCGCTGTTGCTCGTCGGCTACTCCGAGCGCGAGGACGCGGTTGTCGAGCGGATGGTCTGGTGGATCGCCTTCGCGATCATCATCATGGCGCCGCTTCTGTTGCACGGCGGGGTCATCCCCTGGCTGTTCGCGCTGTTGCCCTCGATGGCAGGCTGGGCCGGCGGCGTCCAGGGACCGTCGTTCCTCTCCATCGCGTTGACCTCCGCGGTCAGCGGGATCGTCATCATCGCCGCGGCGTTCCGATACGCCTACGGCTGGGAGGAGCTCATCCCCGACGCCGTCTTCGTCGGGCTCGGCAAGTGGCTCGGCTTCTTCAGCCTCATGTTCCTGTGGCTCCAGCTCCAGCAGGTCATCACCGGGATCTTCGCCGCGCCGACCACCCTCCAGCACGCGACCGAGGTCAAGATCGCGACGCCGCTCTACTGGGTCGCGATCGTCCTCGTCGCGCTCGCGATGGTGTACGTCTTCGCGGCCTCGCTGCGTCCCTCGCTCTTTTCGATCCCCGTCCTCGTCGCGCTCTCCGGCGGCGTGTTGGCGGGTACGCTGATCGAGAAGGTGCTCTTCGTCGTCGAGGGGCTGATGCACGCGCACTTCCAGCTGTATTCGGGCGTGCCCGGGACCTACACGCCCTCGGCCGTCGAGCTGTCGGCGCTGCTCGGCACGATCGGGATCGTGGCGGCGTTCTTCCTCGTCGTCTCGAAGGTGATCCCGGTGGTCGAGCTGCACGCCATCGAGTCCGACCACGAGGAGGTGGACGCGCGATGACCGTCCCGCTCGCCAGCTCGGCCGGCTACGCGCTCCCGTTCGTCGGTCCCGGCACCTACCTCATCTTCGGGATCGTCTTGTTGCCCGTCTACGTGATGGTGATCGCGTGGTTCCTCGGCGACCCCCGCGACGCGGAGACGGGGCTCCTCGGGGTCGGCTACCTCGTCGGGCTCACCACCGCGCTGTGGGGCGGGCTGTTCCTCGCGACGCTGGCCATCGGATACGCGTTCTTCTGAGGCACCCTCTCCCCTCCCTACCACCTACCACGAGACCGATCGAACCGCTCACACCACTCAGACACGACCGATGCGCGCGACGCACAACCGACACGCGCGATCCACGACCAACACACGATCCACGTCCCCGACCCCAAGCCAATGACCGTCACCGAACCCGACCTGATCCACCGACTCACCGACGTGACCGACCCGATGAACGACGACGACGTCGTCTCGCTGGGACTCGTCAACGACGTCTCAATCGAGGGCGGGACCGCCGAGGTCTCGCTGGCGTTCAACGCGCCCTACTCGCCCGCCGAGATCGACGTCGGCGACGCGATCCGCGGGACGATCGAGGACGCCGGCCTCGAGCCCGAACTCTCGGCGGCGGTGGGGGCCGACCACGGCTTCGACGCGGACGTCCTGCCCGGCGTCCGCAACGTCATCGCCGTCGCCTCCGGAAAGGGCGGCGTCGGCAAGACGACCGTCGCAGCCAACCTCGCGGCGGGCCTCCACGACCGCGGCGCGCGCGTCGGCATCCTCGATGCGGACGTTCACGGGCCGAACGTCCCTCGACTGCTCCCGACCGAGAACGAGCCCGGCGTCATGCCCGACGGCGAGATCGTCCCGCCGCGTTCGGACGGCGTCATGGTGATGAGCGCGGACCACATGATGCCGAACGACGACGACCAGCCCGCGGTCCTCCGCGGCCCGATGGTGAACAACGTGATGATGAAGTTCATCACCGAGGTCCAGTGGGGCCGGCTCGACTACCTGGTCGTCGACCTGCCGCCGGGCACCGGCGACGCGTCGTTGAACCTGCTGCAGACGCTGCCGGTCGCCGGCGTGGTGATCGTGACCACGCCACAGGAGATGGCCGTGGCCGACGCCCGCAAGGGGCTTCGCCTCTTCGCCGACCACGACGCGCCGGTGCTCGGGGTCGTCGAGAACATGGCCGCCTTCCGGTGTCCCGACTGCGGGGACACCCACGAGGTCTTCGGCGACGGCGGCGCCGACGCCATCGGCGAGGACTACGACGTCCCCGTCCTCTCGCGGCTCCCCGTCCACCCCGACTTCGACACCGGGTCCCGCGACGGGCCGACGATCCGCGATCCGGAAAGCGACGTCCGCTCCGACCTCTTCGATCTCACCGACGCCGTCGCCGACCGCGTCGGCGCGATCAACCGCCGGAAGGTCGCAGAACACGTCGGCGCCCGCGAGGCCGACGGAGACGGGAGCGGTGCCGGCAAGGGGTCGGACCGCGACGGCGGCGGTCACGGGCGGGACGGCGATCACGACCGGAGCGACGATGACGGACGTGGCGGCGGCGGGCAGTATCGAAGCGGCCACGATCACGGACCCAAGGGTCACGCCTGCGGGGCTCACGGCGAGCCGTCCGCTGCGACGGGGCCGAAGTAAGGGTCGTCAACACGAGTACCACGGTTCGATCGCCCCGTCCCGGCGTAGCGTGAGTCCGATATCCGCCCGATCACACTCGAAATCGGCCGGCAGATCCGGGGCGTACCGCCACGTGCGGGAGACGCCGTCCGCCGTGAACGCGTGTACGCTCGCGGGAGTCGCCTCGATCGCACCGCACCCCGCCATCTTCTCGGGGCCAAGGGAGAACACGCGACTGAATATCATCTCCGCCTCGGCGTCCGTCACGCGGACCGCGATTTGGGCCGTCGACGACGTGTCGTTCAGGACGGTGACCTCGATCGGATCGTCGGTACGGCCGGAGTCGCGTCCCGGGAGTACGCCACTACAGCCGGCGGTCGATGCGGACGCCACGGCGCCGAGCGCGGCGAGAACCCGCCGTCGAGACGATCGGGATTCTCGGAGCGGGGCGGAGGCACGATCGGAGGGCATCGTCGATCCGGTCGGTGCTCCGGTCGAAAAACGGTACCGGACGATCGAGGACCCCGCGGGACCGGACAGGGGATCGGTACACGGATGGTGGAGAGATCGGCCGGAACACGTCACGCGAGTCGGGCTGGGGAACCGGGATGAAGACGTGGCGGGCAACCCGAGGCGAGCAACCGACACGAAACTAAGTCCCTATGGCCCGTCCGTCCGGTATGCCGACTCCATGTGAGACGTACATCGAGAACCGCGTTCGGATACAGCCCGACATGACCAACAACTACGACACCGCCCACGGCGGGGTGGTGATGAAGCTCATGGACGAGGTGGGGGCGATGTCCGCGATGCGTTTCGCCGGCGAGACGTGCGTTACAGCTCGGATATCGGGACTCGATTTTACCCGCCCGATTCCCCGGGGTGACATTGCGGTCGTCGAGGCGTGGGCGTACCGGGTGGGTCGCTCCAGCATCCGGGTGCGAGTCGTCGTCGACCGCGAGGATCCACGGACGGGCGAGCGGAAGCGGACCAGTGAGTCGTGTTTCGTCTTCGTCGCCGTCGACGAGGATGGGTCTCCAATCGAGGTTCCGGAGCTCCACAGTCCGACGGACCGGGACCGCCAACTCGAAGAGCGCGGCCGTGCGGCCGACTCGGCTGAGTGAAATGGGTGTCTCCGTGTACGCACCCTTCAAAACGGACTCGGGCGGGTTCGAACCGACCTCACAGACATGTCTATGACTCACTTCGTTCGTCCCAGAAATGGGCTCGGGCGGGTTCGAACCGGAGCAAGACGGTCGTCTCGCTTCGCTCGACGCTGCGTCTTGCAGGGTTCGAACCGCGCCCCGCCACACCTGCGGCTCACCGTTCGGTTCGCCACAGGAGTGGGCTCGGGCGGGTTCGAACCGCCGACCTCAGCCTTGTAAAGGCCGCGTCATAACCAGCTAGACCACGAGCCCGTACCGTTTCGATCGGCCCCGGAGCGGAAAACGGTTTCTTTCCGCGCCACGAAGCCCGCCCGTGAACCGCCGTCTCACCGTCGTCGGCCTGTTGCTCGTCGCCGCCGCGCTCGGCGTGCTCGCCGTCGACCTCTGGCCCGGCGACCCCGGCGAGTACGAGCGAACCACGATCGAGGTCGAGGACGGCACGACCGGGGACCGACTGGCGACCGTCGACGTCCGGATCGCCGACACCCGGGACAAACGCTACACCGGCCTCTCGGAGACCGACTCGCTCGACCCGAACGAGGGCATGCTCTTCGTCCACGACGAGGTCGGCACCCACGCCTACGTGATGCGGAACATGTCGTTCCCGCTCGACATCCTCTTCGTGGACGCCGACGGGACGATCACGACCATCCACTCCGCGGAGGCCGACTCCGACGACCGCTTCGAGGGACGCGGGAGGTACGTCCTCGAGGTCCGATACGGCTACGCGGCCGAAAACGGGATCGAGGTTGGAGATCGCGTGATCGTCGATCGATGAGCGGGAGAGGCTCGTCGAGCGACGACACCCCGAAGGGAAGCCTCTTTGCCGCGACGGCGGTAGGATCGACCGAATGAGCAGCCCCGAGCGGGAGGGCGACGATCCCTTCGAGGACCAGCGGGAGGCCGTCGAGAATCCGATGAAACGGCTGTTCCGCGAGTACGGCTGGACCTATCGACGGGACGTGGGCGTCGGGATCCTCGCGAGCGTGTTCGCGCGGCTTCTCGACCTCCTCCCGCCGTTGATGCTCGGGATCGCCGTCGACGCCATCTTCGTCACGCCCGCCCAGCGCGAGGCGGGCGAGGTCCCCGCCTTCAGCGAGCAGGTCCCGCTCGTCGTGTTGCCGGACGCGTGGCTGCCGGCCGACCAGCTCTCCCAGTTCTGGTTCACGGTCGGGGTGGTGGCCGGCGCGTTCCTCCTCGGCGCCGGGTTCCACTGGGTGCGCAACTGGGGGTTCAACTCCTTCGCCCAGCACATCCAACACGACGTCCGGACCGACACCTACGACCGGATGCAGCGGCTGAACATGACCTTCTTCGCGGACAAACAGACCGGCGAGATGATGTCGGTGCTCTCGAACGACGTCAACCGCCTCGAGCGGTTCCTCAACGACGGGATGAACTCGCTGTTCCGGCTCGCGGTGATGGTGGTCGGGATCGGCGGCGTCCTCGTCTGGATCAACCCGCAGCTCGCGGCCGTCGCCCTGCTTCCGGTGCCGATCATCGCCGTGTTCACCTACCTCTTCGTCGAGACGATCCAGCCGAAGTACGCGGACGTCCGATCGACGGTCGGAACCCTGAACTCCCGGATCGAGAACAACCTCGGCGGCATCGGCGTGATCAAGTCCGCGACCACGGAGGACTACGAGTCCGACCGCGTCGACGACGTCTCGCTCGACTACTTCGAGGCCAACTGGGACGCCATCGAGACCCGGATCAAGTTCTTCCCCGGGCTCCGGGTGATCGCCGGGGTCGGGTTCGTGATCACGTTCATCGTCGGAGGGCTGTGGGTGTTCCAGGGTCCGCCGGGGCCCTTCTCCGGCGAGCTCTCCCCGGGGATGTTCGTCGTGTTCATCCTCTACACCCAGCGGTTCATCTGGCCCATGGCGCAGTTCGGCCAGATCATCAATATGTACCAGCGCGCTCGGGCCTCGGCGGCCCGCGTCTTCGGGCTGATGGACGAGCCGGCGCGCCTCGAGGAGGACCCGGACGCGCCGGATCTGGTCGTCGACGAGGGACGCGTCGAGTACGACGACGTGACCTTCGGCTACGGCGAGGAGCCGACCGTCTCCGGGATCGACTTCACGGCGGAGGGCGGGGAGACGGTCGCGCTCGTCGGCCCGACCGGCGCCGGCAAGTCGACCCTCCTCAGGCTCCTGCTCCGGATGTACGACGTCGACGACGGCGCGATCCGGATCGACGGCCAGGACGTCCGGGACGTCACCCTCCCCTCGCTGCGGCGGTCGATCGGGTACGTCGGCCAGTCGTCGTACCTCTTTTACGGCACCGTTCGCGAGAACATCACCTACGGCACCTTCGAGGCGAGCGACGAGGCGGTGATCGAGGCGGCGAAGGCCGCCGAGGCCCACGGGTTCATCGAGAACCTGCCGGACGGCTACGACACGATGGTCGGCGAGCGCGGCGTGAAGCTCTCGGGCGGCCAGCGCCAGCGGCTCACGATCGCCCGCGCCGTTCTGGCCGACCCGGAGATCCTCGTCCTCGACGAGGCCACCTCCGACGTGGACACGGAGACGGAGATGCTCATCCAGCGCTCGCTCGACCGGCTGACGACCGACCGCACCACGTTCGCGATCGCCCACCGGCTCTCGACGATCAAGGACGCCGATACGATCCTCGTCCTGGAGGGCGGCGAGATCGTCGAACGCGGCACCCACGAGGAACTGATCGCGAACGAGGGGCTGTACGCGAACCTCTGGGGCGTCCAGGCCGGCGAGATCGAGGAGCTTCCCCGGGAGTTCGTCGAACGCGCGGCCGAGCGGACCGCCGCGATCGACGCCGAGCCCGAGCCCGATCTCGACGACTGAGAGGCCGAACTCGACGACAGAGAGGTCGAATCCGGCGACGGAGCGACGCCGTCGGTGTGAGGAACGTCTCCCACGGAGACGACCGCCGGCTCGAATGACCGCCGGCTATACGGTCCACGGCGCCGGAGAGGGCGTATGCACCTCTCGGAGGCCACCTGGACCGACGTTCGCGACGCCGCGATAGACGCGGCGGTGATCCCGGTCGGCAGCACCGAACAGCACGGCCCCCACGCGCCGCTCGGAACGGACGCCCTCGCCGCGACGGCCGTGGCGAGCGAGGCCGCGGACGTCTACGGAACGCCCAACGACGGGAGCGCGGAGGGGAGCCACGGCGAGCTGCTCGTCGCGCCCACGGTCCCGGTCGGGGTCGCGGAGGAACACCGGGCGTTCGACGGGACGCTCTGGGTGAGCCCGGACACGTTCCGGGCGTACGTCCGCGAGACCGCGGAGTCGCTCGTCCACCACGGGATCGACCGGATCGTCCTCGCGAACGGCCACGGGGGAAACGTCGACGCGCTCGCGGAGGTCGCCCGGCGGTTCTCGCGCGATCCGTCCCACGGAGGCTACGCGGTCGCGTTCACCTGGTTCGAGTCCGTGGGCGAACAGGCGAGCGACATGGGCCACGGCGGGCCGCTCGAGACGGCGCTCCTGCGTGCGACACACCCCGACCTCGTCCGAGAGGATCGGATCGAGGCGGCCGCCGCCGGCGCGGCCGAGCGGTGGGGCGAGTGGGTCGCCGGCGTGAACCTCGCACACGACTCCGCGGAGTTCGCCGAAAACGGCGTGGTGGGCGACCCGCGCGAGGGGGACCGCGAGCGCGGCGAGACGCTCCTCGAACTCGCGAGCGAATCGCTTTCGGAGCTCGCAGCGGCGGTCAGCGATCGCGAGATTGAGAGGAGAAAGGGGGACGGAAGCGACGGACGAACCGAATGAAGGATGCGGACGAGCCGAGTGAAGGGATACGGATAAGCGGGCGGGGCGGCCGGACGTGGATGGGGAGGCGAGGGAGCCGAACGTGGATTCACTCGGCTTCCGCTTCGGTCTCGGCATCGGCGTCGGTCTCCGATCCCTCCTCCGTGTCCTCCGCCTCCGCACCGTCCCCGGAATCCGCCGCCTCGTGGGCGTCCTGAAGCGTCCCGCGGATCGCCGGAACCGTCCCGGTGAGGTCGCCGACGTCGGCCGCCGCGGACTCGAGGTCCTCGATCAGCTCCGCGAGGTCGTCGATCGCGGCCTCCAGGTCATCGGCGTCCTCGAAGGCGTCGGCGCGCTCGCCGAGGACGAAGGCCTTCCTCGCCTGGCGGAGGTGGTCCGCCGCGTCCCCGGCGTCCATCGCGGACTTGAGGCCGTTGAGGACGCCGAGGACGTTTTCGGCCTCCGTCTCCCAGACCGCCTCCGGATCGGGCAGCTCGTCGCGTGCCGCCTCCAGGTGCGTTTCGACCTCCTCGCGCGTCTCGGCGGCCGCCTCGCCGAACAGGTCGTCGTCGTCGAACGTCGCTTGACTCATACGTACTACCTCGCTCCGCCGCGATTTAAAAGCGACCCCGAAAGCGAAAGTGAAACACGCACCGGTAGCCCCTCTCCCCGTCCCCTAACCGACCTCCCGGATCCAGTTTCGCTCCGATCGAGATCCGATCGACGCGTCGATCCGGAACCGAACACGTCACTCGACGACGCGCCGGACCGACACGAACGGTCGCTTCGCTCGTCGTGCAACGTCGCGCAGAAAGGACCGAACGAACATGGAGAAACGACCAAACGGACATTGAGAATACGACCAAACGGACATTGAGAATACGACCAAACGGATAGAAGTAAGCGTCCTGACGGAGTTCCACGCGAGCGAAGCGAGCGTGGAGCAAGTCAGGACGTGAACGTAGTGAGTGCAACGAACGAAGTGAACGTCCTGACGGAGATTTGAACTCCGGTCCCTGGCTCCGCAAGCCAAGAGGATAGTCCACTACCCTATCAGGACTCATCTACCAGTAACCGCGAGGTACTTAAGATGGTTACGGTCCGTCGTCGTGTGTGGGTTCGGGGCTCACGATCGATGGAGAGAGGCTCGTCGAGCGGCGGAGAGACGCTCACGGTCGGTGGAGAAGGGTTCGTCAAAGAGCGGCGATCCGTTCGTCGATCGACGCGGGGCCGGTCCGTTTCGCCCCGATCCGGCGGATCGATCCGAAGCCACGCCGTTTATCCGAGCGCACCCCGTGTAGGGGTACAATGACCGATGCCGACCCGACCGTGACCCGCCTGTTCGGCGGTCCCGGAAGCGGGAAGACGACGGCGCTGCTCGACCGCGTCGACGAGCTGCTCGAGGAGGACGACGTCGACGTGCGTGACGTCCTCGTCGTCTCCTACACCCGTGCCGCCGCCGCCGAGGTCCGCGAACGGCTCGCCGAGCGCCGCGACCTCTCGCCGCGATCCCTGCAGGGTAACGTCTGTACCATGCACGCGAAGGCCTACGAGCTGCTCAACCTCTCGCGTGGCGACGTCGTCGGCGACGACGACAAATCCGAGTTCTGCGAGGAGTTCGGGATCGAGTTCGAGGACGAATACGGGGGGGCCAGCCGCCGCACCGCGCGGTCGACGACGATCGGAAACAAGATCATCGCCACCTCACAGTGGCTGCAACGGACCAAACGCGACGTCGCCGACTGGTACGACGTCCCCTTCCAGTGGAACGTCGAGGAGGTCCGGCTCCCCCCGGAGGTCGACCCCAACGCCCAGGAGGGCAACAAGTACACCCCGACCTGGCCGGCCGACGACGACCGGATCGACGTCCCCGAGGCGATCCGCGCCTGGCGCGCCTACAAGGGCGACAACGAGCTCGTGGGCTTCGCGGACATGCTCGAGCGCGTCGCCCAGCGCTCGCTCGTCCCGAACGTCGACTACCTGGTGATCGACGAGTTCCAGGACATCACCACGCTCCAGTACGACGTCTTCACCGAATGGCGACCGCACATGAAGAAGGCGCTCATCGCGGGCGACGACGACCAGGTCGTCTACGCGTGGCAGGGCGCCGATCCCGACCTCCTGCTCGACACCGACGTCGACGAGGACGTCGTCCTCCCGAACTCCTACCGGCTCCCCTCCCGGATCCTCAACGTCGTCAACGCCGAGATCCGCCACATCGACAAACGCCAGGAGAAGGACCTCAGGCCCCGAAAGGAGGGCGGCATCGTCGAGGGGATCGAGAGCCCGTCCATGCTCGATCTCGTCCGGAACGTCCGATACACGATCGATGACGACGACGGGGACGTGATGTGTCTCTTCCGGGCGCGCTATCAGATGTTCGACTTCATCGACGAGTTCCTCGATCACGGGATTCCCTTCCAGCTGCTCACGGACGGACGGATGTGGACGGACCGGCTCACCGACTACGTCCGCGCCGTCGAGAAGTACAACGACGACGAGCCCGTGACCGGACTGGAGGCCCGACGGCTCGCGGACATGCTTCAGGACTCGACGTTCGGCACGAACGAGCGTGACGACTTCTACGACTACCTCGACGACCGCGAGGAGTCGGCCGAGGTGGAGGACATCACGGCGATCGACATCGAACCGGAGACGATCACGGAGTACGCCCCGTTCATGCCCGACCGGGCGAGCGCGGGCGACATGGTTCGGAAGGTGACGAGCTTCCAGCGCAACTCCATCGGGGCGTACTTCGACGGCGACTACCAGGACGTCGAGCCGGGCCGCGTCCGCGTCGGGACGATCCACTCCGCGAAGGGCCGCGAAGCGGACCACGTCTTCGTCTCGACGGACCTCACGGAGAAGGTGGTCGAACAGCTCGCCGCCTCCGTCGAGGACCCGACCGACGTCGACGGCGTCGAGGAGTTCACGAAGACCACGAGCCCGGTTCCGGTCCTCGCCGACAACGAGCGACGCGTCTTCTACGTCGGAATGTCCCGTGCACGCGAGCGGCTGGTCCTCCTCGAGAACCTGATAAGCGGTGCCCCGACGCTGCCCGTGAGCGTGCTGCTCTACAACGAGCTGCGCGAGGAGCCGATCGAGGAACTGCTCGAGGACGTCCAGGCGGAACTCGCCGCGCCCGAACCCGAACCGTGACCGGCTCGGAGGTCGCGTCCGGCTCGGCCCCCGTCGAGACGGGTCTCACCGCGATCGCCGAGCGGCTCGCGGACGGCGACGCAGACGCGCTCGTCGTGGTCGGCGACCGGTTCGATTCGGACCTCCGGTACCTCTCCCGGGCCGGCACGTTCGACGGACGGGCCGCGATCGCGGTGAGCGAGGACGACGCAGTCCTGTGTCCGCCCGCAGTCGAACGCTTCGACTCGTCCGTTTCGCCAGTCGAGTCGAGGTTCCGTCGAGGGCGGGCGACGAACCCGATCGACCGCTCCGTCCGACCGGTCGACACGGACGACGGCGCGCCGGTCGGCGAGCGAGCCGCCGCGGCGGTCACCGAACTGGTCGGTTCGGGCGCCGACGTCGTCGTTCCCCGAACGCTTCCGCACGACGCCGCGGTCTACCTGAAGCAGGCCGGCCACTCGATCGCCTCGACGACGGCGGTTCGGGAGGCGCGCACGACCAAATCCGACGCGGAGATCGACCGCCTCCGAACCGTCCAAACCGCGGCCACGGCCGCGATGGGCGACGTGGCGGCGATCGTCGCAGAGAGCACGGTCGCTTCGGACGCGTCCGGGAGCCTGTGCTGGCGGGAGGAGCCGCTATCGGCGGAGCGGCTCCGTCGCGAGGCGGATGCGGCGCTGGCTCGCGCCGGGGTCGATCCCGCCGGAAACACGATGGTCGAGGGGTCGCAAGCCGACCGGAACGTGCTGCGAGCCGGCGACCCCATCGTCGTCTCGATCGCGCCGCGTGGCCCTGTGGGCTATCACGGCGCGTTGACCCGGACGTTCGTCGTCGACGGCGACGGCGGGTGGGAACGTCGCGCGCACGTCGCGGGCGAGACGGCCGGAGAGATGGCGGTCGACGCGGCCGATCCCGGCGTCAGGGTCGCGGTCGTGAGCGAGGAGATATCGGCGGAGGTCGGCGCGTACGGGTTCGATCCGGCCCCCGGCGAGTCCGGTTCCGGAGCCGTCGCCGTGGTTCACGGGGTCGGGTTGGACCGCCGCGAGCCGCCGTCGGTCGACGGCGAGACGGAGTTGCGTGCCGGAACGGTGCTCGCGGTCGAGGCCGGCGTTCGCGACCGGGAGAACGGCTCGATCCGACTGCGAGACCTCATGGTCGTGCGCGAGTCGGGCGGCGAGCGCATCGGCGAGTGTCCGAGCGCGCTCGCGCCGGAACGGTATTGAGGCAGACGGGGTCGGTTCTGAGGCGGACGTCACCGACTTGTGGGCCCGATCGCCCCGTCGGGCCGTTCCGTGGGCGGATCGCCTCGACGGATCGCTCGAGAGAGACCGAGTTCGGCGAGGACGCCGCCACGTTCCGCAGTCCGTCGAACCCGGTCCAAGACGGAGCGAAGCTCCGGCGTGTCGCCGTCGTCCTCGGCGAGCCGGCGGTCGAATTCCTCGATCGACTCGCACGTCCGGCTCTGAGCGTCGAGCGCGCGCCGCGCGGCGTCGACGCCCTCGTCCTCGACGACGACGCTCACGCCGTCGGAGACGACCGACCGGGCCTCCTCGGCGAGCTCGCGGATCTCAGCGATCCGTGATTCGGTCGGCGGATCGTCCATCCGCGCCGCGACGGCGTCGATGCCCGTGGCGGCCTCGCGGACGCGTCCGAGCTCGCGCATCGCCGTCCACGACTCGAACAGATCCGGGCGCGTCGTCCCGAGCGCGTCGAGTTCCTCGAGGTCGGCGAGCCCGCGGGCCACCGACCGGTCGATCATCGCCGACAGCCGATCGGCCTGCTCGTCGCGAGCGGTGACGGCCGTCCGATCCTCGGCGTCCGAAAGCGACTCGATCGCCGCCCGCTGCATCGAGTCGACGACGAACCCGAGCTGTCGGAGCGACTGGCGCACAGAGACCTCCTCGGAGTCGAGCAGCATCCGAACGGTCGTGCCCGCGTCCGACTCCTCCGTCACGGACGTCCCAATCCGGCTCCGCTCGATCCGCTCGAGGGCGCGCCGCCGGTCGGGGTCGAGCGGCTCCTCGTGTTCCAGTGTCACCGCCGTGGCCCCGGCCGCGTAGGCCGCCCGAAGCGTGCGCTCGAGGGACGTCGGATCGACGGCCGACGCCGGAACGGAGGCCCGCAACGGGTCGTCGTCCTCGCATCGATCGCGGGTCCCGGTCCGATCGTCGCTCCCGTCTCTCGCCTGGATGGTGAGCACGCCGTCGACGTGGTCGTGGAGCGTCACCGTGTCGCCCGCGTCGATGCCCTCCGCGTCGGCCCACTCCTTCGGCAGGGAGACGGTGTAGGTTCCGTTCCCGACCGTCTGCACCTTGCGCGTCTCCATCGTCAGTAGATCAGCTCCGGATCGCTTTCGACCATGTACAGCGTGCGTGCCGCGACGTTCACGGCGTGGTCGCCGATCCGCTCGAGGTCCCGGATCGTCAACAGCACGCGCGAGACGTCGTCGAGCAGCCGCTCTATCGCCCACGGATCGTCCTCGACGCTGCGTTCTATCAGCTCGCGGGTGACCGTCTCGCTGGCCCGGTGGCAGAGCGCATCGACGTGGTCGTCGTCGTCCGCGATGTGCCGACACGCGTCGACGTCCTCGGCGTCGTACGCCTCGAGGCTCCGCTCGAGGAGCGAGAGCGCCTCCTCGCCGATCGCATCGAGCGCGACGTCGGGGGCCACCGGTCCGTCCGCGGCGATCACGTACTGTGCGAGGTTGACCGCGAGGTCGCCGATCCGCTCGAGGTCGGTGATGATCTTGAACGAGGCCGTGAGGAACCGGAGGTCGCCGGCGACGGGCTGCTGGAGCGCGAACAGGTCGACGCAGTCGTTCTCGAGGGCGAGATACCGATCGTTTATCTCCGCGTCCCCCTCGATGACCGTCCGAGCCAGCGACTCGTCCCCCGTCGAGACGCTCTCGAGGGCCGTTTCGAGCCGGTCGATGACGCGCTCGCCCATCGCGAGCACGTCGGAGCGGATCCCCTCGAGCGCCTCCTGGTAGCGTTCTCGTGGCATGCGATCACCCGAACTTTCCGGTGATGTAGTCCTCCACGCGCTCGCTGTGTGGGTCCTCGAACACCTGGTCCGTGTCGCCGTACTCGACGAGCTCGCCGCCCGTGAGGAACACGGCGGTCTGGTCCGAGATGCGCGCGGCCTGTTGCATGTTGTGCGTGACGATGACGACCGTGTACTCCTCGGCGAGGTCGTCGATCAGGTCCTCGATCTTCGCGGTGGCGATCGGGTCGAGCGCGGACGCGGGCTCGTCCATCAGGATGACCTCGGGGTCGACAGAGAGACAGCGGGCGATACACAGCCGCTGCTGCTGTCCGCCGGAGAGCCCGAGGGCGTTGTCGTCGAGGCGGTCATTCACCTCCTCCCAGAGCGCGGCGTCGCGGAGACACCGCTCCACGAGCCGGTCGCGCTCGGCGTCGTCGCTTCGGTTCAACAGCCGTGCCAGGAGTCCCGTGTCGATGTCGCCGTGCTTCTCCGGACCGTACGCGATGTTCTCGCGGATCGACTTCGGGAAGGGGTTCGGCGACTGGAACACCATGCCGACCCGCTTGCGGAGCTCGACCAGGTTGACGCCGTCCTGGTAGATCTCCTCGTCGTCGATCCGGACCGACCCGTCCACCCGAGCGCTCTTGATCCGGTCGTTCATCCGGTTCAGACACCGGAGAAAGGTCGACTTTCCACAGCCGGACGGGCCGATGAGTGCCGTGACGCTGTTTTTCGGGATCTCGATCGAGACCCCGTTCAGCGCGTGGTCGTCGCCGTAGTGAACGTCGAGGTCCTCGACGGCGAACTTCGCGTCGCCCTCGAACTCGTACTCCCGCCACTCCTCGAGGACGCGCTCGTCGGTCTCGCCGGTCGTCGTCGACGAGCGCCCGGTCGCGGAGTCGTCGCCGATCCCGACGGACGCCGCGTCGGCCCGTTCGGCGGTGTCCGCACCGTTCGTTTCCATGGTGTCAGCGCTGTCCCTCTCCGTGGTTCGGGTGATGTCACTCATGTCGAAGTTGCCTCCGGAAGTAGTACCGCGTGCCGATGCCGATCGCGTAGAACGAAAGCACGACGAGAAGCAGGACGAACGCCGTGGCCCACTGGAACTCCGTGGGGTTCGAGACGTTGTCGCCGAGGCCGACGCCGGCGGTGATCAGGGCGTAGAGCTGGAACGGCAGCGCCGTCGTCGCCTGGAGCAGTTCGGGGTTGGTCACGAACGGCGGCCGGGTCGTGAACGCGAAGCCACCGATGACGTTCGCGGCCTGGTCCCTCGAAACGAACGTCCCGCCGGTCATCGTCAACAGGATCGGCGCCGTCTCGCCGGCGATCCGACCGACGCCGAGGATGACGCCCGTGACGACGCCCGGAAGCGCGGCCGGGACGACCACGCTGCGGATCGTCTGCCACTTCGTGACGCCGAGCGCCGCGCTGGCGTCCCGATACTCGTCGGGAACCGCGATCAGCGCCTCCCGGCTCGTGATGAGCACCAGCGGAAGGAGCATGAACCCGAGCGTCAACATCCCCGAGAGCAGCGACTTGTTCCCGCCGAACCGCGGGACGAGGAACGTGAACCCGAACAGCCCGAAGACGATGCTCGGGGTGCTCCAGAGTCCGTTGGTCGCGATCTCGACGGCCTGCGTCAACCGCCCGCGCTCGGCGTACTCCGTCAGGAAGATCGCCGCCCCGACGCCGAGCGGAACGGCGAAGATCACGGCCCCGACGACGAGCCATATCGTGCCGACGATCGCGGGGAAGACGCCCTGGAAGTCGTTCAAGAGCCCGACGCCGTTGGTCACGAACGGGATCGAGACCGGGAGCGCGACCGAGAGTCCGAACACCGACACGGTCGGTCCCGCGCCGAGGGCGAACTGGGAGCCGTGGAGCAGTCCCGGAATCCCGCGAACGGCAGTGAAGGCGATCAACAGGAACAACACGCCGATGATGGCGCTCGCGTTCACGTAGATGAGGAGGTAGGCCCCCATCCGTCTCCCGCGGGCACCGAAGCCGCCGTACGCCTTCGCCGCGGCCCATCCCGAAAGCAGCGCACACCCGGCCGTCGCGGCCGGAACGAGGAACGAGGCGGTGATGGATGCCTGCTGTTCGAACCCGAGGTCCCACACCCACGACGGGCCGACGATCCCGGTCAGGAACGCGCTTCCGACGACGATCGCCACCGCACCGGCCGGCAGCGTCGACCCGATATCCTCGCGGGTCAGGGCCGTCACCGCGAATGCGATCCCGCCGGCCGCGACGGCGACGGGGAGCCGGAGAAGGAGCCCGGCGTCGAACAGCCACGCCGACGCCATCCCGCCGAGGCCGAACCAGATGAGCGTGAAGGTGGCGGTGGCGACGAGACCGGCGTGCGGGCTCGGTTCGGTCTCGACGTACTCGAGGGACGACCCGACGCCGAAGGCGATGACCGCTCCGCCCAGCACGGCGAGCAGGCCACCGAGCAGGGTGACGGTCGGGACGCCGGCGATCGATCCGCTGATCGAGACGGCGTCGAAAAGCACCGCGACGCCGAACGCGAACAGGGCCACCGCGAGCGCGATCGCGACGCCCGCGACGGCTTCGGTTCCCGTCGTGTCCTCGCGGACCAGCGTGGTCTCGGTGGCGCCGGCCATCAGATCTCACCCCCGAGCTTCTCGTGCATCCGCCACTCGATGTACTGCGAGCCGATCGAGATGCAAAGCACCGTGACGAACAGGATGACGCCCGCGACGAACAGCGCGTCCATCTGCAGCCCGTTCGCGTTTCCGTAGTTGTTCGCGATCAGCGAGGTGAGCGTCTCCTGACCGTAGAACACGTTGTACAGCGGGTCGGTGAGCTGGGGCACGCCCCGAAGCATCACCGTCGCCGCCATCGTCTCCCCGATGGCGCGCCCGACGCCGAGCAGGACGGCCGCCGAGACGCCCGAGAACGCGGCGGGGATCGTGATCGACGTCATCGTCTGCCAGTCGGTGGTGCCCATCGCGAGCGACCCGCTCTTCATCGACTCGGGGACGCTGCTCAGCGCGTCCTCGGCGACCGAGACGACGGTCGGCAGCGCCATCAGCCCGACCACGATCCCGACGAACAGGTACGAACCCTGACCGGTGGTCCGAAACTGGGCCGACGCCCACGGGCTCAGGATGGTGAACCCGATGAAGCCGTAGACGATCGACGGAATCCCGGCGAGGATCTCGACGCCCGGCTTGACGGCCTCGCGAACGGCACTCGGCGCGATCTCGGAGAGGAAGAGCGCCGCCGCGACGCCGAGCGGGGCGGCGACCATCGTTGCGATCGTCGTCACCATCACGGTCCCGTGGATCATCGGGACCATCGAGTACCGGATCGGGTCCGAGACCGCGTCCCAGCGCGTCTGGGTGAACAGCCGCAGACCCGGGACCGAGACGCCGAACACCGTCGCCGATTCGTAGTACAGCACGGGGATCGACTCGACGAAGATGAACACGGTGATGAAAAGCAGTATGAGGAGGGTCGAGACGGTCATCGAGAGGGTCAACACCCGGGCGGTTACTCCCTGGTACCGGATCCAGCCGTACCCGGCGGCCGCCAGGAACGCGACAAAGGGGAGGGCCGCAAGCGGCGACGCGAGCAGGAACCCGACGAGCGAGGCCAAGAGCGCGACGGTCATCGTGCCCACGGTGACGAGCGCGCCCGTCGCGGTCTCCTCGCGGAACGCGCGGAGCCGTCGACGCCATCGCGTCACCGCGGCGTCGGTTCGTGTATCGGTTGTATGAGACATGATGAAATACGGATGAGAGTCGTTCGCGGCGCGTCCCGCCTCAGATCGCCGTCCGGATCACGCCGGATCCGGAAGCTTCTCCGCCTCGGCTTCGATGTCGGCCGTCGGAAGCGGGATGTAGTTGTTGTCCTCGACGAAGACGGTCTGGCCGAAATCGGTCAGGAACATGTTCAAGAACGCCCCTTCGCGACGATCCGTACCGTTCGGCGTTTCCTCGGTGACCTTCGTGTACATGTGGAGGTCCCGGTTGAGCGGGTACTCGCTGTCGAAGATCGTGTTCTCGGCGTCCCGGTCCGGTTCGTAGACCGTCCCGTCGAAATCGATCGCGATCGGTTGGACGGCGTCGCTCGTGAACGCGAGCGCCATGTATGCGATCGCTCCGTCGTTGTTGGCGACGGCCTCGGCGACCTGCTGGTTCTGCCCGAACCGGGTGTCGACGCCGGACATCGAGGCGTCGGCGCTGCCGAGCATGTTCAGCCGGAAGGAGGTGTCCGTTCCAGAGCCCTCGGCGCGACCGATGACGTAGATCTCCTGATCGGGACCGCCGATCTCCGACCAGTTCGTTATCTCGTCCTGGTAGATCTGCCGGACCTGCTCTCCGGTGAGCTGCTGGACGCCGTTGTCGTAGACGTCGCTGCTCACGACGACCGGCTGGCCGTCACGCCCGACGACGTGGTCGACGAACTGCTCGTCCGCCTCGGACTCGCTGAGCCCGAGTTCGGCCGTTATCGGCCCCGACGAGTTGCCGATGTCGACGAGCTCGTCGCGAACCGCCTCACATCCCGTTCCCGAGTGGCTCAGGCTCACGGTCGTGTTGTAGGGGGGGTTCGACCGCTCCCCGGTCGCCTCGAAGCCGAACTGGCTGGCGAAGTAGTCGGCGAGGTGCATGTCCGTCCCGATCTCGTCCCACCCCGGCACGGACGTCTCGTCGTTCGATCCCCAGTACTCGCCGTCGCTCGGCGGCGCGTTGGCGTTCCAATAGGAGGCGCCCGTATTCGAGATCGGGTACACCGTCGAGGATCCCTCGGCGGTGAGAAGCGCCTGCCCGCCGCCGTTTCCGTCGTCGCCACCGTTGCCGCTCCCGCCGCGTCCACCATCGTTACCGTTGCCGCCGCCGTTCCCGCTCCCGCCGCCGTTTCCACCGCTGCCGCCGTTTCCGCCACCACCGCCGTTACCGGTACTGCCGGTGCAGCCCGCCAGCCCCGCCGACCCGACGACGCCGGAGGTGACCAGAAACTTCCGCCGTGATACGCCGTTTTCAGCCCAGTTACGGTCAGACATCACCAGAACGATCCGGAGGTCCTTGTAAACGGGTTTATATTTCTGATATGTCCACGTCCGGATTCGTTCGGAGACGAGGGTATCGGTACGTGTCCGTACCGATCGGAAGGGTCCAGTACTGATCGGAGCGGTGCAGTACGAACGTTCCGTATCCCTATATAGTCGTTCGGAACGGTACTGGGGGAAACGGTCCGTAACGATAGGTTCTGACGGAAGCTATACACGAGGTCGGCCGGAATTCCCGCTCGTGACCGAGACAGACCGCCCCGATCCGGACACCGTCGACACTGCACCGACCGCACAGTCGATCCTCGACCGGGAGCCGACGGTCGAGTCGGTCGTCGAGGCCGTCGCCGAGGGGACCGACCGCGATCCGGAGGCGATCCGCCGGTCGCTGGACCCGTTCGCGGAGGACGACGTTCTCACGGCCGAAGCGGTCGAGGAGACCGTCTCGGACGTCTCGAAGATCCTCGCCACGGCCGAGACGCGGGTCGACCTCGCCGCGCTCGACGCCGATGACGCTCGGGCCGCCGCCGCAGCCGTGACCGACCTCGACGTCGTCGATGCCCGACTGCGAGGGTTCGATGACCGCCTCGCCGCCCTCGAGCGCCGGACCGACGAGCTCGGCCGGTCCGTCGGGGCGGCCCCCGACGAACTCGAGACGCCATCGGCCCTCCACCGATCGGCGGTCGAACTGCGCGAGACGGCGGCCGACGCACAGCGTGTCGTTCGGGTCGCCGACGACCTCGCCAGCGACCTCGAGGCGTTCGAGTCCTGGCTCAGTTCGCCGGATCGACGAACCGAGGAGCTCGCGGCCGACGTCGAGGCCCTCGAGGAGGCCCTCGTCGATCTTTCGTCCGTAGCCGACCGGATCGACGAGCGGACGGCGGCCGATGAGGAGGGACCCGATGTGGACGAGGAGGGGGCGTTCGAGACCGACGGTGAGGAGTGGACGTCCGAGACCGACGGTGAGACGAGCCACGCGGCCGAGTGGGCGGACGCCACGGTTCGAGCGCGCGTTCTCGAGCTGTTGGTGGCCGACCTTCGGGCCGAGGAGGACGACATCCGAACGTGGGCCGCCCGCGAGAACGCGTCGGTCCCCGAGTCGCTTCGACGGCGGATCGACGCCGCGGATCGACGTCTCTCGATGCTCTCGACGACTCTTTCGGACTTGGCAGCCCCCGACTGGCACGACCGATTCGCGGAGCGCCTCGCGGCGACCGACCGAGCGCTGGCACGGTTCGATCCGCCCGTCGCCTGGGGCCGGGTGCGCGAGGAGATGGCGGAACCCACCGCGTGAACTCCCGTCCGCCCGGACACGACGCGCCGACGTCACTTCGCGCGTGTGCGGCCACCACGGTTCCGCCCGGCCGAATCGGGCGATACCGACCGATCCCCACGGTTCCGCAGGGAGTCCGCCGCCGGGTCTATATAGCACCCCGTAGTCTCGGCACCCCTCCGTAGCGATCTTATAAGCGATTAACCCCTCGCCGCCCGCGTGCGATCGTATGTCAACCGGATCGAAGCGGGCCGGGGACGACGGTGGTGAACGGAGGAAGGAGGACGCCCGGAACGACGGCAGCCTCGACCCCGAACGCACACGCGATCGACTCGAATCGATGCGTGGAGCGCTCCGAACCGAGCGACGGCGCCTGGTCGACGAGCGGCAGGCATTCGGCGCCTTTCGAAAGCGACTCTCGGAGATCGATCCGGGCCAGCCGCCGACGGGACGGTCCGCCGGCTCGCGAGTCGTCGGGACGGCCCCAGCCCGCTCGGTCTCGCCCGGGCTCGTCGCCGTTCGCGACGCCTACGAGGAGACGGTGATGAGCGTTCCCCACTACGCCGAGGACTACGACGACACCTACCCGGAGAGCCTCGAGGCCGAGTTCGGCGCGGGGATGGCCGCGGCGCTCACTCGCGGATCGGCGCTCGATCCCTCGCTCAAACGCGAGCTTTCGGGGGCGGCCGGCCGGCTCCGGGAGAACCGGGACGCGTTCGTCGGGACGCTGGATACGGAGGCGTCGTCGCTTTCCGCCCGCTCCGACCGACTCTTGGAACTCGATGCGGAACTCCAGGGGATCGCGAACGCCGAGTTCGGGGACATGGACTTCGGCGCCCTCGACGCCCACCGCGCACGGATCGAGGCTCTTCGGGACCGATGTGAGGAGGACGTCCGCGAGCGCCAGGAGACGATCCACGAACAGCGCCGCGAGCTTCGGGTGCCCGGCGACAGCCCCGACGTGCCCCGATACCTCTACCGCGAGCAGCCGGCACGACATCCGATCCTCTCGATGCTCGCGGACCGGATAGACCGGCTGGACGCGCTGCGGTCGACCGTCGAGACGGCGATGGCCCGGCGGTGAGAACGAGCCCGACGTTCACTCCTCGAGCGAATCGGCGGCGTCGCTCGAGACCGACTCCGCCCCCTCCTCCTCGTCCCTCGTCGATCGAAGTCGCTGCGGAAGCAGTCCGGCGAGCAGCCCGCGGAGGATCCGCTCGGGGTCCAGGAAGTACTGCGGGAGGACGACCATCGCGACGGCGACGACCACCATGGCGGCGCCGAGGGCCGTCTCGCCGTCGAGCGCGCGCATCACGCCGTAGTTCGCGACCGGCAGCGCGAACACGAGCGTGGTCGCGAGCCCGATGGTGTCCAGGATTCCGAATCGCATCGGCGATCGGTAGCCCGCGACGCCGTATAAGCGACGCGAAGCGACCGATTCGAGTGGACGGCGTCGGACCCACCGTCGTCACGCGACAACGACTTCACGCCCCGTCCCGAATTCCGCGTATGTTCACCGGGATCGTCGAAACCGTCGGCGAGGTCGTCGACGTCGACCGGACCGCGGACGGACGACGGCTCACGATCGCCGCGGAGGGGTTTCGCGACCTCTCCCACGGGCAGTCGATAAGCGTCAGCGGCGTCTGTCTCACCGTCGAGGCGCACGGTTCGGAGGTGGCCGGCGGGGATCCGGACGACACCGGAGGCGTCCACGGCGACGTCGGCGTCTTCGAGGTGTTCCTGGCGAGCGAGACCGTCGATCGGACCTATCTCGGCGAGCTCGGGGCCGGGGACGCGGTCAACCTCGAGCGTGCAATGCCGGCCGACGGACGCTTCGACGGCCACCTCGTGCAGGGCCACGTCGACGCCGTGGCGACGGTCGAGACGATCGACTCGGTCGGCGAGGACTGGCGGTTCGAGTTCTCGATCCCGCCGGATCAGGGCCGCTACGTGGTCGAGAAGGGGTCCGTCGCGCTCGACGGCATCTCGCTGACCGTGGCCGAACGCGGCGAGGACGCCCTCGAGGTCGCGATCATCCCGGCCACCTACGAGCTGACCACGCTCTCGGGGAAGTCGCCCGGCGATCCGGTACACCTGGAGGTCGACGTGATCGCGAAGTACGTCGAGGGGATGGTCGACGGCTACGAATAGAACGATCAGGGGAGCTACCGTCCGACCCGGAGAGCCACGTCCCGGCCCGCACTCACTCCGCGATGTCGATCGCGGGACGTCCCGGCTCCGCCGTGCGCGAGACGTCGTCGGCCGCCTCATCGGCGCGGACGACTCGGACGGGGGCGTCGAACTCGCGTTCGATCAGCCAGGCGGCCGAGCGGAGCGCCTCGTACTCCGCGTCGCCGCGCAGCGTCATCGAGAGGGCCTCGCGGTTCTCCTGGAGGTCCTGTCCGTAGGACGCGGCGGCGTCACCCTGCTCGCGGATGTGGGATTCGCCCATCAGCTCGCCGATCAGGTTGTCGGCGTCGCTGTCGATCGCGATCTCGAGGGCGTCGTACTTCCAGTCGGGCGCGACGACGACGTCGATCGACTCGGGGTCCTCGATGCCGGCGACGTCGACGATCTGTCTGACGTCCTCGCGGGTGTTCTCGACGAGTCGACGGCGCTTCTCGGCCGTCTCGCGGTCGACCTCGGCGGTCGGCCAGTCGGCGCCGGCAACCACGCCGTCCCCGACGAGCGAGGAGGCGTCATCGGCCGCGGGGTCGCCGCCGTGAAGCCGGGCGTACAGGTCCTCCGAGAGGTGTGGCGCCACGGGCGCCAGAAGCCGGACCGCGACGGAGAGGCCGCGGCCGAGAACCTCCGGATCCGGCTCGTCGGCGTACTCGGCGTAGCTCCGGAGCGTGCCGACGAGTCCCTGTGTCTCGCGCAGGGCCGTGTTGAACGTGAGGTCGTCGTACTCCTCCGTCGCGACCGCGATCGTGGCGTCGATCTCGTCGGCCACGTATCCCGCGATCGGGTCCCCGGGATCAGCAGTGGCCGACGCGTCGGCGGTGGCCGCCGAGGCGGTTCCCGTTTCGACCGGGGCGATCGCGTCGGCGTGGTCCTCGACGAGGGACCGCAGCCGGGCCAAAAAGCGGTTGGTCGAGCGGACGCCCTCCTCGGACCAGTCGAAGTCGCGTTCGGGCTGGGCCGCCTGCATCATGAACAGGCGGGCGGTGTCGGCGCCGTACTCCTCGACGATCCGCTGGGGGGAGACGACGTTGCCCTTCGATTTCGACATCTTCTCGCCCTCGAGTTGGACCATGCCCTGCGCCAGCAGGTTCTCGAACGGCTCGCGGTGGTCGAGGCCCTCGTGGTCGGCGAGCACCTTCGTGAAAAATCGGCTGTACAGCAGGTGCATGACCGCGTGTTCGATGCCGCCGACGTACTGGTCGACGGGCATCCAGTCGTTGGCACGCTCGAGGTCGAAGGGCGCGTCCGAAAGTTCGGGCGAGACGTACCGCAGGAAGTACCACGAGGAGTCGACGAAGGTGTCCATCGTGTCGGTCTCTCGTTCGGCCGGGGCGCCGCACTCCGGACAGGTCGTCTCCTTCCACTCGCCGGCGGCGTCGAGCGGGTTGCCGGTGGTGTTGATGAACTCGGGAAGCTCGACTGGCAGGTCCTCCTCGGGAACCATCACGGGACCGCAGTCCGGGCAGTGGACGACCGGGATCGGCGTTCCCCAGTAGCGCTGGCGGGAGATCCCCCAGTCGCGGAGCTGGTACTGGGTCGCCTCCTCGGCGCCCTCGACGTCCGCGGTCAGCCGCTCGCGGGCCGTCTCGCTGTCGAGGCCGTCGTACTCCCCGGAGTTGATCAGGACGCCGTCCTCGGTGAAGGCGGCCTCCTCGACGTCGGGGGCGGTCGGCTCATCGTCGTCAGATCCCCCGTCCTCGTCGGGTGCGGGTGCGATGACGGGGCGGATCTCGATGTCCTTCTTCCTCGCGAAGGCGTGGTCGCGCTCGTCGTGGGCGGGGACGGCCATCAGCGCGCCGGTTCCGACCTCCGAGAGGACGAAGTCGGCGACGTAGACGGGGATGTCCTCGCCGGTGACGGGGTTCCTCGCGACGAGGTCGGTCTCGACGCCGTTCGGCTCGTCGCCGTCCGGGTCGGCCTCCTCCTCGATGAACCGGCGGACGTCCACGTCCGTTTCGGCCAGCTCCTCGCTGATCGGGTGGTCGGGCGCGAGCGCGAAGAAGGTCGCGCCGTGGATCGTGTCGACGCGCGTCGTGAACGCCTCGACGCCGCCGTGGCCCTCGATCTCGAACTCCAGTTCGGTCCCGTACTGGCGGCCGATCCAGTTGCGCTGCATCTGTCTGACCGAGTTCGGCCACCCCTCCAGATCGTCGATGTACTCGAGGAGCTCGTCGGCGTACTCGGTGATCTTCAGGAACCACTGGTCGAGTTCGCGGGTCTCGACGGGCGTGTCACACCGCCAGCACAGCTCCGCGTCGCCCTCGACCTGCTCGTCGGCGAGGACGGTCTCACAGGAGGGACACCAGTTCACCTCGGCGTCGCGGCGCTCGACGAGCCCCTCCTCGTGGAATCGGGTGAAGAGCCACTGGTTCCACCGGTAGTAGTCGGGGGTGCAGGTCGTGATCTCGCGGTCCCAGTCGTAGCCGAAGCCCATCGACCGCATCTGGCCTTTCATCGTGTCGATGCAGTCGAACGTCCAGTCGCGGGGGTTGGTGTCGCGCTCCTTGGCGGCGTTCTCCGCCGGGAGGCCGAAGGCGTCCCACCCCATCGGGTGGAGCACGTCGTCGCCGCGCAGCCGGCGGTAGCGGGCGTAGGCGTCCGTGATCGTGTAGTTCCGGACGTGGCCCATGTGCAGCTTCCCCGAGGGGTACGGGTACATCCCGAGGACGTAGGTCGGGTCCTCGACGCCGTCGGGCGTGCGATACGCGTCCGTCTCGTCCCACGCGTCCTGCCACCGGCGCTCGATCGCCGCGTGGTCGTATCCCTCGTCGCTCATCTGTTTATATACGCGTGGTGGCGTCTCCGCCCTATACCTTTCCATCCGCGGGGCGAACGTGACCTCAACGTCGTCCGGATCCTTTTGGTCCGTCGACTCTACCCCGAAAACGTGAACCACGACGTCCTCCGGCGGGAACTTCGGGAGGGGCTCGCCGAGACGCGTCGCTATTTGCTCTCGCATCACGAGCCGGCGGAGTACGACCGGTGTCACCGCCTGCGTGTCGGATCGAGGACGGTACACCTCTGCGCGCGGTGTTCCGGGATCTACCCGGGGATCCTCGCCGGGATCGCGATTTTTCTGTTGGGAGTCGGAAGCTCCGGGATCCAGATCGCGGCGATCGCCGTCCTGCCGCTCTTCGCGCTCGTCGACTGGGCGGCCACGACGTTTCGGCCGATCACGGGGTCGAACCGGATCCGGACGATCACGGGCGGACTGTTGGGGATCGCCTACGGACTCGGGCTCGGTCGACTCCTCCTCGGCGGCGATCTCCGGGTGCTCGCCGTCGGAGTCGGGTACGGCGTCCTCGCGGCCGTGTTGCTCGTGTGGGAGCGGCGAGGAGAATCCGAGGCGGACTGATCGGCACCCATTTATAAATACCCGCGGTGACACCGCTGACGTATGGCAGGTCCTCCAGGCGACGACCCGACTCGAGAGGAATCGGAGAGCCAATCGAACGACCAACCGGACGACGTGGAGTCAGCCGAGCCGATAGAGACCGACGATCTGGACGCGGCAGATAGATCCGACGATCCGACCGAGTCCGAGGAAACGGGTGGCTGGAGCGATCCGGCCGAATCCGAGGAAACGAGCGGCTGGAGCGATCCGGGCGAGGGAGACGGGTTCGAGGAGTCGTCGACTGCAACGGCGGCGTCAACGACCGCGACGTCGACGACCGCTGGCAACGGCGACGAACCGGGACCGGACGAACAGTACTGTTCGAGCTGCGGGTCGGTCATCAAAAAGCGGGCCGAGATCTGTCCCGAATGCGGCGTCAGACAGACCGGATCGGGAGGTTCCAGCGAGAAGGACCGCACGGCTGCGGGCGTGTTCGCCCTGCTGCTCGGCGGGATCGGCGCGCACAAGTTCTACCTCGGCCAGAACAAGATGGGCATCCTCTACCTCTGTTTCTTCTGGACCGGGATCCCGGCGATCGTCGGCTTCATCGAGGGCATCCTCTATCTCACGAAGTCCGACGAGGAGTTCCAGCGCAAGTACGTGGACTGAGCCGTCTCGGCGTCCTCCGCCGTCGAGACGGTCCATCACGGCCGCTGCGGCGTCGATCCCGAATGCACAACCCTTATGCCGAATAACGGCCTCGATACGGGTGCAATGTCTACCGGAACGGTCGACTTCTTCAACGACACTGGCGGCTACGGCTTCATCTCGACTGAGGACGCGGACGACGACGTCTTCTTCCACATGGAGGACATCGGCGGCCCCGATCTCGAGGAGGGACAGGAGGTCGAATTCGAGATCGAGGACGCCCCCAAGGGCCCGCGCGCGACGAACCTTACCCGACTGTAAGGTCGTTTTGCGATCTCGAGGAGCGTATCGGCACACGGCTGCGTTTTCGATTTTCTCGAACGGCGAGCGACGGCGTCGGCGACGCGCCGTCGAAGTAGCGTCGAGGCGGTCGGGCTGACGCCGAGGCGGCCGGAGTGACGCCGCGAAAACGACGTCTCCGCGAGCCGAAGCTATATGTGGGTCGCCGCCGCGGGGGTCGCCATGGAGATAACCGAGGTCGAATCCTACCCGATCGAGATCCCGCTCGCGGAGCCGGTCTCGTTCTCGAACCGCACGATCCACTTTCGCGACCACGCCATCACCCGCATTCGGACCGGCGAGGGGCTGGAGGGCGTCGGCTACTCGCTGGGCTATGAGGCCGCGGGCCTGATCGCGGACTCCGTCGAGTCGCGGCTCGAGGAGGTCCTCGTGGGCGAGGACCCCCGCGACGTCGCGCGGCTGTGGGAGGAGATGTACGACAGCAACGTCCAGATCGGCCGGACCGGGCTGTTCCTGCGAGCGATCTCGAGCGTCGACATCGCGCTTTGGGACCTCAAGGCGAAGGCGGCCGGCGAGCCCCTGTACAAGCTGCTCGGCGGGTACGCCGACGCCGTTCCCACCTACGCCAGCGGGGGCTACTACCGCGACGACAAGGGCCACGAGGGGCTGCGCGAGGAGGTGCGCCGGTACGTCGAGGAGGGCCACGACGTCGTGAAGATGAAGGTCGGGCGCCGCTCGGTCCCCGAGGAGGAGGCGCGCGTCGCGGCCGTCCGCGACGAGATCGGCCCTGACCGGACGCTCCTGCTCGACGCCAACGGCGTCTGGGAGTCGGTCCCCGAGGGAGTGCGCGCCTGCCGGGCGTTCGAGCCCCACGACCCCTACTTCATCGAGGAGCCCGTGATGATCGACCGGGTCGAGACGATGAGCCAGCTCAACGACGCCATCGACTACGCCGTGGCGACCGGCGAACTGGAGGGGACGCGCCACGACTTCGCGGGGCTTTACGACCGCGGCGCCGCCGGCATCCTCCAGCCCGACGCGACCGTCTGCGGCGGGATCACGGAGTGGCTCCGGATCGCGAACTACGCCTCGGCACACGACGTGCCGATCGCGCCCCACTACAACTGGAACCTCCACGCATCGCTCGTGGGCGCGGTGGAGAACGGCCAGTGGGTCGAGTACTTCTACCGCGACATGGACGTGAAGGTGTTCGACGACGTCGTCGCCGAGCCGCTGGCGCCGAACGACGAGGGGATGATCGAGCTGCCCGACGAGCCGGGCCACGGCGTCCGCCTTGACGAGGACGCGCTCGAGGAATTCCGGGTGTAACGGGTCGCGGAACCGGAGGGCTCCGCGGAGGAGGCGCGCGTCGCGGGCGAGAACTGCCGGTACTGATCGGACCGCGCCGGCGGCCTTTTGGCCCGCCGGGCCGTATTCGCGGCCGTGACCGTACGGACCCTCCACGATCCGAGCCACCGCGAGGCGCTTTGGGCCCTGGAGGCCGCCTTCGACCGCGGGGAGCTGATCACCGTCTTCGGCGAGTGCCGAGTCGACTACGAGGGGCGCGCGTCCTCGACGCTCGGGGCGGGAAAACGACTGCTCGTCCTCAAGCCGGACGGCTCCGCGCTCGTCCACACCGACGAGAAGCGAACGCCCGTGAACTGGCAGCCGCCGGGGTCTGACCACTACGCCGCGGTCCGGGAGGGACGGCTTCGGGTGCGGTCGGTCCGGACGTCGCCGGACGAGACGCTGGCCGTCAGGTTCGCCGACGTCGAACAGCTGTCGGCGATGGGCGTGACCGGGGGACGGGACCTGGAGGTCCGCGGCAGCGAGGCGGACCTCCGGCGGCGGATCCTCGAGGAGCCGGACCTCGTGGAGGAGGGCCTCGATCCGGTGGCCGTCGAGCGCGACAGCGCCGTCGGCCCGATGGACGTCCTCTGTGTCGACGCCGACTCGAACCCGGTCGTCCTCGAGTTGAAACGCCGTCGCGTCGGGCCGAGCGCCGTGAGCCAGCTCGGCCGATACGTCGAGGCCCTCGGGGACGAGGCCGGCGTCGATCCCGACGAGGTCCGCGGGGTCCTCGTCTCCCCGTCGATCACGGACCGGGCACGCGAGCTTCTCGCGGAGCAGGGCTTCGAGCACGCGGCGGTCGAACCGCCGGACTCCCAAGAGCAGGCCGACGGGGAGAGCGGCGAGTCCGGCGAGGAGAGCGGCGATTCGAACGAGGAGGGATCCGGCGAGGAGAGCGGCGATTCGAACGAGGAGGGATCCGGCGAGGAGCCGATCGAGGAGACGGACCGTGGAGAGGACGGCAACGCGGACTCCGGCGAGGACGGCAGCGCGGGCCCCGGAGAGCACGTCGAGGCGGGTCGGTGAACCCGGCGTGGGAGCGCCTGACGTGGGCGATATCCGTCGGTTCTTTCGAAGGGTTTATTCGCGAAGCGGAGGTTAGAGACGACAAGTAACCATGTCAGACAAGCCGGCCTCCATGTACCGGAACATCAGCAAGCCCTCGTACACGCGTCGCGAGTACATCACGGGCATTCCGGGTTCGAAGATCGCACAGCACAACATGGGCGACCTGCAGGCCGATCCGGAGGAATACGAGGTGGAGATCAGCCTCCGCGTCGACGAGGAACTCCAGATCCGCCACGGCTCCCTCGAGAGCGCACGCCTGTCGGCCAACCGCCACCTCATCAAGGAGATCGGCGAGAAGCAGTACAAGATGGTGCTGCGCAAGTTCCCCCACCAGGTCATCCGCGAGAACAAGCAGGCGACCGGCGCGGGCGCCGACCGCGTCTCCGACGGAATGCGCCAAGCGTTCGGCAAGCCCGTCGGCACGGCCGCACGCGTCGACGCCGACGAGGCCATCTTCACCGCCTACTGCGACCCCGAGGACGCTGCGACGGTCAAGGAGGCGTTCCGGCGCGCGTACAACAAGATGTCCCCGTCCTGCCGGATCACCGTCGAGCGCGGCGAGAAGCTGCTCGTCTCGTAGGCCGGTTCGTTCGGGTTCGCGTTCGTTTTTGCGTCTCGTTCCCTCTCGCGTCGAGCGTCCGCGACGCCGTGTTCTCCCTACGCCCCGTGGCCGCCGGCGCGAGGCTTATGCCGGTGCCGTCCCTCCCCTGGATCGATGCTTCGGCTCGCGATGAGCACCCGCTCGGAGACGTTCGATCGGATCCGTGGCCCCCTCCGAGAGCGCGGGATAGACGTCGTCCACCTTCGAGCGACGGAGCGGACGCTCCGGCTCACGGCTGACGGGGACCGACCGGCCGACCCCGTCGATCCGGCGCCGGAGGAGGTGGACGTCGGGTTCGTCTACCCGACCCGGCTGATGGAGGGCGGGGCGCTCGACGCCCGGCTGTCGATCCCGTGGGTGAACGGCCGCGGGGCGGTCGTAACCTCGCGAAACAAGGCGGCGGTGACGAGCGCGCTCGACGCCGCCGGGCTTCCGGTGCCGCGAACGGTGATGGTCTCGAACCCGGTCGCGGAGTCCGAGGTGCTCGCGTCGCTCGAGGACGCGGGGCTGTCGTTTCCGGTCGTGATCAAGCCGAACTCGACGACCCGGGGGACCGGCGTCGCGAAGGCGTCCGACGTCGACGACCTCGCGGGGACGATCGACCACCTGAACCTGGTACACGACTACCGGGCGACCGGCGACAAGTCCTATCTGATCCAGGAGTTTCTACCCGGCTCCCGCGATTACCGGGTGATGGTTCTCGACGGGGAGTGTGTGGGCGCGGTCGAACGTCGGATCCCCGACGGGGAGGGAGATCCGCGATCCGGAGACGGGGGCGGGGGCGAGAGCGGGGGCGGGAACGGAGACGAAGGCGAGGATGGGAACGGAAACGGAGGCCGAAACCGTGGTCGAGGTGGCGGCGACCGATGGAAACACAACGTCCATCGCGGCGCCGTGGCGACCGCCGTCGACCTTCCCGAGCGCCACCGCGAGCTGGCCGAACGGGCGGCGCGGGAGCTCGACATCGACTACCTCGGCGTCGACCTGCTGGAGACGGACGACCGGCTCGTGGTCGTGGAGACGAACGCCCGGCCGACCGTCGACGCGGGAAAGTACGAGGTCGACTTCTACGACCGTCTGGCGGGGCTGATACGCGACACTGCGAGACGGAGCTGAAGGAGAACGGCTCCGACGATCACTCGAGGGCGGTCACTCGAGGTCGATCGACGCGGAGTCGTCCGCGCGCTCGAAGACGACCTCGAGGACGCCGTTTTTGAACGTCGCGGACGCGGAGCGCTCGTCGACGCGGACGGGAAGCGAGATACGTTCGTCGTACTCGCGGCGGTCGGAGGCCGCGGAGACGGTCAGGGTCTCGCCGTCACACTGCAACGAGAGGTCCTCCTTGGAGACGCCCGGCAGGTCGGCGACGAGCCGGACCACGTCGTCCTCGAGGTAGGTGTCGACGTGGGTCTCCGATCGGAACCCGGAGCCGTCCCCGGGGCCGTCCTCGACGCCGGCCATCCGGTCCATCATCCGCTCGATCTCCTCGAAGAGGTCGCCGAACGGGTCGTCACGGTCGTCCCTGTTCATGTGCGGATCGACGGCCGACGTTCCGATAAGGCTTCCGTCCACGGCGGATCGTGCGGGATGGTGCCTCGCGTCGATCTGAACAGTTTTTAGGCTGGACGAGATTACTTCAACTATGAGTAAATCGTATCTGGACGCCGCGGACGACGTCGCGGACGACGAGGTCGTGCGCGTCGGACTCAACGGGTTCGGCCGGATCGGCCGAAACGTGTTCCGCGCGACCCTCGAACACCCGCGGATCGAGCTCGCCGGGATCAACGACGTGATGGACGCCGACGACGCCGCCTACCTCGCGAAGTACGACTCCGTGATGGGCCGTCTCGACGGGATCGAACTCGAGGACGGCTCGTTGACGATCGGCGGGACCTCGGTGCCGATCTACAACCGGCAGGACCCGGCCTCGCTGCCGTGGGACGACCTGGGCGTGGACGTCGCACTCGAGTGTACGGGCGTCTTCCGCACGTACGAGGACGCGAGCGCCCACCTGGAGGGGGGCGCGGAGACGGTGGTCATCTCGGCGCCGCCGAAGGGCGAAAAGCCGGTCAAACAGCTCGTCTACGGCGTGAACCACGACGAGTACGACGGCGAGTCGGTCGTCTCGAACGCCTCCTGTACGACGAACTCCATCACGCCCGTCGCGAAGGTGCTCGACGAGGAGTTCGGCATTCGGTCGGGCACGCTCACGACGATCCACGCCTACACGGGGTCCCAAAGCCTCATCGACGGCCCGATGGCGAAGACCCGTCGGGGTCGCGCCGCCGCCGAGAACATCGTGCCGACGACGACCGGCGCGGCCGGCGCGGCGACGGAGATCCTCCCGCAGTTGGAGGGGCGGATCGACGGGATGGCGATCCGGGTTCCGGTCCCGAACGGCTCGATCACCGAGTTCGTCGTCGACACGGAGGCGGACGTCACGGCGGAGGCCGTCAACGACGCGTTCCGCGAGGCGGCCGACTCGGGGCCGCTCGCCGGGGTGCTCGGATACACCGACGACGAGATCGTCTCGAGCGACGTCGTCGGGTTGCCGTTCTCGAGTTACGTCGACCTCTCCTCGACGAACGCCATCGCCGGCGGCGAGCTGGTGAAGGTGCTCACCTGGTACGACAACGAGTACGGCTTCTCGAACCGGATGCTCGACATGGCGAGCTACGTCGCCGACAACTAAATGGCCGGGTCACCAGACTCCGATATGGCACGGTTCGAGACGATCGACGCGCTGCCGGCGGACTCGTGCGTGCTGGTCCGCCTCGATCTCAACTCGCCGATCGAGGACGGCGAGCCGCAGGACAACGAGCGGTTCGCGCGACACGCCGAGACGGTCCGCGAGCTGGTCGCGGCCGGCCACCGGGTCGTCTGTCTGGCCCACCAGGGACGTCCCGGAAACGACGACTTCACCACGCTTTCGGGTCATGCCCGGATCCTGGCGGAGCACGTCGGGCGGGAGGTGGCGTTCGTTCCCGACACCTACGGCCCGGAGGCCATCGAGGCCATCGAGGACGTCGAGCCGGGCGAGGTCCTGCTGTTGGAGAACGTCCGGATGTGCGAGGGCGAACTTCCGGAGGAGGACCCGGAGACGAAGGCCGACACCGAGTTCGTTCGGACGCTCGCGCCGCGTTTCGACGCGTACGTCTGTGACGCCTACTCCGCGGCTCACCGGAGCCACGCCTCGCTCGTCGGGTTCCCGCTCGCGCTGCCGGCGTACGCCGGTCGGGTGATGGAGACGGAGTACGAGGCGAACACCGCGATCGCCACCCGCGAGTTCGACGGGCGGGTGACGATGGTGGTCGGCGGGACGAAGGCGACCGACGTCATCGACGTGATGGACGCGCTCGGCGACCGGGTCGACCGGTTCCTCCTCGGCGGCGTCGCGGGCGAGCTGTTCCTTCGAGCCGCCGGCCACCCCGTCGGCTACGACCTCGAGGGGATGGACCGCTTCGACGACCAGTGGGAGCGAAACCACGGAACGATCGAATCGCTCCTCGAGGAGTACGGCGACCGGATCACCCTGGCGGTCGATCTGGCCTACGAGGACGCCGAGGGCGACCGCGGCGAGGTCGCCGTCGAGTCGATAGCCGAAAAGGAGACCGCCTACCTCGACGTCGGGACCGAGACCGTGATGGCCTACGAGCCGGTCATCGCGGACTCGGAGGCGGTCTTCTTGAAGGGCGCGCTCGGCGTCTTCGAGGACGAGCGGTTCGCCGTCGGGACGGTCGGCGTGCTCGAGGCGATGGCGGAGACGGACTGCTTTTCGGTGGTCGGCGGGGGCGACACCGCCCGCGCGATCCGGCTGTACGACCTCGATGAGGACGACTTCTCGCACGTGTCGATCGCTGGCGGCGCCTACATCCGGGCGCTCACCGGCGAGCCCCTGGCGGCCGTCGAGGCGCTCGAGCGGGGCCGACCGCGCGAGGAGTGAGTTCCGGGGAGAAAGCGATCGACCTCAGTCGTCGGCCGTGACGAGTCCCGTCCCGGTCGACGGTTCCGCGAGGAGGCTCTCGAGTCCGACCCCGAGCGACTCGTCGGTCCGAGCCACGGACTCGACGGCGGGTACGTCCGTCGCGAGCGCGCGGATCGCGTCCACGTTCTCGGGGACGACGTCGGCCTCCTGGTGGACGTTCTCGAAGAGGTACAGATCCGACCCCTGGAGCTGGATCGACTCGCCCCACACGCAGTTCTCCCAGAGGTCGCCCCGCGGGCGTCCCGCGTCCATCGCGTAGTCCTTGAGCGCGCCGCCGCCGTCGACGCCCGCACCCTCCGGGATGACGAAGACGCGCGACTCCGCCTCGAGGAGATCGCGGACCGCGCCGGCCTCGGGCGTCGACTCGAGCGTGACGTTGAGCCCGTGGGTGTGCATCCGGGTCACCGGCGCCTTCACCGCGAGCGTGTCGACGGCGATCCCGGGCAGGACCGTGTTCACGTCGGGACCGTGGTGGGAGGGAATCGAAACGGGATCGGGAACCACGTCGTTGATCGGGCCGCGGTCGGTCTCCGCGGGGTCGCCGCCGCGGCGGATCAGGGTGACGCGGGCCTTCTCGACGCCGTATTCCTCCTCGAGGGGGGCGAGAACACGCGAGAGCGCGGTCGTGTTACACGAGACGACGCGAGCGGACTCGGCGTCGGAGTCGCGAACGGCCTCGTAGTTCGCGCGGGCGTTGAACGAGACGTCCGCGACGTCGGCCGCCTCGCCGCCCTGGAGGATCGCGGGCGTGTCGTGGGCGGCGTACCGCGCGCGGTTCCGCTCGCCGATGCCGGCGGGACAGCAATCGACCACGACGTCGCTCGCCTCGATCAGGTCGTCGAGGTCGCCGGCGAGGTCGATCCCGGCGTCGGCGAACGCGTCGGCGCGCTCTGCGATCGCGGCGTGGAGATCGTAGCCGCGCCGGAGGGCCGCCTCGGCCTCGTAGTTCGGGCGCGTCTTCGCGACGCCGACGAGCGCCATGTCGGGCTGGGCCGCGACCGCGTCCGCGACCCGTTTTCCGATCGTCCCGTATCCGTTCACACCCACGCGGATCATGTACCTGGACGTCCGGCCGCGAACCGTATAATAGTTCCGAGAGTGGAACGAATACGATAACTACGAAACGAGTAATAGATCGGTTGAAATCTCGGAATACGGGATGGAACACCGTTCGAAATTCAGTATATATACTCTATCTGTCCGAACCATCGCCGTGCGATCGAGCCGTATGGCAACGCCTAACGGGACGCCGACAAAATGCCCGGCATGGACTCCGACGAACCCGACGCGGTGACTCCCGAGGAGCTGGAGGCGGCGGCGCGGACCGCCGTCGGCCAGTGTCTGGGGATCGAGGCGGACGAATCGGTCGTGGTGATCACCGACGACGAGCGCCGAACGATCGGCGAGGCGCTTTATGCCGCCGCCGGCGAGCGCACGGAGGACGTCTCGATCCTGCGATACCCGCCGGGCGACCAACACGGCGCGGAGCCGCCGGCGCCGGTCGCGGCGGCGATGAGCGCCGCTGACGTGTTCCTCGCGCCGACCACGAAGAGCCTGAGCCACACCCGCGCCCGCGGCGCGGCCTGCGAGAAGGGCGCCCGGGGAGCGACGCTTCCGGGGATCACGGAGTCGGTGTTCACCACCGGCCTCGACGCGGACTACGAGGCGATCGCGGAGGCGTGTGCGGCCGTCCACGAGCGGGTCGCGGGCGCGGAGACGATCCGGATCACCACGGCGGCCGGAACCGACCTGACCGTCGAACCCGGCGGCCGCGAGTGGCAGACCGACACGGGCATCGTTCGGGAGCCGGGAGCGTTCTCGAACCTCCCTGCGGGCGAGGTGTTCGTCTCGCCCGTGACCGCGAGCGGGACCTACGTCGTCGACGGGACGATGCGGCCACACGGCCTGCTCGACCCCGACGAGCGGCTGGTCTTCGAGGTCGAGGACGGGTACGTCACGTCCATCTCGGATCCGGCGATCCGCGACCAGGTCGAGGCGGGCGCCGAGTCGGTCGGCCGCGACGCCTACAACCTCGCGGAACTCGGGATCGGCACCAACGTCGGCGTCGAGCAGCTCGTCGGGTCCGTGCTGCTCGACGAGAAGGCCGCCGGGACGGTCCACGTCGCGATCGGCGACGACGCGAGCATCGGCGGCGACGTCGAGGCCCCGTTGCACCTCGACGGGATCATTCGCGATCCGACGGTGTACGTCGACGGCGAGGCCATGGATCTGCCGTCGGCGTGACCGGTCTCCGGCCCACGCCAGCCCCTCCCACGACCCGATCGACAAACGCGGACTTTTACCGCCAGGACGGCTATCGGCGGGCAATGAGCGATCAACGCGAGCGGGTCGGACTCGTCTGTCCCTCCTGTTCGACCGCGGAGCCGACGGTCCACGAGGTGCTCAAGCCCGGCGGGACCGCGACGGTCAGATGCACCGAGTGCGGACACACGCACAAAACCGAGATCCCCGAGCCCGAAACGGTCGATCTCGACATCGTCGTCTCCCAGGACGGCGAGTCCTTCTCGACGACGATGACGGTTCCGGCCGACACCTACGCGGAGATCGGCGGCGAGTTCGTCGTGGACACGCCCGACGCGCTGTTGCAGGCGCGGGTGACCGGGATCGAGGTCGGCGAGGAACGCCGGGTCGAGGAGGCCGACGTCGCGGACGTGGAGACGCTGTGGACTCGGGCGGTCGACAACGTCTCGGTGAAGGTGACGCTTCACCCCGCCGACGGCGATCGCGAGCACACGCGCGCGCTCACGGTGAACGTCCCCGGCGATCACGAGTTCGAGGTGGCGGAAACGGAGACGTTCGGCGAGGAGGAGTTCACGATCGAGGGGATCCAGATCCGCGAGAACGCGCCGGAATACCGGTTCGACAAGCTCGATCACGACGGCGACACCGCGTTCGCAAAGGACGTAAAGCGGCTCTACGCGCGCGATGAGACCTCGAGCGCGTGGTCGGCGTGGTGAGGATCCGATGGCGGGCGCATCCACCACGTCGATCACGAGCGCGTGATCGATCTAGCGGGCGGCCGGGCACGAACGCGATAAGCCCGACGACGCGGCCGCAGCATTCAGGTCGGAACGGTCCGTAGCGTGTGGTATGTCCGCATCCGACGCCCGCGATCGGCTCATCGAGCGGCTGTCCCGGCGTCGGGACACGAGCGAGCGCGTGCTCGAGGCGATGCGGTCGGTGCCGCGTCACGAATTCGTTCCCGACGCGACGCCCGAACGCGCCTACGCCGACCGACCCCTCCCGATCGGCGACGGCCAGACGATAAGCGCGCCGCACATGGTGGCGATCATGGTCGACCTGCTCGATCTCGAGGCCGGCGATCGCGTCCTCGAGATCGGCACCGGCTGCGGCTACCACGCCGCCGTCACCGCGGAGCTCGTCGGGGAGAGCGGCGCGGTCTACGGGGTCGAATACGTCGCCCACCTGGCCGAGGCCGCACGCGATCGCCTGGAGCGCCTCGGCTACGGAGGGATCGTGGACGTCCTCGTCGGCGACGGCCACGAGGGGTGGCCCGAACACGCCCCCTACGATGCCGCCTACCTGACCTGTGCGGCCGAGGATGGGGTTCCGGACGCCATCGTCGAGCAGACCCGCGAGGGGGGCCACATCGTCGCGCCGATCGGCGGACGCGCCCACCAGGAGCTGGTTCGGCTGACGGTCACGCCCGAAGGTACGGATCGCGAGTCCCACGGCGGCGTGCGGTTCGTGCCGATGGTCGATAGCGACTCGTGAAGATCGGGACCGAGAGCCGGAAGAGACCGATGGAGGAGGTCGTCCGGGGAGACGTCCCCCGCCACCGAGCGTGCGGTTCATTACGACCGAGCGCCGATCCGGCGTATGGACGAGACGGCGCTTCGGGCGGACATGATCGAGAGCCTCGAGCACCGCCTCGATCGCCCGCTCTCGGAGGGTCTCCTCGACGCGCTCCAGCGCGTCCCCCGTGAGGCGTTCGTCCCCGACGCGCCGTACGCGAACCGGCCGACCGAGGTACACGGGACCAGGGCGCTCTCGCCCGCGACCGTCGCCCGAATGGTCTCCGCGCTCGCCCCCGAGGAGGGCGACGAGACGCTCGTGGTCGGCGCCGGGGTCGGCTACACCGCGGCGATCCTCGCGGAGATCGTGGGGGCCAGACGCGTTCACGCGATCGACGTCGATCGCGAACTGGTCGCGCTCGCCCGATCGAACCTCGCGAGCGCGAACTACGATCCGGTTCTCGTCGATCGGCGGGACGGAAGCGAGGGGCTTCCGGAGTACGCCCCCTTCGACCGGGTCCTGCTCGAGGCGGCGGCGGTACGGCCTCCCAGAAGGCTGCTCGCACAGCTGGCCGAGGACGGCCGGCTCGTCTTTCCTCGGGGAACCGGCGCTCAAACCCTCGTCGCCGTTCGACCGCGTCGAACCGACGGGGTGGACCGATCCCCGGATGCGGACCGATCCCCGGAGCCGACCGGACCGGATGACCGGACGCGAGGGATCGAACGAACGGGAACGCCCGGAACGGACGGACTACAGATCCTCGAGGAGGCCGGACCGGTCCAGCTTCGGCCGCTGCTCGTCGCGGGCGAGCGGGGCGGGATCGAACGAAACCGAACCCGACGCGAGGACGCCGAGTTCTCGAAGCGGGGGTACTTCGCGAAACAGGGCTGGGAGCAGGAGTGGGTCGACTGGGAGGACCAGCGTTGACCGATCTCGTCCCGGTGGCACCCTGTCGCCGGAGTCGTCACTGACGACGGGGGTCACCTATCCGGTTCTCGTCGATCACCGTCCCCGTGTCCCCGTCCTCGTCCCCGTGTCCCCGTCCTCGTCCCCGTGTCCCCGTCCTCGTCCCCGTGTCCCCGTCCTCGTCCCCGTGTCCCCGTCCTCGTCCCCGTGTCCCCGCCCTCGTCCCCGTCCTCCTCCCCATCACTCCGCGACGACGAGGATCTCCGTGTTCTCCCGATCGTCGGTGTACTCGCTTCCCGCGGGAGGTTTGACGTCGATCGAGAGCGTCCCGTCGACCTGGTTGGGACCGAGTTCGGGCTCGACCGTGACCGTGGCCACTCCGGAGCCGTCCGTCCGTGCCGTCTCGACCCCGTCGATCCGCGCCGTCTCCCCGCGGACGACGACCGTGGCGTCGGCGACGGGCGTTCCGTCCGGATCGACGACGGTCAACTCGAGGTCCTGGCTTCCCGGCGTGATCACCTCCGGCTCCGGCTGGACGTCCAGCTCCACGACCGCGAGTCCCTGGATGCCGTTCACCATGCTCATCATGACGCTCAAGCTCGCGACGCCGACGACGAGGGCGATGACGAGCCGGATCGGGAGCCCCTCGATGGCGCGTTCGTCGCGGCGAAACTCGGCGGATAGCACGGCGATGCCGTCTTCGATCATACGGCCCATGGACCCGGAATCGGTCATAAACGTACGGACGAAAGTTCTTGTGGGAGGGGGGACCAGTCCCCTCGATGCAGGTGGACGACCGCAATCGAGCCGCGGGCGGCGAACGGGATCCGAAGCCGGGTGCAGATCCGAAGCCGGGGGTGGATCCGGAACCGGGGCCAGACTCGGAGCCGAAACCGGGGTCGGGACGGAGACCGAAAGCAGGAGGGGCCGCACACGTGCTCGGGCGGGAGGGAACCGCCGGCGGAGCCATTCTGGATGTCGGTGCGTTCCTCGCGCGGGACGGGAGCACCGGCGCGCCGGTCGCGATCGACGCCGAGAACCCGCACGCGGGGGTATTAGTCGGAAAGCGTGGAACCGGGAAGTCATACACGCTCGGGGTGATCGCGGAGGAGCTCGCCCGCGTCGAGGGCGTCTCCCCGATCGTCCTCGATCCGATGGGGGTCTTCGCCGGGCTGGGAGAACTGCCCGGTGGCCGCGTGATCGACGCCCGGATCGACCCCGCGACGCTGTCCCCCGACGTCTGGCCGGAACTCCTCGGGCTCGATCCGACCGGGGCCGCCGGAAGCCTCCTGTGGCGAACCGTCGAAAGGCGGCAAAACGGCTGTGGAGCGCTCGCTACCGCTTCCGAGGACGACCCGACCTCGATCGCGGGGATTCTGGCGGAAATAGAGACGGCCGACGCTCCAGACCCGGTCAAGCGGGCGGCCTCGAACCACCTTCGGCTCGCGGACGCGTGGGGCATCTTCGATCCGGCGGCGCCGACCATGGGCGAGCTGACGGGAGCCGAAGCGACGGTGATCGACTGTCGATCGTTGACCCCGGCGGCCATGGCGGCCGTCGGACACGTGATCGCTCGGGGTCTCTACGACTACCGGATCGAGAGGGGAACGGGTCCGCTCCCCTGGCTGCTCGTCGACGAGGCGCACGCCTTCCTCGAGGGGATCGGGGAACCGGCGTTTCGAACGCTTTTCACCCGCGGTCGGACGCCCGGTGTGAGCCTCGTGTGTGCGACCCAGCGTCCGAGCGCGCTCCCCGACGTGGCCGTCTCGCAGGCGGATCTCGTGATCGCCCACCGCCTGACCGCGGAGCGGGACGTCGACGCGCTCCGGGACGCACAGCCGGCCTATCTCGGGGAGGACCTGGGCCGGGTCCTGCCGAGCGGAACGGGCGAGGCCCTCGTCGTCGACGACCGGACCGAGAGCGCACACGTCGTCCGGGTCCGCGAGCGGCGGACGCCCCACGGCGGTGACAGTCCGACCGCGAGCGGCATCGAGGCGAACCGGGCGAGGGCGGCGCGCCGTCGTAATGGATAACCGAACGGGCCAAGACGTCGAGGTATGACGGGAACATCGTTCGCCCGGTCGTCGATCGACCGCGGACTCGAGATGGTCGTGGTCGCCGCGGGCGGCGCGATCGGCGCCGGCGCGCGGTACGGCGTCGAGCTGCTCGTCGGGCCGGTCGCGGGCACGTTCGCCGTGAACGTCGTCGGCGCGTTCGCGCTCGCGGTCATCACGGCTCGAGTCCTCGAGGGACGGCTCATGCTGTTCGCCGGCACCGGCGTGCTCTCCTCGTTTACCACCTACAGCACGTTCGTCGCCGATGCCGTCTCGACCGACCCAGCGGTCGCGACCGGATACGTCGTGGCCAGCTACGTCGGTGGGTTCCTCGCGGCCGTCGCCGGACTCGCGGTGGGCGGGAGGTCCCGATGAGCGTCGACGTCGCGAGCGTGGCGCTCGTCGCGGCCGGGGGCGCGATCGGCGCCGCGGCTCGCTACGTCGTCGGTCGGTTCACGCGTCGGACGGTGTTCGTCGTCAACGTGAGCGGCAGTCTGATTCTCGGCGTGACCCTGTCGGCCGCCGTGGGGGATTCCGCCGCGTTGGTCCTCGGCGTCGGCCTATGCGGGTCGTTCACGACGTTCTCGTCGTTCGCGCTCGAGACCGTCACGCGGGCGGAAGAACGCCCTCTCGAGGCGGCCGGCTACGCGGTCGGGACGCTCGCCGCGGCCGTCGGCGCGTTCCTCCTCGGGGGATACCTCGCCGGCGCGCTGTGAGGCCGACCGGTCGAAAGCGATAGGGGACCGTGGCGTCTATCGGGGACGTAATGGAGACCGAGCGTGCCGACCGCGACGGAAGCGAGGTGGACGAGGGAGGCGGCGGGAACGATGTCGGGGGAGAGACCGGCGATCCCGATCTGCGACTCGACGATCTCAGTCTGCCACAGCGGGTGTTCGTCGCGGCGGTACAGAACCCCTCTCGCGGCGTGTTCCTCGTGATCCTGATCGGGTTCGCGTTCTCGTTTTTCATCGCGCTGTGGATGGCGTTCCCGCGGATCGGAGCGCTCGTGACCGGGATCGCGGTCGTGGTCGGCCTCCTCGTCACGGCGGTGCTGGCGCTGTTGCGGTGAGAAGGGAGCGAAGGCGGAAGCGAAAAGTGGAATCGAGGGGCGTCGATCCGGATGGTCGGGCCCCGACGATCGCGAGTCGACAACTAAGGCCCGGCGACCGCCCTCGACGATCGAGGGTGGCGATCGGGATCAGTACCGCGAGGGAACGAACGCGAACGCGATCAACATGAGGACCGTCGCGCCGATGGTCCACCCGATACGCGTCAGGCCGGACATCCGCTGTTCGAACTGTCCGATCTCCGCCTGTTGAGCCTCGTAGGACTCGAGATTGCTCGAGAGCACGACCGTCGAGCTGTCGGGGAAGATCGCGACGAAGGTCGTGTTGCCCAGGGTCACCTGTCCCTGCGGGGTCAACTCGGCGGACATCGTCTGGGTCGTCTCCCACTCGAGGACCGCCGCGCTCGCGCTCACGTTCGCGACGGCCGCGTCGTGGCCGTCGTAGGTGATCGTCTCGCCCTCGTCGATGCGGCGTTCCTCGGGCTCCGGGAAGTACTCGTCGGCGGGAACGAGCGTGGTCTCGCCGTCCTCGTCGGTGACGGCGACGTGTTCCTCCCCGTTTCGCATGTACGTCTGGTTGTCGGCGGCGGAGTCGTTCTCGAGGATGGCCTGGCGGTCGAGCACCTCCTGGAGGGTGAACGCGCTCGGGTCCTCGCCCTCGATGACGACCCGCCACTCGTCCTCCTCGTAGGTCACGGTGGAGTTATTGGCCCACTCGGCCGACTCGGTGACGGTCTCGTTCCACTCGAGCGTCCCGGACAGCGTCACCGTCTCGCTCCCGTGGCCGCCCTCCTCGACGTTCTCGGTCACGTCGGCGACGGTGTAGGTCTGTCCCGCGTGATCGAAGGAGCCGCCCGCACCGCCCTCGTATGCGGGATCCTCGAACGAGACCTCCGGGGAGTCGGCGGTCGCCACGAGTCCACCGGCCGCCGCGCCGACGACGAGAAGGAGCGCGACGTACACGGTTACAGCGCGTCGTTGCATGGTTCGAGCATGGGTCACCGTCCGTATAACCGTTACTTTCCGTCCACGAACCGAGCCGCCGACGGCGCCGACGTGTCCCGATGTCGACTCCTCGAGTGCGCCCCGGTATCGACTCCTCGGAGGGACCTGAAGGCTCACCCATCGAGCAGCGAGGCCAACCGGCGCTCGACGACGGCCGGCGGCCACTCCGACGTGACGGTTTCGCGCTCGACGCCGAACGTCTCGACGGTTCCCGAGACGGGAGCCGACCTGGACGGGGCGTGCCGTTCGAAGAGGTAGGCGTAGGACGCCACCTGTAGCTCGTAGCGCCGCCGGGTCTCCGGGGTCGGCTCGGCCAAGGCGATCTTGGCGTCGACCACGGAGCGCTCGCCGGCGGGCGACTCGAGAACGAAGTCGGCCGTGCCGTGGATCTCGAACTCGACGTCGTCGACGACGACGAGCCCGTCGACGGATCGTTCGATCGCGACGAGATCGCCGCGTTCGATCCGCGCCCACAGCTCGGAGGCGAGGAAGTCCTCGAGGATCGCCTCGCGGAAGAACTCGAACAGCTCCTCGCGTTCCCGGTCGTCGGTCCGGGGCGAGTGCTCGCGAAGCGTCTCCTCGAAAAGCCGGCGAATCTCCGGCGTGGAGTCGCGAACGGCGTCGCCAGCGGGGAATCGCTCGGCGATCCCGGTGAGCACCTCGTGGAGACACGTGCCCACGTCGTCGGGGCCAAGCCGGTCGAACCGCAGCGGGAGGTCGGCATCCACGTCGTTGGTCGCCGTGTGTAGCGCCCGTCCGAGGAGGTGATCGAGGACGAACCCGTCGGGATCCTCGGTGAGCGGGTACACGGTGCTCGGATTCACGAACCGCGGGAGCCAGGCGGGAAGCCCCCCGCGGCGGGGCGGCGTGACCGCCACGTCCGGCGTGCGGGACGTCCGCGGGGCGTCGCGCGTCGCGAGGAGATCGACGTCGTTGACGCCGACCTCGAAGGGACCGGCGGGGGAGCCGTCCGCTCCGCCGGCGGAGTAGCCGTCCGTCTCCTCGCCCGAAAACGCGAGTCCCTCCCGGAGCGCATCGAGCCACCGATCCCGCGGGCGCTCCCCGCCCGGAAGTGACCGTGGGAGCGGAAGAACGAGATGTTCGCGGGCGCGCGTGAGTGCCACGTACAGCAACCGCCACGCTTCGGCCCGCTCGCGAGCAGCGGCCCGTCGGAGACGGTCGGGCCCGACGAGCGCGGTCGAGGACCCCGACTCGAGGACGTCGTCGCGCCAGCGGGCGGTCATCCACCGGAGCCCGACGTCGGGGTCGCGCGTGTCCGCCGGATCGTAGAGCCCGTTCGCGAACGGCGGAAGCGAAACGTTCCGGGGGACGTCGACGTTCGTCGGCGGTGCGAGCCCGGCGAAACGCCCACGTGTGAGAAGACGGGTCGACTGGACGCCGTGTTTCCACACGTCGAAGCCCGGGTTCGCGAGGACGACGACGTCGGCCTCGTCTCCCTTCACGTCGTGGATCGTGCGAAACTCGACGTCGGGGTCGGTTCCGGCCGTACTCGGCTGGTTCGGGCCGAACGAGGGGTTCTCACGGAAGGGGGCCGCAAGCGTCGCGAGTTCGCGCGGCGGAAGCCGCTCTTCGGCCTCCCACTCGGAGAGCGTGTCGACGAGCGCGTCGAGGTTCCCGACGCGTCGTTCGGGATCCACCTCGGGAAACAGTCCGTGCGGGTCGGCCCGCAACGCAAGCTCCGCGATGACGTCCTCGACGTAGGTCGTCGCCGGACGCGAGCGGGTTCGGTCCCGACGATCCCGGAGCGTCGAGAGCGCGTCGAGGACGTGTTTTTGCGCGCTCGTGGGCGCACACCCGGCGCGAACGGCACCGATCTCCCCGTCCGCGTTTCGGATCGCCGACTCGAGTTCCTCGAGCCCAAGCGGGGAGTCGACGAACAGGTCGATCGTTCGATCCGGGCTGGCCGGAGCGACGAGCCACGCGCAGACGTCGAGGACCGCCTCGACGAGCGGGCACGCGAAAAGCGGCTCGCTCGCGTTGCGCACGCGAAGTCCCGCCTCGGCGAACGCGTCCGCGTACGCGTCCATCCACGTGGACCACCGAAACAGGACGACGATATCGAGCGGATCGCCGGCGTCGTCGAGGAACGTGCCGTCCGCGAGCCCCTTCGAGACGAACGTGGCGAGCGCCGCCGCCTCGCCGCGACCCTCCACCGGGTCGATCCACGCGTGGGAATCGGAGTCCGCCCCCATCGGCTCGAAGGCCGCGACGTGGACGTTGTTCCCGTCGGTCGAGTCCCGGTCGGGATCGAGTCCAGGATAGGCGACCGCCATGTCGCCCACGTCACCGCGTGCCGGGTCCGTGAGCGCCGGCTCGGCGATCGCGTCGATCGCGGCGGCCACGTCCGGACGACAGCGATAGGTCGTGGTCGCGGTTCGATGCTCGTGGACGTCCCAGTCGATTCCGAGGTACGCTCCGTCCGCTATCGCCGACCGGAAGAGCGACGGGTCCGCGTGCCGCCAGCCGTAGATGCTCTGGAGGGTATCGCCCGAGACGAACACGCGCGCGTCGGATGTGACGAGACGCGAGAGCGCGGCGTGTTGGATCGCGGAGACGTCCTGTGCCTCGTCGACGATCAGACTCCGGATCCGGGTCCGGTAGCGTCGCCGGATCCGGATTCGATCGGCGTCGTCGACGTCGACGTCGACGTCGATGCCAACGTCATCGATCCGGCCGTCGAAGTAGGCGTCGACGAGGTAGGCGACGTCCGTATGCGAGACGACGCCCCGCTCGCGGACGGCGTCCCGATAGGCCGCACGGTACGCCTCCAGAACGGTCCCGAAGTCGTCGAGGCGGGCGCGCCACGCCGCGTGCAGTCGCGCGTCCGCCTCGACGAGACGGTGACGGGTTTCCCCATCAACGTCGTCGAACCGGTCGTCCGTTCCGGGATCGTCGCGGTCACGGTCGGCCTCCGGGGTCCCGCCACGGCGCCGCTCCCCGGCGAGGGTGCCGACGTGGTGTCCCACCGCGTCCACGACGTCGGCGAACGACTCCGGCGGACCGTCGGGATACACGCTCGCCGCCGTCCGTTCGAGTTCCCGTCGGAACTCGGCGGTCGAGAGACGCCGGTCCCGGCAGTGTGAGACCGCCGACTCGAGCATCTCGCGAACGCCGTCGGCGTACCGCTCGGAGGGATAGGCGTCCTCCAGGTCACACAGCCGCGACTCGATCTCCGGATCCGCGCGAATCGTCTCGTAACACGTCGCGTGAATCCGTTTCATCCGGGCCGCGTTTCCGACCGCGGGCATCCCGTCGAAGCCGATGTCGTCCGCGATCGACGAGAACACCTCGCGGAGGACGCCGTCGATCGTGCCCGCGTACGGCGCCCGGCGGATCCGCGCGATCAGCCGCTCCAGCTCGGCGTCCGAGACGCGGTCCGCTGCCGGTACCAGGTCGTGTTCGACGATCGCGCGGAGCCGGTCACACACCTCCGGAACGATGCTCGCCGCCTCCCCGCGGGAGAAGGAGACGACGGCGACGTGCCGCTCGGGCGTTCGATCCCCGGCGAGGTACCGCCGGAGGAGGTCCTCGGCGGCGAGGTGATAACAGACGGTGGACTTGCCCGATCCGGGCACGCAATCGAGGGTGAAAAGCCCCGAGTCGTGGGCGAAGTAGGCGTCCCTGATCGCTCGCTGGGCGTTCTCGAGGCGGAGCGGCTCCTCACTCATCGGGCGCCGCCCCTCCGTTCCCGCCCGGACGCATCCCGTGGACTGCCCGCGGGAGTTCGCGATCAGGGGCGACGAGGCGTCGTCGCTCGTCGTCGGGGATGCGCTCCGGGTCGAGGCGTTCGAGCAGATACGATCGGCGGCGTTCCTCGCCGTCGGTCGTCTCCGCGTGACGGGTGACCACCAGCCCGTTCCCGGCGGCGCGAATCACGTCGTCGAGCTGGTCGCGGTCGCGACCGTCGGTCCAGGCGGGCCGCGGAGCGAGTCCGCGCGAGCGCCCCGTGCCCGCGAGGATTTCCTCGCACAGTTCGGGCGGCAGGGCGCTTTCGGTCTTCCGCGGCCACTCCCCGTCGACGAGCCCGACCGCGATCACGTACGGAACGTCGAGCTGCCAGACGTCGTTGGCCTCGAGAACGTCGACGGCGCGGGCGTTCGAGTGTTCCCGGCGGCCGGGGCGCTGTGTGGCGATGAGTCCGGCCAGCTCCGCGACGTCCCCCCAGGAACGCTCTACGGTCCCGTCCGCGAGCCGGTCGTCGTACTTGTGTCGAAGCTGTCGAACGAGCGTCCGAACGCGCACGACGCCGCGCGCGTCGCGTTCCGTCTCGAGAAGCGCCGGCGAGTCACGCGCCTTCGTTACCGGGAGCCCGAGGCGCTCGTAGGCCTCGAGAACGTCGCCCAGAACCGACGTGACTGCCTTCGGAGACGGAGCCGGCTGCTCCTCGAGCCACTCGAGATACGCGAGCGAGCGATCGTCGATGCACGGGGTGGACCGGATCGCCGCCCGCCACCCTGACGGCGGTCGCGACCCGTCGGGAAGCGCATCCGCCATCCGCTGGACCTCGGCCGGATCGATCGGCCACTCGGATCCGGACGCGCCGGGGGGACACCACCGGTGTTCCAGCGGACGCGAGAGGGTTTCGGCGTCGAGTTCGCGGGCGTCGAGTGCTCCACAGACCGACTCGATCAGCGCGAACGGACGCGTCCGCGTCACGCGAAGCTGCGTCCAGAAGACGGGCGCGATCCCGCATTGGACGGCGGCGCGGTAAAGCGGTTCCTCGTAATCGTCGAGATCGCGGGCGACGACGGCGAGGTCGCGCACCGCCACGCCGGCGTCCCGCAGTCCGGCCACGAGCGCCATGGCGGCGCGCGCCTCGGCCCGCCGGGTCGGGGCCACAAGCTCCGCGACGGGGACGTCGGGATCGAGGATCGACGGGGACGGCCGCGTGGGGTCCCCCGTCGTCACGGATCGAACACCACCGATCCGGGGTCGGCGACCTCCAGAAGCGCCGGGAAGCGGTCCTCGAGGTACGCCCCGGTACCGCGTCGAAAGTGGACGTCGATCGAGACCGATGTCGTTCGGGCGATCGCGGTCAACAGATCGACGTGCGCGATCGGAAGGCCGCTCACTCCGACGAGCGAGACGCGCTCGACGTCGGGAAACGCCGCCCACCACGGATCTCCGTCGGCCGCCGTTAGACCCCGTGTCGCACCGCGGAGAAGCTCGACCTCCGAGACCGCCTTCTCGGCCCGGCGACGAAGCGTCCGTTCGAGCCCGACCGCCGCCGTCGTGATCTCTCCCGCATCGGCGTCGATGGGGGCGTCCAACCCATCGGCGATCTCGCGGAGCCGATCGATGCGAGCCGGATGAAAGCCGGTGACGCTTTCCACCTCGGTTCGGAGTTGCTCGAGTGCCTGCGGGTCCGAGGGCACGGCCGGAGCCGCGACGGACGGATCACCGTCCCGCAGTACCGATCGAATCATCGTGAGCCGATCGATGCGATCGAGGGCCACATTCGGCCGATCGTCGGCCTCCAGGACCCGCTCGGCGATCCCCGTCGGACCGACGAACTCGAAGCCGTCCTTCGGAGTCCGCGATTCGCGAAGCCGCCGCTGGAGGTTTCGTCTATGCAGCTCAACGGGCGCAACCACGAGCTCCATGTCGGACGTCGAGCCCGCACGCTCCAACAGCGCCTCCTCGTCGCCGACGTGAAGCGTCAGGTTCGAGGGGAGTTCGGATTGTGGGGTGGATGCCATCGGTTCTCGTGTGCGAGCGGCGGGACGTCGCTCGCCGTGTGATCGGGGCCAGGTACGGATCCTGGTCACATCAACCATGCGTTTTCGGCGATCGAAACAGAGGAAGCCAAGGGCCGGATTTGAACCGGCGTTGGGCGGCTCTGCAGGCCGCTGCGTCTGACCGAACTCTGCCACCTTGGCGCAGCAGTTTCTAGCAACGTCCGTCGCTTAAGCCTAGCGGTCGACGGTACGGCTCGGGGTCGTGGAAGCGCCATCGTCGTCGTCGAGACACGCTTCAACGCGTAGGACGTGAGCGACACCAACCACGGAGCTACCCTCGTGGCGGGCCCCTTCCGGGTCGGTGTGATCGTCTTCGACTTGTGAACGTCATGGCCCTCCCGCTCTTCGAACTGCTTACTGACTGACTGAATGAGTGACTGACTGAATGACTGAATGAGTAAATGAGTGACTGACTGAATGACTGAATGAGTAAATGAGTGACTGACTGAATGACTGAATGAGTAAATGAGTGACTGACTGAATGACTGAATGAGTGAAAGTATGAGTGGTCAGGCGGCGAACCAACTCTCCCAGAGGGTCTCCCACTCCAGTACTCGCTGATACGCTGGCAGACTTAACTTCCGTGTTCGGAATGGGTACGGGTGTGTCCCTGCCGCTCTGGCCGCCTTCATGCCGACGAACGGACTCGAACCGTCCCACACGAGCAACTCGTGTGACACCTGTGTCGGTCTCGTGTCCGATCCCGCACGCGCTCGCGAGAGCGCGTGCGAGACTCCGACCGTGTATACGTGCGATCCAGCTTCCGCCTGAACTCAGTCTGTGAGGTGGACCATATGACTGTGGCTCGGTCCGTTAGTGCTCGTGGGCTTAACACCTCGTTGCCTTGGTGCGCACACCCCGAGTCTATCTACCTCCTCTTCTAGGAGGGACCTCAACGGTACCTCGTTTCCATGTGGGTTTCGAGCTTAGATGCGTTCAGCTCTTACCCCGTGTCGCGTGGCTACCCGGCATCTGCCCTCTCGGACAACCGGTACACCAGTGGCGACCGGTCGTAGTTCCTCTCGTACTATACGACCGTTCACGTCAGGTACCATAACACCCCCAATAGATAGCAGCCGACCTGTCTCACGACGGTCTAAACCCAGCTCACGACCTCCTTTAATAGGCGAACAACCTCACCCTTGCCCGCTTCTGCACGGGCAGGATGGAGGGAACCGACATCGAGGTAGCAAGCCACCCGGTCGATATGTGCTCTTGCGGGTGACGACTCTGTTATCCCTAAGGTAGCTTTTCTGTCATCTACGGGCCCCATTCCGGAGCCTCGTAGGTTCGCTAGACCACGCTTTCGCGTCAGCGTCACTCGTTGGGAATGACACTGTCAGACCTCCGTGTGCTCTTGCGCTCTTCTCCGGGTTCCCGACCCGGGTGAGGAGATCTTTGGGCGCGCTCGATATCTTTTCGAGCGCGTACCGCCCCAGTCAAACTGCCCGGCTACCGGTGTCCTCCGCCAGGAGTGAGAGTCGCAGTCACTACCGGGTAGTATTTCAATGATGCCTCGGTGGCCCGCTAGCGCGGGTACCTGTGTAATGGCTCCTACCTATGCTGCACAGTAGCGACCACGTCTCAGCGACAGCCTGCAGTAAAGCTCTATAGGGTCTTCGCTTCCCCTTGGGGGTCTCCAGACTCCGCACTGGAACGTACAGTTCACCGGGTCCAACGTTGGGACAGTGGCGCTCTCGTTTATCCATTCATGCAAGCCGCTACTGAAGCGGCAAGGTACTACGCTACCTTAAGAGGGTCATAGTTACCCCCGCCGTTGACGGGTCCTTCGTCCTCTTGTACGAGGTGTTCAGATACCCGCACTGGGCAGGATTCAGTGACCGTACGAGTCCTTGCGGATTTGCGGTCACCTGTGTTGTTACTAGACAGTCGGAGCGCCCGAGTCACTGCGACCTGCTTTCTCCAAAGCAGGCATCCCTTCTTCCGAAGGTACGGGACTAACTTGCCGAATTCCCTAACGTCGGTTCTCCCGACAGGCCGTGGCTTTCGCTGCCAGAGTACCTGTGTCGGATCTTGGTACGGACATCACGCTCGTCTTTTCACGGACCCCGGATACCACCAACTTGCGCTGTCTCGGGCTTCGCTCGCTTCCTGCCGTGACGGCGTCCACGAGCTTCTCCGATTCGACCGGGCGAATGCCCGGCTTGGTGTTTTCCGCGGTGTCGACTTTTACTGCGTGATGGCACTGGAATATTAACCAGTTTCCCGTTGTCCCCGTCGACTTACGGGGGGACTTAGGACCGGCTAACCCTCGGCTGATTGACAGTGCCGAGGAAACCGTACTCATCAGGCCGTCGAGGTTCTCACCCGACTATCGCTGCTACTGTGACCAGGATTGTCGTTCCCGAACGGTCCACGCGAGTTCTCACCCGAGCTTCCATCCGAACGGGACGCCGACCTACGCGGTCGCCCTGTGACGGGCGCGGCAGGGTCTCGGTGGTAGACTTGAGCCCCGATCATTTTGGGCGCCTCAAACCTCGGCCGGTAAGCTGTTACGCTTTTCTTAGCGGGTAGCTGCTTCTAAGCTCACCTCCCGGCTGTTTAGGGCTTGAGACCACCTTCCAATCGCACTTAGTCTACACTTTGGGACCTTAACCTTGCTCTGGGTTGTTCCCCTCACGGTGCACAGGCTTACCCCGCACACCGGACTCCTCGGGTCGACAGCGTATGCAGGTTCGGAGTTCGACAGGATGGCCGACTCCTCTCGGAGGCGGGTCATCCAATCGGTCGCTCTACCCCGCATACTACCTCGCCGAAGGTCATGCTTCGACATGTTTCGGTCGGAACCAGCTGTTGCCAGGCTCGATGGGCCTTTCACCCCTATACGCGAATCACGGGAGGGTATTGTAGGACACCACCCCTAACGGGCCTCCACGTGGCTTTCGCCACGCTTCACCCTGCTCGCGTATAGATCGCCTGGTTTCGGGTCGTACCCCGATGACTCCCCGCGCTTGCACACGGTGGCCCTCGCAATGCTGCGGCCATATCGGTTTCCCTGCGCCTTCCCCGATTCTCGGGTTAGACTCGCCATCTAGGTACACTCCCTGGGTCGTTTTTCAAAACGCACGACACGACGCCGGCTCTCTTCGATTCCTACTGGACGCTCGCGCGTCTCTCGTTACTCGAAGAGCCTTCTACGCCCTGTCGCTCTTTCGCCAACTGATTTCAGGCCCTATTGCACCGCCCTTCTCGGGGTGCTTTTCAGCGTTCGCTCACGCTACTTGTTCGCTATCGGTCTCGAGGAGTGTTTAGTCTTCCCAGGGGATGCCTGGGTCCTTCACAGAGAATATCCGATCCCTGCTACTCGGGTACTGACGCACGTCGTACTGTCTCGTCTTACGGGGTTGTCACCCTGTCTCACGCTCCGTTCCAGGAGACTTCAGACGAGCGGTCGGACGCTGAAAGTCAGCCCACACACCACATTGCCCGTGAGGGCTTCGGTTTGGACTGTGTCGCGGTCACTCGCGGTTACTAACGACATCGCTATTGCGTTCTCTTCCGTCCCCTACTGAGATGTTTCAATTCGGGGAGTTCCCTATTGCGCGAAGCAATTGTAGAAGGATTCCTATTCGGAGATCCCAAGTTCTTCGCCTCCATGCGGCTCCCTTGGGCTTTTCGCAGCTTGGCACGTCCGTCATCGGCTCTCGAGCCGAGCCATTCACCAGCTGGCACAGTAGCCAGTATACTATACGTCCACGAACTCACAAACTGAGTTCAGTGGGCGTCTGGATCGCACGTATACACGGTCGTCATCGAATCACCTCGTGGCTTCCACGAGCGTGTCCGTCGGACCCTTCCTACCCGCGGTCTCCCGGAGTAGTGCATCGGTCGTCGCGCCGTCATCTCCCGTTTCGGAGTCGACCATTTAAGGGCCGCGTTTCGCTCCCACCGCAGTCGCGCGGTCGGAGTCTCCAATCGGGAGATGGGGCTGACATGGACCCGCTGGGATTCGAACCCAGGGCATCCTCCTTGCAAGGGAGGCACTCTCCCACTGAGCTACGGGCCCACCCGCCGTCTCTCACAGAGACCGCGGGCGTGTGTGTGTGTGTCGAAGTGTGAGCTCGATGGGCCGTTAGTGTCCGGGCTGGCGGCGAGTGGACGCGGACCGTGGTGAACGAGAGTGATCGTGACGATACGATGAGTGTAAGATGAGCTCGTAGACGTCGCGTCTACGAGTCTCGGTCTGTAGGAGGTGATCCAGCCGCAGATTCCCCTACGGCTACCTTGTTACGACTTAAGCCCCCTTGCGAAGCCCAGATTCGACTCCCTCTCGGGAGCCTCATCCGGACCTCACTCGGGTGCTTTGACGGGCGGTGTGTGCAAGGAGCAGGGACGTATTCACCGCGCGCTGCTGACACGCGATTACTACCGAATCCAGCTTCATGTGGGCGAGTTGCAGCCCACAATCCGAACTACGACCAGGTTTGTGAGATTACCGTCTCCTTTCGGAGTTGGAACCCATTGTCCTGACCATTGTAGCCCGCGTGTTGCCCAGCACATTCGGGGCATACTGACCTACCGTTGCCCGTTCCTTCCTCCGTGTTGGCCACGGCGGTCTCCGTACTGTCCCCAGCCACGGTGAGTGCTGCTGGCAAGTACGGATGCGGGTCTCGCTCGTTGCCTGACTTAACAGGACGCCTCACGGTACGAGCTGACGGCGGCCATGCACCTCCTCTCTGTAGCTCGTGGCGAGGTCATCAACCTGACCGTCATTACTACAGTCGATGCTGGTGAGATGTCCGGCGTTGAGTCCAATTAAACCGCAGGCTCCTCCGGTTGTAGTGCTCCCCCGCCAATTCCTTTAAGTTTCATCCTTGCGGACGTACTTCCCAGGCGGCCTGTTTAGCGGCTTCCCTACGGCACAGCACCCGCTCGTAGCGGGGGCCACACCTAACAGGCATCGTTTACGGCTAGGACTACCCGGGTATCTAATCCGGTTCGAGACCCTAGCTTTCGTCCCTCACCGTCGGATCCGTCCTCGCGACGTGGTTTCCCCATCGGCGGTCCGTCCAGGATTACGGGATTTCACTCCTACCCTGGACGTACCCGTCGCGCCTTCCGGTCCCAAGCCTGCCAGGTTCCGCCGGACGCCCACGCGTTGAGCGCGTGGATTTCCCGACGGACTTGACAGGCCGGCTACGAACGCTTTAGGCCCAATAAGATCGGCCATCACTCGAGCTGCCGGTATTACCGCGGCGGCTGGCACCGGTCTTGCCCAGCTCTTATTCGGTGACCTCCCTACGGTCACCAAAAGCACAGGCACTATGCCTGCGCACTCGGGGTCCCCTTATCGCACTGGCGTGCAGTGTAAAGGTTTCGCGCCTGCTGCGCCCCGTAGGGCCCGGAATCTTGTCTCAGATTCCGTCTCCGGGTTCTTGCTCTCACAACCCGTACCGATTATCGGCACGGTGGGCCGTTACCCCACCGTCTACCTAATCGGCCGCAGCCGCATCCTTCGGCGCCGGAGCGTTTGCGACTCCCCGCATTCCAGCCGGGGAGTCGGATGACGAATTAGCCTCAGTTTCCCGAGGGTATGCGTCTCCGAAGGGTAGCTTGGCCACGTGTTACGGAGCTATATGCCACGAGTCTAAGCTCGTGCGACTAGCATGGCTAAATCGGACCCCGATAGCAATGGCCTCCGGCAGGATCAACCGGAATGGGTGCCCTCACGTGTGATTCCCCACGTGAGGGGGGTGGCGGGATGGACGAACGCGTTGTTCGTCGATCACCGTCGTATCGTCGTGATACGATCGTATCTACATTCATTGCATGGTCCGTGTCCGGTGTCGCCGGCAGTCCCGGATGACACCGGACCATCGAGCTCACATCAGACGTCGGCTTACGGCGGACCGCAGGGATGACGTCCTCATTGGGGTGGACCCGAGCGTTGGGACTCGACGAGCATAAGCCCGTCGGGTCACCTCGGGTCCGGGGGCGAAACCGCCTCGGGTTGAACGAGGCGAGTTCGCGGTCGTGTTGTCGCATTACGTTTCGAGTGGACGACCCTTGATAAGGGCGTCGTTCCGAAACGCCCGCCGACGAGCGGCGGGTGGGCGCGCCCCGGTGGGGGCTCGCCCGTTGCATTCCATTCGATGGGAGGTGAGTATTTAACCCCGTCGTTCGATCCGTGCCGCGTCAGGCGTTTTCATGGGAGTACACTACCACGATCTTGAGGTCCCCGTGAGTCCGGAGCGCTACGGCTCGAAGACCCGTCGACGGACGGTAGCGACGTCGATCGCACTGACGTCTCTCGAGGTCGAAGCGGCGACGAAAGTATCACACGGCTGGAGGCCGGCCGGTCATCCCCCGCTCGGACGGCAGGTCCCGCCGGGTGATGGCCGTGTGCGCGCCGCTATCGGTTCGACGCGTGTATACCCGTCGAAAAATCCGGAATCGCTTCGGTCGCTACTCCTCGTCGAGGTGCTTGATGCCCTGTTTGGAGACGTTGGCCTCCGTGATCGTGTCCTGGTCCTCGAGCCAGTCGGGGCTGTTCTCGGGCGGCTCCTCCTCCCAGGCCCACCCCTCGTAGACGTGTACCTTGTCGGTCCCCTTCTCTCGGAGCCGAAGCGTCCGTCGATCGGCGTCGTCCTCCGAATCCGCCGGTTCGATCCGGCGGGCGGCCTTCAGGGCCGCCTGTCGGGGGGTGTTGCCGGAGAAGACGCTCGTTTCCGATCCTTCCTGCTCTCGCAGGGCGAAGTTCCGCTTGCCGTCGTCACGTACCATAATTGTCGACCTCCATGGCAACCCAGCACACAATCTATTATAAATATATCGGGGATTCGGGGGTGAAAGTGGCATCAAGCGGCGATGTGCCCCCGCGATCGGGGTAAATTCGACCCGAAACCCGTGTGAATATTGGTGTCGAGCGTTGATTCGGGCGAATCGACGAGGGGTTTCGGCTCGGACGCGGATCCGTTTTAGAACATATCCACGGACCGCGGGCGTCCCGGAGGGCTCCGCATCGGCCGACGAACGGGTGGTAGCGACCGTTCGGCGGTAAACAACACTTATATAGCTCCTGCCTTGAACTCACACCAGAAAGCCGCCGATGGTTCGCAAGAAGAAGCTCAGTCCGAGTGGGGCCAAAGACGAGGATGGCGAGTACCACAACGTACACGTGAACCTACACGAGGACGAACTCGCGGTCGCCGGCATGGAGATCGGCGACGAGGTGTTCGTCCGGGTGCGGGACGGCAAGATCATCATCCAGAAGGCGAACTCGGACCCCGAGGACCTCGAACACGACTTTTGAGACGGGGGAGTCGGCGACGGATCGGTGAACGGCTCGCAGTTGACGAACGTCCTTGCGGCCGACGACTACGCCAACAGCTCGACGAGAAGCGCCTTCTGTGCGTGAAGCCGGTTTTCGGCCTGGTCCCACGCGAGCGACCGCTCGGACTCGAGGACGTCGTTCGTGATCTCCTCGCCGCGGTGGGCGGGTAGACAGTGCATCACTGCGGCGTCGGTGCCCGCGAGCAGCGGCTCGTTCACCTGGAAGCCGTCGAACGCCGCGAGCTTCGCCTCCCGTTCGTCCTCCTGGCCCATCGAGATCCACACGTCCGTGTAGACGACGTCGGCGTCGGCGACGGCGGCCTCGGGATCGGTGGTGACCGTGGGATCGCCCCCGAGAGCGGCGGCACGGTCGAGGACGGCCTCGTCCATTGCGTACTCCGCGGGCGTCGCGACCGTCACGTCGATGCCGGCCATCGCCGCGCCGACGACGAAGGACTGTCCGACGTTGTTGCCGTCGCCGACCCACGCGACGTGGACGTCCTCGCCGGCGTACTCGCGGATGGTGAGGAGGTCGGCGAGCGTCTGGCAGGGGTGGGCCTCGTCGGTGAGTCCGTTGACCACGGGACAGTCGGCGTACTCGGCGAGCGTCTCGACGTCCTCGTGATCGAAGAGCCGCGCCATCACGGCGTCCGCGTACCGTCCGAGCACCCGGGCCGTATCGCGAAGCGGCTCGCCGTGGCCGAGCTGGATGTCGTCGGGGCCGAGGAACATGGCGTGGCCGCCGAGGTCGGTCATCCCCGTCTCGAAGGAGACGCGGGTCCGCGTCGAGGGCTTCTCGAAGATCATGGAAAGCGTCGCGTCCGGGAGCCGCGTCTCGTCCGACCCGTCCTTGAGCGCCGCGGCACGATCGAGGACGCGGTCCAGTTCGGCCGGCGAGAGGTCGTCGATGTCGAGGAAGTCGTCGGTGGTGAGTGACATGGTGTGTCCGTGTGCGGTGTCGGTCTGCTGTCGTCTCGATCGGTTCGGTGTCGTTTCGATCAGTTCGTATCGTCTCGCGTGCTCGTCGGGCTATCGTCGGTCCCGACAGACGTCCGACAGCACCGCGACCGCCCGGTCGAGTTCCGCGAGCGGAAGGTGTTCGTCGGGCGCGTGGTCCAACTCGGAGTTGCCGGGACCGTAGGTGACCATGGGGCAGTCCCAGGCGGCCGCAAAGAGGTTCATGTCGCTGGTTCCGGTCTTCCTGAGGAGACGAACGTCCCCGCCCTGCTCGCGGATGGCGACGCGAAACGCGCGTGCGAGCGGCGTGCGGGGGCTCTCCATGACGGGCGGGATCGGCTCCTTCCAGTGGACGGAGCCGGTCGTCAACTGGCCCTCGGCGAGCTCGTGGACCTCGTCGACGGTCCGCGAGGGCGGAACCCGAAGCTGGACGTCGACGGTGGCCTCGACGGCGAGCCCGTCCTCCGAGAGCCCGCCGTCGAAGGAGACCGGCTTCGTCGTCACCTGATCGAAGACGGGGGTCTCGGGGTCGGCGGGATCGAAGACGTCCTCGACGCCCGCCCACCAGTCGATCGCGTGCTGGATCGCGTTGGGCTCGGGACGCGAGGTGTGGCCGGACTCGCTCGTGTTGACGTACGTGCCGGCCAGGAATCCCCGGTAGCCCAGCGTGATCCCGTTCCAGCCCGAGGGCTCGCCGTTGACGAGCGCGTCGGGCGGGTCGCGCTCGGCGGCGAGGTGGCGTGCCCCCCGCGAGGAGGTCTCCTCGCCGACGACGCCGACGAAGGAGACGCCGGTCTCGACGGCGGCGACGGCCATGGCGACGAGCGGCCCGGTCGCATCGACGGTTCCGCGTCCCCAGAGGGCCTCGCCGCCCGTCGGATCGTCGGGATCGACGTCGTAGGCCGACTCGAGGGCGGGCTTCACCTCGACGGGGATGTCGCCGGGGACGGTGTCGACGTGGGAGGTACAAAGCACCGAGTCGTCCGCTGGCGCGCGGACGTTGCCGACCTCGTCGATCCAGGCCTCGCGGCCGTTGGCCTCGAAGAACGCCCGGAGGCGCTCTGCGGCCGCCTCCTCCTCGCCGGAGGGCGAGGGGATCGACACGAGATCGAAGAGCAGCTTTCGAGCCGGCGTGTCGCAGGCGTCGGGATACGGGTCCCGATCGCCGGCGACGATCACGCGGGAGGCGTCTCCGTCGCGATCGGCGTCGCCGGACCCGGCCGCCCCGGAGCCGGTCGTCACTCCGAGAGCACCTCCACGAACGCGTCGACGAACCGCTCCGCCTCCGTCTCCCCAACGACGAGCGGGGGGAGCAGCCGCACGACCGAACGCCCGGCGGGGAGCGCGAGCACCTGCTCGTGGATCGCGAGGTCGCGGAGGATCCGGTTTGCCCCCCGTTTGACCTCGATGCCGATCATCAGCCCCGATCCCCGCACGTCGCGGACCGGGAGGTCGTGCTCGTCGACCGCGTCCTCGAGCCGTTCGCGGAGGTCCGCGCCGACCGCCTCCGCGTGGGCCGGGAGATCCTCCTCGACGACCGTCTCGAGGGTCGCGTTCGCGGCCGCACAGACGACCGGGCCCCCGGAGAACGTCGATCCGTGGTCGCCGAAGTCCTCGGCGATCCAGTCGGCACAGAGCGTCGCGCCCATCGGGAGCCCGTTGGCGATCCCCTTCGCGCTCGTGAGGATGTCGGGGGTCACCCCGGCGTGCTCGCAGGCCCAGAGCGTCCCGGTCCGGCCGATCCCGGTCTGGATCTCGTCGAAGACGAGCGCCGCGCCCGCGTCCGAGGTGACCTCGCGGGCCGACTGCAGGTACTCCCCGTCGGCCGGATGGATGCCGCCCTCGCCTTGAACGGGCTCTAGGAAGACCGCGGCGGTGTCGGAATCAACGGTCTCGGCCAGCTCCTCGGCGTTGCCGTACTCGACGAACTCGACGCCGCCGGCGAGCGGCTCGTAGGGGGCCTTGTACTTCTGCTTCCAGGTGAGCGCGAGCGCCCCGAGGGTGCGCCCGTGGAAGGCTCGTTTGGTCGCGACGATCGTCTCGCGGCCGGTCGCCGCGCGCGCGAACTTCATCGCGGCCTCGTTGGCCTCGGTCCCGGAGTTGCACAGCCAGACGTTGTCGAGGTCGCCGGGCGCGAGCGCGGCGAGCTTCTCGTAGGTCTCCGTGCGCGTCTCGACGGGATAGGACGCCTGGACGTAGGTGAGCCGCTCGGCCTGCGTCGTCACCGCCTCCGTGACGGCGGGGTGGGAATGGCCGAGCGGGGCACACGCGTAGCTCGCGCCGAAATCGAGGTACTCGGTGCCGTCGTCGGCGACGAGGGTCGATCCCTCGCCCGACTCGATCGTGATCGGCTTCTCGGAGAAGACGAATCCGGACATCTACGCGTCCCCCATATTCGCGTCCCGTTTCGCGAGCGCGCTCGCGTGCACGTGCGTCCCGCCGCCGGAGAGCGCGTCGACGATCGGATCGTCCGCGTTCGCGTCGGCGACGACGACGAGCGGGGAGCCGCCCGAAAGCGCCTCCTCGGCCGCCATCACCTTCTTGCCCATGAACCCCTGGGCCGCGTCCTCGAGCGCCTCGAACTCGGCGGGCGTCGAGACCGACTCGATGAGGGTCTCGGAGTCCTCGGGGTCCGCGTAGACGCCCGAGACGTCGGTCAACAGGACGAGTTCCGCATCCAGCGCGCCGGCGATGGCGGCGGCCGCGCGGTCGGCGTCGGTGTTGACCGGGGTGACGCCGCCGTCGCGCTCCCTGCCCGCCATCGGCGGGGAGACGACCGGCACGTAGCCGTCCGCGGTCAGTCCGCGGAGGAGGTCGTCGTTCACCGACTCCGGCTTTCCGGAGTGGTCGCCGCGACGGATCTTCTTCTTGCCGCCCTCGACCACGCGAACCGCCGACTTGCGCGGGCCCGAGAGGAGCCCGCCGTCGACGCCCGAGAGCCCGACCGCGTCGACCCCGGCCGACCGGAGATCGGCGACGAGCTCCGTGTTGAGCTTGCCGGCCATCACCATCTCGAAGACCTCCATGGTCTCCGCGTCGGTGAACCGGCCGGTGACGCCGGAGGCCGACTCGACGTACTCGGGTTCGATGCCGAGCCGGTCGAGGGTGTCGTCGACCGCGGTGGATCCGCCGTGGACCACGACGACGGAGCGGCCCGCCGCCACGAGGTCGGCGACGTCGCCGATGGCGCCGGCGGGATCGACCGCCTTGGCGCCGCCGACCTTGACGACGACGGGAGGGTCCTCGGAATCGGCGTCGCTCACGGCGATCCCACCGGGTGAAGCCCCTGGAACTCGAGACCGGCCGTCTCCTCGAATCCGAGGGCGACGTTGGCCGCGTGGACCGCCTGGCCGGCCGATCCCTTCATCATGTTGTCGATCGCCGAGAACACGACGACGCGCTCGTTGCTCGGGTCCAGCTCGAAGCCGACCTCGCCGGCGTTCGTGCCGGCGACGGCCTTCGGCTCCGGGTAGCGGTAGACGCCGCCGCCGCCGGAGACGAGCCGCATGAACGGCTCCTCCTCGTAGGCGCCGCGGTAGGCGCCCCACAGATCGCCCTTCGAGACCGGACCGTCGGGGAAGACGTGACAGGTCGCGGAGGCGCCGCGAACCATGTCGACGGCGTGGACGGTAAAGGAGACGTCGAGGCCGAGGTACGCACCGATCTCCGCCTCGTGGCGGTGGCTGATCGGCGCGTAGGGGCGGACGACCCCGGAGCGTTCGGGGTGTGAGGAGGCCGCGCCGCCGCCGGCGCCGCCCTCCGAGGACCCGACCTTCACGTCGACGACGACCTCGCCCGTCTCCGGACCGAGGATCCCCTCGTCGACGAGGGGCTTGAGCCCGAGGATCGTCGCGGTGGCGTTACAGCCGCCGCCGGCGATCAGCTCCGCACCCTCCAGGTTCTCCCGGTTGATCTCCGGGAGCGCGTACTCCGCGCGCTCGAGGTACTCCGGGGCGTCGTGACCCTCGTACCACTCGTCGTAGAGGTCCGCCTCGGGCAGCCGGAAGTCCGCGGAGAGGTCGACGACGGTGTCGGCCGCCTCGAGGAAGGCGTCGATCCGTTCCATTGAGACGCCGTGTGGCGTGGCCGCGAACAGGACGTCGACCGACTCGAGATCCGCGGGATCGCTGAAGCGGAGGTCGAGCGATCGGAGGTTCGGGTGGACGGAGCCGACCGTCTTGTTGGTGTAGGATCGGGAGGTCGCCTGTGTGATCTCGAACTCGGGATGGCCGGCGAGCAGGCGCAACAGCTCGCCGCCGGCGAATCCGGACCCGCCGATCACGCTGGCGGTGAGGGGGGACGCGCTCATCGCGCCGCCGCTCCCGCCCGGCGTTCATTTCCCTCGTCGGCCTCGTCGGAAGCGACGCGCGTCTCCAGCCAGTCGACGACCGCGGCGGGGACGTCGGCCTCGACGGCGTCGTTGAGCGCCTTGAACTCGACGGTGTGGTTCACCTCGTGGACCGTGTACTCGCCGGAGCCGGTTCCGCCGACCTCCATGAGGTCGATGCCGAGCAGGCCGCCCCCGACCGCATCGGAGGCCGTCTCGACGAGGTCGAGGACCGTCTCGTCCATCTCGAACTCGGAGACCTGGCCGCCCCTGGCGGCGTTCGTCAGCCAGTGGTCCGAGGTGCGCGTCATCGCCGCGATCGGCTCGCCGTCGACCGCGACGACGCGGATGTCGCGGCCCGGCTTGTCGACGAACTCCTGGACGTAGAACACCTTGTGCTCGTAGTGGCCGAGCGTCGCCTTGTGCTCGAGGATGGCCTCGGCGGCGTTTCGCGAGTCGATCTTCGCCATCAGCCGGCCCCACGATCCGACGACGGGCTTCAACACGCAGGGGTAGCCGAACTCCTCTATGGCCTCGAGGGCCGCGTCGGTCGTGAACGCGACCTGGGTCTCCGGCGTGGGAACGTCCGCGTTCGCGAGCGCGAGGGAGTTCTTCGCCTTGTCCGCACAGACGTCGGCGGTCTCCGGCGCGTTGACGACGGGAACGCCGTAGCTGTCGAGGAACCGCGAGGCGTAAAGCGACCGGCTCGTCGCGAGACACCGATCGACGACGACGTCGAGGTCCTCGACGTTCGCGGTCGTCGACTGCAGGCCGAACCGTTCCTTGCGAACGTCGATCTTCTCGACCTCGTGATCGCGGTCGCGAAGCTCCGAGAGGAGGAGCTTCTCGTCCTTGCGGATCCGGGAGTAGAGGATTCCGACCTTCATCTCACTCCCCCCAGTCCTCTTCGAGCTCGGGGGCTCGATCGAGGACCGGCGGGGAAACGTCGATGACCTCCAGCTCGGCGCCACAGGTGCCACAGTCGATGATCTCTCCCACCTCGAGGTCGTCGTGCAGGGAAACCTCGGCCCCACACTCGACACATTCTGCTTGTGTCATTGTCGTGTTCGTACTTCCCCGTCGTTGCTACATAAACCCTTCGAACCTATCAGAAGGAAGATACGACACACACCAGGAGCTAACGGGACAGAAGGTCGTTAACGCGACCGTTCGATATCATCCATCAGATCCCGTATAGATATGAGATCCCTCCGTTGGGGTTCGACGGGAACGCGCTCGGAACGTCCGCCGATCGCCGTCGCGGTCGGCGACGGGGTCGGCGAGGTCGTCGACGGAGCGTCGCCCGTCGCCGACGGACCCCAAATCCCCGGGGGACGGCCCCGGATCCCGGCACGTCGCCCGATGCGAGCGCCTCGAGGCGGGTGGCCTCAGACATACGACGCCACCTCCGCCTCGAGCGTCTCGGCCGCCTCGGCCAGGGCGTTCCGGCGGTCGATGATCGCGTCATCGTCGGCCGCGATCGCGGAATCGACCGAGGAGAGCGCGTCGTCGACTGCCTCCGGCGCGGGACCGCCCGCGGAATCGCGACTCGCGACGCTCACGTTCGGATCGAGGACGGACTCGAGGTCCGCGCGGTCGACGTACTCGAACAGCGACTCCCCGAGGACGTCCTCCGCGGCCGCATCGAGGACCGTCGCCGTCGAGTCGGCGTCGGTGGCGTCCTCGATCGACGCGGCCGCGTGCGCGACGATCTCGTGGGCCGACCGGAAGGGCAGCCCGGCCATCGCGAGCAGGTCCGCGACGCCGGTGGCGGTCGAAAAGCCCCCACCGGCCGCCTCGGCCAGGGCGTCCGCGTTCCACTCCGCGGTCGCCACGGCGCCGCCGGCGACGTCGGTCGCGTCGCGAACGAGGCCCGCGATCTCGAAGACGCCGGGATGGACCCCCTGAAGGTCGCGGTTGTACGCGCGGGGGAGCCCCTTCAGCGCGGTCAGGACGCCGGTCAGCTCGCCGATCGCGTCGCCGGCGGCGCCGCGGGTGAGCTCGAGCGTGTCGGGGTTCTTCTTCTGGGGCATGATCGAGGAGGTCGAGGCGTAATCGTCGTCCAGCTCGAGGAATCCCTTGTTCGCGAAGACGATCAGGTCCTCGGCGAGCCCCGAGAGCGTGGTCGCGAGCGAGGCGATCGTCGCGGCCGCCTCGACGAGGAAGTCGCGCGCCGAGACGGCGTCCATCGAGTTCTCGACGATCCCGTCGAAGCCGAGCAGCTCGGCGGTGCGCTCGCGGTCGATCGCGAACGGGGTTCCCGCGAAGGCCGCGGCGCCAAGCGGCGACCGGTTCGTCCGGTCGTAGGCGTCGAGTAGACGCGCCGTCTCGCGAGCGATCGCCGACTCGTAGGAGAGCAGGTGGTGGGCGACGGTCGTCGGCTGGGCGGACTGCAGGTGCGTGTATCCGGGCATCGTCGTCCCCGCGTGCTCGCGTGCGGTCGCCGCGAGGGCCTCGCGCAGCGCGAGCGTCGCCTCCGCGAGCTCGAGCAGGTCCTCGCGCAGGCGGTACCGGATGCAGGTCGCGACCTCGTCGTTGCGCGAGCGCGCGGTGTGCATCCGGCCGCCGTCGGGGCCGATCCGGTCGATGACGGCGGTCTCTATCGCCTCGTGGACGTCCTCGCCCTCCGAGAGCGCGTCGTGGCCGTCGGCCTCGACCGCGGCGAGCGCCGAGAGGATCCCGCCGGCGACGTCGGGCTCGAGGATCCCCTCCTCGGCGAGCATGACCACGTGCGCTCGATCGACGGCGAGGTCCGCCGCGAAGATGGCCTCGTCGGCCGCGAGGCTCGAGAGGAATTCGCGGGCGGGGCCGCCGCTGAAGCGGTCGCGGCGGACGGCCGTCCCGGGGGCGGTTCCGTCGGACATGGTCACTCGTCGGCGGCGTCCTCGAGGTCCGTGTCGATCCCGGCGGCGTCGACCTCGCCCTCCTCACCCGCGCCGTCGGCGGCGAGCTCGCGGCCGGAGACGTCCGAGTGGACGCGGTTGGCGAGCCGCTCCTGGAGCCCGTGGTACTTGGCGACGCCGGTGGCGTCCTCCTGGGCGATCCCGGCGACGTCGGCGGTGTTGAACGAGGCCATCTCCTCGGAGTAGACCGCGTACTCGCTGTCGCGGGCGACGACGCGGCAGTTGCCGCCGGCGACCTTCACCGTCGCGGTGCCGGTGACGACGTCCTGGGTCTCCGCGATGAACGCGTCGAGGGCGTCGACGAGCGGCGCGAAGACGAGCCCCTGGTAGGCCTTCTCCGACCACTCCTGTTCGATCCCCTTCTTGAACGAGCGCTCGCCCTTCGTGAGAACGAGGTCCTCGAGGGCCGCGTGCGCGGTGAGAAGCACCGTCGCGGCCGGGTGCTCGTAGTTCTCGCGCACCTTCAGGCCGAGCATCCGGTCCTCCATCACGTCGGTGCGGCCGACGCCGTAGCCGCCGGCGTACTCGTTGAGGTGCTGGATCAGCTCGACGGGACCCATCTCCTCGCCGTCGACCGCGACGGGGACGCCCTCCTCGAAGGTCACCTCGATGGTGGTCTCGCCCTCGGGTTCCGCGGTCCACTCGTAGATGTCCTCCGGCGGGACGTAATCGGGGTTCTCGAGCTCGCCGCCCTCGACCGCGCGCGACCAGATGTTCGTGTCGATGGACCAGACGCCGCCGTCGCCGGCCTCGACGGGCAGGTCCTTCTCGTCGGCGTAGTCGATCTCCCACTCGCGGGTGAGCCCGAGCTCGCGCACGGGCGCGATCACTTCGAGATCGGAGCCGCGCCAGACGGCCTCGAACCGAAGCTGGTCGTTGCCCTTGCCCGTACAGCCGTGGGCGACGGCGTCACAGTCCTCCTCGAGGGCCACCTCGAGGATGGCCTCGGCGATGACCGGGCGCGCGAGCGCGGTGCCGAGCGGGTAGCCCTGGTAGGTCGCGTTGGCCCGCACCGCGTCGAAACACAGGTTCGCGAACTCCTCCTTGGCGTCGACGACGTGGAGATCGAGCCCCAGCGCCTCGGCTGTCTCCTCGGCCTCCTCGAACTCCGAGGCGGGCTGGCCGACGTCGACGGTGACGCCGATGACCTCGTCGTATCCGTATTCCTCTTCGAGCAGCGGTACGCAGACGGTGGTGTCGAGTCCCCCGCTAAACGCGAGTGCCACGCGTGTCATTACCGTGTGCTGGGACCCTTAGACCCTTAAATTCAGCGGTTTAGAGTTTGTAAATAAACGCGAAAGCGGACGCTCGCCGAACCGGAAACCGGACGGTAGAACACGAAGACGAACGGACGCGACGACGGAAGTGTGGTGATCTCGGCCTCAAAGGGCCGGTCGTCGTCGCGCTCGCGGGGCTCGTCGCTGTCGGAAAACACGAGCGTCGCGACGGGCGTCCGCGCTCATTATCGGGTCCTACGCACGTGAGAGTACTAAAGCGTTTCTCGATGGGTCGCAGCGTCTCTCGAAAAGCGTTTGCCGATCGGCCGACGATTCGGGGGACCGAACGGGAGCGGTGGCCCCATTCGACGCCGCGGAGGGGTCACAAGACGATCGGCGTGTGTCGCTCGAAGGCGTCGACGGAGAGGCCATCGAGCGCCGGAACGTCCACCGGATCGACCTCGACCGTCGGCCACTGGCCGGTCTTCGTGAGGACCTCGCTGCGATCGCTCGCGAGGAGGTACGTGTCCTCGCTTCGCGCACCGACGACCGTCGGGTTCCAGGCGTACCCCATCGGTGCAGTCACGGGACGGTCGCCGCCGGGCCTCGCGATCCACTCGCGCGCGGCGAATCCCGCAGCCCCGCCCCGGTGGTGATCGCTCCAGCGGTCGGCGAATCCGACCGCGTCGTACGCCTCGCGGACGGCCTCGAAGACCTCGCCCGAGGTCGCGCGCGCCTCGGCGCGTTCGCCCGCATCGCCCGCCTCGCCGGCCAAATCGCCCCCACCCGTTTCGCCGGTCAGATCGCCCCGGATCGCGGCCCGCGTGGCGGCGAGCGCCGTGGCCTCGATCCGGGCGGCCGCGCGGTGGCGCTCCTCGAGCCACTCGGGTGCGTCGAAAGTTACCGTCCGCGAGAGCGAGGCGTACAGCCCGCCGCGCTCGGCCGTGACCGAGACGATCGCGTACTCGCCGAGCTCCGCGTCGCTCGGGGTCGGACTGGCGTACCGCCGGGCGCGGTCGCCGCCGCCGACGCAGACGACCGGCGTCGAGACGCCCCGGGAGGCCAAAGAGATCTCGATGGCCGCGGCGACCTCGTATTCCGGGTCGCCGGACTCGAGCTGTCGACAGACGGTCTCGACCGCGGCGGCGGCCTCCCGACCGAGCTCGCGATAGCGCTCGCAGTCCTCCTCCGAGAGGGGCTGGCGAAGCCGGGAGGCGTCGAGTACCTCGAACCCGTCGCGACCGAGGGGAGCGTCGGTCGCGGCCGGGGTGGGCGAGCGGTCGGCGATCGCCTCCGCGAGCGAGGAGGCGTGCCACGGGAACGTCTCGACGGCGATCCGGTCCGGAAGCACCTCCTCGCGGAACCGGTCCGCCTCGTTGGAGGGGACGAGGGCGCGGAACGTCCCGTCGTACCCGACCGCGGCGACGCCGCAGTCGCTCACGGTCGCGGCCGCATCGCCGGCAGCGAGGTCGACGCCCACGCCGCCGCCGCCGTCCGCCCCGCATCCGGGACCGACGATGCCGTCGTTCGCGTCCCCGGTGAGCCAGGCGAAGCCGTTCGGCCGCGCGAACCAGACGGCCTCGAGGTCGGTTTCGGCGAGATACGCGTCGAGGCGATCGGCGCGGGCGGAGAGATCGACCATACCGGCCGATGCCCGCGGAGGTACTTGAACGGAGGTGTATGGTCGAGGCGAACCGCGGACGCGGAACGTCGATCGGGCCCGACGATCGCGTCGACGTCGTTCGATCCGGACCCGTCGCCGTCGTCGATTCGAAAGGTTCAATTACGTCCCCCGGATACGTGAAAACGCGCCAGACGAGCCGCGGTCGGGTTGGTGGTCTAGTCTGGTTATGACACCTCCTTGACATGGAGGAGGCCGGCGATTCAAATTCGCCCCAACCCACTACCTTATAAAGAAAGTCGCTACGGGCGACGAGTGTTACCTTCCTCGGTCGTAGATCGGTCGTCGACCTCACACGAGAAACGTCGGCACGTAGAGCGAGATACAGCAGACGGCGCCCCGACGACCGATCTCGCCGCGAACGAGGAAGATCCCCACCACGATCACGGAGGCGAGGAGCATGTACGCCGTCGACGCCATCACGACTTCGGGGTTCCCGAAGGAGAACCCGCCGACGGCCGCCCCGAGGCCGAACGAGAACAGCGGGTCCGTGACGTTGCTGCCCAACAGCGTCCCGATCGCGATCCCGGAGCGGTGTTTCAACACGGCCATCGCGGCGACGACGATCTCCGGAGCGGTGGTGCCAAGCCCCGTGATCAGGCCGATGGCCAGCGGCGGAACCCCGACCACGAGGGCCACTTCCCGGCTGCCGACTACGAGCAGGTGGCCGCCGGCGACGACGAACACGAGCCCCGCGAGCAGTCCGACGGCAGCCCGCGGACCGGTCGTCCGGTCCGAGACCCGGCGATCGACGGTGTCGTGCAGGTCCAGCCGTTCATAGCTCGCGGCGAGAAAGAGGAGATACGCGGCCACGAGGAGCATCCCCTCGAGGCGGGTAGTCCGACCCGATCGCACGGAGACGAGCATGAGGCCCATCGCGGCGACCATCCCGCCTCCGTAGAGCCGGATCTTCGAGCGCTCGAGCGAGAGCGGCGACAGGAGCGCCACGACGCCGACGCCGACGGTGATCTGTGCGGTCGCGGAGCCAGCGATGTGGCCGACGACGAACTGGGGCGACTGGTACAGTCCGGCGTACACCGAGGCGGCGATCTCGGGGATCGAACTACCGATCGCGACGAAGGTGACGCCGATGAACAGTCGCGGAACGCCCCACTCGTGGGCGAAGGCGCTCGCGTCGTCGACGACGCGTTTGCCGCCGTAGACGAGGCCGACGAGCCCGACGAGCAGCTGCAGGAGGGGGAAGAACACGTCTCGAGAGGGGACACGGTCGGATCACACCAATCGGTTTCGGTACCGGACGTCGATCGGGACGAGTGAATGGGCGCGAGCGAGCGGTGAATCGCAGCGACTACTCGGGGCCCTCGACGTCGACGTGCTCTTTGAGCGCCTCGAGCTCGTCGGAGTCGGCCAGTTCCTGCACGCGTTCGCGAAAGTGCACCTCACAGAGGCCGACGGTGACCCCGTCGGACTCGGCCTCGTAGGCGGCCTCGCGATCGCAGTAGTGGCAGTACATACACGACAGTTCGGACCGAGTGGGGTTAAGCCTAGCTTTGTTCGCGGGGTTTTCCGGGATCGACGATGGTGCGGCGAACCGGCTCGAACGCCGATCGTGTGAGCCCCGCCACGCCGAGGGTTCGCTCGTGGGCGTCCGTCCCGCCGGTCGCGAGGAGGTCCACGTCCGACCGGGCACGAAACCGATCGATTCGGCCGGGATCGACCTCGACGTCGTAGGGGTACCACCGCTCGATCGCGTCCAGGCCGGAGGCGAGTTCGAGCGCCGCGTCGACGTCGTCGTACCGAAAGGGATGTGCGAGCGCGACGAGCGCACACGACTCCGAGAGCAGGTCGACGCCGCGCTCGAGGGGAGTCACCTCGCGCGAAACGTAACACGGGCAGTCGGCGCCGATCAGCTCCGCGAACGCGTCGCCGTAGTCGTGGGGTGCCGGCGAGTCCGCGATGGCTCGCGCGATGTGGGGACGACCGATCCCGGGTGCGGCCTCCACGTCGAGGCGAACGTCGAGCCGCGACTCGACGCGGTCGATGATGCGACGCCCTCGGTCGATTCGATCCCGCTGGATCCGGTCGATCTCCTCCGCGAGCGCGTCGGTCTCGGAGACGCCGTAGCCGAGAAGATCGACCCGCATCTCGCCGGCGTCGACGCGGAGTTCTATCCCGCGAATGATCGAGATCCCGTCCCGTTCGACGACGGGTTCGGAGAGGTCGGGATGGATCCGGTCGTGGTCGGTCACCGCGACCCACTCGAGGCCGGCACGCTCGGCGGCGGCGGGGATCTCCGAAACCGTGAGCGAGCCGTCCGAGGCGGTCGTGTGCACGTGGAGATCGGCGACGATCGGTCGATCCGATCCACACCCGATCGGGGAATCATCGCCCGCGGTCGAGGGATCGTCGCCGGAGGACCCGGAGCTACCGTCCATACGGGATACAGAGGGTGGTCGTACAGAAAGCCGTCGCTCCGATCGATCGGCCCGTCTATGTTCGGTGGTACCGTCCGACCATCATCATTAATTATCATTAAATAATGCATACCGACTAAGAAAGTATATGAAAAATCGTTAAGAATTCGGGAGGGACACGTCCCGGTGATGCAACCCAACGGCATCGACGAGCGTCTCGTTTTGATCGGGACCGGGCTCGCTTTGATCGGAGCTGGTCCCGGTTTGGTTGGCGCTGGTCTCGGTTCGAGCCCGATCGATTTTTGGGACTCGATCCGGCGTCGGATCCGACGATACGCTATCCGCCGAAGTCGATGACCCCTTCGAGATCGAGGGGGACCGATCCGACCCGGTAGCCCTCGATGTGTCCCGAGGGCCTGACGCGGTAGACGACCGCGGGGCGGTGGCGAACGTCGGGCTGCTCGCCGAGGACCGCCCGCCAGTCGTCGTCCGGGAACGACGAGCAGTCGACGAACAGGGTGGCGCCGCCGCCGTGCGCCTCGAGTTGCCCGTCGGTCTTCGTCTGTGCGGTGTCTCGAACGGCCGCGACCGGGTTTCCGGCCGCCCTGCCCGAGACGGGCTGTGGGCGCGTCACCTCGACGAGGAACGAGGCGGGATCGTCGGGAACTGACGCGCGGTAATCGAGCGAGTGGCCGGTGGTGACCTCGATCTCCGGGGTGACCGCGTAGCCGGCGCGATCGAGCACGTCGGCGGCGACGTACTCGGCGACGGCGGCGCTCATCCGGACGAGATCGACGTGCGGGGAGGTACCGAGTTTGCCCGCCATCACCTCGCGGTGGGAGTCGAGGACCCCCCGACTCAAGGCCTCCTCCAGGAACTCCAATGCCTCCTCGCGTTCGGCGTCGGGGAACCCGGCGGCGTGGTCGCGAAAGAACGCCCGAGTCGAGTCGGCGCCGTCCTTCGAACAGAGGACGGGGAGGAAGAACCACGCGAGGTGCGGATACGCCTCGATCCAGGGCTCCTCCGTCCGCAACTCGGCGAGCAGCTCGCGTTCGACCCATCGTCGAACCGGGTAGGGGACCTCCTCGAAGCCGTATTTGTCCGTCTTCCAGAGCGAACTCGGGGTTTCCGTGTTTCCGATCCAGTAGCCGACCGGCCCCGAGCCCGTCCCGGACGGCGGGTCGGGGTCCTCGTCGGTCCAGCAGAAGAGCGCCATCGATCCGTCGTCCATCTCGAAGCGTCGCGCGTCGAACCCCGCCGGCGAGACGAACCAGGGGGGACGCGCACGTGCGCCGAGGTTCTCGTCGAGGGGGCGTTCGATCCGGTCGCGAACGGAGTTCTCGCTCCATCGGCCGGGAGCGCGGCGAAATCGAAGCGGTCGTGCCACGACCGGCGTAGACTGCGGGAACGGTAATGGGTTCCGATGTATCCGACGATCGACGACGTGTCTCCGGGGATCGACGGCGTATCTCCACGGATCGACGACGTTCATCCGAGATCGACGACGTTCGTTCGATCATGGTCGACGTCGGAGCGCGCGTTCGAACCTCGACGTCGGAGCGTGCATTCGAGCGTCAATCGGCGGCGTTGGCAGTTGGAGGTCCCGTTCGTGAGAATCGGGAGCCGTACCGTGAATGACCGTTACATATTTGTATAGATATTGCTAATGGAAGACATACCATGTCAATGGGTGCCTATGACGAGGACGAACACGAACGTCGCGAGCAGAAGACGGGGGTCGTCGACGCCGATTTCGACGACGAGCGGACGGACTACCGCGGTTCGATCACGTACGAATCGGGCGAATCCGCGGACGATCTCCTCGATCAGTTCCACGAACTGAACGAGACGTGAACGGGCACGCGCGACGAGGGTGACCACCGGGACGTCTCGAGCGGACTACACGGTCTCGAGTGAATTAGTAGTCGCTACGTATCTCGACGAGTTGACCGATCACGACGAACGCCGCCAGCCGTCAGGAATCCGGACCGGATCCGGTAGCCGCATCGGGGTCTCCGGACTCGTCCTCGTCGGAGCCGCCGTCGTCGGATCGGTCGTCCACGGAATCGGTCGCGTCGGCCTCGGGTAGCCGAAGCACGTTCTCGCGCCCCAACCTGAAGCTCTCGAGTTTTTCCTCCTCGCGAAGCCCGGAGACGATCTGGCTCGTCCGGGCGTCGGTCCACCCGAGCGTCTGAACGACGTCCTGCTGTTTCATCCGGCCGCCGTTCTCGCGAAGCAGGCGAAGGACCCGCTCCTCGTTGCTCAACAGCTCCTCGGGATCGGATCCGGTTCCCGCCTGCGATCCCTCGGTCCCCGCGTCCGAGGTCGTATCGGTTTTCGACGCGTCACCGGTCTTCGACGCGGCACCAACTCCCGACGTCGATGCCGCCTCCTCCTCCTCCTCGGGCTCGACGGATTCCTCGCCCGCATCGGGATTCGCCCCCGCGGTCGGCGTCGACGATCCGTCCTGGTCCGTTCGACGACGATACGCCACCAGAAGGACGGCGACGGCGAGGACGGCGATTACGGCGAGCGCCAACGGAAGCGGACCGATTCCGGTTCCCAACACGCCCGCGGGGACCGCCTCGACGTGCGGCTCGTCGGCGGCGAAGTCGACGGGACCCGCCCAGGTGACCGAGGTCGAACTCGTCTCGTCGGGCGACGGTCGAACGGTCTCGAGCTCGTAGGATTCCGGCCACGCGAGCGTGAGACGCTGTCCCTCATCGAGGAAGAGCCCGGCGAGCGCGTCGCCGGCCGCCATCCGCTCGTCGGAGACGGCCGCGAAGTTCGTCCACTCGAACTCGTAGACCAACACCCCATAGGCCTCCGGCAGCTCGCGGCGTTCGGCCTCGACGGTGACGTTTTGGACCGCCATCGACCGGCCGGTCGCCGCGGCGGCGGCGTCGGCCGACGACTGCATCCGCGACCGGAATCGATCGGCGTAGGCCGACTCGTTCGCCGCGACGTCCGAACTGAGGTTCTCGAAGGCCGCCTCGCGCTCGTCCGTATCGAGCCGCGTCCGGTACTCGATCCGCCAGGCGGCGTCCCCGGACTCCGTCACCGTCGCACGAAGGGTCACCCGGTCGGCGTCGATCTCCTGTGCGGCGACCGATCCGCCGCCGAGTTCGAGGCCGGTCGCGGTCCCGGACGCTCCGACGACCACGAGGGCCGCAACCGAGACGACGAGAACGGCTGCGAACGTGACGAGAAGGGTACGTCGTGACCGATCGGTACGAACCGTCGCGTGTCCCCCCATGGAGGACGATGTGCGCCCACACCCTATATCGGTTACTCATGCGTCGGTGTGGTGACGAATGGATGATACGTTCGGACGGAGACGGGGGCGTCGGAGCGAGAGCCACAATCCTTATCGACGTACGAAAACGAGAACGTCCATGGACTCCCGAGGGCGAACGGGCACCGACCGGGCGAGCCTGGAGGTCGAGGATCTGTTGAAGATCGTGCTCGGACTCGCGATCGTCTGGTTGATCCTCGAGATACTCGACCTGCTGTTGGACATCACCTTCGCGGTGTTTCGGATGCTCCCGACGCTCATCGGGATCGTCCTCGTCGTCGTGATCGTCCTCTGGTTGACAGACAGGATCTGATCGCGACGGGAACGGACCACACCCATCTTTAGTACGGACCACGTGCTCTGTTAGTTTCACGGACCACGTGCACCGGTAGTTTCGATCGGTCCTCACTACTCGATCATGTTCAGCCTCAACGTTCCGCTTCCCCCGGCCGTCGACCGACTCGCCGACGATCTCCACCCGCAACTCGTCGCGTTCGATCGGCTTCGCGAGCGCCGCACGCTGGTCTGCAAGCGGATCGGTGCCGAGGACGTCGGAGTTGCCCCCGGACGGGACCCGACCGCGGAACGCGATCGCGCCGTGGCCGAGATCCGCGAGCGTGTCCGGCCGGTGCTCGACGGAACCGATCCGATCGACCTCCGAATCACCGGGATCGAGTACTTCCGACGGCCGACACGCGGACCGGGACCGGTCGTCTACCTGCGCGTCGAGAGCGGCGATCTCCGACGGGTACATCGACGCCTCTGTGGCGTCTTCGATCCGGTCGAAGGAATGGAGGGCGAGGAGTACACCCCGCACGTGACGCTCGCGCGGGGTGGAGATATCGAGGCGGCTGAACGCCTCACGAACCTCGAGGTGGATCCGATCGAGTGGCGCGCGGGATCGCTCGAAGTCTACGATCCCGACTTTCGCGAGCCGGCGGCGACGATCGAATTCTGAGTGTCGAAAGGGGGACGTGCGGCGAGAATCGGGAAGTCAGTCCTCGTCGGGGCCCCAATCGCCCGGCATCTCGATGACGTAGCGGCCGTCCTCCTGTAAGGAGATGATGTACTCCTGTCTGTCGTACAGCTCCATCAGGTTGAGTTCGTACTGGCCCGGACTGACGATCCGGATGCTCTCGAACTGGTCGTTGAGTTCCTCGCGGAGTTCCGCGAGTTCCGGGCTCGGATCGTGATCCGGAGCGGGGTCCGTGTCCGGGTGGTCGGCGGGAGCGTCCGAGGCGTTCTCGCCGCGACCGGGATCGACGTCGGGGTCGGAGTCGGCGGCGGACCCCTCCGGCGACCCGAACGAATCCGACTCCTTGGTGACCGACAGCTCGTCGGAGCTTACGACCGCGGAGCGAGCGTCGGCCTGGGCGTGATCCTCCATGCCGGAAGCGTCGTCGTCGATCTCCGTTGCGTCATCGGGGTCGGATCTCGGTCCCGATCCGGATTCCGATCCAGATCCGGATCGGGAAGCGGAGCCGCCGACGTTTGCGGTTCGCGCGGATTCCTCGTCTCCGACTCCACCGGGGCCATCGGACGCTCCGACCCCACCGGAGGCATCGGACGCATCGGCGGGCCCGCCCCCTCGTTCGTCGGGATCGATCGCGGATCCGGGTCTGAACTGGAACTTGTTGCCGCCGCAGTCGGGACAGCCGGAGAGCATCTGCTTCGAGCCGTCGGCGAAGGTTCGGCCGCACTCCGTACACTGGTGTGGCATCTACCGGCGGGAGACGAGCGCGCTGATGAGCGTCTCGTCTTTGTGCAGCGTTTTGAGCTGGTTGGCGGGGCCGATGACGGTGAGCTTCTGGGTCGACTCACGGCCCATGATCCGATCGAGGAGCGTCTTGTCGCCGGCGTCGGATCGGGGATACGTCTCGATCTCGATGCCGCTGAAGTCGTCGGGGCTGATCTCCGTCATCGTGACCTCGATGAGCTTCGACTCCTCGTCGGGCGAGAGCCCCTCCTCGAGGATGACGATGTTGCCGTCGCGGACGCCGTCGAGAATGAGCCGGATCTTCTCCATGCTCGTGAGCCCCTCCATTCGGGCGCCGCTTATCAGATCGATGCGTACGCCGTCGTCGTCGCCGGGCACGCCGTCGTCGCCGGGTACGCCATCGTCGCCGTCGGGATTCGATCCCCCCGGGACTCCATCGGGGGACTCGTCGGGTGTTGCCTCGGGCATTATCCGAAGTACTCCGCGATCTTGTCGTATACCTCGTCCATGTTGTCGCCCTCCAGGGCCGAAAGCGGGATCGTCTCGTGTTGGGGGAAGGCGTTCGCGACGCGCTGGACGTTCGATTCCGGGAGGTCGGTCTTGTTCGCGAGGATCAACACGGGGAGGTCCTGCGACTCGATGATCCCGATGAGCATCGTGTTGACCTGCGTGAACGGATCGCTTGAGGAGTCGAGGACATAGATGACGCCGTCGACGTCCTCGCGGAGCCAGTGCATCGCCTCCGCGACGCCCTCCGTGGCCTCGCGCGAGCGACGGACCGCGTCGTCCTTTTCCATCTCGTGGTCGAGGAACTCGGTGTAGTCGACCTTGGTCGTGACCCCGGGGGTGTCGACGATGTCGATCGTCACGGTCCGTCCGTTCCGTTCGATCTCGACGTCCTCCTTGCGACGAGCTCGTCTCGTCTCGTGGGGTATGTGGCTTTCCGGACCGACGGCGTCGCCGGTCCAGTCTCGGGCGATACGGTTCGCAAGCGTCGTCTTTCCGGCGTTTGGCGGTCCGTAGATGCCGATCCGCTTCGGCTCGTCCTCCGCAAACAGCCGGTCAGTGGCTCGCGAGATGCTGTCTTTGAGATTCGTGAGCAGTCCCATCCTGGCCTCCGTCCCTGCGACCGCGCGGGGAGTATACCGCAGTTTCCACGCCGCTCTCACTTAAGAACTGCGTCAGACGCGGCGAGGCCGGCGATTCCCCGGACCGTGGTTGAGGACGCGACATCGGCAGATATTGTGTGGCACGGTTCACAATACCGTGCGTCACGATCCGTGATATTGTGCGTCACGATCCGTGATATTGTATACCAGTATCTATTGAATATCGCGATCCGAGATGTCGCATACCATGCCCTACGGTCTTGCAGTAACGATGACGGATCCGTCGAGTTCTCGTCGATCGCCGAGGTCCGACGTTGGATTGGTGATAGGTCCGACGTTGGGTGAGTCCGGCGGCGGGTAAGTTGCACGTTGGATCGGTCCAACGTTGGGTCGGTGAGACGACCACCCCCCAACCCCTTCGTTTCGGGTGGAACTCGATCTGGAGGGGTGGGGGTCGGAGAGAGGGCGATCAAATAACGGTGGTTTTATTATGTGTTGTAGAGTAACGGACCCGTACTGCAGAAAGAGGTATTATTCACACCCAATATATATTTATTTTATCTATTCTACAGAGAATTATATTCCGGAATCCACTTCGAGCTCACGTCCAACGTCTTCCCTTCTGGTTCCACTCGAAACGAAGGGGTGGGGGGTCGGTGGATGGATGGAAGAAGACGAAGGGAAAAAGGCGTGATCGACCGAGTGCAGAGGATCAGGCCACGTCGATCGATATTTGATCGGACAGTACTCGTTGTCCGCTTCGGAGGATTCCTTGCAGACCAAGGCACACGTTGACTATCGAAACTATCGACGGTTTATGAATCGCTGATAATCCGTCCCGATCGTTGACTAGCAGCGTTCTCGCGACATGAGCCTGTGGGATCGATCCGTTCACCACACCTTCGATCCATTCGTCACACCCACCTTCCTTTCAATTGGAGAGGACAATACTTTTACCGTATGTGCACATCTGTTTCGCTTGCATCATCTGGACGCCCCGTCTCGAGCGATCTCACGTATCCATCGGGTTCATGCCGCCCAACGCCGATATCTCCGCTCCCTTCGGGGTGTTCTCCACATGAAACAGAGGGGTTGGAAATGGGTCAAAACGACACGACACAGGGGGAGGCGATCGACGAAACCGGTTCGAATAGTTCGACGCGAAAGGATCCATCCACGGCCCAGTCGGGATCCGATCCCGTCGAGGATCTCGACGAACAGGACGAGGAACAGGACGACGAACGTGATGGAGAAGCCGACGCTCGTGACGGGGATGACGACGAACGTGACGACGATGGCGATGTGACGTCAGGCGTCATAGACGACGCCACGACCGACGCTGACGACGATGTACCCGGTGACGACGATGTACTGACCGATGTCCACACGAAGACGATTCCGAACACCGGGGTGAATGACGACGCGGAGACGAACACGAATCCGAACGCGGAGACGAACGTGATCCCGGACTCCGCGGGGAACCCGAAGCCATCCGAAACCGGCCGATCGATCGGGGCCGACGTCGATTCACCCGATCCCTCGAGTCGCGATCGCTCCTCGCCGGACGTCGACCTCGACGGCGTGGTTCTCGACGACGAGGACGGCGACGAACAGACGCAGGGCCTCTTCGACGACCTGCTCTCCGGGGAGCCGATATTCGAGAACAAGGAGGTGCTTCGACCCTCCTACACCCCCCGTGAGCTTCCACACCGGAACGACCAGATCAACCGGATGGCCACGATTCTCGTCTCCGCGCTTCGCGGGGAGACCCCCTCCAACATCCTGATCTACGGAAAGACCGGCACCGGAAAGACCGCCTCCGCCAAGTTCGTCTCCAACGAGCTCGAGTCCACCTCGACGAAGTACGAGGTTCCCTGCGACGTTCAGTACATCAACTGCGAGGTGACCGATACACAGTACCGCGTGCTCGCGCAGCTCGCCAACGAGTTCATCGAGCAGAACGAGGCGGTCATCGACGACCGGATCGAGGAACTTCGGGAGCTCCGATCACGTCTCGAGGACGACTCCGACCCCGTCGACGACCGTTTCGACTCCACTGCCGACGCCGCTTCCGCCTCCGACTCCGCTCCGGACGACGGCGTGACCTCCGGCGATTCCACCTCCACCGATTCCACTCCCGTTGATTCCGTCTCCACCGATTCCGCCTCAAGCGATGCCGCCGATCCATCCGGCCCGATCGCCGGCTCCGAGTTCGACGACGTCGAGGCGATCGAGGACCGGATCGCCGAACTCGAGGACGACGCGGCGGACATGGAGGAGGTGCCCATGACCGGATGGCCCACCGACCGCGTCTACTCGACCTTCTTCGAGGCGGTCGACTATCGCGAGCGCGTGGTCGTCATCATGCTCGACGAGATCGACAAGCTCGTCGAGAAGTCCGGCGACGACACGCTGTATAACCTCTCGCGGATGAACTCGGAGCTCGACAACTCCCGGATCTCGATCATGGGGATCTCGAACGACCTGAAGTTCACCGACTTCCTCGATCCCCGGGTCAAATCGAGCCTCGGCGAGGAGGAGATCGTCTTTCCGCCCTACGACGCCAACCAGCTCCGTGACATCCTCCAGCACCGCGCCGACGTGGCGTTCAAACCCGACGCGCTCACCGACGACGTGATCCCGCTTTGTGCGGCCTTCGCCGCCCAGGAGCACGGTGACGCCCGACGCGCCCTCGATCTCCTCCGGACAGCCGGCGAGCTGGCCGAGCGGTCACAGGCCGAGATCGTCGGCGAGGAACACGTCCGACAGGCACAGGACAAGATCGAACTCGACCGCGTCGTCGAGGTGGTCAGAACGCTTCCGACCCAGAGCAAGATCGTCCTCTTTTCGATCATCCTCCTCGAGAAGAACGGCGTCCACAACATCAACACGGGAGAGGTGTTCAACATCTACAAACGCCTCTGTGAGGAGATCGACGCCGACGTGTTGACCCAGCGTCGCGTGACCGACCTCATCTCGGAACTCGACATGCTCGGCATCGTCAACGCCGTCGTCGTCTCGAAGGGCCGATACGGCCGGACCAAGGAGATGAGCCTCTCCGTCCCGCTCGAGGAGACCGAGGCCGTCCTCCTGTCGGACTCGCGGCTCGGCGACATCGAGAACGCCCAGCCGTTCGTTCAGGCTCGATTCGACAACTGATCCACGACTGATCCGTCCGATCGGCCGATCGGTCGAAATCCGTCGGGTCAGTTCTCGGCCGCTTACGTCCCCCGGACCCGTCCGTACGTGATCGCCGTGGCCCCGCCGACCGTGACGGTGACGGGATCGATCCCGTCGATCGGATCGAAATCCTCGAATCCTCCGGGGTCCGGAACGGACGCGACCGTCCCCTGTCCTCGGATCACCGTGTCGAAGAACTCCTCGGTCGTCGCCTCTCCGGTCGCGATCAGTCGGAGCCAGCCGAGGTAGGGGATCCGAACGCGAGCAACGCCGGTTATCCATTCGGATCGAACCGGCGGCGCGACCCCGTTCACCTGGTCGTACCGCGAGTTCGCATCCCCCTTCGTGATGTATCCCGAATGCGGGGCGGGACAGTGGGTGATATCCGAACAATCCTGGCTCCCGAGGTATCGCTCGTCCGCCCGATCGACCCAGTTTTCTCCCCCCTCGACGTGGAACCTGGCGCGGTGAATGATCGGCGACCCGATCCGTCCCGGGTGGGAGAACACCACTACGGACCCGTAGGTCCCGAACGAACGATATCCGGCGTCCTCCCCGCGCTCGTAGGACACTATCCCCCGATCGTTCGTCGCCGCCTCGGGGGCGAACCGTCCCGGATCCGTGACCACGATCAGGTCGCCTTTCACCATGTTCGGATCCATGCTTCCCGACTCGACGGCCACCATCGGCGGCCACACCCCGCTCACTCCGAACAGGAGCAACCCGACGAGAAGCACGATCAACACGCTCGTCGCCATCTCGCGGATCCACATCGCCGGCCCCCGGTCGGCCGAGAGGAACCGTCGGATGGCGCCCGTCGCGCCCGAATTCTCGTTTTCGATCGATTCTCGAGTTTCGTTTCGGCTCCACTCGAAGCCGTCGATCGGGTCGGCCGATTCGCTCTCGAGACTTCGTCTCTCGGGACTGCGGTCCGGATCGGAACTGACTCTTGGATCCGGTTCGGCTCCAACCCCGGAATCGACGTCGTGGTTTCCCGCTTCTCCGCTCCCGTCTTCACCGTTCGCCGCTTCCTCGGTGGAGCGGTCGGATCGGACGTTCTCCGTCCCCGTTCGATCGCCCGACGGCTCGTCCGATCGACCTCCTCCCGAACCCATTACCCGTCCGTTCGTCGTGTTCCGGTTTGAAGGTTCTGGGTCGAGCGAGGCGTTCTTCCGTTCGACTTCGCTTTCGAGTCGATCCGCGTTCCCCCGTTCGGAAGCTTCCCCGTTCGGCATTCTTTTGGCCCCGCTTCCCCTGCGGTCTGACGTGCCACTCGAGACGACCTCCCGGATCGTGGCCGAGCTCGCGGACCGCGGCTACAACGCCGAGCGCGAGGCCGTCACGCTGATCGCGAACGCGGGCGACCCGGACGCCACGCTCGAGGACGTCGTCGAGACGGCTCCCGAGGACGCACTCCGGATCACCGCCGACCACGTCCGCTCCGTCACGTCGTCGGACCCCTCCGTTTCGACTCGAACCACCGCCGATCCATCCGGCGAATCGGAACGCCGATCTCCAGTTGAAACGAAGGGGTCTACACACGGGGACAAAGTCGACCCGGAAGCCGATCGGGAGACGGACGAATTCGATCGCGGACGCGAGGGAACATCGATCGGTTCGCCTGGGGAGGGGAGGACGACCGACACCGCTTCCGATCGAGATTCCGCGCCCCCTGGCGGCCGGACCGTGTCCGCGGAATCACCTGCGTCATCCACGGACGGTCCCGGCCCGACCACGGACGGTCCGGATACCGCCACGGAGGGCCCGAACGCCTCCACGGAGGCCCCGAACACCCCCACGGAGCGATCGACGTCCACGGAACGATCGGCTCCCGTGGAACGGGCGATCGAGATCGCGGACGACATGACCGGGCGAAGCACCGGTACGGGGGAATACGCCGACTTCGTCAGAACCTTCCGTGACCGGTACGAGCGGCTCTCGAGGCTGCTCGGCGGCCGCGTCAACCACCGGCCGGCCAGCGCGATCGCGGACATGCCGGGCGGCAGCGACGCGGCGATGATCGGCCTCGTCAACGACGTGCGATCGACGAAGTCCGGCCACTGGCTCGTCGAACTCGAGGACACCACGGGGACGTTTCCGGCGTTGATCATGAAGGATAAGGGGATCGCGGACCTCGTCGACGAGATCCTCCTGGACGAGTGTCTCGCGATCGACGGGACGCTCTCGGACGACGCCGGGATCCTCTTTGCGGATTCGGTCCACTTCCCGGACGTCCCCCGGACGTTCCAGCCGAGCTTCGCGGACCGGCAGGTCCAGGCCGCGCTCATCTCGGACGTTCACGTCGGCTCCCAGGAGTTCATGCGGGACGCCTGGCAGTCGTTTTCCAGCTGGCTCCACACCGAGGAGGCCGAGGCGATCGAGTACCTGCTCATCGCCGGCGACATGGTCGAGGGCGTCGGCGTCTATCCCGACCAGGACGAGGAGCTCGACATCGTCGACATCTACGAGCAGTACGAGCGGTTCTCCGAGCACCTCAAGGAGGTTCCCGCCGACCTCGAGGTCGTCATGATCCCCGGCAACCACGACGCCGTCCGGCTCGCGGAACCCCAACCCGCCTTCGACGAGGAGCTCCGGGGCATCATGTCCGCTCACGACTCGCGGATCGTCTCGAACCCGGCCATGGTCACCGTCGAGAACGTCTCGGTGTTGATGTACCACGGCGTCTCGCTCGACGAGGTCATCGCGGAGCTCCCCGCCGAGAAGGCGAGCTACGACGAGCCCCACCGGGCGATGTACCAGCTCCTCAAGAAGCGCCACGTCGCCCCGCAGTTCGGCGGCCACACGCGGGTGGCCCCGGAGGAGCGCGACCACCTGGTGATCGAGAACGTCCCCGAGGTGTTTCACACCGGCCACGTCCACAAGCTCGGCTGGGGGAAGTACCACAACGTGCTCGCGGTCAACTCCGGGTGCTGGCAGGCTCAGACCGACTTCCAGCGGTCCGTCAACATCGATCCCGACGCCGGCTTCGCTCCCGTCCTCGATCTCGACACGCTCGAGATGACCGTCCACAAGTTCTCGTGATCGGATCTCCTCGAACGGGGCTGTTCTCCCGTCCAGCATCACCGTCGGTCGTCGACCTCGATCCGATAGCGAACCGTCGGCGTCCCCTCGAATCGTGGACCAGCGCCCGCCCGATCGAATCCGGCATCCTCCAACAGCTCTCGACGCTCCGTCTCCTCCCGGTCCACGATCGCCTCGATCGCCAGTCCCTCGCCGGACGCGAAGCGTTTCGGCTCCTCCAACAGGCGTTTCAACGCCGTCCGATCGCCGTCCAATCCGGTCACGTGGACGGTACCCCTGCGGGCGTCGAAGGCGACGTATCCGATCGGTTCGTCCGACGCCTCGGCGGCCTCGCGAGTCGATCCGGGCTCGTCGTTCGCGACCGCCACGCGGACCGAGCGGTCGTGAACCATCTCGCGAGCGGCGTCGACGGGCCGTCCCGACAGCGCCGCGATCGCCTCCGCGTCGTTCTCGACGGCGTCTCGTACGCGCACGGTCGGTGATCGGTCGAACTACACTTAAAAACATCCACCGGAGCTTCCCGTCTCGGGACGAACCGGATGGATTTAAGCGACCGGCGATCCGAGCCACGGTATGAGCACCCCAACGAAGGTCGTCCTCGGAACGGTCGGCGCCTCGGCTGTTCTTTCGATCCTCATCGTCCTGATGTACGCGTTCGGCTGAATGTTCTCGACGCGCGAGCTTCCGGCGGACCTCGAGGCGGTTCGGTCGACGCACGCGCCGGGGACTCCGGTCCTCGATGCGGACGCCGACTTCGAGACGATCCCGCCGGCCGCGGCCGAGGACCTCGGGCTCCTCGTCGATCGACTCGATCCGGCGAGCCACCCGACCGACTGGCTCCCCGAGGACGCGCCACAGGTTCTGTACCGCTACTGCGGCGGGGATTTCACCGTCGGAATGCCCGGCGACGGGACCGTCGTTTGGACCGATCAGACGGTTCCGGAGACGGTGATCTGCAAGCGCCGCGGCGAGCACACGCCCGACGACTTCCTCGCGTTCCTGATCGCGCGCGCCCTCGTCGAGATCGGCGCGGAAGCCCCGAACGGAACCGCGATCCCGGACCACTTTCTCCCCTTCTTCGGCGAGCGATACCGCGATCTCGACGCCGCGATACGCGGCACCGACGCCCTCGGCGATCCCGGGCCGGCGGACGTCTATCAGATCGCCAACGCGCTCTTCGACGCCTGGATCGGCCTCGTGACCCGCGAGACCTTCGCCGGGTGGGCGGGCGAACACGACCGGCTCCACGACGCGTGGGTTGACGCCGGCGATCGACTGACCGATCGCCTCGAGGCGCTCCCCGGACGGATCGCCCGCGGGGAGACCGACTTCGCCGCCGCGACCGAGTACGCCTGCTCCGCGGTCCGCCACGACCTCGACCTCCCGGCGCCGTTCGCGGCCCTCGACGCCTCGGTCTACCTCGAACACGGGCCCGACTACGCGGTGGCTTGGACCGAACGCACGCTCGAGGCGCTGGACGGCGATTAGTGGTGGGTGGTGGGCGGATCGTGATGAACGATCGCTGATCGCTACCGCATCTCGACCGTCACGCTGCCGTCCGCCTGCAGGTCGACGACGCCGTCGAAGAGCTCCCGAAACCGATCGATGTGCGCGTCGTCGTGGACCTCCTTCGAGAGGTGAAACAGCCCGACTGCGTCGTGTTCGTCGAGCAGCTCGAGGATCGAGGCGGCCGCCTCCTGTGCCGCCTCCTCGTCCGCGTAGTAGGCCATCTCCGTCAGCGAGTCGATCGAGACGCGGAGCTTCCCGTCGTGTTCCGCGAGGAAGCGCTCTATCGAGTCGACCACGCCGTCGAGGTCGTCCGGCGAGGCGACGTAGTGGACGTCGTCGCCGGACCGTCGCGAGTATCCCCGTTCGACCGAGATCGTATCGAGGATCGTCGCCGTCGACTCGTCGACGTCGTAGTACTCGAGCTTCTGTTCGACCTCGCGGGCCGTCGTCCGCGTCGAGACCACGAGAAACGCGTCGGTATCGGCCTTCAGGAAGTCGGTGTCGATGCGGTCGGTCTCGCCGATGCTCGGGTGTATCAAAAGCAGTCCGGTGCCGCCGGGGATCGTTTCGGGGCCGTTCTCGATGGCCAACGTGTACTCCATACACGCCGCTACCCCCGAACGGACTTAACTGGTTTGCAGGCGCGAGATCGATCCCGGGAGGCACCCTTTGATTCCGCAACCGCATCCAGCAACGATCAGAACACGCTGTCGGCCGTCGCCGCCCCGACGACGCTGAAGACGGCGCCGACGGTGACCGCCTTCGCGGTCGTGATCCACACCGCCCGTCCGGTCATCCCTTGGTCGATCAGGAAGGTCTCCGGCGCGTCGAAAAGCAGCGCGAGAACTAACACCGATCCGAACGACACCGTCATCAGCGACAGAAACCGGATCGGGATCCCGGCGACCGCCTGTTCCTCCTCGGGCTCGCGGCCGGTGTCGGCCCGGTAGAGCGCCGCGTATCCGATCGCCGCGACGACGCCGGCCGTCAGGACGGCCTGGATCGCGTTCATCCCCCTCGCGAGGACCCACACCTCCTCGGTCACGACGAAGGGTCCCGCAAGCAGGAACCCGCCGACGGTCTGCTGGGCCGAGTCCGCGATCCGGAAGTTCGGCCGGCGGAGCGCCCGCGGTCGTTTCATACGCCGCGTCGGTTCCCCTGGGTCAAAAATCCGCCGTTGGAAACGCGGTCGGTCCCGTTGGACGCGACCGAGCGCTCCGAGTCCGAGCGTCCGAACCGGTTTTCACCTCGCCGCACGCACGTTGAGTATGAGCGTTCGCGAGGAGTTCGACGACTGGGCGGCGGAGGGACGCGACCGGGGCATGGAGCGGCGACACTGGCACACCGCGAAACACGTTCTGGCCCGGATGCCGGTCGAACCGGGCGACGCCGTCGTCGATCTCGGCACCGGATCGGGATACGCGCTTCGCGCCCTTCGCGAACGGGACATCGGATCCGGATACGGTCTCGACGGCGCTCCGGAGATGGTTCGGAACGCCCGCGAGTACACGGACGACGCGGCGATCGAGTTTCTGGTCGGCGACTTCGACGCGCTCCCGTTTCGCGACGACGCCGTCGATCACGTCTTCTCGATGGAGGCGTTCTACTACGCGAGCGACCCCCACTCGACGCTCTCGGAGGTTCGACGCGTCCTCAAACCCGGCGGGACGTTCTACTGTGCCGTCAACTTCTTCGCCGAGAGCGAGCACACCCACGAGTGGCAGGAGAAGATCTCCGTGGACATGACCCTGTGGAACCGCGCGCAGTATCGCGAGGCGTTCCGCGAGGCGGGGCTGTTCGTCGCCGCACAGGACGCGATCCCCGACCGCGAGACGGAGATCCCGCCGGCCGAGGAGTTCCCCACCGAGGACTGGGAGACGCGCGAGGCGATGGTCGACCGGTATCGGACGTGGGGAACGCTTCTTACCGTCGGCGTCTCACCGGAGTGAGACGTCCGACCGCTTTGGCGTCTCACCGGAGTGAGACGTCCGACCGCTTTGGTGTCTCACCGGAGTGAGACGTCCGACCGCTTTGGCGTCTCACCGGAGTGAGACGTCCGACCGACAACGCTTAACCGACCACCCGAGACACGTTCGCGTGTGAGACGCCACCATCCACGCGCCGCCGACGGAAGCGGACTCGAACCGGGGGCGTTCGAGGCGGTCCGCGGCGTCGAGGACCTGTATTACCACGAGACCGGGATGTACGGGACGACCGGATACGGGTCGGTCTACGTCTACGATACCCCCGATCCGGCCGTGATCGACACGGGGATCGGAACGAACCGCGAGCTGCTCTTCGAGACGCTCTCCGAGCTCGGCATCGACGCCGCCGACCTCGCGTGGATCCTCCCGACCCACGCCCACCTCGATCACGCGGGCGGTGCGGGGTTCCTCGCGGAACGGTACCCGAACGCCGCGGTCCGGATCCACGAACGCGGCGTCCGCCACCTGGTCGATCCGACCCGGCTCGTCGAGGGGACGAAGGCAGCCGTCGGCGACCAGTGGCGCCACTACGTCGAACCCGAACCCGTCCCCGACGACCGCATCGACGGCCTCGCCGACGGCGATCCGATCGACCTCGGCGACCGTCGACTCGACGTCTACGGGGCCCCGGGCCACGCCCCACACCAGACGATCTTCCACGAGCCGGACGACGGCGTCGTCTTCACGGCCGACGCGGCCGGCATCTACGTCCCCCGGATCGACGCGATCCGGCCGACCGCCCCGCCGCCGCAGTTCGACCTCGACGCGTCGCTGTCCGACGCCTCCACGATCGCGGGTCTCGACCCCGAAGTGCTCTGTTTCTCCCACTTCGGCCCCCGAAAGTACGACTCCGAGATCGTTCCGCGCATAAAGCGGACCTACGTCGAGTGGGTACAGGCCGTGAGAGAGAAACGCGCCGAACTCGGCGACGACGAGACGGTCGTTCGGCACTTCCGGGAGACGGCCGACTCGGAGGGCGTCTGGACCGAAGAGCGCGTGCGTGCGAACGCCGCACTCAACGCACGCGGCGTGTTATCCCACCTCGATCGGGAGGACTCTCCCGAGGAGGAGCCGCGATGAGCTACCGCGAGGCCGAGTCGCAGTTCTCGGAGCGACTGTCGCTGCCCGGGACGATCCCGCGGACGTTCGACCGCTGTGCCGAGCGCTACGGCGACCGGACCGCCCAACGCTACAAGGGCGGCGTCCACGATCGCTCGCTGGTCGAGGCAGGCGTGATCCCGGAGGCGCCGGACGGCTCGTACGCCGGGATCGATTACGACCGGATGCGATCGATCGTGGAACGCCTGGCCGCGGGGTTTCGCGAGGTCGGCGTCGGACCGGGAACGCGGGTCGCGATCTACGCTCGGACGCGCATGGAGTGGGCCCACGTCGACTTCGCCGTTCTCGCGGCCGGCGGCGTCGTCACCACCGTCTATCCGTCGGCGTCCCCCTCCCGGCTTCGCCACCTCCTCGACGACGCCACGGCGACCGTCGTCGTGGGCGAACACGCCGACCACGTCCAACGGGTCCGCGAGATCGAAGACGAGCTGGGTCACGACCTTCGAGCCGTCGTCACGATGGATGCAGTCTCGGACGGTGTCGCCGGTGCGGAGGCTTCCGACGCGCCGTCCGGCTCCGAGTGTCCGACCCTCTCTCTCGGCGACCTGTACGAGCGCGGATCGGCGTCCTTCGATCGGGCCGCCTACGACTCCTGGCTCGTGGACCGGCGGGCGGACGACCTCGCGAGCCTCATCTACACCTCGGGGACGACCGGCCGACCCAAGGGCGTCATGCTCACCCACCGAAACCTCCGGGCGAACATCGCGCAGTGTTACACCCGGCTCGGGCCGCGCCGGCACGCCGGATCGTCGGATCGTGGCTCGGAAACGCTGGACGACACGTCCGGAACGCCGCACCTCGGTTCCCACTCGACGGCGCTCTCCTACCTCCCGCTCGCCCACGTCTTCGAGCGGCTGGTCGGCCACTACCTCATGTTCGCCTCCGGCGCCACCGTCGCCTACGCCGAGAGCCCCGACACGCTCGCGGAGGACCTCTCGCTCGTCTCCCCGACCGTCGCGACCGGCGTGCCTCGCGTCTACGAGAAGCTCGACGCCGCGATCCGCAGGAACGTCGCCGAGTCATCGATCAAAGCGCGGCTCCTCGAGTGGGCGATCGACGTCGGCTCGTCGTCCGACCTCCGCCGAACCGCACCCGATGGTCCGCTCTCCTCGCTCAAACGTTCCGTCGCCGACTCGCTCGTGCTCTCGTCCGCTCGGGAGGCGTTCGGCGGCGAGATCGACTTCCTCATCTCCGGCGGCGGCCCGCTCTCCTCGGATCTCTGTGACCGCTATCACGCGATGGGCGTCCCGATCCTCGAGGGATACGGCCTCACGGAGACCTCGCCAGTCGTCTCGCTCAACCCGCCGGACGCGCCCGAAGTCGGTACCATCGGCCCGCCCGTGATCGACACCGACGTCAGCCTCGATCGCTCGGTGGGAGGGGATCTGGAACCCGATCGCGGCGGCGAGATCGGCGAGCTCCTGGTCGAGGGACCGCAGGTGACGAACGGTTACCTCGACGCTCCCGAGGCGAACCGGGAGGCGTTCACCGACGACGGCCGGTTCCGGACCGGCGACGTCGTCGAGTTGCGCCCCGACGGCTATATCGAGTTCCGCGGGCGCGCCGACAGCCTCATCGTCCTCTCGACCGGCAAGACGGTCGCGCCCGAACCGATCGAGGACGCGCTCGCCGGGAGCGACCTCGTCGAGACCGGGCTGGTCGTCGGGGACGCTCGGAAGTTCGTCGGCGCACTCGTCGTCCCCGACGTCGAGGCGCTTTCGGCGTGGGCCGCCGACCGCGGGATCGACCTGCCCGACGACCGCGCGGCGATATGTGCGGACGATCGTGTCCGCGAGCGGATCGCCGAAACGGTCGATCGGGTCAACGAGGGATTCGAATCCCACGAGCGGATCAAGCGGTTTCGGCTCGTCCCCGAACCCTTCACTCGGGAGAACGGCCTCCTCACCCCGACGATGAAGAAGAAACGTCGCGCGATCCGTGACCGATACGCCGCCGCCTTCGAGTCGATCTACGAGGAGTGAGCCGTCGACGGAGGCGTTCTCGCTGCCCGCTCATCCGGGTTGACCGCCGCCCACTCACCCGAGCTGATCGCCGACGATCGCGTTCGCGGTCTCGAGGAACTCCCGCCGTGTTCCGTCGGGGATCGTCGCCCCCGCGGCGACGTCGTGGCCGCCGCCCTCGCCCTCGACGGCCCGCGACGCCTCGCCCATGACGGCCGAGAGGTCGAGCCCCTTTCGGACCAGCCGATGTGACCCGCGTGCGGACACCTTCAGGTGGTCGGCGTCCTTTCTCGCGAACGCGACGATCGGCTTCGAGGCGTCGACCGCGGGCGAGCCGATCGCCATTCCGGCGACGATCCCGACGATCGTCTCGCGGATCCGCGACCCGGCGTCGAACCATTGGAGGTGATCCTCGTGGGTCACTCCCTCGGCCTTCACGAACTGCAGTCCCTCCGAGAGGTTCCGCCGGTGGTTTCGCAGGAGGGTTCGCGCCTGCTCGAGGGCCGCCCCGCGCTCGCCGAGACAGACCGCGAGTCCGACGTCCGCGCGCTCGTACCGCGCCGTCGCGTTGAGCAGGGTCGAGAACTCGCTGACGTCGCGTAGCTCGGTGCCCGGCTCCTCGTCGGTGAGGGTGTAGGCGGTCCCGACCAGCTCCTCGATCCGGTCCGCGGGCACGCCGCTCGCGACCGCCCGCTGCATCAGCGCGCTCGCGAGCGTTCGCCGGTCCTCGTCGGTGAGATCGACCCACCGACGCCACTCGCCGTCCTCGGAGCGCAACTCGAGATCGAGGTCCGACAGGAACGCGATCGCGCCCGCCTCGTCGTTCGAGACGCCGGGGATCCGCACGTCGCTCGCGTACTCGAGAAGCTTCGGCAGGGGCCGGGTCTGTTTCCCGTAGAGGGTTAGATCCGTTCCGCTCTCGACCACACCGGCCGAGACGGCGTGGTCGACGATCCCCTCGTTCGCCCCGGTCAGTCCCTCGGTACCGCCCTGCATGTCGCCGATCGCTCCCACGACCGCAAGCGCCGCGAGGTCGCGATTCTCGGGGTCCAGCGCGTGTGCGAGCACGTAGCTCGCGCCCGCCCCCGACAGCTCCGACGCGCCGTCGAGTCCGAAGAGCAGCGGATTGAGGTGGTACTCCGTCTCGGCGTCGGCGGGCTGGTGGTGGTCCGCGATCACCGGGGTGAACGCGCCCGCCGCCTCGTGTTCGGCGATCGCGTCCAGCTGGCCGGAGCCGAAGTCGGTGAACAGGACGGTGTCGAACTCGCGTTCCGCGATCGCCGCGATCGACTCCTCGTCGAGCTGCTTCTCGAAGACGACCTCGTGGTCGATCCCCGCCCGCGAGAGCGCGCTCGTGGCGATCGCGCCGCTCGTGAGCCCGTCCGCGTCGATGTGGGAGGCGAGCAGGACGCGGTCGGCCTCACGCAGGCGGGTCGCGCACGCCTCGGCGCGTTCGGCGAGGGCTGGAACGGGTGGACCGGCGACGGACATGTCCGTGAATAGTCGCTCCATCCGGGATAAACGCTCGCTCTGGAGTGGCCCCGCCTCAATCACTCCGTGTCGGAGTCCGCATCCTCGCTGCCGCTGCCGTCGTCGCCGGACTCGCCATCGCCTCCGGAACTGCCGCCGGTATTCTGGCCGCCAGTACCGGATCCGCCGTCAGATCCGCCGTCCCCGTCGCCGGACGATTCGTCTTCGCCGCCGTTCGATCCATCGTCTCCGTCGCCGGACGATCCGTCGTCGTCACCATCCGTGTCGCCTTCGGCTCCGCCATCCTGTTCGTCGTCCGCGTCCGTGTCCGTATCGCCATCGTTCTCGTCGGCGTCGGCGTCGGCGTCGGTATCCTCGTCGCCGCCGTCCGTTTCCTTCTCGTCGTTCTCATCGCCGTTGGCGTTCTCGTCGTCGCCATCGTTGTCATCGCCTTCGTCCGGGTTCGCCGGTTGCTCGTCGTCCGGATCCTCGTCTTCGTCCATCTGCTCGTCCTTCTCGTCCGATTCCGCGTCGTCGTTCTCCTTCGCTTCGCCATCTCCACCGTTCTCCTCGTCGTCTCCACCGTCCTCCTCGTCGGGAACTTCCCCGGCCTCGTCGCCCTGCTCGCCGCCCTCCGCACCGTCTTTCTGCACGTCGTCTTCCTGCACGTCGTCTTCTCCCAGTTCTCCGTCCTCGCCCTCCTGAGCTTCCTCGTCGTCGGGGGATTTTTCCTCGTTCACGCCGCCCAGCAGACCGATGGGTTGGCCGCCGTTCCCGTTTCCGCCACCGTTCCCGCCTCGCTTCGCGTTCGGCTTTTTCTGCTCGTCGCCCTCCTCACCGTCCTCTTCGGTCTCGTTCAGCGTCGCGATCTCCACCTCGGCATCCGCGTTGCCGTAGTTCCGCTCCACGACGTCCGTCGTGTACCCGTCCGGTATCTCTCCGGTCTCGATCGTGCCGCTCACCGCCGCCGAATCGCCGAGCAGCGCCACCGTCGCCGCGCCGCCGCCGAAGGCGGCGAGCGTGACGCACAGACAGACGATCCCGACCGCCAATCGACCGTATCTTTCGGTTGTCATTTCTGATCCTCCCCGTTTCGCCCCGTCGTGTCTCGAGCGGCGCCCATCGCCGACTCGTCGACCCGGGCGCCGTTTTCCACCGGGATCTCGACGCGATCCTCCGCTTTCGCTTCCGTCGATTGGGTCGCTCCATCGATCGACGCGGCGGACTCGGGATCGGGGTCGGAACCGGCGGGATCGCCGCCATCCGTGAGGCTTCCCGCTCCGTCCGTTCCGCCGGTCCCGGAGTCGACGATTTCCGGCGTCCCATCCGCTCCGCGTGCCTCGTCAGTTTCGTTGGATCCGTCCGAATCCGCCTCCGGATCGACGTCGGTCCCGTCGTCCTCGTCGCTCTCACCGCCGCTCAACCGCATCGAGACCATCGCGCCGCCGATCGCGAGCGTCGAGAGCACGGCCGCGAACGCGACGGCGATCGAAAGCGACGTCTGCAGCTCCCACGCGATGTAGACGCAGTAGGGCGTGACGAGGACCAACACGCCGGTCGAGAGCTGGAGGTCGTTCTCGGTGAGGACGACGTCCTCGTCCGGCTCCTCGACGGCTGTGGTCGCCTCCAGATTCCGATCGCCTCCGGCTGCCGCGCCGGTCGCGGTGGCCGCGTCCGAATCGACCGCGGTGGCGTCCGAATCGGTCGCGGCGGCGGTCGACGCTCCCGTCGTGGCCGACCCGTCCGCCTCTGCGTCCGAACCGCCCTGCGAGGCGCCGCGACTCGCCGCCAGAAGCGACCAGAGTTCCGTCACGATCAGCAGTCCGATCGGGATCGCAACGAGAAGCAGGAACCCCTCCCGCGAGTTGACCGCCTGGATGACGTAGCCGATGTACGGGATAGTGACGAGCACCGTCCCGAGGACGTTCCCCGCCGGCACCGTGCTCGCGTCCACGTCCTCGTTGGCGTCGCCCTTCGTCTCGAACTGCCGGTCGGCGCCCTCGCCCTGGACGCCGACGACGCGGTGGGTCACCGGCGTCTCCGAGCCCTCGCGAACGAAGGTGATCACGTCCCCGGTTCCGACGGCCCCCGGATCGGTCTCGTCGACGATCACGACGTCGCCCGGCTGGATCGCCGGGGCCATGCTCCCGGTGAGCACCACGAAGCTGTGCTCGGCGCCGATCACGCCCGGGACCGCGTAGATCACGAACGGGATCACGACCGCGAGCAGCACCAGCAGGCCGAGCCCGCGAACCACCGTGGAGCGGTTCATCGCTCGCTCACCTCACAGATGGCGTCGCCGTTCTTGTTGGTCGCGGCGACCACGGTCAGCGTCCGGGTATCGTCCGTGACCGTCTTTCCCGGGCCGAACGGCTTCGAACAGCTCGTGTGGATCGTTCCGAGCGTCCACTCGTCGTCGTTCGAGTCGACCACCGAGAGGTCGAAGTTCGGCTGATGATCCCCGTTGAGTGGGACGGTGAACTTGTCGCCCGATTCGACGTCCTCGACCTCAGTCATCTGTCCGTCCGGCGGGCCGCCCCCGTTCGACTGCTGGGGTCCACCCCCGCCCGACTGCTGCGGCTTTCCGTTGCCGTCCTCTTGCTGGTCGATCACGACGGTCACGGTCCCCGGGCCCTCGTACTCGAAGGTCGCGCTGGCGACGCGCTCGTCACCCTCGTTCTCACAGGGGGCGCAGTCGCCGTTTCCGCCCTCTCCGCACGTGAAGACGGTGATCGAGTCGATCCCCGGACGGGACGTGTCGTCGCCCTCGTCGCTCGGCGTACAGATGCGCCCGCGCGTCCGGGTGAGCGGATCGACATCGTGAGTGACGCTCTGGTCCTCCGACTCCAGCTCCACCTCGCAGATCGGCGGCGCCGTCGACTCGTCGCCGTCCTTCAACAGACGGAACGCGACACAGACGGTCTCGCTGGTCCCGTCGCCGTCGACGGCGTTCGTGACCTGGAGGACCTCGATCTCGTGTTCGTCGTCGCCGTCGAGCTCGTAGCTCGCACCCGGCACGAGCGTGTCGTCGAGCTTCACCGTGCCGAGTTCGCTGCACTCCTCACACTCGAAATCGGGGCACGTAGCGGCGTCGAACGCCTCCGACGTCGCCTCCGATTCCGGAACGTGGCGACACTGTTCGGCCACCAGTTCGAACTCGAGGTCGCTCGTTGCGTTGCCCGCCCACGCGGCGTCGCTCGGGAGCCGGTAGTCGAACACCAGACACGGATCGTCCGCCGCGGAGAGACACGGATCGTTCGGATCGTCGACCCGAACGCCGCCCGCGAGATCCCCGCGAAGCTCCGAAAGCGACGTCCAGGTCCCGCTCGAGTTGAGGGCCCGTCGGGTGTCCTCGTCGCCGCAGGTCTCCTCGATGGCCAGCCGAACCTCGAGGGCCTCGCCGAGCGGGTCGATGGCGGGCGGACAGGCGGTCCGAAGCCAGACCCGGATCGGGTTTTCGTCGATCGACAGCCCGAACCGTTCCGTCCGGCTGTCGCCCGGGTCGAGATCCCCGAAGGCGAACGTCGTCTTCCCGCCGAGCGTCTCACAGGACGTGGAGTCACACTCCACCTCGAGTCCGACCGCGCCGGCGCGCTGGGCGCTCGAGACGGTCTCGCGATCCGAGAGGTAGGCGGCGCTCGTCGCGCCCCCGGCCAGCCCGAAGGCGCCCATTCCGGTCACGCCGGCAAGTACCTGTCGGCGGCTTACGCCGGGCGGATCTCGGCTCATAGCTCACCTCCGCACTGTTCGGCCCGGAACGCGAGCCCGAACTCCGCCGCGGTTCCCTGGTAGGCGTTGGTGACCGACTCGTCGATCCGCCAGGCGAACCCCAGACAGAGGCGGTCGCCCTCCTCGAGACAGCCCTTGAGCCCGCTCGTGATGGGGAGCCCGTCGCCGTCCGGACCGTACTGGTCGCCGAGATCGCGAAGCGTCGTCTCGATCGCCGGGTTCTCGGGAACCGACTCCGCGCCCTGACAGCCGCCGATCCCGAGGATTCCGGTGTCGTACCACAGCGCCACCTCGATCACCTCGGCGAGGGCTCCGGAGACCGGCCCCTCGCCGCTTCCGTCCGTCACGAACAGCCGCACGCGGGCGTCCATCTCCTCGATGGCCAGCCCGATCCCGACCGCTCCGGAGTCCCCCGGGAGCACGTTCGAGGCGTCGATCAGCGGTCCGGGAACGCCGGAGGCCTCGCTCTCGACGCTCGGTCCGGTGGGCGTTCCGGTTCCGCCGCCTCCGCCGCCGTTGGTTTCGTTCGAGTCTTCTCCCTCCTCCGGGTCGTCGTCGCCGTTGGACCCGTCGTCCGTCGGCTCCCCGTTGTAGGTGCTGTTCCAGCCGACGCGGATCTGCGGTCCGTCCTCGGGGGTGGAATCGGGCGTCGCCGCGTAGGTGTACCGCGTGTACCGATCGACCGGACCCGCGGAGGGCCGGCTCGGCGCGAGTCGCCTCCCCGCGGTCAATCCGACGACGCCGATGCTACTCGCGCCGGCGAGGAGTCGTCGTCGTGTCAGCGTCGATCGGTCTTCGTTCGTCATGTCCTTCGTTCATCCCCCGTCGGAACGGCCATCGTTCCCCCGCTCGTCGCCTCGGGCAGCGGCCGTTCCCGTTCGAGTAATTCGATCGGGCGCTCGAGACATATGCATGCGTCCCCTACCGGTCGCGATTCCGGCGGTATGCACACCATACCGTCCGAAACGTCCGGATCCTGTCGCCCATGAACCGACCGGCGAGTCCGGATCACGACTGGGATCCTCCGTCGATCTCCTCCGTGCTCCCTTCGGTTTCGCTCCCGTTCACCTCGGTTTCGTTCCCGTTCTCGCCGTCGTCAGCTTCGCTCCCGTTCTCGACCCCTGGCGAGTCGTTGTGGCGGCACTGCTCGGTGTAGAAGCCGAGATCGAAGCCGACCGAGTCGGTCTGGACCTCGTTGCCGACCGCACACGGGAGCCACCACTCGAGGCCCACGTAGTGGGTCGTCGAGGGTTCGAAGCACTTCGGATCGGGATCCGGGTCCGGGTCGGGATCTGGATCCGGACCCGGCGTCTCGCCCTCGTAACAGATGCTGACGTGACTCACGCCGTATCGCTGGTCGCCGGTCCGGAACGGCGCGCCGAGCCCCTCGCCCGCGCTCGCGGTCAGGACCTCGCCGTTCTCCGTGCGCCGGCAGATGTTCGCGTTCGGGCCGCCCTTGACGATGATCGTGTTCGCCTCGAAGCCGTCGAGTTCGACGTCGAACGCCCGGACGTCGGAATCCTGGCCGCCCGATATCTCCGTGACCGTGATCGTCACGGTCCCGACGGCGGTCTGGTACGTCTGCGACTCGCCGACCGCGCTCGGCAGGTCCTCGGACTCGATCTTGATCGCCCGGAGCAGTCCGTGGTCACCACAGGTCGGGTTCCCCGGCTCCACGTGGCAGTCGTCCTCGGTCAGCGTGACGCCGTCGTCGCCGACCGGCACGACCGGCGTGACCGGTCCGACCGGCGTGTCTCCGCCGTTCTCCGCACCCCCGCTCGGGGAAAGCGGCAGGCCACGTCCCTCGCCGAGCAGCTCCAGCACCGATCCCAGCGGACCCGTGACGATCTCCGTCTCGCCGTTCTCCACGAGGTTGTCGCCGTCGTCGTACCACAGCCGAACGAACAGGTGTTCGGCCAGTTGGCCCTCCTCGGGAAGCTCGTCGTACAGCTCCGCGAGCCGCTCGCGCTCGGGTTCGCTGTAGCCGTTCTGGGCGTTCTCCGTGAGCTCCCCGGTCAGCCAGACGTATCCGGGGTTGTCACACAGGTGATAGCTCAACGTGATCTCGCCGAAGTCGCACGGCTTGACGTCCGAAAGCGAGACGAGGGGCTCGTAGGTTCCCTCCTCCTCGTTCCAGGTGTCGTCGTTCTCGGTTCGCAGGCCGGTCCCGTCGCCGTCCTCGCGCGGGTCCATGTCCGCGGGGACGTCGGCGCCGAGCGCGCAGACGTACGCGTCGGACTCCGGGTCGTCCCACCCCTCCGGCGGGCTCTGTATCCCGTCGTCGGTGTCGTCCGGGTATGCCTCGAGCGCGGTCGCGTTCATGAAGTCGTCGACGTCCCCCTGTGGGACCGCGAAGACCGGCTCCGAGCTGGGGAATCCTCGCCGCTGGCCGAGGTCCTCGTCCTCGCCGAGATACGTCCCGTACTCCGTGCCCGCGCTGCCGTCGAAGTAGTGTTCCGACCAGTCGAGCTTGAGGTCGAGCGTTCCGGCGACGAGCGTGTTCCCCGTGAACCGCTCCTCGTCGTTCAGGTAGGCGGTGGTCCCGAACCCGGCGCCGGCCGAGGCGACGCCCATGGCGCCGAGTCCGGCGAGTACCGTCCGTCGCGAGAGTCCGGGTCGATCGTCGTTGTTGCTCATGATGTCCCCGTTGGGGAATCCCGCGGCCGGAGTCGAACCGGCCTCGGATCCCGACCACGTCGGCCGTATCCGCGGGAACCGTTCCGGGCGTCCGGAACGGAAGTTCGGGTGCGATGCCGCTCGATCGGATTTTACTCGGGGGTCGGAGTCCCGGTCGGCGTGGGAGTTGGCGTGCCGTTCTCCGCGGTCGAGTTTCCGGGGTCGTCGTTGTGGCGGCACTGCTCGGTGTAGAAGCCGAGGTCGAAGTGCGCCTCGTCGCCCTGGATGATGTTTCCAACCGAGGTCGGGACCTCCCACTCGAAACCGATGCAGAAGCCCGCGCGGGCGGGGTAGCAGTCCGCGCCGAGCTGGACCATGCCCTCGTCCTCGTCGTTCTCGAGTTCGAAGGTGTTCTCCATCAGCTCCTGGAGCGTCCCCTCGAAGATTGCTTCCTCGCCCTCTTCGACGACTTCGTCTTGCTCGTTTACCTCATCCTCGTCGTAGACGTTGTTACAGTCCTCGTCGTACCAGACCGTGACCTCGACCTTCTCGGCGAGATGGCCGGAGTCCTCGACCTCGTCGACCGTCGTCGGGCCGTCATTGCCGGCTTGGTCGAGTATCGCGTCGATCTCGGGTTCGGTGAGGGTGCCGCCGTTCTGTGAGAAGTTGGCGGCGGTCATCCAGACGTAGCCGGGGTTGTCACACAGATGGAGCGAGAAGGTGATCTCGCCGCTGTCGCCCGGTTTGACGTCGGTGAACTCGACGAGGTGCTCCTGGTCGGGGTAGTTCTCGCTCTGGAAGACGGCCGGCACGTCGAGTTCGGAACCGCTGTCGATTCCACAGGAACTGTGGATGGTGACGGGGCCTACCTCGTTGTTCTCGCTCTCGTCGAGACCGCTCTCGAGAACGATCTCGTCGGAGTCCTGGCCGCTTCCTCCGCTGAGGATCATGACTTCCTCTACGATGCCGTCGTCCTCCCTCCGGCTCTGCTCGGCTGCGGCACCGTTGAATGCCGCTGAAAGTCGGATGGCGAACTCGTCGTTGAGTGGGCCGAGCGCGCCGCCGTCGGTGTACCCCTCCTGCCACGCCCAGTCGGCCGTCCACTCGGAGTAGGGGTCCGGCCCGTCGTCCTGTTCCTGCCAATCTCCGGTCCCGGTGAAACCGGATCCGTTCGGGGCGCCCTCGAGAGTGTAGGAGGCTACTCCGCCGCCGTTCGCCTCCTGATCGTCGTTAACGACGACGAGGCTCAGCTCGCCGTTTGCCGTGTTCTCGTAGAGGAAGATTACGCTCGTATCCGCCCTCGTAATATCGCCGTTTTGAGCGGCGAAGTTGCTGTAGTCGTAGAAATCCTCCACGCTCTCCTCTCCACTCAGCGGTTCGATGCAGTAGGACTCGTCGCCGTAGGTGACGTAGTACTCGTCGTCCTCGCAGTCACAACACGCGGGAATCTCGGCGGCGTCGAACACCGGCTCCGTCTCGCCGGCGCCGGAGTAGTGGACGCCGTCGAGGTCTTGGAGACCGTCGCCGTAGCTCTGGTCGTCCATCGCGGTGTCGGGGTAGGCGTTCACGGCGTGGTCGCCGACTTCACCGTCGCTGCCGGGGATCGGCCCGTTGTAGGTCTGTTGCCAGTCGACCTTGAGGTCGAGTTCGCCGGCGGTGAGCGTGTTTCCGGTGAACGATTCCTCGTCGCTGAAATAGGCGGTCGTGCCGAGGCCGGCACCCGCGGAGGCGACGCCGATCGCGCCCATGCTCGCGAGTACCCGTCGACGCGACAGCCCGAGTTTATCTTGCTTGCTCATGCTTGCACATCCCCCTTACGGGGAGCCCCGCGGCCGGAGTCGAACCGGCCTCGGATCCCGGCCACGTCGGCCGTATCCGCGGGAACCGTCCCGAGCGATCGGAACGGAAGTTCGGGTGCGATGCCTCTCGATCAGGCTGTCTGTTCGGTGCCGTTCTCCGTCGAGTCGTTCTCCGCAGTCGCGTTTCCGGGGTCGTCGTTGTGGCGGCACTGCTCGGTGTAGAAGCCGAGGTCGAAGTGCGCCTCGTCGCCCTGGATCTCGTTGCCGACCTCGGTCGAGACCTCCCACTCGAAGCCGATACAGAAGCCCGCGCGGGCCGGGTAACACTCCTGATCACCGTCATCGACGCCGAGGGGGATCATGCCATCGTCCTCGTCGTCCTCGAGTTCGAAGGTGTTCTCCATCAGCTCCTGGAGCGTTCCCTCGAAGATCGCTTCCTCGCCCTCCTCGGCTTGCTCGACCTCTTCGGGATCGTCGTAGACGTTGTCGCAATCGTCGTCGTACCAGACGGTGACGTCGACGTGGTCGGCGAGGCGACCCGCCTCGAGGTCGACCTCGCCATCGTTGCCGTACTCTCCGTCGAGTAGGGTTTCCCGTTCAGGTTCGGTGAGGGTGCCGCCATTCTGTGAGAAGTTGGCGGCGGTCATCCAGACGTAGCCGGGGTTGTCACAGAGGTGGAGTGAGAAGGTGATCTCGCCGCTGTCGCCCGGTTTGACGTCGGCGAACTCGACGAGGTGCTCCTGGTCGGGGTAGTTCTCGCTTTGGAAGACGGCCGGGACGTCCAGCTCGACGCCGCTGTCGATCCCACACGAGCTGTGGATGGTGATCTGATCGACGTTGTCCCCAGCTTGGGTGACCTCCTCTACGACGATCTCGTCCGAGCTACCGAACCCGGATCCGCCGCTCAGAACGACGAGTTCCTCGATCTGTCCCGACCCTAACGGATTCCGGTCAGCCGCCTGGTTGAACGCGGCCGAGATCCGGAGCGCGAAGTCGTCCTCGAGGTGGCCGATCGCGCCGCCGTCCGTTCGGTCCGTTCCCCAGGCCCAGTCGACCTCCCACTCCTCGTACTGCTCGAATCCCTGGCTCTCGTTACCCTCGATGTCGTCTTTGACCTGCCAGTCGCCGCTTCCGACCAACCATCCCGAGCTGCTCGGGGCGCCTTCGATCGTCACCGACGCGGCGCCGCCGCCGTCCTCGTTCGTGTACGCGTCGTGTACGAACACGAGACTGAGATCCCCCGCATCGTCCTCGTGGAGGAACATCACGCTCGTGTCCTCCCGTTGAATGTCGTCGTTCTGGGAGGAGTACTGGACGCTTCCGCCGGCTTCGACGTAGTCGTAGAAGTCCTCGATGCTGTCCGCAGAGGTCACCGGCTCGATGCAGTAGGACTCGCCACCGTAGGTGAGGTAGTACTCGTCGTCCTCGCAGTCACAGCAGGCGGGGATCTCCGCCGCGTTGAAGACGGGTTCCACGTCGCCGGCGCCGGAGTAGTGGACGCCGTCGAGGTCTTGGAGGCCGTCGCCGTAGCTCTGGTCGTCCATCGCGGTGTCGGGGTAGGCGTTCACGGCGTGTTCGCCCACTTCCCCGTCGCTGCCGGGGATCGGTCCGTTGTAGGTTTGCTGCCAGTCGACCTTGAGGTCGAGTTCGCCGGCGGTAAGCGTGTTTCCGGTGAACGATTCCTCGTCGCTGAAATAGGCTGTGGTGCCGAGTCCGGCACCCGCGGAGGCGACGCCGATCGCGCCCATGCTCGCGAGTACCCGTCGACGCGACAGCCCGAGTTTATCTTGCTTGCTCATGATCTTCGTCCCCTCGTGGGGGAATCCCACCGGCGGAGTCGAACCGCCGTATCACGGGGGAGAACCCCCGTACCACTGTGGGAGGTTCTCGTTCAGTCGGCGGTGCCGCTGCCGTTGGTGCTGTTCGCGCCCGACGGGAGCCCGTTGTCGTCGGTGAAGTTGCCGTCGAACGGGTTCTCCGGCGGCTCGTCGTTGTGCCGGCTCTGGAGCGCGTAGAAGCCGAGATCGAAGCCGACCGAGTCGGTTTGGACCTCGTTGCCGACGTCATCAGGCAGCTCCCACTCGAAGCCGAGACAGTGGGTCATTCCGCCGACGAACGGGTCGTCCTCCTCCGTGGAGCGGTCGCCGTCGAGGGCGATCCCCTCCTCGAGGGCCTCCATCGTGTTGGCGAGCGAGTCCTCGAGGATGACCGTCTCGCCGCCGGTGATCGTCTCTCCGACCTGCGAGAAGAGCTGCCCGATGGCAGCGTCATCCGCGCCGATGAAGACGTGGTCCTCGTCCGGATCGCTGGCGAGGTCATCGAGTTCGTCCTCGCTTGCCCCGCCGACGCCGATCGCGAAGATCTCCGTTCCGGCGTCCTTCGCCGCCTGTCCGTCGGTGTTGATGTCGCCGTCGCCGAAGACGACCATGATCCGGCGCACGCCCTCGGGACAGTTCTCGAGATCACCCTGTGCGGCGTCCACGCCGGCTTGTGCGTTGGTACCGCCGCTGGCGCTCAGGTTCTCGATCGCGGGCCCGACACCGTTCCCTGCGGCAGGATCGCCGGGCTGGTCGTCGTACACATCGGTGAGTGTCTGTACGACGCTCCCGTTGTTGTCGAACTCCGATACGCCGACCTGGTTGTCGGAGTTGGCATCGAGAATGGTCTGTGCGAGCTGTTGAGCTCCGTCCTTCGCGTTTTCGATCCGGGTCCCGCCCATCGATCCGGACGTGTCGATCACGAGTTGGACGCACACTTCCTCCGACCCCGTACCGTCGCCGGCGTCGTGGACGTTGTTACAGTTCTCGTCGTACCACAGCTTCGTCTGGATGGCGTCGGCGAGCTCGCCATCGCCGTCGATCTCGCTGTCCGAGAGATCGTTGTTCTCGTCGTCAGAGGCGGCCTCGGGCTCCGTGACGGTGTTCTCGTCGTTGGCCGTCAGCGCGCCGTTCATGTACATCCACGCGGGGTTGTCACAGATGTGGAGGCTGACGGTGACCTCGCCGGAGTCTCCCGGCTTCACGTCCTCGAGGGTGAACACCGGGATCTCGTCGCCGTTGATGAGTCCGAGTTCCGGAGCACAGAGATCCGTGTTCTGGACCTCGTCCTCCCAGAGGTCTCCGTCGTCGACGTCGGGGACCTCGCCGATCAGATAGGTCCCCTCCTCGTCCTCGACCTCCTCGACCTCGAAGGGCTCGCCGGGTCCGTCCTCGCTGTACCAGCCGTTGATCTCCTCCAAGCGGCCGGGGCCGCCCGAGTATGTCGCCTTGTAGTCGAGCTTCAGATCGAGCTCGCCCGCGGTGAGGCTGTTCTCCTCGAAACTCTCCTCGTCGCTGAAGTAGGCGGTCGTGCCGATTCCCGCGCCGGCCGAGGCGACGCCGATCGCGCCGAGGCCGCCGAGGACGCGACGTCGGGAGAGTCCGTGTCTGTTGTCCGTGTGATCGCTCATGGTGTGGTCTCCTGAACGGATCTCGTGGCCTCGACGGCCCGACCGTTCAGTTGTCGTTCCCTGTGAGCGGATCCCACGTAGTTACGAGTCGACACGTCACGTCCGAACGACCGCTTCGGGAGGATGGTGCGTGAATTCGGGTGTTTCAACGGCTCGTTCGCTCACGATCGGCGGTTTTGAACGATCCATTCTCCTCGTCAACACGTCTCAAACAGACCGTTCGGCGACCGTAGTCCGGCCCTACGGCCGTTCCCACGCCGCGTTCGCGACCGGTAGGGTCCCCATCCTGACGGTTGATCCGGCCTAACTGCGAGTCGATACCGCCTCTCGACGATCCATGACGACGAAGGTGATGTCCACATGCCCATGTTTCGAACCACCGACCTCCCGGAATCGGACGTCTATACCGTCCTCGCGAACGCGCGGCGTCGCGAGACGGTTCGCCATCTGACCACCTCGAACGGAACGATCACCCTCGGCACGCTCGCGACGGAGATCGCCGCCGAGGAGACCGGCCAGTCGCCCCCGCCGAAGGCGGCCTATGACAGCGTCCGCAGCTCGCTTCGCCAGACGCACCTCCCGATGCTCGACGATCTCGGCGTCGTCGAGTACGACCCGGACACACACGTGATTCGCCTCCGCGAGCGCGCACGCGACGTGGACACCTACATGGAGCTGATCACGCCCTACGGCATCACCTGGGGGGAGCTGTATCGGACGCTCGGCGTCCTCTCGCTTTTCCTCGTCGTGGCCGCGCTGCTCGAGGCCCCCGTGATCGCGCTCGTCGACCCGCTCTTGTGGTCGAGCCTCTCGCTCGCCGTCTTCGCGGTCGCCATCGCCGCCCAGTTTTGGACCCACCGCTGGTACGTGATCCGTTCCCTGCGCGGGCTCGAACGGGGGTGGCGGTGACCGATGCGCCCCACGGCCACTCACCGCCGACGCGCGAACCACCGACACGCGGGGATCCACGCCGCCCGGTCGCCGCCTGCCGACGTGTCCTCCGACGGGCTTCACCAACCATGTCGATCGTTGTCACTCGATTCATCACGATTTCGGAATCGAATGAAAATGTGGAACATACATACCACGACGACTCGTTCGAGGCCAGTTGTAGGACCTCGCCATCGTCGGCGTCGATGGCGGCGCCGATCGGGGGCCGGTTCCAGCCCCGTCTCGGCGTACTCGTCCCGGACCGACGCATCGAACGGATCCACGAACGCTTTCGCTCCGAACAGGCCAATGTTCCAACCCACCACCCCCGACTTTCGATCCGACCACCGACTCCCACGCACCCGGCTGGACGCTCCCGATCGCACGGCAGCCGCCGCGATTCTCGTCCGGTTTGCGTCCCCCGGAGTTCCGACGGCGTCCGCCGGTCGGGCGGACGTCACGGCACCCGTGGACCCCTCGAGCGCTCCCGTCGGGATGTGCCCGATCGGCCCGCTCGGGGAGGTGGTACGATGATCGCGTCTCTCGGGTTCGCGACGGAGCGCGCACAGGCGGTGGACTCCGGCGACCTCGACGTCACCGCGGAGGCGGGTGCTGACGGCGACGACGGGGAGCCCGACCGTGATCTCTCGAAGGACACGGTCTTCGGCATGCTGTCGAACCAGCGCCGTCGCCGCGTCATCGAGCACCTCAGCCGGGCGGAGGACCGCCGGATGACGATCCGGGACCTCTCGGAGGTGATCGCGGCCGAGGAGAACGACGTCTCCCAGGCGGAGGTGACCTACAAACAGCGGAAACGGGTCTACACCTCGCTGTATCAGATCCACCTTCCGACCCTCGACGAGAACGGCATCGTCGACTACGAGAAGCGGTCGGGAGTCGTCGAGCTGGCCGATACGGCGTCCGACTGTACCGTCTACCTCGAGACGGTTCCCGAGGGCCACCTGTCGTGGTGTGAGTACTGGATGGCGCTTGCGACCGTCTCCGTGGCGTTCGCGGCGACGTCGGCTCTCGGATTCCTTCCCTACTTCTCCGCGCACGGACACGTCTCGACCGTGCTCCTGGCCTCCGTGTTCGCCCTCTCGGCGATCGCCTTCGCGCTCACCGACGAGCGGACCCAGATCTGACGGCGGATTCCGGGGATCCTGTTTTGAAAGCGGGTTCGGATGATCCTGATTTGAACGCGATTCAGGGGTTGAACGTGAGTCGAAAGAGGCTCGCACCTCCCTCTTTCGAACTCCCTTGAGCGTACATCGAGAAACAGGCCACTCCGTTCGGAATCCGTCGACGGCCTCCCGGCCGCTACTGATCGGGTAGCTCGGCGGGATCGACGTCGAGTTCGAACAGTCGCGAATCACACGATCGACACGTCGCGGTCACCACGTCGCGGCTGCGACAGCAGGACTCCACGACGTCCTGTGACAACACGACCTCGCCGTCACAGGCCGGACACCGCTCGAGGAACAGCCGGAGCGCGCCGAGGATCTCCGCGCGAAGCGAGAGCGGGCGCCGCTCCCAGTCGGGATCCCATCGCGGCAGCTCCGTCGCCGCGGCCGCGTCCGCGACGCAGGCGGCACGCGACGGCCACGACGCCAGGTGGGCGTCGTCGGCCCACGCGAGGAACGACCGTGAGTGTGCCTCGAACTCGATGACGTCGGGATCCGCGTCGACGAACGTCCCGAGGCTTCGTTTGATCGTCGCCTCGTCGTTCCAGTGGTCGTGGATCGATCGGGTCCACGCGCGCTCGAAGTCGCGATCGAGAACCAGGTCCTCCTCCGAGGGGTCGTCGACGACGATCCCGATCTCGATCAACAACGCCTCGGGGCTCTCCCCGTCCCAGCCGAGCCCCTCCGCCCCTTGTCCCCCCTTTTCGAACCACGCCAGAACCCGGTCGGGAAAGTAGCGCTTCGTGAGCGTGGGCGTCCCGGGGATCAGGTAGCCGCGGAGGTAGATCGCGGCGACCGCGATGATCAACGTCGCCGCTGCGATCCCGAACGGCGACAGATCGAACGACATCGCGACGTATCCGGCCCCGATCGAGAGGACGATCGCGATCGCGACGTTCAGGATCGTACAGGGCAGACAGCGGTTCTCGCCGGTATACTCCGGCCGCCTCAACTGGGCGATGACTCCTCTCAGCTGGGAGATGACCCCCGTTTCGCTCGACGCCTTCATACCGGCCCGTCGGCTCCTCGGTGGTTAGTTATGGTCGCCCTACTGTTCCCGTTCGGTGCCCGTTCCCTCCGGTTTGTCGTTCGTTCCTCCTGGTTCGGTGCTCGTTCCGTCCGATTCGCTCGCCGGGACCTCGGAGTCCGTCGTCGACGTCCCGGTGTCCCTCACCGATCGATTCTCGCGTGCGAGCAGACGGCGGGCGACGACGACCAGCCCGTTCTCGCCCCCCGAACCGACGATCGCGTGCTCCTCGTCGGACTCCGGATGGATCGTGGTGAGGAGAGCCGCGGACCGGTCGACCAACAGCAGCCGGCCGATCGATCGCCCTTCATCGTCCACCTCGCACAGCCACTCGTGTTCGGACACGACGGTCTCCGCCCGCGGAAGCGCCTCCTCGATCCGGGACCGGACGGTCTCGGTCGCGGCCGCGACGATCAACGTCACTCCCTCGGCGACGCGTTCGAGCGCTTCGAGACATCCCTCCGTGAGGACCGTCCGACGCCCCAGCCCCACCACGACCTCGTCCGAGGCGTCGTCCACGAGCCGCCGGATCCGGTCGTCGATCGCCTCCCGTCCCGAGACCGTCCACACTTTCCGATCCTCGACGTCGGTTTCGTCGCCGGCGTTCGAGATCGCCTCGAGGGCGTTCGCCAGCCGGTCGAGGTTCCGCTCGTACCGCTCGCGAAACGTCCGGACGGCCTCCTCGATCCGCACGGGACGAAACCGCTTCGGACTCGAGTGCTGGACCGCGATGAGCCCGCGCGCCTCCAGCACGCGGACCGCGTCGTAGACTCGCGTCCGTGGCACGTCCGTGACCTCGCTTATCTCCTTTGCCGTCGCCGTCGACAGGTGCGTCAGGCCGACGAAGCACTCCGACTCGTACTCGCGTAACCCGAGCTGTTGTAACGCCTCAACCGCCTCCTCGCTTGGTTCCGGTGTTGCCATGTGTTTGGCTCCCCTCCCTCCCGAACCGCAGTTCAGCGGGACGTCGCGTCCGGCGACGTTCCGGAGACGGCGGCTCTCAGGAGACGCAGACCCGACGACTCAACCGCTATCACCCACGATCGCGTTCGTGCTCCCTTCTGTCGGAGATGTGATGTTATCTACATAGTTCTATCGGCCGTCCCACGTTTCACCGGACGACCCACCGCTCCGGAGAGCCTCTCTCAATAGGCGGCGTGGTCGCGTTCCTTCCGTGTGGACTCGCGATCGACGTCCGGCAGGGCTTGCCGTAACTGACAGTTATAGGAGTATTGAGATATATGCGTGTAGTACATGACCAGAGGGTTCAGGACCCGGAGTCTCCACGCCGGCGTCGAACCGGACCCGGCGACCGGGGCGCGCTCGGTTCCCATCTACCAGACCACGTCGTACGCCTTCGAGGACGCGGACGCGACCGCAAAGCGGTACGCGCTTCGGGCGGACGGCGACGTCTACTCGCGGATCTCGAACCCGACCGCCTCGGCCCTCGAGGATCGGATCGCCGACCTGGAGGGCGGGACGGGCGCGGTCGCGACCGGGTCGGGGATGGGCGCCTTCGACGCGATCGTCACGGTTCTGGCGTCCGCGGGCGACAACGTCGTCGCGAGCGCGGAGATGTACGGCGGGACCTCGACGTATCTCTCGACGATCGCCGACCGCCGCGGGATCGAGGCGCGCACGGTCGAGACCCTCGCGTACGATCGCTACGCCGAGGCGATCGACGAGGACACCGCCTTCGTGCACGTCGAGACGATCTCGAACCCCTCGCTCGCCACGCCGGATCTCGAACGACTCGCGGACGTCGCCCACGAGAACGCCGTCCCGCTCGTCGTCGACAACACCTTCGCGACCCCGGCGCTTTGCCGGCCGTTCGAACACGGCGTCGACGTCGTCTGGGAGTCCACGACGAAGTGGATGACGGGCAACGGCACGACCGTCGGCGGCGTCGTCGTCGACGGCGGGACCTTCCCGTGGGACCACCCCGACGCGGACTACCCGGAGCTGTCGGGCGAGAACCCCGCCTACGGGATCGACTTCTCCGAGCGGTTCGGCGACGCCCCCCTCGCGAACGTCGTCCGCCAGCGGAGCCTCCGGACCACCGGCGGCCAGCAGTCGCCCTTCGACGCCTGGCAGACGCTACAGGGCCTCGAGACGCTCCCGATCCGCATGGAGCGCCACTGCGGGAACGCCCGGGCGATCGCCGAGTTCCTCCGGGAGGACGACCGGGTGGCGTGGGTGAGCTACCCCGGCTTCGCGGACCACGAGACCCACGCGAACGCGGACCGCTACCTCGATGGATACGGCGGCATGGTCACCTTCGGCGTCGAGGGCGGCTTCGAGGCCGCGAAGACGCTCTGTGAGTCCGTCGAGCTGACGAGCTTCCTCGCGAACGTCGGCGACGCGAAATCGTTAATCATCCACCCCGCCTCGACCACACACGCACAGATGGACCGGACCGAACAGCGAAACGCCGGCGTCAGCCCGGACATGCTCCGGCTCTCCGTCGGCCTCGAGGACCCCGCGGACGTCGCCGCCGACCTCGATCGCGGGCTCGCGGCCGGCGAGCGAGCCGCCGATTCGGGGACGCGGGGCGGACCAGCCTCGCCCACGGAGGACCGAGACCGATGAGCAGGATCCCACACGACCACGGCGTCGCGACGCTCGGGGAGTTCACCTTCGAGTGCGGCCGCTCGATCCCGGAGTTGCGGATCGCCTACGAGACCTACGGCGAGTTCACCGGCGACAACGCGGTGCTCGCGTGTCACGCCCTGACCGGCAGCCAGAACGTCGCTCGCACGCCCGAGGAGGCGGGAAGCGACGCAACCGGGGACGACGCGGACGCCAACGGCGCGGACGACGTCGACGAGACCGGCGACACCGGCGATGCCGGCGACGCCCCCGACACGCCCGCCCAGGCCGGCCAGGCCCGCGCGTGGTGGGACGACGTCGTCGGGCCGGGCAAGGCGATCGACACGACGGAGTACTACGTCGTCTGCGCGAACGTCCCGGGCTCGTGTTACGGCAGTTCGGGCCCCGCGAGCCCCCGTCCGGACGGCGTCGAACCCGACCACGAGGTCGACCACGACCGGTGGGCCCTGGAGTTTCCGCCCGTCCAGGTCGGCGACTGGACGCGCGCCCAGCGTCGGCTGCTCGACCACCTGGGCGTCGGCCGGCTCCACGCCGTCGTCGGCGGCAGCGTCGGCGGGATGAACGTCCTCGACTGGGGCAAGCGGTATCCCGACGACGCCGACCAGCTGATCGCCATTGCGACCGCGGCCAGGCTCGATCCGCAGTGTCTCGCCCTCGAGGCGATCGCCCGGCGGGCGATTCGGTCGGACCCGAACTGGAACGGCGGCGACTACTACGGCGACCGACCGAAACCCGAGACCGGACTCGGGATCGCCCGGCAGATCGGCCACATCATGTACCTCTCGAAGTCCTCCATGGACCGGAAGTTCGGCCGACGGTCGGCCGGCCGCGACTCGTTGACGCGCGGCGAGGGGCTCGACGTCGCGGAGAACCCCGCGGCGACGTTCTTCCCGTACCGGGAGGTCGAGTCCTACCTCGATTACAACGCCGCGTCCTTCGCGGACCGTTTCGACGCGAACAGCTACCTCTATCTCACCCGCGCGATGGACGAGTACGACCTCGCGGCCGGCTACGCGACCGACGCGGACGCGCTCGCGGCGTTCACGGGCGAGGCGCTCGTGATGTCCTTTTCGGAGGACTGGCACTTCACCGTCGACCAGGCGGCCGACCTCTCCGACGCGTTCCGCGAGGCCGAGGTCCCCGTCGCCCACCACGTCGTCGACTCCGATCACGGACACGACGCCTTCCTCGTCGAGCCGGAGAGCGTCGGCCCGCCGGTTCACGACTTCCTCGAGGCGGGCCTCGACGGCAAGTCGGTCGTCGACGTCGCGGAGGCGGACGACCCCGTGGCCGACGGGTCCGGGCGCACGCACGCGCCGGTTCACTCCAGCCTCTTTTCGGGGTGACCGTTTCGCCCTCTTTTCGGGATGACCGTTTCCGATCGCGGGCCCGATCAGCCCCGCGATCGGTTCGCGCCTCCGAAATGGTTTTTCACGAGTAGCCGAAAGGGATCCGTATGAGCGACGCACCCGACGACGAACGGCTCGAGGAACTGCGCGAACAGAAGATGCAGGAACTGCAGGACCAGGCCCAGCAGGGCGGCGCCGACCAGGAGGCCCAGGACGCCGCCCGCGAGCGCGCGGAGGCACAACAGGAGGCCGTCCTCAAACAGCACCTCACCGACGGGGCCCGCCAGCGGCTCAACGCCGTCGAGATGTCGAAACCCGACTTCGCCGCGCGGGTGAAAAAGCAGGTCGCGGCGCTCGCCCAGAGCGGTCGCGTCCAGGGACGGATCGACGAGGACCAGATGAAGGAGCTCCTCCGTGAGCTCCAGCCCGACCAGAAGAGCTTCGACATCCGCCATCGGTGACTCGAGGGATGGAGCTGGCCCTCCTGTACAGCGGCGGCAAGGACTCCTCGCTTTCGGCGGTGCTCCTCGACCGGTTTTACGACGTCCGCTGTGTGACCGGCACCTTCGGGATCACCGACGACTGGCGACACGCCGAGCGCGCGGCCGCCGAGCTCGGGTTCCCGTTCGAGCGGATCGAACTCGAGGAGTCCGCCGCTCGCGAGGCCGTCGACCGGATGTACGAGGACGGCTACCCCAGAAACGGCATCCAGCACGTCCACGAACACGCCCTCGAGACCATCGCCGAGCTCGACGTCGACGCCGTCGCGGACGGAACCAGACGCGACGATCGCGTCCCGACCGTCTCGCGCGCGCAGGCACAGAGCCTCGAGGACCGCCACGACGTCGATTACCTCGCGCCCCTTTCGGGGTTCGGGCGCAACGCGGTCGACCGGCTGACGGAGGTGACCTTCGACGTCGAGTCCGGCCCCAGCGAGCAGATCGAGAAGTCCGACTACGAGGACGAACTGCGCGCGCTCCTCGCGGAGACCCACGACGTCGACGCCGTCGCCGAGGTCTTCCCCGACCACGAACAGACGTACGTCCGCGGTCGGACCGACTGAGGACCGATCGCCGACCCATCGGCCAAAGCGGATCGCGGACCCATCGATCGAGGCCCCGATCGGGTTTCGACCCGCGGTCGACCCGTTCTCCCCGCTCGGCTCCCTCCCGGCGTTCGTTCCCGTCCGCGAAGGGATGCTTTCAAGCGCTCGCTCGCCGAACCGCGGCGTATGTACGACCGACTGAAGGGGTTTCGCGACTTCTACCCGGGCGAGCAGTCCGCCCGCCGCGAGGTGACGGACACGGTGGAGGCCGCCGCCCGCAGCTACGGCTTCCGCGAGGTGGCCACGCCCGCGCTCGAGCGCACCCGGATGTACACGGACAAATCCGGCGAGGAGATCGTCGAGGAGCTCTACTCGTTCGTCGACAAGGGCGACCGCGAGGTCGCGATGACCCCGGAGCTCACCCCGACGGTCGCGCGCATGGTGGTCGCGCGCGGCCAGGAGCTCTCGAAGCCGATCAAGTGGTTCTCGACGCGCCCGTTCTGGCGGTACGAGCAGGTCCAACAGGGCCGGTTCCGCGAGTTCTACCAGACGAACATCGACGTCTTCGGGTCCGCGGAGCCCGAGGCCGACGCGGAGGTGCTCGCGGTCGCGGCGGACGCGCTCACCGGGCTCGGCCTCACCGGCGACGACTTCGAGTTCCGCGTCTCCCACCGTGACATCCTCGGCGGGCTGGTCCGCGCGCTCGCGGCCGACCCCGACGCGGTGGACGCCGCCGCCGCCATCCGCGCGGTCGACAAGCGCGCGAAGATCGACGAGGCGGAGTACCTCACCCTCCTCTCGGAGGCCGGCCTGGAGCGCGGGACCGCTCGGGACTTCGACGACCTCATCGCTGGCGTCGACGCGGTCGAGGACCTCGACGCGGTGGCCGAGGCGGGCGGCGCGGACGTCGAGGCCGCCGTCGAGAACCTGCGGAACGTCCTCGCGGCCGCCGACGACTTCGGCGCGGGCGAGTTCTGTGAGGTCTCGTTGACGACCGCGCGCGGGCTCGATTACTACACCGGCGTCGTCTTCGAGTGTTTCGACTCGACCGGCGAGGTGTCCCGCTCCGTCTTCGGCGGCGGACGCTACGACGACCTGATCGAGAGCTTCGGCGGCCAGCCCACCCCGGCCGTGGGGGTCGCTCCCGGACACGCGACGCTCAAGCTGCTTTGTCAACGTGCCGGCGTCTGGCCCGCGGAGGAGCTGTCGACGGACTACTACGTGCTCACCGTCGGCGACACGCGCGCTGAGGCCGCGCGGATCGCACGCGAGCTCCGCGATCTCGGCCACGTCGTCGAGGCGGACGTCGCCGACCGCGGCTTCGGCGGCCAGCTCGGTTACGCCGACTCGATCAACGCGGAGACGACCGTGATCGTCGGAGAACAGGACCTCGCGAACGACGAGGTCACGATCAAGGACATGGAAAGCGGCGACCAGACGACGGCGCCCGTCGACGAGTTCCCGCCAGAGGCGGGCCGGCCGACCTACGAGGACTACGAGTAGGCCGATTCTGCACACACTCTTCGCGACTATATATCTCTATATACCTCTATATCGAATAGATACCGCTAATAGTAGCGTTCATCCCTTTCACTCGAGTTGATGGGAGTGATGGACGTGTCCAACCGCGGCGATCGCGTTTCGACCGGAACGCGTCGACGATTCCTCACCACCGCAGGGGCGGCTGCGACGTTCGGCCTCGCCGGTTGTCTGGGCGGCGGCGAGGATCGCGAGATCCGGATCACGGGCAGCAGTACCGTGTTCCCGCTTTCGGAGGCCGTCGCCGAGGAGTACCAGCGCGAGACCGACGACGTGAACATCTCCGTCTCCTCGGACGGATCGACCGGCGGCTTCGAGCAGTTCTTCATCCCCGGCGACAGCGACATCAACGGCGCCTCGCGGCCCATCCTCGAGGAGGAGGTCGAGCGGTGTCGCGAGAACGGCTTCGAGCCGATCGAGATCCAGTGTGCCGGCGACGCCTTGACGGCCATCGTCAACAACGAGGCCGACTGGGTCGACTGCATGACGATCGACGAGCTCGGACAGATCTGGGACCCCGAGGCCGAAAACGAGCTGTGGTCGGACGTCAATTCGGACTGGCCCGACGAACCCTTCGAGCTGTACGGGCCCGCCACCACGAGCGGGACCTTCGACTACTGGACCGAGGAGGTCATCGGGAAGTTCCGCCGGATCCGCGACGACTTCGAGGGGACCGAACAGGACGACATCATCGCCTCCGGCGTCGAGGGGAGCGAGTACGCCCACGGGTACCTCCCCTTCTCCTACTACACGAACAATCAGGATCAGGTGAAGGCGCTCGACGTCGACGGCGGAAACGGCTGTACGGCACCGAGCTTGGAGGCCGCCTCGACCGGCGAGTACCCGCTCTCGCGGCCGATCTTCTGGTACGTCAACGGCAACAAGCTTACGGAGAACCCGGCACTCGAGCCGTTCATGCGGTTCGCCATCGAACTGACCGGCGACCAGTCGATCGTCGCCGACGACATCGGCTACGTCCCGATGAACGACGACGAGATCGAGAACAACCTCGCGAAGATCGACGACGCGGTAAGCGAGTGATCCGATGACGACCAGTCCCGCGATCGGCGAACGCTCCGACCGCGAGCGGCGGATCGGACGGGCCGTCAAGGGGGTCTTCCTCGTGTGTGCGGTCGCCACCGTGTTGATCACCCTCGGCATCATCCTCACGCTGTTCAAGGACGCGACGACCTTCTTCGCGCAGGTTCCCGTCGTCGACTTCCTGACCGGCACCGAGTGGAAGCCGACGCAGTTGACCGGCGGCGGCGAGTACAAGTTCGGCGTCCTCCCGCTTCTCAGCGGGACGATCCTCATCACCGTGGTCTCCGCGATCATCGCGCTGCCGACCGGACTCGCCGCGGCGCTTTACCTCTCGGAGTTCGCAAGCGAGCGCGTGCGCTCGGTGCTCAAACCCGCACTCGAGATCCTCGCGGGGATCCCGACCATCGTCTACGGCTACTTCGCACTCGTCTACATCACGCCCTTCCTCGAGCGGATCGGGCTGCCCGTGAGCACGTTCAACGCGCTCTCGGCGTCGATCGTCGTCGGCGTGATGATCATCCCGATGGTTTCGTCGATCTCCGAGGACGCCCTGTCGGCGGTCCCCGACGACCTCCGAGAGGCCGCCTACGGGCTCGGATCCACCAAGTTCGACACCTCCGTTCGCGTCGTCGTCCCCGCGGCCGTCTCCGGAATCTTCTCGTCGTTCGTGCTCGCGCTCTCGCGGGCGATCGGCGAGACCATGGCCGTCACCGTCGCGGCCGGCCAGACGCCGCGGATGTTGAGCATCCTCGAGATCGATCAGAACCTGATGCAGTCGAGCGAGACGATCACGGCCGCGATGGTGAACGTCGCACACGCCGAGGGCGGCGGCGGGACGCCCGCCTACTACTCGATGTTCGCGCTCGGGCTCGTCCTGTTCGTGTTCACCTTCAGCCTCAACATCGGCGCCGAGGTCATTCGCGACCGGCTCCGGGAGGAGTACCGATGAGCGCCGAGGTCGATGCGGGAGGCGCCGGGAACGGGCCCGCTGCCGGCTCCGACTCCGGCTCCGAGCCCGGCGACAACCCCTTCCGCGAGAGCGGCTGGGAGCCGCTCTACCGGTCGCTTCGCGACCGGTCGTTCGCGGCGATCCTGTTGATCGCGGCGATCTCCGGGATCGCGATGATGGCCATCCTCCTCGCGTACGTCGCCGTCGACGCCTTCTCGATCCTCGATCCCGAACACGGGTCGTGGGTCGACTGGCAGTTCCTCACGAGCCTGCCCTCGCGGACCCCCGCGGAGGCCGGCTTCCTCGCGCCCATCGTCGGCTCGCTCCTCATCCTCTCCGTGATGATCTTCGCCGTCTTCCCCATCGGGATCGGCGCGGCGATCTACTTGGAGGAGTACGCGCCCGAAAACCGGGTCACCCGGCTCGTCCGGATCAACATCGCGAACCTCGCCGGCGTTCCCTCGGTCGTCTACGGACTGCTCGGACTGGCCGTCTTCGTCCGCGGGATCGGCCTCGAGAGCGGGATCGTTCTCGTGGGCGGGCTCACGGTCGGACTGCTCGTGTTGCCCATCGTCATCGTCTCCTCCCAGGAGGCGCTGCGGGCGGTCCCCGACTCCTACAGACAGGCCAGCCGCGGCATGGGCGCGAGCGAGTGGCAGACGCTCAAGAACGTCACGCTCCCGCAGGCGCTGCCCGGCATTCTCACCGGGACGATCCTCGCGCTCGGGCGCGCGATCGGCGAGACCGCGCCGCTCATCATGATCGGCGCCGCCACGAGCGTCTTCAGCGTCCCCACGACGCTCTTCGACAGCGTCAGCGCGATGCCGATGCAGATCTACAACTGGCGTGCGCGGCCCCAACCCGAGTTCCGCTACGGCGTGGTCGCCGCCGGCGTCGTCGTGCTGCTCGCGATGATGCTGCTTCTCAACGCCACCGCGATCCTGCTTCGCAACCGGTACCAGCGTCGGGACGTCTAGACGGCCGGTCCGTCCCGACTCTCCGGCGATACCCCCTCTCGTCGCCGATCGTTCTCGTCGCCGACGGCCCCCGCTCGTTTTTCGTCGCCGAATCCCCTCTCGTCGCCGATCGCAACCAATAGGGCCCGTCCTCGTGATTCGACGCGTATGCACCTTGGCGTCATCGGCTTGGGCCGGATGGGACGGATCGTCGTCGATCGCTGCCTCGATGCGGGCCACGACGTGGTCGCCTTCGACCTCTCGGCGGAGGCGACCGCCGCGGCCGCGGAGGCCGGCGCGGAGCCGGCCGACTCCGTCGACGACCTGTGTGACCGCCTCGATTCGGGACGCGAGGACGGAAAGCGGATCTGGCTCATGGTGCCGGCCGGCGACCCCGTTGACGCCACGCTCGAGGACCTCGAGCCCCGCCTCGACGGCGACGACGTGGTCGTCGACGGCGGCAACTCACACTTCGAGGCGTCGATGCGCCGGGCCGGAGCGACCGACGCCGCCTACCTCGACTGTGGCACCTCCGGCGGCCCCGCCAGCGCCGAGGCGGGTTTCTCGCTCATGGTCGGCGGCCCCGAGTGGGCCTACGAGGCGATGACGCCCGTCCTCGACGCCGTCGCCACCGGCCCGGACGGCCACGATCGGATGGGCGAGTCGGGCTCCGGCCACTACGTCAAGATGGTTCACAACGGCGTCGAGTACGCGCTGATGCAGGCCTACGGCGAGGGCTTCGAGCTGCTTCACGACGGCCGCTTCGACCTCGACATGGAGTCCATCGCGCGCACGTGGAACAACGGCGCGGTCGTCCGCTCGTGGCTCCTCGAGCTGTGTGAGGAGGCGTTCCGCGAGGAGGGCTCGGACCTCGGAGACGTCGCCGACCACGTCGCCGGCGGCTCGACGGGAACCTGGACGGTTCAGGAGGCCCTCGAACAGGAGGTTCCGGTCCCGCTCATCTACGACGCGCTCGCCGAGCGGTTCGACTCGCGAAACGAGGGACGGTTCTCGCGGCGGCTCGCCAACCGGCTGCGGTACGGATTCGGCCGACACGAGGTCAAACGGCGGGAGTGACGCCCGACGAGGATGTTTTCTCCCCGATCGCCGTGCCGTTCGGCGGGTGGCGGAGGTCGACGGCCGCCGCCTCAAAACGCCGCGGCGGCCATCGCGATCCCTCCCGGAATCGCGTCCGCGTACGCGATCGTGACGTACAATAGCGTGAACAGGGTCGCGTTGTAGACGCCGTGGATGAGCGCGGGGACCACGACGTTTCCGGTGTACTCGTAGCTGGCCCCGAAGACGAGGCTCGGGACGATCAACACGCCGATGCTCACGAGGTTGCCCGTCGCGGAGCCGCCGGTGAGCGCGAACCAGTGGAGGCCCGCGAAGACGACGCTCGTGGCCACGATGGCCGTCACCGGCGAGAAGACCTCCCGGAGCCGGCCCTGGACGACGCCGCGAAACAGCAGTTCCTCGCCGGGGCCGATGAGGAGGATCGACGCGGGGATGAGAAGCAGGAGGACCTCGGGGTTCTCCATGCCGATCTGGGCGGCCTGGTTCGTCCCGGTCTCGAGGCTCGTTCCGGAGAGCGCTTGGTAGGCCGTGATCGCGAACGCGCCGGCGAGCGCCCCCGCGAACGCCAGCACGTACCCTCCCGCGACGACGAGGGCTTCGCGGAGGTTCGGGACGGAGGCGCCGATCGAAAAGCGGGTCGCGTCGATCGGGACCCCGAGACGCTCGCGGAGGACCGGCCGAATCTCCGGTTGCACCTGGACGTACGCGAGCGCCACGCCCGCACAGCCGACCCCCTGGACGAACACGAGGCTCAAGACGATCCCCAAAGAGGGAGTGACTTCGATCCCGATCAGGGTCAAGACGACCCCTCCGACGAGCGTGAGGAGGAACCCGAGGAGGAGGCCGCCGGCACCCAATCCGATCGCGACGACGATCGCGACGGCGGCGATCAGCGCGGTTCGTCCACCGACGTGGCTCGACATGCACGCGGGTTGGCGGCGGACGAGGAAAACTGTTGGCACACCGGTACGCCGAGTGTCGACGTGCTGCTACCGGGTGATCAACTCGTGGTACGTCACCGCCGTGACCGTGCGCCCGTCGTCGATCCGGCCGTCGACGACGTCCGAGAGCAGGTCGTCGTACGCGACGACCTCGACCGCGATCGACTCGTCGTGATCGAGGTCGCGTTCCGCCGTCGGCTCGCACCCCCGCGCGAGGACGTGCTGGTGTCTCGAGTTCGAGACGCCGTTCGACGGCTCGACGTCGAGAAGCGGCTCGAAGCCGTCGGCCGCGTAGCCGGTCTCCTCGGCCAGCTCGCGGGCCGCGGCCGCCTCGAGGTCCCCGTCGTCGCCCGGCTCCATCGAGCCCGCGGGAAGCCCGCGGTTGACCCGCCCCACCGCCTGGCGCCACTCGTCTATCACGACGACCTCGCCCGCCGGCGTGAACGGCAGGATCACCACCGCCGGGGGCTCCTCAAGGTAGTGGTACTCGCCCTCCGTCCCGTCCGGAAACCGGACCTCGTCGCGCCGGACGTCGAAGCCCGGACACGTGTAGTCGATCCCGCCTCCGGTCGTCTTCCAGGTGAGTCCAGTCATCGATCCCCGATCGGTCGAGCGCCGTGATAAACCGTCTGCACCCGCGGTGTAACTAAAAACAGTAACTAACGGTTGGAAAGGTTCGCACTATCGGTTATCTATAAGTCCTCGCTCCCGAAACGTCCGGTCGATGCCCGGGGGACTCTCGCGAACCGCCGTTCACTCGCGTCGTCGAGCGCTCGCCAAGACCCTCTGTTACCGGCTCCTCATGGTGGCGATCACCGTCTGTATCGCGTGGCTCGTCGTCGGCGATCTCGACGACGCCGTGAACATCGGCCTCCTCGCGAACGTCGTGAAGACCGGGACCTACTACGCCTACGAGCGCCTGTGGGACCGCGTCCGATGGGGCGTCTCGACGCCGGCCTGAGTCGGGTTCGAGTTCGCTCCGCTCCTCGAGCGGTGGGTCCCCCGAGCGCGCCGGCTCCGACCCGCGTCTCGCCCCCGAATACGTTCGCCTGAAGACGCAGGTGTCCCCGCCCCCGATCCGCCAGTGTATGCCAACGCTCGACGTCCGTGACGTTCCGCCGGTCGATCGACACGACAGGATACACGACGCGTTCGCCGCGATGGAGCCCGGCGAGACGCTGACGATCGTCAACGACCACGAGCCGAAGCCGCTGTTCTACGAGATGGCGGCCGAGGTCGAGGCTTTCGACGAGGAGGGGTACGCCGTCACCCGCGAGGCCGCGGACGAGTTCCGCGCGGAGTTCCCGAAGCGGGAGTGACGCCGAAACGGGATCGGCGTGTCCTGACCGTCGATCGAACATATTCGAGGGAATCGTCACCTGCGGTCCGTCCGTATCGACGCTCGATGAGCGTTCACGAACGCAGACTCGACGTTCGCGATCCGGAGGACCCGCCCTTCGACCGCATCCAGGAGGCCCTTTCGGACCTCGACCCCGACGAGCGACTGACGCTGATCAACGGCTTCGAGCCGGAACCCCTCTACGACGTGCTCGATCGCCGCGGGTTCACCTACGAGACGACGCAGGTGGCCGACGACGAGTGGCACGTCGAGATCGAACACGCGTGAGCGGCGGTGCCACGTCCGGTTGATCCCCGGGCATCCGCTACAGCGCGTCGCTCTCGCGGGCCTGCTCGGCCCGACGTCCCGCCTGATCGAGCCGGTTTTCGCTCGCTCGCGCGATCGGATTCGGCAGGTCGCCTTCGGCCGCCGCGAGCCGGTCGCTCACCCGACCGAGCCGCTCGATGACCGTCTCGAGGCGACGGTCGGCGTTCCCGCGCTCGCCGGCCCGCGCCCGTTCCGCGGCCGCTCGAGCGCTCTCTGCGACCGCCTCCAGGGCCCGGCGCAACCCCGTGATCGCGTTCGACGACCCGTCCGACGTCGTGTTTCCGCCGCCGGTCGTGGTGCCGGTTCGCCCGGAACCGTCCCCTCCGTCGCCGTCAGCGTCGTCGCCGTCGTCCTCGCTGCCTCCGTCGTCGCTCGTCCCGTCCTCGAGTGCCGCCACCTGCTCGTGTGTCTCCTCGGCGATGTCGGCGACGAAGCTCGCGAGCGACGCCTTGCCGGTCTCGGGGCGATCGATGCGGATCCCCGTCTCGTTCCCGGGATCCGGATTCACCCGATACGCGCCGACCGCGTCGTCGGAATCGCGGACCTCCGTCGTGTACGCTCCCCCCTCGTGGACGTAGACCGCGTCGGATCCCTCGACCGCCGACTCGTAGATGCGGCCGCCGAAGTCGTCCTCGACCGCCACGCGCGAGAGGTCGACGTCGGCCTCCGCGTCCGTGACCTCGAGCTTTCTCGCGTGTTCGCGTGCGACGAGCGGGATCTCCCCGTCGACGCCGGCGGTCGTCGCCGGGCCGTCCTCCGTGACGCTCACCCGCTCGCTGTGGGGCGTCCTCCCGGCTCCGTTCACCGTGAGCCGGTGGTCGCCGGCCGCCACGTCCCGCACGGCGGCGACGCCGCCGAAGGTCGGTACGGCCTCCGGGTCGCTCTCCAGGAGCGCGATCGATTCGACGGACGACTCCGTGGTCGAGATCCCCTCGTTCGTCGGCGCCTCCTCGTCGACGACCGCGTCCGTAACCCGGGCGAGCACGGTGTGGACCGGGGCCGCCTCGCCGATCGCCGCGTACTCCCCGGCCAGCGACTGTCGATGGTTCGCGGCCGTGATGTCCGTCGCCGGGTTCGAGAACCGCGGCTGGCTCCAGGGGGTTCCCGTCGTGGTGATGTGGCCGGCCATCGCGTCCTCGACCGCCTCCGGGATCGCGAACTCGAAGCTCAACTGCGGGCCGGTGAAGTCAGTGATGTGTTCGATCTCCGCGATCGGAACCAGTTCGTAGGCGACGTCCGTCGTCTCACCGTCCCCTCCGTTCTCCGTGCCGCCCGCCTCGTCCGCTTCCGTGCCGCCTGCCTCGCTCCCCTCCGTCTCCGCCGTCTCCTCGTGTCCGAAGACGAGTCCCGTCTCCCGCTCGGGGAGACTTGAGGGAACGGACTCGATCGCATCGAACGAGCGAACCGTGAGCTCCTCGTCGATCAGGGACTCGCGGGTGACCGAGGGGAGCCGGTCGTGTTCGTAGATCGGCGCCCCCTCGTACTCCGGCACCACGTAGGGGAGTCGGGACCCCTCGTCGCGCGGGAGCCCGTAGGCGAGCGGGATCTCCGCGAGGTCCTCGATCCCGTCTATCGCCGTGTTCGTGATGTCCGCGAGCAGTCCCTCCGTCGAGATTCGCTGGAAGCGGTCCGGGACCTCGTTGACCGAGAGGGCGCTCGAGTGGGAGCCGAGCTCGGAGAGGATCCGCGGCGTCGTCTCCGGGTCCGGATCGAGGAACTCGTTGTTCGGAACGCTCCGCGAGTGCGAGCTCGCGACGTAGAGACGCGGCTCCCCGTCGTCCGTGTCCACGAAGACGGAAAGCACCTCCCAGTCGTGCCAGTGGAAGTTGGTCGTGAACTGGTCGAACGCGGAGTAGTACCAGAACTGCACCGCCGCGAGCGGCGAGTCGTCGTACTCGACGACGTGGTAGAAGACCGTCGGGTTCGGCGGCTCCCCGTCCTCGTCGAACCGCTCGTGGTAGCCGTCGAGCGCGTCGAACCCGTCGACGATCGCCTCGCCGTCGCGCTCGCTCTCGTAGGGGCGTGGATCCGTCGGGAACCACTTCTCGGCCGCGTCGAAGTAGATCCGCGGCGCGAACCGCTCGGCCAGCTCCCGCGCTCGGTCGTCCGTCGCCTCCGTCGTTCCGGCGTCGTCCTCGCGTTCGAGCGCGCCACACCCCGAAAGCGACGCGCTCGCGGCTCCGGCCACCCCTTTCAGGACCGCCCGTCGATCGACGCGCGGTTCACGGCCCCTCTCGCCCCCCCGTTCCCGTCTCATTCGTTCGCGATCCGTCGCCCCGGCCGAATAACTCTTCCGTGCCGACGGGCCGCCTCACGCCCGTCCCGTGATCCGCCTCGGTCCGCTCGCGGATCCACACGTTCTACCTGCGGCCTCCACGTCCCATCCGCACCCCGCCACGTTCCCCTGCGTCCTCCTGGCGTTCCCCCGCGCCCTCTCGACGTCCCCCTGCGCCCGCCCACCCGCCGATATCGTGTTCGTTGGTAGCACGTTGTATGCTTTGTGGGAATAAACCAACGAAGTTTAATTCTCCAAGGACATATTCGCTCGTAATGGCTCCCGACTTCACCCCGACGACCTACGAGGAGATCCCGGTCGACCGCCGGCCGTCCCTCCGGCTCGCGCTCGTACCGGTCCTCGCGGTCGTCACCTTCCTCGGCGTCGGCTCGGCCGCGCTGGGGCTCGATCCGCACGTGCCGCTCCTGTGGAGCATCGTCTTCGTCGCCGGCCTCGGCCGGTACCTGGGATACGACTGGGAGGACCTCTTTTCGGGCATCTCGAACGGCCTCCTCATGGGCGTTCAGGCGCTTTTGATCCTCTTCGTCATCTACGCGCTCATCGCGACCTGGGTCAGCGCCGGAACCATCCCGGGGCTCATGTACTACGGTCTCGAGGTCCTCTCGCCGCGGACCTTCCTGCCCGCGGCGGCGCTGCTTTCGGCCGTCGTCGCCTTCTCGATCGGCTCCTCGTGGACGACCGTCGGCACCCTCGGCGTCGCGTTCGTCGGGATCGGATCCGGACTCGGGATCGCGGCGCCCATGACGGTCGGCGCCGTCCTCTCGGGCGCCTACGCCGGCGACAAGCAGTCGCCGCTTTCGGACACCACGAACCTCGCCGCCGGCGTGACGAACACGCCGCTTTATGCGCACATCCGTCGGATGCGTACCGGCACGGCCCTCGCGTTCGGCATCGCCGTGGCGGCCTTCGGCGCCCTCGGAGTGCGCGCCGCCGGCGACATCCCGGTCGACCGCCTCCTCGAGATACAGACCGCCCTCGCGGGCACCTACGAGCTGACGCCGCTCGTGTTCCTCCCCCTCCTCGTGACCTTCGGACTCGCGTTGCGGGGCCACCCCGCCCTCCCGGCGCTCGTCGCCGGCGTCTTCGCGGGCGTGTTCGCCACGGTCCTGCTCCAGGACGTCGGCTTCCTCGCCGCCTGGGAGGTCTTCATGTACGGCACCAGCCCCGAGACCGGAAGCGAACTGGTGGACGACCTCCTCGCGGCCGGCGGACTGACCGGGTCCGCCTGGACGATCACCGTCGTCGTCGCGGCGCTCTCGCTCGGCGGGATCCTGGAGCGGACCGGCGTCCTCGCCGTGTTGGCCCACGGCCTCGTGAGCACGCTCCGGAGCTCCGGCGGCCTCGTGGCCGGCACCGGCCTCTCGGCGATCGTCATCAACGTCCTCACCGCCCAGCAGTACATGAGCATCGTCCTGCCGGGCGTCACGCTGCGGAACCTCTACGAGGAGTTCGACCTCGAGAGCGACCAGCTCTCGCGGGCCGTGGAGGCGGCGGGCACCCCGACCGGGGCGTTGATCCCCTGGCATGCGGGCGGCGTCTACATGGCGACGGTCACGGGCGTCCCGACCCTCGAGTACGCCCCGTTCTACCTGTTCGGGTTCCTCTCCCCGCTCGTCCTGTTCGCGATGGTCCTCGTGGGCTTCGACGTCCCCGCCACCACCCGCCGCCACGTTCCGACCGCGCCCGCGGACGACTGACTCCCCCGAACCGTGTCCGCGGACGACTGACGATCACCACGTGAGCCAGCGCACGCCGAGGTAGCCGCCCGCGAGGCCGACGCCGAGCCCGATCTCGACCGGGATCGGCCCGATCGGGAGCGGTCCGGTCGGGATGGTCGCAAGCGGGAACCACCCGGTCGGGATCATTCCGAGCGGGAGCCGGTCCGCGACGAATCCCGGCAGCCAGCCGCCGTCCTCGTCGGCCGTTCCGTCGCCGTCGGCTTCGCTCTCGCCTCCGGTTCCGCCTCCCTCTCCGCCGTCGGACGCCCCGTCGCCGGACTCGCCGCCCGTCCCGTCTCCTGCGGAGCCGTTCGATGGGTCCACGACGATCGGCTCCGCGTCGCCGTCCCCGACCGCGTCCGCCGACTGTGACACCCGGATCGTCTCGACGTGTTCGGTCCCGTCGACGTCGATCGTTCGTACCCGGATCGTCGCGGGGTAGACGTCCATCCGGAGCGTCTCGTCGATCGTCACCGAGTCCGTGATCCCGCCCGTGTACGCCGTGTTGAGGTCGAGGACGTCGCCGCCGGGCGAGACGGTCTCGACGCGGACGCGGGAGATCTGTCCGTCGTAGACCCGTCCGCGGACCCGGATCCGCCGGCCGTCGACCGCCTCGGTCGCCTCGCGGTCGAACTGCACTCGCGGGGTGACGAGCTCGGTGTAGTTGACCGTCACCTCCCGCTTTGCGGGCGGGTTCGTCCCGTCCTCGGCGACGACGGTTATCGTCTCCGAGCCGCTCGGCACCTCGACCGTTCGGGTGAACGTGTGCTCGATCGGCCGCGCGCCGGGCGGCTGTGGGCTGAGCTGGTACTGCAGTCCGGAGCCGTCCTTCGGTCCCAGGCGGGTCCCGACCGACTCGACCCCGACGCGGTCGGAGGCCCGGACGTGGAGGCGAACGGCCGAGCGCGTCTCGACGGCCTCGCGGTCGAGCACCTCGATCTCGGGCGGGTCGGTGTCCTCGACGCGTATCTCGATCCGGTACTTCTTCACGTGATCGAACGCGTCGAAGAGCGTGATCTCGAGGGTGTTCAACCCCGCTCCGAGCTCCGGCTGGTTCGGCCCGAGCCGGAGCCGCTGGGAGATCGACTCGCCCGGATCCCGGAGCACGATGCGCTCGCGTTCGCCCCGGGTATTGTCGGCGTAGTTGTAGTGGTAGGTCGTCTCGATGATCGCCTTCTCGACGTGGGACTCGTCGTGGAAGCTCCCCTCGAGCAGAATGTTCGATTTGTTGAGCGTGTACTCGTCCTTCGGGCCCTCGTAGGTGTTGTTCTCTCCGGTGAATCCCGTCGAGAACGGCGAGTCGAAGGTCATGAGCGGGCGCGTCGAGTCCTCGGTGACCGTCGCGTCGTAGATCGTCGTCGACCCGTCGGTCTCGACGACGACCCGGAGATCGTGTGCTCCCGACTCGAGGTCCAGGTCCGTCGAGGTCTCGAGGGCGGTGTCGTTCGGGGCGTACGACCGGACCGTCCGGCCGTCGATCCGGACGGAGACGATCCGGATCGTCCCCTCGCTTTCGGCTCGAACGGAGAGCGTCGGGTCGTTCCCGGTCGTGATCGAGCCGCCGTCCTCGACCGCGGTGCCGTCGAGCGACACGTCGATCGTCGCGCCGGGCGATCCGGTCGTCTGTGCGATCCCGCCCGTCGTCCACGGGCCGTCGACGGCGTGCTCGACGTCCGTGGCTTCGTCCATCGAACCCGCGGACGCGGACGTGGCGGCGGCCCCCCCGACGGCGACGCCCGCGAGCGCGGCCACCACCACGAGGACCGCGAGATGGCTCCTTCGTGACATCCTCGTGGTAACTCGTCCGTGAACTCGCCGACCCGACGGATAAATGTACGCGTTCGCTCATCACGCGTGATAATCGACCACGACCGCTATGCCGGTCGTGGTCGATCGCGGCGGGCCGCTGTGCCGGTCGTGGTCGATCGCGGGACAGGAATCGTTCGGGACGCCGACCCGGAAACGACCCCGTTCCACGACATCACCGATATTTAACTCACCCGACCCCCTGGCCCCGGTATGGATCTGCGATCCACACTTCGAGGCGTCACCACCCCGCTTGTGACGCCCTACGACGGCGAGGCGATCGACGAGGCGGCCCTCGAGGGACTGATCGACCACGTACAGGACGGCGGGGTGGACGCGGTCTTCCCGTGCGGGACGACCGGCGAGTTCCCGAGCATGACGCCCGCCGAACAGCGCCGGGTGACCGAGTTCACCGTCGAGGCCGCCGACGTGCCGGTGATCGCCGGCGCGGCCCGGACCAGCGTCGAGGAGACCGTCGAGGCGATCGACGCGGCGGCGGACGCGGGCGCCGACGCCGTCGCCATCGTCCCGCCGTACTTCATCGCCGCGAACGCGCCCGAGGGGAACAGGCGGGTCTTCGAGTCGGTCCTCGATCGCGCGTCGCTTCCCGTCCTCCTCTACAACATCCCGCAGTGTACCGGCGGCCGGATCGAACCGGAGACGGTGGCCGCCGTCGCCGACCACGACCGCGCGCTCGGGCTCAAGGACTCGAGCGGCGACCTGGAGTACTTCTCCGCGGTCCTGCGCGAGACGCCCGAGGAGTTCCTCTGTCTGCAGGGGTACGACGCGCTCCTCGTCGCCTCGATGCGGATGGGCGGCGACGGCGGCGTCAACGCGCTCTCGAACGCGGTCCCCGAGGTGTTTCGCGAGGCGGTCGACCGCGTCGACGACGAGCGCGGCCGCGAACTGCAACTCGAGGCGATCGCACCCCTCTTCGAGGCGTGTACCGACTACGGGTTCGCCCCGGCCGCGAAGTCCGGACTCGTCCACCGCGGAGTCATTCCGACCGACGACGTCCGACCGCCCCTGGTTCCCGCCCCCGACGACGCCCCGATCGGCGAACAGGTCGATCGCACGCTCGCGGTCGCCGACCGCTCCTGAGCGGTCGCTTTTCCTCACTGGCCGTTTTTCGCGATCGGTCGTTCCCGCCGCTTCGAGTCCGCTCCGGACGGCCCCGTGCTCGGTCCCACACCCCCCGACGTCCCCCCGAAGCACCGTCCGACTCGCGGATGCACACCGATCCTTCATGTCCGGATCGATATCCGACATCGATGAATGACCGTCCAGTTTACTCCGCATCAACGGTCATTATCGATCGATCATCGGCGATTCGGATGGATATGCGGTCGTTCATCAAGGAGCTTTTACGTGCCGAGCCGCCTTGGTGTGGTATGGATAGACACACGAGAAACGTCCAGCAGGACGTCCGCGAGCTCGGCGCGTTGCTCGGGGACGTCCTCGAGGACCAGACCTCACACAGCGCCTTCGAGACGGTCGAATCCTGTCGGACGAACGCGATCGACTATCGCTCCGGCGAGATCGACACCCGTGAGCCGCTCGTCAGCGAGCTCGAGGGGCTCTCGCCGCACCACCAGCGGGTCGTCGCCCGCGCGTTCACCACCTACTTCGAGCTCGTCAACCTCGCCGAGGAGCGGGAGCGGGTCCGAACGCTTCGATCGGACTCCCAGGCGGAGACGCTCGAGGACGGCCTCGAGGCGGTCGCCGAGGAGCTCGGCGAGCGTGATCGCGAGACCGTCCGGCGCGTGCTCGATGACGTCCTCGTCGAGCCGACGTTCACCGCCCACCCGACCGAGGCGAGACGCAAGACGGTCAAATCGAAGCTCCGGACGGTCGCGACCCACCTCGAGACGCTCGACGAGCGGCTCCTCACGGACAAGGAGGCGGACCAGGTGTGGCGCGACGTCGACGCCGAGGTGACGAGCCTCTGGCAGACGCCGCAGGTCCGCAGCCGCCAGCCGGAGCCGGAGGACGAGGCGCGAAACGTCCAGTGGTACCTCGAGAACACGCTGTTCGACGTCGTCGGCGAGGTCTACGACGAGCTTGACGACGCGCTCGCGGAGACGCTCGAGAAGTCGATCGACGTTCCGACGCTCTTCGAGTTCCGGTCGTGGGCCGGCAGCGACCGCGACGGCAACCCCTACGTCACCCCGGAGGTGACCGCCGCCACGCTCGAGCGACAGCGCTCCGTGGTCCTCGACCGATATCGCTCACAGCTCGAGCGGCTCACGGGCGTGTTGAGCCAGGACGGCAGCCGGATCGAGGTCGGCTCCGCGTTCCGCGAGTCGCTGGACCGCGACCGCGACCGGCTCCCCGGAACCGCGCGCACCGCCGAGCAACGCTACCCCGGCGAGCCCTACCGCCAGAAGCTCGAACTCATGCGCGAGCGGCTCGACCGGGTCGGGGACGTCCGTCCCGGCGGATACGGGAGCGCCGATGAGCTACGCGAGGACCTCTCCGTGCTCGCCGAGAGCCTGCGGAGAAACGACGCCGAGAGCGTCGCCGATGCCCACGTCGACCCGATCGCACGGCGGGTCGACACCTTCGGCTTCTCGCTCGCCAGCCTCGACCTCCGCGACCACCAGGAGAAACACACGAACGCGATCGCCGAGGCGCTCGACCGGGAGGGGATCGACTACCGGGGACTCTCCGAGGAGGAGCGCGTCGAGTTCCTCACCGACGCCGTCCTCCAGGACGAGCCCGTGATCGACCTCGAGGACCGCGACGGGCTCTCCCCGGACACGGAGCGGGTCCTCCGGCTGTTCTCCGACCTCGCCGACTGGCAACGCGAGTACGGCAACGAGGCGATCGACACCTACTGCATCTCGATGACCGAGGAGCCGAGCCACGTCCTCGAGGTGCTGTTCCTCGCCGACCAGGCGGGCGTCGTCTCGCTTCCCGAGCACGCGGGGATCGACGTCGTTCCCCTCCTGGAGACCGAATACGCCCTCTCCGGCGCCCGGCGGATCATCGGGACGCTCTTCGAGAACGAGGCGTACGCGAAGGCGCTTTCGGCTCGCGGCGGCACCCAGGAGATCATGCTCGGCTACTCCGATTCGAACAAGGAGAACGGCTTTCTCGCCGCCAACTGGTCGCTGTACAAGAACCAGCGGCGCCTCGGCGAGATCTGTGCGGACCACGACGTCACGATGCGGCTGTTTCACGGCCGCGGCGGCTCCATATCGCGCGGCGGCGGGCCGATGAACGAGGCCCTGCTCGCGCTGCCGAACGACACCGTCTCCGGCCAGGTGAAGTTCACCGAACAGGGCGAGGCCATAGCCGAGAAGTACGCCAACCCGCGGATCGCCGAACGGAACATCGAGCAGATGCTCAACGCCCAGCTCCGTGCGCGACTGCAGGCCATCGAGACGCCGGAGGAGGAGGTCCGCGAGGAGTGGATCGACGCGATGGACGAGATGGCCGACGCCGCCCGCGCGGAGTACCGCGACCTCCTCGAGACCGACGGCTTCGTGAGCTACTTCGAGCAGGCGACCCCCATCACCGTCATCGAGAACCTGAACCTCGGCTCGCGGCCCGCCTCCCGATCGGACGAGCGCACCGTCGAGGACCTTCGGGCCATCCCCTGGGTGTTCTCGTGGACGCAGTCTCGGTGTATCCTCCCCGGGTGGTATGCGATCGCGACGGGCGTCGACGCCTACCTCGACGCCGGCGGGTCGATGGACGTCCTCCGCGAGATGTACGAGGAGTGGCCGTTCTTCCGAACCACCCTCGACAACGCCGCGGCCTCGATGTCCCGGACCGACCTCGAGATCGCGAGCCAGTACGCCGACATCGCCGACCCCGACCTCCGAGATCGGTTCTTCCCCCGCGTGAGCGAGGAGTACGAGCGCGCGACCGATCTCCTCGAGGAGATAAGCGGCCAGGACTCCCCGCGAACGCGCGAGCGCGGCGAGAACCTCGAGCTTCGAAACCCCTACATCGACCCCCTGAACCTGCTGCAGGTCCATCTCCTCGATCACGACGACCGAACCGACCTCGAGGAGCGCACCCTCCGGTTGACCGTCAAGGGGATCGCGGCCGGCATGAAGAACACCGGGTAGACCGTTCCCCGGTTATCCGGTAGTCTCTCACAGCGGGACCTGCTCGCCGGTCTCAACGCTCTCGTAGAGCGCGTCGATCACCCGCATGTTGTCGATCGAGTCCTGCCCGCCCGTCCTCGGCGTCTCCCCCGACTCGATACACTCGGAAAAGTGGTCGACCTCGTGGCGATACTGGTCCGCGGGATCGAACTCCTCGACGGCGTGGCGGCCGTCGACGTGGTACTCGAGCGTCGTCGAGACGTCGGTGGGCGCGTTGTAGGTCACCTCCCGCTCCGCCTCGATCCAGCCGTTTGCCCCCTCGATCCGGTAGCGCTGGACGTCCTGGGCGTCGAACGAACAGTCGAACTGGGCCAGGGCGCCGGAGTCGTACTCGAGGAGTCCGTCCATTCGGGTGTCGACGCCGCAGTCGCGCGCGTCGTGGGCGTACGCGAACGCCCGGTCGGGCTCCCCGAGGATCCACCGCGCGACGGAGACCGGGTAACAGCCGAGGTCCATCAGGCTCCCGCCGGCCAGATCGGGGTCGAGCCGGATGTCGTCGGGGTCCTCGAGCGGGAACTTCAACGTCCCGCTCACGTGGTGGACGTCCTCGAGCAGATCCCGAGCCAGCTCGCGGGCGCGCAGGTTCCGCGGGAGGTACCGGTACATGAACGCCTCCATCAGGACGACGTCGCGCTCGCGACAGTACTCGATGAGGTCCTTCGCCTCCGCGGCGTCGCTCGCGAGCGGCTTCTCACAGAGCACGTGTTTCCCGTGGTCCGCCGCGCGCTTCGACCACTCCGCGTGCATCGAGTTCGGGAGCGGATTGTACACCGCGTCCACGTTCGGCGCCTCGAAGAGCGCCTCGTAGGAGCCGTACGCGTCGGGGATCCCCAGGTCGTCCGCGACCGTCCGCGCCCGATCTTCACTCCGGGAAGCGATCGCCTGTACCGTGTGCTCGCCCCGTCTGACCGCCGGGATCAGGTCCTCCCTCGCGATCGCCGCGGTGCTGATGATGCCGAGTCGCATGGGTCCGGTGACTGATGGGGAGCTAATAAGGGTACCGTGGCATCCGGACTCCGAAACGCGGTTGCGACCACTCGACGACCGGGATTAACCACGAAAGAATGCGGGTAGTGGGCCGGCGCGAAATTCGAACTGGGCAAGACGGTCGCGCTCGCTTCCTTCGCGCGCTGCGACTTGCTGGCTCGAATTCGCGCCGGCGTGATTGACACACCCACTACGGACTCCTCGCTAACGCTCGTCGTTGCGAAGTGGGGTGAAAATGGGCCGGCGCGAATTCGAATCGCGGTTACGGCCACCCGAAGGCCGAAGGATACCAAGCTACCCCACCGGCCCGCGTTCGAAGACACGTCGCTCGGTCCTTTAACGCTTCCGAACCGCCTCGGATTCGGGTCCCCGCTCGTCGACGATCGCCGGACTCCGGTCAGTTCCTCGACTCGCCGTCCGCACGCTCCGTCGGCTCGAAGTACCGATCGCGGTGGGCGCGACACCCCGGATTGAACGCGGCGCCGCAGGCCGGACAGCGGTCATCACACTCGAGGTAGGCCGCGGCGCTCATCGCCTCGCCGCAGACCCCACACAGCACCGCCGGCTCGTCGAAGCGGTCGCGGGGCCACCGGACCGGCTCATGGTCGGTCGCCGCCTCGTGACACCGAAAACACGGGTAGTACGTCCCACAGCACGCGAACCGGAGCGCCACCACGTCGACGGCCTCGTGCCAGTGGGCACACCGCGTCTCCGGATCGACGTCGATCCCACGGAGCGGGACGGCGAAACGCTCGTCGAGATCGGGCTCGACCGTGGTTCGAGTTCGAGTTCGAGTTCGGGTTCGGGTTCGATCTCCCCCTTCGCCGCCGCCGTCGCCGTCGTTTCCGGTCATCGTCGGCGGATCAGTACGACGTGTATCCGCCGGTGTCGAGCCAGTTGTGTGCGACCGTGATCGCGTGGTCGGCGTGGAGGACCTCCGGGCCGACGCGCACCCGGCGGTCCGCGACGTCAGCGAGCACCTCGCGTTCCGCGTCGGTGAAGTCGCGGTGGTCCGAGAGAACGAAGACGGGGTCCTCCGGCGGCGTCTCATCGGCGAGCGGGCTGCCGTCCTCGTGTAACTGGACGATCGGGCCCTCGCGAGCGAGCCGATCGACGGTGGCCTCGAAGTCCATCCGGAGGATGTCGACGCCGGGCGAGACGTCGGCGGGCTGGTGGCCGATGGCCGACTCGCGTTCCGCGAACGCGTCCCGGATGCGCGCGGCGACGTTCCGCTCGTCCGGATGGAGGTGTCGCAGGTTCGCCGTGTCGAACCGCACGGTGTAGGCGTCGCCGCAGACGAGGTGGACCCGCACCGACTCCCGGATCCCGTGTGAGAGGAACACGGCGGCGCCGACGCTCCGGCAGAGCAGGTCGAGCCGCCCCGCGCCGGGGAGGTCGTCCAGCGGGATGTCGGGGGTCGTCGGGACCTCGTGGCCGACGATCACGAACTGGCGCATACGAGGTCACCGGAACTCGTTGAGTCGGCGTTTGAGACGCTTTGCCGACTCGCCGGCCGCCCGGAAGTAGGGCCCCTCGACCTCGCCGTCGCGTGCGGCCGTGACCTCCTCGCCCGCGAAGATGATCCCGCGCGAGGAGTTCACGAGCCCGACGTCGACGTCGTGGCCGTCCCGCGGGGCGAGTCCGAACTCGACTGCGGCCTCGGCGTCGCCGCCCTGGGCCCCGACGCCGGGGACGAGGAACGGGAGCGAGGGAACCGCCTCCCGGAGCGACTCGAGTTCATCGGGCGCGGTCGCGCCGACGACGAGGCCGACGTTGCCGTGCTCGTTCCACAGGTCGGCCAGGGCCGCGATCCGCTCGTAGACCGGCTCGCCGCTCGCGAGTTCCAGGTCCTGGATGTCGCTGCCGCCCGGATTCGAGGTGCGACACAGGACGAAGACGCCCGCCGTCTCCCGGTCGAGAAACGGCTGGAGCGAGTCGCGTCCCATGTAGGGATTGACCGTGATCGCGTCCGCGCCGAGATCGCCCTCCCCGTCGAGCGCGCTCGCGTACCGTCGGGTCGTGTTCCCGATGTCCGCGCGCTTGGCGTCGAGCAGGACCGGAACGCCCTTGCCGTGTGCGTAGGCGATCGTCTCCCGGAGCGCCCGCCAGCCGTCGGCGTCCTCGTAGAAGGCGGCGTTCGGCTTGTAGCAGGCCGCGTGCTCGTGTGTCGCGTCGATGATCCGCCGGTTGAACGCCCACCGCGGCAGGTCCGCGTCCGCGAGGAACGCCGGGATCCGGTCGGGATCCGGATCCAGGCCGACCGAGACGACGCTGTCGACGGCCGCGATCCGCTCCGCGAGCCGGTCGAAGAAGGCTCCGGCCGCATCACCGCCCGCGTCCCCATCCGTGTCCGTGTCGGTGCTCATCGGATCGGGATGGACGCCCCCGGCGAGTAAGCGTTTCCGTCCGTGGCAGTCGATCGACCGGGTCCGGACCGGGATCCCTACTCCACGCCGCCGACGCCGCTCGACGCCTCCGGCGTCTCGTTGCGGACGACCTCCATGCCGAGCGCCTCGATGGCCGCCTCCATGTGCTCGTCGTCGACGTACTCCGCGCCGGCCTCGACGCGGGCCTGCTGTGCGCGCGCGAGCACCTCGCCGCGGCGGTCGTCCGGGATCTCGTATTTGTCGACGGCGAGCTCGATCGTGAGGCCGTTGTTGTCGCGGGTGTAAAGCGAGTGGAACGCGCCGCGGTCGAACTCGTTGTAGCCGTATCCCGCCTCGTTCAGCGCCTCCTTTATCTCCTCGAGCCGGTCGGCCTCGATCGTGAACGCGAGGTGGTGGACGCCGCCGACCCCGGTCCGCTGGGGGTTGGCGTTCGAGGGCCGGTCGTCGGTGACGAAGAAGGTGAGGATCCGCCCGTCGCCGGTGTCGAAAAAGAGGTGGGTCACCTCGGGCTGGTCGAGGTTGGGCTGGCGCAACACGAGGGGCATCCCGAGCAGGTCGCGGTAGTACTCGATCGTGTCCTCGACGTTGCTGCCGATGACGGTGATGTGGTCCGTTCCGAGGGTGTGAATCGGGCTGTCCGGCCGGTCCGCGGTGACTTCCGGGTCCATGTTCGCTCCGTTGGGCCCCGAGGGCCTTCCCTGTACCGCCCGCGGCGAGCTATCACTTCGTTCATCCTCCCTTCGGCTCCGGCCGCGAGCGATCCTTAGAAGTCCGCGCGCGCCGAACGCCGCCCATGGACCTCACCGACCGGCCGCGCCGGCTGCGGACCGACGGCGTCAGGCCGCTCGTCGCCGAGACGTCGCTTTCGCCGACCGACCTGATCGCGCCGGTGTTCGTCGACGCCACGACGGACGAGCGCGTGCCGATCGACTCGATGCCCGGCCAGGAGCGCGTCCCGGTCTCTGCGGCCGGCGACCGAGTCGCCGAGATCGAGGAGACCGGCGTCGAGGCGGTCATCCTCTTCGGGATCCCCGAATCCAAGGACGCCGCCGGCACCCGGGCGTACGCGGACGACGGCGTCGTCCAGCGGGCCGCTCGCCGGATCGACGCGGAGACGGACGCCTACCTCGTCGGCGACGTCTGTCTGTGTGAGTACACGGATCACGGCCACTGCGGCATCCTCGAGGAGACGGCCGAGACCGACCCGACCCTCACCGTTCGAAACGACGAGACGCTCGATCTGCTCGTCCGCACGGCGGTCTCGCAGGCCGAGGCCGGCGTCGACATGATCGCGCCCTCCTCGATGACCGACGGGATGGTCGCCGCGATCCGCGAGGGGCTCGACTCGGCCGGATTCGAGCACGTGCCGATCATGAGCTACGCGGCGAAGTACGAGTCCGCCTTCTACGGCCCCTTCCGCGAGGCGGCCGACGGCGCGCCGGCCTTCGGCGATCGACGCCACTACCAGATGGATCCGGGAAACCGCCGCGAGGCGCTTCGGGAGGCCCGCCTCGACGCCGAGGAGGGCGCGGACGTGTTGATGGTGAAGCCCGCGCTCGCCTACCTCGACGTCGTCTCGGACCTCCGCCGGGAGTTCGATCACCCGATCGCGGCCTACAACGTCTCCGGCGAGTACGCCATGTTGCACGCGGCCGCGGAGAACGGGTGGCTCGACCTCGAGTCCGTCGCCCTCGAGTCGCTGTCCGCGATCAAACGCGCCGGCGCCGACCTGATCGTCACCTACTTCGCCGAGGACCTCGCCGAGCGGCTGTGACCGTCGGAGCCGCAGCCGTCACCTCTCGTCGACGACCCGACCCCCGCTCCCCCTCCTCCGTCTCGACCTCGTCCGACTCGATCCCCACTCCTCTCAGACGACCTGCTCCCCGTCGTCGTACACCTCGATCGCGTCGACCGGACAGACGCGTGCCGCGAACTCGGCCTCGAACTCCTCGCCTTCGGGGACCTCCAGTTCGTAGACCTCGACGTCCTCGTCCGGCCGCTCTCCCCCCTCGAGGTCGGCCTTCCCCTCGTCCATGTTCTTCGTGAACTTCCCCCACTCATCGACGCACTGATACATCCCGATGCAGGTGTCGCGATCGAAGACGACCTTCATACGCGGTGGTTCGCGGGAGGGACACATATCGGTGGCGACCGTCTCCCGAGGTGGGCTGTGTGCGGAGGACGCATCCCTGACCGATCAGTTATAAACCGCCCCGGCCGTCGGATCGACCATGGACGCCACGGACGCAGACCCGATCGCCTTCGGAACCGACGGCTGGCGTGCGACGCTCGACGTCTTCACCGACGATCGCGTCCGGATCGTCGCCCAGGCCGTCGCGGACCACCTCGAGGCAGCCGGGCGGTCGGACCCGGTGTTCGTCGGCTACGACGCCCGCGAGAGCTCCGAGGGGTTCGCCGAGCACATCGCGACCGTCCTCGCCGGCAACGGCTTCGAGGTCCTGCTTCCCGACCGCGACGTCCCGACCCCGGTCGTCGCCCACGCCGTCGTCGACCGCGGCCTCTCCGGCGCCTGCATGGTGACGGCGTCGCACAACCCGCCGGAGTACAACGGCGTGAAGTTCATCCCCCACGACGGCGCGCCGGCGCTGCCGGAGGTGACGGAGGACGTCGAGTCGAGACTCCGCGAGCCGGACCTCCTCCCCGCGGACGAACGGGCGCCGATCCGCCGGTGTGACCCGACCGCCGCCCACGCCGAGGCGGTCCGGGACCGGGTCGGCACCGACCTCTCCGGGCTCACCGTCGTCTACGACGCGATGCACGGCAGCGGCCGCGGCGTCACGGACCGGCTGCTTGCGGACGCCGGCGCCGAGGTCGTTCGGCTCCGCTGTGACCGGGATCCGACCTTCGGCGGTACTCCGCCCGAGCCGAGCGCGGAGAACCTGCACGCGCTCGCCGATGAAGTCCGCGAACGCGACGCCGACCTCGGGATCGCCAACGACGGCGACGCCGACCGGATCGCCGTCTGTACGCCCGATCGCGGCGTCGTCGACGCGAACCGACTGTTCGCTTTGTGCTACGACTCCCTCCTCGAGTCCGAGACCGGCGCCGCGGTCCGCAGCGTCCCCACGACGTTCCTGATCGACCGGATCGCCGACGCCCACGGCGAGACCGTCCACGAGACGCCGGTCGGGTTCAAGTGGGTCGCCAGGGAGATGGCCGACCACGACGCGCTCGTCGGCGGCGAGGAGTCCGGCGGCTTCTCGATCCGCGGTCACGTCCGCGAGAAGGACGGCGTCCTCGTGGGGCTGCTCGCGGCCGCGGCGGCCCTCGAGGAGCCGCTCGACGACCGTCTCGACCGGATCGCCGCCGAGTACGGCGAGATCCACACGGACCGGACGAGCGTGCCGTGTCCGAACGACCGAAAGGACGCGGTGATGGCGGGGCTCTCGGAGCGGATCCCCGACGACGTCCTCGGCCGGGGGATCGACCGCGTCGTGACCCTGGACGGGTTCAAACTCCTCTTGGAGGACGGTTCCTGGCTGCTCGTGCGCCCCTCCGGGACGGAGCCGAAGCTTCGCGTCTACGCCGAGGCCGAGAAGGCCGAGCGCGTCGAGGCGCTGCTCGCGGCCGGCCGCGATCTGATCGAGCCGTTGCTATAGGCCGCCGGGGCGTCCCTACGGGTGATGGGCGTCCCTACCCACGGGTGACGGGCCTCCCTACAGGTGATCTCACACGCGACGCGCGCGAAGAGAAATAGATCGGATCGCGGGTCTTTTTAGGCCATTACGCCGTAGCGGTCCGTATATGTTCAAGGCCATCGTGAGTGCGTCGACGCTTCAGGACGCGCTCGACTCCGTGAGCGTGCTCGTCGACGAGTGTAAGGTCCGCCTGAACGAGGAGGAACTCGCCATTCGGGCCGTCGATCCCGCGAACGTCGGCATGGTCGACCTCTCGCTCGAGGCCGCGGCCTTCGAGTCCTACGAGGCGGACGGCGGCGTCATCGGCGTCAACCTCGCGCGGCTGCAGGACATCGCCGGGATGGCCAACTCGGGCGACCTCGTCCACCTCGAACTCGACGAGGAGACCCGAAAGCTCCACATCCAGATCGACGGGCTCTCCTACACCCTCGCGCTCATCGACCCCGACTCGATCCGCCAGGAGCCCGACATCCCCGACCTCGACCTCCCCGCGGAGATCGTCTTAGAGGGCGCCCAGATCGACCGCGGCATCACGGCCGCCGACATGGTCTCCGATCACATCCGCCTGCGCGTCGACGAGGCCGCGGAGACCTTCTACATCGAGGCGGAGGGCGACACCGACGACGTCGACCTCGCGCTCGAGCGCGGCGACCTCATCGACCTCACCGCCGGCCCCGCCGACTCGCTGTTCTCGCTCGACTACCTCAAGGACATGAACAAGGCGATCCCGAAGGACGCCGAGGTCGTCGTCGAGCTGGGCGAGGAGTTCCCCGTCAAGCTCCACTACTCCTTCGGCGAGGGGATGGGCAACGTGACCTACATGCTGGCGCCGCGGATCCAAAGCGAATAGTCGGCTCACGAGCGGTCGACTCACGAGTGGCCGACCGACCCCGGGTCGTCGATCCGTCGGATCGCCGCTCGTTCCTCGAGGCGGGTGACCGTCATTCCGACGTATCCGTCGTATCCGTCGACGTGTCGTCCTCCATCGGTAGCCGCAGCGTCGCGACCGTCCCCCGCGGATCGCGGTCCGCGAACGTCGCCTCGGCGCCGATCGCCGCGGCCGCCCAGTGGACGATCCACAGCCCGAGTCCCGACCCGTGTTCGAGCGCCGTCTCCCGGCCCGCCTCGATCGCCTCGATCTCGTGATCGGGGATTCCGGGGCCGTCGTCCACGACGCGGATGACGGGCCCGCCGTCCGATCGATCGAGGACGACCCGCGCCCACGCACCGCCGTCCGGTCGTTCCGTTCCCGCGCCGTCGTGGTGGCGAAGCGCGTTCTCGAGGAGGTTCGAGACGGCGGCCGAGAGGGCCTCCTCCGGCACCGACGCGACCGGATCCGACTCCGGGTCGACGCCCGGTCCCCGCTCGAGGTTCACCGTCGCGTCCGGGAACTCCTCTTCGGCCTCCGCGACGGCTCGCTCGAGGTGCGCCAACAGCGCCACCGGCCGTGACGGCTCACCCTCGATCAGCGTCTCCACGGTCCGTGCCTTCTCGCCGAGCGCGGTCAGCGCGCCCGCGCGACGTTCGATCGCGTCCGCCATTCGGTGGTTCTCCCCCTCGAGGCGGTCCGCGAGCAGCTCGCCGTAGCCGCGCACCACCCCGGCGTCGTTTCGCAGGTTGTGTCGCAGGATCCGGTTGAGCACCTCGAGCTGCTGGCGCCGCCGCTCGCGCTCCGTCACGTCCCTGAAGATCGCGGTGTATCCGACGTGGGTTCCGGCGGGATCCGAAAGCGGAGACACGGAGACCGCGAACGTGGCTCGTCCGCCGGCGCTCGCGCCGTTCCAACTGCCCCCGACGTCTCCACCCCTCTCGACTCGCCGCTCGATCGTCGCCTCCTCGCCGACGTCCGGCAGATCGCCCCCGACGACCGTCGCTATCGGCCGATCGATCCCCTCGTCGGGGTCGAACCCGAAGGCGTCCGCGAACGCGCGGTTCGTCCTCGCGATCCGACCGTTCGGGTCGACCACCGCGAGCGGGTCGGCGAGGTCGTCGATCGCAGTGCGCTCGGCCGCCCGAACGGTCGTGGGGTTGCGCGCGAACAGCTCGCCGCGGCCGAACGCGTAGGCGTCCAGCACAACGTGCGGGATGAACATGATCGGCGCGAGGTTGAGCTGGGGAACCGGGCCGACGCCGAAGGCCCACGCGAGGAGCGCCAGCCCGGGCGGCAGCGCGCTGACGGCGACGGCCGCGGCCTCCCGCCGGAACAGCGGGCCGTAACTCGCCACCGTGTCGACGAGGAGCCCGACGGCCACGACCACCGCCAGGGTCGCGATCCCGAGGGTGAGAACCGCGGCCGGCGCCAGCGTGTATGAGACGGTGGCCGACCGAAGCACCGGATCGAGTTCGAACCCGGTCCACATCGCCCCGTGGAGGGGGTTCGAGAGAACGAGCACCGACGCGACGACGCCGAAGGCGACGAACGCCCCGTACCCCCGCCCCCACACCACGTCGCCGCGGCCGGTGTACTCGAGCGCGAACGCGAGGAAGGTGAGCCCGGTCCAGACGATCCCGACCCACGAGACCATCTCGAGAACCAGACGGACGCCGGGATCGTAGACGAGGAGGCCGACCCCGTATGCGAGACACCACCCCGCCTGCGCGAGCAACACGGCGAGGAACCAGTTCGCTCCCGGCTTCCCGCGGTGGGCGAGGACGCGCGCGACGAGCGCGAGACTCGCGACGGCGGCGGCGATCGACCCGATCGCGGGCCACGGCAGCGTCGCGACCTCGACCATACCCTCGCGAGGACGGGCGGCCTGCTAAAGGTGTCGTGCGCCTCGATCGGATCCGGACGTCGCTGCGGCTCGTCGGTTTCGCTCCCGATCTGCCGTTCCCTCTCTCCTACCCGTGACGCTCGATGACGCGCTTTGCGGCCTGGGCCTTCTCCTTCCAGCCGTAGCCCGCCTCGTAGACGTGGCGTTTCGAGTCGACGAGCTCGCCCGGCGACGACTCCTCGAAGCCGCCGCGGTCCCACGCGCCCGACTCGTGGAGCCACTCGATCACGTTCTCGCGCGTCTCCGACCAGGAGAGCCCGACCATCTCGTACCACGCGACCATCGCGAAGACGGCGTTGTCGTGACACCCCGGAACCGATCCGTGTTCGTAGATCGTCCGAACCGGATCGCGGGTCGGCTCGGAGACGAGTTCCTTGAACTCCGCCGCCGTGAGCAGCCGCAGCTCGCCACCGTCGTCCGATTCGGACTCGTTCACCACCTCCCGATCGATCCCCTCGCCCCCGCCGTCTCGAACCACGCGATTCCCGCGTTCGAGCGTTCCGAGCGCGGCCCGGTGGAGCCCCGACCACTCGCCGGGAACCGCCTCGCGGAGATCGGACTCGTCGATCCCCGCGGGAGCGCGCGTCAACACCGCAAGCAGGTCCGTGTAGGCCCGCTCGATCGTCGGCCAGTCGACCCCCTCGAACTCGCAGTCGGCCTCGTGGAGGCTGTTCGTGGTCCGACAGCCGGGACACGGGTACTGAAACGTCGCCACTACCCCACCGTTGGTCCCGGCGGAAATAGGGTTTTCGCGAGCGAGACGCGAGCCCGGTCGGGGCTCGCGTGCCCCGGGGCCCCGTGGTCCCCGGACCTACCCCTCAGAGGTCCTGTCGCTCGAACAACACCATCCCGACGTAGACGGGGACGACGAACCACAGCGCGAGCAGCCCGGCGACGAACGGGTCGGTGAAGTAGACCGGGAGCTCGTCGCCGAGCGCCTCCGCCGCCGCCGGATCGAAGAAGATGAAGAACCCGAACAGCTGCTGGCGAGCCTCCATCTGTGTCGAAAGCAGCGAGTCGACGAGCGTCTTGTAGGCCGCGGTCGGGTTGAGCAGCTTGAAGCCCAACTCGATCAGATAGCGCTGTTGGACGCTCGCGCCCGCGTACTCCTGAAGCGCCGATGCGATCCGCGAGGCCGCGGTCCCCCAGAAGACGTTCGTCAGGACGAACAGCCCGACCGACCCGACCATCGCCTGTCTGTCGCTTTCGGCGGCGGCGGAGATGCCGACGGCCAGCCCGACGAAGACGACGCCGAGGAGGACCGTCAGGAACGCGAAGGCGACGAACTGCCCGATCGCCTGTCCGCTCGTGGCCGGGATCAACACGAGGCCGGCCGCCAGGAAGCCGACGGCGATGGGCAACGCGACCACCGCGGACCGTCCGATGACCTTCCCGAGGACGACGTCCGCGCGCGAGTGGGGAAGCGACAACAACAGCTTCAACGTTCCGCTTTCACGCTCGCGGGTGATCGACGCGTAGCCGACGACGATCGCGATGATCGGCACGAGCACCGCCGTCCCCTCCTTCATGAACTGGACGAACAACACGACGATGCTCGTCGCCTCCGCGGCGTCGCCGAGCCCGACTCCCAACGTGTACCGGATCAACGCCGGTCCGGCGAACGTCACGACGAAGAGCGCGGAGAGGACCCAGATCCACCGCGATCGCACCGCGTCCTGGAAGTCCTTTCGCGCGACGGCACGGAAGCTCATTCGGCCACCTCCCCCTCGGTGTAGGCGAGAAAGAGGTCCTCCAGGGACGCCTCCGTGGTCTCGAAGTCCTGGACGACTACGCCCGCGTCCTCCAGGGCCGCGATCACGTCCGTCTTCACGCCGCTTTCACAGCTCACGCGGACCGTTTCGCCGTCGGTCTCCGCGCTCGCGACGCCCTCGATCGCCCGGACCGACTCGAGGTCCGACTCCGTCGCGGCGTCGACGGTGATCGCGAGCGTCTCGTCGCCGCCGACCGCCTCCCGGAGCCCCTCGATCGAGTCCTCCGCGATGAGCCGTCCCTCCCGCAGGATTCCGACCCGGTCACAGACCGCCTCGACCTGTCCGAGGACGTGCGAGGAGAAGAAGACGGTCGCTCCTCGGTCGGCCTCGGCCTCGACGATCTCGCGCATCTCCCTCGCGCCGGCGGGATCGAGCCCGGAGGAGGGCTCATCGAGGATGAGGAGCTCGGGCTCGCCGACGAGCGCCATCCCGAGCGCGAGCCGCTGGCGCATCCCCTTCGAGTAGCCGCCGGCCGGCCGGTCGGCGTCGCCCGCGATGCCGACGCGCTCGAGGATCGCCTCCGGATCGGCGTCGACCTCCTTCGAGTCGATCGCGAACTCGAGGTGCTGTCGTCCGCTCAGCCGGTCGTAGACGCCGAACCCCTCCGGAAGCACGCCCGTCTTGCGGCGGACGGCGACGCTTTCGGCCTGCGCGTCGTGGCCGAGCACGCGAACCGACCCGGAGCTCGGGCGGACGAAATCGAGGATGGCGTTGATGGTCGTCGACTTTCCGGCCCCGTTCGGGCCCAGAAAGCCGTAGATCTCGCCCTCCCGGACCGCGAGATCGAGGTCCTCGACGGCGGTCACGTCGCCGAACCGCTTCGTGACGCCGGAGAGATCGATGGCTGTCATACCACCGGATCCCTCCCGTTCGGATAAAGGGTTGTGGGTGTCGACTCGAGGGTCGACGGGACGCACTCTCGGGGCGCTGCGGCGGCCGCTCGATCATTCGTCATTCCGACGGCCGGTCGATCCCCCATCACTTCGGCGGCCACTCGATCCCCCGTTCGGCCAACAGCCCCTCGAACGCCTCCTCGTCGATCGTCTCCACGCCGTGTGCCTCCGCGTCCCGTCGCTTGCTCGTACCGGGACTCTCGCCGATCACGAGGTAGTCGGTGTTGCCGGAGACGCTGCCGGTCGCGCTCCCGCCGTGACGCTCGACGAGGTCCTCGGCCTCGCCCCGGGGAACGGAGAGGCTTCCCGTGAAGACGATCGTCACGTCCTCGAGTTCCGTTCCGCCCGCCGCTCCCGTCTCGCCGTACGGTTTCGGGTCGACGCCGAGATCGCGAAGCTCGGCGATCGTCTCGCGGTTCCGCTCCCCGTCGAGGAACTCCCGGATCTCCGCCGCGACGGTCTCGCCGACGTCATCGACCGATCGAAGCTCCTCCTCGGAGGCCGAAAGGAGCGCGTCGAGCGTGCCGAAGTGCTCGGCCAGGTTGCGGGCGGTCGTCGCCCCGACGTCGGGGATCCCGAGCGCCGCCAGGAAGTCGGGAAGCGGCGGCTCCGTCGTCGCCTCGAGCTGTTCGAGGAGGTTCTCGGCGCTCGTCTCTCCCCACCCCTCCAGTTCCGCGAGCGCCTCCCGATCGAGCCGGTAGAGGTCCGCGAGCGACTCGACGAGCCCCGCCTCCCGGAGCTGCGTGACGGTCTCGGGACCCAACCCCTCGATGTCGAGCGCGTCGCGACGCGCCCAGTGTTCGACCGCGCGTTCGAGCTGTGCCGGACAGCCGAGCCCGCCGGTGCAGTAGGCGATCGGGCCGTCGCGTTCCACCGGCGAGTCACAGACCGGACACCTCTCCGGGAACTCGAAGGCCCCCTCGGATCGCTTCTCCACGACTGCGGGGACGTAAGGGATGACGTCTCCGGCCCGGTAGATCCGAACGACGTCCCCGACGTTCACGTTCAGCGTCTCGATCTCCGCGGGGTTGTGCAGCGTCGCCCGCGAGACGGTCACGCCGCCGACGTCGACCGGTTCGAGCAGCGCCACCGGGGTCAACCGTCCGGTTCGGCCGACCTGGATCACGACGTCCTCCACCGTGGTGGTCTCGGTCCGCGGCGGGAACTTGTAGGCGAACGCCCACCGGTAGGACCGCGAGGTCGTTCCGAGCGCCTCCCGGGCGTCGAGGTCGTTCACCTTGATCACCGTCCCGTCGATCTCGTAGTCGAGATCGTCGCGCACCTCCTGTAGTCGATTCCGGTAGGCGATCGCGTCCTCGATCTCCCCCGTGAGTTCGATCCGGTCGTTTCGCCGCAGCCCCAACGACTCGATCGTCGACAGCGCCTCGAACTGGCTCTTCGGACGTGCGAGTTCCGAATCGGAGCCGTCCTCCCAGGCGAGCACGTCGAAGAAGAAGACGTCGAGCGGCCGCTCGGCCACGACGTCTGGATCGAGCTGTCTGAGCGTTCCCGCGGCGGCGTTTCGCGGGTTCGCGAACGGTTCCTCCCCGCGTTCTTGCAGCTCCTTGTTGTACTCGGCGAAGGCCTCCCGCGGCATGTAGACCTCGCCGCGGACGGCCAGAAACGACGGCAATCGGTCGGGGTCGCCGCGAAGCCGCTGTGGCACCGATCGGATCGTTCGGACCTGTTCGGTCACGTCGTCGCCCGTCGTCCCGTCCCCCCGCGTCGCCGCCCGAACGTACTCGCCGTCCTCGTAGACCACCTCGATCGAGAGGCCGTCGAACTTCGGCTCGCAGACGTACTCGACCGCCTCGGGGTCGAACCCGGACTCATCCAACTCCCGCCGGACCCGCTCGTCGAACTCGTGGACGTCCGCGGCGTCCGTGGTCTGGTCGATCGACAACATCGCCGCGGCGTGTTCGACCGACTCCAGCTCGTCGACCGGCGCCCCGCCGACGCGCTGGGTCGGGGAGTCCGACGTTCGCAGATCGAACGCGTCCTCGAGATCCCGGAGGCGCTCGAAGAGGGCGTCGTAGGTCGAATCCGAGACGATCGGCTCCGCCTCGACGTAGTAGCGGTAGTCGTGTTCTCGGATCGCCTCGCGAAGCTGCTCGGCCTGTGCCTCCGCCGCCGACTCCGAGAGATTCTCGACGGGCTCGAAGTCGGTCGGCGGATCGAGCACGTAGGGGTTCTCCGCGGGATCGGCGTACCGTTCGGCCTCCCCCGTTCCGGCTGCGTCCTCGCTCATGATCCCACCTGTGACCGCCATCGTGTAAAAGGGGTCGTGCTCGGCCGGCTTGCCCAGCTCGTCCCGGCCGTTCGCTCGCGCTACTCGCGATAGCTCGGCGCCGCCCGCTCGACGACCGCCGTCGCGAGCGCGTCGAAGGTCGCCTCCTCCGGAACCACGTCGACGTCGATGCCGTGCGATTCCGCCGTCTCGCGTGTCGGATCGCCGATCGCGCCCACGATGGTCGCGGAGAGTCCCTCCCGTGCGTCCTCCTCGATCCCGCGGTCGGCGGCCGCCTCGAGGAAGTGTTCGACGGTGAGCGAGGAGGTGAACGCGGCCGCCTCCAGCTCGCCGTCGGCGGCGAGCTCGGTCGACCGCCCGGCGTCGGCGGGGCGGACGAGCCGGTAGAGCACCGTCTCGTGGACGTCCGCGCCGGCCGCGCGCAGCCCGTCGGTGAGCACGTCGCTGCCGTGGTCCGATCGCGCCACCTCGATCCGGACCCCATCGACGGAACCCTCGAGCGCCGTGACGAGCCCGGCGGAGGTGTACTCCTCGGGGACCAGGTCCACCTCCCAGCCGACCCCGCGGGCCGCCTCGGCGGTCGCCGGCCCGATCGCGGCGAGCGTGGTCCCCGGATCGGGTTTCCAGCCCCGATCGGCGGCCAGTTCGACGCCCGTCTTGCTCGTGAGAACGACGTACGGCGCGTCCTCCGGAGTCCGTCCGGTCGCCTCGACCGCCAGCATCGGGTCCGGGACCGGATCGCCCCCCAGCGAGGAGAGCAGCTCGACCGCGTCGTCGATCCGCTCGTCGTCCGGCCGGAAGACCGCGACGCGAACCCGTCGGCTCACGCCCGGTCACCGTCCGTGGACGCGTCGCCGCGTCCCTGATCGTTCCCGCCCTCGCCGTCGATCGGCGCCGCGGTCGGGTTCTCCAGGAAGTCGACGACCCGCGAGCGGGTCGCCGCCACCTCGCCGATGACGGTGATCGCGGGCGGCTCGATACCCGCGGAATCGCGCGCCTCGACGATCGTCTCGAGGGTTCCCGTCGCGACCCGCATGCCGGGGCGGGTCGCCCGTTCGACGAGCGCGACCGGCGTGTCGGGGTCCGTCCCCGCCTCCAGGAGCGCGTCGACGTACTCGGGGAGCTTCCCCACGCCCATGAGGACGACGAGGGTGCCCCCGGTGGCCGAAAGCGCCTCCCAGTCGACGGCCGACTCGGGCTTCGTCGGGTCCTCGTGGCCGGTGACGAACGAGACCGAGGAGGCGTGATCGCGGTGGGTGACCGGGATCCCTGCGACGCCAGGTCCGGCGATCGCCGAGGTGATCCCCGGGACCACCTCGAAGGGGACGGACGACGCGGCGAGATGTTCCATCTCCTCGCCGCCGCGGCCGAAGACGAACGGGTCGCCGCCCTTCAGTCGGACGACCCGTCTCCCCTCGCGCGCGAGTTCGACCATGCGCCGGTTCGTGTACTCCTGGGGCGTCCACTCGCCGCCGGCTCGCTTCCCGACGTCCTCGCGTTTCTCCTCGGGGATCGCCTCGAGGATCTCCGGCCCCGGCAGCTTGTCGTGGAGGACGACGTCGGCCGACTCGAGCAGGTCGCGGGCTCGAACCGTCAGCAGCTCCGGGTCTCCCGGTCCGGAGCCGACGAGATACACCTTTCCGGACGCGTCCTCGGAGGCGTCCGCGGGTATCGAGTCGTCGCTCATCGCTCCTCGCTTTCGGGGTCCGCTCGACCCGGTTCGTCCTCGCGGTTCTCCCGGACGGATCCCTCGTCTCCGTCCGATTCGGCCGCCTCGCGGGCACGCTCTATCAGCTCCGCCGCTCCCTGCTCGGCGAGATCCTGCGCAAACGCCACCGCGTCCTTCGTGTATCGTTCGACGTCGAGATCACGCGTCTCCGCGATCTCCTCCGTGCCGTCCGGCGAGAGCACGCGGACGTTCGTCCGGACGTAGGAGCCCTGAACGATCGCGTTGATCCCGATCGGCGCGATGCACCCCCCGCCGAGTTCCGCGAGGATCGTCCGCTCCGCGGTGGTCTCCACGCGGGTCCGGGGGTGGTCGACGGCCTCGCGGACCGTCTCGATCACGTCGGGGTCGGACGCGACGACCGCGATGGCACCCTGGCCGGCCGCCGGCACGAACTCCTCGCGGTCGAGCCGAACGGTCGGGACCGAGTGCAGCAGGTTCGACCGCCGGAGGCCGGCCTCCGCGAGCACGAGCGCGTCGTACTCGCGGTCGACCTCCCGCTCCATCGCCGCCCGCTCGAGGTCCGAAAGCGAGTCGAACCACTCCTCGATCGTTCGGTCGAACGCGTGTTCTTCCCCTCCGTCGCCGCCTCCCCCGCTCTCCGCGGTCGCGGCCGTCTCCTCCGCGCGCGCGTCCATCCGCGCCTCGTGCTCGCGCTGGAGCGTGGGGGCGAGCAGCTTCTCGAGTCGAGTGTCGACGTTGCCGCGTATCGCCTCGACCTCGAGATCCGGCCGCGCGGCGCGGATCTGGGCCGTCCGGCGCAGCGATGCGGTCCCGACCACGGAGCCGGGATCGAGATCCGACAGATCGCTTCCGTCCGCGGTCACGAGCACATCCCCCGCCGGCGCGCGCCGCGGGACGCCCGCGACGACGAGGTCGTCCATCCCCTCCGTCGGGACGTCCTTCAGCGAGTGGACGGCGAGGTCCGCCTCGCCGGAGAGCACCTCCTCGTCGAGCGAGCGGACGAACGCCCCGGTCCGCCCCAGCTCGTGGATGAGGGCGTCCGGGATCCGGTCGCCGCGGGTCTCGACCGTCCGGATCTCGACCTCGCGGCGCCGGCTCGCGAGCGCGTCCTCCACCGCCGTCGCCTGCCTCACGGCGAGATCGGAGCCGCGCGTGGCGAGCCGAAGGGTCTGGGTCATACCCGAAGGGTGGCGCCCGGGCGTGAAAAGGCCTCCAGTTTCCGGTCGCGGGGCGCCCGTCTCCGGTCGACGCGCCCGGCCCGCAGCGCGTCGATCTGGAGCGCGTGTTCGTCAGAGTGCGTGCTTGTACGCCTCGAGCGTCTCCTCGACGTCCTCGTCGGTGTGGGCGTAGGAGACGAACTGGCTCTCGAACTGGTTGCCCGTAAGGAGGATCCCGCGTTCCTTCATCTCCTGGCGGAAGACCCGCTCCCATCGGTCCGTCCCCGCGCGGGCGACGTCGGCGCCCGTCTTCGGGCAGTACTCGTAGCGGGGACAGTCGGGATCCTGTCTGCACCCGGCCGTACAGCACTCCCCGAGGTCGGACCGCGCCGGCCCCTCGCGGGTGAAGATCGTCTTGAACAGCGAGTCGGTTCCGACGACCGTGTAGGAGGGCGCCTGGTCCGCACAGATCTCCGTGATCCCCTTTCGGAGTCGACGGCCCAGATCGTTCACGTGCTCGTAGACGTCGTGTTCGGCCGCGTACTCGAGGTAGGCCTTGCCGGCCGCCATCGTCACCGGGTGTCCGGAGAAGGTTCCCGCCTGGAAGACGTCGCCGGACGGGGTGAACGACTCGATGATCTCCGCGCGGCCGCCGATGGCGCCGACGGGGAAGCCCCCGCCGACGATCTTGCCGAAGGTCGTGACGTCCGGGGTCACGCCGAACTTCCCCTGGGCACAGCTCAATCCGCCGACCCGGAAGCCGGTGATGACCTCGTCGAAGACGAGGAGCGAGCCGTGCTCGTCACACAGCTCCCGGAGCGTCTCGTGGTAGCCGTCGACCGGCATCACGATCCCCATGTTCGCGAGGATCGGCTCGACGAGCACGGCGGCGATGTCCTCGCCGTGTTCCTCGAACACCTCTCGGGCGGCCTCTGGGTCGTTGAACGGCACCGGCAGCGTGTGTTTCGCGAACTCCTCGGGGACGCCGGCGGTCGAGGGGCTCGGGTCGTCGGCGTCGCCCTCGACGAGCGTCGACTCCTGGGCGCCGTGGTAGCCGCCCTGCATGATCACGACCTTGTCGCGGCCGGTGTAGCCCCGCGCGAGCCGCACCGCGGAGACGGTGGCCTCCGTCCCGGAGTTGACGAACCGGACCTGCTCGACGCTCGGGACGTGGCGGGCGAGGAACTCCGCGTGTTCGACCTCGACCTCCGTCGGCGCCCCGTACATCGGCCCGTCGGCGGCGGCCGACTGGATCGCGGCGGTCACGGACTCCGGGACGTCGTGGCCGTAGAGCAGGGGTCCATAGCCCATCACCCAGTCGACGTACCGGTTGCCGTCGGCGTCGATCACGTGGCCCCCCTCGCCCCGCTCTATGAAGACGGGATACGGGATCGTCGCCCGGACCGAGGAGTTGACGCCGCCCGGCATGACCGAGAGTGCGCGATCGTACAGCGCGCGCGAGCGCTCGTGGTTCATGTCCCTCCCTTCGGGGGAGGGGAGAAAAGACGTTACGTTCGTCCGGTGGCCTCGCCGCCCCCCCGACCGAATACGTTCGTGTCCGCGCTTCGGGCGTCACCGTCTCGGTTCGTCACTGGATCAGGTCGATCTGTACCTCGCCGTCCTCGTGGACCCGATCGATCGGAACGCCGAGGTCCAGCCGCACCCGAACGGTATCGCCGGGACCCAGGCGAACCGGCTCGTGAGCACGCGCGTGCTCCTCGCCCGCGGTCGCCTCCACCGTCGCGAGTCCGGATCGGATTCGCGGTGGTTCGCTCGCGGCGCTCCCGTCCGTTCCGTTCTCCCCCGCCTCGTTCACGATCGTGAGTTCCATCACGAGGTGACCCGACTCGTCCTCCCGGAACTCCCAGTCGTCGACGGAGAGGGTCCGGTTCTCCGAGTCCTCGGCGAGTTCGAGGTCGTACCCCGGCGTCTCCGCGTGGTCGACCCGATATATCCGGACCCCCTCGTTCTCGAAGACGCGTTCCATCCCGTCCATCGACCCGAACGCGACGGTCCGGTCGTAGGCCTCCCGCTCGGCGCGGCCGACCCAGACGTACTCGACGTCGTAGTTCTCGAGTAGCGTCCCGACCACGACAGGGTCGCCCGTGTACATCCGGTCGACGTGTGTGGCGCGCCGCTCGAACGCCTCGTCGCCCCGGTAGCCGCGCTGGTGATCCCAGCCGACCACGGTCGGCAGTCCGGTGAACGTCGAGGCCACGGATCCCCACGTGTAGCTTTGACGCGTCGGGGCCTCGAGCACGGTCGGAGTCCCCTCCCGCTCGTCGAGCCACTGGAGCGCCGCGAGCTGGTCGGGGTACCACCGCTCGTGGCCATCGAACCCGTCGATCGTCGGGTCGCTCGGCGGGTCGCCGAGCTCCTGGCCGACCACGAGCGCCGGGAAGACTGCACTCGCCATCAGCACGCACCCGACCGCGAGAACCGCCGCGAGTCCCGGAAGGCGATCGCGTGCCGGGGTGCCGCCCCCGAGGCTCCCGTTGCGTTTCTCCCCCGCCACACGCAGCCGCTCGCGTCCCCACGCGAACAGCCGGGTGGCGACGATCCCGGCGGCGATCGCCGACAGCGTCCACGCCTGGATGGCGACCTTGAGCGTCGTGTTCCAGCGGTCGAACTCCGGGGGCCACACGCGCGCGTGGACCAGCTCCATCGACAACACCAGCCCGACGCCCGCCAGAAGCAGCGTCGTTTCGAACCCGGATCCATCGTCGAAGCGAACGACCGCGTAGCCGGCGAGGAGGAGCCCGCCACAGACCGCGAGCGCCGGGAACGCGAACGGGCCGACGAGCAGCCCCGCGAGGACGGCTCCCGCGGCGAGGACCGCGACCGTCCGCGACCGTGACCCGAGATCGAGCGTCGGCGCCGCCCGCCACCGCCACCCGAGGAAGGCGGCGAAAAGCAGGAACGGCCCGCCGTACAAAAGCAGGAGGCCGACCAGTTCCGTTCGCGGCGGGAACAGCCCGATGCCGTCGTTCGTCGGCGTCCCGCCCAACAGGAACGGGGACGCCGCAGCGATCGAGAGCCCGCCGACTGCCGCCCCGGTCGCCGTCCCGAACAGGAGCCTCGATACCTCCCCGAGCGGCGTTCCGTCCTCGTCGATCCCGTCCGGCAGCGCCGTCCGGATCCGACCTCCCGGCGCGAGAAGCGTGATCGGGTGTGCCGGCGCGGTGATCAGTCCCAGCCAGGCGAGCCCGACCGCCGTCGGCAGCGCCCAGGTGTTCGTCACGCCGAGCCACCCGCCGACGAGCGGGATGCCACAGCCGAGGAGGAGCAACCGCCGCCGCCGATCCTCGGCCGGCGTCAGGTAGTAGGCGTACGCGAGCCCCGCGGCGAGAAGCAGGAAGCCGGTCGTGATCGTGTGGCCGTGGTGGTCGCCCTTCACGAACGAGTACAGCGGCGTCTCCTGGAGGGTGCCGGGAACCACGTATCGTGCGTCCCACCACGTCCACGTCCAGGGATTCGACTGCGCCAGAACCGCCTCCTCGTAGGCGTCCCTGATCGCGCCGAAGACCGGCGCGCCGTACCGGATCGCGGTCTCCTCGGGGAGGAGTCCGTACGCGAGCCGAACCGGCGTCGTGACGGTTCCCGCGAGCGCGACGAGGAAGGCGCTCGCCGCGCCGGCGCCCCGTCTGGAGACGCCGCTTCGGTCGGCGATCGCGCCGGCGAGCCCGTAGGCCGTGGTCGCCAGGACGCCGAAGTACGTGGCGAGCGCGAGGTTGTACGCGTACCGCAGCTCGACGCCGCCGACCGTCGCCATCGTCGCGGTCGTGGTGTGGCCGCCGTAGTAGTACCGCAGCGGCTCGCCCGCGAACCACATGTCCTCCGGCGGCAGCGCGGGGGCGCGCGAGACGGCGTTCAACACGCCGAAGTGCAGGAACTGCTCGCCTCCCTGTGGAGTTATCGTCGGGGACGCGGTCCGCAACGCGAGCGCGAACCCCATCGCGAGCGCGAACACGCCGGCGACCTCCGCCGCCCGCCGGGGTGCGGGACGGTGTCCCCGCGCGAACGCGACGGCGCCGGCGGCGACCGGGATCGAAACCACGATGACCGCGACGGCGGGTCCGTATCGGAGCTGGCCGATCCAGACCGCGCTCAGCCCGACGCTCACGATGGAGAGGGGAAGCGCGAACGCCGCTCCCCTGTCCGGCAGCGTCGGCCAGACGAGCGCACAGACCGGCAGCGCGGCCACGTACAGGACCGCACAGACGAGAAGCCACCGGGCGATCTGGAGAAGCTCCATTCGATCCGGACGCGTCGCTCAGCGGAGTTAAGTGCTTTCTCCTCTGCGGCCCTCGTCGGGCGAAAAATGGGACGTTCGAGCGTTCGGTCGGCCGGCGTTCGGTCCGAAGCGGCTCAGACCGCCTCGGGACCCACGTCGCCGGTGCGCACCTGCAGCGCGTCCTCCACGGGCATGATGAACACCTTGCCGTCGCCGGGCTCGCCGGTGCTTGCGGCCTCGCGGATCGCGTCCGCGACCTCGCCGGCCGGGACGTCGGCGACGACGCACTCGACCTTCACCTTCTGGTGGAGGTCGACGACGTACTCCTCCCCGCGCCACTGGCCCTTCTTTGCGGGCTGGGAGCCGCGACCGGAGACGTTCGTGACCGTGAGCGAGGGCGCGCCGACCTCGGCGAGCGCGCTCTTTACCGCGCCGAGCTTCTCGGGGCGGACCACGGCGGTGACCATCTTGATCTCCGAACCCTCCTCCTCGCCGCCGTCGGCGCGCACGCCGGCGTTGCCGCCGTCGGCCGCCATCGGCTTGCCGAACTCGGGGTAGGTGTCGACGCCGTGTTCGCTGACGTCGAGCCCCTCACGCTCGTGTTCGGGCGTCACGCGGGCCTGGCCGGCCGCCTTGAACGCGCCGAAGACGACCGCGGTCGCGGCGACCGTCCAGACCGTGATGACCGCCACGCCGACGATCTGCGCGACGAGCAGGCTCATCGAGAACCCGTTCACGTGGACGAACGGCAGCGCGAGCACGCCCAGCACGCCGGCGGAGCCGTGTACCGGAAAGACCGCACAGACGTCGTCGATCTTCAACGTGTCCGAGACGAACTCGAAGACGAACGGAAGCTGCAGTCCCGCCAGCAGCGCGACGAGCATGGCGCCCCACCAGGTGACCACGTCGGCGATCCCGGTGACCGCGACGAGCCCGGCGAGCAGCCCGTTCGCCACGTACAGCGTGTCGACCTTCCCGTTGACCGCGATGGAGGCGATCGACGAGCCGATGGCGCCGCAGGCCATGCCGACCGTGGTCGCCAGCGCGACGCGTCCGACGACCGCGTAGCCGTCGAGGACGAGTTCGCCGTTGTCGACCGCGAAGACGGTCGCGGTCGTGCCGACGTTGAACCCGTACCAGCCGAAGGCCAACACGAGCGTGCCGAGCACGGCGAAGGTCAGCGAGTGGCCGGGAATGACGTTCGTCGAGCCGTCCTCCGCGTAGCGGTCCAGGCGCGGACCCAACACGTAGGCGGCCGTGAGCCCGGCGATGCCGCCCATGCCGTGGACGATCATGCCGCCGGCGAAGTCGTGGAACCCGAGCCCGGCGAGGAAGCCGCCGGCCCAGGTGAACCCGACGACGACCGGGTAGATGATCGCCGAGAGGAGGACCGTGTACCCGACGTACGCGCGGAGCTTCGCGCGGCCGGCGACCGCGCCGGAGACGATCGTCGCCGCCGTCATCGCGAAGACGGCGCCGAACAGCCAGCTGTTCACCCAGGCGCCGTCGGACGCGGTCATCGCCGCGGTCAACGCGCCCAGGCTGTAGGACCCGCCGCCGGTGAGCCCGCCGGTGATCGCCTCGACGCCGAAGCCGACGAAGAAGTAGGCCACGATCCCCACGCTCCAGGTGAGCAGGTTCTTCGTCAGCTGGTTGGCGACGTTCTTCGCGCGCACCTGTCCGGCCTCCAGCATGGCGAAGCCGGCGTGCATGAAGAAGATGAGGAAACACGCCACCGCGACCCACATCAGGTTCACGCCCTCCGCGATCACGGCGGGATCCACCTGCGCGAGCAGTCCGCTCATTCGGTGATCCCCTCCCCGAGACGGGTGCTTGGTTTACGTTCCGGTACTATTCCGATCGGTTCGTCCGTGTTCGTGTTGCGAATCACGTTTCGACTGGGGTAGTTGGATGTATATAAATCCTTGAGTTAAAATATGTGGATATATTTTGAAATAGAACAACATTCGTCATATATTAGATCGAATAAGGTCAATATAAGGACGTAAATCGGACGATCGGGACACAAATGTTGCCGTAGAATCCAACGATCGTTTTGTCAGATCTTGGAGTAGTAGGCCCGATACGGCTCGCGCGCGCCGTCCCGCGCGGTGTTACTCGGGTTTGAGGCCGCCGTCCTGGACGCGCATCACGGCCTCGCCGTCGGCGAGGTTGGGCGCGTCGACGAGCCGGACGATCCGCTTGTCGCCCTTCGACTTTCGCAGATAGATCCGGAACGTGGAGGTGTGGCCGAGGATGTTGCCGCCGATCGGCTGGGTCGGATCGCCGAAGTAGGAGTCGGGGTTGGAGGCGACCTGGTTGGTGACGAGGATCGACGTGTTGTAGAGGTCGCCGATCCGCATGAGGTCGTGGAGGTGCTTGTTCAGCTTCTGTTGGCGTTCGGCGAGCTCGCCGCGGCCGACGTACTCCGCGCGGAAGTGGGCGGTCAGCGAGTCCACACAGACGAGCCGGATCGGCCACTCGCTCTCCTCGTGTTCGCCGGCCAGCTCCTTGGCCTTCTCGGCCAGCAGGATCTGGTGGTTGGAGTTGAACGCCTTCGCGACGTGGATCCGGTCGAGGAACGCATCCACGAGCTCGCCGACCGCCTCCTCGTCGTTCGGGGTTCCCTCGATCTCGCGACGCTCCATCTCGGCCGCGAGGGCCTCGTCGTCGAGCCCCCGGACCATGTCGTCGATCCGCTCGGGCCGGAAGGTGTCCTCCGTGTCGACGAAGATGGCGGCGCCGTCGAGGCCGCCGTGTTCCGGAAGCAGCTGGACGTTGACCGCGAGCTGGTGGGTCACCTGCGACTTGCCGGCGCCGAACTCGCCGTACACCTCCGTGATCGACTGCGTCTCGACGCCGCCGCCGAGCAGCTCGTCGACCTCGTCGATCCCCCACGAGAGCTTGCCGATCTGCTCGCGCCGTTCGAGGACGGCCGCGCCGGTCTCGAAGCCGCCGACGTCGGCGGCCTCGCGCGCCGCGTTGATGATGTCCGACGCCGTCGAGGCGCCGATGTCCGCCGTGTTCGACAGCTCGCCGGGGCTCGCAACGGCGATGCTCTGGTAGCTCTCGTAACCGGTGTCGACGAGCTTGTCCGCGGTCGCGGGTCCGACGCCTGGGAGGTCCTCGAGTTCGTCTTCGGGCATGTACGTCCCGCTTGTTCGCTCTCCCATATAAACCCCCGTTAACAGTCAAGTGAAAGTGAAAAACCGTGATGAGGTGACACGATCGGGATCGGTTCGAGGGGACTGTGGCGTCCTGGATAAAGGTGGTTGGGATCGTTCCGGGGAGCTACGCGTCGCCCTCCGACTGCCCCGGTTCGCCGACCGCCTCGACCGGGGCGTTTCCGTAGACCTCCGCCTCGAGGTCCTCGGCGGACCCGAAGACGTCGTCGTTCGATCGGGCGACGACGGCGGCCAACGGCTCCCTCCCGTCGGCGTACACGAGCGTCACGTCGGACAGCTCCTCGCGTGCCGTCTCCCGCTCGATCGGATACTCGAGGGCGTCGATGACCGTGTGCAGCCGGTTGAGTCGTACCTCGGTTGACATACGGTTCGTACGCGACCGAACCGTATAACGGTGCGTGTTACCGGTTGTCCCCCACCGGTCAGAACTCCACGCGACGCACGTACGGCAGCTCGCGGATCGCCACGAGCAGGTCGCCGGGCACCTCGGCGTCGAGGATCACGTAGAGCTTCGGGTCGTCGGTGAACTCCGGGTCCTCGCTTATCACCTGCCGGATCGAGAGGCCCGCCTCGGCGATGAGCGTCGTCACCTCGGCGACGATCCCCGACTCGTCCGCCTCCGCGACCTCGACCGTGAGCACGGTCAACTCGAGGACCGGCGCGAGATCCATGAGGCTCGGGATCGACGAGATGTTCGCGAAGATGCGCCGCAGCTCCGGGTCCTCGAGGATCGCGTCGGTCGTCGAGTCGACGACCCGCCTGTCGACGTCCAGCTCGCGTGCGATCCCCGTATACGGGATCTCGATCCCCCCAGAGACGACCCGTCCCTCCTCGTTGACGGAGAACCCCCGCTCGAGCAGGAGCCGGATCACCGCCTGCTGGCTCGGCGATCCCTCGAACTTGCCGAGGATCTCATCGAACATGCCTCAGAGCGCGCCCTTCGTGCTCGGGGTGTCCGAGCGCCGGTCGTCGAGCCGGGTCGCGTCATCGAGCGCGCGAGCGAGCGCCTTGAACAGCGCCTCCACCTCGTGGTGGGCGTTCTCGCCGCGAACGACCGCCGCGTGGAGCGTGATCTCCGCGTTGTGCGCGAGCGACATCGCGAAGTGGTCGGCCATGACGCTCGTGAACTCGCCGACGGACTCCTGGGAGAACTCCCCGGTGAACTCGTAGTGGGGACGCCCCGAGACGTCGACGACCACGGACGCGACGGCCTCGTCGAGCGGCACGCGGCGGTCGGCGTACCGGCTGATCCCGCGCTTGTCGCCGAGCGCCTCCGCGAACGCCTCGCCGAGACAGATCGCGACGTCCTCTACGGTGTGGTGGTCGTCGATGTGGGTGTCGCCGTCACACCGGACCGTCAGGTCGAACAGCCCGTGTTTGGCGAACGACTCGAGCATGTGGTCGAGAAACCCGATTCCGGTCTCCACCTCGCTTTCCCCGTCGCCGTCGATCGCGAGCGTCACGTCGATCTCCGTCTCCGCCGTCTCGCGCGAGACGGCAGCCGTGCGGTCGCTCATACGCGTCCTGCGGGCGCGACTCTTAAGGTGATTGCGCTCGGCTGCGTCCTCGACCGCGACTCGATCCCGTGTGAGTGGGTCGCCGTGCCCTCACGTCGACTCGACGGCTCGCTTGGCCTCACGCAGCGTGAACTCGCCCTCGTAGAGCGCGGTTCCGATCACGACCGCGGCGGCGCCCGCCCGCTGTAGCGCCACCACGTCGTCGATGCTCGCCACGCCGCCGGAGGCCACGACGGGGATGTCGACGGCGTCGACGACGGCCTCGACGGCCCCCCGGTCGATCCCCTCCAGTTGCCCCTCGACGTCGACGTTCGTAAAGAGGATCGCGCCGGCGCCGAGTTCCTCGTAGCGTTCGGCGGCCTCCGCGGGGTCGAGCCCGGTCGATTCGGTCCACCCCGAGACGACGACCTCCCCGTCCTTCGCGTCGAGGCTCACCATCACGGTGCCGGGATACTCGGCCGAGATCGCCTCGACGATCGGCGGGTTCTCGATCGCCGCGGTCCCGAGGATCACGCGATCGATCCCCAGATCGAGGAGCCCCGCCGCGTCCTCGGCGGTTCGGATCCCCCCGCCGAGCTGGAGATCGACGCGGTCACCCACCGCGTCGACGATGGCCTCGAAGGCGGTCGCGTTGACCCGCTCGCCCTCGAAGGCCCCGTCGAGGTCGACGAGGTGCAGGGTCCCCGCGCCCGCGTCGATCCAGCGCTCGGCGGCCTCGACCGGGTCGCCGTACCGCTTGCCGGTCCCCCGCTCGCCCTGTACCAGCTGGACCACCTCGCCGTCCTGGACGTCGACGGCGGGGATCACCTCGAACTCCGAGTCCGCGCTCATACCCCGAGGTTGGCGGGTCCGGGGTTAAATGGATCGAGAGTCGGACCGCACGAGATCGGGGAGACGTCCCTCCTCAACTCTCGAGCGACTCCTTCCCCTCAGCTCACGAACAGCCGTCTGTCCGCCCGCTCGTGTTCCGCCGACACGACATCGACGAGCGGGGCGAACGGCGTCATGTCCTCGATCGTCCGGTTCGCCGAGTCGTCCACGGCGTCCCGCATCGCCGGCCGCAGTCCGTCGAGTACCCGCTGGGCGTCGGTGTGGCCGAGCGACAGCAGGCGCTGGGCCGCCCCGAGCATCCCGGTTGCGAACCCGTGACAGCTCAACAGACACGCCTCGCGCTCGTCGACGCCGGCCAGTCCGGTCGCCACCCCGAGCACGACCGGATACGTGCCCTCGGCCTCCTCGGCCTCGATCCGCTCCGCGTATCGTTCGAGGAGCGGCTCCTCGCGCAGATCCCGCTGGAGCGACAACAGGCGCCGTCCCGATTTTCGGGCGCTCTCGCGGAACTCCGCGGGCAGGGTCGCCGCCGTCAGCCGGCGGTCGGCCGCGAGGGCCGCCTCGAGGTCGCCCTCCCGTGCGGCCGCGTGGGCGGCCCGCAACGCGACCAGGTCGGCGGGCCCGACCTGTCGCCGGAGGTACGTCTCGAGGATCTCCTCGAGATCCGTGACGTCCTCGACCCGGTCGTCGGCGATGAACCCCTCGAGCGCGTAGGAGACGGTGTAGGTCCCGACCGGCAGGAAGGAGTCCGCGAGTCGGAACGACTCGAGACTGGCGTCGTCGCTCGCGCCCCGGTCGCTCGCCGCTCGATCGCTCATCGATCGCCTCCGTCGCTGGCCTCGGGGGCTCGTGGGCGGTCGTCGTGACCGTTCCGGTGGGTGTGTTCGTAACCATGATCGTGACCATGGTCATGACCATCGTGACCATGCTCGTGATGGTCCTCGCCGTGGTCGTGACCGTCGCCGCCGTGCTCGTGGTCGTGATGGTGTCCGTCAGCGTCGCCGCCGTGGTCGTGTCTATGCCCGTGCTCGTGGTCGCTCCCGTCGTGTCCGCCGATCTCGCCGAAGGTCGTGGGCGGCACCGTTTCGAACCGCACGGTCACCCTCTCGGGCAGCAGGCCGTCGACCGTCTCGCGCATGCGCTCGCGGGTGTCCGGAACCGGAAACAGCGCCTCCTCGCCGCGAACCGCCAGATCGAGGTGGCGGTTGCCGAGCGCGTGACCGATCTCGAGGGCGGCCGTCGCCGACACGTCCGCGTCCGCGAACCCGAGCACGAGCGCGTCGACCGCGGCGAGCTCGACGACGACGAGCGTTCCCGATTCGGTCTCGAGCACGTCGCCGTCGCCGAGCTCCCGGCTCACCACGATGCCGAGATCGCGTCCGTCCTCGGTCTCCGTTCGGACACGCGACCGCCGCCGCTCGACGTTCGAGAGGACGACCCTGGCCGGGGTTTCGCCCCCGTCCTCGTCCGCGAGGCGCGCCTCGACGTCGGGATCGTCGCGGTGGCCCACGTGCGCGTTCGCGACGAGCATCAGTACTTCCTCCCCGACGGCGCGGGGGCGTCGATCAGATCACGGCGCGCCGCGTCCCACGCCGCGTGGAGGCTCGCCTGAACCGTCTCGGCCCGGTCGCCGAGCGCGCGCACGGCGACGCCCGCGCCGTTCGGGAGCGCGCTCGCGCCGGCGCGCGCCGTCTCGGCGGACGGTCCCTCGCCACTCGCTCCGCCGCCGGTTCCTGTCCCTCCGTCGTCCGCGTTCGACTCGGTTGCTTCGATCGCCTCCGTCGCCCCTGTCGATTCGGCCGCTTCCGCCGCTTCGGCCGCTTCAACCGCCTCGGTTGCCGCTGCGTGAAGCCGGTCGCTCATCGCGGGCGCGTCCATCTCGGGGTCCACGACGTAGAGCGTTCCGTAGACCGTGAACTCGCCGAGCACCCCGGAATCGGTCGGATCGACCGATCCGGCGTCGCCGGGCGCCAGATGGGCGGCGTCCTCGAAGAGCATCGCCTCCGGTCCGTACGCGCGCACCCGCGAGAGATACCGTTCGAACTCGAACCGCTCCCCGCGGGCGAGCCGGCCGGGGACGACGACGTCGCCGAGGACGGCGGTCGCGCCGGCCGCGAGATCGATCCGGAGGTCCTGGTGGTATCGCGAGTTGGCGTGGAGGATCGTCGGCTCGGGCACGTACTCGAGGTAGCCCCCCGTACCGACCGACAGGCGCAGGTCCGCGCCGGCGTAGTTGCGCTCCATCGATTGGACCTTCGTCGAGCTCTGGGTGGTCACGTGCGCGATCGCCTCCGGACCCGCCGCGATCTCGACGTCCTGGCGGTCGCCCTGGGCGATCCCGCCGGTCGGCGACTGCAGGAAGACGGTCGACGCGTTCGGGTGCGGATCGGACGCGAGGGTTCCCGAGACGTGAAACGGGACCGTCGCGTAGTCGTGGACGAGCGCCGTCCCGCCGTCGACCCGCTCGAAGCGAAGCTCCAGGTTCCCGTCCTTGCCGGGCGAGCCGACCGCCGCCTGCGGGACCGGCTCGGCGGCGTAGTCCTCGAAGGAGGGGTGTGGCGCCTCCTCCCGATCGCTCGGGGGATCGCCGGAGTCGGACCCCGGGACGTCGGCGGCCATCAGGCGAAGAGCACCCCCTCGCGGACGTGTGCGAGCACCTCGTCGATGCCCTCCTCGGCCTTGCAGTCGGTGAGGACGTGGGGCCCCTCGCGCACCTCGCGGGCGTCGCGTTCTATCACCCCGAGGTCGGCGCCGACGTGGGGGGCGAGGTCGGTCTTGTTCACCACGAGGAGGTCGCAGTCGACGACGCCCGGCCCGCGCTTTCGCGGGATGTCCTCGCCCTCGGCGACGCTTATCACGTACAGCGAGTAGTCGGCCAGCTCCGGGTTGAACGTCGCGGCGAGGTTGTCGCCGCCGCTCTCGACGAACACGAGGTCGAGATCGGGGTGGTCGGCGAGGAACTCGTCGATCTGCTGGAGGTTCATCGAGGGGTCCTCGCGGATGCCCGTGTGCGGACACGCGCCGGTCTCGACGCCGGCGACGAGATCCGGCGGGACGATCCCCTCGAAGCGCTCCCGCAGGCGGTTCGCGTCCTCGCGGGTGAGGATGTCGTTCGCGATCACGCCGATCTCGAGGCCCTCCTCGCGGAGGCGCGGGACGACCTCCGAGAGCAGCGACGTCTTGCCGGACCCGACCGGTCCGCCCACGCCGACCGTGGCGACGTCGCGGTGGGTGAGGCTCATCGGCCGGCGTCCCCCTCGCTCCCTCCGGACTCGCCGGCGGACTCACCCGTCCCGCCGCCGGTTCCGTCGCCCTCGGCCCCGCCGACGCTGTCCGAGCGGATCGGGTCGTGGACCGTGACGAGCTTCGTCCCGTCGGGGAACATCGGCTCGACCTGGATCATCCCGACCATCTCCGGGATCCCCTCCATGACGTCCTCGCGGCCGAGCAGCTGTGAGGCGCCCGAGCGGATCTCCGCCACCGACTGCCCCTCGCGGGCCCGCTCGATGCACCAGTCGCTGATGTAGGCGACCGTCTCGGGGTGGTTCAACGGGACGCCGCGCTCCTTGCGGCGTCGCGCGATCTCCGCTGCGGTGAATACCGTGAGGCGTTCCTCCTCTTTGGGTGTGAGCTTCATCGTTTCATAACGTGTACCGCTGTGCGAGCGCGATCTCCCCGGCCGGGTCTGAGGTGACCGGCTCGCCGTTCATCTCGACGGTGAACGTCTCCGGATCGACGTCCACCGACGGGCTGTACGTGTTCGCCACGAAGTCGTCGGTCGACAGATCGCGCGTGTCGTCGATGGGAACCACGACCTTCGAGAGGTCGTAGGCCGCCTCGACGTCGGCCTCGTAGGCCTGTCGGCTGACGAACTGGATGCTCGTCGCGTTCCGCGCGGAGCCGAAGGCGCCGTACTGCGGGCGCATCGACACCGGCTCGCAGGTCATGAGCGAGCCGTTGGCCTCGCCCATCGCCGAGTACGCCGGGAACCCGCCCTTGATCACGGTCTCGGGCTTGATCCCGAAGAAGGCCGGATCCCAAAGCACGATGTCGGCTATCTTTCCGGGCTCGAGCGAGCCGACGTAGGCGTCGATCCCCGCCGTGATCGCCGGATTGATCGTGTACTTGGCGAGGTAGCGTTCGATCCGGCGGTTGTCGTTGCCGGACCCCTCGTCCGCCGCCAGCGGGCCGCGCTGGCGCTTCATCTTGTCCGCAGTCTGCCAGGTTCGCGGGATGAGTTCCGCCATTCGGCCCATCGCCTGCGAGTCCGTTCCCATCATCGAGACTGCGCCCAGGTCGTGGAGGACGTCCTCGGCGGCGATCGTCTCGGCGCGGACGCGGGATTCGGCGAATGCGACGTCCTCGGGGACGTCGGGATTGAGGTGGTGACAGACCATCACCATGTCGAGGTGCTCCTCGAAGGTGTTGTCCGTGTAGGGCATGGTGGGGTTCGTCGAGGACGGCAGCATGTGTTTTTTCCCGACGAGCTCGATGATGTCGGGGGCGTGGCCGCCGCCGGCGCCCTCCACGTGGTAGGCGTGTAGCGTCCGGCCGTCGATGGCGTCGAAGGTGTTCTCGACGAACCCCGACTCGTTGAGCGTGTCCGTGTGGATCGCCACCTGTACGCCGGTCTCGTCGGCGACGTCCAGACAGGTGTCGATGACGCCCGGGGTGGCGCCCCAGTCCTCGTGGATCTTGAGCGCGACCGCCCCGGCCTCCACCTGTTCGCGGATCACGTCCGGCCGCGAGGAGTTGCCCTTGCCGTAGAAGCCGACGTTGACCGGCCAGGCCTCCGCGGCCCGCATCATCATCTCCAGGTTCCACCTCCCGCTCGTGATGATCCCGACCGTCGAGGGGCCGACCCCGCCGCCGAGCATCGAGGTGACCCCCGAGGCCAGCGCGTGGCGCGGCAGCTGTGCGGAGTTGAAGTGGACGTGCAGGTCGATCCCGCCCGGCGTCGCGATCAGTCCCTCCGCGGAGATCACCTCCGTGTTCGCGCTGACGATCAGTTCGTCGTCGACGCTCGCCATCGTCTCGGGGTTGCCGGCGTTGCCGACCCCCGCGATGTAGCCGTCGCGGATCCCGACGTCGGCCTTGCGGATTCCGAGGACGGGATCGAGGATCACGAGGTTCGTGAGTACCCAGTCGAGCGCGCCCTCCTCGGCGGTGTAGCCCGGCTTCAGGCCCATCCCGTCGCGGAGGGTCTTGCCGCCGCCGAAGACCGCCTCGTCGCCGCGGGTGATCTCGTCCGTCTCCACCTCGGCGACGAGCTCCGTGTCCGCGAGCCGGATCCGGTCGCCCTCGGTCGGCCCGTAAAGCGAGGCGTATTCCTCGGGCGGGAGATCGCGAGCCACGCTCAAAGCCCCCCGTATCCGCCCTCGCGGGCGCGCTCGATGGCGGCCGCCTTGGTCTCCTCGTCGATCGCTCCGTCCTCCCCGTCGATCGCTCCGTCGACGAGCGCGTTCATCCCCGAGACCACGCGGTCGCCGGCGAGTCCCACGAGGTCGGCGGATCGTTCGTCGCCGGGCTCGAAGCGGACGGCGGTGCCGGCCGGAACGTCGAGGCGCATGCCGAAGGCGGCCTCGCGGTCGAAGGCGAGGGCGGCGTTGGCCTCGAAGAAGTGGAAGTGGGAGCCGACCTGGACGGGACGGTCGCCCGTGTTGGCGACGGTCACCGTCGCCGTCTCGCGTCCCTCGTTTATCCGAACGTCCTCGCCGCGTGCTGTGACCTCGCCGGGGACGAGCCGGTCGCTCATCGTCGTTCCCCGCGGCATCGGTTCAGCCGTCGGTGGTCGCGGTATCGCCGTGGCGCCTGGCCGTTCATATCGACCGGCGTTAGATCACTTATCACGGATTTTGGTTCCCTGATCGTCGGTATATCCGTTCCGTATAGTGTGATTATACTCCTTATAGGACAATATGGACCTGATCGTCCACCCACTCCGATCCCGGTTCCGATCATAGCATGTACCGCTGTGCGAGCGGTAGCTCCGAGGACGGTTCACAGGCCACGTGCTCGCCGTCGACCCGCACCTCGAATGTCTCCGGATCGACCTCGATGTCGTCCGGGCAGTAGTCGTTGTGGAGCATGTCGCCCTTCGCGACCGTTCGGGCCCCCTCGATCGGGACGACCCGCGAGTCGAGGCCGTACTCCTCGCCGACGCCGCGCTCCGCGGCCGCCGGCGAGACGAACGTCAGCGACAGCCCGTGTTTGGCCTTGCCGACGGCGCCGGCCCGCTCGCGCTGTTTGATCGGCTCGCAGGTCATGAGCGAGCCGTTGGCCTCGCCCATCTCCGAGTGGACCGGGAAGCCGCCCTTGAACGTCATCGCGGGCTTGATCCCGAAGAAGGCCGGGTCCCACAACACGACGTCGGCGAGCTTTCCGGGCTCGAGCGTGCCGACGTGCGCGTCGATGCCGGCCGCGATCGCGGGGTTGATCGTGTACTTGGCGAGGTAGCGTTCGATCCTGGCGTTGTCGGCCTCGGTACCCTCGTCCTCGGGCAGCGGGCCGCGCTGGCGTTTCATCTTCGAGGCGGTCTGCCACGTCCGGGGGACGACCTCCGCCATCCGGCCCATCGCCTGCGAGTCGGAGGTCATCATCGAGATCGCTCCCACGTCGTGGAGGACGTCCTCGGCCCCGATCGTCTCGGCGCGGACGCGGGACTCGGCGAAGGCGACGTCCTCGGGGACGTCGGGGTTGAGGTGGTGACAGACCATCACCATGTCGAGGTGCTCGTCGAAGGTGTTGTCGGTATACGGCATCGAGGGGTTCGTCGAGGAGGGCAGCATGTTCGGCTCCCCGACCATCTCCATGATGTCGGGGGCGTGGCCGCCGCCGGCGCCCTCGATGTGGAAGAGGTGCATCGTCCGGCCGTCGACCGCCGCGAAGGTGTTCTCGACGAACCCGGCCTCGTTGAGCGTGTCCGTGTGCATGCACACCTGGACGTCCTCGTCCTCGGCCACCTCGAGCGCGACGTCGATCGCCGCCGGCATCGACCCCCAGTCCTCGTGGAGCTTGAGCGCGCACGCGCCCGCCTCGACCTGCTCGCGGAGCGGCCCCGGCTCCGACCCGTTGCCCTTGCCGTAGAAGCCGACGTTGACCGGCCAGGCCTCCGCGGCCTGCAGGAACCGCTTTACGTTCTCCGGGCCGGTCGTACACGTCGTCGCCCCGCCGCCGTATCCCCCGCCGAGCATCGTGGTGATCCCCGAGGCCAGCGCGTGCTCGTGCAGCTGTGCGGAGTTCCAGTGGACGTGGATGTCCAGCGCCCCGGCCGTGGCGATCTTCCCCTCGGCAGGGTAGACGTCCGTCGACTGGCCGACGACCATGTCGACGCCGTCCATCGTGTCGGGATTGCCAGCCTTGCCGATCCCGGCGATCTCCCCGTTTCGGATCCCGATGTCGGCGGCGACGATCCCGATGACCGGATCGAGTATCGTCGCGTTCGTGATGACCCAATCGAGCGCGCCCTCCTCCTGGGTCACGCCCGTGGCCATCCCGAGCCCGTCGCGGAGGGTCTTGCCGCCGCCGAAGACCGCCTCGTCGCCGTGGGTCCGCAGGTCCCGCTCGACCTCGGCGAAGAGCGTCGTGTCGCCGAGCCGGACCCGATCGCCCTCGGTGGGGCCGTACAGCTCGGCGTACGCCTCGCGGCCGATCTCGCGGGTCACTGTTCGTCCTCCGTGCTCGGGTCCGCGTCCTCGGCGTCTCCGGCGGCGGCTGCCCCGGTGTCACGGAACCCGGCCGCACGCAGGCGCTCTAACGCTTCGGTCGGATCGCCGTCGACGCTCCCGTTCACCATCCCGTTCATGCCGTGGGCGCGTCGTTTCCCGCCGATCGCGACCAGCCCGACCGTCTGCTCGTCGCCGGGCTCGAAGCGGACGGCGGTGCCGGCCGGGACGTTCAGCCGTTTTCCGAAGGCGGCCTCGCGGTCGAAGGCGAGGGCGGCGTTGGCCTCGAAGAAGTGGAAGTGGGAGCCGACCTGGACGGGGCGGTCGCCCGTGTTGGCGACGGTCACCGTCGCCGTCTCGCGCCCCTCGTTGAGCGTCACGGTTCCCTCCCCGGCGCGGACCTCGCCGGGCACCATCCCCTCGCTCACGGGACGTCCCCCCGCTCGCGTCGATCCGCCGTCGATCCTCGCGGTGTTCGTTCGGCTCGTTCGTTCGACATTCGCGGGAGGGTTTGAACCCTCCCGATAAGCCCGTTCGTCTTAGCGCAAATACCGCCATTCACGCGGCTGAATGCGATCGTCCGTCCAGTTATTCGCCGACTCCGCTCCGTGAAGTCGGCTCACTCCCCGTCCGAGATGTCGTCAGGGGACCGAAGCCGCTCTTTCGCCTCCTCGACGGTCAGCGGGACCGGCTCCTCGTCGGCGAACAGGCGGACCACCTGCGGCGGTCGGAGATCGCAGTCGGCCAGCAGCGCCGCGTCGGTCATCACCTCGCGCGTCGGACCGTCGGCGGCGATCCCGTCCCCGTCGAGCAGCACCACCCGATCGGCGACCCGCGGGACGAGTTCGGTCTCCGGGGTCGAAATGACGAGCGTGGTCCCCGCCGCCGATAGTTCCGAAAGTAGCTCCACGATCGCGGCGCGGTTCGCGGCGTCGACGTTGCTCACGGGCTCGTCGAGGAGCAGGACGTCCGGCTCGACCGTCAGCGCGCTCGCCAGCGCGGCGCGACGCTTTTCGCCCCCGCTGAGCCGGAACGGCGGCTTCGACCGGAGGTCCGCCAGATCGAGACGCTCCGCGATCCGGTCGACGCGGCGGTCGATCTCCGACCGCGGCAGCGAGAGCTGGCCGGGACCGTACGCCAGGTCCTCCTCGACGGTCGGGTTGAACAGGTAGTCGGACGGGTCCTGGGTCGCCACGCTCAGCCGGTCTCGAACCGCGTCGGCGTCCTCGGTCTCCTCGAAGTACCGGACCGTCCCCGAATCCGGCTCGACGAGGCCCCCGAGCACCTGCAGCAGGGTCGACTTCCCGGCGCCGTTCGGGCCCACGAGCGCGACCCGCTCGCCGGCCTCGATCGTCACGTCGACGCCGTCGATCGCGAGCGTGCCGTCCGGATAGGCGTACCTGAGTCCGCTCGCCTCGATGACGTTCACGCGAGGGCCACCCCGGCGATCGTCGCCGCGACGATCAGGGCGAACACCAGGTCGCCACCCCCCGCTCGCTCGCGCTTGCGGACCGGCGTCGAACCCGTTCCGCCGCGGGCGCGGGCGGCACGCTGGACGCGCTCGCCGCGCTCGAGGCTCCGGAGCAGGAACGTTCCGAGGAAGTTCCCCGAGTCGCGCCAGGTCTCCCGCAGCCCCCGATTCCCGATCCGTCGCCCGCGGCGTGCCCGCACCATCCGGTCGAGTTCGGAAAAGAAGACGAGGAGATACCGGTAGGTGATCGAGAGCAGCGAGACCGCGATCGTCGGCGCGCGAAAGCGCCGCAGCGCGGCGAGCAGGTCCGCAAACCGGGTCGTCAACAACAGCACCGACAGGAAGCCGACGCAGGCGGCGACCCGCAGCGTGAAGACGGCGACGTAGGTCACGCCGTCGACCGAAAGCGGGGTCCAGGCGACGGTCGGACCGCCCATGAGCACCGCCTGGGGCGCGACCGCCACGGCCGCGAACGCCGGCGCGCCGGTCGTGCGCCCGAGGAACGTCCGGGCGGGGATCCGCGAGGCGGCGGCGAGGACCGCGGCCAGTCCTCCCATCAAAGCGACCGGAAGCGGGTCCCGCTGGGCGACCGTGGCCGCGACGAGCGCGAGCGTGCCGAGCAGCTTCACGCCCGGCGTCACCGACTGGAGGAAGCCCTCGCGGTCGGGGACGGACTCGGCCAGCAGGAACCACCGGGCGTGGGTCGCGATCGCCGCGATGGTCCCCTCGAGGGGGTCGCGTCCCCCGAGGGAGGAGCCGCGTTCCGATAGGGAGGAGCCGCGTCCCCCACGAGAGGGGCCGCGTCCTCCTTCCGGGTCACCGCGTCCCATCGGCGTCGGTTCCGAGCGCTCGGACGATCCCGGTCGCGACGAGCAGCGTCACCCCGGTCCCGAGGATCGCCGACACGAGGGTTCCGGCGGCGCCACCGAGACCCGGGATCCCGTAGTCGGGGAACGGCGCGAGGTCGACCGCCTCGGCGTGTTCGCTCGCGCCGGTCACCTCCGCGGCGTTCTCGAGCGGCTCCGCGTAGCCGACCTGTCCCGCCGCCCAGCCGAAGACCGGGGCGAGCAGCGCGAGAACCAGCAGGATCGCGAGCGCTCGCGGGAGCCACTCGCGGGCGTGGACCGCTTCGCCGCCGTTTCGCCCCGCCTCAGGCATCGGGCGTCACCTCCGGCGCGACGCTCGGGCGCAGGTCCGGGCGCGCGCGGACCAGGTAGCGGTAGACCACGGCGGTGATCGCGCCCTCGCCGAGGCCCAAGACGAGGTGGCCGACGCCCATGATCGAGAGGGTGGTTACGAGCTGGTACTCGAAGGTCGACGAGAGGCCGAGCTGGACCGCCGCCGCGAGCGCGCCCGCGGTAATGCCGAGCCAGCCGGCCGCGAACGCGGCGCGGAACTCCCCGTACCGCGAGAGGGCTCGGTAGACGGCGTAGCCGACGTACACCTCGACGACGGCCATGTTGAGGACGTTGGCGCCGAGCGCGACGAGCCCGCCGTCGCCGAAGACGAGCGCCTGGATCGTCACGACGGTGGCGACACAGAGCGCCCCGAGATGCGGACCGAGCAGGATCGCGGCGAAGGCCCCGCCGACGAAGTGGGCGCTCGTCCCGCCCGGGATCGGCCAGTTGAGCATCTGTGCCGCGAATACGCCCGCCGCGACGACGCCGACGAGCGGAGCACGCGCGTCCGATACCTCTCCCCCGACGCGGCGAGCGGCGATCGCGAGCGCCGTCACCGCGATCGCGGCGGCCGCCGCCGCGACCGGGAGGTCGAGGAATCCGTCCGGGATGTGCATGTCGGTTCGAACCTCGCCCGATGTAATAATACTTTCCTCTCGAACAGTATTACTCCATCGCGGACGACGAGCCGCGCCGAACGCGTCGGTGTCGGCCCGGAGGGACGCGCTTCCCAACCGTATTAGCCCCCTCACGCGTAGGGTGGCACATGAGCGAGGATCTCGACCGCATCAGCCTCACGCTGCCGTCGTCCATGGTCGATCGGCTCGACGGGATCGTCGACGACTGGGAGTACGACAGCCGATCGGCGGCGATCCGCGACTCGCTGCGGGACTTCTTCGCCGACTACGAGTGGGAGTCCGGCGGCGAGAGCGGCCACCACGGGACGATCGTCGTGGTTCACGACCACCACGTCGACGGCATCGCCGACGACCTCCAGACGATCCAACACGAGATGGCGGAGGCGATCACCTCCGTCCAGCACATCCACCTCTCACACGACACCTGCATGGAGACGCTCGTCGTGGAGGGGGCCGCGGGCGACATCACGGAGCTCGCGAACCGCCTGCGCGCGCTCGGCGGCGTCCAGCAGGTGAAGGTCGTCGTCGTCGACGAGTAGTCCGCGCTCTCGGCCCGTCGTCGCTTGGAGTTGCGATGTCGTCGCACCCGGCGTCGGACCGTCGGTGTCGCTCGAGGACGGGACGTCGCTGCTCGGAGCCGAGACGTCCTCGCCCCGCTTTTTCGATTTTGAATCCGTCCGGCCGTCTCCCCGGTGATCATACGTCTACTGATTAGCCAAACGAGGACTCGACTCGTTTCGGTCGTCCTCGACTGCTGATCGACCGTATCGAATAACCTTATATGGATATGCATATATTAACCCGTCTTAATACTCGTGTGGAAAGGTTTATACGTGTACTGTGGATTCGACGGAGTGTGCACCAAATGATGGACGAACGTACGTCTATTCGGCGCTTTGCTGCCAAGAACCGTGTAGAATTCCCGAATTCGCTTGTCGTTCCCGATCCCAATATGGAGGGATCCCAATGAGTCGGAACCCCATCGATCGCCGGACGTTCCTGACCGCTGCCGGCGCCGCGGGCGTCTCGGCGTTCGCCGGCTGTTCGGGCGGCGAGGGAACCGGCAACGGTAACGGCGGAAACGGCGGCGGCACGACCACCGACACCGCAAGCAGCACCGACGTCGTGAAGATCGGCGTCCTCGAGGACCAGTCGGGTAACTTCGCGCTCGTCGGTGACCCGAAACACAAGGCGACGATGCTCGCCATCGAGGAGATCAACAACGACGGCGGGATCGACGGCAAGCAGATCGAGACCTACGACCGCGACCCGCAGTCGGACAACCAGCGCTACCAGGAGCTCACGCGCGAGATGATCAACGAGAACGAGGTCGACGTCCTGTGGGCGGGCTACTCCTCGGCGACCCGCGAGGCCATCCGGCCGATCATCAACCGCAACGAGCAGCTCTACTTCTACACCACCCAGTACGAGGGCGGCGTCTGCGACTCGACGACCTTCGCCGTCGGCCCGACCGCACGCCAGCAGCTCGGGATGGTCCTCCCGTACCTCCGCGAGGAGTACGGCCCGGAGATCTACACCATCGCGGCCGACTACAACTTCGGACAGCTCTCGGCCGACTGGGTGCGGGTGCTCGCCGACGAGAACGACGCCGAGGTGATAGGCGAGGAGTTCATCCCGCTCAGCGAGTCCTCCTTCGGGTCGACGATCAACCGCATCCAGGAGGCCGACCCCGACTTCGTGATGTCGATGCTCGTCGGCGCGAACCACACCGCCTTCTACGAGCAGAAGGCCTCCTCCGGCCTCGACGTCCCGATCGGCACCTCGACGGCGATGGCACAGGGCTACGAGCACCGGCGGATCGACCCCCCGGCGATGGCGAACATCTACGCCGGCGTCAACTACATGCAGGAGGTCCCCACCGAGAGCAACACCGGCGACGGGGGATTCGTCGACCGCTACTTCGACATGTACCCCGACGCGCCCTACCTCAACGAGGAGGCGGAGACCAACTACTTCTCCGTCTACATGTACAAACAGGCCGTCGAGCAGGCGGGAACGCTCGAACAGCCGGAGGTCATCGAGGCGCTCGAATCGGGGATCAGTCTCGGGACGGAGCGCGCCCCGGAGGCGCCCGAGGGAGAGACGATCGAACTCGACGGCGCCACCCACCACGTCGACCACCACATGTGGATCATGCGCGCCGACGAGGAGCACAACATCGAGGCCGTCGCCGACCGCAAGATCCCCGAGCAGTTCCTCACCGAGACGGTCGGCTGTGACCTCCGCGAGACCGACGAACAGACCCAGTACACCCCGGTCGACTACTTCGAGGAGGCCGAATAGGGATGGTAAACGCCCTCAACCTCGTCTTCCAGTTCCTCGATAGCTTCGCGTTCATCGTGCTGGCGGCGGTGGGGTTGGCGATCATCTTCGGCATCATGGGCGTCATCAATCTCGCACACGGGGAGTTCATCCTCGTCGGGGCCTACGCGACGACGCTCGCCGTGACCGGAGCGGGCCTGCCGCTTCCGCTCGCGATGATCGTCGGCGCGCTCGCCACGGCGGTCTTCGGCGTCGTCGTCGAACGCACGATCATCTCCGGCGCCGTTCCGAACGCGCTCGGTCGTCGGTTCCTCGGACGCGATCTCGTCGAACCCCTCTACGACCGGCTCGCCGACTCGATGGTCGCGACCTTCGGGCTCAGCCTCGTCATGGTCCAGGGAGCCCGAATCGTCTTCGGCAACTCGATCGATCAGGTCTCGACGCCGCTCGGAAACGTCGCCTACGGGACCTTCTCGTACTCGACCTACCGGATCGTGCTCGCCGGCGTCAGCATCGCCGTGCTCGTCGCGGTGTACTACGTCTTCACCCACACCGACTTCGGAATGCGCGCCCGCGCGACCATTCAGGACGAGCGGACCGCCCGCGCGCTCGGCGTCGACACGGAACGCATCTACATGGCGACGTTCGCGATCGGGTCGGGACTCGCCGGGTTCACCGGCGCGCTCTTCGCGCCGATAATCTCGATGCAGCCGACCCTCGGCGACCAGTTCCTCGTCGAGGCGTTCGTCGCGGTCGTCGTCGGCGGGTCGAGCGTCGTTCTCGGCACGGCGCTTTCCGGGGGCGTCCTCGGGATCATCGAGGCGACGTTCTCGAACCTCTACGGCACGTTCATCGGTCGGATCGCGCTGCTCGTGGCGGCGCTTCTGGCGCTCCGGTTCCTGCCGGAGGGGATCACCGGGTTCATAAAGCGGGTTCGGGCCCGCAGACGGGAGGGGGCGTAGATGGCCGCCGACGCCGACGTCGGTTCCGGTCCCGCCTCCAGTCGTTCCGTCTTTGACCGACTTCGCCGCCGCCTCGAGGGACCCAACACGATCGGCAACTCGACCGGCTTCTGGGTCGGGTTCCTGCTCGTCGTGTGTGCGCTCGTCGCCTATCCGCTCGTCGGCGGGGGCGGACAGCTCTCGCTGTTCCTCGTGTTGGGGCTGCTCGGGCTCTCGCTGTCGCTCGTGTGGGGCTACGCGGGCGTGTTGAGCTTCGGCCAGGTGGTCTTCTTCGGGCTCGGCGGCTACGCGTTCGGCGTGGTGTCGATCAACTTCGCCACCCCTCAGGGCATCACCGCCGCGCTCGTGATCGGCGTGATCGGCGGCGCGGTCGGCGCGGCGCTGCTCGGCTACTTCATGTTCTACGGCGGGGTCCGTGACGTCTACGTCACCATCATCACGCTCGTCTCGACGATGGTGTTGCACACGTTCATGGCCCAGACCGCGGGCTCGGAGTGGACGATCGGCGAGGCCGCGCTCGGCGGGTTCAACGGGATGCCACAGATCCCGCTTCTCGCGTTGGGCGTCGAGGGCGCCTCCTACCAGTTCGTCTACAACGAGTTCGAGGTGGTCCTCCCCGTCGTCGGAGTCGCGGAGATCGACCCGTTCTACTACCTCGCGCTCGCCGTGCTCGTGGCGAGCTACCTCGGATTACGCGCGCTCGTCAACTCCGATTTCGGCCGCGTGATGGTGGCCGTCCGCGAGGACGAGGACCGCACCCGCATGTTCGGGTACGACGTCGAGCGCACGAAGCTCGTCGCGTTCACCCTCGGCGGCGCGCTGGCGGGCCTCTCGGGCGTGTTGTACGCCGCCCGCAACGTCTACATCGACCCGACCGTCTTCTCGCTGCTCTTTGCCACCCTGCCGGTCATCTGGGTGAGCATCGGGGGTCGAAAGAGCCTGCTCGGGGCGATCGTCGCGACGATCGCCGTCGAGTACGTGCGCGTGTCGATGCAGGGCGAGCTCGCGCTCGTCATCCTGGGGAGCCTGCTCGTGGTCACGATCCTCGCGCTGCCCGGCGGCATCGTCCCGTGGATCCACGAGACGTTCGTGCGTAACCGTCCCGATCCGACGGAGATCGACGCTCCGGACGCGCCGGAGGCGGCCGCGGAGGTGAGCGACTCGTGAGCGGGAGCCGCTCCTCGGCCGACGACCCGCAGAACATCGATCCGGACGTCCGCGAGACCGCCGCCGGGCTCGCGACCGGCGACCGCAGCGACACCCTGCTCCAGACCGACGGGCTGATCAAGCAGTTCGGCGGCTTCACCGCGACCGACGAGCCCGGATTCGCGGTCGAGGAGGGGGAGCTTCGCTGTCTGATCGGTCCGAACGGCGCCGGCAAGAGCACCCTGCTCAAGCTCATCACCGGCACCCACGAGCCGACCGCCGGAAGCATCTACTACGACGGCGACGACATCACCGACCTGCCGCCCCACGAGCGCGTCAAGCGGGGGATCAGCATGAAGTTCCAGGTCCCCTCCGTCTACGGCGACCTCACGGTCCGCGAGAACGCACAGCTCCCGATCCAGCGGCTGGTGACCGGCGACGATCGCAACCGCCGGATCGAGGAGACGATCGCCGCGGCGGGCCTCGAGGGATACGAGGACGTGCCCGCGAGCGACCTCTCACACGGCCAACAACAGCAGCTCGAGATCGGCATGGCGGCGTCGCTACAGCCCGACCTCCTCCTGCTCGACGAGCCCGTCGCCGGCCTCTCCGTCGAGGAGCGGCGGGGGATCGCGGACCGCGTGACCGCGCTCAACGAGGAGCGCGGGATCGCCTTCGTCGTCATCGAACACGACACCGACTTCGTCGCGGAGATCGCGGACGCCGTCACCGTGCTCCACCGCGGCGACGTCTTCCGCGAGGGGTCGATCTCGGAGATCGAGGCGGACCCGGAGGTCCGCCGCATCTACCTCGGCGAGGGGGGTGAGGAGTGATGGCGCTCCTCGAGATGTCCGGCGTGACCGCCGGATACGGCGCAACGCCGGTACTTCGCGACGTCGATCTCTCCGTCGACGCCGGCGAGATCGTCGGGGTGGTGGGGAAGAACGGCGTGGGCAAGACCACCCTGATGCGGACCGTGATGGGGCTCCTCGATCCCTCGAGCGGGAGCGTGCGCTACCGGGAGGAGGACCTCACCGACGCCTCGGCTGACGAGCGCGCACGCGCGGGGATCGGTTACATTCCACAGGGACGCGACGTCTTCCCGGAGCTCACCGTCGAGCAGAACCTCCGGATGGGCGAACACGTCAACGCCGGCGCCGATCGCACGCGATACGACGAGATATACGACCTGTTCCCGGTCCTCGAGGAGCGGGCGAGCCAGTCCGGCGGCACGCTCTCGGGCGGCCAACAGCAGATGCTCGCGATCGCCCGCGCGCTCGTGGCCGACCCCGACCTGCTGTTGCTCGACGAGCCAAGCGAGGGCGTCCAGCCCTCCATCGTCGACCGCATCAGCGAGGACATGCGGACGATAAACGACGAGCTCGGGACGACCATCCTCTTCGTCGAGCAGAACCTCGGGGTCATCCGCGGGATGGCCGACCGGTGTTATGCGATGGAGCGCGGCGAGATCGTCGACGAGATCGACGGCGAGATGCTCGCCGAGGAGAACGCCGTCGCCGAGTACCTCGCCGTCTGAGGCGCCCTTCGGCCCCATTCGCCCCTCGCTGACGACGTCCTCCGGCGACGTCGCGCAACCTATTTGTTTCCTGCCGTGTCACACCCGATCATGGCACTCGAACCCGCCATCGATGGAATCGCTCGCGACCGCGGCCGCGACGGGTTCGGGTTCGTTTTTCGCTGAATTCGCGTGGCGGATCCGTCCCGTCTCGGGGCGGTGAAACCCCGCGATCGACACGACGATCGCCGCGACGATCCTCGTCCGTCGATGGCCGATCACGACTCCTGGCCGCCGCTCGCCGATTTCCGGCCGTCGGACGCCGAACGTCGACTTCCGGCCGTCGGACGCCGAATGCCGACTTCCGCCGATCGGACGCCCAACGCCGAACGCCGATCGTCGCCCGAACACGGAACGCTTACGACGTGTCGGCCTCCGAACGTACGGACGAGAGACGACCCGACGCCCGACGCGAATCCACGAACACCAACCCACCATATGCGACTCACGGAAGCCCAACTCGCGGTCCTCGAGGCCGCGAGCGCGACCGACGAACGACCGATCGACGACCTGGCCGCCGATCTCGGCGAGAAACCCGAGACCGTCACCCGGATCGTCTTCGAACTGGAGGAGGAGGGCCTCCTCGAGGTCTCCGAGTCGGAGGCCGTCACGCTCGCCGCCACCGAGGAGGGCCGCGAGTACGCCGACGCCGGCCTGCCGGAGGTCCGTCTCCACCGCGCCGCGATCGAGGCCGGCGCGGACGAGGAACCGGCCTCGATGGGCGCGGTCATCGGCCGCTCGGGACTCGAGGGGCCGGCGGTCGACATCGCCCTGTCGAACTACGCCCGCAAGGGATACGGCACGATCGACGCCGGCGAGATCACGGCCGACCCGGACGCGGATCCGGACGCGGATCCCGAGCGACTCGCCCTGGAAGCGGTCGTCGACGCGACCGCTGACGCCGACGAGGACCGAGTCGATCCGCCCGAGGGGGTGGACGGCGACGTCCTCGAGAGCCTCGAACGCCGCGGGCTCGTCGATCGCAGCGAGTCGACCGTCCGCTCCGTGGCCCTCTCCGATGCGGGCGTCACCGCACTGATGGAGGGGATAGAGACCGCGGAGACGGTCGACCGTCTCACCCCGGAGCTGCTCACGAGCGGCGAGTGGGCGGACGTCGAGTTCGCCGAGTACAACGTCGAGGCGGACGCCGAGACCGCGACGGGCGGCAGAAAGCACATCCTCCGACAGACGGCCGACCGCGTGAAGGACGTCCTCGTCGGGATGGGATTTCGCGAGATGGAGGGCCCACACGCCGACTCGGAGTTCTGGATCAACGACTGTCTGTTCATGCCCCAGGACCACCCCGCGCGGACCCACTGGGACCAGTTCGCCCTCGATCTCCCCCCCATGGAGCAGATTCCTCCGGACCTGCTCGAGCGCGTCGAGCGCGCCCACCGCGAGGGCTGGGGCGAGGACGGCGACGGCTACCACTCGCCGTGGACCGAGGACGTCGCGCGCGCGATCGATCTACGTGGTCACACCACCTCGCTGTCGATGCGACACCTCTCCGGGTTCGCCCTCGGCGACCTCGAGCCGCCACGGCGGTTCTTCTCCGTCGAGAAGGTCTACCGGAACGACACGCTCGACCCGACGCACCTGCTGGAGTTCTTCCAGATCGAGGGGTGGGTGATGGCCGAGGACCTCTCGGTGCGCGACCTGATGGGCACCTTCGAGGAGTTCTACCGGCAGTTCGGGATCACCGACGTGCAGTTCAAACCGCACTACAACCCCTATACGGAACCGTCCTTCGAGCTGTTCGGCCGCCACCCCGAGACGGACGAGCTCATCGAGATCGGCAACTCGGGGATGTTCCGCGAGGAGGTCCTCGGCCCGCTCGGCGTCGAGTGCGACGTGATGGCCTGGGGGCTCGCCCTGGAGCGACTGCTCATGTTGATGTACGGATTCGACGACATCCGCGACGTACACGGGACGCTCTGTGACCTGGAACTGCTGCGGGAGACGGAGGTGGTTCGGTAATGCCCGTCGTCGACGTCGACCCCGACGAGCTGCGCGAGCTGACCGGCCACGAGAAGTCAGACGAGGAGTTCATCGACGACCTCTTCGCCCTCGGCTTGGAGTTCGAGGGCGAGACCGACGACGGCGACCTTCAGCTCGAGTTCGCCCCCGACCGCCTCGATCGCCTCTCGGTCGAGGGGGTCGCGAGATCCCTGCGGTACCACTACGGCGACGCCCGCGGGGTCCACGTCCCCGACACCAACGATGCGGACTGGACGCTCGAGGTCGCGGAGTCCGTCCCCGAGGAGCGCCCCTACGTCACGGGCGCGATCGTTCGCGGGGTGGACCTCGACGACGCCGCCCTCGACTCGCTCATCCAGCTGCAGGAGAAGCTCCACGCGACGATGGGTCGAAAGCGCGCCAAGGGCGCCATCGGGATCCACGACCTCGCGATGATCAAGGGCCGCGCCGGCACCGACGGCGAGGCCAACACGATCACCTATCGCGGGATCGCTCCCGACGGCGACACGTTCGTCCCGCTCGATTCCGACGCCGAGATGACGCCCGCCGAGGTCCTCGAGGAGCACGACACCGGGCGGACCTACGCCGACCTCGTCGCCGACTACGACCGGTACCCGGCCATCTACGACGACCTCGGGCTCTTCTCGTTCCCGCCGGTCATCAACGGCCGCCGGACCGAGGTGACGACCGGCAGCCGCGAGCTGCTCGTCGAGATGACGGGGACTGACCAGTGGACGATCGATCGGATGCTCGCGATCGTCTGTTACGCGCTGTCGGCCCGCGGGGCGACGATCGAGGACGTCGAGGTGGTCTACCCGGGTGCCGGTGATACCGACGGACCCGGAGACGTCGAGTCGATCTCCGATGAGGACGACGTCGAGTCGATCTCCGATGAGGACGACGTCGAGTCGATCTCCGATGAGGACGACGTCGAGTCGATCTCCGATGAGGACGACGTCGAGTCGATCTCCGATGAGGACGACATCGAGTCGATCTCCGATGAGGCCGACGTCGAGTCGATCGACGGCGACGGGAGCGACTCCTCGATCGCGTCCCACCCGAGCGCCGGCCGGACGCTCGTTCGGCCGGACCTCGAGGTGACGGAGAAGTCCGTCTCCCACGAGCGCATCGAGTCGACCATCGGCGTCGAGTTCGAGCCGGACGAGGTCGTCGACCTCCTCGAGCGTTCCGGGCTCGATGCGACCTACTCGCTCGGCGACGAGGTCGTCTACGACGTGGAGATCCCGCCCTACCGCGTCGACGTGCTCCACCCCTACGACCTGGTCGACGACGTCGGGCGCGCATACGGGTTCAACGACCTCGAGCCGCGCTACCCGGACGTCGGAACCGTCGGCGGCCGCCACGACCGGTCGCGGCTCGAGGACGCCGCCCGCGCGAGCCTCGTCGGGCTCGGGTTCGAGGACCTGCTCAACTTCCACATGATCAGCGGTCCGGAGAACTACGACCGGCTGCGCGTCGACCCCGGTAGCGACGTCCTCGGCGGCGGCGATCCGGTCGAGATCACCGAACCCTACAGCGAGGACTACACGCAGCTTCGCACGTGGGCGCTCCCCTCGCTGCTCATGGTCCTCGAGCGCAACACCCACCGGGCGTATCCCCAGGACCTCGCCGAGATCGGCCTGGCGGCAGAGCGTGACGACGCCGAGAACACGCGCGTCGCCGAACGCCGAACCGTCGCGGGCGTCCTCGCCCGCACCGACGCGAGCTACGAGGACGCGAAGGCCCGGCTGCAGGCGCTCTGTCGCGACTTCGACGTCGACCTCGCGACGCCGGCGATCGACCATCCGACGTTCATCGACGGGCGCACCGCCGCGGTCGAGATCGACGGCGAGACGGTCGGCGTGATCGGCGAGGTCCACCCCGCCGTCCTCGTCGAGCACGACCTGGAGCTGCCGGTCGCGGCCTTCGAGTTCCGCCTCGACGCGCTGGAGTAGCACGCCGGTTCTCCCTCCGCAGTCCCCCTTCGTCGTCCTTCATCTATCGTCCTCATCCACCACAGCCTCATCCGCAGTCCTCCTTCGCCGTTCCCTCTCCGATCGAGGCGCTTAACAGGCAACCGGCGGTATCGACACCCAAGAATGCCCAGCGGAGAGTATGACCCCGACGCCGCCGAGGCGCGCTGGCAGCGGCGATGGGTCGACGAGGAGACGTTCGCCTACCCGGAGGAGACCGCCGACCCCGACACCGCGTTCGCGATCGACACGCCGCCGCCGACCGTGTCCGGGAGCCTCCACTGGGGGCACGTCTACGGGTCGATCCTCCAGGACGTCGTCGCCCGGTTTCACCGGATGAACGGCCGGGACGTCCTCTATCCCTTCGGCTACGACGACAACGGGATCGCCTCCGAGCGGCTCGCGGAGCGGGAGCTCGGGATCCGCCACCAGGACTTCGAGCGCCGCGAGTTCCAGCGGAAGTGCCGAGAGGTCTGTCGCGAGTACGAGGCCGACTTCTCGGAGAAGATGCAGGGCGTCGGCCTCTCCATCGACTGGACGAACACCTACCGGACCATCTCCCCCGAGGTCCAGCGGACCTCCCAGCTCTCCTTCATCGACCTCTACGAGAAGGGCCGCGAGTACCGCGAGAAGGCGCCCGCGATCTGGTGTCCCGAGTGCGAGACCGCCATCTCGCAGGTCGAGACCGAGGACGACGAGCAGGACTCACACTTCCACGACATCGCCTTCGAGGTCGTCGAGGCGGACTCGGACCGCTCGGATGTCGATCCCGGCCTTCCGGGCGAGTTCACCATCTCGACGACCCGTCCGGAGCTGTTGCCCGCCTGCGTCGCCGTCTTCGTCCACCCCGACGACGAGGAGAACGAGGCCCTCGTCGGAAACCACGCGCGGATCCCCATCTTCGGCCAGGAGGTCCCGATCATCCACGACGAGCGCGTCGACATGGAGACCGGCTCCGGCGTCGTGATGTGTTGTACCTTCGGCGACCAGACCGACATCGAGTGGTATCAGGCCCACGACCTCCCGCTTCGGGTCGCCATCGACGAGTCCGGCCACCTGACCGAGGAGGCCGGCCCCTACGAGGGCATGCACTCCTCGGAGGCGCGCGAGGCGATCGTGAGCGATCTCGACGACGAGGGAGCGCTGCTCGACCGCCGGGCCATCACCCACACCGTCAACGTCCACGAGCGATGCGGCGTTGGCGTCGAGTTCCTCGTCACCGAACAGTGGTACGTCGAGGTGCTCGACAAGGTCGACGAGTACCTCGAGGCCGGCCGCGAGATGGAGTGGTTCCCCCAGAAGATGTTCACCCGGTACAAACATTGGGTGGAGGGGCTCCAGTGGGACTGGTGCATCTCCAGACAGCGTTCCTCGGGCATCCCGTTCCCGGTGTGGTACTGTGCGGACTGTGACGCCGAGGTCCTCGCCGCGAAGGACGACCTGCCCGTCGATCCCCTCTCCGACGATCCGCCGGTCGACGCCTGTCCCGAGTGCGGCCACGACGAGTTCGTTCCCGAGGACGACGTCCTCGACACGTGGGCGACCTCCTCGCTCACCCCGCTCATCAACGCCGGCTGGGATTGGGACGCGGCGGCCGGCGAGTTCACGATGGATCGCCCGGAGATCTACCCGATGGACGTCCGCCCGCAGGGCCACGACATCATCTCGTTTTGGCTCTTCCATACGGTCATCAAGTGTTATGAACACACCGGCGAGGTGCCCTTCGAGTCGACGATGATCAACGGGATGGTCCTCGACGAGAATCGCGAGAAGATGTCGAAATCGAAGGGCAACGTCGTCGAGCCCGACGCCGTGATGGAGCAGTTCCCCGTCGACGCCGCCCGCTTTTGGGCCGCCGGCTCGTCGATCGGCGACGACCTCCCCTACCAGGAGAAGGGGCTTCGCGCCGGCGAGAAGCTCATCCGCAAGCTGTGGAACGCCTCGAAGCTCGTCGAGTCGCTGGCGCCCGAGCCGTATCCGGACGCGCCCGACGACCTCGAGGAGCTCGACCGGTGGCTGCTCGCGGAGATCGACCGGGAGATCGAACGGCTCACGGCCCGCCTCGAGAACCGCGAGTTCTCGAAGGCCCGCGACGGCCTCCGGACGTTCTTCTGGGGCACCTTCTGTGACGACTACCTGGAGATCGCCAAAAGCCGCGAGGACGCCTCGGCTCGATACACCCTCCGGACGGCCCATCGGCGATTCCTGAAGCTGTTCGCGCCCCTCCTCGCGCACGTCACGGAGGAGATCTGGCACGCCGAGTACGCCGAGGGCGTCTCGAACGCCGCGAACGCCGGAGAGCGCGCCGAGGCCGCCGAGTCGATCCACCTCGCGGACTGGCCCGAGCCGCTCGGCCTCGAGGCGGACCACGACGCCGGCGAGCTCGCGATGGCGGTCGTCGGCGCCCTCCGCAAGTACAAAAGCGACGAGCAGCTCCCCCTCAACGCCCCCCTCGACGTCGTCGAGGTCTACGGCGACGTCCGCGGCTTCGAGGACGACGTCACCGGCGTGATGCACGTCGAGGACCTGCGCGTCCACCCCGACGAGGCCGCGCCCGTCGAGACGGTCACGACCGGCATCGACCTCGAGTACGCGACGGTCGGCCCGAAGTACGGCGACGCGATCGGCGACATCGAGGCGGGGATCTCCGCGGACGAGTACGAGATCGTCGACGGCGAGCTCCACGTGGCCGGCGTCGAGCTGGCTCCCGACGAGTTCGAGATCGAGACCGAACGCCAATATCGCGGCGAGGGCACGCTCCTCGACGCGGACGACGCGGTCGTGATCGTGGAAAACGCCGAGTGAGCGCGCGTTCTCGCGACGATTCGTTCTCGCGACCACGGTCGCTGCTTCCGTCGACCCCTCGATCGATCCTTCATTCGACCTTCACTCGAGGAGGCTCTCGGCCAGATACGCCGAGACCACCCAGTTCGGTCGGTCCACGACCTCGTTGATCTTGAGGTCGACGGCGACCGAACAGAGGACGTAGGCCTCCTCGCGGGTCAGATCCCGTCCCTCCACGAGGTGGCCGATCATCGCGGAGACGGCGTCCTTCGTGGCGTCCATGAGGTCGTCGCGGATCCCCGTCGTCGCGTACGTTGGCTCGTCGCGTCCCGAGGGCGTGAACGGCCCCGTCGTCTCGAACTGCGGGGCGTCGATCGCCAGGTCGGATCGACGGGTCACCCGGGCGGTGATCGTCGTCGGCGTCTCGATGGCGCTGACACAGACCTCGCCGTCGCCCTGTGCGGCGTGGCCGTCGCCGATGCTGAAGAGCGCGTCCTCGACCGCGACCGGCAGGTACACCGTCGATCCCGCGGTCAGGTGCTTGACGTCCACGTTGCCCCCGACGTGTCGCGGCGGTCCCGTCGAGTGCTCCCCGTCGGCCGCCGGCGCCACGCCGACCACGCCGGGGAAGGGATCGATCGGGACCTCGATGCCGTCCTCGAAGGGGGCGACCTCCTCGCCGAGGTCCCAGTGGTAGATGTAGGGGTCGGGGAACGCCTCCGGAAGCAGTCCCTTGCCCGTCTCGCCCGGCCGTATCAGCGTATAGCCCCAGTCGCCGTGTTCGATCTCGAGGAGATCGATCTGGAGGACGTCGCCCGGCTCGGCGCCGTCGATCGCGACCGGCCCCGTGAGGTGGTGGCCGACGAACTCGGTCTCCGGGAGGTCCGCCGACTCGGTCTCCGACGTGATTCGCGTGCCGCTGTCGGGCAGACACTCGAAGGTGACGACGTCGCCGGATTCGACCCGAAGCGCCGGCTCGTGGTCGTTGTTCCAGGACGTGTGCAGCGCGGACTCGTGGCTGAGCGTGTGATCGACGTGCACGGTTTCCTCGAGGATCGGCGAGGATCGTCTTATCGGTTCCGGCGGGGCGGCGGTCGTTTCACCCTTCGAAATCGTTCGCCGCCCGCCGTCGGACGTTCACCACCCCTCGCTCGCGCGCCGCGGCTACAGGTCCGCGCCGACGGCCTCCTCGACCGACTCGAACCCGTCGCGCTCGAGGAGGTCGAGGAGTCCCTCGTTGATCTCGCGGGCGACGCTCGGCCCGCGATAGACGAGTCCCGTGTACAGCTGGACGATCGACGCGCCGGCGCGGATCTTGGCGTAGGCCCCGTAGGCGTCGTCGACGCCCCCGACGCCGACGACCGGAACGTCCGTGCGCTCCGCGATGAATCGAACCAGATCGGTCGCGGTCTCCTCTATCGGCTCGCCGGAGAGCCCCCCGCGTTCGGCTCGCTGGGGGCTCTCGAGCGAGTCCGGCCGCTCCGTCGTCGTGTTCGTGGCGATGACGCCGTCGAGGTCCAACTCGTCGACGACGCCGAGCGCCTCCTCGATCGCCGGCCGCGGCAGGTCCGGAGAGAGCTTCACCAAAAGCGGTTCGGCGCCCGCGTCCGCGAGCGTTCCGAGGATCGACTCCAGCGCGTCGCGGTCCTGCAGCGAGCGGAGCCCGGGCGTGTTGGGACTCGAGACGTTCACGACGAAGTAGTCGCCGGCGTCGGCGACGCGCTCGTAGGTGTACAGGTAGTCGTCCGGGGCCTCCGAAAGCGGCGTGGACTTCGACTTCCCGACGTTGATACCGACCGGAACGTCCGGCAGGGGTTCGGAATCGAGGCGTGCTCCCACCCGATCCGCTCCCTGGTTGTTGAACCCCATCCGGTTGATCAGCGCGCGGTCCTCGCGCAGCCGGAACATCCGCGGGCGGGGGTTTCCGGGCTGGGCCTCCGCCGTGACCCCGCCGACCTCGACGTGTCCGAACCCCAACGCGGCGAGCGCGCGGGGGATTTCCGCGTTCTTGTCGAACCCCGCGGCGACCCCGACGGGATTCGGGAACTCGAGTCCGAACGCCTCCGTCCGCAGGCGCGGGTCCTCGCGGACGTACCGGCGCGCGAGGAGGTCGGTCGCGGGCGTTCCCTGGATACCCCGCAACAGCCGGTGGGTGAGGCGGTGTGCGGTCTCCGGCGGCAGCGCGAAAAGCGCCGGCTTGCACAGCTCGTAGACGCTCATTGGGGGATCCTCGGACCCGATCGGCAAGAACCCTCCCGATCGAAGACGACACGTTGATTTATGAAGGCGGTGGACTCCCCGACATGGTGGCACCCATTACGGCGGTCGCGATCGCCGCGGGGATCGCGGTCGCGGCGATGACGCTCGCGATGTTGTGGTTCGTGTGGGACGCGATGGACGACGAGGCGCACGCGCTCACGGATACCGACGACGCCGACGGAAACGGCGGAAACGGAAACGGCGCGTAGAACGGTACCGCCCCGGTTCGTCACGCTCCGGCTCCCCGCTATGTCCCGTCCTCCGCGGGTTCGTAGGCGTGTGCGTCGCCGTCGACGGGCGGGGCTCCCACGGCGATCACGGTCAGATCCTCGTCCTCGTTCTCCGGATTGTACGCCCGCTGCGGCTCGCCGGGATCGACGGCGAACAGCCCGCCCGCCGGGACTTCGATCGTCCCCTCGGGCGTCTCGACGTGCATGGTCCCCGAGCACACGTAGAAGGCCTCCTCCTGTTCGTCGTGGTAGTGGTAGGCGAGCGGGATCTGTTCGCCAGGCGCCGCCCGATAGCGGTTGATCGCCATCCGGTCGAGGCCGGCCGCCTCGCTCAGCCGGCGCAGCTCGCAGGGTCGATCCGGCGCGGGTTCGATCTCCTCGGGGTCGACGACGCGGTAGCCCATGGCCCTCCCGTTGTCCGCCGCGAACAAAAACGCGACGGGTGCGGGAGGGGGTTCGACGCGACGGGTCTCGGAGCTGCTTCGACACGACGGGTGCCGGAGGGCCTTTAGGGGCTCGCGTCCTACCACTCGGGCAACCGATGGAAGAGAGCATCTCCGGGTTCAAGGTGCGCGGGGACTGGGGGAAGATGGTCGAACACGGCGAGAAGATCACCCAGGCGCTGCGGGAGGCCGGGGTGAACAACGACGCCTTCCACGAGTGGGACGAGTGGCGACCCCGCTCACACGAGCGCATCGACGAGGACGTCTCGGAGAAGACCGCAAGACAGGCCTCCGTCGACGAGGGCGAGGGCGAAAAGGCCGGCAAGACCGCGGGCGAGGACATGCAGACCGCCGGCGAGAAGCTCTCTGAGTCCTACGAGAAGGTCGAGGAGGGCGACAACGAGGCCGCGCTCGATCGGTGGGGCGAGTCGATCGGACACGTCGCCCGTGCCGCGGACTCCGCGGGTCGCAAGGCCCTGCGGAAGGTGGAGGACACGGTCTACCGCAACGTGATGACCCAGCTCGCGCCCTACTACTTCGACAACGAGCTGATAAGCGCCAACATCCAGCGGGTCGGCCGCGGCGACGCCGACGAGGAGTTCGTCTTCGAGGTGAACGTCAACGACGACGAGCTGAAGGCGGAGGTCTCGGAGATCCTCGCCGAGTACGAATCGACCGTCGACCGCTGGCACGTCGCGACCGAAAAGGAGACGGCCAACCTGGAGGCCGCCGAGGGCGTCGAGCTCCCCGAGACCGAGGACGAATCGAAGTCGACGACGACGTGATTCCCGACGCGCATCCGGACGGACCGCCCGACGCGTGTCCGAACGGGTGGCACGGCTCCCGCCCGGACCGCCCACCTTTTAGGTTGGGGCCGTAACTCTCGAACGATGACGCTCGACATCGACGCCCCCGCGCCGTCCGCGCCGGCCTGCGCCGACGACGGGGTGTGGCTCGCCTGCATCGCGTGCGGCTCGACGTTCGCCCCCTTCGAGGACGTCCGATACACCTGCGACGACTGCGACGGCCTCCTCGAGGTCCGCTACGAGAACCCTCCGACCTTCGAGGAGTTCGGCTCCGGAGCGTCGACCGACGGACCGGACCGCGGCGTCTGGCGGTACCGCGAGGGGCTTCCCTTCGAGTCCGGCGTCACGCTGCCGGAGGGCGACACGCCGCTGCACGAGGTTCCGCGCCTGGAGGCCGACGTCGGCGTCTCGACCCTCCGGATCAAACACGAGGGGATGAACCCGACCGGCTCGTTCAAGGACCGGGGGATGACCGTCGGCGTTCGCGTCGCCGAGGAGCTCGGCGTGGACGCGCTCGCGTGCGCCTCGACGGGGAACACCTCGGCCGCGCTCGCCGCCTACGGCGGCCGGGCCGACCTCGAGACGCTCGTGCTCCTCCCGTCGGGCAAGGTCGCGGCCGGCAAGATCGCCCAGGCGAGCCTCCACGGCGCCCGCATCCTCGAGGTCGACGGCAACTTCGACGCCTGCCTCGACATCGTTCAGGAGCTGGCCGCCCGCGGCGAGGCCTACCTGCTCAACTCGCTCAACCCCTTCCGGCTGGAGGGCCAGAAGACGATCGGCTTCGAGATCCTCGAGGCGTTCCACGCCGATCACGGGACCTTTCCCGACCGGATCGTCCTGCCGGTCGGCAACGCCGGCAACACCGCGGCGTTGTACAAGGCCTTCCGCGAGCTCGTTCAGTCGGGCGCGCTCGCGGTCGAGGACGTCCCGAAGCTCACGGGGGTACAGGCCGCCGGCGCCGCGCCGATGGTCGAGGCGATCGAGAATGGGGCCGACTCGATTCGCCGCTGGGAGGACGTCGAGACCCGCGCGACCGCCATCCGGATCGGCAACCCCGTCAACGCCCCGAAGGCGCTGCCCGGGATCCGAAACACCGACGGCACCGCCGTCGCCGTCGCGGACGAGGAGATCACCGACGCCCAGCGCGCGCTCGCGAACGAGGGCGTCGGCGTCGAACCCGCCTCCGCGGCCAGCGTCGCCGGACTCCGGAAGCTCCGCCGCGAGGGCGTCGTCGACGACGACGAGGACGTCGTCTGTCTCACCACCGGCCACCTGCTGAAGGACCCCGATGCGGCCTACGAGGCCGGAAACGACCCGGAACCCGTGGCCAACGACGTCGACGCGGTGCTCGAACTGTTGTAAGGCTGATCGCCGCGTCGGACGGGCGCCGCTCTCGATCGGGTCAGCGACTGCGGATCGCTCGGCCGAACCGTCACGGATCCGGCCACACGACGCTTTCGCCTACTCCTGCTCGCGACCGTTCGCCTCGTCGAGGGTGATCTCCGTGACCTCGATGATCCGGTCGTCCGCGAGGAGGTCCTCGACGGCCGCGTCGGGGACGTCCTGGTCGAGGTTGTAGACGGTGATCGCCTCGCCGCCGTACACCTCGCGGGCGTTGAACATCCCGGCGATGTTCACGTCGTGGTCGCCGAGGACGGTCCCGATGAGGCCGATCACGCCCGGCTCGTCGTAGTTTCGCGCGACGAGCATGTGGCCGTACGGGACGGCGTCGACGCGATAGCCGTCGATGCGAACGATCCGCGGGTCGTCGCCGGCGAAGAGCGTCCCCTCGACGGACAGCTCCTCGTCGCCGTCGGCCACGGTGACGCGGACGAGGCTCTGGAAGTCCTCGCTCTGGCGCGTCTTCGACTCCACGACGTCGATTCCGCGGTCCTCGGCGAGCTGTGGCGCGTTGACCGCGTTGACCTGCCACTCGAGGGGCTCGAAGACGCCCTTCAACGCGGAGGCGGTCACGAGGTCGACCTCCTCGGCGGCGATGTCACCCTCGTAGGTCACCTCGACCGACTCGATGCGCTGGTCGAGCAGCTGTGCTGCGACCTTGCCGGCCGTCTCCGCGAGGTCGATGTACGGCTCGATGCGCGGGAAGGCGGTCTCGTCGACAGAAGGTGCGTTCAGCGCGTTGAGCACCGGCTCGTCGTTGAACGCCGCGATCACGGCGTCCGCGGTGTCGGTCGCGACGTTCTCCTGGGCGGCCTCGGTCGAGGCGCCGAGGTGCGGGGTCAAGACGACGTCGTCGACGTCCAAAAGCGGCGAGTCCTCCGGAAGCGGCTCGCTCGCGAACGAGTCGAGCGCGGCGCCGGCGAGCGTCCCGTCCGAGACCGCGACCGCGAGGGCGTCCTCGTCGACGATCCCGCCGCGGGCGCAGTTGATGAGGTACCCTCCCTCGAGCTGGGCGAGCTCCTCCTCGCCGATCATGCCCTCGGTCTCGGGCAAAAGCGGGGTGTGGACCGTCGCGAAGTCGCCGCGGGCCAGCGCGTCGTGGAGGTCCTCGACCAGCTCGGCGCCGAGGCGGTCCGCGCGCTCCTCGGAGATGTAGGGGTCGTAGACGACGAGATCCATCCCGAGCGAGTCGAGACGCTTTGCGACCTCCTGGCCGACGCGGCCGAGCCCGACGATGGTGAGCGTCTTGTTGTTGACCTCCGCGCCGAGGTACTCGCCTTTCGCCCACTCGCCGCCCTTCAGCCGGCCGTGGGCCTGCGGGATGGAGCGTGCGACCGCGAAGGTCATCGCCACGGTGTGTTCGGCGGCGGCCCGGACGTTCCCCTCCGGGGCGTTGGCGACGATGACGCCGTGATCGGTCGCGGCCTCGATGTCGATGTTGTCGACGCCGATGCCCGCGCGCCCGACGATGACGAGCTCCTCCGCGGCCTCGAAGACCTCGCGGGTGACCTCGGTGCCGGACCGAACGATCAGCGCGTTCGCGTCGGCGATGGCCTCGTACAGCTCCTCGCCGCCGTCGACGTCGTAGGCCGTCTGTACCTCATAGCCCGCCTCCCGGAGTCGATCGAGGCCCGCGTCCGCGATCGGATCCGTCACGAGGACGTTCATACGTGTAGAACTCCTCGGGTCGTGGTTAATCCTTTTTCATCGAGCGCGGCGTTCGTGTCCCGTGATATCACGGATCGAGAGCAGGGGGATCACCCGGAGAGCGGGAGTCGATGTCCCGTCAGCGAGGATCGGTCACCCCGAAAGCGGGAACGACTCGACCGTCTCGTAGACGGGCCCGTCGGACGTGAGTCGCGACCGCTTCAGCCGCACCGCCTCCGCGGTGAACGTCCCGACGTCGGGATCGCGCTCTCGGACGACCCGCTGGACCAGGTCCTTCCCACGCGCGTCGTTCATCCGCGCCAGGGTGACGTGCGGGGTGAACTCGTGGTCGTCCGGCTCGTAGCCGAGCGCCGCGGTTCGCTCCTCGAGCGTCTCGTGGAGCCGCGCCAGCTCGGCGGCCCCATCGTCGACTCCGGCCCAGACGACGCTGATGTACTCCATCGACGGGAAGACGCCGAGCCCGCCCACCCCCACCGTGAACGGCTCGACGTCCGCCTCCTCGACCGCTCGACGCCCGGCCTCGATCGCGGCGTCGACGTCGCCCTTCGGGGTCGGCTCGTCGCTCGCGCCGGTTTCCGTCCCCGTTGTTTCCTCCGGCACGTCGCCGAGGAACGCGAGCGTCACGTGCGCCTGTTCGGGATCCGTGAATCGTAACCCCGCCGCACCCCGAAGGCCGTCTTGCACGTCCGAGATCCCGTCGGCCAGCTCGTCCGGAAGATCGATCGCGAAGAACGCGCGCATTCGTCCGGACGGTCGGGACGAATCCGCAAAAATCGATCGCCGACCGCCGTTGCGGCTCCCGTACTCCCCCGTCCGACCTCGTCGTCTCAGACGCCGACTCCCCCGCGGACGTAACCCTTACCCGCGACGACCGCCAAATCGAAGCATATGACCGACACGCCGGACGATCAGGGCCACGAGTTCTCCTCGGGACAGGGGCTCGACGAGGACTACGAGGAGTTCACCCTCGATCCGCCCGAGCTGAAGGCCGACCCGACCGCGGTCGACCCCGTCGACACACGCGTCATCACCGACGAGCTCGACCGGCGGAACATCGCCGACGACCAGGTCGACGTCGAACAGCTCGTCGACGTCGGGCTCTCCTACATGGGGATCAACCGCTTCGAGGAGGCCACGGAGACCCTCGAGCGGGCCGTGATGTTCGCCGAGGACGACTCCCTCGAGGCCCAGGAGGCGCTCGTCAACAAGGGCGCCGCCCACGCCGAACTCGAGGAGTACGACCGGGCGATCGGCGCCTACGAGGAGGCGTTACGGATCGACGACGACTCCGAGCACGCGGCGACGGCCGAGACCAACCTCGCGTACGCGCTCTGGGAGTTCGGCCGCCACGAGGAGGCGCTCGAACACGCCGAACGCGCCGTGGAGGTCGATCCCCGGTTCGCCCAGGGGTGGTACAACCGCGGATTCTTCCTGCTCGAGCGGGGGCTCGCCGAGGACGCGGTCACCGCCTTCGACAACGCGATCCGTCTCGGCCACCGGAACGCGGACGTCCTCGAGGAGAAGGCCCGCGCGCTCGAGAAGGCCGGCGACCACGAGGAGGCCGAGGAGGTGGCCGAACAGGCGGAGGAGCTGCGCGAGGAGCGCGAACGGGAGATGGTCGACGAACACGGCGGGCGAGCCCCCGGAGAGGGCGCTCGAGGTGGCGGCGGCGCGGGCGGACTCGACTCGGAGTTCGGAGGCCTGTAGATGCTCCTCCGCGAGCGCGACACGCCGAAGGGACTTCTCGTCTCCGTCTGTGATGCCGACTGTCTCGGCGAGACCTTCGAGAACGGAGTCGCGACGCTCACGGTCGAAGAGGAGTTCTACGGCGGTCCCGACGCCGTCGAGGCGACCGACGAGGAGGTCGTCGCCGGACTCCGTCGCGCCCAGGTCGCGAACCTCGTCGGCGAGGAGGCCGTCGGCGTGGCCGTGGAGGCCGGCCTCGTCGACGAGGAGACCGTCCTCGAGTTCGAGGGGACGCGCCACGCCCAGATGCTCCGGATGTGACTCCCCCCTTCTCCGCTCCGTTCACCTCCTCGGGAGTCACGGCCGAAGCGGAACCACGCGGGTCGCCGTCGCCTTCCAGGTGAGCCCGATCCGCCGTCCGGACGAGAGATCCAGCCGCGAGACGCTCTCTGCGGTGACGAGCACCCGAAACGTGACCTCCCCGGCGTCGACGTGAACCGTCCGGATCGTCTCTCCCCGCTCGACGGCCGCCACGGTCCCCTCGATCCTGTTTCTCGCGCTCGTCGCCTCGGGCGTCGGCGTCTCCTCGAGCGCGGAAAGCGTCACCGCGTCCGCGCCGATCCGCAACTGGACGCGGTCGTCCACGGCCGCGTCCGCGCCGAGGCCGCGAACCTCGCCGATCGGCGTCTCGACCGTGAGGATCTCGCCGTCCGTTCCGGTCACGGAACCCTCGATCACCGTCTCCGGGGCCCGTGCCGCCGCCGTCAACGCGGCGTGTAGCCGGTCGTACCGGGCCAACAGCGCGTCTGCAGTTTCGGTCAACCGGCTCCCGCCGCCGCCCCGGCCGCCCCGCGTCCGCTCGACGAGGTCGCCGAAGGCCGACTCGAGCGTCTCGATACGGGTGAGCGCGCGTGCCCGAGAGCGCTCCAGTTCGGCGGCGGCGCTCGCGGTCGACCCGGTCCGATCGATCGCCCGCAGCAGCGCGGCGTCGCGTGCGTCGAACTCGACGCCGTCCTCCGAGAGGACCGCCTCGCCGCGGCCGGTCGTTTCGTTTCTCACGCGAGCCGATCCGCGGGCCACGCTCTTGAATCGCGGGGTCGCCGATCGCACTCCGCCTCAGCTCGCGTCCTCCTCAGCTCCCGTTCGCCGCCATCGCGTTCTCGATCTCGTCGAACAGGGCGGCCACGCGCCCCTCGATCTCCTCGCGAATGTCGCGCACCCCGTCGATCCCCTCTCCCTCGGGGTCCGAAAGCGCCCAGTCGCGAACGTCGACGTCCGCGCCGACGTCGCCGACGTCGAGCGTCGAACAGCCCATCGTGGCGACGTAGTCACACGACCGGAGCTCCTCGAGGGTGATCGCGCGCGGCGTCCGATCCGAGAGGTCGAACCCCTCCTCGGTCATGACCTCGATCACCTCCTCGTGGACCGATTCGGCCGGGTCGGTCCCGCCGGTCACGATCTCGACGCGGTCCGAGAGCCCGCGACGCTCGCGCTCGCGTTCGGCGAAGGCGGTGGACATCTGCGATCGCCCGGCGTTCTGGACGCACATGAAGGCGATTCGGATCGGTTCGGTGTCGGTCTCCGTCGGTTCGGTGTCGGTGGGTTCGGTGTCGGTGGACATGGTGTCGTGTCGGGTGTTCGATCGCCGGGTGTTCGGTGTTCGATCGTCGGGTGTTCGGTGGTCGATCCGGTCGTGTGTCCGATGGTCGTGGGCGATCTGCGTCAGTTCTCGGTCGTCGTTCAGTCGTCGGTCGTCGTCGATTCGGCCGACCCGTCGAGGCGTCCGGTCGTCTGGCCGGTCCAGTCGTATCGATCCTGGAAGTACAACGCGACGTTCACGAGTCCCAGGAGGACGGGCACCTCGATGAGCGGCCCGACGACGGTCGCGAACGCGATCTCGGAGCCGACGCCGAAGACGGCGACTGCGACCGCGATCGCGAGCTCGAAGTTGTTCGAGGCGGCGGTGAAGCCGATGGCGGTCGTCGTCGAGTAGTCGGCGCCGACCTCCCGGCCCATCCAGAAGCTGACGAGGAACATCACGACGAAGTAGATCGCAAGCGGCACGGCGATCTCCAGGATGTCGCTGGGCTGGCCGACGATGCGTTCGCCCTGCATCGCGAACATCACGATCACCGTAAACAGCAACGCGACGAGCGTCAACGGGCTGATCCGCGGCTCGAAGGACTCCTCGTACCACTCGACGCCCTTCGTTCGCGTCCCGACGTATCGCGAGAGGATCCCGGCAGCGAAGGGAATGCCGAGGAAGACGGCGATCGCCCGAAAGACCTGCATCGGCGTGACGCCGAACTCGGAGATCCCGGCGACGAGCGTCTCCATCCCGAAAAGCGGCGGGAGGAACAGGGCGAAGAACCACACGTACACGCCGTAGGTGACGATCTGGAAGACGCTGTTGAACGCGACGAGCCCCGCGGCGTACTCCGAGGAGCCGTCGGCGAGCTCGTTCCAGACCAGCACCATCGCGATACACCGGGCCATCCCGATGAACACCAGTCCGAGGAAGAACTCCGGGCGGGCGGGGAGGCCGGGGACGAGACCGCCGAAGAACACGACCGCCAGGGCGAACATCACCGTCGGCCCGATCAGCCAGTTCTGAACCAGACTCAGCCCCAACACCCTCACGTTCCTGAAGACGGCCGGGAGCCGGCCGTAGTCCACCTTCGCCAGCGGCGGGTACATCATGAGGATGAGCCCGATCTCCACGAGGTGGAGCTCCCGGATCGGCCGGGTCACCGACGGCGCGACGGTGCCGAGTCCGATGCCGACGGCCATCGCGCCGAAGATCCAGACGGTGAGATACTTGTCGAGAACGTCCATCGAGCGCGGGTCCCCACAGTCCGGACACTCGCAGCTCGGCCCGTGGTCGTGTGTGAGCTCACTCATCGACGCTCACGCTTCCCTCCAGGACCGTCACGATCGCGACCGCGCGGTTGGTCGCCCGATACATCCGCCAGCGGCCGTCCTTCCTGGCGTCGACGAGTCCCGCATCGACCAGCCGCGAGAGCGCGTGACTGAGCCCGCTCTCGGTGACGTCGACGAACGCCTGGAGCTCGCACACGCACAGTTCCTCGTCCGCGGCCGCGAGCACGCGCACGAGCGTGTAGCGCGTCTCGTTGGCGAGCGCGGCGAGCACCTCGAGCTCCGCGGTCGCCCGATCGGATCCGAACGCCGTCTCCAACGTCTCGAGCTCGTCGAGGCGCCGATCGACGTCCTCGCTACGGCACTCGTCGAGTTCGTCCTCGAGGTACCGACGAAGCCGCCTCGTTGCTTGTGCCATCACGAATTAGTTGAGCGACTATTCAATTAAACTCTTCGAGGAGGAAATACTGCGTTCTTCAGATACCGATTCAATGGCGATAATGGCCGATATTTCTCGTTGGACGGTGTACACTAGTTGAACTGTCGTGAAAGTGATCTGGGGTCGACCATGCTCGCGGACAGGACGGCGGGAGCCACGTCTCGCCCCGTCCCCGGATCATTCTGTATCGTTCTATGCAGTTTATCGATGCCGATCGAACTCGATCGCGGCGATCCACCGTGATCGGGAGGCATCGTTCACGGGCGAGCGATCAGTCCCGCGAGCTCGCTTGCACCGTCGGCCGACTCGTGATACGGCGATCGGTGGAACGGTTCGGTCCTCACGACGACTCTTCGATCGCGAGCATCGTCGGCCTCAGCGATCGCGATTCACCCACTCCAACGACATGTGACCCTCCCGCGCTGAAGCGGAGGTATCGCTATCGCCCCGTCTCACGGCCCGTTCGAACGAACTCCACCGCTCACCGGATCCACGGTCGGTTGCTACCCTTCTCGGTTCGGTCGAAACGCCGGGACGATCGGAACCCTCGTCGCTTTCGCGTCTCCTCTCGTTCCGTCGTCCCCGTTGTTCCCGATCTCGTCGATCGATCCGATCTTCTATAGTACATATCGCGATATCAACACACGTCGACGATGGATCCGTCCCTCGCTCGGCGTGTGACCGTTCGATGTCCTCCACCGCCGAGTTGCGCTCGAGGGCGCGACGTCGGGGTCAAACCAACGTCTGTATATCCCCCTCGCCACATCTACGTGGTAGAGACGGAACAATGGTCGACGTAACCATCATCGGATGCGGGAACCTCGGAAGCGCCCTCATCACCGGACTGGCGAAGGCGGGGAACCACGACGTCACGGCCTACGACATCGACGAGAGCGCCCTCGAACGGGTCGCTTCGTACTGTGAACGGACCACCTCGGACATCGAGGAGGCGGCGACCTCCGAGGTGGTCGTCGTCGCGGTCAAGCCGGACATCGTCGAAACCGTGCTCGAATCCCTCGAGCTGTCCGCCGATCAGACGCTCGTCACCGTCGCCGCGGGCGTGCCGATCGACTTCGTCAACGCGCACACCGACGCCACCGTGGTTCGCATCATGCCGAACCTCGCGGCCGAGACCGCCGACATGGCGGCCGCGGTCGCCTGGGACGAGGTCGACGAAGGCGTGCGTGCCCTCCTCGCGGACCTCGGCGAGTTCGTCGAGATCGACGAGGAGCACATGGACGTGGCGACCGCCCTCAACGGGAGCGGTCCCGCCTTCGTCTTCTACTTTTTGCAGGCCATGAAGCGCGCCGCCGTCGAGGAGGGCCTCGACGACGAGGACGCCGAGGTGCTCGCGGCCCAGACGGTGAAGGGCGCCGCCGAGACCGTCCTCCGGTCCGACCGGAGCGTCGACGAGCTGATCGACGCGGTCTGTTCGCCGAACGGCACGACGATCGAGGGCATGGAGGTCCTCTGGGACAGCGACCTCGAGGCGGAGACCGGCGACGCGCTCGCGGCGGCCGCCAGACGCTCCAGGGAGTTGGCCGAGGAGTTCGAGCATGATTGAGGCGGTAGAGACCGACGCGGTCGACCGAACTCGACGCCTCGCCGCGAACGCCGACCGCGTCGTCGTCAAGGCCGGAACGAACTCGCTCACCGACGACGAGTCGAATCTCGACGACGAGAAGCTGGACGCGTTCGTCGACGGCATCGCCTCGCTGATCGACCGCGACAAGGACGTCGTGGTCGTCTCCTCGGGCGCCATCGGCGCCGGACAGGGCCGCATCGGCCGGACCGGCGGAACCATAGAGGAGTCGCAGGCGCTGTCGACGATCGGCCAGAGCCACCTCATGCGCCGCTACACCGAGAGCTTCGAGCGGTACGACGAGACGGTGGCACAGCTGCTCGTCACCGAACACGACCTCGAAAACCCGGAGCGGTTCACCAACTTCCGCAACACGATCGAGACGCTCCTCGAGTGGGACGTCGTCCCGATCATCAACGAGAACGACGCGGTCGCGACCGAGGAGATCCGGATCGGCGACAACGACATGCTCTCGTCGTCCATCGCCATCGGCGTCGACGTCGATCTCCTCGTCACGCTCACCGACGTCGGCGGCGTCTACACGGGCAACCCCAAGGAGGACCCCGAGGCGGAACGCATCGAGGCGGTCGGCCGCAACTACGCCGAGGTGGAGTCGATCATCGACGAGAGCGCCTCCGACGGCTTCGGCGGCATCCGAACCAAGGTCCAGGGCGCCCGCACCGCGAGCGAGCACGGCATCCCGGCGATCATCGCCCGGTCGGACGAGCCGGACGTGCTCGATCGGATCGCCACCGGCAAGCCCGTCGGAACCGTATTCATCCCCGTAAACGGAGATCACGATGACTGAGAAATCCACGGAAACGATGGTGACCGGAACATCAACGGAGACGAAGGTTTCGGAGGCACAGTCCGCGGCCCTCGAGCTGGCGAAGCTGTCCGAGGACGAACGGAACGCGGCGCTTCACGACGTCGCGGACGCCATCGAGTCCGAACGCGATCGGATCCTCGAGGCCAACGCGGTCGACGTCGAGGAGGCCGAAGCGCGCCTTGCCGAGGGCGAGTACACCCGTGCGCTCGTCGACCGCCTCGAGTTGTCCCCCTCGAAGCTCGAGGACATCGCGGAGATGGTCCGAAGCGTCGCCGGCCAGGACGACCCCCTCGATCGGACCCTCGAGTCGAGGCGGCTCGATTCCGGACTGGAGCTGTACAAGGTCTCCGTCCCCATCGGCGTCATCGGCACCGTCTTCGAGTCCCGGCCGGACGCGCTCGTCCAGATCGCCGCGTTGAGTCTCAAGTCGGGCAACGCCGTGATCCTGAAGGGCGGAAGCGAGGCGAGCGAGTCGAACCGCGTGCTCTATGAGATCATCCGGGAGGCCACCCCGGAAGTCCCCGACGGCTGGGCACAGCTCGTCGAGGCGCGCGAGGACGTCGACACGATGCTCGGGATGGACGACGAGATCGACCTCCTCATGCCGCGGGGCAGCTCGGCGTTCGTGAGCTACATCCAGGACAACACGAGCATCCCGGTCCTCGGCCACACCGAGGGCGTCTGTCACGTGTTCGTCGACCGCGAGGCCGACCTCGAGATGGCGACGGAGATCGCCTACGACGCGAAGGTCCAGTATCCGGCCGTCTGCAACGCCGTCGAGACCCTTCTCGTCCACGAGGCGGTGGCCGAGGAGTTCCTGCCTGCCGTCGCGGAACGCTACCGCGAGGCGGGCGTCGAGCTCCGGGGCGACGAGACGGCCCGGTCGATCGTCGAGATGGACGCCGCGACCGAGTCGGACTGGTCGAGCGAGTACGGGGACCTCGTGTTGTCCGTCCGCGTCGTCGACTCGCTCGAGGCGGCGATCGATCACGTCAACGATTACGGATCGAAACACACGGAGTCCATCGTGACCGAGGACGCGGGTCGCGCCAGCACGTTCATGCGGAGCATCGACTCCGCGAGCGTGTTCCACAACGCCTCGACGCGCTTTAGCGACGGCTACCGGTTCGGACTCGGAGCCGAGGTCGGGATCAGCACGGGCAAGACCCACGCCCGCGGTCCGGTGGGCCTCGAGGGACTCACCACCTACAAGTACCACCTCGAGGGAAGCGGCCAGATCGTCGGCACCTACGCCGGCGACGACGCGAAGCCCTTCCTCCACGAGGAGTTCGAGGGCGAGTGGAACCCCGGCCACCTCCGCGGGGAGTGAGCACGGTAGATAGACTGTCGGATACCTGTCTATTCCGAGAAAACGATCGGAACGTTACGTTTCGGACTTCCGATTGATTCGATCCGGACCGGTCCGACGTTCGATCGGCGATTCGCCGTTCATTGGTTCCATTCTCCGAGTATTCGACCACCGCTGATATTCCGTCCCGATCGCGTCCGTAGGAATCACTCTGATTCGGATCTCGATAATTACGAATTCCGTCATTCATCCAAAACTGTCAATTGACGCCTGTATCGACCATCGCTTGAGGGCTCCAATTCGAGTTACACGAATACGGATGTAAGTTCGGGTCGGCGTAGCGATCGACGTTCGGTCGTGGCGTTCGGTAGTTCTGAACGATATCGGATCCCGCGGTGTCCGTGTTCCAACTCCAGTTCGTTCGCTTCCGTCCCCGTCCAGATCCGTGATCCCGTGATGGAGACCCGATGAGCGCTCCGTCGATCCCTTTGGCTCGGACGGTGGTCGTCGCTGGCGGATCCGCTTCGTCCGGACGTCCGTTCGACAATGTGGTAAGATTTTTGCCGGCGCGCCGTAACGTCGAGTCATGGGAAACACGGCACGAAACCGGATCGGCTCGGTTCGGACGGCATTCGACATCGTCGAGTCGCTGCAGGACCTCGACGGAGCCGGGGTCTCGGAGCTCGCCTCCCACCTCGACGTTCCAAAGAGCACCGCGCACAACTACCTCAGTACGCTCGAGGAGATGGGCTATCTCACGAAGGAGGACGGCCAGTATCACGTCGGCGTCCGATTCCTCGGACTGGGCGCGTACGTCCGGAACAGACGGAAGATCTACGAGATCGCCAAACCCGAGGTCGAACGGCTCGCCGAGGAGACGACGGAGCTCGCGAACCTGCTCGTCGAGGAGCACGGCACCGGGACCTACCTCCAGCGCGCACAGGGCTCGCGAGCGGTTCAGGTCGAAGCGCACGTCGGCACCAGCGTCCCGCTTCACTGTACCGCGCTCGGCAAGTGCATCCTCGCACACCTCCCCGAGTCCCGGGTCGACTCGATCCTCGAGGAGGCGGGCTTCGAGCCCGTCACGCCGAACACCGTGACGAGTCGCGAGGAGCTCGAAGAGCAGCTCGAACGCATTCGCGAGTGCGGGTACGCCCTCGACGACGAGGAGCGGATCGAGGGGCTCCGATGCGTCGCCGCCCCGATCCTCAGCAACGACGACCGGGTGCTCGGGTCGATCAGCGTCTCCGGCCCCTCGAACCGGATCCAGGGCGACCGATTCCGGGAGACGCTCCCGAACAAGGTGCTCGAGACGGTCAACGTGATCGAGCTCAACGTGACCTATTCGTAGGTCCCTCGACGCTCCGACCGATCGCGATCGGCGCTACCCGTCGAAGGTGAAGACGGGCTTGCAGGTCTCGGAGGCGAGGAACGCCTCGAACGCGGCGGTGGGGTCCTCCACCGAAAAGCCGTCGTCCACGATCGCTTCGGCGTCGACCGAGCCGTCCTCGAGTAGTCGAAGCGCCTGCTCGAAGTTCCGCCACGTCGACCCGTAGGAGGTCTCCACGGTCACCTCCCCGCGGACCGCCCCGGCGAGCGAGACGGTGCTCGGACCGTTCGGGATCCCGACCATCACGATCTCGCCGCCCTTGCGCACGTGCTCGATCCCGGTCTCGATCCCCGAACGGTGCCCGGTCGCATCGAAGATCCGGTCGAAGCCGCCGCCTCTGGTTCGCTCGTCGGCGACCCCCTCGAGCGACGTCTCCTCGACGTTGACCGTGTCGATTCCCAGATCCGAAACGAGCGGCAGGCGGGCCGCCGTATCGCGTCCGAGCCCGGAGACGACGACGTCCGCGCCGATCGAGTCCGCGATCGCCGCGGTCAGGACGCCGATCGGACCCGGGCCCTGGACCAGAACGTCGTCACCCGGTTCGACCGAGGATCGCGTGAGGACGGCACGCGCCGCGATGCTCGTCGGCTCGGTGAGCGCGGCCGCACGAAGCGGAACGGTCTCCGGGACGCGATGGAGGTGCTCCGGCGGGACGCACACGTACTCCGCGTACGCGCCGTCCCGGTGCATGCCGGTAATGTCGAAGTTTTGACACACGTTCGACTGCCCGTTTCGACACTGGAAGCACTCCCCGCAGTCGTGGACCGGCTCCTCGGTCACCGTTTCGCCCGGACGGAAGCTCGTGACGTCGTCCCCGACGGCCTCGACGGTGCCGGCGTACTCGTGGCCCATGACCCGGGGGATGGGCACCCAGTGGTACTCCTCGTCGTATTTGTACGCGTGCGCGTCGCTCCCGCAGATCCCGGCGGTGTGGACGCGCACCAGGACCTCGTCCGGGGCGGGCGTCGGGCGCTCGCGGTCCTGCAGTTCGACCGTCTCGGCTCCGGTTTGTACGATCGCCTTCATTCTGGTTCCCGTCGCGGCCGGCCGTCGGCCGACCGAGTCGATTCGTACTATCTCGCGCCGATATATAGCTCTCGGGGTGGCAGAATTACCGCTCGACGTCGTGTTCGAGGGTGCCGATGCCCTCGATCTCGATCTCCACGTGGTCGCCGTCCTCGAGGTCGTCGACGCCGGCGGGGGTGCCCGTGATGATGACGTCGCCCTCCTCGAGGGTCATGTATTCGGTGATCTCCTCGATGATCTCCGGGACGGAGAAGATGAACTCCTCGGTGTTCGAGGACTGGCGGACCTCCCCGTTGACGCGAAGTTCGACGTCGGCGTGTTCGGGAACGTCCTCGGCCAGGACGGGACCGAGCGGACAGGAGTTGTCGAACGCCTTTCCGCGGATCCAGTTCTGCTCGATGTGCTGGTCGTCGCGGTTGGAGACGTCGTTCGCGATGGTGTAGCCCGCGATGACGTCCTCGGCGTCGTCGGCGCTCACGTTGCGACACTGCTCGCCGATGACCACGGCGAGTTCGACCTCGTGTTCGACGTCCTCCTTCCCCTCGGGAAGCGTGATCGTGTCGCCGTGGCCGGAGACGGCGTTCGGCGGCTTCAAGAAGAGCAGGGGGCGATCGGGGATGTCCATGCCCTCCTCCTCGGCGTGCCGCTCGTAGTTCAGGCCGACACAGACGATCTTCGAGGGTTCGGTCGGCGAGAGGACGTCGACCTCCTCGGGGTCGTAGGTCTCCTCGCCGAACTCGATGCCGTCGTCGTTCCATGTGCCGCTTCGGATCGTTCCAGCCGGGTCACGGAACCGTACTCGTGCCATACGTTCAAGGTTCGAACCCATCTGAATATGTCTTTCCATCGCGGCGTAATTCGTTTCCGTCGCCGGTCCGGATCCCCGTCCTCGCCCCGCCTTTCCCCGGGACGGGAAGAATTTTATAGCAACGAGCGACACCTCGTTGTATGCCGAAGACGAACTTCCGACAGCGGCTCCTCGACGGGGAGACGGTCGTGGGGACCTTCCAGCTCCTCGATTCCGCGATGGTCTCGGAGATGATCGGCGTGGCCGGAATGGACTACGTCATATACGACCAGGAACACGGTCCGCTCACCGCCGAGACGACCCTCGATCTCGCGGCGGCGGCACAGAACCGCGGCGTCGCGCCCATGGTTCGGGTCCGGACGAACAGCGAGGCGGAGATCCAACGCGCCCTCGACATCGGCACCGCCGGCGTCCAGGTCCCCCAGGTGGAGACGCGCGAGGAGGCCCAACGCGCCGTCGATGCCGCCCGGTACGACCCCATCGGCAGCCGCGGCCTCTCGCAGTACGTCCGGGCCGGCGACTACTGGGGCAGCGAGACCTACACCGACGACCAGAACGAGGAGGTCTTCCTCATGGTCCAAGTCGAGGGCGAACGCGGCGTCGAGAACATCGAGGAGATCCTCTCCGTGGAGGGGCTCGACGCCGTCTTCCTCGGCCCCTACGACCTCTCGCAGTCGCTCGGCATCCCCGGACAGGTGACCCACGAGAAGGTCGAGTCGCTGATGACGGAGGTCTGTGACCGCGCCGCCGAGGCGAACACCGTGGTCGGCGCCTTCGCCGACACCCCCGAGATCGCGAACCGGTGGATCGACGCCGGCGTCCAGTACGTGACCCTCGGCGTCGACGTCGGCCTCTGTACGGAACACCTCGGGTCGCTCGCCGACGACGTGAACACGGACGCGAACTGATCGTCGGCGTGGGCTGATCGCCGATACCGACGCGAACTGACTGGCCGCTCGCCGACACGGCCGCGACCCGGCGTTCGACCGACGGGAACTACCGCTCGACGTCGATCGCCTCGCCGCTCGCCGCCGACCGGTGGAGCGCCTCGACGATCTCCAGGTCCCGGAGCCCGTGGCGACCGTCGGGTTCGATCTCGGCGCCCGTGAGCACGCGGTCGGCGAAGTAGTCGAACTCCTCGCGCATCTCGTCGACCTCGTCGCTCGTCCCGTGGGCGACGTCGAGTTCGAGGTCGCCGGCGGCGACGTGGAGGGCCGCCTCGCCGTGGAACGCGGGACGAAGCTCGATCTGCCCGTCGGTGCCCGTGATCTTGAGCTGGGTGTCCTGATGTGCGTTCTGTGAGGCGGTCGAGACGAACTGCACGTCGTCCTCGAAGGCCATGATGAACGCGGAGCGCTCGTCGTCGAGCCCCTCGAAGGCCGGATGGTTCGACGCCATGTTCGCCTGCACGGAGACCGGGTCGCGATCGAGGAGGTATCGCGTCGTGTTGATCGAGTAGATGCCGAGATCCATCACCGAGGTCCCGTATCCGGTCAGGTCGGGGGTGAGCCGCCACTGGTCGGCGTCGGGGATCATCTCGAGGAGCGGCTGGGTGTTGTCGCCGTACGCCTGGACGGGCTCGCCGATGAGTCCCTCCTCGATGAGTTCGCGCGCGCGCCTGACCGCCGGCTCGGTCTGCATGCGGTAGGCGATCATGAGCGGGACGTCGGCCCGTTCGCACGCCTCGACGAGTCCCTCGGCCCGCTCGACCGTCGCCTCCATCGGCTTCTCACAGAGGACGCCCTTGCCAAGCTCCGCGGCCGTCTCGGCGTACTCGCGGTGGAAGGCGTTCGGCGTCGCCACGTAGACCGCGTCGTAGGCGTCGACGGCGACCCCGTCGTGATACTGGTCGTAGGTGATCCCGTGGGCGACGTCGTGGCGCTCGGCCAGCCGGTCGGCCTTCTCGGCGTCGCCGCTTACGAGCACGGTGGTCTCGCCGAGCGTCGACTCCTCGATGGCCGGCATCGCGACGTCCGTGGTCCACCACCCGAGCCCGACGAGGGCGTACCTGACGGTCCCCTCGGTCGTCGTCTGCCAGTCGCGGGCGTCGTAGCCGCGCATCCAGTCGGCGAGTGACATACCGTCAGATCGCCGGCGGTTCGCAAAAGGGTTTCCACGCGATCGACGGTCGCATTCCCTCGATCGTTGGAAGATCAGCCTCCGGTCGAGCGTCGAGAAGGCCGCTCCGATGACGCTATCGGCGGTCGACTTCGCGCTTTTCCCAGTCCTTCTCGAAGAGGTTGATCGTGTGGACCGCGTCCTCGGTGTAGGCGTGCTCCTCGACGACGTCGTGGTTCAGCTCGATGCCGAAGCCGGGACCGTCGGGGACCTGCACGTAGCCGTCCTCGACCTCGAGGGGATCGACGAGGAGATCGTCGACCCAGTCGACGTCGTAGGTCTGGAACATCTCCTGGATGCGGAAGTTCGGGATGGACGTACAGAAGTGGGAGTAGATCGCCCCGGCAACCGGACCCTGCGGGTTGTGCGGCGCGATGTCGACGTGGTCGGCCTCGGCGAGCCCGGCGATCTTCTTGCCCTCCGTGATGCCGCCGGTGTTCATGAGGTCGGGCTGGAAGACGTCGATGTCCGTCCGGGTGACGAGCTCGAAGAAGTCGTGTTTCGTCATGTGCCGCTCGCCGGTCGCGACCGGGATCGGCGACTTGTCGGCGACCTCGGCGAGGCTGTTGAAGGAGTCCGGGGGACACGGCTCCTCGAACCACGTCGGGTCGAACTCGTCGAGCTTCTGCGCGATGTCGACGGCCTGGCCGGCCGAGAAGCGGCCGTGACACTCGATGAGGAGGTCGACGTCGGGACCGACCGCCTCGCGGACGGCCCGGACGATGTCGACGGAGTGGTTCATGTCCTTTCGGGACATGGACTGCCAGGCGGTCCCGAACGGGTCGAACTTCATGGCGTCGTAGCCGTCGTCGACGACCCGCTCCGCCGCCTCGGCGAAGCCCTCCGGCTCGCCCTCGGTGTCGGTGTACCATCCGTTCGCGTACGCGCGAAGCTCGTCGCCGTGAACCTGCCCGCCGAGCAGGTCGTAGACCGGCTCGTCGAGCAGCTTGCCCTTGATGTCCCAGCAGGCCATGTCGACCGCCGAACAGACGGTCGTGTTGACCACGTTCCGCGAGAACCACTCGTCGCGGTACATCTCGAGCCAGATCTTCTCGGTGTCGAAGGGGTCCTCGCCGATGAAGTACTTCGACATCTCGTCGATCGCCGCCGCGACCGTCCGGGGCTTGTCGTGGGTCGTCGCCTCCGCGAGCCCGGTGACGCCGGCGTCCGTCTCCAGCTCGACGAACACCCACGGCTTCCACGGGTTCGCGACGATATACGTCTCAACGTCGGTGATCCGTACGTCTGACATACGATCGATAAGGTTCCCAGCGGAGTATTAAACCTGTTGATACTGTTCGACTCACTCGTCCGATCGTTCCACAATATTGAACAAATTCGGGCCGAGAGGCGTCTCGAGGGGCGCCGTCGATCGCCTTGTTGGCCTCCGCTTGGGAGCCTCCGATCGGCGGATCGCGACGACCGTTTTCACAACAGATGAGCTATGTATTCAAACATACATCGGAATGATTCTCTATTCATATCGAGTATTCACGGCCATCGGATCGAGCGTACCGAAATCCCCACATATTCCTCCGATATATGTGGATACTCGCCATTTCTCCACCGTCAACCGCCACTCCCGATCCGGTACAGCGAAGGGTGACTTCCTGTGTCTCCTCAGATTATTTTGTATTCTGTCCATTCGTTATTTTGGGGAGTATCTCCCGCTACTGACGGATCGAACGGGGAACCGGTCGCCGTCCGCCTGTCGCTTGTCATCGGTCGTCGGTCGTCGATCGTCGGTCGTCGGTTGCTTGTCGTCGGCCGCCGGCTGCTTGTCGTCGGCCGCCGGCCGATGCCGTCCCGAACGCGACGCGAAGCTTTTTGCACGCCACTCGCCTCACGTGCGTGTATGCGTTACCGAGCCGTCGAGTCGACGGGGGAGTATCTCGCCCGCCTCGAGACGGACGCGGACTGGCGCTCGGAGATCGAGGACCTGGCCCGCGAGGTCGACGCGGAGGCGGGCTGGTTCCAGGCGGTGGGCGCCGTGCGGGACGCCGACGTCTGGTACTACGACCAGGCGGCCGCCGAGTACCGATCCGTCACCTTCGAGGAGCCGCTCGAGGTCGCCGCTTGCCTCGGGAACGTCGCCCGCCTCGAGGGCGACGTCTTCGCCCACACCCACGCCGTCCTCTCGCGCGAGAGCGGCCAGGCCCTCGCGGGCCACCTCGACGCCGCGACGGTCCTTTCGGGTGAGGTCCATCTGCGAACCTTCGAGGAACCGCTGGTGCGCGAACACGACGAGGCGACGGGACTCGACCTGTGGCTTTGACCCGCGGAGGTCGACCTCGATGACCGAGATGCGTCCCGACGACGAGCGGTACTTCGCCCGCATCGAGGAGCGGCTGGACGAGGCGTTCGATCGCGCGGAGGCCGCACGCGAACAGGGTCGCGACCCCGAGACGGAGATCGAGATCCCGGTCGCGCGCGACATGGCCGACCGCGTCGAGAACATCCTCGGGATCGACGGCGTCGCGGAGCGTGTCCGCGAGCTCGACGGGAAGATGTCCCGCGAGGAGGCCGCCCTCGAGCTCGTCACCGACTTCGTCGAGGGGACCGTCGGGGACTACGACTCGCGCGCCGGCAAGGTCGAGGGCGCGGTTCGGACCGCGGTCGCGCTGCTCACGGAGGGAGTCGTCGCGGCCCCGATCGAGGGGATCGACCGCGTCGAGCTGCTCGAGAACGACGACGGCAGCGAGTTCGTCAACGTCTATTACGCCGGGCCGATCCGCTCGGCCGGCGGGACGGCCCAGGCGCTTTCGGTGCTCGTGGCCGACTACGCGCGGTCGCTCCTTGGAATCGACGAGTTCCGTCCGCGAACGGAGGAGGTCGAACGCTACGCCGAGGAGGTCGCCCTCTACGACAAGGAGACCGGACTCCAGTACACGCCGAAGGACGCGGAGACGAAGTTCATCGCCGACCACATGCCGATCATGCTCGACGGCGAGGCCACCGGCGACGAGGAGGTCTCCGGCTTCCGCGACCTCGAACGCGTCGACACCAACTCCTCGCGCGGCGGGATGTGTCTGGTCATGGCCGAGGGGATCGCCCTGAAGGCCCCGAAGATCCAGCGGTACACCCGCGAGCTCGAGGAGGTCGACTGGCCCTGGCTCCAGGACCTGATCGACGGGACGATCAAGGCGGATGACGAGGAAGGCGATGACGCGACGGACGACGACGGCGGGCCGGACGGGAACGACGGCGAGGTCGGCGACGGAACGGCTGACGACCACGAGATCGAGGGATCGGATGGGGACGCTTCCGCGGAGCCCGGATCGGACGCCGACGATCGGGCCGGCGAGCCCGACGGTCCCGCCCGCGTCGACCCGGCCACGAAGTACCTGCGCGATCTGATAGCCGGACGGCCGGTGTTCTCACACCCCTCCGAGTCCGGCGGGTTTCGACTCCGGTACGGCCGAGCGAGGAACCACGGATTCGCGACCGCGGGCGTCCACCCGGCGACGATGCACCTCGTCGACGACTTCCTCGCGACCGGCACGCAGATCAAGACCGAACGCCCCGGCAAGGCCGCCGGCGTCGTGCCCGTCGACTCGATCGAGGGGCCGACCGTTCGGCTCGCCAACGGCGACGTCCGGCGGATCGACGACCCCGAGGAGGCGCTCGCGGTCAGAAACGGGGTCGAGAAGGTCCTCGATCTGGGCGAGTATCTCGTCAACTACGGCGAGTTCGTCGAGAACAACCACCCGCTCGCGCCCGCTTCCTACGTCTTCGAGTGGTGGGTACAGGACTTCGAGGCCGCCGGCGCCGACGTCCAGGCGCTCTCGGACGACCCGCACGTCGACCTCGGGTCCCCCACCGTCGAGGAGGCGCTCTCGTGGGCCACCGAGTACGACTGTCCCCTCCACCCCGAGTACACCTACCTCTGGCACGACGTCTCGGTCGAGGACTTCGAGACGCTCGCGCGAGCCGTCGCCGACGGCGAGGTCGTCGAGGGCGTCCTGGCGATCGAGCACACCGAGGCGACGACGGGGGCGCTCGAGTCGCTGCTCGTCGAGCACTCGCGGACGCCGGACGCGCTTCGGATCCCGAAGTGGCGTCCCCTCGCCCGATCGCTCGGGGTCGACGACGGACTTCGACGGACGTGGGAGGACCTCTCCGCGGAGGCGCGATCGTGGGACGGCGGCGAGAACGCCGTGAAGGCCGTCAACGAGGTCGCGCCCTTCGAGGTGCGCGAGCGGGCGCCGACCCGGATCGGCAACCGGATGGGCCGCCCGGAGAAGTCGGAGAGCCGCGATCTCTCGCCGGCCGTCCACACGCTCTTTCCCATCGGCGAGGCCGGCGGCTCCCAGCGAAACGTCACGGATGCCGCCCGGCTCATGGACGACTCGGGCCACCGTGGCCGACTCGAGCTCGACGTCGCGGACCGCGAGTGTCCGGACTGCGGAACCCACACCTTCCGAAATCGCTGTCCCGACTGTACGTCCCACACCGAGCCGTACTACGAGTGCCGCGACTGCGGCACGGAGTGCGAGCCCGACGAGGCGGGCCGCGTCGAGTGTCCCCGCTGTGAACGCGAGGTGACGGCGGTCTCCCGCCGGGAGATCGACCTCAACGACGCCTATCGCTCCGCGCTCGAGTCCGCGGGCGAACGCGAGTCCGCCTTCGAGATCCTCAAGGGCGTAAAGGGGCTCACCTCGACGAACAAGACGCCCGAACCGATCGAGAAGGGCGTCCTGCGCGCGAAAAACGGCGTCACCTCGTTCAAGGACGGCACGGTCCGCTACGACATGACGGACCTGCCCGTGACCTCGGTCAGGCCGGCGGAGCTCGACGTGACCGCCGACCACTTCCGCGAGCTCGGTTACGAGACCGACATCGACGGCGAGCCGCTGCGCCACGACGATCAGCTGGTCGAGCTGAAGGTCCAGGACATCGTCCTTTCGGACGGTGCCGCAGAGCACATGCTCCGGACCGCCGACTTCGTCGACGACCTCCTCGAGCAGTTCTACGGCCTGCCCGCCTTCTACAACGTCAACGAGCGCGACGACCTCGTCGGCGAGCTCGTCTTCGGCATGGCGCCGCACACGAGCGCCGCGACCGTCGGTCGCGTCGTCGGATTCACCTCCGCGGCGGTCGGGTACGCACACCCGTACTTCCACGCCGCCAAACGACGCAACTGCTTCCACCCGGAGGCGACGATCCGGTACGTGGACGACGGGGGAGCCCACGAGGATCCGATCGGCACGTTCGTCGAGGAACGTCTCGATCCCGCCACCGCGGAGGAGGACGACTTCGGGACGCTCGTTTCGGACCTCGACGGGGAGGTCCGCGTGCCGTCGATCGACGACGACGGGACCCGAACGGCACGGCCGGTGGAGGCCGTCTCGAAACACCCCGCACCGGATCACCTGATCCGCGTCGAGACCGCGGACGGGCGAACGCTTCGCGTCACCCCGGATCACACGATGTTGCGGCGTTCAATCCCCGATGACGACCGTAATTCGGGGGGCGACGACGGCTCCGCCATCGAACGCGTTCCCGCGACCGAGCTGGCCCCCGGCGACCGCGTTCCGGCGGCCGCCGTCTCCGATGATCCTTCTCGACGTCAACCCGATCGAGCCCCGGCCCGAGCGGACGGCGGTGCGGCGGAAGCGTTCGGCGGCGACGCGACGGAGCTCCCCGTCTCGGACCGGAATTCTCGTGAATATGTGGCCGTTTCGTCGGTCGAGACGGTGACGACGGGTTCGGACTACGTATACTGCCTCACCGTCAGCGAGACGCACTCGCTGACCTGTAACGGGATCTACGCCGGCCAGTGCGACGGCGACGAGGACTGCGTCATGCTGTTGATGGACGGGCTGTTGAACTTCTCGAAGTCGTTCCTCCCCGACAAGCGAGGCGGTAGCATGGACGCGCCCCTGGTGATGTCCTCGCGCATCGATCCGTCGGAGATCGACGACGAGGCCCACAACATGGACATCGTCAGGCGATATCCCCGCGAGTTCTACGAGGCGACCCTGGAGATGGCGGACCCGGGCGACGTCGAGGACGCCATCCGGATCGGCGAGGACACCCTCGGCACGCCCGAGCAGTACCGCGGGTTCGATCACACCCACGACACCTCGGATCTGGCGCTCGGACCCGACCTCTCCGCGTACAAGACCCTCGGGTCGATGATGGACAAGATGGACGCCCAACTGGAGCTCTCGCGCAAGATCCGGGCCGTCGACGAGACCGACGTCGCCGAACGCGTCATCGAGTACCACTTCCTGCCCGACCTGATCGGCAACCTGCGGGCGTTCTCCAGACAGGAGACGCGGTGTCTCGACTGCGGCGAGAAGTACCGACGGATGCCGCTCACCGAGGAGTGCCGCGAGTGCGGCGGCCGGGTGAACCTCACGGTCCACGAGGGCTCGGTGAACAAGTACATGGAGACCGCCATCGAGGTCGCGGAGCGCTTCGACTGCCGCCCCTACACCAAACAGCGGCTCCAGGTGCTCGAGCGCTCCCTCGAGTCCGTCTTCGAGGACGACACCAACAAGCAGTCCGGCATCGCGGACTTCATGTAGCCGCGTTCGGTTACCGTTCCGTGTCAACGTGGGTCATGCTTAAGCAAGGCGGACGCGTATCGTTACGCATGGCCTCCGAAGAACCGGTATTCGCGGACGTGAGCATCGGTCAGACCGTCTACGACGAGGACGGGACCGAGCTCGGCTCGGTTCGCGGCGTCGACGACGACGGATTCTACGTGGCGACCGGGGACGGCGATCTGACGCTGACCGAGGCGCGCGACGTGTTCGGGACCGCCTACGTCATGTGGCGCTGTTGGGACTGCGGGGAGATGGGCGAGATCGCCGACGACCTCCCGGCCGAGTGCCCGAGCTGCGGCGCGCCGCGCGAGGACCTCTACTACTGGGCCGAGGACTGACCGGGACGCCGATCCCCGTTCTCGACGACGACCGACGACCGCCAACGATTTTTCCGCCGCCGCCCGAGTTTCGGACATGCACGTCCTCGTTTTCGGCGCCGGCAGCCTCGGCAGCCTCGTCGGCGGCCTGCTCGCGCGCGCCCACGAGGTCACGCTCGTGGGTCGTGATCCCCACATGCGGCGCGTCCGCGAGGACGGCCTCGCGATCGAAGGAGCGATCGAGGCCCACGTACGGCCTCGGGCGCTCACCGACGGGACCGGCGAGCGCGCCGACGTGGCGATCCTCACGACCAAGGCGTACGACACGGACGCGGCCGCACGGGTGCTCTCGACCGGCGAGTACGACACCGTCCTCTCGCTGCAGAACGGGCTCACGGAGGAGCGGCTCGTCGCCGCGCTCTCCACGCGGGTGCTCGCCGGGACCGCGACCTACGGCGCCCGCCTACGCGATCCGGGGACCGTCGAGTGTACCGGGACCGGCGAGGTGACGATCGGGTCGCTCTCGGGGGGGATCGACCCGGACGCCGAGCGGATCGCGGAGGCGTTTCGATCCGCCGGCATGCGCGCCGCACTCGCCGAGGACATGCCCCGCCGGCGATTCGAGAAGCTCGCGGTCAACGCCGGCATCAACGGTCCGACCGCGCTCGCGGACGTCGACAACGCCGCGGTCCTCGCGGGGCCGGCCGGCGACGTCGGCTGTGCGGCGGCTCGCGAAGTCGCGCGCGTGGCCCGCGCGGAGGGGATCGACCTGTCGAACGCCGACGCGCTCCGCGCGCTCGAACGCGTCGCGGAGGCCACCGCGCGGAACCACTCGTCGATGCGGCGGGACCTCGCGAACGGCCGTCGAACCGAGGTGGAGGCGATCTACGGCGCAGTCGTGGACCGCGCCGCGGCTCACGACGTCGACGTTCCCGTCTGTCGGACGATCGGGGACCTGATTCGTGCGGCCGAGTCCGACGGGCGTGACGGCTGACGACGCGGTTCGCTTCGGAGGATTCGATCGGCCGCTCAGCACCACTCCTCGAGGACTGCGGCGTCGGTCTCCTCGACCGACATCCACGCGTCCTCCCGCGAGACGTCCGCGATGACGAACTCGGAGCGCGACCGCGTCGCGTCCACCGACGCCATCACGTCCGGGGAGGATGCACCATCGAGCGCGTCCCGGGCCTGCGGCAGGACCGGATCGCGTGAGTCGGTGTCCGGCTCGTCCCAGGGAGTGGAACTCCGTGACATACGTGTCATCAATTGACACCCACATATAAACCCATCGGAACGAGATCATCGAAATCCGAAATATACACGATCGTGGTGGACGTTTGGGTTCATATATGACGAATACTACCCCGTGTGTTGTCCTATATAGCGATATTGTGTGATCATTGGAGTATTCAGTTCCGTTCGGAAGTCGATGTGCGAACGCCGTCGGGCGGCGGTTCGCCCCTCGACGACCCGCCTTCGCAGTATACAAGAGGTGTGACGGCGAAAGGCGGTCCATGAAGGTAGCCGACGCGATGACGCCCCGCTCGGATCTCGTGGTCGTCGAGATTCCGGGCACGCGCGACGACGTCCTCGAGTACATTCAGGAGTACGGCTTCTCCTCGGTTCCGGTCGTCAAATCCACCGACGCCGGCGAAGTCTACCGCGGGATCATCTCGCGTGACGATCTGATCGACCAGCCCGACGAGGACCAGCTCGCGATGTTGATGCGCGAGGTCCCGACCATCGGCGCCGACGCGGACATCCGCGACGCCGCCGAGTTGATGGTCGCGGAGTCCGCTCGCCGGGTCCCGGTCGTCGACGGCGACGCGCTGGAGGGCATCCTCACCGTCACCGACGTGATCCACGCGATCGCACGCGACGAGGTCGACGGCGACGCGACCGTGGGCGAACTCGCGACGCGCGCGGTCAACGCGACCCACGTCGACACGCCGCTTCCGGTCGCGGAACGCGAGATCGGACTCTCCGAGGTCCCCTACGCGGTCGTCCTCGACGACGAGGCCACCATGGCGGGGATCCTCACGGAGGTCGACGTGCTCGAGGTCGCCCGCGTCGTCGAGGGCGAGGAGGGGACCGGCGACAGCTTCGCGAACCAGGACGACGAGTGGGCCTGGGAGGGGATCAAGGCGGTCGGAAACCGGTATCTCCCGACCCGTAACGTCGAACTCCCGCTCGGCCCGGTGAGCGAGTTCATGACCGCGGACGTCGTGACGGTCTCGAGCCGGCGCACCGCCGCGGAGACCGCCCAGGAGATGATCAAACACGACGTCGAGCAGATCCCCCTCGTCGCCGGCGGCGAGCTCGTGGGCATCGTCCGCGACATCGACCTGCTGGAGGGCGTCTGATCGATGGCCGGCAGCGACCTGGTCGAGCTGGCGAAACGGCGCGGGTTCTTCTTCGGCTCGAACGGGGCCTACGGCGGCACCGCCGGGTTCTACACCTTCGGTCCGCGCGGCGCCGCGCTCAAGCGGAACCTCGAGGACGCCTGGCGCGACCGGTTCACGCTCAAGGAAGGCAACCAGGAGATCGAGGCCCCGACGGTGATGCCCGAGCCCGTCTTCGAGGCCTCCGGCCACCTCGAGGGGTTCGACGACATGCTCGTCGAGTGCGGCGAGTGCGGCGTCTCCCACCGTGCCGACCACCTCGTCGAGGACGCGACCGACATCGAGGACGCGGAGGCGCTTCCCGGCTCGGAGGTCGAGACGCTCATTCGCGACCACGACATCGCCTGTCCCGCCTGCGGGACGCCGCTCGCGGGCCGGGAGGTCGAGGACTTCAACCTCATGTTCGCGACGAACATCGGCCCCGGCGATTCGAAGCCGGGCTATCTCCGACCCGAGACCGCCCAGGGGATCTTCGTGGAGTTCCCGCGGCTCAAGGAGTACGCTCGCGGCCAGCTTCCCTTCGGCGTCACCCAGATCGGCCCCGCCTACCGCAACGAGATCTCGCCGCGCGGCGGCCTGCTCCGGCTCCGTGAGTTCACCCAGGCCGAACTCGAGCAGTTCATCGACCCCGAGGACGACGACCCGCCCCTCGATCGCGTCGCCGACGTCGAGGTCCGGCTCTACCCCGCCGACGAACAGGGGACGGACGGCGAGACCTACCTCGAGATGCCGATCGGCGAGGCGGTCGCGGAGGGCGTCGTCGGCTCCGCGTGGGTCGGCTACTACCTCGGGCTCGCGAACGAGTGGTACGAGCGGATCGGCGTCGACATGGACCGGTTCCGCTTCCGCCAGCACCTGCCGGGCGAGCGGGCCCACTACGCCGCCGACTGCTGGGACGCCGAAAGCGAGATCGACGGCGACTGGATCGAGATCGCGGGCTTCGCCTACCGGGGCGACTACGACCTCTCGAAGCACGCCGAACACGCCGACGACACGTTCACCGTCTTCAAACGCTACGACGAGCCACGAACCGTCGAGCGCGCGACCGTCGACCCGGACATGTCCGTTCTCGGGCCCGAGTTCGGCGGTCGTGCCGGCGAGGTCGCCGCGGCCCTCGAACGGCTGGTCGAACGCGATCCCGACGCCTTCGAGGCCGACGCCGTCACCCTCGAGCTTGACGACGGCGAGACCGTCACCGTCGAGACGGACCTCGCGAACTTCTCGATCGAGGACACGACCGAGACCGGCGAGCACGTCACCCCGCACGTCGTCGAGCCGTCCTTCGGCGTCGGTCGGACCGTCCAGACGCTCCTCGCACACGCGTACGCGGAGGACGAGGTCGACGGCGAGGACCGAACCTATCTCGGTTTAGTCCCCGAGATCGCGCCGGTCGACGTCGCGGTCTTCCCGCTCGTGAGCAACGCCGACCGGCTCGTCGAGCTTTCCGAACGCGTCGCCGACGACCTCCGTGATCGCGGACTCGCCGTCTCCTACGACGACTCCGGATCGATCGGTCGTCGCTACCGCAGACAGGACGAGATCGGCACGCCATTTTGTGTCACCGTCGACCGCGACGGGATCGAGGGCGAGGGACCGGACTCCGTGACGGTCCGCGAGCGCGACGGCGCGCGCCAGGTTCGCGTTCCCGTCGACGACCTCGTCGAGGAGCTCGACGCGCTGTTGGGCGGGAACGACGCCGCCTTCGAGGACCTCCTCGAACGCCACGACCCCGTCGAGACCGACGTCGAGACGGCCTAACCCGGGACACATGGACGATCGACACGCCCGCCACGACGGCGGGGCAGCGGTCCGCTGGCGCGAGCGCGTCGAGTTCGAACGCCGGATCGTCCACGCGGCCGGCGCGCTCTACGTGGCCCCGTACCTCCTCGGCTGGCTCTCGTGGGACGGGACGCGAGCCCTGCTCGTCGCGGGGCTGATCGTCGTCTCGCTCCTCGAGTTTCTCCGGCTCGTGATCGGTCTCGATCACGCGATCTACCGCACCCTCACGCGCCCCTACGAGCGCGAGACCGTGGCCGGCTACGCGCTCTATCAGGCGAGCATGACCTGCGTCGGCCTCTGGTTCGCGCCCGCGATCGCGATCCCCGCGATGTGGATGCTGGCGCTCGGCGACCCCGTAAGCGGCGCGCTCGGGCGGAACGCGGCCGACGAGTGTAAGCGTCCCCGCGTCTGGATCGCGACGTTTCTCGTCTGCCTGGCGGTCGCGCTCCCGATCACGGTTCCGGCCTTCGGCCCGGTCACGGGCGCGACCGCGGCCGTGGTCGGCGGGTTCGCCGCGGCCGTCGCCGACGGGCTTCCGCCGATGATCCGCGGTCGGGCGGTCGACGACAACCTCACCATCCCGATCCTCGCCGCCGCCGGGATCTGGGCCGTCGTGTCGGTGCTCGGGTGAGGCGGTGGGGACGCCCGGGTGAGGCGGTGGGGACGTCCGGGCCATCCCGCGTTGACGTCCAGTCGCGCCGCCGGCTCCGACCAACCCCATTTATCCCTCCGTTCGTCCTACTGGAGGGACATGCCGGTCTCCGAAACCGAACTTCCCGGCGTCGGGAAGAAACACGAGATCGACCTCGGCGACGGGGAGACGCTCGTGATACTGACACACAACAGCGGCCGACGCGAGGTCTACAAGCGGCCGAGCCCGGACGCCGACTCCGAGAAGCTCTTCGATCTCCCCGACCAGCTCGCACGAACCGTGGGAACCATCCTCGAGGGCGCCTACTTCCAGCCCGTCGAACACGACGCCCAGGAGGCGATGCTGCCGGGCGGAGCGATGATCGAGTGGTTCGAGGTCATCGAGGGTTCATCCGTCGTCGGCAAGACGCTCGGCGAGATGGACTTTCGCGCCGAGACCGGGGCGTCCGTCGTGACGATCCAACGCGGCGAGAGCGACGTCATCGCGAGCCCGGGCCCCGACACGGCTCTCGAGGTCGGCGACACCCTCATCGTCGTGGGCGATCGCGAAAGCGTCGAGGCGCTCGGCGACCACCTCGGGCGTCCCATCGACGAGCGGTGATCGTCGTCGTGTCGATGCTTCTTCGCCTTCGCCCGGAGATGATGTCCGATGGCGGCTGAGAGCCTGCTGTTCGAGGTCGGCGTGCTCTTCGCGGCGGTGGCGCTCGTGGGTGCCGTTGCGACCCGGTTCGGACAGTCGGTCATCCCCTTTTACATCCTCGCCGGGATGGCGTTGAATCCCCACGTCCTCGGGGCGTCCCCGCTCCCGATCGTCGGCGGGTGGCACGTCCAGGAGACGACGTTCGTCACCGTGGGCGCGGAGCTCGGGATCGTCTTTCTGCTCTTCTTCCTCGGGCTCGAGTTCAACCTCGAGCGTCTGGTCGAGAGCAAGGACCGGATCGGCCGCGCCGGGACGATCGATCTGCTCGTCAACTTCGGTGTGGGATTCGTCCTCGGGTACGCGATCTTTCGTTCGTTTCTTCCCGCCTTCCTGTTCGCGGGGATCGTCTACATCTCCTCGTCCGCGATCATCACGAAGTCGCTCATCGATCGCGGCTGGATCGCAAACGACGAGGCCGGACCGATCCTCGGGACGCTCGTCTACGAGGATCTCTTCATCGCCGTGTACCTCTCCGTCGCCTCCGCGCTCGTGCTCGGCGGCGGAGACGTCGGCGAGGCGGCGAGATCCGTCGGCGTCTCGCTCGGGTTCATCCTCCTCCTCTTAGCGCTCGTCGTCTACGGGAGCGATCCCTTCGAGCGGCTGTTGGCGACCGACTCCAGCGAGTTCTTTCTCCTCCGGGCGATCGGCGCCACCGTCTTCGTCGCCGGCGCGGCGCTCGCCGTCGGGGTGAGCGAGGCCGTCGCGGCCTTCTTCGTCGGGATGACCTTCTCTGCGACCTCCCACGTCGACCGGCTCGAACACCGTCTCGAGCCGATCCGCGACGTCTTCGCCGCGGTCTTCTTCTTCTGGATCGGCCTCGTCACCGACCCGTCCCTCTTCGCCGGGGTCGCCGCGCTCGTCGCGCTCGCGGTCGTCGTCACGGCGCCTGCGAAGTTCTACTCCGGTTATCTCGGCGGGCGCGTCTACGACCTGAGCGTCCGTCGCTCGACCCGCGTCGGACTCGGGATGGTCACCCGCGGCGAGTTCTCGCTCATCATCGCCGCCGTTGCGATCGTCGAAGGCTCGCGGCTCGCCGGCCCGGTCGCGGACACGATCTACGCGTTCGCGGTCGGTTACGTCCTCTGTATGAGCGTCCTCGGGACGATGCTCATGCAGTACTCGGCCCCCTTCGAGCGGCTCCTCGTCGATCGGCTGGGGGAGCCCGCGGCCGGCGAGTGATGACTTCGACGATCGTCGAAGTACAATATCGACGGTATGGTTAGCTTTTTACTTCGGTCCCCGGAATCGGTGTACATGGGACTGGAAGACGACGCGAGGGAGTACCACCGACAGGAGCCCTCCGGAAAGATCGAGATCTCGACGACCAAACCGACGAACACCCAACGCGATTTGAGCCTGGCGTACTCGCCCGGCGTGGCGGCGCCGTGTCTCGACATCGAGGCGGACCCGGAGCGTGTCTTCGAGTACACGGCGAAGGGGAACCTCGTCGGCGTGGTCTCGAACGGCTCGGCCGTCCTCGGCCTCGGCGACATCGGCCCGGCCGCCTCGAAACCCGTCATGGAGGGCAAGGGCGTCCTCTTCAAGCGGTTCGCCGACATCGACGTCTTCGACGTCGAGCTCGATCTCACGGACGTCGACGCCTTCGTCGAGACGGTCGCCGCGATGGAGCCGACCTTCGGCGGCATCAACCTGGAGGACATCGGCGCGCCGGCGTGTTTCGCCATCGAGCGTCGCCTCAGCGACCGGATGGACATCCCCGTCTTCCACGACGACCAGCACGGCACCGCCATCATCTCTGGCGCGGCGCTCCTCAACGCGGCCGAGGTCGTCGACAAGGACCTCGAGGACCTGGAGATCGTCTTCTCGGGTGCGGGCGCGTCGGCGATCGCGACCGCGCGGTTCTACGTCTCCCTCGGCGCGCGAAAGGAGAACATCACGATGTGTGACTCCTCGGGGATCCTCACCGAGGAGCGCGCGGAGGCGGGCGACCTCAACGAGTTCAAACGCGAGTTCGCCCGCGACATCGAGGGCGGCGACCTCGCCGACGCCATGGAGGGCGCGGACGTCCTCGCCGGCCTCTCCGTCGGCGGGATCGTCTCGCCGGAGATGGTCCGGTCGATGGCCGACAACCCGATCATCTTCGCGATGGCCAACCCCGATCCGGAGATCACCTACGAGGAGGCGAAGAACGCCCGCGAGGACACGGTCATCATGGCGACCGGCCGATCGGACTACCCCAACCAGGTCAACAACGTCCTCGGGTTCCCGTTCCTCTTCCGTGGCGCCCTCGACGTCCGCGCGACCGAGATCAACGAGGAGATGAAGCGTGCGGCCGCCGAGGCGCTCGCGGAACTCGCCCGCCAGGACGTCCCCGACGCGGTCGTGAAGGCCTACGGCGACGAGCCCCTCCAGTTCGGGCCCGAGTACGTCATCCCGAAGCCGGTCGATCCGCGGGTCCTCTTCGAGATCGCGCCGGCGGTCGCCGAGGCCGCGATGGACTCCGGCGCCGCCCGCACCGACGTCGACGCCGAGCAGTACCGCGAGCGGCTGGAGGCCCGCCTCGGAAAGTCCCGCGAGATGATGCGCGTCGTGTTGAACAAGGCGAAAAGCGACCCCAAACGCGTCGCGCTCGCGGAGGGGACCGACGAGAAGATGATCCGCGCGGCCTACCAGATCGCAGAACAGGGCATCGCGGAGCCGGTGTTGCTCGGCGACGCCGACGAGATACACCGCGTCGCCCAGCGGCTCGGCCTCTCCTTCGAGCCGGAGATCGTCGATCCGAGCGAGCGGAGCCTCGAGTCGTACGCCGACCGGCTCCACGAGCTGCGAAAGCGCAAGGGGATCACCCGCACCGAGGCCGGCGAGCTGGTCCGTCGCGACACGAACTACCTCGGCAGCGTGATGGTCGAACGCGGCGACGCCGACGCGCTGCTCACCGGTCTCACCCACCACTACCCGTCGGCGCTTCGGCCGCCGCTGCAGGTGGTCGGCTCGGCCGAGGACGCCGACCACGTCGCGGGCGTCTACCTGCTCACGTTCAAAAACCGGGTGGTCTTCTGTGCGGACACCACGGTCAATCAGAACCCCGACGAGGAGGTCCTCGCCGAGGTGACCAAACACACCGCCGAGCTGGCCCGCCGGTTCAACGTCGAGCCGCGCGCCGCGATGTTGTCCTACTCGAACTTCGGCAGCGTCGACGACGCGGGGACGCGGCCCCCGCGCAAGGCGGTCGAGCTGCTCCACGAGGACCCGGAGGTCGACTTCCCGGTCGACGGCGAGATGCAGGCCGACACCGCCGTCGTCGAGGACATCCTCGAGGACACCTACGACTTCGCCGAGCTCGAGGAGCCCGCGAACGTGCTCGTCTTCCCGAACCTCGAGTCGGGCAACATCGGCTACAAGCTGCTCCAGCGGCTCGGCGGCGCCGAGGCGATCGGCCCGATGCTCGTCGGCATGGACGCGCCCGTCCACGTCCTCCAGCGCGGAGACGAGGTCAAGGACATCGTGAACCTCGCCGGCGTGGCCGTCGTCGACGCCCAGGAGTAGCCTCGCTCCGTTCCGTCCCCATGGCCGACCTGAACCCGATCGCGAAGCGCATCCACAACGTGCAGCCGGATCCCGTCCGGATCGTCCTCGAGAGCGGCGACGCCGGCGTCTATCGGTTCGACTCGACCGAGTTCTTCCAGCGCGAGTTCCGCGGGGAGGGACGTCGGATCGACGCGGACGCGGACGCGGACGCCGACTACCGACTGATCACCTCCGAGGACTACGAGCGCGTTCTGCTCGGTCGCAGCGCCCCCGACGTGGAGGGCTGGGAGATGATGGGCGCGATCGCCGAGGCCGAACCGGTCGAGGAGTAGCTCTCCGAAACCACTAACCCCGCCTCCCGCCTTCTCTCCACAATGAGCGACTGGACGGAGACGTACCGCCCGCAAAGCCTCTCGGAGCTGCGCGGGAACGACAAGGCGGCCTCGAAGCTGGCCGAGTGGGCCGACACGTGGGACGACCACCGCGAGGCCGTGATCGTCCACGGCAGCCCCGGGATCGGCAAGACGAGCGCTGCCCACGCGCTCGCGGCCGACCGCGGGTGGGAGACCGTCGAGCTCAACGCCTCCGACAAGCGCACCGCCGACGTGATCGAACGCTTCGCGGGGCGGGCGGCGAAGAACGCCACGCTCGCGGGAAGCGCCTCCGGCGGCGGGGCCGCCGGCGGAGATACCGAGAGCCGCCAGCTCGTGATCGTCGACGAGGCCGACAACATCCACGGGAACTACGACCGCGGCGGGGCCTCCGCGATCACGGATCTGGTGAAGGAGTCCGGCCAGCCCATCGTCCTCATCGCCAACGACTACTACGGGATGTCCCGCGGCCTCCGGAACGCCTGCCGCGACATCGAGTTTCGCGACGTCTCGGCGCGTTCCATCGTGCCCGTCCTCCGCGACATCTGTCGCCGCGAGGAGGTCGAGTACGACGGCGACGCGCTCGAGCGGATCGCGGAACGCAACGCCGGCGACCTTCGCGGCGCCGTCAACGACCTCCAGGCGATCGCGGAGGGCCGCGACCGCCTCGCACTCGAGGACGTCGTCACCGGCGACCGGGACCGGACGATCGGGATCTTTCCCTTCCTCGACGCAGTCTTGAAGGAGGAGAGCGCGAACGAGGCGCTCCAGTCGGCCTACGCCGTCGACGAGACGCCGGACGACCTCACGAAGTGGATCGAGGACAACATGCTCGAGGCCTACGACGCCTCGGAGGCCACGCGCGCGTACGAGTTCCTCGCCAACGCCGACGTCTGGCTCGGTCGGGTTCGCGCCACGCAGGACTACTCCTACTGGCGGTACGTCACCGACAACGCGGCCGCCGGCGCCGCCGCCGCACGCGACGGGACGAAGGGCGGATGGACTCGCTGGGGCAGACCGCAGTTCTGGCCGGCCACCGACTCGACGGCCGAGGCCGTCCTCGAGCGGATCGCGGCCGCGGAGGGCTGTAGCGTGGCGACCGCCCGCCGGGAGATACTGCCGTTCCTCGCCGCGATCACCCACCACTGCTCCCCGCGGGATCTGACCGTCCGGATGGCCGCCGCCTACGACCTCGACGAGTCCGAGGTGGCCTTCGTCACCGGCTCCGGCGAGTCGACGAACAAGGTCGAGTCGATCGTCGAGGACGCACGGGCGCGTCGCGAGGAGCTCCTCGAGGAACACGCCGCCGGCGCGTTCGCCGGCGTCCCGGATCGGGACGGCGACGAGGAGGGAGCGGATGCGTCGACGTCGGATACCGAGGCGGTCGCCGAAGCGTCCCCCTCCGGCGACTCCGGTGGAGGACCCGCGGACCCCGCTGTGGAGTCCGGGGACGACGATAGCTCCGACGGAACCGGCGGAAACGGCGACGACGACCAGCTCGGGCTCGGCGACTTCGCGTGACCGTCCCCCTCGGCTACCGTTCCTGCTTCACTCACTCCCGCCGTGACGCGGCGGCGCCGAGCGTTCCCGTATCCGACCCGGACAGTTCCCACCCTGCGGTCGCCGTGGCCAGCACGGTCGCCGCGAGCAGGACCCGGTTGACCGTCTCCCAGAACCCCGGATAGATCACCAGATCCCGACCGAGGAGGAGGGTAACGAACAGCGCCACGAGCGCGATCGCGGACAACACGCGAACGCGGCCGCGCGCATCATCGGGGATCCCCGCGTTCGGGACCCGGAGGACGACGGCGAGGAGCCCGAGGAATCCCACCAGCGTACATAGGTAGAACACGGCCTGTGCCCCGGGCGAGTAGGTCACCAACGGCACGGCCCGCGAGAACACGGCTCCGAGGAGGACGCCGCCGAGGCCGGCACCGATCGCGAATCGAAGCGTTCGGGGCGACGTGGGACCGTCCCCGTCGCCGCTCTCGAACAGGACCACGCCGAGCAGGGTGACGATCGCCAACGCGACGACCAGGTGGGCGGCGTGCGTCGAGAGGGTGTAGCCGCCGGGAACGAGCCCGCCGATCGTCACCGTGATCGCGCCCACGAGGATCTGCACGGGGAGGATGGCGACCGCGAGCGTGGCGGCGATCCGGGTCCGACGGGATCTATCGCCGAGCCACGTCCAGGCGGCGAGGCCGAGTATCAAAAAGCCGGTCACCATCGCCCACACGCGGTGGAACCACTCGATGAAGTCGGGGTTGAGCGTGAGCGTCGGAATGAGCTGGTCGGAACAGAGCGGCCACTGCGCCTGACAGGCCAGCCCGGAGCCGGTTCCGGAGGTGTAGACGCCGAGCGCGACGAGGACCGTCGTCATCGCCGTCGTCACGGCGGCGTACCGTCGGAAGGTGAGCCGTGACGGCCACCACGAGTGACTCATGGGTCGAAAATCGGACGCGCCCGTACTTAGGGGATTCGACGCTTGCCCGCGCGTGGGAACGGCGGCGAACGTCGTTCGTGTCCTCGAGGCAGTCGTTCACGCTCCGGTGGACGTCGTTCGTGTCCTCGAGGCAGTCGTTCACGCTCCGGTGGACGTCGTTCGCGCGTCCTCGTGCCGTCCCGACTGGCGTCGTCGGAATCGGCTCGGCTGCTCGAGCCGTCGGATCGGCTCCGTTACTGGAACCCGATCCGGCCGCTGCCCCGCTCGCCGAGCGTCTCCTGACCGCCGCCTTTGAACTGCTGTTCGACGTCCTCGTAGTAGCTCATGATGTCCTCGGTGATCGTCGGGCGGACCGACTCCATGGCGCGACGGAAGTGTTTCATCTCGACCTCCGTGGCCTCGTCGTCGTCGCGCAGCGCCTCGATCGCGGCCTCGCGAGCGATCCCCTCGAGGTCGGAGCCGACGTAGCCGTCGGTGATCTCGGCGATCTCACGCAGGCTCACGTCCGGGGCCAGCGGCGTGTCGTCGGTGTGGATCCGGAGGATCTGCTCGCGGCCCTCCTCGTCCGGCTGGCCGACCATCACGAGCCGGTCGAACCGGCCCGAGCGCAACAGCGCGGGGTCGATCATGTCGGGGCGGTTGGTGGCGCCGATCACCATCACGTTGCCCATCTCCTCGAGGCCGTCGAGCTCGGTGAGGAGCTGGTTGACCACGCGCTCGGAGACGTTGTTGCCCATCTCCTGGCCGCGCGAGGGGGCCAGCGAGTCGAGCTCGTCGAAGAAGACGATGGTCGGCGACACCTGTCGCGCCTTGCGGAAGGTCTGTCTGATCGCCTTCTCGGACTCGCCGACCCACTTCGAGAGCAGCTGGGGCCCCCGAACCGAGATGAAGTTCGCGTTCGTCTCGTTGGCGACCGCTTTCGCCATCAGCGTCTTGCCGGTGCCCGGCGGACCGTAGAGCAGGACCCCTTTCGGGGCCTCGACGCCCATCCGGTCGAACTTCTCGGGGGCGGTGAGCGGCCACTCGACCGCCTCCTCGATCTGCTGTTTGGCGTCGTCGAGTCCGCCGACGTGGTCCCAGGAGATCTTCGGCAGTTCGACGAGCACCTCGCGCATCGCCGAGGGCTCGACCTCGTTCAACGCGCCCGAGAAGTCCTCGCGTTTGACGATCATCCGGTCGATGAGGCTCGGCGGGATGTCCTCCTCGTCGAGGTCGATCTCCGGGAGGTACCGCCGCAGCGCCTTCATCGCGGCCTCCTTGGTGAGGCTCTCGATGTCCGCGCCGACGAAGCCGTGGGTGTCGTCCGCGAGCCCGTCGAGGTCGACGTCGTCGGAGAGCGGCATTCCGCGGGTGTGGATCTGGAGGATCTCCTTGCGGCCGACCTCGTCGGGGACGCCGATCTCGATCTCGCGGTCGAACCGGCCGGGCCGGCGGAGGGCGGGATCGACGGAGTCGACGCGGTTCGTCGCGGCGATGACGATCACCTGGCCGCGCGTCTCCAGCCCGTCCATCATCGTGAGCAGCTGGGCGACGACCCGGCGTTCGACCTCGCCGGTGACGTCCTCGCGTTTGGGCGCGATCGAGTCGAGCTCGTCGATGAAGACGATGGAGGGCGACTCCTCCTTCGCGTCCTCGAAGATCTCACGGAGCTGCTGTTCGCTCTCCCCGTAGTACTTCGAGATGATCTCCGGGCCGGCGATGGAGAAGAACGACGCCGACGTCTCGTTGGCGACGGCCTTCGCGAGCAGCGTCTTGCCGGTGCCCGGCGGGCCGTGCAACAGCACGCCCTGTGGCGGCTCGATGCCGAGCTTCTTGAAGATCTGCGGGTGCTTCATGGGGAGCTCGACCATCTCCCGCACGCGCTGGATCTCGTTTTGTAAGCCGCCGATGTCCTCGTAGGTGATCCCGCCGCCGGCCTTCTCGAACCCGGATATCGGCTCCTCGCGGAGCTCGACCTCCGTGTCCTCCGTGATCAAACAGACGCCCTCGGGCTCGGTCTCGACGGCGATGAGGGGGATCGCCTGTCCGGGCGAGCGCATGAACGGGTGGTTCGTCGAGCTCATCACGGGGACGATGTCGCGTTCGACGACCGGCCGCTTGAGGATCTGGCGTTTCACCATTCCCGCGGCGTCGGAGCCGAACTGCACGGACGCCTCCTCGGGCGGGGCCAGGACCAGCTTGCGCGCCTTCTCGGGTTCCGCCTTCCGGATCGTCACGCGCTCGCCGATCCCGACGTCCGCGTTCTGCCGGGTGAACCCGTCGATGCGGACGGTGTCTGTGTTCCAGTCCTGCCGGTCCGCGCGCCACACCTTCGCCGCCGTCGTCTCCGCGCCGTCGATCTCGATGATGTCGCCGGGGGAGAGCTTCAGGTGCAACAGCGTGTCGGGATCGAGTCTGGCGATGCCGCGTCCCGAGTCGTTCGGGTACGCCTTCGCCACTTCGAGTTGGACTTCGTTCATGGTTGGCTCGCGGGGGGTACCACTACCTGCTCGTGGCCCGAGGATAAGCCTGTTGCTCCGGCCGATCGTACGCCCGCTTCCGGCGATTCCGCGCGTTCGCGGAACCGTTCGCGTGTCATCATATCACACGGTAGGGAGAGGGGATACAAAACCCCGTCGCCCGTGTCGGTTTTCGCTCCGGCCCCGAAGCGAAGGTCGCCGCGATCCCTCCGACTCCACGTCCGGTCACGCTCGGCACCTCGAAACTGGGGACTCTTTACCTGCGAGGTCGATTCCCCGGCATGAACACCCTCGCGTTCGACGGGCGGACGGGTGCCGCCGGCGACATGATCTGTGCGGCCCTGATCGCGGCCGGCGGCGACCCCGCCGTTCTCGCCCCGATCGAGGACGCGCTTCCGGTCCGGTTCGACGTCGGGGAGACGACGAAGAACGGGATTCGCGCCACGACCGTCGACGTCCGGCTCCTCGAGGACGAGATCGAGGACGAACGTCCACACGGCCACCACGGTCACGGCGATCACTTGCACGACCACGATGACCAGTCACATGGCCACGATGACCACCCGCACGAACACGACGATCATTCACATGGCCACGACCACTTCCATGATCACTCCCACGCCGAGGGTTCGGGCGCTCATCGCACGTACCCGGAGGTCGTGGCGATCGTCGAGGGGATGGGCCTCCCCGCTTCCGTCGAGGAGAACGCCCTCGTCGCCTTCGAACTGCTCGGGGAGGCCGAGGCCTCGATCCACGGGACGGACCTCGCGGAGACGCACTTCCACGAGGTGGGCGCGGACGACGCGATCGCGGACGTGGTCGGCGCCTGCCTGCTGCTCGCGGACCTCGAAGTCGACCGCGTCGTGACCGGGCCCCTCTCGGTCGGCGACGGCGAACTCGAGATGGACCACGGGACCTATCCGATCCCCGCGCCGGCTGTCGTCGAGATCGCCGACCGTGCCGGGCTCACGCTCCGCGGCGGTCCCGTCGAGGCGGAGCTCCTGACGCCGACGGGCGCCGCGATCCTCGGCGCCGTCGCCGAGAGCGTTCCGACGCTCCCGGAGATCGCGGTCACGGCCGCCGGCTACGGCGCCGGACGTCGGTCCTTCCCCGACCGTCCGAACGTCCTACGCGCCCTGATCGGCCGGTCGATCGAGGAGGAGACGGACCGATCGCGCGACGAGCGCTCCCGGGGGGGTCTTTCCCCGAGCCGCGGCGGGCTCGTTCGCGACGAGGTCGCGGTCCTCGAGACCAACGTCGACGACGTCTCCCCGGAGGTCCTCGGCGGGCTCCAGGAGACGCTCGCCGCGGCGGGCGCGCTCGACGTGAGCGTCGTCCCCGCGACGATGAAGAAGTCGCGGCCGGGCCACCTCGTCACGGTCGTCTGTGACCCCGCTGACGTCGATGCGGTGGTCGAGCGACTCGCCCTCGAGACGGGCACGCTCGGAATTCGCGAGTCGAGCGCCCGGCATCGGTGGATCGCGGAGCGGTCCATCGAGACGGCGACGATCGACGTCGCCGGCGACCTCCACGACGTCGACGTGAAGGTCGCCGCCACTGCCGACGGCGAGGTATACGACCGAAGCGCTGAGTACGACGACGCCCTCGCGGTCGCCCGGGAGACGGGCCTTCCGGTCCGCGAGGTGATGTGCCGGGCGGAGGAACGTGTTCGTGAGGACGCTCGCGACACGGGTGCGGAAGACGGGAGTTGACGGAGGGACATGCGGGAGCAGAGAGAAGGGATTTGAACCCCGTGAAGACGGTGGCCCCGCTCCGCTCGGCGCTGCGACTTCCCTGGTACAAATTCCTTCGGCTAACCACGGCGCTCACGAACTGTTCGCGCCGCGGATGCGGGAGAAGGGATTTGAACCCTCGAACCCCTACGGGAGCGGATCTTAAGTCCGCCGCTTTTGGCCAGGCTCAGCCACCCCCGCGCGTTCTCCGCGTACCCCGGGCGGGGACAAACAACTTTCGGCACGCGTTTTCCATCCTCCTCGCCATCCGATCGGGCGGGTGACCGCCGTGCGACCGTCGACGGATCCGAACGACCGTCGCTACCAGTCGACGGAGAGCGTCCCGTCGCCGTGTGGATCCGGCGCGATCTCCTCGTCGGTTCGTCGGTCGACGACGTGAATGACGCCGTCGCCCTTCTTGGCGGGACACAGTTCCGCCGCCTCGACGTTCGCCTCGAGCTCGTCCTCGCCCACGTAGTAGGACCGCGGACGCGCCATCCCGGTCGAGAGGTCCATCTCCCAGTTGTCGGCCGCCTCCGCGCAGCGTCCGGCCCCGAAGCACTTGTTCGCCTCGAAGACGATCTTGTACGGCTTCTCCTCGATCGGAGGTCCCTCCCCGCCGAGATCGCTGGGCCGAACGACGTCGTCGCGCTCCTCGCTCATACCTCTCCGTCCGTGTTCGGTCGCCTTTCGTCTGTCGGTCGCTGCAGTTCGCGATCGCGGGTCGGTCGGCGCGACCATCCCGCTTGGAGTTCCGGTCGTCGCCCCGACACGCTTAGGCGCCCGCCGGGAGTAGCCGTCCCCAGTGATCGTCGTCGCCACCGACGACTTCCGGCTGTATCACGCCGTCGTCCAGGAGCTGCGCGACCGCGGCGTCGTGTTCACGACGGTAGAGCCCGACGAGCCGCTTCCCGAGGGCGCCACCGTGATCATCACGGCTCCGGACGATCGTCCCGAGGCCGGCGACGAGCCGCCCTCGGACGTCGAGTTCGTCACGGCAGATCCGGATCGACCGCGTGCGGCCGTCGATCAGGCACTCGCCGTGCTCCGTGGCGGCGGCGGGCGGACGATCGTCGGCGTCGATCCCGGGCCCTCACCCGGTATCGCGGTCCTCGTCGGCGGGACGGTCGTCGCGGCCTTCCAGGTCCCGCTCTCCGAGGCGGTCGAGACCATTCGCTCGGAGGTCGAGGAGGAGCCGGACCCGCTCGTGCGCGTCGGCGACGGCGACCGTCTGAAGGGCGCCAGAATCGTCAACGACCTCCCGGAGGACCTCGAGGTCGAACTCGTCGACGAGACGGGAACGTCGCCGTATCTCGGAACCGGCGCGCGCGGGATGGGGGACGTGCTCGCCGCCGTCAACATCGCTCGGATCGCGGGCGAACCGATCTCGAGTCGCCACGTCGAGCCGACCGAGGGTGAGATACAACGGATCAAGAACGAATCTCGGCGGCGCTCCGCCGGCGACCGGACCATCGACGAGTCCCTCGCGCGTCGGGTGGCCGTCGGCCAGTTGACCCTCGAGGAGGCGCTCGAGGAACACCGCGACGGAACGGACGGTTCCTGAGGCGGCGCTACTCGCGAACGCTCCGAGCGGGAGCGACCCCTCCGAACTGAACGCTCCGGAACTCGATCGAACGCCGCGGCTCGTGGTTCGTGAAAACGAAAGGGGAGCCCACGCCGAAACGGCGTGGGCGTGCCGCCCTAAATAGGTCCCCGCTGACGCTTCGGCCCTCCAAGCGAAGCGTCACCTGAACGCAATGGCTACGTCAACTTAAGCGTGCCGGGGACGGCAGCAATCCCCTGTCCGGCCGGTCAATCGGTCAGCCCGTAGCCGCGTCGGAACAGGGCCACGTCGATCAGCGCGACGACCGCCGTCAACCCGACGAGAACGACGAGGGAGAACCGCGGATCGACCTCCGCGGTCCCGAGGAAGCCGTACCGGACGCCGTTGACCATGTAGACCATCGGGTTGAGAAGCGAGACGTCGCGCAAAAGCGGCGTGAGGTCCTCGAGCGAGTAGAAGACCGCGCCGAAGAAGACGAGCGGACGGAGGATGAACTGGTTCATCACGGTCAGGTCGTCGAAGTCGGTCGCGAGCAGTCCGCCGATCACGCCGAAGCTCGCGAACAACAGCGTGATGGTGATCATGAACGCGAGGAGGTAGACGGGCTCCTCGACCGGCACGGGCCGATACAGCCCGGAGATGATCCCCCAGCCGATGACCGCGATCAGCCCGCCGACGAGCAGCCCGCGGGTCGCCGCCGAGAGGATGTACGCCCAGACCATCCCCGTGTAGGACAGCGGCGAGGTGAGTACCTCGTGGATGTACTCGTTCCAGCGCCCGTGGAAGATCGAAAACGACGCGTTCTCGAAGCTGTTCGAGACCGCTCCGAGGACGATCAGCCCCGGGAGGATGAAGAGGATGTAGGGCACGTCGGCGATCGTTCCCACACGCTGGCCGAGGATGACCCCGAAGACGGAGAAGTAGAGCACGTTCGTGATGAACGGCGGCGCGAACGTGTTGCGCGGCCGGCGCACGAACCGGAGGATCTCGCGTTTCGTCAGGGTGAGGAACCCGGTGAGATCCACCGACGTGCTCGTGTTCGACTCGTCGGTACCCATCATCGGCCTCCCTGCGTACGATCGTCCCCGTAATGTGAACCCGTCCCGCGGGTGCCGCCGTCCGTGGCCATCGCCTCGAGTTCGTCCGCCGCCGCCGCGTCGTCGGTCGGCTCCTCGTCCTCGCGCTCCGTCTCCTCCCGGCCAGCCTCGCCGTTTTCGCCGTCCGTCGTCTCCTCGCGCCGGGTGAGGTCGACGAACACCTCCTCCAAGGACGTCCGCTTGATCTCCAGATCGAGGATGGCGTGGCCCGCCCGGTCCAGCTCGCGGACCAGATCGGGGGCCACGAGTCCGCCCTGGCGCGCGGTCACGACGAGGCGGTCGCCCTCGCCCGTCACCGATTCGACGCGGTCGTCCCCGTCGCGGATCGACTCGGCGATCGTGGCCGCGTCCGCGTCGTCGTCTCGGAGGGTGACCACGATCCGGTCGCTGCCCTGGTCCATCAGATCCTCCGGGGAAGCGACCGTCACGATCTCCCCCGAATCGAGGATGGCGACCTCGTCGCACAGCCGTTCGGCCTCCTCGATGTAGTGGGTGGTGAGCAGGATCGTCGTCCCCCGGTCGTTGAGATCGGTGACGAGCTCCCACAGGTCCCGGCGCAACTGGACGTCGACGCCCGCGGTCGGCTCGTCGAGGATGAGCAGGTCCGGGTCGGTGACGAGCGCGCGAGCGAGCATGAACCGGCGTTTCATCCCGCCGGAGAGCCAGTCGAATCGCGTGTCGCGTTTCTCCCAGATCCCGACCTGTTTCAGCGCCTCGTCGGCCCGCCGGCTCGCCTCCTCGGGCGGGACGCCGTGGTAGCCCGCCTTGTGCTCGAGGACCTCGCGGATCGGGAAAAAGCGGTCGACGTTGAACTCCTGGGGGGCGAGCCCGATCCGGTCTCGCGCCTCCCGGTAGTCGTCCTCGACGTCGTACCCGAAGACGGACGCCGATCCTCCCGAGGCGCGAACCAGCCCGACGAGGACGTTGATGAACGTCGTCTTCCCGGCCCCGTTGGGACCCAACAGCCCGAAGAACGACCCCTCCGGGACGGAAAGCGACACCCCCTTCAGCGCCTCCACGTCCCCGTAGCGTTTGCGGAGATCGCGGATCTCCAGCGCGTTCGTCATGTTTCGTATCGACGCCGCGCGCGTGGTTAAACGCCGCGAAGGGCGAACCCCGTGTCGATGGACGACACCCGACACGACGGCGCGGATCCGCACGCTTTAGCGGCGGCGGCGCCTGGCTCGCCCATGGACGTACTCGAGGTCGCCGCGGACGCGATCGCGACCGGGCCGGTGTGTGATCCCTGCCTCGGCCGGCTCGTCGCCGACCGGAGCTTCGGGCTCTCGAACGCGGAACGCGGTCGATCCATGCGAACCACGCTCACGCTCTCCCGCGACGAGCCCTTCGAACCTCCCGAGCCGGCCGACTGCTGGGTGTGTGAGGGTCGGTGCACCGAGTTCGACGAGTGGGCCGAACGCGCCGCCGCGGCGGTCGCGGACGTCGACTTCGACACCTACAACGTCGGCACGCGACCGCCGCCGCTCATCGAGGAAAACGGGCGGCTACTGCGCGAGGAGTGCGGACTCGATCCCGACGCCGGCGAGGCGTTCAAATCCGAGTTCAACCGCGAGGTCGGAAAGCGCGTCGGCCGGCTCACCGGCACGGAGGTCTCCTTCGACCGCCCGCACGTCCAGTTCACGATCGACCTCGCCGAGGAGCGGATCGACGCCAAGGTGAACTCGGCGTTCGTCTACGGACGCTACCGGAAGATCGAACGCGACATCCCGCAGACCGAGTGGCCCTGTCGGGAGTGTCACGGATCCGGTCGCGACGGCCGGGAGCCGTGTGACCACTGTGGGGGGACCGGCTACCTCTATGAGGACAGCGTCGAGGGGTTCGTCGCGCCCGTGGTCGAGGACGTGATGGACGGCACCGAGAGCGTCTTCCACGGGGCCGGCCGCGAGGACGTCGACGCGCGGATGCTCGGGACCGGCCGGCCGTTCGTCGTCGAGGTCGAGGAGCCACGCCGCCGTCGAGTGGACGTCGAGCGCCTCGAGGCCGACGTCAACGCGCTCGCCGACGGAGCCGTCGAGGTCGAGGGGCTCCGCCTCGCGACCCACGAGATGGTCGAGCGCGTCAAGCGGCTCGACGCATCCAAGCGGTACCGGGCGTTCGTCGAGCTCGCCGAGGCCGTGGACCGCGACGACCTGCGGGACGCGGTCGAGGAGCTCGAGGGGGCGACGATCGAACAGTACACGCCGAACCGCGTCGATCACCGGCGCGCGAACCTCACGCGCGAGCGCGAGGTGTACGACGCGGCGATCGTCGAGTCGGTGGAAGTGGCGTCGGAGGATGCGTCGTCGGCCGAGATGACTCTCGCGGACACAGCACCCGACTTCGATCCGGACGATCCGCGTCACGTGATCGTCGACGTCCACGGAGAGGGGGGCCTCTACATCAAGGAGCTCGTCTCGAGCGACGAGGGACGGACGGAGCCGAGCCTCGCCGGGCTGTTGGGCGTCGATGCGACCGTCATCCACCTCGACGTTCGCTCCGTCGAGGGCGAGGACGAACTGTTCGAGGACGAGTCGTACTTCCTCGATCCCGACGAGTAGCTCCCGATCGTTCGTTCGATCCTCGTCGCCTCGTGGTTCCCTCCGAATCGACGGCCCGTCCTCGGTCCTCCAGCTTCACTCGGTGATCGCCACTCGTCCTCCTCGAACGCCAGCGCCCCCAGTGAGCGATCAGCTTTCATCCGTCATCGAGCAGGGTGTCCACTTGGCGGTTCGTCCCACCAGGTGCAACGACTCCCCCGTCCCGCGGTCGACCATCTCTCGGGTCTCCGCGTGTGGGTCCATCGAACCGATGGAATCTGTTCTGGATTCCGTTGGACGTCGGCACACATGGACTCGCCGATCGTCGAGACGTTTTTTCGGCTGCGGCCACCACTCCGCGTATGAGCGAGATCTCACTGGCGATCCCCCAGGGCGTCGTGGACGGGCTACCCGACGATGGCGAGACGACGAAACGCGACGTCGAACGCGCGGTCGCCGGTATCGAGTCGCGGATCAACCGCGAGATCGACGAGGCGGACGGCGTTTCCCAGGCGGCGGAGATCGTCGTTGACGCCATCGAGTTCCTCGAGGAGCGCATGGAGCGATACGACGAGTTCGTCCCGGAGCTGCGCGCGTGGGGGCAGTCGCCGATCTACGCGATCACCTGGCGGAACCTCTATGCCGAACTGATCGCCCAGCTGTACGATCACGAGTGGCTCGCCGAGGAGCTCGACCGGGAGCGCAACTACCGGATCGTCGAGGACGGGATACGGTTCGGCGGGTAAACGGTTTCCGCTTGTCGAGGACGGGGCCCGGTTCGACGACTGACCGGCTTCCGTCCGTCGCGGACCGGTTACCGATCTCTCACCGACCGCATTTAAGCGTCCCCCGCCCCTTGCTGGCGTATGGAGATCGAGTTGCGCTTTTTCGCCACCTTTCGGGAGGCCGTGGGGTCGAAGACGACCTCCATCGAGGTCGCCTCCGACGCCGCCGTCGAGGACGTGCTCTCGGCGCTCGAGGACGAATACGACGGACTCCGCGGCAACCTGATCGAGGACGGCGGGCTCGCCCCCCAGATCAACGTCCTCTTGAACGGCCGCGAGGTGTTGCACATGGAGGGCCTCGACACGGCGCTTTCGCCGGGAGACACCCTCTCCATCTTCCCGCCCGTCGCCGGCGGAGCTACGGACACCGACCGCCGCGAGCGATCCTACCGCGGGATCTCGAGGCGGCTCGCCGCCCACTACCTCCGCAACCTCGGCGGCTCGTTCGTCGACGCCGACGACCCCGAGGACGCGACCCGGATCGAGGGCGACGGCTGGGCCGCCGACCTCGACGCCGGAAAGGTGACGGTTGGAGGGTCGCTGCAGCTGACCGAGGTCCGGATCGCGTTCACGGGGGAGCCGGGCGTTCTCGACGACCTCATCGATCGCTTCGCACAAAAAGCGATGCGCGCCGGCGGATAGCGCCCGGGCGGATGGACGCCGACGTCGACCTCCCGTTCGACGGCCCGGTCCTTGTGACCGCCGGCGCGCTCGCGAGCGTTCCCCTCTCCACGCTTCCGGACGCGTTGTCGGCCGTTCAACGCCATCTCTCGGCTCGGACCGGGGAATACCGCCGCGAGTACGAACGCGTCCTCGTGGAGGCCGATCGGGAGGTGTTTCTCGTCGAATCCGACCACTGGCTCGAGATCGGCGACGCGCTCGGGTTCGACGATCGGACCCGAAAGGCCGTCCGACGGACCCACGAGACGCAGCTCGAACGCTCCGGCTCCGCCCACGACCGCCGCGAGGAGTTCGAGTCCGCCCTGGAGATCCGATCCGCGGTCGTGATCGGCGTCGCCTGATGTCTCCGCCATCGACTGAGGTGTCCCACCGTCGGTTGGCGTGTCCCGGCGTGGGTCCGTGTCCATCGCCGCGACTCCGATACCGCTTTGATGCACCCCCCGCTCACTCGGAGGTATGAACGCGGATCTCCGCTCGGGCGTTCGCGACTGCCTTCCGCTTCTCCTCGGCGTCGTTCCCTTCGCGATGGTGACCGGAATCGCGGCGATCGACGCCGGCTTGACGCCCGTTCAGGCGGTCGGCATGTCGGCGGTCGTCTACGCGGGCGCCTCCCAGATCGCCGCGGTCGACCTGCTCGGCGAGACCGCGCCGCTCGCGGTGGTCGTCTTCACCGCGGTCGTGATCAACCTCCGGCTGCTCATGTACTCGGCCTCCATCGCTCCACACCTCGCCGACTACTCGCGGCGGACCCGCGCCGCGCTCGCGTATCTGCTCACCGACCAGGCGTACGCGCTCTCGCTCACGAAACAGGAGACCGGCGAGGTCGACGACATCCGGTCGTACTACCTCGGCGTCGCGTTGACCCTCTGGATCACGTGGATCGTCTGTACCGCCCTCGGCGTCGTCGTCGGCACCAGCGTCCCCCAGGAGTGGGGACTCTCCTTCGCCGTCCCGCTCGTCTTTCTCGCGATCCTCGTCCCCGTGATGACGGATCGTCCCCGGATCGTGGCCGCCCTGGTCGGCGGCGCGGTCGCGGTCCTCGCCGCGGGCGCGCCGTTCAACCTCTCGCTCCCGATCGGCGCGGTCGCCGGGGTCGCGGCCGGACTCGTCTCCGAGGCGGTGGGGAACCGATGACGGAGTACGGCGCCCCCGCGATCTGGCTCGCCACCGTCGCGATAGGGATCGCAACCTACGGCCTCCGGTTCTCGTTCATCCACCTGTTCGGCCGGATCGACGACGTGCCGCCGAAGCTGGAGCGGACGCTCCGGTACGTCCCGCCCGCGGTGCTCGCCGCCCTCGTCGTGCCCCAGCTCGTCTCGATCGAGGCGACCGCCCGGGCGACCCTCCTCGACGCGCGTCTGATCGCCGGGCTCGCCGCGGGCGTCGTGGCCTGGCGAACCGGGAACGTCCTCGCGACGATCGCCGCGGGGATGGGCGTGTTGTGGCTCCTTCGGTTCCTGATCCTTTGAACGGGTCCCCGTCGAGCCGGTCGACCGGAGTCCGCCGTCGTCTCCTTCGCCACCCACCATCGTTTTGGTCCCTTCGCTCGAACGGACACGCATGTACGATCGGATCCTGTTGCCCGTCGCTCCCGATGGCGACACGATGCGAGCGGTCCCCCACGTCGCGACCCTGGCCGAGCGATACGGCGCGACGGTTCACGTTCTCTCCGTGGTCGACTCGATGGAGGAGGTGCTCAACGACCCCCGAATCGGCACGCTCGCGGACCGCCTCGAGACGGCGGCCTACGACCGCGTTCACGACGTGGCCGAGGCGCTCGAGGCGACCGACGCCGACATCGATGTCGTCACCCACGTCGAGCGCGGAACGCCCCACGAGACCATCCGTTCGGTCGTCGAGTCCATCGACGCCGACCTCGTGGTGATGCCGACGCACACGCGACAGGGACTCGAGCGCGTGCTGCTCGGCTCGATCACCGAACGCGTCATCCGGGAGTCGCCGGTTCCCGTGATCTCGGTTCCGATGGACGACGACAACGACGACTGATCGACCGTCCTCGAGGATCGAACGCGACGACGATCGTCCCCCTGGACCTACCGCCCCGACGATCGTTCCCGGCCGACGGGGATATGTACCTTCCCCGACCAGACCCGTCCGTGCGCGCGTTCCGGATCGCCTACGACGGTCGTCCGTTCTCCGGGTTCCAGCGGCAGCCGGACGTGCCGACCGTCGAGGACGCGATCTTCGACGCGCTCGAGGCCCTCGGCGTCGCGGATCTCCCTCGCACCCCGGACGGGGGCCGTCCTCGACCGCCGGGGTACGCCGCCGCCGGCCGAACCGACGCCGGCGTCTCCGCCGCGGCCCAGACGATCGCCCTCGATGTGCCCGACTGGCTCACGCCGCGGGCGTTCAACGGTCAGCTCCCGAAACACGTCCGGGCGTGGGCGGCCGCCGATGTCCCCGACGATTTTCACGCGAGACACGACGCGAGCGCCCGGACCTACCGCTACCACCTCTACGCTCCGACGGCGGCGATCGACGACTCGCCCGCGGCGGTCTCGTCCCTCGACGACGGTCGAGTTCACGACGCGCTCGAACGTCTCTCCGGCACCCACGACTTCCACAACCTCACGCCCGACGACGGGGGAACGGAACGGACGCTCGATGCGTCCGCACGGCGCGAGGGCGATCTGCTCGTCGTCCGCGCGCGCGCCGACGGATTCCCTCGCGAGTTCGTTCGTCGCCTCGTCACGCTCGTTCGCGCCATCGGAATCGGTGACGCCCCGCCCTCACGCATCGACCGCGTGCTCGCTTCGGAACCGCTCGATGGTCCTCGCGGTATCGCCCCCGCGCCGGCGACGCCCCTCGTGTTGTGGAACGTGGAGTACGACTGCGAGACGGCCGATCTCGACGGGACCGTTCGATTCGAGGTCGATCAGGAAGCCGCGGAGAGCGCATTCACCGCCTTTCGCGAGGAATCCCTCGAGGCCCGCCGGACTGCGGCGGCGCTCGATTCGGTTCGCGACCGGATCGACGGGGACCTCGTCGACACGTGACCGGGCGCGGATCCGGGATCTCCTTATACACTTTCCACGAAGATTCTTTATACGTTCGTCCGAGATACTTCCTTATTCATGTTCAATAAGATCCAGAAACGACTAAAAATACTGTGTATGTTCGTTATATTCTCGTCCAAGTCGGTGATTGGCGATCCAGAACACGCGGACTCATCGGAGGTCCCGGATGGGTGACTTCAGGATGACGGACGCCGGTCCCGTTCCGATCGGGGATGGCCGCGGAGGACGCTCCGAACTCGCGGACCCCGGGAGGGTTGGCGACGTCCTCGACGTCGCGACCCTCGACGCTCCCGACGCCCAACGTGACCTGATCGTCGGCTTCATCGCCGATCGGGTTCGGGAGGCGAACGCCGACGGCGTCGTCGTGAACATGAGCGGCGGACTCGACTCCACGGTGACCGCGGCGCTCGCGACGGCCGCGCTCGGGCCCGAGCACGTCTACGGGCTGATCTTCCCCTGTAACAAGACCGGTGCGGTCAACGCTCGGGACGCGGAGGGCCTCGCCGAGGCGCTCGGGATCGAGCACGACACCGTACACCTCCAGCCGCTTTTCGCCCAGTTCGGAAGCCTCGTTCCCGACCGATTCGATCTGCACGACGAGCCGGCGCTCACGGGAAACCTCATCGCTCGACTCCGGATGTCGATGGCCTACCTCGCCGCCAACGCGACGGATCGTCTCGTGATCGGTACGACGAACCGGAGCGAACGGCTCCTCGGGTACCTCACGAAACACGGCGACGGCGCCGCCGATCTGCTGCCGATCGGCCACCTCTACAAGACCGACGTTCGTGCGCTTGCCGACTCCCTCGACGTCCCCGAATTCGTCACCGAAAAGCGTCCGACGGCGGGATTCCTGCCGGGACACTACGATCGCGACGATCTCGGCGCCCCCTACGACACGGTCGACGCGGTGTTGGCGCTCGCCGTCGATGCCGGGATGGATGCGGACGCGATCGCCGATCGGATCGACGTCAACGAGGAGGTCGTCTCGAGACTGCTCGACCGCCACGACTCGACCGACCACAAGCGGTCGACGCCGCCCATCCCCTCGCGGTAGCTACCCGGCCGCCCGGACGCTCGGCCGCCCGGACGCTCGTTCACCTCGCGGTTCCCGATCGGCTCGAACGTCCGGTGAAGCGCTACGTTCAAGTGCGATCGGTCGATACACCTCGATGCACGCGCCGTTGGTCCAGTGGTAGGACAGAGCCTTCCCAAGGCTCTAGCCCGGGTTCAATTCCCGGACGGCGCATTTTCCGAACGGAGTGAGGAAATTCGCCAACGGGAATTGAACCCTGGGAGTCGCAGTCCCGGAACGGCTGAGCGGAGCGAGGCCGCACGCCCGGACCGCCTCCCTCTGGTTCAATTCCCGGACGGCGCACTCCTTGCGGTCGTGTCCCGTCCGACGTCCCGCTCGCTTCGCTCACGGGACTCCCGGACGGCGCATTTTCCGAACGGAGTGAGGAAATTCGCCAACGGGAACTGAACCCCGGGAGACGCGGGCCCGGAACGGCCGATCTGCCCGTGACGGCGTCCCCGTCTCGAACTCGTTCGGTCAGTCCTGCTCGTCGGGCCGGGTGAGGTCGCGTTTGAACTCGTCGAACGGGTCCAGATCGTCGGGAAGGTCGAACTCGATCTCCCGCTCCTCCTGTCGGCTCTGCAGTCGGCCGTCCTCGAGGTCCTTCGCCTCGGATTCCCATCCCGGCTTCACCCGAATGCTCTTTGCGGGCATCCCGACGACGATGTGGTGGTCCGGCACGTCGCCTTGGACCACGGCGCGCGCACCGACGACGCTGTTTTTCCCGATCCGACAGCCTGCACGGACCATGGAGTCGTAGGTGACGCGCGCGTCGTCGCCGATCTCCGTGTGGAAGTTCCGGATCGCGGTCTGGTCGACGATGTCGTGGTCGTGGCTGTAGACGTGTGCGCCGTCGGAGATCGACACCCGATCGCCGATCGTCAGCCGGCCCCGGTCGTCGAGGTGGACGTCGTCGTGGATCACGACGTTGTCGCCGATCTCGATGTTGTGTCCGTAGGTGAAGGTGATCCCCTTGAAGAACCGACAGTCGTCGCCGCACTCGGCGAAGAGGTGTTTGCCGAGCATCTGTCGGAACCGCAACGCGAAGTGGATGTTGTCGGCCATGGGCGTCGCGTCGAACTGCCGCCAGAGCCACTGGAGGTACTTCGATCGGCGGAACGCCTCCTCGTCCTTTTCGGCGTAGTACTCCGACTCCAGCGTGGCGTTGCAGGGATCGTAACTCTGGAGGCGAACCTGCTCGGCCGGGGAGACGCGCTCGCCGGCCTGCCACGCCTCCCACGCCTCGCGATCCCCGTGGAGATCGATCAGGACGTCCCTGACGACCTCACAGGTGTCCTCCTCCGAGGAGAGGCGTTCGTCGACCTCGTCGATGAGGGCCTGAACGCCGGCCTCGGCCGCGTCGGGGAGGGACACGTGTCGCTTTGTCATCGCCGACTGTTCGACACCGATCCACAAAGGAATTCGGTTGTGCGACGATCTCGACACACCGATCACTCGCGTGTTTTTGAACCCGCAATCCCGGTGCTCTCGTGGCCGATGCGGTTCGCGTCGCCCTCTCGTGATCCACCACGCTTCGGTCGCTCCTCACGATCGAACCACACGCGCTAAGTGGGTCGATCCCCTACGAACGCGCATGCACTACCGCGAGCTCGGAGACTCCGGCGTCGAGGTCAGCGAGGTCGGCTTCGGTGCCTGGGTCGTCGGTACCGATTGGTGGGGCGACCGCAGCGAGCAGCAGGCGATCGACATGGTGCGTCACGCCCTCGATCGAGGGATCACCTACTTCGATACCGGCGACGTCTACGGCCACGGCGACTCCGAGGAGCTCGTCGGGAAGGCGCTGGCGGAACACCGCGACGAGGTCACGCTCGCGACGAAGATCGGCTACGACTTCTACGACAATCCGCAGGCCGGCCACGGCGAACTCCCGAAGGAGCTGACCCCCGAATACCTCCGTGAGGCCCTCGATCGATCCCTCGATCGGCTCGGCACCGACCACGTCGAGTTCCTCCAGCTACACAACGCCAACGTCGACGAGGTGACGCCCGAGGTGCGCGACGTCCTCCGCGAGTTCAAAGCCGACGGGCGCGCCGAGGCGATCGGGTGGGCGCTCGGTCCGTCGATCGGCTGGCTCGCCGAGGGTGACGCCGCGATCGAGGACGACGTCTTCGACGCCGTCCAGACGGTCTTCAACCTCCTCGAGCAGGACCCCGGCATGCACTTTCTCGAGACGGTTCGCGAGCTCGATTCCGACACCTCGATCCTGGCGCGGGTTCCCCACTCGTCGGGGCTACTCAACGAGCAGGTCACGCCGGAGACGGAACTCGGCGACGACGACCATCGGTCCCATCGACCGACCGAGTGGTACGAGACCGGGTGGGAGAAGGTCGAAGCGCTCCGATTCCTCGAGCGTGACGGCGATCGCACGATGGGCCAGGCGGCGATCCGGTGGTTGCTTCACAACGACGAGGTCGCCTCGGTGACGCCGACGTTCCGGACGACGGCCGACATTGACGAGTGGGCCGAGGCCAGCGAGGTGCCGCCGCTCTCCGCGCAGGAGTACGACCGCGTCCAGGAGCTGTACGCCTCGAACTTCGAGATCGACCGGTTCGACGGCATGGACGCGCTTCGGACCTCCGTCGACGGCGAGGACATCGAGGCTGCGGGGCTGGACAAGCGAGCCGCCTCGTACTGACCGCTCGGCGGAAGTGGCGAACAGCCGGCGCTTCTTCCGATCCACGACGGGCCGCCGGACACCCGCCTCGGCCGTCGTGGGCGATCGCTCAGATCACTCGACGGGAGTGGTGCTGGCTTCCGATATATACCTTCGTCAAGTCGTCGACCTCGCGTCGTCCGATCCCGGCTCTCCCGTCGTCGAATCGCGGATCCCTCCGTCCGATCGTCGACCTTTCCGGTTCCCGTCGAAACCCGACGACTGAAGTCCATCGTCTCGGAGAGAACCCACTTTCGCTCCGCTCTTCGATGACGGCGTTTCGCGACGGTCCAACCGGAAACGGGCGGCTCGGAAAAAACCCATCGTCACACGGGGCTCGGTGGGGGTAACCCCTCGTCACCGCCGCCCGGTGGTGATAGGGATCCGCGGACCTTCAGTCGACCGATCCGTCGGAGACCGAGTTCGGAACTCGTCTCCGTTGACGCGATCGTGTTCGTCTCCCGTCTCCGCTACCGTCGGGGTTTTGACCGCGCACTCGAAACCGGACCGTATGGAACTGTTCGCGGTTCCGGATCTCCCCGAGGTCCGCGAGGGCGACGACCTCGCCGGCATGATCGCCGACCGGGTCGATCTGCGTCCCGACGACGTCGTGTGTGTGGCGAGCACGGTCGTCTCGAAGGCCGAGGGACGCGTCTGCGACTACGACGCGTTTCCGGCCGGACCTCGCGCTCGCGAGATCGCGGCGAGCCTGGAGGAGGTCACCGGCGAGCCGAAGGACCCGCGCTTCGCCCAGGCGGTCCTCGAGGAGTCGGTCGAGATCCTCCTCGAGTCGCCGTTTCTGCTGACGGCCACGCGCTTCGGCCACGTCGGCGTCAACGCCGGGATCGACCGGTCCAACGTCCCGGACGGCGATCTCCTGTTGCTTCCGGAGCGTCCCTCCGAGAGCGCGGCACGGATCCGATCGGGGATCGACGCGGACCGCGTCATCGTCACGGACACCTGCGGGCGACCGTTTCGCCACGGCCAACGCGGGGTCGCGATCGGGTGGTCGGGACTTCCGGCCAGCCGCGACTGGCGAGGCGAAGCCGACCGCGACGGCAGGGAACTCGGTGCCACGGTCGAGAACGTGATAGACGAGCTGGCCGCGGCCACGAACCTGGTCGCCGGCGAGGGCGACGCCGGCACGCCGGCCGTCGTCGTTCGCGGGTTCGAGTTCGGCGACCACGAGGGATCCGACGCGCACTTCCGTGAGGTCGACGGCGACCTCGTTCGTCGGGCGATCCGCGAGTGGTCCACCGAGGCGTGAATTCCCGCGGCAGCTGAAACCGCTACTCACACACTTCAGACATGTTCGGAATCGAACTCACCCCGGAACACGAGCTGGATCGACTGGTCGACCTCGGCGTCGCCGCCGAGGCGGCCGGCTACGACGCGGTCTTCGCGACGTGTCACTACAACAACCGTGATCCCTGGGCGTTCCTCTCCCGGCTCGCGCTCGAGACGGAGACGGTGCGGGTCGGACCCGGGGTGGTGAATCCCCTGGAGACCCACCCCGTGACGCTCGCCTCCCGGGTCGCGACCCTGGATGAGGCTTCCGGGGGTCGAGCCCTGTTCGGGGTCGGGCCCGGCGACCCGTCGACGCTTCGGAACCTCGGGCTCTCCGACGGGCGGGGACTTCGTCCCGTCCTCGAGGCCTTTCGGATCGCGAGACGGCTCTGGGACGGAGACCGGGTCGATCACGATGGCACCTTCGAGGCGGCCGACGCCGGACTCAATTACCGGCCGCCACAGGGAGCCGACATCCCGGTTCTCGTCGGCGGGGAGGGACCGCACATGTGTCGGATGGCGGCCAAACACGCGGACGGGCTCCTGTTCAACGGTTCGCATCCGGCCGACCTCGGCTGGGCGCGCGACCGGGTCGAAGAGGGACTCTCACAGCGCTCGGACTCCCGCGGAGGGTTCCATCTCCTGGCGTACGCGAGCGTCAGCGTCGCCGAGAACGCGGATGCTGCCCGCGAGGCCGCCCGTCCTGCCGTGGCGTTCATCGCCGCCGGCGCCGCGCCGCCCGTCCTCGATCGCCACGGGATCGACGCCGACACGGCCGAGGCGATCGGCGACCGAATCAGCGCCGGCGAGTTCTCCGCGGCGTTCGAGGCCGTCACCCCGGCGATGATCGACGCCTTCTGTATCGCGGGGACGCCGGCGGACGTCGCGGACCGCGGGGAGGCCATCCTCGAGCACGCCGACGGGATCGTGGTCGGATCGCCGCTCGGTCCCGACCTCGAGGACGCCGTCGATCTCGCGGCGACGGCGCTCGGGGACGTCGTGGATGGCTCGTCCGGTTCGGAACCGCCGACTTAGTTCACTCGCCGAGCGACGGGAACTGGATGCCGACCTCGTTCGCCAGCGCGCCGACGGCCAGGTAGGCGATGGCGACCACGGAGCCGACGATCAACAGCTGTCCGACCAGGAAGGAGACGATCGAGAGCGGATCTCCGCCCGCGACAACGTTCTCGAGGAAGATGTTCGCGAGTCGCGGGACGCCGCCGACGAGCTCGGTGATGAACTCCACCGGTGTGTACATGTGGGCGGCTACGGCGTGGGGGGTCCTAACTGCTGTGGAACGTCTCGAGCGGGACACCGTGGCCCGACGGCACGTCACTTCCGCAACCGAACCCCTTTCCCCCTCCGGCGGCCAAGACGGACCAATGAGTACCCTGTTTTGGATCCTCTCCGGGGTTCTCGCCTACACCGCGATCGCGATGTGGCTTCGCAACCGCGGCGCGTTGCCGGAGTCGGTCCGGATCTCCGGTCCCCTGACGACGATCCACACGACCCGGGGTCGAGCCCTTCTCGACCGGCTCGCCCGCCCGAAGCGCTTCATCCGGGCGATCGCCAATCTCGGCGTCGGCGTTGCGCTCGTGGTCATGGCCGGCACGTTCCTGCTTTTGATCTTCAACGCGATCGAGATCCTCTCGAACCCGCCCGCCCCGACCGGGATCAACACGCCCCAGAACGTCCTCATCATCCCCGGCGTCAACGACTTCCTCCCGCTTACGGTCGCCGTCGAGATCGTCTTCGGATTGCTCGTTGCGCTCGTCGTCCACGAGGGGGCTCACGGCCTGCTCTGTCGCGTCGAGGACATCGAGATCGACTCGATGGGCGTCGCGCTCTTCACCCTCCTGCCGATCGGCGCCTTCGTCGAGCCCGACGAGGAGTCCACGAAGCGGGCCGACCGCGGGGATCGGACCCGGATGTTCGCCGCGGGCGTCACCGCGAACCTCATCGTCGTCATCGTCACCTTCGGCCTGCTCTTCGTTCCGATCGCCGGCGCGGTGTCGGTCGCGCCGGGCGCCGCGGTCGGCGGCGCCTACCCCGGCTCCCCGGCCGCGGAGTCGGGAATCGGGTCCGGCGATCGGATCGTCGCCGTCGACGGAACCCCGGTCGAGACCCCCGACGAACTCCGGGACGTGCTCTCGGAGAACCCGAACGAGCGCGTCACGGTCGCGCTCCACGACGGCCGCGAACGCGTCGTCGACCGCCGGCTGCTCGTGACCGGCGTCGCCGCGGTCTCGCCGCTCGCGGGGGAGAACGGGCTCTCCGCGAACGACACCATCGCCGCCGTCGACGGCGAGCCGGTTCGGACCGAGGCCGCCCTCCGCGAGGCCGTTCGCGACGGGGACGTTCACACCTTCGAGACCGCGAACGGAACCACGGTCGAGGGACCGGCCGGCGCCCTCGTCGCGGTCGTTCCGGACGCCCCCTTCGACGCCGCCGGCGCGCCGGCCGGCGAACACGTGGTCATCACCGCGGTCGGCGACGAGCGCGTCGTCGACCAGCGCGGCTTGAGCGAGGCGATCGACGCGCGCGCCGCGAACGAGACGGTCACGATCGTCGCCTACCGCGACGGCGAGCGAGTTGAGTACGACGTCGAGCTCGGATCGATCGCCGCCGCCGACGGCACCGACGACGACGGAGCCTACCTCGGCGTTCAGATCGCCGGCGGGGTAAGCGGCGTGACCGCCGACAGCCTCGGAGTCCGGTCGTATCCGGCGGGACAGTACCTCTCGATGTTGACCGGCTCCGCGAGCGACTCGCTCGTTGGGACGCTGCTTCTCGTGACGGTTCTTCCCTTCTACTCCATCGTCGATCCGGCTACCGACTACAACTTCGCGGGATTCGTCGGGACGAACGTCCCGTTCTACGAGGTCTCGGGCCCGCTTTCCGTTCTCGGCGATCCGGCCGTCTTCCTCGCCGCGAACCTGCTGTTTTGGACCGGCTGGATCAACCTCCAGCTCGCCTTCTTCAACTGCATCCCCGCCTTCCCACTGGACGGGGGACGCATCCTCCGGACCGCGACCGAGGCGGTCGTCTCCAGGCTCCCCGTGAGCTCCAAATCCGAGCTCACCCGAGCGATCACGACCGCGATCGGCGTGACGATGCTCGCGGCGCTGTCCGTGATGCTGTTCGGTCCGATGCTGCTTCAGTGAGCGGCCGACCGTCGGTGGTCGTTCGGGGACCACGGTCGGTTCGATCGGAACGTGACCCGCGTCCCGGGTGGAACGCAACCCTTACCGCTCGGGGGCGTGGAGACGGCACATGCGCGAGCACTTCGAGATACGGGCCCACGACGGGGCCGCCCGGATCGGCTCCCTGACGGTTCCCCGGGCCGGCGTCGACGTCGAGACGCCCGCGCTGTTGCCCGTCGTCAACCCGAACGTGCTCACGATCGACCCCTCCCGGCTCCGTTCGACCTTCGGCGTCGACGTCCTGATCACCAACTCCTACATCATCCACAGCACCGACCGGGTCCGCGAGCGCGCACTCGAGGAGGGACTCCACGACCTCCTCGGGTTCGACGGCGCGATCATGACCGACTCCGGATCCTTCCAGCTCGCCGAGTACGGCGACATCGACGTGACGACGGCGGAGATCCTCGAGTTCCAGCACGCGATCGGGTCGGACATCGCCACCCCGGTCGACGTCCCGACCCCTCCCGACGTCGACCGCGAGCGCGCGGCGGCCGAACTGGAGACGACCGAGACCGCGCTCGCCGACGCGGCCGCGGTCGACACCGGCGACATGCTCGTGAACGCCCCGGTTCAGGGATCGACGTATCCCGACCTCCGCGAGCGCGCCGGTCGCCACGCCGCGTCCACCGACTTGGACGTCTTCCCGGTCGGCGCGGTCGTGCCGTTGATGAACGGCTATCGGTACGCCGACGTCGTCGAGGTCGTGATGGGCGCCAAACGCGGGCTCGACCCCGATTGTCCGGTCCACCTGTTCGGCGCCGGCCACCCGATGATGCTCGCGCTCGCGGTCGCGTGCGGCTGTGACCTCTTCGACTCGGCCGCCTACGCGCTCATGGCCCGGGACGGCCGCTACCTCACGGTTTCGGGGACCGAACACCTCGAGGACCTCGAGTATCTCCCCTGTTCGTGTCCGGTGTGTTCACAGCACGCGCCGGCGGACCTCCGATCGCGAGGGGACACCGAGCGCGAGCGACTGCTCGCCGAGCACAACCTCCACGTCACCTTCGCCGAGCTTCGCCGCGTCAAACAGGCGATCCGGTCGGGGAACCTCCTCGGACTCGTCGAGCGCCGCGCGCGTGGGCATCCCGCGATGTGGGACGGCTACCGGGCGCTCCTGGATCACCGCGGCGAGCTGGAGCGGACGGACCCGGTCTCGAAGGGGACCTTCTTTTCGGTCTCCGCGGATTCGCCGTCCCGTCCGGAGGTCGAGCGACACCACGACCGGCTCGGTCGGCTCACGGTGCCCGACCGCCTGCTCGTGACCGAGTCGAAGCCCCCCTCGGATCACGACTACGACGCGGTCTGGCGGATCCGTCCGCCGTTCGGTCCCTACCCCCCCGCGCTCTCCGAGACGTATCCGCTGACCGCGGAGGTCCCCGAACGCCCCGACGTCGCCGCGGAGCGGGCCGCCGCCGAGGGCGTCGCACGACTCGCTCGCGAACACGCACACGCGAGCGTCACGCTCGCTCACGACGACTGGGACCCCGCCGCGCTCTCGGCGGTTCCGGAGGCGGTCGAACTGGAGGACCTCTCGCGGCTCGGCCGATCGAACGGATGAGCGTGGTCAAAAAATCAACCGTGACCCAAAGGCACATTTACGCGCGAACCCAATCGTCCACAACGAATGTCCCACAGTCCGTCACTTCCGGATCGACCCCGACTCGACCTCGATCCGGAGATGAGCGAGGCCGAGCGACTGGAGGCGATCCGCAAACACTTCGCCCGGATCGTCCAGGTGAACGACGAACTCGAGGACCGCCTCGAGGACGCGGAGAGCCAACGCGAGGACCTGAAGGACGACGTCGACTCGCTGAAACGCGAGAACGAGGTGCTCAAGACCTCCTCGCTGTACGTCGCGTCGGTCGAGGAGATCACGGACGAGGGCGTCGTCATCAAACAGCACGGCAACAACCAGGAGGTCCTCACCGAAACCGCCTCGCGGCTCGAGGCGGACCTCGAACCGGGCGATCGCGTGGCCATAAACGACTCGTTTTCGATCCAGACGGCCCTCGACGACGAGACGGACGCCCGCGCACAGGCCATGGAGATCCAGGAGTCCCCGGACGTCGAGTACGCCGACATCGGCGGGATCGACGAGCAGATCCGCGAGGTTCGAGAGGCCGTCGAGGACCCCCTCGAGAACCCCGAGATCTTCGACGCCGTCGGGGTCGATCCGCCGAGCGGCGTGCTGTTGCACGGTCCGCCGGGCACCGGCAAGACGATGCTCGCCAAGGCCGTCGCCAACGAGTCGGACGCCACCTTCATCAAGATGGCCGGCTCCGAGCTCGTCCGGAAGTTCATCGGCGAGGGCTCCAGGCTCGTCCGTGACCTCTTCGAGCTCGCCGCCGAACGCGAACCCGCCGTCATCTTCATCGACGAGATCGACGCCGTGGCCGCAAAGCGGACCGACTCGAAGACCTCCGGGGACGCCGAGGTCCAGCGGACGATGATGCAGCTGCTCTCGGAGATGGACGGCTTCGACGAGCGCGGGGAGATCCGGATCATGGCGGCCACCAACCGCTTCGACATGCTCGATGAGGCCATCCTTCGTCCCGGTCGCTTCGACCGGCTCATCGAGGTGCCGAAACCCGGCGTCGAGGGGCGCGAGCGAATCCTCGAGATCCACACGGAGGACATGAACGTCGACGACGACGTCGACCTCTCGGCGGTCGCCGCCGACCTCGAGGACAAAAGCGGCGCCGACATCGCCTCGCTGGCCACCGAGGCGGGGATGTTCGCGATCCGCGACGACCGCACGGCCGTCCGGCGCGGCGACTTCGAGGACGCCCTCGAGAAGCTGGAGGACGCGGACGAGGTCGCGGACCGAAACGTCCACTACCAGTACTGATCCCTGCGGTCCCCGGCCACCCGTTTCGTAACCCCTTAGCGGCGCGGCGGCCTACCTCCGGCGATGGCATCGATCCACGTCGCCGGCGGCGTCGGCGTCGCCCCGACGGAGATGGCGGCCTACGACGCGGCGCTCGCGGACGCGAACCTCCACGATTACAACCTCGTGACGGTCTCGTCCGTCGTCCCCGCCGACGCGACCGTCGAGCGCGTCGAGCACGCGCCCGATCTGGGTCCGGCCGGGAACCGCCTTACCGTCGTTCAGTCGAAACGGGTGGTCGGCCCCGACGAACTCGACGCCGACGACGCGCCGGCGGAGATCGTCGCGGGACTCGGGTGGACGACCGGTCCGGGTCCCGGGCTGTTCTACGAGGTCTCGGGCACTGACCCCGAAGCCGTCAGGAAGCGGATCCACGAGGGGCTCGATGCCGGCGGCGAGCTTCGCGACTGGGAGCTTCCCGATCGCGAGCTCCACCTCGAGTCGGCGGTTCCCGTCGCCGACGCGCACACCTGCGTCGTGGTGCTCGCCGCCTACGGCCACTCCGATCCGATCGTCTGAGCCGTTCCCTCTCCACGGTTGCCCGCGACGCCGGCTCGATCCGATCGCGATCGCCGACGCCTTTTTCACCGTCCTGTCCGTATCGATCCCACCCCTCAATGAACGGCAACAACCCGTATGCCGGACCCCCAGGCGTGACCGCGGCCGGCGAACCGGAGACGCCGCCCGTCGACCTCTCGGCCACCCAGGAGCGCGAGCTCCGAAGCGCGGTCGCCGGGATCGTCACCCAGACCGAATCGTACCTGCCCGACAGCTACGTCGTCGGGTCGGAACTGTCCGTCGGAAGCGACGGCCCGCAGGCGACGGTCGCGGTCAATCCCCCGGCCGGCCACCCGGTCTCGGCCGGGTTCACCCCCGACCCCGAGGACCTGGACGCGGGACTCGAGAAGACGGAAACCGACGAGGTCGCGAAGGGCCTCGCGGCGAGCGCCGCGCTGCAGGTCATGAACGCCATCGGCGACCTCACGCCGACGGCGAAGTGACGCGGGGCGGAACCCCCTCGATCGAACGAGACGGTCCCGTTCTACTTGCCCCAAAAGGGGTCCCTGCTCCGGCGTTTGTCGAGGTAGCCGTGAAGCGCCTCGAGTTCGTCCGCCGGAATCTCGTCCGAGAGCTCCTGTTCGAGGATCTTCGCGTGCTTTTCGGGTAGCTCCGTCCAGAGCACGTCGCCCTCCTCGATCTGTCGGCCCACGGTGGGCCCGTCGATGGCGACGCTCACGCGCTCGCCCGCCCGCGCCTCCTCGACGTCCTCGCCCTGGTTTTGGATCCCCGACAGCTGGCCGATCCGATCCGGCTCGCCGTTTCCGAACTCCACGACGTGACGGTTGTTCTGGAGGGTCCCCGCGAGCACCTCGACGCCGACGACGGCGGGGTCGTTCTGTCTGAAGGTGTGGTCCGGAAGCAGCCGAAAGCGCGCCGGACGCACGATCTTGTCGAGCACCGTCTCCTGTTTCGAGCGCTCGCGCTCCTCGACGAACGTCTCGTACTCCTCTATCAGCTGGTAGATGACGTCGTCCGAGAACAGCTTGACGTCGGCCGCCTCCAGCTCGTCGCGGGCGCTCGCGAGGAGATCGACGTTGAAGCCGAGGATCGCCTTGTGCTCCTCCTGGTTGGCCGTCTCCGCGATCGCGACGTCCCGCGGCGCGATGTCGCCGACCTCCGCGCGCATGATCGGGATCTCCGCCTCCTCGAGCGCGCTCGCCATGGCCTCGAGGGACCCGAGCGTATCGGCTTTGATCACGACGCCGTCCTCTCCGGTCTCGACGTCGATCTCCTCGAGTTCCGCCTTCACCTCGGCGACGACGTCGTCGACGTCCCGGTCCCGGACCACGCGGACCGGGGCGCCGGCCATGGCGTCCTCGAGTCCCGGAGCCGCGATCTTCACGCCCGCGGCCGCGGCGACCTCCTCGACCCGCTCGAACTGCTTTTCGGTGCGGATCTCCGCGAGCGGCTTCGGCTGCAACAGCGCCCGAATGTCCGTGACGATGGGCTCGTTCTGTCCGCCGATGACGACCCGATCGTTCGTGCGGATCACCCCGTCGTAGATCACGGCGTCGACGGTCGCGCCGAACCCGCGCTCCTCTTTGACCTCGAGGACCGTCCCGACGCCCGGCCCCGCGACGTCGATCGCCATCTCCTCGCGCATGAACCGCTGGGAGAGGCCCATCAACACGGTGAGAAGGTCGGGGATTCCCTCGCCGGTCATCGCGGAGACGGGAACGACCCCGATGTTCTTCTGGAAGTCCTGAACCCGCCAGTAGAGATCGGCGGAGAAGCCGGCATCGGAGAGCTCGCCGATGAGCGAGTAGAGGTTCTCGTCGAGTCTCGACCGTGCCCGCTCGGATTGGGCCTCGTAGGTCACCTGGGTCGGCCGCCCCTCGTTCGGGTTCCACCCGGGCGTGGTGTCGATCTTGTTGGCGGCGACGACGAACGGCGTCCCGGTCCGCCGAAGGATGTCGATCGCCTCCTCGGTCTGCGGCTGGAAGCCGTCGTTGACGTCGACGACGAGCACCGCGATGTCCGCGAGCGCCCCGCCACGCGCGCGAAGCGTCGAAAACGAGTGGTGTCCGGGCGTGTCGATGAACAGGAGGCCGGGGAGATCGAAGTCCTCGGGCTGGACCAGCTCGCCGGCCATCGAGGAGATCGTCGAAAGCGGGATGTCCGTCGCGCCGATGTGTTGGGTGATCGCGCCCGCCTCGCCCTCGCTCACGGCGGAGCCGCGTATCTTGTCGAGCAGGCTCGTCTTTCCGTGGTCGACGTGGCCGAGCACGGCGACGATCGGCGTTCGAAGGGTGTCGGGATGTGTATCGTCGGTCATGAGAATCGCCCCGAGAAGGCCGGTATATCGTCTTCGAGTCGGGGACGCCAGTTAAGTGTTTCAAAACGTCGAGGAGCCACGAACTCCGTCCTCGCGGGTCCTATCGCACCGCGTCGATCCGCGCCGCGCGTTCGTCGGCCGTCTGACGCCCCCGTGGCGTTTAAGGTGGACGGCCGGGTTCCTTCGAACATGGTCGAAATCCTCGCGGAGAACCTCTCCGGCAAGGCGGTCATGGGCTCGGACGGCACCGAACTCGGCGACCTCTACAACATCACGATGGATCTGAAGACGGGCGAGCTCAAACACCTGCTCGTCTCGCCGCACGAACAGCTCGATCCGAGCCGCAGCGGCTTCTCCACCGACGAACGAGGCCGCCTCGAGGTGCCGGTCGGAGCCGTCCAGGCGGTGAAGGACTACATCGTCGTTTCGCGCTGATGCAGGTCCTCGACTCCTCCGCGTTCATCCACGAATACCGCACGGAGGAACCGACCGCGTCGGTCCCCGAGGTCCACGAGGAGCTCTCGGGCGGCCACGCGCTCCGGTTCGACGCGATGGAGGGATCGGGCATGCACGTCCACGTCCCCGCCGACGACGCGATCCGCCGCGTCCGACGGGCCGCCCGCGAGTCGGGCGACGCCGACGTCCTCTCCGAGACCGACGTCCGCCTCGTCGCCTCCGCCTTCGAGCTCGACGCCACCCTCGTCACCGACGATTACGCGATGCAGAACGTCGCCGAACGGCTCGACGTGGCGGTGAACCCCATCGACCGTGAGGGGATCACCGAGGAACGCGAGTGGCTCTTTCAGTGTGCGGGCTGTGGTCGCACCTTCGATGACGAGGCCGATCGCTGTCCGGTCTGTGGGAGCGATCTGACACGAAAGAACCCGAGCTGATCGCGCTCGTGGGGCGATTCGAGGGGTCCGCGTTCACGGCTCCGGCGGAGATCCCCCGTAGGCGTCGTGGTCCCCGTAGAAGTTCAACATCCCGAACTTCACCTTCTCGGGCGATACGTCGATCAGCTCCTCGCGCTCCTCCGGCGGGAACCGCCCCCGGACCGAGTACTTGCCCATGTCCGCGCTCGTGTAGCGTCGGTCCGCGAGGATCCGCACGCCGAAATCGTCGGGTCCTCGAACCACCCGTCCGAGCGCCTGCCGGGTCTTGCGGACCGTCGGCACCTCGACGGCGTAGGTCCACCCCGGATCGCGTCCGGGCGAGGCGTCCGCGAACGCGCGGTCGTAGGCCTCCTGGACGGCCTCCATTCGGTCGTCGAGGTGGGGATACGGCACGCCGATCACGATCGCCGTCCGGGCGTCGCCGTCGTCGAAGCTGACGCCCTCGGCGAGCGTCCCCCAAAGCGAGGTGAAAATCGCGGCGTTCTCGCTCCCGACGAGCCGTCGTCTCAGCTCCTCCGCGTCCTCCCCGGGGCGATCGAGCAACAGGGTCCCGAGCGGGTCGTCTCCCGTTGACTCCGGGTCGGTCGGCCCTCCGTCCATCCCGCTTTGGAGCCGTTGGTGGTACCGCTCCGCCTCCGAGTACGACGGGAAGAACGCGAGCGTGTTCCCCGGGGTAAACCGGATCGCGTCGCGAAGTAGGTTCGCGATCGTCTCTTGAACCTCCGAATCCGACCGATCCGCGGCGAAAAGGGGCGGCGTGTCCACCGCGTAGGTCAGTCGGTTCTCCTCGGGATACCCCATTCCGTAGGCCATCGTGGCGACGTCCTCTAAGCCGAGCACCTCCGAGGTGACCTCGAAGGGGCGAAGCGTCGCGCTCATCAACACGGAGGAGGCGACCTCCTCGAACAGCTCGCTCGTCACGTCCCGCGGGATGCAGGTGTACAGCTCCGCGCGCCCGTAGACCTCCTCCGTGGTCTCGTTGCGTCGGACGGAGACGACCGGATACTGGCCGAGTTCGGTCCCCTCCTTCATCCACGTGGCGACGAACCGCGCGGCCTGTAACGTCTGTGACTCCCTGCGCGTCGTGGTCTCGCCCTCGCGATACTGCCGGTCGTACTCCTCCTCGAGGGCGCGCCCCAGCTGGACGGCGAGTTCGGCCTCGACGTCGATCCCGCGTCCCTCATAGCGGTTCAAGAACGCGAGCGTGAGGTCGTCGCGCCGGTCGTCGTTGTCGATCGGGACGTCCTCCCAACGGTCGCCGACGGTCGCCGCGGCCCCGTAGCCGAACGACTCCTCGTAGGTCTCCACGAGCGCCTCGTTGAACGCCGACAGCACGTTCTCCGCCGCCTCCGCTCTGGAGTCGTCCACCTCCTCGAGCTCGTCGAGCGCCGATTCGAGGGTGTTCTCCGTGAGCGTCCGCGTCGCGTGCTCGCGTGCGGCGTCCTCGACGTTGTGCGCCTCGTCGAACACCGTGAGGATCTCGCTCGGCTCCCGGTCGATCCACCGGAAGAACTGCTCTCTGATCGTCGGATCCAGCAGATGGTGGTAGTTGCAGACGACCAGATCCACCCCCTCCATGCCCTCCTTCAGGAGCTCGTAGCCGCACAGCCCCCGCTCGTCGGCGTACTCGTAGACCTCCTCCGGAGTGCGAACGTCCTCGAAGAGCCACTCGAAGAACGCGTCCGTATCGCGCGTGAGGTTCGCGTGATAGCGGTCACAGACGTTCGACGACTCGACCTCCTCGAGTTCCGATTCGACCTCCTCGAGCTCCTCCATCACGGCTTCGCGTGCCGCCGCCGCGTCGTCGTTCCCCTCGCGGCTCTCCGCGAGCAGCTCCTGCTGGCGTCGCTCGAGTTCGGCCCTGTCGGATTCGCTCTCGACGAGCGAGCGCGTCGCGTCCCGAAGCGTCTGGCACTCCCGGTAGTCGACGTCGATGTGGCACATCGACGACTTCCCCTTGAACACGACCGCCCGGATCGGCTCGGTTCGGGTGATCGCCCGCGCGTCCTCGACGAACTGGCGCATCTGCTGGTGGACGTTGGTCGTGATGACCACGGTCCGATCGTGTTCGCGCGCATACTCGAGGGCGGGCACGAGCGCGGAGAGGGTCTTTCCGGTCCCCGGCGCGCCCTCGAAGAGCACGTCCTGGCCGCGCGAGAGCGCGTTCGCTATCCGATCCATCGCCTCGCGCTGGTTCGGATAGGGCTCCTCGTAGGGGAAGAACCGCAGGTACGCCGGGTCTGACACGTTCCCGGGTTGGTCGTCATCGAGTAAAAGGGGTCGGGTGCCTCGGCGGAAGTGGTTCGACGCCGACAAACACGTCCGGCTCTCGGTCTCCCCGGGAGCGTGAAACCGGGTCGTTAAAGATTCGGCGGGCGGAAATCGCCGACGATGACGATCGAAGACCGCGATGACGCCTACCTCATCACGCACGCGTTGGCGAAGGACACCCTCTCGCGGCTCCGGGACGTCGAGACCGAACAGGTCGCCTTCCGGAAGGGGCTCGTCAAGCTCGGCCGCATCTGCGGGTACGAGATCATCGACGGCGCCATGGAGACGGAGTACGTCCCGGTACACACCCCGCTCGCCGAGACGACGGGCGAGCGCGTGAAGGGCCTCGACGACGTCGTGATCATCAACGTCCTGCGCGCCGCGACCCCCTTCGTCGAGGGGCTGTTGAAGGCGTTCCCGCGGGCGAAACAGGGCGTCATCTCGGCCGGCCGCGACGAGGAGGCCGGAATGAACGACGACGGCGAGTTCCCGATCACGATCGACTACGTCAAGCTCCCGGAGATCACCGAACGCGACACCGTCATCGTCGCCGACCCGATGCTCGCGACCGGCTCGACGATGTCCGCGGTCCTCGACCACGTCCTCAGCGAGGCCGACGGGTTCGAGAACCTGTTCGTCCTCTCGGCCGTCTCCGCCCCCGACGGGCTCGTTCGCGTCGGCGAGGCGGTCCCCCAGGCCGACCTCCTCACCGTCGCCATCGACGACCGGCTCGACGAGGACGGCTTCATCGTCCCCGGCCTCGGCGATGCGGGCGACAGGGCGTTCCGAACGACGTGACCGCCGTTTCGAACGACGTGACCACCGTTCGACGTGATTCATCGATCGCCCTGAACGGTCGGTCTTCATCCCGCGGTTGCTGAGTCCCGATCCCTCCTCCCCTTTTAAGTCGAAGCCGGTCGAGGTGCCGGTATGAGCGACACGGAGGCCGACGCCCCCTGTAGCGCCTGCGGGGACCCGACGCCGGACGCGCTCTCGCGAACCGTCCGATTGAGCGTGGACCGGGCGAACATCGACACACAGCGGCTCTGTCCGGACTGCTTCGCCGAATGGATCGCACGTTACCAACGCGAGATGGAGACGGAGACGGATCCCGTGGATGGCGGCGGTGATCACTCGGACATCATCGTCGACTGATCGGCGGCTCGGCGACGCCTTTCCGCCGGAGGTTTATCACCGATCGCGACCCAGCCGCCGCGTGTCCTGAGACCTCCCCCGCGGCGAACGAGGCGGGTGCGTGATACACCGCCGCGGGAACGATTTGGACGACGACGTGTCGCCCCGACGTATCACCTGCTCGCCATCGCTTCCCGCGAAATCCTGACTCCGTCGCGATCGTGATCGGTTACTCCCCGATCTCGATGCGCCCGCTCGTCGCGCTTCGCAGGCGGTCCTCGAGCTCCTCGGCGTCGTCGATCGGCACTCGAACCTCGAAGGAGACGTCCTCGCCGTAGGTCGCCTCGAAGTCGGCACCGGTCGACTCGAGGATCCCGCGAACCGTCCCGGAGTCGTCGTAGACGCACTCCAGGTCCAGTTCCCGAGCGGGCTCCTCCTCGATCACGCCCGCGGCCTCGATCGCCTCCTTCGTCGCTCGCGAGTAGGCCCGAACGAGCCCGCCGACCCCGAGGTTCGTCCCGCCGTAATAGCGAGTCACTACCACGACGGCGTTGCGGATCTCCTCCCCCTGGAGCACGTTCAAGCAGGGCTTTCCGGCGGAGCCGCTCGGCTCCCCGTCGTCGCTCGCGTACTCGCGAAGCATCGCCTCGCTCTCGGGCGAACCCCTGTCCGAGGAATCGTCCGGAACGCGATATGCCGGCACGTTGTGCGTTGCGTCCGCGAACTCCGCCTCGATGGTCTCGACGAACGCTTCCGCGTCCTCGACGGAGGCGGCCGGTGAGGCGTGGCCGATGAACTCCGATCCGCGGACCTCGAAGGCGGAACGCGCCCGTCCGGCGACCGTCCGGTACGGTTCGACCATCGTCGGCTATCCCTCCCGCCTCCCCTCGCGTCGACGCTCGAGGGCGACCCGCGTCGGCGGCGCCAGCCGGTAGAGCGCCGCGAACGCCAGGACGCCGACGATCTCGGCGAGTTTGGAGACGATCGCGTACGGGTCGGCGAGGAACGCCTCGACCGGTGCCGACCGATGCCACACGAGAAACCCGAGCAGGAACGTCGAGAGCGTTCCGGCACCGAGCGCGTACAGCCGCCGGTACTCGCCGCCGCGGAACGTGGCCACGGCGATCGCGAGCGTGAACGCCGCCGCGAGCACGAATATCGGTGCTCGTTGACCGTCTCCGCTCCGGAGCCGCGGCCACGCCCACAGCACGTGGGCCGCCGCCGAGAGCAGGCTCGCCTGGATCGCGACGAGTCGGAGCGCGCGTTTTCGCCCCGACCGTTCGATCCCCCCTCGTCCCGTCGAGTCGTCGTCGGTCACGCACGTCACTCCCACGGATGACGTCCCGGCGCGTCCGGCCACAACGGGTACCAGTAGGACTCGTCGTCCTCGACGCCGAGTTCGCCCTCGAGCACCGACCGGAGCTTGAACTCGACGCGCTCGTCGCGGTCGTGGTCTCCGTCCGGGACGAACGGGTAGTAGCTCCCGCGTCGGAACGAGTAGATCCAGTAGGCGCGCCGCTCCTCGTTCTCGAACCCGAAGACTGCGGCGAGTAGCCGCGATCCGAACCCGGATTCGACGAACGTATCGGCGGCGAAGTGAACGCTCGTCACCAGGTCCTCCGGATCCTCGTCCTCGAGGACGAACCACCGGTACCCGTGTTCGTCTGCGTGCTGGTGGTACCCGGTTCCGGTCTCGTCCTCGCCGGCGCCGAGGATCGCCTCGACCTCCTCGACGGCGTCGCCGAAGGCGGTCGAGTCGACGTCGGAGAAACAAAGCGCCGCCTCCCCGACGTGGTCGTACCCGAGGTCCGCCTGCATCGTCATGTACGCGGTCGACATGCCGAAGAGGTCCTCCGGATCGGCCTCCCGGGTCGCGTCCGATTCCGCGTTCGTGCCGAGGACCGACCGGATCGTCTCGAAGAGTCCCATCTACTGACCGTGGATTCGTGCCCCGGGGATTAGGGCCTTTCTCACGCCGTTTCCATCTCGCGTTCGAGCTCGCGGAGCCGCTCGACGCGTCGCTCGGTCGGGGGGTGGGTGCTCGCCAGCTTGCCGATGATGCCGGACCGGATCGGGATGATGAAGAACGCGTTCATCTCGGCCTCCTGCCGGAGGTCCTCCTTGGGAACGCGATCCATCCGACCGTCGATCGAGAGGAGGGCGGACGCGAGTGCGCTCGGGTTCCCGGTGATGCTCGCGGCCCCCCGGTCCGCGGCGAACTCGCGGTACCGCGAGAGCGCGCGGATCAGCAGGAACGAGACGACCCAGATGACGAGCGAGACGGCGATCGCCACCCACACAGGTGGGGCGTTTCGGTCGTTGCCGCCGAAGAGCCATCCCCACCGCACGACGAAGAAGGCGATGGTCGAGAGGAACGACGCGATGGTCATCACCATCACGTCGCGGTTCTTGACGTGTGCGAGCTCGTGGGCGATCACGCCCTCCAGCTCCTCCTGTGAGAGGGTGTTCGTGAGCCCGGTCGTGACACAGACCGTCGCGTTCCGCTGGTTGCGTCCGGTCGCGAACGCGTTCGGAACCTGCGTGTCGGCGATCGCCACGGCCGGCTTCGGGAGGTCCGCCTGTTGGCTCAATCGTTCGATCGTCCGGTGGAGTTCCGGCGCCTCCTCCGGCTCGACGGTTCGAGCGCCCATGCTCCTGAGCGCGAGCTTGTCGCTGTAGTAGTACTGGATGAACGAGAACGCGCCCATGAAGACGATCGCTCCGCCCATGCTGATCATCCCCGTCTCGAGCAGGAACGCGATGAAGACGAGATAGAGGGCGAAAAGCAGGAACATGGTCAACGCCATCCTGCCTCTCAGACCCCAGTCGGTGCTCCACTGCATACCCGCGGATAATCGTCGCAGGTGGTAAAGGTTGCCGAAGCCGGGAGCCCCCACCGCCTCCGCACCGACCCGCACGCTTTTGGCGGCTCCGGCCCAGGATCGACCATGAGCAGTAGGCGGCGCAAACCGGACTGGCTCAAGATGCGGCCGCCCGCCGGGAGACGGTTCACGGAGATCCGATCGACGCTTCGCGACCGGAACCTCAACACGGTCTGTGAGGAGGCGAACTGTCCCAACCTCGGCGAATGCTGGTCGGGCCGCGACGGACCCGGTACGGCCACGTTCATGTTGATGGGCGACCGCTGTTCTCGCGGCTGCAACTTCTGTGACGTCGAGACCGGCGGGATGGAGCCCCTCGATCCGGAGGAGCCGGCGAACGTCGCCGAGGCAGTCGCGGAGATCGGTCTCGAGTACGTGGTCCTCACGTCGGTCGATCGCGACGATCTGGAGGACGGTGGATCGGCACACTTCGCCGAGACGATCCGGGCGATCAAGGAACGCGACCCGGGAATCCTCGTGGAGGTACTCATCCCCGACTTCGGCGGCGATCCCGACGCGATCGACCGGATCGTCGAGGCGGGACCGGACGTCATCGCCCACAACGTCGAGACCGTCGAACGCCTCCAGTGGCCGGTTCGCGACCGCCGGGCGAACTACGAGCAGTCGCTTCGCGTGCTCGAGCGCGTGAATCGAACCTCCGAGATCCACACCAAGACCAGTCTGATGCTCGGGCTCGGCGAGTACGACCACGAGGTCTACCGGGTGCTCTCGGACCTGCGTGAGATCGGCGTCGACGTCGTCACCTTCGGCCAGTACCTCCGCCCCTCCCGATCCCATCTCGCCGTCTTCGAGTACGTCCATCCGGACGTCTTCGAGACGTGGCGACGCGTCGCCGAGGAGGAGTTCGGATTCCTCTACTGTGCTTCGGGCCCCATGGTTCGGTCCTCCTACAAGGCGGGCGAGCTGTTCGTCGACGCGCTCGTACGCGAGGGGCGCTCCGTCGAGGAGGCACGCCGCCGGGCACGGGCGGCCGCCGGCGGGAGTTGAACTCGGATCTCCTTCGACCGTCCCTGCCGCCGTTTCGTATCGTCGATCCCGACGAAAACCCTAATACTCGGGCGTCGGTGTCTTCGTCCATGGGACGGTGGACGCGACCCGCGACCCGCACCGATCCGACGGGGCTGACCCGCGCCGACGGGCAGCCGTCGCCGTCGAAACGGAGGCCTCGATGAGCGATCCGGCGGCGACGGAGGCGGACGAGCACGACTCCGATCGTCCCGGAAGCGACGCGACCGACGGCGCCGACTCGTCGCGCGATCTCACGATCGTCCAGGCCGTCAGGGAGGGGCTCGAGGCCGAGCTCGAACGCGACGAGGACGTCCTCGTGTTGGGCGAGGACGTCGGGACGAACGGCGGCGTCTTCCGGGCGACCGAGGGGCTCATGGCGGAGTTCGGCGAGGACCGCGTCGTCGACACCCCGCTCGCGGAGTCGGCGATCGTCGGCGCGTCGGTCGGCATGGCGTCGATGGGGCTCGCTCCGGTCCCGGAGATCCAGTTCTCGGGGTTCATCTATCCCGCCTTCGACCAGATCGTCTCACACCTCGCGCGGTTCCGAACGCGAACCCAGGGGCGGATGCCGCTTCGGGTCACCCTGCGGGCCCCCTACGGCGGCGGCATTCGCGCGCCCGAACACCACTCGGAGTCGAAGGAGGCGTTCTACGTCCACGAGCCCGGCCTGAAGGTCGTCGTCCCCTCGACCCCCCGCGACACCAAGGGACTGTTGATCGCGTCGATCCGCGATCCCGACCCGGTCGTCTTCCTGGAGCCGAAGCTCATCTACCGGGCCTTTCGCGGCCCCGTTCCCGAGGAGCCGTACACGGTCCCCCTCGGCGAGGCCGCGAGGAGACGGGAGGGCGAGGACGTCGCCGTCTACACCTGGGGCGCGATGACCCGGCCGACGCTCGCGGCGGCGGAGACCCTCGCCGAAGAGGGGATCTCCTGTGAGGTCCTCGACCTCCGGACGCTCTCGCCGCTCGATCGCGAGGCGATCGTGGATGCGTTCGAACGGACCGGCCGCGCGGCGGTCGTCCAGGAGGCGCCCCGGACCGGCGGACTCGCCAGCGAGATCGCGGCCATCCTCCAGGAGGAGGCGCTGTTGTATCAGGAGGCGCCGATCGGTCGGGTGACCGGCTTCGACGTACCCTATCCCCAGTACGCCAAGGAGGACTACTACCTGCCGAACGAGGCGCGCATCGCCGAGGGCATCCGTGAGGTCGCGGGGTTTGAGCCATGACCGTCGCGGGGCGTCGACCATGACCGTCGAGGAGTTCTCCCTTCCCGACGTCGGCGAGGGGATCGCGGAGGGTGAGATCGTGAGCTGGCTCGTCGAACCCGGCGAGGCCGTCCGCGAGGATCAGCCGATCGCTGAGGTCGAGACCGACAAGGCCCTCGTTGAGGTCCCCTCACCCTACACGGGGACGGTGCGCGAGCTGCACGTCGAGGAGGGCGCGGTCGTCCCGGTCGGGACGGTGATCGTCACGATCGAGGTTCCGGACGAGGAGAGATCCGTCGGCTCCTCGCCCCCCGTGGACGACGGGGAACCGCCGGGGGATGACGGAGGGGCGTCAGCGGACGGCGAGGAACCACCCGATGGTGAAGCGGAGCCGCCAACGGATTCGGCTTCCTCGAGCGGCCGGACGTTCGCTCCGCCCTCCGTCCGCCGCCTCGCCCGCGAACTCGGCGTCGATCTCGATGGCGTCTCCGGGTCCGGCGTCGGCGGTCGCATCACCGAACCGGACGTTCGCGAACACGCGGAGGACGACGGGGACGATGGGGACGACTCCAAACGCGAATCGCCGTCCTCCCGTGTCGAGATGGCCGGTGACGGTCCCGAATCCGGCGTCTCCGGCGCCCGCGAGCGAACCCTCGCCGTGCCGGCGACCCGGCGTCTCGCCCGCGAACTCGGCGTCGACCTCGAGGTCGTCCCGACCGATCGGACCCGCGACGGGGAAGCCCTCGTCACCGCCGAACAGGTTCGCGAGTACGCGGCCGCCCCCGACGCGCGCGAGCGCGCCGACGCGAGTTCGGAGCGATCCGAGGCGTCCGGTCGCTCGACATCGACGACGTCGGAGGGACGCCACGAGGAGACGACCCCCTACCGCGGCGTTCGCCGGGCGACCGGCGAGCGGATGCAGCGATCCAAGTTCACGGCCCCGCACGTCAGCCATCACGACACGGCCGAGGTGACCGCGCTCGTCGAGGCGCGCGATCGGCTCCGGTCGAGGGCGGACGAGCGTGGGATCCGGCTCACCTACCTCCCCTTCGTCATCAAGGCGGTCATCGCGGGGCTCGAGGAGTATCCGATCCTCAACTCGGAGCTTCGAACCGTCGGGGAGGACCCCTCCGATGACGCGGGTTCGGGCGACGCCGAGATCGTGACGAAGCGGTACTACGACGTCGGGATCGCGGTCGAGACGGACGACGGGCTCCTCGTTCCGGTCGTCGAGGACGCCGACGAGTTGGGGCTCTTCGAGCTGGCGGAGACGCTTTCGGATCTCATCGAGCGTGCCCGCGCCCGCGAGTGCTCCCCCGAGGAGCTTCGCGGAAGCACGTTCACGATCACGAACTTCGGGGCCATCGGCGGGGAGTACGCGACCCCGATAATCAATCCGCCCGAGACGGCGATCCTCGGGCTCGGTGCGATCGAACACCGGCCGGTCGCCGAGCCCGCCGAGGAACTCGGCGGCGCGCGAGCCGGTGGAGCGGCATCGGTATCCGAAGGTGGGGGAGCGGACCCGGCGAACGGCCATCGGGTCGTCGCTCGTCCGACTCTCCCGCTTTCGCTCTCGATCGACCACCGCGTGATCGACGGCGCGGTCGCCGCGCGGTTTATGAACACGGTGCGGGCGCATCTGGAGGACCCGATGCTCCTGCTCGCGGAGTAACACGGTATCACGGAACACACAATCATGGTAGTAGGAGACGTCTCGACGGGAACGGAGGTATTGGTCATCGGCGGTGGACCGGGCGGCTACGTCGCCGCCATCCGCGCCGCACAACACGGGCTCGACGTCACGCTCTGCGAGCGGGACGCCTACGGCGGCGCGTGTCTCAACCGCGGGTGTATCCCCTCGAAGGCGCTCATCACGGCGACGGACGTGGCCCACGAGGCCGGCTCCGCCGAACACATGGGCGTTCACGCCGACCCGGCGATCGACTTCGAGGGGATGCAGTCGTGGAAGTCGGGCGTCGTCGGACAGCTGACCGGCGGCGTCGAGAAGCTCTGTAAGGCGAACGGCGTGAACCTCGTGGAGGGGACCGCCACCTTCGTCGACGAGCACACGGCCCGAATCGCCCACGGCGGCGAGGGGCGCGGCTCGGAGTCGATCGAGTTCGAACACGCGATCATCGCAACCGGATCGCGACCGATCGAGATCCCCGGCTTCTCCTTCGGCGACGACCCGGTGTGGTCCTCGAAGGAGGCGCTCGCGGCCGAGACCGTCCCCGATCGGCTCGTGGTCGTCGGCGGCGGCTACATCGGGATGGAACTCGCGACCGTCTACGCCAAGCTGGGCAGCGAGGTGACCGTCCTCGAGATGCTCGATGAGATCCTCCTGCCCTACGGCGAGGACGTCACGCGCGTCGTCGAACGCCGCGCCGCGGACCTCGGCATCGAGATCCGGACCGGCGAGGGGGCGACCGGCTGGTCGAACGCCGCGGACGGCGGGATCCTGATCGAGACGGAGCCGCCGGCGGACAACGACGGTGAGGATGTCGATGCCGACGACTCCGGATCGGACGACGCCGGCGATCAGGCGACGGACGACGCCGGTTCGAGCTACCACGCCGACAGGGTGCTCGTCGCCGTCGGCCGCGGACCGGTCTCGGACACCCTCGATCTCGAGAACCTCGGCCTCGAGACGGACGACCGCGGATTCATCGAGACGGACGACCGGGCGCGGACCGACCTCGATCACGTCTTCGCCGTCGGCGACGTCGCCGGCGACCCGATGCTCGCGCACGCGGCCTCCAGGGAGGGGATCGTCGCGGCCGAGACGATCGCGGGCGAGCCAGCCGCGCTCGACCACCAGGCCGTCCCGGCGGCGGTCTTCACCGACCCGGAGATCGCGACCGTCGGGCTGACGCCCTCGGAGGCCGAGGCGGAGGGCTTCGATCCGGCGGTCGGGGAGATGCCGTTCAACGCCTCCGGGCGGGCGCTCACGACCGGCCACACCGACGGGTTCGTTCGGATCGTCGCGGACGAGGAGACCGGCTTCGTCCTCGGCGGCCAGATCGTCGGCCCGGAGGCCTCGGAGCTGATCGCGGAGGTCACGCTCGCGGTCGAGATGGGCGCGACCGTAGAGGACGTCGCGGCGACGATCCACACGCACCCGACGCTCGCGGAGGCCGTGATGGAGGCCGCGGAGAACGTTCGGGATCAGGCGATCCACACGCTGAATCGGTGATCTGACGCCTCTCGGCGGTCTCCTTTCGCATCGGCGATCAACCGATCAGCTCGAACTGCCGGCCGATCGCCGTCTCACCGGGGAGGCCCCAGTAGACGAACCGGTGTTGGCCGATCCCCAGTTCGGGACAGACCGTCAGATCCGCGGTCGAAAGCGTGTCGGCGACGGACTCCTCGCGAAGCGTGATCGACCAGGTGTATCCGCCGCCGGAACCGACCGTCTTCGTCTCGTCGGGATAGGTGACGGCGCTCCCGTCGGTCGTCCCACGGACGTCGCGCCAGCCCGAGGCGGTCTCACGCTGGATGGCGAGATGGTCGCTGCTGGCGATCTCGACGTCGACGCCCTGATCGAGACAGCGAAGGACGACCCGCAGATCGCTCCCGTACGTCTTTTCGGTCCCCTGTGCGGCGAGTTCGAACCGGACGTCTTCTGCGGTGTAGGCGCTGACGTAGCTCATTCCCTCCTCGGAGAACCGCTGGTCCAGCCGCCGGAACCCCTCCTCCTCGCACTGCAGGTCGTCGATGTCGCCCGAGGGCCCCTGCGGCCCCTCGCCGGCCGCGAAGTCGAGACACCCCGAGACGCCGAGGGTACCGGCGGTTCCCACGCTCGCGAGCAGGTCCCGTCGTGACAGCTCCATGTCGAGGGTATCGGGCGCAGTCGTATGAACGTCCCGACGTTCGATCGGGCGTGGCCCCGTCCTGGCCGATTCGGCGTGGATCGCGTTCGTCGGACGGCGTGGGTCGCGTCCTTCGGAACGGCTTTCCCACCCGCCACCCTGGTCGGCGTATGAAGCTCTTCGGCTCCAGCGGCGTCCGCGGCGTCGCGCTCGATGACCTCTCGCCGGAGTTCGCCATGCGGATCGCGAAGGCCGCGGGGACGGTCTGGGGGACGGACCGGGTCGCCGTCGCCCGTGACACGCGGACCACGGGGGAGCTGCTCTCGAACGCGGTCGCCGCGGGGCTCGCGGCGGTCGGCCGCGACGTCGATCGCCTCGGCGTCGTCCCGACGCCCGCGGTCGGGCGGTACTGCGAGGAACACGGGATCCCCTGCGTGCTCGTCACCGCCTCGCACAACCCGCCCCAGTTCAACGGCATCAAGCTCGTCGGTGCCGACGGCGTCGAGTTGACGGTGGACGCGCTCTCGCGCGTCGAAGAGCTGGTTCTCGAGGAGTCGTTCGCCGACGCCGACCCCCTCTCGGCCGGTTCGACCCGCGAGATCGACGGGGTCGCGGACGCGTACGTCGAGTCCGTCGTCTCCGCCGTCGACCGGGAGGCGATCGTCGACGCCGAGTTGACCGTCGCCGTCGATCCGGGCCACGGGGCAGGGTCGGTCGCCAATCCCGAGGTGTTCCGCCGGCTCGGCTGTTCGGTTCGCACGGTCAACGCCCAGCCGGACGGTCGCTTTCCCGGCCGGCTTCCCGAGCCCGTCCCGGACCACCTCGACGACCTCCGGCGGCTGGTTCGGACGACGGACGCCGATTTGGGGATCGCCCACGACGGCGACGCCGACCGGGCGGTCTTCGTCGACGAGACCGGGACGTACATCGAGGGGGACGCCTCCCTCGCCGCGCTCGCGGCCGACGCGCTCTCGCCCGGCGACGCGGTCGTCTCCGCGGTCAACGCCTCCAAGCGGCTCGTTGACGTCTGTGAGGACGTCGGCGCAGACCTCGAGTTGACGCCCATCGGGGCGACCCACATCATCACCCGCGTTCGCGAGCTGGAGGCCGAAGGTCGGCGCGTCCCGATCGCGGGCGAGGGCAACGGCGGCGTCTTCTTCCCGGAGTACCGCCTCTCGCGCGACGGCGCCTTCATCGCGGCGCGCTTCCTCGAACTCCTCGCGGACGGGGCGACCGCGAGCGAGGTCGTGGCGCCGTACGCGGACTACCACAACGTCCGGTCCGGGCTCGAGTACGGCTCGACGGCCGAACGCGACCGGCTGCTCGCCGCCGCCGAGGACTATGCGCGCGCGGCCGACGCGGCGCTCGACACCACCGACGGCTATCGCCTCGACCACGACGACGGGTGGGTGCTCGTTCGGCCCTCGGGGACCGAGCCCAAGATCCGCGTCTACGCCGAGGCGCGCTCGGACGACCGTGCGAGCGAACTCGCCGCCGATCTGATCGACGCGCTTGAGGACGCCCGCTAGCTCACTCCTCCGTCTCCGCGATCACCGACTCGAGGAGGTCGAGGACGTCACGCGCCGTCGTCAGGCGGTCGTGGATCACACCGGAGACGAGAAGCGACAGCTCCTCGTCGTCGAGTTCGGCACGGACGGTCGCGGCCTCCCGCAGCGACTCGTACTCCTCGGACCGCGTCAGGTCGTCGACCGCGCGCAACAGCGCCACCGTCTCCTCGTCGGCGAACCGGGAGACGATCGGGGTGAGCTCCTTGATCCGGTAACGGAGCTCCTCGGCCGGCTTCGGGGGGCACTCGACCCTGAACGGCTCGCCGTCGAGCCGGTCGATCCACGTCCGGTGGACCGCGACCGCGGTCCGGAGCGCGCCGGGGTCCTCGACGTAGTGGTCGAGCTTCGAGGGCGAGTAGTCCGCGTACTCCAGAAGCGTCCGGAGCGGCTCCTCCCCGGCGGCGTGCTCCGCGACGTACTCCCGCAGGTCCGCGGGCGGTCGGTCGACCTCGACGAGCGGATAGCGCTCCGCGGTCTCGAGGACGTCGAAGACCTCCCGCGCGCTCTCGGCTTTCAGAAGCGTCTCGAAGTCCTCCTCGACGGCCTCGTTGTACGCCTCGATCGGCTCCTCCAGCTCCTCGACCGGCGCGTCGAGGTCGACGTCGGCGTGTTCCTCGATCCGCTCGAGCTCAGAGACGTGCTCTGCGAGCTCGTCGCGCGCCTCCCGCGCGTCGTGTCTCGCTCGCCGGTACGCGTCGATCGCCTCGTCGCGTCGCTCGAGCAGGTCGACGTACTCCCCCGCCGGCTCGAGCGCCTCGCGTGCGGCCTCGAAGTCCTCCGTCGAGAGCCGCCGTTTGTCGGCCGCCTCGTCGGCCGCCTCGAAGGCGTCGCCCGCGGGCACGTCCTCGTCCACGTTCGTCGCCGCGTCGAACTCGCTTTCGAACCGGACGTACGACTCGAAGTCGCCGGTTCCCGTCGCGTCCTCCTCGTATCGGTCGAGCACCCGGATCGCGGTCCGATACCCGTCCGCGGCCGCCTCGACGCGTTCGCGTCCGATCTCCTCGATCCGGTCCTCGATGGCGTGGCGCTCGTCGTAGCGCTCGCGCAGCTCGGCGGCGGCGCGGGCTGCCCTCGTCACCGCCTCGTCCGCCTCCCCGACCGCGGGTTCGCCCGGCTCGACGTGGGTCCCCTCGTCCTCGTCCGCCGCTCGCGAGTCCGTCATCTCACTCCGCCTCCCGGGTACGCATCGTCAGTACACCTCGTCGGGCTCGAAGACCCGTTCGCCGACGTGCTCGCCGTCGATCGTCCGGTGGAAACACGACCGGTGGCCGGTGTGGCAGGCGCCGCCCGTCTGGTCGACGAGGTACAAAAGCGTGTCCTCGTCGCAGTCCACCCGCACCTCCTCGATCGACTGGACGTGTCCGGAGGTCCCGCCCTTGTGCCACAGCTCCTCGCGCGAGCGGGAGTAGTAGTGGGCCTCGCCCGTCTCGAGGGTCCGGTCGAGCGCCTCTGGCGAGACGTACGCGAGCATCAACACCTCCCCGGAGTCCGCGTCCTGGGCGATCGCGGGGACGAGACCGTCCTCGCCGAAGTCGACGTCGACTTCGGCCTCCTCGATCCCGCTTTCGGATTCGCTCATACGACACTCGAGGCGGACCGGTCGAATAGGCCTTTTGGGGTCCGCGGCCGTGTTCACTCCACCGTTCCGGAATCGGCGTCGGGATCGGATCCGGTGTCGGCATCGGGGTCGGGGTCGGAATCTGCGTCCGCATCGGGAGCGTCTCCGCTCGCAACGTCCTCCCAGTAGTCCACGCCGTCGTCGATCGCGTAGTACCCGTGTAGCGACCGCGAATCGCGCCCGCCGGGCGGCGATCCGACGTAGACGCCGAAGTTCCCGGAATCGGGATACACGGTCACGCCCGGGTCCTCCATCGTCGAGACCATCAGGTATCGAAGCGTTTCCTCGGAGTCGTTGATCACGCGATGTGCGCCCGCCTCGTTCGCCGGAAACGCGACGTAGTCGCCGGCCTCTATCGGGTACGTTTCCCCCGCGAGCCGAAGCGATCCGGACCCCGAGAGCACGTACATCGCCTCCTCGTTCGCGGCGTGGTAGTGGTACGGCCACGAGCGGGATCCGGCGGGCAGCTCGTAGAGGCCACAGCCGATCCGCTCGCCGTCGCCGGCCTCGCCGAGCTGCTTGCGGCGGAACCTCGCCTCCCCGTGCTCCTCGGCGTCCCACTCGAGTTCGGATTCGTTGACGGGACCCATGGGCCGACCTGGGTCGGCGACGCCATAGCCGTTGTGGCGCTTCGTCGCCCGGATGACTCAAACGCCCCTTTGTGCCAATTGTGGTGTTTTCACGGACGGACGCGTAGCCGGGACCATGACCGCCTCCCGACGTCGCTTCCTGGCCGGGCTCTGTCCCGTCGCCTTCGCATCGCTCGGCGGGTGTCTCGGAAGCGTCGGTCGCTTCGGCGACGGAAGCGGGAGCGAGGACGGGGAGAACGGCGGCGTCACGGTCCACGACGTGACGGTTCGTCCCGCGGTCGTCGCGCTCGACTCGCCGGACTCCTACGGCGTCTACGGCGACCGGAACGAACAGTACCTGATCGCCGACGTCGAGACCGCCGACCCCGGGGCGTATCCCGCGGACGGGTTCGCGATCGGGACTCCGGACGGGACGCACCCGGCGACCGCCGGGATCGGGGAGGACCCGTGGTCGCTGCCCGGATTCGGCGACGCCTACGGCCTTCCCGAGTCGGATCCGGCGGCGCGTGGATGGATCGCCGTCCCGCTCTCCAAGCCGCTGTCCGGGGCCGAGGACGCCCGACTCGTCCGTCCCGACGGCGAGCACGCGCTCCCCGAGGCGGCACGTGCTCGACTCGTCCGGCCGCCGACCGACTTCGAGGTCTCCTTCGAGGCTCCCGAGTCCGTCTCGATCGGCGGGACCGTCACGGCGCGGGTGACGGTCTCGAACGTCGGGGACGTCGACGGGACCTTCGTCGCCGCCCTCAACCGCCGGGGGCCGCGGATCGCGTACGCTCCCGCGGAGGCGATCGCGATCTCGGTGCCGGCCGGTGAGATCGCCGTCCGGAAGTTCGAGTTCCCCGTCTCCGATCCGGAGATCGCGGACCTGGAGGACCCGAGCATGCGACTCGACCTCCGGTGGCGCGACGGCGACCGCACCCGCGAGACGACCATCGAGGCCGGCGGCTCCGCCTGACGGGCGGGTATCGCCCGATGATCGGTCCGCCTGCGGTCGGCCTCACACCAGCCCGATCGCTCGCAGGAACGCGAACAACGCGTCGCCGTAGGTGAGAGAGACGACGAGCCCGAGGAACATCGGCACCACGAACGGCATTCCCGGGGAGACCCAGACGCGGTCCCGGTCGGGCTCACAGACCGTCTCGAGCCCCTCACGGAGCGTCCCGGGATCCGTTCCGTAGGCGGATCCCTCGATCGACGCGAGAAACCGCTCCGCCGCCCAGGGATCCGGGTCCGGCTCCGGGTTCATGTCCGGATTTGGCTCCGGCTCCGAGTCCGGCTCCGACTCCGGCTTCGGCTCTGACCCCGGCTTCTCTGGACCCTCGCCGCCGTCGGTCGCCGGCTCCAGATGCGTGCCGCCGTCGGTCGGATCGAACGTCTCGTCGACGGTTTCCGGGTCACGATAGCGGTCGGGCTCCTCGAGAACCGCCGCGAGCGTCAGGCCGCGCCAGCGGAGGTACATCCGGAGCGCGTCGAGGTCGAGCCCGCGCCGCGTGTATCCCTCGCGCGTCTCGAAGAGCCGGCCATGCAGGTCGGGGAGGCGCTCGACGTCGACCGGCCGGGCGAGGAACATCGCGGCCGAGAACCGCCCCCGAAGCGCGTTGTAGACGCCGAGCCCGATCGGGTAACAGACGCCGATCAGGACGGTGTTCGTGAGGACGGTCAACGAGAACACGCCGACGTGCGTCTCGACCGCCGGAAGCGCCGGGATCCCGGCGACCGGCAGGACGTAGCTCGGGTAGGTCGGGAGGACGATCGCGATCGCGGCCAGCGCCTTGGCGTCGGCGCCGCCGAAGCCGCCGACGTACCAGAACCCGATCCCGAGCGGCGCGACGAAGAGCAGGCTGATCGCGATCCTGACGAGAAACAGCCGCCCGTCGAGCCCCGAGAGCGGCCACCGGAGCGCACTCTCCCAGAGGAGACAGACCGCTCCGAGGGCATAAAGCGGCGGCCAGATCCGGTTCGGGAGCCGGCGCGTCCGGACGTCGCGAAGCGCCGCCCACGCGAGGACCGGCACGATGGCCAACCGCAGCAGGTCGGGTGCCGTCGCGTACATACCTCATCGGTACCGCCGATCGCCAAAGGGGTTGGGATCGGGGGAAACGCCGACTGGATGGCGACACGTCCTCCCGGCAAGATACATGCCGAAAGAGCCCCTACGGACGTACATGACCCCTGAACTCGCGGATCGGGAGTGCGAGGCGTGTTCCTCCGCCGAGGACCCGCTTTCGGCGGACGAGTACGCGGAACTGCTCGACGAACTGGACGACGACGTCTGGACCGTCGTCGACGACCACCACCTCGAGGGGACCTACGCGTTCGAGGACTTCCGGGAGGCGTTGGACTTCACGATAGAGGTCGGCGAACTCGCGGAGGAGGAGTGGCACCACCCCGACGTCCACCTGCGGTGGGGCGAGGTGACGGTGGAGATGTGGACCCACGCGATAGACGGGCTCCACGAGACGGACTTCGTCATGGCGGCGCGGATGGACCGGATCTACGACGACTTCGCCGACTCGGAGGAGTGATTCGAACTCGGCTACTTCCAGCCGCCGCGCCCGGCGGTCGAATCCCCGTCTTCGCTGCCCCACTCGTCGCCGTTAGCCCTCGGCTCGTCATCGGCCTCGCGAACACCCTCGTCGGCGTCGCGTCGAGCGGCTCGTTCGGCGCTTCGTCTGTCCATCACCTCGCGGCGGTCGTGTTCCGAGCGCACGAGGAGGTAGAGGACGACCGGCGCGACGATCGCGAGCAGGATTACGATGGAGACGAGTCCCGCCCCCGCCATCACCCGAGGAAGACGTCGACGATGTCGCTCGCTCCGGAGGTGGTGTCGCGGTAGAGCTCCGAGTAGCCGCAGTTGGTACACGAGACGACCTTGAAGCTGTTCGTCTGGATGTCGAACATCTTCGAGAGGCCGCCGCCGGTCGTCGAGATCGCGCCGACCTCGGTTTCGCCGTGGCCGCACTTCGGACAGCCGGGATCGTCGCCGGCGTCGTCGGGATCGTCGATCGCGTCGTCGTTGGTCGATTCGATCTCGCTGGAGGGCGAGTCTGAATGCGGGGCCATGTTCGGCGATCGATCGGTGACCGTAATCAATCTTCTCCCGACGCGCCTCGCGGCGGCTCTCGGGCATCCGTCGGGTGCGTCCGTTCACCGGCAACCGATCGCCGGGACCCGCACGTTCTTTGCCGCGGGATCGATACCCGAGTACGGTGCAGGCTCGCTGGCTCCCGACGTGGCGGTATCGCGACACCGTCCTCACGCTGTGTACGCTCGCGTTCCTCGTCACGATGGTCGGCCGCCTGGCGATCAGCCCGGTCGTGCCGGCGATCACGGACGAGTTCGGGGTCTCGAACGCCGCCATCGGCGTCGCCCTGAGCGGGATGTGGCTCGCCTACGGGCTCGTCCAGTATCCGAGCGGGGTGCTCGCCGACCGCTACGGCGACCGGACGGTCGTCCTCGTCTCCGTCGGCGGGACCGCGGTCGCCTGTCTGGTCGTGGCGCTGGCGCCCGTCTTTCCCGTCTTCTTCCTCGCCGCGATCCTGCTCGGCGCGCTTGCGGGACTCCACTTCAGCGTCGCCACGACGCTCGTCTCGCGGCTCTACGACGACGTGGGAAGCGCGATCGGGATCCACAACGCCGGCGGGACGGTCGCGGGGCTCGCGACGCCCGTCGCCGTCGCCTGGATCGCGAACCGGTACGGGTGGCGACCGGCGGTCGCGATCACCGCCGCGATCGGGATCCCAACGGTCGTGCTGTTCGCCTGGCGCGTGCGGCCGGTCGATCCACGCCGGATCGACGAGTCGCTTCGCGACCGGTTTCGACTCGAGCCGATGGTCGACCTGCTCTCGCGGCCCTCGATCCTCTTTACGCTCTGGCTCGCCCTCGTCGGCGAGTTCGCCTGGCAGGGGGTCGCCTCGTTCCTGCCGACCCTGCTCGTCGAGCGCCACGGCTACTCGACCGCGCTCGCCGGCGCGCTCTTCTCGCTGTACTTCGTCGCCCAGGGGATCGGCCAGGTCGGCGTCGGGATCCTCGCGGACCGCCTGGGACGCGACGGGGTCACTGCCGGCTGCATGCTCGCCGGCGTCGTCGGGATCGCGGCGTTGACGCTCGAGGACGGGCTCGTCGTCCTCGCGGTCGGGTCGGTCCTCGTGGGCTTCGCCATGAGCTTCGGCCCGGCCGTGTTGCCCCGGTTCTTCGAGGAGATGACGGCCGACGAACGAAGCGCCGGATTCGGGCTCGTTCGGACCGTCTACATGATCGTCGCCTCGCTGGGATCCGTCGTGATGGGGTTCCTCGCCGACCGGTTCGACTGGGGGATCTCCTTCGGGTTCCTCGCCGTCCTCCTTGCGCTCGTCGCCGTCTCGCTCGCGGTCAACTGGGCGCTCGACCTCGACTACTGATCCGAACCGGCCGCGGCTCCCGCCGGACGAAGCGGCTTTAGGCGGTCGTCCCGGATCGGGACGTAATGAGCACTCCGACCCCCGACGCCTACGAGCAGGGGCGCGGCATGGACGCGCACAACGCCGTGATGCGCGACGTCCGCGCCGAGCGCGAGGAGACCTACGACCCCCACGAGCCGACCCGGGTGTGGATCGACGAGGACAACACCCCCGACGGCGTCCGCCAGTCGCTCACGATCATCCTCAACACCGGCGGCTGCCGGTGGGCCCGCGCCGGCGGCTGTACGATGTGCGGCTACGTCGCCGAATCCGTCGAGGGCGGCAGCGTCCCCCACGAGGCGCTGATGGACCAGATCGACGCCTGCCTCGCCCACGAGCGGAACAACGCCGAGTACCCCTCGGAGCTCGTCAAGATCTACACCTCCGGATCGTTCCTCGACGAGCGCGAGGTCCCCGCCGAGACGCGCGCCGCCATCGCCGATACCTTCGCCGATCGCGACCGGATCGTCGTCGAGTCGCTGCCCGACTTCGTCGAGGCGGATTCCGTATCGGATTTCACCGAGGTCGGCCTCGAGACGGACGTCGCAATCGGTCTGGAGACGGCCACCGATCGCGTCCGCCGGGACTGTGTGAACAAGTACTTCGAGTTCGCGGACTTCGAGGCCGCCTGCGCGGAGGCCGTCTCCGTCGGCGCCGGCGTGAAGGCGTACCTCCTGATGAAGCCGCCGTTCCTCGCGGAGCCCGAGGCGGTCTCGGACATGGTTTCCTCCGTGCGCCGCTGTGTCGACGTCGAGGGATGTCACACCGTCTCGATGAACCCGTGTAACGTCCAGCGGTACACGATGGTGGACGAGCTGTTCTTCGAGGGGGGCTACCGGCCGCCGTGGCTCTGGAGCGTCGCACACGTCCTCGAGGAGACCGCCGACGTCGACGGGATCGTCGTCTCCGACCCGGTCGGACACGGCTCCGACCGCGGCGCGCACAACTGCGGGGAGTGTGACGACCGCGTCCAGACCGCGATCAAGGACTTCGACCTCCGACAGGACCCGAGCGTCTTCGAGCAGGTCTCGTGTGCGTGCGAGCGCACCTGGGAGCACGTGATGGCCGAGGAGACGTCCTACAACATGCCGCTCACCCGGTGAGACGGGCGTCGGATGGCCTTCCACGGCTCGGGACGTGGCCGTGCGGCTCGGTCCGCACGACTCAGGCCGTTCGGTGGATCCGGACCGCACAGACCAACGCCACGACGCCGGCGAGCGTCCCGATCGCGAACGCGACGCGGTAGCCGGCCATCGTGTACACGCGGACGCCGTCGAGCAGTTCGCCGGTCCAGTAGACGTCGAGGACCCAGCCCATGAGCGTCGGGAACGACGCCGCCCCGAAGAACGCGGCCCCGTTTATCGTCCCCAACGCGATCCCGCTCGCGCGCTCGTCGAAGCGCTCGCGGACCATCGGGTAGGTCAACACGACGGCGCCGAAGAGGGCGCCGACCAGGAAGAACGCCGCTCCGACGACGACGAGCGGGGGGTCGCCGAGGAGTGCGATGGTCCCGACGGCGATCGTATACCCCACCGTCGACGCGAGGATGAACTCCGAGCGACGGCCGATCCGATCCGTGACCCACCCGAACGCCGGGGGACCGATCACCGTCCCGATCCCGCCGAGCAGCGTGATCGTCGAGGCGGTCGTCACGCTCACGCCGTAGACCTGGACGACGTAGGGGATCCCCCACAGGCCGAGCAGGGTCAAGTTGATCCCGCCGACGCAGTAGAGCATCACCGCGGCGACCCAGATCCATCGGTCGGCGAGGATCCGGCCGAGATACGTCCGTATCTCCCCGACCGAGGGCCGTGACTGTTCCGGAGTGTCCTCGATCGGCTCCAGCCCCGCGTGCTCGGCCGAGTCGCGGACGAGGAGAACGACGAGCGCCGACATGGCCAGCCCGAACCCCGCGAGTCCGAGGAGGACCGTCCGCCAACCCGCGAGCGAGACCGCCACGGCGAGCGGCGTCGTCGCGAGGATGCCGCCGACGCCGCTCACCCCGAAGGAGATCCCGTTCATCGTGCCGAACTCGTCGACGCGGTACCAGTTCGCACAGAAGCCGAGCAGCGAGACGAAGATGACGCTCCCGCCGAGGCCCACCAGGAACCGGCCGCCCAGCGCCGAGACGTAGGTGTCCGCGAGCGCGAACCAGATCGCCCCGACGTTCATCACGGCCCCGCCGCTCGCTGCCGTCATCCTGGGGCCGATCCGGTCGACGAGCACGCCGGTCGGGATCTGCAACAGCGCGTAGACGAGAAAGAACATCGCGTGCAGCGTCCCGAGCTGGGCCCCCGTCGTTCCGAGCGCGTCCATCAGGTCGCCGGCGAGCACCGCCGTCGAGAGCCGGTAGACGTTGACGAGCAGGAACGAGACGGCGAGGATGCCCCACAGCACCCAGCGCCGGCGGTACGGGTCCGACCAGGCGCGGCGGATCGTCGAGTTGCTCACGTCCGATCGACATTCGGTTCGACCGACTTGAAGCTGCACCTTCCGGAGAGGCGCTCGGTTCGTTTCACTCACTTCGCGCCACTCCGACTTCCCGTTCGCTCCGCTCACGGGAATTCCGGAGAGGCGCTTGATTCGTTTCCCGGTGGAGTTCCGGCGGACGCGACGCGTCGCTACTCGCGTTCGATCCGGAACCCGACGACGTCGTCGATCGACAGCGGATTCCCCGGGTACGGCGGCGAGGAGTCCGGGTCGTTGTACGCGCGCGGCGCGACGTCGTTCGGCCCGTTCGGGTACAAAAGCGACGCGAGAAGCTGGATCTGATCGCGACCCACGCCGAGTTCGAACTGCCCGCCTCCGTAGAGTTCGATGTCGTTCCCCAGGCAGTACTCGATCGTTTCCAGAAGCGATCTCAGGGAGCCGAACCGTGAGGGCTTGACGTTACACCACCCGGGATCGACCGGCAGCGACCGAAGGCTCTCGCGGTCGGACACCGGGTAGTCGAAGGCGATCCGGTCGGCCTCCGCGGACAGCGACTCGCGGGTCTCCACCGTGAACGCCGGATCCTCGATGACGACCTCCGGGAACGAGTCGATCACCAGATCGTACAGCTCCGGGTCGGCCGGCACGTCGACGTCCGTCCCCTCGTACCAGCCCTTCAGATCGAGGATGCGGACGGCGTCGGTGTCGGCGATCGCCGCCACCAGATCCGTCGTCCACGCCGGGGTCGGATCGAGCTTGAACTCGAGGTCCGGATCGGCCGACAACAGCCGCTCGATCCGGTCCGCGCTCGGCGGGTCGCCGAGCCGGGTGGAGACCACGAACCGGACCGGCTCGACCTCGCGATCGAGGACGCTCGCGACGTCGGTCCCCGCCTGTCGACACGCCAGATCGAGGGCCGCGCTCTCGTAGGCCCACCGCCGATAGGCCCGCGAGGGCTCCCGTTCGGGCCCGCCGTCCGCGAAGAGGTCGATCTCCCCCAGGTGGTTCGAGAGGGAGTCGATCGTCCACTCGCCCGCGAGGTCGAGGTCCGGCGCCTCGGGGAACCGGTCGTGGTCGACCTCGTCGTAGGTGACGTCCTCGCCGCGTCCAACGGCACCCTCGCCGGAGAGCTCGATCTCGGTCGTGACGCGCTCGAACTCGCTCGTCGTTTCGGCGCGGCGCTGGCGCCGTTCCTCCGTCTCGATGTGAACGGGGAGATCGGCGATCGCGTCGTACAGAGCCATGTCGGGTGGACGGCGCGGATCCACTTGAACTCGGGGACGCGGGTCACGCGTGAGGGAGGCGCGGACGGGCGTCGCATCGACCCGCCCGTCGTGCCACTCCCTCCCGTGAGGATGGCGGATAAGAAAGGCATTTGAGTGGCCCACGAGACGGTTGGTACATGACCGAGGACGCCGACGACGCCGTAGAGACCTTCTACACCGAGGAACGCTGGCAGAACTGGATCACTCGCGTCGAGGAGGAGGACCTTGATCCCGAAAACGAGGACTCCGCCCGTCTGCTCTTGAACCTCCAGGACGACGCCGCCATCGCGGTCGCGAAGATCCTCTCCGCGCTCGACGACGGCCGGATCGACGACGACCGCGCCCTCGAGGAGATCGAGACGGTCCGCGAGATCGTCTTAGCCGACGTCGAACTGGAGGACGAGGAGGAGGCGATGTTGATAGACGGCGTCCAGACGTCCCTCGTCCCCGTCTTCTACGCGGCCGAGGAGTACGTCGTCGGCGGTACGGTCGAGGGCGACCTCGACGAGTACGTCCGCGCGGCCGCCGACGCCGAGGCCGACGAGGACCTCGATGCCGCCCTCGGGTACGTCGTCCAGGCCGGCACGCGCGTCATCGATGGCGACCGCCTCGACATCGAACTCGTCGAGGACCTCGAGTACGGCCTCGTCTCCGAGTGGGTCAACGGCCTCGACTCGCTGCAGTCGGCCATCCAGGACCCCGAGGTCGTCGAGGAGGACTGAGCGGAACCCCGCTCACAGTCAGACGAAGAAGGTCCTCGTGACGCCGTCGGCGAACTGAACGGTGATCACGAAGAAGTCCCCCTCCCTCGGCGTGTCGTCGAACTGGAACGTCACGTCGGTTCCGGTCGCCGGAACGGCGATCTCCTGATCGAGGGGATCGATCGGTCCGGGTATCTCGAATGTCTGTCCCGTCGACGCGAGCGTGGCGGAACTCACGTCTCGATTATTGCCGCCACCTCCTCTACCCGGCGTCTGTTCGAAGTAGAAGTTGAACCCGAGCGCCTCGATCGTCGCCGATTCGCCCGTCGGATTCTCCAGCGGCACCGTGACGCTATCTCCCGAGATGCTCGGGGATCCCGTGGTTATGCTCGCGGAGGCTTGCTCGCCGGGAGCCGGTGTTCCGGTCTCGAGTATCTGTATCTCGGCCGTCGTCGAATCGAACTCCGACGTCGCATCGACCGCCGTCGCGTTCACGCGAACGTCCTCGGTCACGCCCGCCGTGTCGACGCGCACCGACGCGGTCCCCTCGGCGGTCGTCGTGACCTCGTGTGTCGTCCCGAGGCTCTGGCCGTCCGCGTCGACCAGGGTCGCATTGCTCCGGGTGACGTTGAACCGGACCGTCGCCCCCTCCACCGGATTCGTGAACTCGTCTCGAACCCGTGTGGAAACCGCGGTTCGCTGGCCGGCACTCACCGTCCGGTATCCCTCCCCTCGGGAGGTGATGTACGCCGGTTCGGGGTCCTCGACCGTCGACGCCGCATCCGCGCTTCGGACCTCGACGCGCGAGAGACGAAGCTGGTAGGACCGTCCGCCGCCCCCGGCGAGGGTGACGGCGACCCGCTCTGGACCGCCGCCGGTCGTCGCGTTTTCGACGTTCAGGACGCGCGCGTATGTCCCGTTGAGGTCGCGTCCCGTCCGGTCGATCCACCCGTCCGCGGACAGCCCAGCCGGCGTCTCGAGTCGAAGCGTGATGTCCCCGCCGTCGGCCGATCGGATCGTCGTCGCCCGGGTCGAGGCGCTCACGGAGTCGCTCGTGACCGGAACGGTGGACCCCCCCGCGGAGAGGTCGCCGTCGATCGTCGTGAGATGGATCCGTTCGCCCTCCTCGCCGCCGATGAGGGTCTGGCTGGCGAGCGGGATCGGCCGGTCGCCGGCGACGCGATAGGCCTGCTGTCCGGTCACGACCATCGGCTGCGCGTTGAGCACGTTGTAGTTCGGGTCGTAGCGAACGTCACGGGTCGCGTAGCTCCGGTCGCTCACGTTGTTCGCGACGAACGCGCGGGCGTTGTCGGCCTCGGCGTCGACCGCCTCGACGTTCTCGATCGACACGTTCCGCTCCCCCGTCGTCGCGATCCGGTTGGGCGGCGGACCGGGGTTGACGAAGATCGCACGACTCGGGTACTGCACGCCGGTCTTCACCGTCGTTCCGAGGGTTGTATCGCGCTCCGCCGTGGCCAGGACGTCGTTTCGCACGTCCGTGAGGTCCGCCGCCGCCTGCTGGTAGGCGTTGAACTCGACCTGGCGGTTCTGTTCGGGCACGACCGCGACCTGATAGACCGACAGGCCGACGATGAGAAACCCGAACAGGAAGATGACCCCGACCTGTACGGACTGTGCCCGGTCCCCCTCGCGAACGTCCATCGTCCCTTCAAGGGGCGCCCACGGCCATATAGTTGGTCCCCTGCGGACGCCGGATCGACGGCGCCGGCGAACGACCTCGAGGGGGTTCGTTTCGATCGACCCCGAGCACCTCCACACCGCGACGTCGGTCAGTCCCGCACCGCGACGTCGATCACGTTCGCCCCGTCGTCGTCGATCGCCGACTCGAGTTCGTCCACGAGTTCCTCGTAGGTCTCCGCGGACGCGGCGTCGGCGCCGTGGCTCTCGGCGTTCTGCACGAAGTCGACGCCCGGATCGAAGTCCATCATCGAGAACTCCGGATCCTCGCCGCGCTCCCCGAGGACGCGCGCCGCGTTGTCCTTGAGGATCCGGTAGTTGTGGTTGTTCGAGACCAACACGGTGAGATCCACGTCGTAGCGGGCGGCGGAGTACAGCGAGTGCGGGTAATAGAGGTAGGAGCCGTCGCCGACGGTCCCGATCACGGAGCGGGGGTTCTCGCGGTCGTTCTCCGCGATCGCGGCGCCGACCGCCGCCGGGAGACCGTAGCCGAGTCCGCCGGATTTGTTGCCGTGGAGCTGTCTCGGGCCCATCTCGATCTGGGTGTAGAGGGCGCCGCGCGTGGTGACGCTCTCGTCGACGAGGTACGCCTCGGGGGCGACCTCGGCGATCGCGTCCGCCAGCTCGGGCTTCGAGAGGAACCGCTCCGTTTCCGCCCCGTCCCCGTCCGCGTCGTCCGCTCCGCTCGCCTTCGCGGCCTTGAACTCCCGAACCGCCTCGAGACGCCGCTCGCGTTCCGATTCGGGGACCCGATCCTCGACCGCGTCCGCGAGCGCCTCCAGCGTCTCCGAGACGTCGCCGAGCAGGCTTACGTCGACCGGCTCGTTCTTTCCGATCTCCCAGGGGTTCGTCCCGACGGCGACGACGTCGGTATCCGGCGGCGTGATCGGTTCCGTGTGGCCGAGCGTCGGCGTGTGGTGTGAACAGCCGAGCAGGAGCAGCGTGTCGGCGTCGTGGATCTCCCGGAGCGCGTCGGCGCTCTTTCCGGCCGCCGAGATCCACTGGTCGTGGCCGGTCGGGAAGGCGATCGCCGACTGGAGCACCTCGCCGTGGACGCGAGCGCCGGAGGCCTCCGCCAGCCGGACCGCCTCGTCGATGGCGTCCTCGCCGTCCCAGGCGATCTGGGCCCCGGCGATGATCGTCGCCTCCTCCCCGTCGGCGATGATCTCGGCGGCGCGTTCGATCCCTTCGGGTCGGCCGGGACCGAGTTCGGGAGTCGGGGTGTACGGTCGGATCGGCTCCGAGACCTCGCCGAGGAGCGTGTCGACCGGGAACGCAAGGAAGACGGGCCCCATCGGCGGCGTGGTCGCGACCTTGAACGCGCGGCGGAGCATGCTCGGAATGGCGGTCGAGTCCTTCACCTCGGCGCTCCATTTCGTGTACTGCCGGGTCATCTCGACGACGTCGCCCTGGAGGATCGGCTCCTGGTGTTGGGTGGCGGTCTTGTGGGCGCCGGTCGTGACGATCACCGGCGCGTTCGCGCGCGCCGCCCCGTAGAGGTTCCCAAGGCCGTGAGCCATCCCCGGCGCGATGTGGAGGTTGACCACACCGACCGGCGTCTCGTCGCCGTGTTCGCGTCGCGTACAGGCGTATCCGGAGGCCATCCCGACCGCGATGTCCTCGTGGACGCCGAGGACGTACTCGAGGTCGCTGCGGTCGGCCGCCTCGACGATCGGCACCTCGGTCGTTCCCGGGTTCCCGAAGAGGTACTCGACGCCGTACTCCTGTATCGCCTCCACGAAGTAATCCGCACCTGACCGTGTCATATGATGATGATCGATACACCACGGCCCGTGGTTAATTAGCTATCGACCGCGTTCCGGAACCCGCTGCCGGAATCACCCGGATGCGTCCACACCGAACGCCGAACTCGCGTGGTTCCCCCGGTCCGTGCCGTTCGTCGGATCGCGACCCCTTTTCACCGCCACCGTTAACTCGCGACCGGCTGTGGTTGCCACGATGAGCGATCCCGACGGGACGGCGGGCGAGGACGCGCCCGCGCTCACGATCGACGCGGACAGGTTCCGACGGAGCTTCGAGGCGTACTCCGAAATCGGCGCCACGGAGAACGACGGACTCCACCGGCTGGCGCTCTCGGACGCCGACGCGACCGCCCGCGACCGGTTCGTCGACGACCTCCAAGCGCTCGACCTCGCGGTCACGATCGACGAGATGGGCAACGTCTTCGGGCGACGCGAAGGGACCGACCCGGACGCCGATCCGGTTTTGATCGGTTCCCACCTCGACTCCCAGCCCCGGGGAGGCCGATACGACGGCCAACTCGGCGTGCTGGTGGCGCTGGAGACGCTCCGCGCGCTGGACGACCACGGGATCGAGACGACGCGGCCGGTCGAGATCGTGAACTGGACGAACGAGGAGGGATCGCGCTTCGAGAACCCGATGCTCGGCAGCGGCGTGTTCACCGACAACGTCGACCTCGAGGAGGCCTACGACCTGCGCGACGGCGACGGGGTCCGATTCGTCGACGAGCTCGAGCGGATCGGCTATCGCGGCGAGACGTCGTGTGAACCCCGCTCGATCCACGCCTTCCTGGAGCTACACGTCGAGCAGGGACCGACCCTCGAGGAACGCGGTACCCCCGTCGGGATCGTCGAGGGCGTCTTCGGGATGGCCTGGCTCGAGGCGACGATCGAGGGGCGTGCCGACCACGCGGGACCGACCCCGATGCACGCACGCTCCGACGCGCTCGCCGCGGCCGCCGCCGCGATCGACGAGATCGAGGCGCTCCCGGGACGTCTCTCCGAGGACGCGGTCGCGACCGTCGGCCGCCTCGACGTCGAGCCGAACTCGGTCAACGTCATCCCGAGCCGAGCCGAGTTCACGATCGACGTCCGCAGCTACGACGACGCGACGGTCGAGGCGGCCATCGACCGCGCGTCCGCGGAGGTCGAGGCCGCAAGCGATCGCGTGGGCGCCGACGCGAGCGTGTCTGAGCTGTGGCGGATCCCCCACACCGAGTTCTCCTCGCGCGTGTGCGATGCGGCCGCGACCGCGGCTGAGGCGGTCGACGCGGACGCGGAGCGGGTCGTCTCGGGCGCCGGCCACGACGCGAAGTACCTGAACGACGTCACGGACGCCGCGATGCTGTTCGTGCCGAGCGCGGACGGGATCACCCACAACGAGGCCGAGTTCACGCCCTGGGACGACTGCGTGGCCGGCGCGCGGACCTTCGCCGAGGCGACCCGCCGTCTCGCGGCGTGAGTTCCGGTTCCGTTGCGGTCGGTCGACGTCTCATTCCCGGTCGAGGGCCCGGATCCGGTCCCGCACCGGGAGCGTGGGCCGCTCCCGCGCGAGCGCGGCGACGGCGTCAATGAACGCGGTGCGATAGCTGGCCGGACCGGCGACCCCGGGCGCGTCGGCCGCGCGCTCGCCCGCGAACCCGAAGGCGATGACCGCGAGGATCGCGGCGTCCGTCGCGGTCGCCGGCGGCGCGTCCCCGTCGCCGAGGGTCGACGCGAAGGTCGCGAGCGTGCTCCCGAGCATGCAGCCGCTCCCGACGAACGTCCCCATACGCTCGTCCCCGACGGCGAGCTCGTAGGCGCGCTCCGCGGTCGCGACGACGTCCGTCTCGCCGGAGGCGACGACGACGGCGCCGGTCTCGTCGGCCAGCGCCCGCGCGGCGGGACCGATGGAGTCGTGTTCGCCGACCGACTCGACCCCGCGGACGCTCGCCGCCTCGCCCGCCAACCCGGCGATTTCGCCGCGGTTGCCCTTGATGACCGCGACGTCGACGGCCTCGAGGATCCGGTCGACCGCCGAGACGCGAAACGAGGTCGCCCCGTATCCGACCGGATCGAGCACGACCGGCGCGCCCACGTCGTTGGCGCTCTCGCCGGCGGCGATCATCGCACCGACGTCCTCCTCCGTCATCCGGCCCGTGTTACACAGCACGGCGTCGGCGCCGGCGGCCATCTCGCCGGCCTCCGCGGGCGCGTCGGCCATGACGGGCAGCCCGTTCCAACAGAGCGTGACGTTCGCCGTCTCGCTCATCGTCACCTCGTTCGTGAGGTGGTGGACGAGCGGCTCCGAATCGGCGATCGAAGCGAGGGTGTCGGCGAGCGCGTCGCCCGTGATACCCTCGGGAGTCAGGGAGTCCTCACGCGGCATCGACCACGACCTCCCGCAGTCGCCTCGCCGCGGCCTCGGGGTCGTCCGCCGCCGTGATCGCGGAGATGACCGCCACGCCGGTCGCACCGGCCTCGATCACGGCGCCCGCGTTGTTCGCGTCGATGCCGCCGATCCCGACCACGGGGATCTCGACCGCCGCCGCGATCTCCCGGATCCGGTCCGTGCCGATCCCGTCCTTGGCCGCCTCGACGTCCTTCGAGGCGGTTCCGTAGACCGCGCCGACGCCGAGGTAGTCGGCACCGGCCGCCTCGGCGATCTCGGCCTCCCGCACCGTCGACGTCGAACACCCGACGATCGCCCCCTCGCCGAGCTGCTCGCGAGCGACTTGGATCGGGAGGTCGGTCTGTCCGAGGTGAACTCCGTCGGCGTCGACGGCCGCCGCCAGGTCGATCCGGTCGTTGACGATCAACGCCGCGGCCGCCGACCCCGTGAGCTCCCGGAGCCGCTCGCCCAGCCGGTAGCGTTCCCGTGCGCTGCGGTCCTTCTCGCGCAGTTGGACGGCGTCGACCCCGCCGGCGAGCGCCGCCTCGACCACCGCCTCCGTTCCGCGACCGGCCGAGCGGTCCTGCTGGGTGACGAGGTAGGTCCGCCAGTCTCGTGGTTCCATCGCCCGAGCATACAGGACGACCCGTAATGGCGATTCCGGCCGCGGATCCTGGCTTCGCGGGACCGGCGACGGGATCCCGGCACAAGACCCAAGCGTTGTCGGACCGATCCTCGAACATGGACACCTCCATCGACGCGGACCTGGCCTCCGAGTCGGGTTCCGCGGGCGGCTCCGCTCGAGGATCCGGTTCCGTCGACGGGTCCGGCTCCGACGACCGCCCGATCGTCGGCGTGGACGGGCGGGCGTTCTCCGTGCGTGCGTTCGCGATCGCGTTCGTGTCGGTCGCTGCCGGCGGATTTCTCGGTGGAGCCCTCCTCGGGATCGTCCCGCTCGTCGGAGGGACCCTCGGAAATGCGCTCGGGATCGTCGCCGCCGCGTTCCTCGTCGGCGCGGTCGGTGCCGACCGGCGGTACGTTGAGACCGGGCTGGCCGGCGCGGGGATCGGGACGGCGAGCGCGCTCGCCGGGCTCGTCTCGGTCGGCGTCCTCCCCGTCGGCATCCAGTTCCTCCGCGAGTACGGATTCGGCGTGGCGGCCTTCGGCGCGGCCGTCGGGCTCGCCTTGACGCTCGTCGGGTACTACTTCGGACGCGACCTTCGGGACGGACTGACGCGCAACATCGACCGATAGCGAGCCGACGTTCCTCGTTCGATCGCCCGTCTACCGGACCACGAATCGGCCGTTCTCACGCTCGAGGAACCCGGCGTCGTCGAGTCGTGAGAGCGCTCGTTCGACGGACTCGTTCGAGCCCTGTACCCCGGCGGCGATCGCCTCCGGCGACCCGTCCGTCTCGACGACGGCCGCGAGTATCTCCGCGTAAAATCGGCTGTCGGCCTCCGGGCCGAACCGCTCGTCGATCCGCGAGAGGACGTCCTCCATCCGTCCGTGGACCCACCGCTGGGCGAGGGACAGCTCGCGGTCGAGCTCCTGGAGACGTCCGAACTCCCCGGCGAGTTCCGACAGATCGTCGGTATCGCTCTCGTTCGCCGTTTCCACCTCGATGGAGAGATGCGGACATCGGCCGGTCATGTCTAGTCCCGGACTCGCCGGATACGCGCTCTTGGCGCCGAATCCGTACGGGGAGACGCTCACCTCGAGCCGAAGGCTCCGGGAGATGCGGAAGTACTTGCGGCGCGTCCCGTCGGTCGTCGACTCGATGAGGCCGGCCTCCTCGAGCTTTCGGAGGTGGTCGATGACCGCCTTCGGGCTAACGCCCAGGTACTCGGAGATCTCCGTCACGTAACAGGACTTGTGCGAGAGCAGACGGAGGATGCGCCGTCGATTCTCGTTGCCGAGGAGATCGAGCAGCACCGCGGAGTCCATTGACGTGAGGTTAGCGACAGAGACGTATAACCTTGGCTCACCACGCGCTCGGCGAACGAGGTGCCGTTCGCCGGCCGTCTCGTCGCCTTGGGAACGAGGTGCCGTTCGCCGGCCGTCTCGTCGCCTCGAGTCGAGACGATGCCCGTACTTTCAATACCGTTCCGGCTGTAGGTTCGGATTAGGCCCATGAACATCGATGATATCGCGGTGCCGGAGTACGTCGAGGTCGACGTCGACGAGCGTCTCGCAAAGGTCCGCTCCCTCTTCGACCGGGAGAACCCGAAGGGGGTAATCGTCACCGAAGACGGCGAGTACGCGGGCGTCGTCGGCGAGAAACAGCTGATCCGGTCGCGGATGGGCGACGACACGAAGGTCTCCGTGGTGATGAAGCCCGCCCCGGAGATCGATCGCCACGAGGACGTCCGGGAGGCGGCCCGGCTGCTCATCGAGGGCAACGTGAAGATCGCCCCGGTCTACGAGGGCGAGAAGCTCTACGGGATCATCACGGAGGACGGGATCCTCGAGGCCGTCATCGACAGCTTCGATGCGAACACCGTCGACCAGGTGTACACCGCGGACGTCGTCACCATCGGCGAGAAGGAACACGTCGGACAGGCGATAAACCGGCTCCGCAAACACGGCATCTCCCGGCTGCCGGTCAAAAACGAGAACGGGGCGCTTTCCGGGATCGTCACGACCAACGACATCGTCGACTTCGTCGTGCGCGACCAGGACCGCCAGGGCAGCGGCGACCGCGCGGGCGACATCGACCGGATGCTCGATCTCCCCATCTACGACCTGATGTCGAGCCCCACGCTCACCGTCCGCCCCGACGAGACGACGAAGGTGGCCTTGGAGCGCATGTTCGACAACGACATCGCCGGTCTCGTCGTCACCCCGGCGGACGACGAGGACGCCGTCGAGGGGATCATCACCAAGACCGACATCCTCCGGTCGCTCACCTTCACCGAGGAGGAGTCGATGGACGTCCAGATCACGAACATCGAGCTGCTCGATACGATCTCGCGCACCCACGTCATCGAGTCGATCCAGGAGGTCACGAACAAGTACGGCCGGATGCAGGTCCTTCACGCGCACGTTCGCCTGCACGAACACAAGGAGAAGCTCCGGGGCACCCCGCTCATCCAGTGTCAGATCCGGCTCCGCACCAACAAGGGCCAGGTCATGGGAACCGGCGAGGGATACGGCGCCGAACACGCCTTCCACGTCGCGCTCGACAAGCTCGAGCGGAACGTCCTCGAGATGAAGGGCGTCAACGCCGACGAGAAGTACCGCGGACAGCTCCTCCGCAAGCTCGGCGAGCTGTGAGCGGTCGCTCCCGCATCGCCCCCGATCGGCTCTCGGCCGCCTGAACGACGTCGTCCGTCCCTCTTCGTCGTCCGTTCTTTTCGTTCGTCGATCCCCTCCGATCCTACCGATCCCTCACAGCCCGTTCCCATCGATCCCTCACAGTCCGTCCATTCCGGGGCCTCCGTCCGTCCCCTCGATGCCCGACCCGGTGATCCGGAACGTCGCCTGATCGCCGGCCGCTCGCGACCGGTGTTTCTCGAGTGTCGCGCGACGGTTCCCGCCACGGAACCGGTCGAGTCGCAGTATCACCCCGGTCCAGTGTTCGAGCGTGTTCCCGCCGAGCGGCCGCGTTCTATCGCTTTCCGGGTCGGTGTACACCTGGTTGGTGGCGACCACGGCCAGGTCGTGTCGCCGCGCGAGCGAGAGGAGGTGGGTGATCTGGTCGGCGATCGTTCTGAGCGCCTCGCCGCCCTCGACGTCCGCCGCGCGCTCGATCCGGTAGAACCCGGTGGCGGAGTCGAGCACGATCAGATCCGCCTCCGGCGCGAACTCGGCGGCGTCCCGAACCGCCTCCGCCTGGTCGTCGAAGTCGTACGCCTCCGTGATGATCAGTCGCGAGGCCACGGACTCCACGTCGCCGTCGGTTTGTACCTCCGCGATCTGACGAAACCGCTCGATCGACAGCCCCTCGGTGTCTATGTACAGGACGGTCCCGCCTCCGCTCGCCACCTGCACGGCCGCCGACAGCGCGAGGTTGGTCTTTCCGGCCGCCGGCGGACCGTACAACTGGGTGACGACGCCGCGGTCGAACCCGCCGCCGAGCAGGTCGTCGAGCGGCTCACAGCCGATGGGGACGGGATCGCTCACTGGGCCGTCTTCGTCGTCATCGAGTAAAAACCGCGGGGATCGACGGTTCGGCCCCGCCGACCTCGACCCCCCACACGTTTCACTCCGGAGCGTCACCGTCGGGTATGGACGGTCGGAACCGCACGGAGGACCTCACGAATGCGGACCACGCCGACGCCGAACGGCTCGTTCGACGCTACTACGCGCACATCGACGCGGGCGACTACGAGGCGCTCGCGGCGCTTCTGGATCCGGCGTTCGTCCACGACCGGCCCGACCGAACGCTCGACGGCCGCGATCGTTTCGTCGCGTTCATGCGCGATGAGCGGCCGATGACCGACACCGAACACGTCGTGGACGCGGTCTACGCGAACGGTTCGGACCGTGCCGCACGCGGCCGCCTCCTCGATGCCGACGGGGAGGTGCTGTTCGCGTTCCTCGACGTCTTCTCGATCGGCACAGACCGGATCGAGTCGCTTCGAACGTACACGGGGGACGACGAGCCGGCGGACGCGACGAATCGGTGATCTGCCGTCGATGGGCCCGACGAATCGGTGATCTGCCACCCGGGATCGACCGGCGGTTCGCTGGACGCGTCGATCAGTGAGCCGGTGGATCACCCCCGGGTTTTTATCCCTTGGCGCGCCCACCCGGTACCGTGCGACTCGTACAGGTGATGATCCCGGCGGGCAAGCGGGCCGCGGTCGTCGATGCCCTCGACGAGGAGGGGATCGACTACGTCGTGACGGACGAGACGAGCGGCCGGAAGTACACGGGCGTCGTCTCCTTTCCCCTGCCGACGTCGGCCGTCGAGCCCGTCCTCGAGCGGCTCCGCGAGGCCGGGATCGACGAGGGGACCTACACCGTGATCGTCGAGGCGGAGACGGTCATCTCGCGCCGATTCGAGCAGCTGGAGGAGGACTACGCCGAGGAGGCGGAACACGGCGAGGACCGGATCGCAAAGGAGGAGCTCCAGGCCAAAGCGAAGGACCTGGTCTCGGGTATTCGGACCTACGTCCTCATGACCGTCATCTCCGCGGTCATCGCGACCGCCGGCCTGCTCCTCGACTCGCCGGCGACGGTCGTCGGATCGATGGTGATCGCGCCGCTCATCGGGCCGGCGATGTCCGCCGCGGTCGGCACCGTCGTGGACGACGACGAGCTGTTCGCGCGGGGCATCCGCCTGCAAGTGCTCGGCATCGCGCTCGCCGTCGCCTCCGCGGCCGCCTTCGCCGCTGCACTCCGAACCCTCAACCTCGTTCCACCTGGAATGGATCCCCTCGCCCTCGCGGAGGTGTCCGAGCGTCTCGCCCCGAACGTCCTCGCGCTCGCGGTGGCGATCGGCGCCGGCATCGCCGGCATCGTCTCGTTGATGACGGGCGTTTCCTCCGCGCTGGTCGGCGTGATGATCGCGGTGGCGTTGATCCCGCCCGCCGCCGCCGTGGGGATCGGGATCGCCTTCGGAATCCCCCGGCTGGCGCTCGGGTCGGGCGTGCTCGTGTCCGTCAACGTCCTCTCGATCAACCTGGCCGCGCTCGTCGTGTTGTGGTACGAGGGCTACCGACCCGATTCGTGGTTTCGGGAGGCGGAGGCTCGCTCGGCAGTCCTCACGCGCGTCGCGGTCCTGCTCGCCGCGATCGCCGTGCTTTCGGTGTTCCTCGGCGGGGTCACCTACGACTCCTACACCGCGGCGACGACCGAACAGGACATCCGCAACGCGGTGGAGACCGAACTCGAACTCGCCGAGTCGGAACTCGAACTGCTCGAGCTCGAGATCCACAGAACCGGGCGAATACCGCCCCTGCGGACCGAACGCGTGGTGATAACCGTCGGTTCCGAGCCGGGGTCGACGGTCTCCGGGCTCGCGGACCGCCTCGACGCACGGATCGAGCCCATCGTCGACGGGCCCGTCGACGTGGAGGTCCGCATCCTCACCGTCGAGCAGTCCGGGTGAGACAAGCCGCTCTTTGTGCCACCGCTGGCTTAAGGACTTCACCCGTCCTACGGAGCCGTATGGATAGACGACTCATCGGCGCGCTCGCCATCGTCGCGGTCGTGCTGCTCGCCGGCTGTGCCGGCGTCGCCGGCAGTTCCGACGCCCCGGGCGAGACCGAACCCGAACGAACCGTCGAGGTGACCGCGAGCGGCGAGGCGACGGCCGAACCGGATCGTGCGACCGTCACGGTCGCGGTCGAGGCGCGCGGCGACTCGCCACAGGCAGTCCGCGAGGAGCTCGCGAGCGACGACGAATCGCTTCGGGCAGCACTCGCGGACTGGGGCCTCGATGACGACCAGATCCGGACGACCCGATACGACGTCCGCGAGGAACGTCCCTACCCCGAGGAGGAGCGGAACGAGTCCAGCCAGTACGTCGGCGTCCACCAGTACGAACTCGAGATCCACGACGTCGACGCCGTCGGCGAGGTCATCGACGTCTCGATCGGCGCCGGCGCCGACCGCGTCCAGCGCGTCCAGTTCGGACTGAGCGACGAGCGCGAGTCCGAACTTCGGACGACCGCCTTCGAGAACGCGGTCGAGAACGCCGACGCGAACGCGCGAACCCTCGCGAACAGCACCGGCCTGGAGATCGTCGACGTCTACACGATCTCCACGACGAACCACCACGTCTCGCCGTACCGGGCCGAGCCCACGGTCGCTGAGGATGCCGGGAACGGGGGTGGCGGCGTTCCGACCACGATCGAAAGCGGCGACGTGACCGTCGACGTCGAGGTCCACGTGGTCTTCGAGGCGGAGTCCGGGTCCTGATCGAATCCTCTGGGGCCTGATCGGGCCCTCGTGTCGAATCCCGGTGTTCGAACATGTTCGCCAACGAGGGTAACCGGACGGCCCTCCTACGATCGATATGCACGCGACGAGCGACGAGCAGGCACGTCCGACGGGCGAGGCCGAGGAACGGTCCGCGGAGACGACGGTGACGGTCCGGTGTACCGGCCACGTCCGAACGGAGCTCGGCCGATCCGAGTTCACCTACACCTTCGAGGGCGACACGCTGCGCGAGTTCCTCGACGCGCTCTTCGAGGAACACCCCGAGCTCCAGGAGCTCCTGATCGCGGAGTCGGAGGACGAGTCGACCGCCCACGGGTGGGCGCCCGCCCCCGAGGAGCTGCCGGGCACGTGGCGGAAGAACCCCGTCGGCGAACAGACGGTGGCGTACGCACGGGTGCTCGTCAACGGGCGGTTCAACGAGAATCAGCGCGGGTTCGACACGAAACTGGAAGACGGCGATCGGGTCGCGCTGGTCTACCCGTTCATCTTCTGCTGTTGACGTTCATCCTCCGCTGTTGTTCGCTTCCGCTTCCTTGTTGTTCGCTCCCGATCCGGTGTTGATCGTGCCCGATTCCCGCCCGGCCCATCCCCGGTCGGCCGTCACTCCCGGGAGGGAAGCTCCGGCTCGTAGCCGACCGCCTCGACGGCCGCATCGAGGACGCCATCGACGTTCTCGTCCTCGGTGACGCTCATGTACGCGTCGGCCTCGACGTCCCGGGATCGGTCCGCCTTGTTGCAGACGGTGATGAGCGGAACCGACTCGTCGAACAGCGACCGCAGCTCCTCGCGCAACTCGAGTTGGACGCCGATCGGATACCCGCAGTCGCCGGAGGCGTCGACCACGAACAACACGCAGTCCGCGAGGTGCTCGAGCGCGGAGACGGCCTGCAGCTCGATGTCGTTGCGCTCGGCGAGCGGCCGGTCGAGCAGCCCGGGGGTATCGACGATCTGATAGCGGATGTGGTCGCGCTCGAAGTGGCCGATCTGCACGCCGCGGGTGGTGAAGGGGTACTCCGCGATCTCGTTCGACGCGCGGGTGACCCGGTTGACGAACGAGGACTTGCCGACGTTCGGATAGCCGGCGACGACGATCGCCGGCTCGTCGAGTCGGACGTCGGGAAGCGTCTTCAACTCGTCGCGCGCGTCGCCGATCGATCGCAGATCGTCGGCCACCTCCTCCGTGACGTCGGCCATTCGGGCGAACGCCTGTTTGCGGTGTTTCCGGGCCGTATCGACGTCGCTTTTCCGCAGCTTCGTCGTGTACTCGTCGCGGATCGATTCGATCTGGCGGCTCGCCCACATCACTTCCGAGAGCGACTGCCGGAGCGCGTCGACGTCGACGATCGCGTCGGCGAGTTCGTAGTAGAACGGATCGACGTCGTACTCGAAGTCCGGCCAGGAGGTGACCACGTTCGAGAGGTTGTCGGAGAGCACGTTCCCCGCCGTTCGCAGCATCGACTCCTGGGCCTCGTGGCCCGACTTCGCGCGCCCGGCGCGGGCCGCCCGCGAGAACGCCTTGTCGATGAGTTCCTCCGCGCGGGGGGTCGTCGGGAGGTCCTCGAAGATCATACGGTTCGTTGCGCACCGGCGCGTATAAGCCCGTTCGTTCGAGGAAACGTGGTCTCCTCGCGGAAACACACGATCTCGCCGGTGAACCCCGGATCGAGAGCCGCCGCTCGCGGTCGTGTTCGGACTGAGGGGAGTAAGCCCCCTTCCGTTCGACTCGACATTCGGCTGAGCGTCCACGCCGTGGCCGGACTACCTAGCGGCGCGGACTTGCACCGGCGAGGATTCGCCGTTCCATCCGTTCCTGCCCGTCCGCGGAGCGAGCACCGCGTATCCCTCACGGCAGGGCCGTTCGGGTTGGTCGCGGTGCGAGCACCGCGTATCCCTCACGGCAGGGCCGTTCGGGCTGTTTGCGCCACGTCGTGCCGCATGTCCCTCGGCGGGTTATCTCCCTTCCCTTGCGGGTCGGTTCGCACGCCTCATCGGTCGGGGCAGGGGGTCGCGTTTCTGTTCCAGAGCCAGCCGTCTCCGACTCCGGGCTTGTGCCCGGTCGCCCGTCCGGCCGGTGGGGGGACTTTCCTCATGCCGTGGACGGCGAGCCGTCCCGGCACGGGAGTCGAGCTCCCTCTGTCCGTCCGTCGGTAGGCGACCGGTCCCGATAAGGATTCCGTCGAGCGTTCGTTCGTCTCCCCGCTCGCCGTGGTATCCGGCATGGTACCGTGGAACATCGTTATCCCGTTGGACCCCGAACGGACCGACATGACCGTATCGATCCCCGGAACGTCACGACCGTGAGTCCATCGGACGCCTCGAAGTCGGGCGATTCTCGATCGAGATCGTCACGCCATCGACGCGCGTACGCCGGCGTCGCGATCGGCGCGGCGTGGATCTCCGGGACGTTCGCCGTCCAGCCGCTGGTCGGGGTGTTCGTCCCCGCCGCGCTCGCCGAGGGGATCATCGTCCGGTCTCCCGGCTGGCTGTCGACCATGGCGGTGAGCCTGCTCGGATTCGGGACAAAGCCGGCGCTCGTCGCCGGGGTCATCGCCGCCCTCCTGCTCGCGAGCGGGGTCGCCGGCGTCCTCCGACACCACGTGCCGATCGGTCCCTCGACGATGGCGTTCGTCGGGGCGGGCGTGACCGCCGGGTCGTTCCTCCTCGCCGGCGCGCCACTCTCCGCGGGCCTGCTTCTCTCGGTCGCCGTCGTGACCGCCGTGGCGGCCCTCGTGGCACAGTTGGTGCGGGCGCGACCCGATCTCCCGGGGCGGCGGCGGTTCGTTCGCCGCGTCGGATACGCGGGCGTCCTCGCGGGAGTCTCGACGGTCGGTCTTCGATGGCTCCTCGATCGTCTCGCACGGGGATCGGACCGGCTCGCCGGCGTTTCGGAGAGCGACCGGGTCGCGGAGCCGTTGGCGCGATCGACGTCCCCGCCGGAGGGCGATCCGGCGTTCGATTTCGAGGGGATGCCGGCCGCCGTCACGCCGCCCGAGGAGCACTACGTGGTCGACATCAACGTCGATCCGCCGAGGATCGACCCGGAGACGTGGACGCTCGACGTCGAGGGTGCGGTGGAGCGATCCTACTCCCTCTCCTACGACGAGCTGATCGGTCACGACGCGGCCGTCGATCGGACCGTGACGCTCGTGTGCGTCTCGAACGTCGTCGGCGGGGACCTGATCGGGACGGGACACTGGACGGGCGTTCCCCTCTCGGATCTCGTCGCCGCGGCGGGTCCCGCTTCCGACGCCGTCGACGTGGTGACCCACGCCGCGGACGGATACAGCGAGGCCATCCCGCTGGAGCGGGTCGAGCGCGAGGACGTCATGATCGCCTTCGGAATGGGCGGGCGGACCCTCGAGACCGAACACGGCTTCCCGGCCCGGCTGATCGTCCCCGGACGCTACGGGATGAAGATGACCAAGTGGATCGACCGTATCGAGGTTGTACCCGGCGATCACGAGGCCTACTGGGAGGCCCGCGGCTGGGACGAGGAGGCGGTCGTCAACACCACCTCCTACGTCCGCGGCGGCGTGCGGGATGGGGACGCCGTCATCATCGGGGGCGTCGCCTTCGGCGGTCTCGAGACCGGGATCGAGGAGATCGCTTCCGTCGAGGTCAGCGTCGACGGCGGCGAGACGTGGAGCGAGGCCGAACTGGAGCCGCAGCTCGCACCCCACGCGTGGCGTCGATGGCGCCACGAGTTCGCGGCCCCGGATCGAAGCGAGTTCGAGGTGGTGACGCGCTCGATCCGGCGTGACGGGACCGTCCAGACCGCCGAGGAGTCGAGCCCTCGACCGAGCGGCGCGACCGGGTGGCATCGAGAGACGATCGAGGTCTCCTGACCCGCGGACCGGAGGGCCGTCCGTGGCCCCTCGATACGAGCGAAGCCGCTCGATAAGAAGGCTTATTCGGCATGCAGCCGGACCCCGCAGACATATGGTAGCGATCGAGGTACCGGAGGTCGACTACACCGAGTACTCCAATCGCCAGCTCGTCGCGGTTCCCCTCGCGATCCTGGCGATAGCGCTTTTGATACTCGGCGGGTGGTACCTCGCGACGGGCGCCCCCGCCGACCTCGGCGTCGAGTTCACCGGCGGAGCCGAACTGCGGCTCTCCGTCAACGAGAGCGCGGACTTCGAGCCGGGAACGCCGGCGGCCCGCGGGACGCTCGAGGACCCGGAGACGTTCTCGGTCGAGCCGTCCTCGATCCAGTACGTGCCCGGCGACGAGACCTACGTCGTGACGTTCCGCCCCGACGCCCCCCCCGACGGTTCCGGGGAAAGCGGCGACTTCGGCTCCGTGGCCGGCGAGGCGCGTGACGTCGGATTCACCGTCGATGCCCAGGACCGGGTCTCCGCGAGCTTCGGTAGCGGCGTCCAGACGCAGGCGCTCGGCGGGCTCCTCGTCGCCTTCCTCGGCATGAGCGTGCTCGTCTTCGCGATGTTCCGGACGTTCGTTCCGTCCATCGCCGTCGTCCTCTCGGCCTTCTCGGATCTCGTGATCCCCGTGGCGGTCATGAACCTGCTGGGGATCGATATGACCCTCGGGACCGTCGCGGCGCTCTTGATGATCATCGGGTACTCCGTCGACTCCGACATCCTGTTGAACAACTCCGTGTTGCGCCGGACCGGCGGCTTCTACGAGTCGGTCAGCCGGGCGATGCGGACCGGCGTCACGATGACGATCACCTCCATCGCGGCGATGGCCGTGATGGCCGTCGTCGCGACCGTCTTCGGCGTCGACCTGCTCCGTGACATCGGAATCATTCTGGCGGTCGGGCTGTGTGCCGACCTGATGAACACCTACCTGCTCAACGTCTCGCTGCTTCGGTGGTACAAGTTCGAGGGGGTGTCCGATCGATGATCGACGCCGTCAAGAAGCACTGGCGGATCGGGCTGCTCGTCCTCGTTCTCCTCGCCTCCACGGTCGTGCTGTTCGCCCCGCAGTTCGCGCCCGACGCCGGCGCCGAGGGGATAGCCGCCGAGAACGACGCCGAGGCGCAGGGGTTGACGAACCTCCAGTTCGGCCTCGATCTCGACGGCGGAACGCGAATACGCGCCCCGCTCGTCGGCTACACCGCGATGGAGGTTCCCTTCGACGGCGCCGATCCGGCGACGGTCGCAAGCGAGGTCGCGGCCGAACTCCCCGAGACCACGAGCAGCGACGTCAACGCCGAGCTCCGGAGCCAGGAGGACGGCGGGTCCGGCGCGGTCGAGGTCACGGACCCAGACGTGAGCGAGGAACAGTTCGAGTCCGCGCTCGCGGCGGCCGGCTACGAACACGACGGGATCCGCGAGGGCGTCACCGAGGAGACCCGCGAGGCGACGATCAACGTCATCGAGGGGAAGATCAACGAGGCGGGCCTCTCGGGCGGCAGCGTCCGGGAGATCGTCGACGCCTCCGGCCGGTCGTTCGTGCTCATCGAGGTCCCCGGCGAGGACATCGAGAGCGTCACGAGCCTGATCGAGGAGCGCGGCACCGTCCGGATCGACATCTACGTCCCGGGCGGATCGGACGGGAACGGGACGGTCGAGCGGGGCGTGTTGACCCAGGACGACTTCGAGAACATCGGCACCGCGACCCGAACCGACCAGGGTGGCTCCTACGTGCCCGTTTCGGTGATCGACGACGCACCCGAGGGCGAGGAGTCGCCCGCCGAACGGCTCCAGCGAACCGTCCAGGAGGCCGACTCGGCGGCCGGCGGCGGCGACGACTGGACCTGTACGGAGGACTACACCGAGAGCTCCGACCCGTGTCTCCTGCTCGTCGTCGACGACGAGGTCGTCAACTCCTTCGGAATGGACGAAACACTGCTCGGGCCCATGCTTCGTGGGACCTGGGTGAACGATCCCGGATTCCGACTGACGACCGGCGCCGCCGAGGGCTCCTTCGAGCGCGCCCAGCAGATCTCCATCAACCTGCGGGCCGGCGCGCTGCCGGCCGAGCTGGGCGACGGCTCCGCCTCGTTCATCTCGCCGACCCAGGGCGAGCAGTTCAAGTTCTACTCGCTGATCGTCGGCGTCCTCTCCGTGTTCGCCGTGGCCGGGATGGTCTTCCTCCGCTACCGCGAGCCGAAGGTCGCCCTCCCGATGACGGTGACGGCGCTCTCCGAGGTGTACGCGCTCCTCGGCTTCGCCGCGCTCGTCGGGTATCCGCTGGATCTCGCGGTGATCGCCGGGTTCATCGCCGTGGTCGGGACCGGGGTCGACGACCTCGTCATCATCGCCGACGAGGTGATGAGCGAGGGCGAGGTCAACTCGCGGAAGGTCTTCGACTCGCGGTTCCGGCGTGCCTTCTGGGTGATCGGCGCCGCCGCCGCGACGACGATCATCGCGATGGCGCCGCTCATGGTGTTGAGCCTCGGCGACCTCTCCGGGTTCGCCATCTTCACCATCCTCGGCGTGCTCATCGGCGTGTTGATCACCCGGCCGGCCTACGGCGACATCCTCCGGACGCTCCTCACGGAGCGGTGACCCGGGCGGACCGCAGCGGCGGATCGCGTCGCTGATCCGTGTCGGTCGCCGCCTCCTCGTCGCCTCGTTCGCCACCACGCCGGCCGTCGCTCAGTTCCCGAAGTCCTCGAGTCCCGCCTGTTCGCGCTCCGCCAGAATCCGATCGCAGGTCGACCACGTTCGCCGCGTACACGCCGGAAACTCCCCCGTTTCGTCCACGTACGTCTCGAGGAACGCGCGCGTGTCGGGATCGCTCGGATAGCCGCTGCCGACCGGTCCGCGGTCCGGATGGGAGGCGTCGATCGCCGCCATCCGTCGGTCGCGTTCGACCTTCGCGAGGATCGAGGCCGCCCCGACGACCGGATCATCCTCGTCCGCGCCGTGGCGGGCGTCGACCTCGAGGGCAGGGACCGGACCCCGGAAGTCGGCGTCCTCGCGGAGCAGTCCCTCGGTCGCCTCCCGCAACCGACGGGCGAACCGGTCCTCGGAGACGTCACCCGCGTCGACGACCAGCCGGATCGCTTCGTCGTCCGAGCTCTCGCGATCGATCGAGTGCAGGGCCGCCGCGATCGCTCGCGCCTGCGCGGCGACGGTGAGCGAGTTCATGTCGGTCTCCGGGTCGTCGATCTCGGACGGTTCGACCGCTCCGACGCCGACGATCGTCCCGGAGTCGGACCGGATCCCCTCCGCGAGGTCCTCGCGACGGGCGGGCGCCAGCCGCTTCGAGTCGTCGATCCCCTCCGGCAGCCGATCCGGGTCGGCACGGACCGCGGCGGCGATCATCGGCCCGAGCACGGGACCCTTTCCGGCTTCGTCGGCGCCGACGTACATCACCCGGGTCGATCGGGCGCGGGCGACAAAGACGTTGCCGGTCGCGGGTGACGAAGCCCTGGCTGGTCGTGGACGTGGAAGCCCATGGCTGGTCGCGGATGTGGGTGCCGTGGTCGGTCGTGGGTGGCGGCGTCCGACCGTCAGCTCAACTTGCCGAGCGCCTCGAAGAAGTCCGACTGGGGCCCCGCGATCCGAAGCGGCGTTTCGGACCGCGAGATCGACACCTCGACCGGTCCCTCGAACCGGCGTGGCTCGCGTCCGTCGCTCGTGATGATCGCGGGCTCGCTGCCGGTCGTGGAGACCACGACCTCCGCGTCGAGTTCGACCGCGAACGGCGGCATTCCGTCGCGTGCACACATCTCGTTCACCACCGCGATCTCGAGGTCCGGGTGTACGATCGGCCCGCCCTCGGAGAGGTTGTAGGCCGTCGATCCCGTCGGGGTGGAGACCAACACGCCGTCCGCGTGGCTCTCGGAGTAGACCGACCCGTCGACGCGGACGGCGTACTCGAGCCCGCCGCCGTGTCCGCGGCGGTCGCCCTGGATCACGATCTCGTTCGCCGCCGGATTCGACTCCCAGCCGTCGACGCGCGCGACGAGCCGGGACGCCTCCCGAACGGAGAGATCGTCCGCCCGGAACTCCCCAACGGCGTCGAGAACCGCGGATTCGGCGTCCTCCGGGGGAACCGCGTTGAGGAACCCGACCTCCCCGAGGTTCACCCCGAGGATCGGCGTCCCGTCCGCGTTGCGGGCGGCAAAAAGCAGCGTCCCGTCGCCGCCGATCGCCACCACGAGATCACAGCCGTCGAACGTCTCGATCGGCGATCCCGAGAGATCGAGCGCCGCGGCGGTCGACTCGTCGATCCGCACCTCCACGTCCCGATCGACGAGCGCGTCGCGGAGTTCGCCCGCGAGCGAGGCGGCTCGGGGATTGTTCCGCTGTGCGACGATGCCGGTCTGCATACCGGAGGGTGTGGGCCCGCCGAGAAAAACCACACGTAAAGTTTCAAGCCCTCGCCGACCCAGTTCCCGAACGTGATCCGCCGATCGACCCGCGAGCCGATGCGGGCGGACGCGCCGAGGGGGACGCCATGAGCGACGACGAGGACGACTGGTTCGAGCGTGCGCGCCGCGAGCTCGAGGAGGAGTCCCCCGAATCCGGATCGGAGGCGGATTCTGAGTCGGAGGCGGATTCTGAGTCGGAGGCGGATTCTGAGTCGGAGGCGGATTCTGAGTCGGAGGCGGATTCTGAGTCGGAGGCGGATTCTGAGTCGGAGGCGGATTCTGAGTCGGAGGCGGATTCTGAGTCGAAGCCCTCCGAGCACGGCTCGGAATCGGACGAGCACGCGGGCGATGGACCGGATTCTCGACCACGGTCGGCCGACCGCGAGACGCGCCCAGCTTCCGGTTCCGACTCCGGTTCCGATTCGGGAGACGACGAGGATCAAACCGACGAGTTCGGGTTCGGAACCTTCGACGGTGAGGGTTCGAGGGACGCGAATGGCGGCGGGGCGGACGGCGCCGCGGCGGACGACGCCTTCGATCGCGGCGGTTCCGATGCCACCGGCTTCGGGGGCGGGAATGACGCGTCCCCGCCCGAGTTCGACGACTCGGGCGGGTTCGACCCGGGCGGTGGAGGCGACGACTTCGGGTTCGGGTCCTTCGGCGGGGCCGACGAGGAGGGCGGATTCGCCGCTCCCGGCGGCGGAACGGACTTCGACGAGGAGGCGTTCGAGTCCAATCTCGACCGGATCGACGTCGGGATCGAGGGGCTTGACGAGATGATCCTCGGCGGCGTGCCCACGCGGTCGTTGATGGTTACGATCGGGTCCGCGGGGACCGGAAAGACCACGTTCTCGCTGCAGTTCCTCGAGGAGGCGCTCTCGCGCGGTGAACGTGCGGTCTACATCACCCTCGAGGAGAGCAGGGAGGCGATCCTCTCGACGGCCGAGGAGAAGGGATGGGGATTCCGCGAGTACGAGTCGGAGGGGCTGTTGGCCGTCGTCTCCATCGACCCGATCGAGATGGCCAACTCGCTGGATTCGATCGGCAACGAACTCGCGACGCTCATCCGTGAGTTCGGCGCCGAGCGGTTGGTGCTCGATTCGGTCTCGCTGCTCGAGATGATGTACGACCATCCGGCGAAACGGCGGTCGGAGCTCTTCGAGTTCACCCGGTCGCTCAAGGAGGCGGGCGTGACGACGATGTTGACCTCCGAGGCCAGCGAGTCGAACCCCTACGCCTCCCGACACGGGATCGTCGAGTACCTCACCGACGCCGTCTTCGTCCTCCAGTACGTCCGACCCTCCGACTTCCGCGAGACGCGGCTGGCGATCGAGATACAGAAGATCCGAAACGCGAACCACTCCCGGGAGACGAAGCCCTACGAGATCACGGACGAGGGGATCTCCGTCTACCGGCGTGCGAACATCTTTTGAGGATCGACCGAGGGGTCGACCCGACCTCGTGCTCTCGGGGACCGGCCAACGAACCCTCGGACGGTCAACGAACCACGGTGACCGGGATCTCGGCCTTGCGGACGACGCCCTCCGCGACGCTTCCGAGGAGGACACGCGAGAGCCCCGTCCGTCCCTGGCTGCCGATGACGATCCCGTCGAAATCGTCGGCGGCCTCGAGGATCGTGTGGACCGGTCTGCCGACCTCGACGAGGGTCTCGGCGTCGATATCGGCCCGTTCGACCGTCTCCGAGAGCAGCGTCTCCGCGTTCCGCTCGGCGTTTTCGTACCAGTCCTCGGTGAGCCCGGAGACGCCCATCTCGGCCCCCGAAACCGAGCGCGCGGGGTTGATCACGTGCAACAGCGTGATCCGGGCGTCCGGCCACTCCTCGGCGGCGAACTCGACTGCCCGATCCGACTCCTCGGAACCGTCCACCGGCACCAGTATTCGCTTCGCCATGAACGGCGATTCGGCTGACGAGGTCATAAAACCGGTGGCGGATCGCCTCGCGGACCGGGGGCGGCGCGCCTCGAGGAATCCTCACCGCGTTTATTACCGAGACCCTCATGTACCGAACCATGGAGACGCTATCCGACCTGACGGTCGCAGAGGAGACGGTCCTCGAGGCCTGTGGAGCGGTCGAGCTGCCGGAGTTCGGGGTCATCGAGCAGGTGTGGGAGACGGACCCGATCCCGGAGGCGGAGATCGCGGAGCGCGCGGGCGCGGCGGTTCGCGACCTCGAGTTCGGCGACGTGCCGGCCGGCGGCGAGGTCGCGGTGGGCGCGGGCTCGCGCGGCATCGCGAACCTCGCGTCGATCGTCGGCGGCGTGGTCGCGGAATTACAGGAATTGGGTTACGAGCCGTTCGTGTTCCCCGCGATGGGGAGCCACGGCGGCGCGACGGGCGAGGGCCAACGCGAGATGCTCGCGGAACTCGGCGTCACCGAGGAGTCCGTGGGCTGTGCGATCCGCTCGTCGATGGACGTCGTCGAGGTCGGCCGCACCGCGGACCGCGACGTCCCCGTCTACGCCGACGCCACCGCCGTCAACGCCGACGCCATCCTGCCCGTCAACCGCGTGAAGCCGCACACCGACTTCGACGGCGACGTCGAAAGCGGGCTCTCGAAGATGCTCGTCATCGGCATGGGCAAACAGAAGGGCGCGAAGACCGCCCACGAGTGGGCCGTCGACTGGAGCTTCCGCAACATGATCCCCGAGATCACCGAACGCCTCCTCGAGGAGCTGCCCGTCGTCGGCGGCGTCGCCATCCTCGAGGACCAGCGGGACGACACCGACCACATCGAGGGGATCCCGCCCGAGGGATTCCTCGGCCGTGAGGCCGAACTCCTCGAGACCGCCTATCGGATCATGCCGAAGATCCCCTTCGAGGAGCTCGACGTCCTCGTCGTCGACCGCCAGGGCAAGGACGTGAGCGGGCAGGGACTGGACACGAACGTCATCGGCAGGCGGCCGTTCGCCATCAACGAGCCGGCGCCCGAGACGCCCGAAATAAAGCGGATCTACACGCGCGGGCTGACCGAAACGACCCACGGGAACGCGATGGGGATGGGCTCCGCCGACTTCGTCCATCACGACGTCGCGGCGGAGCTCGCGAGCGAGACGACGCTGATAAACGCCATCACGGCGAGCACGGTTCGCGGCGTTCGCCTCCCGCCGGTCGTCGAGACCGACCGGGCCGGACTGGTCGCCTCACTGTCGACCCTCGGCGTGGTCGGCCCCGACGACGCGCGCGTGCTCCGCGCGACCGACACGATGCGACTCGACCGGCTGTACGCCTCACCGGCGCTCGTCGAGGAGGCGCGCGAGCGCGATGACCTCCGGGTCGTCGCCGAGCCCGAGCCGATCGACTTCGAGGACGGCGAACTCGCGGCGCCGACGCCCCACGAAGCCTGATTCGGCGTCCCCGGACCGGGTCGCTCCGGGTCCCGACGTCTCCCCCGGCTCCGGTCAGGAGCCGTGACGGGTGAGACACCGCGGAATCCCGGTCAACTCGACGGGTTCGGAGTTGTCCGGCGAGTAGACGACCATCTGGCCCTTCTCCATGTAGGGAACCTTGCCGGCCAGGTTCGTCGGGATGTTGACGCTCGAGATCGCGTCCTCGTCGCCGAGGTTCAACACGATTTTCGTGTTGACCTGTTTGAACACCGACTCGGCGACGTCCTGTGGGTCCTGGGTGATGAGGAAGAGCCCGAGCCGCTCCTTGCGCCCCTGTTTGGCCGCCTCCGTGAACTTGCGGATCACCTTTCGCGCCTGGACGTTCTCCGCGTCCGCGAGGAAGTTGTGTGCCTCGTCCATCCCGAGAAGCAGCGGCGTCTCCTTGATCCGGTCGCTTTCGGGATCGTTCGAGAGCTTGTCGTCGATGAGCATCGTCGAGACCGCGAGCACGAACATCTCCTTTTGTCTGGAGGTCGGCAGGTGATAGGTCGGGATCACCGTCAGTCCGCCCGGACGGACGAGCGTGTGGTCGAGGTCGGTGATCGGCCGGGCGTCGCCGTCGAAGACGCCCCCGGGAACCCCGTGGACCCGGCGTTTGACCGCGTCGAAGGTCGCCTCGTGGACGCGTCCCGACTCGTGAAGCTCCTCTTTGAGCGCCGGGTCCTCGAGGTACGAGAGGAACTCCTCGTAGGTCCCCGCGTCGCCGTAGTCGCGGAAGAACCGGCTCAAAAGCGTCGCGAGCCCGGAGTACTGGTTGTCGTTGAGACTCGCGCCGGCGACGAGCCAGGGGCGCTCGCGGACCAACGAGAAGGGGATCGTGAACTCGACGCGCTCGGCGCGGTGGCCCTCGCCGGGGTAGGTCGCCGTCGGCGTCGTCGGAACCAGCGCGACCGTGTCCTCGTGGCCCCCGTGGGCGATCCCCTCACGCTCGAGGCGCCGCTCGAAGGCGTCGTCCATCTCGGGGTTGTCGTCGTGCATCTGGGCGTACTCGTCTTGCGGATCGAACTGGACGACCGCCATCCGGGACTCCCGGCCGTCGTCCATCTCGTAGCGCCGGTCGCCGTCGAGGTACTGACGCAGGACGTTCTTCGAGGCGTGGGTCTTCCCCGAGCCGGTCCCCCCCGCCACGAGCGTGTGTCGGAAGACGAGCGGATCGCCGTCGACGTAATCGTCGTTCAGCCGGTAGTCGACCGTCGGCGGGCTCGCGGCCGTCTCCACCGTCTCGCCGCCCACCGCGAGGTGGCCGAGGAAGACGCCGTCCTCGGGGATCTTCAGGCCGGTCTTGATCTCCGAGGCGTCCGCGGCCTCCTCGATCACGGCACCCGGCTTCGGGACGCGGTCCGTCATCCGCCGTTTCGTCTCCCCCCCGTCGTCGTAGACGATGGACATCGGCTCCAGATCGGCGACGAACTTGTAGTCGCGTTCCGTGAACTCGTCGCGTCGCATCTGCCGGCGGGCGTGGATCTCCGTGGCGTCGTCCGACCGGAACTCCTGGGCGTACTCGAGTCCCGTGATCCGACAGAAGAGCCGTTCGCCGTCGGGATAGGACGCGATCAGGTACTTGCCGATCCGGACGGACTCGCGGTTGCCGGTCGTCACGAACGCGCGAAGCGTCGTCTCCTCTTCGTCCTCGGCGACCCGGAGGCCCTGAGAGACCGAGATCACGCCCAGGCCGACGTCCTCGCCGCTCGCCTCCGCGGCGTAGCGCTCGAAGGCACCCGACCCCGGGTCGTCCGATCCCGGATCGTCCGCTCCCGGGTCGGCTCCCCGGTCGCTCGCGTTCCCTTCCTTTCGCGCATCCGGATCCGCGGCCACATCCGGATCGGTGGTCGCATCCGGATCGACGGCCGCGGGGCCGTCGTCGTCCGGATCCGCCGACTGGTTCGACTCCGCCGATCCGTCCTCGTCGGCGGAGAACTCGGTGAAGTCCTCGAGGGTCATACCTCCCACACGCCGCGGCAGGGGCAAATCGCTTTCCCCCGACCGTCCTCCGTGACCTCCGTGACCTCCGTGGTCTCCGTGGTCTCCGTGCTGCTCGACGTCCGAACCCCCGGTGAACAACCAATATACGTCCCGAGACCCTCCTCTCGTTCATGCTCCTCGTGACCGGACGCGGCGGCGGGACCGAACTGACCGGGACCGTCTTCGAGCGCGGCGAGGAACCGCCGACCTACGCCGGCGCGCCCGAGGAGGGGGCGCCGTACGTCTGGGTCTGCGACTCGTTCTACCAGGTCGAAAGCGGCGGCTCGGCGCTTTCGATCGACGGCGAGGAGATCCGGATCGCCTTCGAGGAGCCGATGCCCCGCGGCTTCGACACGAGAGACCAGGCGCTCTCGGCCGCCGAGGAGCACGTCCGGACGCAGTTCGCTCGGATCGGCGTCGATCCCGACGAGGTCGTGGTCGACGTCGTCAAACGGAACCCGGCCTAGCGTCCCACCTCCTCCGGAGGCGGTCCTCGCCGACCGCTCGCGCGACCCTTTTTGTCGACGCGGGCCGCAGTCCCGATCGATGCCCGACGGGGACGACATCTCGATCGAGGAAAAGCGGGTGTACGCCGGCTCGGCCGGGAGAACTGACGTCCTCCTCGCGAGCGCGGACGGGCTCGTCCGCGTGGCCGTCTCGGGGGACAAGGTCGGACAGTTCTCGATGGTCGATCCGTCGCCGGCGCGCGACGTCGCGGTCCTGCCGCGAGCGGCCGGCCCGGACCGTCTCGCGATGGCGACCGACGAGGACCTGTTCGTCGCCGCGTTCGACGGCGACGACCCCCAGCTCGAACCGACCGGGATCGGATCCACGGCCGCGGTCGGCCTCGTGGGGCCCGCCGGTCCCGACGCGTTCCTCGCCGCGACCGACGCCGGCGGGATCGTGGTCGTACCTCCCGAGGCGAGCGACGGGCCCGGCGTGGAGACGGTCGGAACCGTCCCGGATCCCCGGGCGGTCGATTCCGGACTGGTCGCGGCCGGTGACGGCGTCTATCGGCTCACGTCCCGGGGATCGCAGGCGGTCGAAGCCGGCGGGATGGACGGCGGTTCGACCCTGCGACTCGAGCACGTCGGGCTCTCGGACGTTCGCGACGTCGCCGGCGCGGGCGTGCCCCTCGCGGGGACCGCGGACGGACTCTACTGGCTCGCCAACGGCTGGCGGGACGCGCTCGACCGACCGATCGACGTCCTCGCGGCTGACGGAGAGGGGCACGCGCTGGCGGCGGGCTCCGACGGATTGTCGGTCCACCGCGGACGCGAGTGGGACGGCGATTCCTGGGACGAAAGCGACCTCCCGGTCGGCGGGAACGCGACCGCGCTCGGCTACGGCCCGGGGATCGCCCTCGCCGCGACGGACGGCGGAGCGCTGTGTGTCGACGCCGACGACGGCTGGCGCCACCAGGTCGTCGGGGTCCGCGACGTCTCAGGGATCGCGGTCCGGTCGGTCGAGTGATCGCCGGTCGAGTGATCGCCGGCCGACTAACCGCGGTCCGCCCCGAACGAAAACGGGTTTAACCCGCTTCGAGAAACGACGCGTATGATCGTACCGAGCTCCGGCTCGCAGACGCTCGCCGCCACGCTCGCCGAGGAGACGGGGGAGACGCTGGCGACGCCGACCTTCGAGCGCTTTGCGGACGGCGAACTGCTCGCGGCCGTCCCCGGCTTCGAGGGGGAGACGGCGGCGGTCGTCGCCTCGACGCCACGGGACGCCGACTGGATCGAGCTCCTCCAGCTACAGGACGCGGTCCGGGAGGCCGGCGCTGACGAGGTGGTGACCGTGATCCCCTACCTCGGTTACGCCAGACAGGACCGGGCGTTCAAGCCCGGACAGCCGGTCTCCGTGCGCGCGATGGCCCGCGCCGTCTCGACCGGAACTGACCGGGTCGTTCTCGTGAACCCCCACGAGCCCGCGGTCCGCGAGTTCTTCGAGGTCCCGGTCGAACTCGTCGACGCCGCCGGCGCGCTGGCCGATCCGCTGCCCGATCTGTCGGATCCCCTCTTCCTCTCGCCGGACGCGAGCGCGATCGGCATCGCCGAGACGGTGCGGGACGCCCACGGGAGCGGCTCGACCGACTACTTCGAGAAACACCGCGATCGCGAGGACGGCACCGTCGAGGTCTCGCCCTCGGATGCGCCCGTCTCCGGCCGCGACGTGGTCGTCGTCGACGACATCATCGCGACCGGATCGACGATGAGCCAGTCGATCGCCGTACTCGACGAGCGTGGCGCCGAGCGGGTCTTTGCGGCCTGCGTCCATCCGGTCCTCGCGAGCAACGCCGTGAGCAAGCTCCGGTCCGCGGGCGTCGAGCGAATCGTCGGCACCGACACGCTCGAACGCGCCTGCAGCGAGGTCTCGGCGGCGGCGGCGATCGCGGACGCCCTCTGATCGGGCTCTCTCGAATCGGCCGTTTTCGTCCTCCAGTCGGATCGCCTCCGGATCAAAACGTATACACGCGATCGCTCGCCATGGTCGGTATGGCCGGGCGATACGGCGAGATGGACTACGGATCGTTGACGAAGGGCGGCGTGGCGTTCGGAGCGGTGCTTTTCGCGATCGGCGCGATCGTCGAGGTGACGCTCGGCGGGAGCGGCGTGCTCTCCCCGACGCTCGATACGGCGCTTCTCACCATGGAGTTCCTCGGGCCGGTCGTGGCCCTGCTGTCCGTGGTCGTCTTCGGGATCGCGATGCCGCTCACCGAGTGACCACCGGCGGCGTCCGTCGCCGGCACGTGACATGACCGACGACCCGGAGTTCCCCGACCGACGCCACGTCCTCGAGCCGGGCTGCTCGCGGTGTGAGGCGCTTTCGGCGGATCGAACACGCATCAGCTGGGGGACCGGCCCGCTCGACGCCGACGTGCTCGTGGTCGGGGAGGCGCCCGCGGCCGGCGACCCCGAGGCGGACCGCTGGCGCGGCGGCAACCTGACGGGCATGGCCTACACCGCACGCCACTCCGGCCGCCGGATCCGGCGGCTGTTCGAGGACCTCGGCTACGGCGATCGGACCTACTACACGAACGCCGTCAAGTGCTTCCCCCGCGACCGTGACGCCGACGCGCTCGCGAACCGCGAGCCGACCCGCGAGGAGCGTGACACCTGTCGCGTTCACCTCCGAACGGAGATCGATCGCGTCGACCCCGCGGTGATCTGTCCGACCGGCAGACACGCCACCGTCTCCGTCCTCGCGCTCTTCGATCGCGACCTCGACGGCTTCCTGGAGTCGGTTCTCGAGTCGATCCCCGTCGAGGGCGACGCGACCGTGATCCCGTTGTTGCACCCGGCCTACCAGGACGTCTGGCGCGCCCGGCTCGGCTACGACGCCGACGAGTATCGCTCGGCGATCGCGGAGGCGCTTTCGGCGACGCGTTGAACGCGTCGGTCCGGCGGTGGATGTCCTCGTTCGTCGTCGGGCCTCCTTCGGTCCGGCGTCGGTCACTCCCCGTCCGTGAGCCGCCGCTGCCACTCCTGGATCCGCCCCGACAGCTCCAGCGGCGGGGTCTCCTCCACGTCGACGTCGGCCAGCTCCTCCAGGACGGATTCGACCTCCGGATCGACCGCGGGATCCGTCCTCCCGCTCCCGTCCGCTCCCTCGTCGGATCCGCCGACTCCCCGGCTCGGATCGCCGTCGGTCAGGGCCTCGGCCGGTCCTCCGGTTTCGGTCGCCTCCCTCATCGTCTCCGGCCCGGAACCGCTCCCCGACGCGGCGTCCGACTCGAAGGATCCCGACGAGAGGTCGAAGACGACCTGGGTCGTCTCGTCCCCGCTGGCGTCCGCGAGACCCGCGTTCCCGCCGCGAGCCTCGATGGCCTTCTCCTGGCGGAGGCGGTCGAGGACGGTCCCCGCGCGATCGACCACCGGATCGGGAACGCCGGCGAGATCGGCGACGTGAACGCCGTATGATCGGTCCGTGGGGCCCTCCCGGACCGTCCGCAGGAAGGTGACGCCGCGGTCGTCGTCCCCGTCGCCGTCGTCGACCGCGACGTGGACGTTCTCGACGCGCGGCAGGTGGTCGGCGAGCGCCGTGAGCTCGTGGTAGTGGGTCGCAAATAGCGTCCGCGCGCGGACCTCGTTGTGGAGGTACTCCGTGGCCGCCCACGCGATCGAGATCCCGTCGTAGGTGGCGGTTCCGCGGCCGACCTCGTCGAGGATGACGAGCGACTCCTCGCTCGCCGAGTGGAGGATCTTCGAGAGCTCCTGCATCTCGACCATGAACGTCGAGCGACCCTGCGCGAGCTCGTCGAGCGCCCCGACGCGCGTGTAGATCCCGTCGACGAGGCCGATCCGGGCCGCACGCGCGGGGACGAAGCTGCCGACCTGCGCGAGCAGCGTGATGAGCGCCGCCTGCCGCATGTAGGTCGACTTCCCGCTCATGTTTGGGCCGGTGACGATCAGGAACCCGCGGTCCTCGTCCAGCCGAAGATCGTTGGGCACGAAGTCGGTCGTGCGCTCGACGACCGGGTGGCGTCCCGCCTCGATCGCGAGCTCGCCCGGTTCGGCAAGGCTCGGGCGCGTCCAGTCGTTTCCGGCGGCGTGTTCGGCGAGCGAGCAGAGCGCGTCGAGTTCGGCGATCGCCCGCCCGACGTCCTGTAACAGCGCCGCCGCGTCGCCGACGCGGTCGCGGAGCTCGCCGAACAGCTCCCGCTCGAGATCGGAGCGCGCCTCCTCGAGCCGGAGGATCTCCCGCTCGCGCTCGGCCAGCTCGTCGGTGACGAACCGCTTCGAGTTCTTCAGCGTCTTGATCTCGCGGTAGTGTTCCGGCACCTGATCGGCGACCGACTTTCCGACCTGGACGTAGTAGCCGTCGGTCTTGTTTCGGTCGACCGTCACGTGTGAGAGGCCGTGGTCGCGCTTTTCGCGCTCCGCGAGCGTGTCGATCCATCGCTTCGCCTCCTCGTGGCGGTCGATCAGCTCGTCGAGTTCGGCGTCGTGGCCCCGCGCGATGATCCCCCCGCTCGAGACCGAACTCGGCGGGTCCTCGGCGAGCGCCTCGTCCAGTTCGCTCCGGAGTTCCGCTGCCGTCTCCCGATCGGGGGCGTCGACGACCGCGGCGACGGGCGAGTCCGCGAGCGGCGTTCCCGCTATCGCCTCCGACAGGTGCGGGATCAACCCGAGCGTGTCGCGGACGGACAGGAGCTGTCTCGCGCCGGCGCTGCCGCTCGTGGCGCGGGCCGCCAGCCGCTCGAGGTCGTACGCGTCCGTGAGGATCTCCCGGAGGTGATCGCGCTCTATCGGCGCCGCCGCGAGCGCCTCGACGGCGTCGTGTCGTCGCTCCAGCACCTCGCGGTCGCGGCGGGGTCGCGTGAGCCACTCGCGGAGCAGCCGCGAGCCGGCGTTCGTGACGGTGTGGTCGATCGTCGCGAGCAGCGACCCGTCCTCGCCGCCGCGGATCGTCTCCGTCAACTCGAGGTTGCGCTGAGTGGTCGCGTCCAGCTCGACGCGGTCCGTCGAGCCGTAGACGGTGAGCCGCGTGATGGACGCGAGCACGCCGGCGCCAGTCCCCTCGACGTACGCGAGCGCGGCGCCGGCGGCCCGGATCGGCGGTTCGGAGTCGAGCCCGACGCTGTCGAGCGTCTCGGTGCCGAACCGCTCGCGGACCGCGCGCCTCGCCCGTCCGGGCTCGAAGGAGGCGGTCTCCGGAAGCGAGACGGTGGTCTGGAGGTTCTCCCGGAGCCCATCGAGGAGCTCGTCGTCGGTTCGAACGTTCGGGCCGGGCAGCACCTCGACGGGGTCGAACCGATAGAGCTCCGCGCGCGCCGCGGCGGCGTCCGCCGCCGTCGTGAGGAGGAACCGCCCGGTCGTCACGTCGGCGAACGCCAGTCCGTACGGGTCGCCGTCCGCGCCCTCCTCGCGGACGATCGCGGCCAGGTACTGCGCCTCGGCGTCCGTCGTCTCGAGGAGGGTGCCGGGGGTGACGACCCGGGTGATCTCGCGAGCGTGGCCGTCCTCGGTCTCGTACTGGTCGGCGACGGCGACGCGGCGGCCGCGCTCGACGAGCGCCTTCAGGTACGGCGTCAGGTCGTCGATCGGGACCCCGGCCATCGGATACGACGAGCCGTGTGAGGACTTCTGTGAGACGGTGAGGTCCAGCTCCTCGCCGACGATCTCGGCGTCCTCGGCGAAGAACTCGTAGAAGTCACCACACTGCATCGCCAGGAGGTCGGCGTCGGTCTCCGATTTCAACTCGAGGAACTCCTCGACGATCCCGGTGGCCATACCCCTATTCGGCGGGTGGACGGGTAAAACGCTGCGGGTCGTTTCGGCGGATCCTTCGCGCTCTCGCGTCCCGAAGCCACGTCGTGTGGTTGGGTAGTGTTTGACGGGGGTGGCGGTCGTTCTCCCGAGCGACGGTCGACGCGTCGAGCCGATCGACGCCGACCGTCGACACCATGTCGAACGAGACGACACCCCTGTCCGCACGCGCGGACGACGACGTTTCGTGGTACAGCGGGTTCGCCGGGTCGCTTTCGACCCGCGGCGAACGAATCAAGGACACCCTCGTTTACACCTCCGGCTATCTCGTGGTCATCGCGATGGTCGAGGTCGCGACCGCGATGATCGCGTTGTCGCTGCCGGCGAGCCCTGCGCCGATCGTGGTCGGGCTCGTCGCCTTCGCGGTCTACGGCGGCGACCGGATCACCGACGCCGAAAGCGACGCGATCTCGAGTCCGGGACAGAGCGCGTTCGTCAAACGTCACGAGACCGCGCTCTCGGTCCTGTCGGCGACGGCCTACGGCCTCGCGATCGCGCTCTCGGTGCTCGGCGGTCCCGACGCGCTCGCGATCACCCTCATGCCCGGTGCCTTCTGGATCCTGTATGCGACCGACTGGTTGCCGGCGGTCGGGACTCACGTCAAGCGGCTCAAGGACGTCCTCGTGGTCAACTCCACCATCGTCGCGCTGGCGTGGGCGATCGCGGTGGTCCTGCTCCCGATGGCGTTCGTCGACGCGCCCCTCACGCCGGCCGTCGCCGTCGTGTTCGTCTACTTCCTCGTGGACACCTTCGTCAACACGGAGATCCCGAACGTCGCGGACAGGAAGGGCGACGCCGCGATCGGCGTCTCGACGCTGCCCGTCGTCTTCGGCGTCGACGGAACGCGTCGGATCCTCTACGGCATCGACGTCGCGCTGATCGGCTTCCTCCTCTGGGCGTTCTACCACGGTCTGTTGGCGTTCGAGCTCGCCGCCGCGATGGTCGTCGGGCTCGGATACGCGCTCGTGCTGGCGGCGTTCGTCGGGCGGACGCGGCGTCACCGCCGCCTCTCAATCGCCGGCGAGGCGAAACACCTCCTCGTGTTCGCGGTCATCCTCGGCCTCTCGGCCGGCGGACTCTGAGGGACTGCGAGGCGGTTCGAACGAATTTTTTCGTCGTACCTCGCTCGGATCGCTCGAGGCGGACGTTCGTCGACCGAAACGGGCGGCGATTCGATCGGAACGGGCGGACGTTTGATATGGGATGGGTTATTGATGTAGGGTAGCGGTGACAACGTTCCATCCGATCGTCTCCGTGTTGCTCGATCCGATCGGGATCGTTCCCGCGCTTTTCGCCTCGATCGTGATCGGCGCCGCGGCGGCGATACTCGCCTGGCGGCAGCGTCCGGAACCGGGAGCCGCGCCGCTCGTCGCCATGCTCGCCGGCCAGTGTTGGTGGTCCGTCTGTATCCTCTTCAAGCTCCAGGCGGCCACCACGGCCGAAAAGACGCTCTGGATGCAGATCGGCTGGATCGGCGTCGTTTCGATCCCCGTCGCCTGGGTGCTTTTCGCGCTCGAGTATACCGGCCGCGATCGGTATCTGCGCCCCCGGTACGTGCTCGGCCTGTGTCTCGTTCCGGCGATCACCGTGGTGCTCGCGTTGACGATCGGCCACCACGACCTCATGTACGTCCGCCCCCTCGGCGCCGGACCGAACGGCGTGATGCAGTTCGAACAGGGCGGGGCGTGGTACTGGGTGATCGCCGGATACACCTACCTCCTCGGCATGGTCGGCGCGGTGCCGCTCATCCGACTGCTCGCGAGCGACGCGGGCGCCTTCCGGGGCCAAAGCGCCGCCCTCCTCGTCGGGCTCGTGGTTCCGTGGCTGACGAACGGACTGTTCCTCGCCGGCATGCTCCCGACGTCGGGACTCGATCCGACGCCGGTCGCCTTCTCCGTGTCCGGGTTCCTGTACCTGAACGCGATCACGCGGTTCCGGCTGCTCGGGACGAGCCCGGCGCCGAACCGCCGCGCACGGGAGATCCTCTTCGACCGGATGCAGGAGGGCGCCGTCGTCGTCGACCGCAACGACTACGTCGTCGACCTGAACCAGGGCTGTATCCGGATGCTCGGGGTCGACCCCCGAGAGGTCCTCGGCGAGCCCGCCTCGGAGATCGTTCCCGGATACGATCGCCTCCCGACGGAGGGCATGCTCGACGGGCACCTCACCGTGGGCGATGCGGGCGGCGGACACCCCTACGACGTCGCCGTGACGGAGATCCACGACGTCAGGGACCGGACGATCGGCCGCGTCATTACCTTTCACGACGTCGGAAAGCACCTGCGTCAACAACAGCGGCTCGAGGTCCTCAACCGGCTGTTGCGCCACAACATCCGGACGGAGACGAACGTCATCTACGGCTACGCCGATCGGTTCGAGGACGGCGAGGGCGCGGAGATGGTCAAACAGCGCGCGCTCCGGATCGAGGAGATCGCCCGCAAGGGACGCGAGGCCATCGAGCTCTTCGAGACGAAGAACGGGTCGGGCGACTCGCGTTCGCTCTCGACGCTGCTCGAGCGGACCGTCGCGGACGTTCGCGAGGCGTACCCCGACGTGACGGTCGCCTTCGATCCCCCGGGTGAGGACGAGCCCGTCGACGGCATGGTCGAGCCCGTCTTCGCGAACGCGATCGAGAACGCGGCCGAACACAACGATCACGAGTCGCCGAGCGTGTGGGTCGACGCCGAGCGAGCCGACCGCCACGCGGTCGTTCGGATCGCCGACGACGGTCCCGGGATCGACGACTACGAGCTGGACGTCCTCGATCGCGGGACCGAAACGGCGCTCCACCACGGCAGCGGGATGGGGCTGTGGATCATCAAGTGGGGCATGGAGATGGTCGGCGGGGCCGTCCGGTTCGACGATCGGGACCCGGTCGGGACCGTCGTGACCCTCGAGATCCCGCTCGACTCCCGGTCGGGCGAGTGAGGACCGGCCGTTCGCCGGGGCGTCTCACCGGTCGAGACGCGTCGGGTTCACGGCGCCGGGGCCCTCGCCGACGTCGTAGCCGTGTCTGACCGCCCCCGTCATCTCCCGGGTCGCGGCCTCGACCGCCGGTCGAAGCGTCTCCCCGCGCGCCAACCGGGCGGCGACGGCGCTCGAGAGCGTACAGCCGGAGCCGTGTGTCGCGTCCGTCTCGACCCGCGGTGACTCGATCCGGATCGGGTCGGGCTCGTCGGCGATCGCGAGCGTGTCCACGATGCGGTCGCCGCCGAGGTGGCCGCCCTTTACGAGCGCCGCGTCCGCGCCCGCCGCGACGAGATCGCGTGCAGCGTCCGCGGCCGACTCCACGTCGTCGACGTCGCGGTCGGTCAACACTGCGGCCTCGTCGGCGTTCGGCGTGACCAGGGTGGCCTCCGCGATCAGCCCCTCGTAGGCCTCCTCGGCGCTCTCCGAGAGCAGGCGGTCGCCCGTGGCCGCGACCATCACCGGATCGACGACGACCGGCCCCTCGTACTCGCGTGCGCGCTCCGTGACCGCCTCGACGATCCCCGCGGTCGCGAGCATCCCCGTCTTGACCGCGGCGACGTCGAAGTCCTCGAGGACCGCCTCGCACTGCCGTTCGAGGTGTTCGACGTCCACCGGCGCGACGTCGCTCACGCCGCGGGTGTTCTGGGCGGTCGTGGCGGTGATCGCGGACGTCCCGAAGACGCCGTGGACGGTCATCGTCTTGAGGTCGGCCTGGATCCCCGCCCCGCCGCCGCTGTCGCTTCCGGCGATCGCGAGCGCGACCGGCGGCTCGATCGGATCGTAGTCGCGCGGATCGTCGTCGGAGTCCCTCTCGGTCATGTCCGAGGATATTCAGTCGTGGTATTAGGGATTAGTGGTCCTCGAAGGGAGTAGTGGTCGCCAGCAGGGATTGTTGGTCGCCGGAACGATCGTGGCACCGACGCGGCGTCTCGGCCGGCCGTGGCCCGCCCCAATCTACCGATCGGCCGCGGCGGCGCCGTTTCCGGCTCCCGCGCTCCCGTTCTCGCCCTCGATCAGCCGCTCGAGGTGTTCCGGCGGGACCGCGCCGCGGGCGGCGTGGTCGCCGTAGACCCATGTCGGAACGCCGGACACGCCGACCTCGCGGGCCGCCGTGAACGCCTCGCGCAGGCGGTCTTCCCATTCGTCGTCGGTGGTCGCCCCGCGGACAGCTTCCGCGTCGAGCCCGACGTCGGCGGCGACGTCCGCTATCACGTCGCGGTCGCCGACGTCGCGCCCCTCTTTCCAGAGCGCGTCGAGAAGCGCCTCGTCGAACGCGCGCCACGTCCCGGGCGCGGTCTCGCGGACGTACAGGGAGGCCTGTTGGGTCGAAAACGAGTCGACGTCGCGCCGAAGCGCCTGTGCCATCTCCGCGTCGTACCGGTCCTGCAGCTTCCGGACGTTCGCCTCGGCCTGCTCGTAGTACTCCTCGTCCTTTCCGGTTTCCACGTCCGTCCGGATCTCGCCATCCGGACCGCGCTCGTGCCCGCGGAGGTCGAAGGGTCGCCACTCCAGTTCGACGGGCGATCCACGCTCCGCCTCGTAGCGCTCCAGCGCCACGCGGCCGAGGTAACAGAACGGACAGACGTAATCCGAATACACGACGAGCGGCTGATCGGTCATGGTTCCACTTGGCGTCGACGGGCCAAAAGCCCGGCGAGGAGACGTTGGAACGGGGAGCGGATCGAACCGGGGTCGACGCGAACCGGGACGCGATGCGAACCGTGGATCGGATCCTCCGACGTCGGCGGACGACTTTTGGTCCGTCGTCCCCAGGTTCGGTCATGAAACGGTCGGTCGTCGCGCTCGCCGTTCTTCTCGGCGTGGTCGCGATCGGGCTCGCGGCCTCCGGCGCGTTCACCGAGACGACGGACGGACCCGGAACGGGTCCGATCGAGGGGCCGCCCGGCGACCGGCCGGTTTCCGAAAGCGAGCTACTCAGCGTCGACGGCGAGTACGAGCTGTGGCCCTACACCAGCCGGACGGAATCCGCGACGGGGCGGACCCTCGCGATCAACGTCGTCTTCGAGAACGACCCCGAGTCGGTCGTCGCGGCGCTCCGGGACGAGTCGGATTCACAGTGGGAGGAGCCGTCGGAGTCCGGAACGACCGAATCGGAGCCGAACGCGACGACCGAGGGAGTGAACGCGAGCGAGATCAACGCGAGCGACGTCGACGCCGAACTCGTCGAGGAGGTCGTCACCACGGACTGGCAGCGCGCGCACGGGTCGACGCGGTACGTCTACTTCGAGGACGAGACCGGCGAGGGCGTCTGGACCGACGAGACCGCCCAGCTCCACGCCGGGACGTATCTCGGAACCCGGTATCACGTCCGCGCGTACGGCTCTCCCGACGGCAGCTACACCGCCGTACAGGCACACGGCGAGTACTACGACTGGTTCCGCCTCCGCCACACCGTCACGGACGTCTCGGAGTCGGCGAGAACCGTCGAGGACGACTTCATCGCCTCCGACGCCGAGGTTCGCCGCGAGTACCGCGGGATAGAGGGAGGACGAAGCGACGGCTGGCTGTCCGTGATCCGGCTGGCGGCGTTGCTTCCGGTTGCCGCCGTTCTTCGCCCGGCGACGCGACGATCGCTGCGTCGCGCCCTCTCGCGGGTGCGGACGGACGCGGCTCGCCACCGCGACGCGGCGACGCTCGGCGTCGGACTTGCTGCCGTCTATCTCGGCGTTCGTGCCGCCGGCGTCGCTCTGGAGACTGCCTATCCGGTCCTCCCGCCCAAGCTCATCGCCGCGCCGTTGTACCTCGTGATCGCCGCCGGGCTGCCGCTTTTGAGCTGGCACGTCGGCTCGCGCTGTGACCCGGTGGCCGCCTTCCTCGGCGCCGCGGTCGGGCTCGGCGGCGGCTTCCTCGTGGATCTGGCCTCCCTCGGCGTGGCTGCCCCCCCGGATCTCATCGCCCACCGGCTTGCAGTGCTCGCCGCCATCGGAATCATCGCGGCCGGCCGGGCGAGCGACGGCGATTCGCCGTTCGTCGAGAACGGGGTCGCGATCGTCGGGGTGGCCGCGTGGATCATCGTGCTCGCGTTGCCGCTCGCGGGCGTCGTGTGACCGGGCCACCTCGCGAACCGCATCCCCGTCGACGCCGGAGCCGGATCCGTCCTCGGAATGCCGGCACGGAGCGGGGCTGACCGCAGGACTGTTATACGGCCCGTCCCGAAATCGATCGGAAGAATGCGCGACGCCGTGACTCGCCGACGCATGCTCGCAGCAACGGCGGCGAGCGTCGGCGTTCCCGGGTGTCTGGGTCGCGCGAAGAACGTCGCCGGACGCGATCAGCCCAGCCAGGTCGTGATCCGGATCACGACGCGGCCGGCCGACAGCGATCCGCACGCGATCCGCATCGCGCGCCACCTGGCGGAGAACCTCGAGGCGGTCGGGATCGCCCCCCGCCTGCGAACGGTCGACCAGGCCGGGCTCTATCGTGAAGTCCTCCTCAACCACGACTTCGACGTCTACGTCGGTCGTTTCCCGCGAACCCGACCGTTCGATCCGGACGTGCTGTACCCGCTTTTACATTCGACCTTCGCCGCCGAGCCGGGGTGGCAAAACCCCTTCGGATTCACCGATCCGCACGTCGACGATCTCCTCGTCGAGCAACGACGCGTCTCCGGTGCGGATCGCGAGGAGGTCGTCGACGATCTGCAGGACGAACTCGTTCTCCACCACCCGTTCTCGGTGATCGCGTTTCCCGACACGCTTACCGCCGTCCACGACGGCACGTTTTCCGGGTGGAACCGGGAATGGGCGATGGATCCCCTCGGACTCCTGCAGCTTTCGGCCGGACGGGCCGTGACTCCCTCGGAGACCGATTCCGGCGACGGTGGCGCGGACGGGACCGCGGCCGACGACGGGCGAACGCTTCGGCTCGCGACCACGGACGCCCGTCCCACCACGAACCTGAACCCCATCGCCCCGGAGTATCGCGGACGCGGCACCTTCACCGGGATCGTTTACGACCCGCTGGTTCGACGCCACGGTGCCGACGTGCTCCCCTGGTTGGCCCACAACTGGACCCGGATCGACGACCGGACGGTCCGCGTCGAACTCCGGTCGACGTCCTGGCACGACGGGACGGCGGTCTCCGCGTCCGACGTGGCGTTCACCTACGCCTTCCTCGCGGATACCTCGATGGGGAACGCCGAGATGGCGATCCCCGCTCCGCGGTTTCGTGGGCGGTCGATGGTCGTCGAGGACACGGAGACGATCTCCGATCGGACGGTGGACATCACCTTCGCCGACGTGAATCCGGCCGTCCAGATTCGCTCGCTCACCGTTCCGATCCTTCCGGAGCACGTCTGGGACTCCCGGACCGACCTCGTCTCGCTTCCGGCGGGGATCGAACTCAACGAGCGGACGACCGACGCACAGGTCTGGGAGAACCCCCAGCCGATCGGGTCGGGACCGCTGCAGTTTCGCGAGCGGACGCCCGAAGAGCGGGTCGTCTTCGAGCGCAACGACGACCACCCGATCGTGACCCGGCCGGCGCAGTTTCCGGAACCGTTCCGGGGCAAGCCCGCCTTCGAGGCGCTCGAGCTCACGGTCGTTCCATCGGACATCGTCGGCGTCCAGCGGGTCGAGGAGGGACTCGCCGACGCGACGACCTCGAACCTCGGACCGGACGCCGTTCCCCGGATCGGCCGCGAGGCGAACGTGCGGCTCGTGAGCACCCCCTCGGCGGGGTTCTATCACGTCGGGTTCAACACCCGAAGCGAGCCGCTTTCGAACCCGAACCTCCGTGAGGTGATCGCTCGCCTCGTCGACGAGGAGTGGGTCGTTCGCTCGGCCTTCCAGGGCTACGCGCGTCCCGCGGCGTCGCCGCTCGCGCTCTCGGAGCGGTGGATAAACGAGGACCTGCGGTGGGACGACGGCGATCCGGCGACGCCGTTTTTCGGTTCCGACGGCGAGCTGGACGTCGAAGCGGCCACGGGGGCGATCAGGGAGATCGGATATCGATACGACGGCGAGGGGGATCTCCTCGTTCGCGAGGGGTAGTTCCGTGGCCGTCCTCCTCTCCGTCCTCGCGTACCTGTTCGCCGTCGTCGCCTCGACGTGTCTCGTCGCCTCCGTGGCGATCCTCGGCCGCGATGGACTCTATCGGCTTCGCGCGAACCTCCGACCGTACCTGTGGAACGCCAGACGCCAGATCGCGCTCCTCGTCGCCGTGCTCCTCACCAGCGCGGCCGGACGCGGCGGCCTCCAGGCCGTCTCCGAGGTGTACGGCTGGCGTGCCACCGGCACCATCTTCGCCATCGAGGGCGGCTTCGTCGCGTGGATCCAGGGAACGCTCCTCTCGCCCGTCGCCACCGTCTACTTCTCGTGGATCTACATCTACGCCTACGTCTTCCTGCTCGCGTTTCCGGTTCTCGCCTACGGCGCGCTCTCGAGTCCGCGAACGCTCAAGCGGCTGCTCGTGGCTTACGCCCTCAACTACGCGATCGGCCTCGTGGTCTACACCCTCGTCTTCGCGCACGGTCCTCGAAACGTCGGCATCGTCACGTCCCTCCTCTTCACGTTCAATCCGGGCTTTCAGGAGCTCGCGGCCCAGGTGAACGAGAACGCCAACGTCTTCCCATCGCTTCACACCTCGTTGTCGATGACCGTCGCGACCTTCGCGTACCTCACCCGCGAGGAGTATCCCGTCTGGACCGTCATGTCCGCGTGGATCGCCGGATCCGTGATGCTCGCGACGATGTATCTCGGCATCCACTGGCTCATCGACGTTCTCGGCGGCATCGTCCTCGCGCTCGGCTGCGTCGCCGCCTCGAACCGGATGGTCGATCGTCTCGAACCGGATCGTCGATCGCCTCGATCGGCCGATGACCGGTCGACCGGAGCGCCCTCACGCGAGGGCGAGGGAACGCGGCGCCGCTAGGCCAAAAAGACGTGTCGGGGTCGATCCGCGAGGACTTCCCGGCCGAACTGGACCGTCTCGTGGAACGCGTCCGAGCGGAAGAACTCCATCGCGTCGTCCTTCGAGCGCCACTGGCTGGCGATGAACGTGTCGTTTTCGTCCTCGTGGTTCACCATCAGATCGGTCTCGATGTGGCCGTCCATCTCCGAGAGGAGCCCGCCGACCTCGTCGAACTTCTCGAGGAACTCCTCGCGGTGTTCCGGCTGGATGGTGTAGAACATCCCCATCGTTCCGAACCCCGACTCCTCGCCGGCGCGCTCGACGATCTCCGGCAGCTCGGAGAGGAATCCGGCCGCGGTTTCGGCCGCCGAGGCCGTCTCCCAGATGGAGACGACCGCGCTCCGGTCGCCCTCGTTCGCCTCGTAGACGGCCGTCTTCACGTGCGTGCCGTAGTGGTCGAAGTTGCCCCGCAGGCCGTCGACCTCCTCGAAGAGCTCCCCGACGTCCGCCTCGCTGTAGAGGACGGTCGCGTAGACGTCCTCGCCGTGCGGCTTGCCGGCGTAGATGTCGAGGTCCTCAAGCTCCCCGCGGATCGCCTCCTCGTCGACGTTCCCGTCGCCGTCCGCGCTTCCGGTCGACGAGTCCGTCGTTCCGTGGTCGCCGCCGTGGTGGTCGTCCTCGCCACCGTGGTGATCGCCACCGTGATGGCCGTCCCCGCCACCGTGGTGATCGCCGTCGCCGTGCCCGTCGTCTCCGTGATGGTCGCCTCCGTGGTGGTCGCCGTCGCCGTGGTCGCGTCCGCCGCCGTACTCGTTCGTCGGGACCTTTGCACCCGAGAGGTACGCCCCCAGATCCGCCGGCGGGAACCGCCGGCCGACGTAGAAGTCGCCGAACTCGCCGTACCGCGAGGAGGCGGGATCGAAGCGCATCTCGTAGACGATGTCCTTGAGGTCCGTCGGGTCGGCGCCGAAGAGCGTGACGCCCCACTCGTGGTCGTCGAACCCGACCGACGAGGCGATCACCTGCTTGATCCGCCCGGCGTACTCGCGCCCGACGTCGCCGTGGCCGGCCATCAACTCCGCGCGCTCCTCGAAGGACAGGTCGTACCAGTTGTACTCCTCGCCGCGCCGCTTGCTCATGGGGTAAAACGAGACGTACTCGTCGTCGGGGATCTCCGGCTTCAGCTTCCCCTCGATGTAGCGGCGGAGCCCCTCGTCGACGTCCGCCTCGTTCCCCTCGAAGTAGTCGTCGGAGACGTATCCCGAGACCTCGGTGACGGAGACGTAGGAGGTCTCCTGCTCGGTGAAGTCGGCGAGGGCGACGTCCTCGTACCGCCGCTCGATCGCCGACAGGTCGTCGAGCTCCGGGCGAAAGTGGACGAAGAGCAGGTCGGCTTTGTGCCCGAGGATCGAAAAGACCGCGGAGTCGCCGGCCTCCGCGTCGGCGACGGACTCGCGGGCCGACAGGAACCGCGTCCCCTCGTCGATCGCTCGAGCGCGCTCGCGTTCGGGTGCCGCCCGCCAGGCGTCCCAGTCGACGGACCGGAAGTCGTGGAGGGCGAACCATCCTTCGTCGGTTTGTGGCGCCTCGACCATACCCGTCTTTCACACGCCGGGACTTAGGGGTTTGCGAGTCGTCCCGACGAGCGGGAATCCGACCGCAACCACGGCGATCCTCTCCGACCGTTCGGTCGGCGTCGGAGGGACGAACACGGGTCGTTTAAACGCTCGGACCGCCTACGCCGGGTATGTTCGAGAATCGGCCGAACCGCGACGCGGAGGTCGTCCTCGTCGGCCGATCAAACGTCGGGAAGTCGACGCTGATGCGCGAGTTGACCGGCCACGACGTCTCCACCGGCTCGAAGCCGGGCGTGACCCGCCAGCCCAACCACTTCGACTGGGCGGCCCAGGACTTCATGTTCACCGACCTGCCCGGCTTCGGGTTCATGTCGGGCGTCGAGGACGAGCGCCGCGAGCAGATACAGACGGAGATCGTCCGCTACCTCGAGGAGTACGCCGACCGGATCCTCGCGGGCGTGCTCGTCCTCGACGGGAAGAGCGCGGTCGAGATCATCGATCGCCACGCCGACCGCGGCGAGGTCCCCCACGACGTCGAGATGTTCCACTTCCTGCGGGAGGTCGGGATCGAACCGATCGTCGCCGTCAACAAGATGGACAAGGTCGACGACGCGGACGAGCGGCTGAACGAGATCTGCGACCGGCTCGGGCTCTACCCGCCCTGGCAGCAGTGGCGCGAGGAGACGGTCGCGCCGATCCGCGCGAAGCGCGGCTCGATCGAGCCCCTCCTCGAGTGTCTGCGAACCCGCTTTCGCGAGGAGAAACGCGACGACCTGCTCGGGTTCGTGACCTCCTGATCGGGGTCGCGAGCTGAATCCCCAAACACCCACGGAGATGTTTCCGGACGAGAGCCGCACGACGTTCGCTCGATCGGACGACCATCGACGGATCGCGTACGCCGAATACGGCGACCCGGACGGGATCCCCGTCGTCTTCTTCCACGGAACGCCCGGCTCCCGTCTCTCCGGGCGGCTCCTCCATCCGGCGGCCGCGGAACGCGGGGTTCGGGTGCTCGCCGTCGATCGGCCGGGATACGGCCGCTCTCCGCCGTGGGACGACCGATCGTTCCTGGACGCCGGGGCGTTCCTCGCGCCCGTCCTCGACGACGTCGGCGTTCGGGACGCCCACCTCGTCGCGTTCTCGGGCGGGAGTCCCCATGCGCTGGCCGCCGCGATCGCCGCTCCCGATCGGGTGGCCGGCGTCGACGTGATAGCCGGCGCGACCCCGCCGGCGGTGAGCGAGGAGACGCCCCGAACACAGCGGCTTCTGGGAACGCTCGCCGCGAGAACGCCGATCGCGCTCCGCGGGCTTCTTCGGGGACAGGCGTGGCTCGCGGCCCGTCTCGATCCCTCCGTCGTGGTCTCACAGTACACGGCGGACGGCGGAGCGGATGTGATCCCGGACGCGGTCGCGGAGGGGGTTCGGGCGGACTTCCTCGAGGCCTTCGCGCGATCCCGGCGCGGCGCCGTGGCGGAGTTCGCCATGCTCGCCGCCGACTGGGGGATTCCCGTCTCCGAGATCGGGACGGACGTCCGCCTTCGACACGGCGAGGCGGACACGAACGTCCCGATCGGTGACGTCCGCCGGTTCGTCTCCCGGATTCCGACGGCCAGCCTGCGCGTCCTCGAGGGCGACGACCACCTCGGATCGCTTCTCTCGAGCGCACCTGACGTGTTCGCGGACGTCGCCGCTCGCTCGTCTCGAGACCCCGACGCCGAGGATCACGATGGTTCCGACGCTCGCCGGCGGTGAATCGCTCGGCTCACTCGACGAAGTCGACGCCCGTGACCTCGAACCGGGCTCCCCCGTCCACGCTTTCGGTCGTGGTCACTTCCCACCCGTGTGCCTCGGCGATCTCGCGGACGATCGCGAGCCCGAGGCCGGTCCCGCCCTCCCTCGAGGTGTATCCGGAGGCGAACACTCGCTCGCGCTTCTCCTCGGGGATCCCGGGACCGTCGTCGGCGACGTAGAACCCCCCGGGAAGGTCGCCGACCGTGACCGTGAGGGGGCCGTGGTCCGTCGTGACGGAGCCGTGTTCTTCGCCCTCGCGAGCGCCCGAGCGCTGACCGGTCGAGCCGTGTTCGACCGAGTTCCGGATCAGGTTTCCGAACAGCCGCCGAAGGCGGCTCTCGTCGGCGCGAACGTGCCGTGACGTCCGGATGTCGAGGCTCGCGTCCCCCGTCTCCGTGTTCTCCCACGCCCGGCTCACACACTCCGACAGGTCGATCGCCGACGCCTCCTCGACCGCCTTCCCCTCCCTCGCGAGCAACAGGACGTCGTCGATCAGCTCCTCCATTCGGGCGTGGGCCGTTTCGATCGCCTCGATGTGGTCCGTCCGGTCGTCGGGTTCGCTGGAACTCCGCAGCAACTCGAGGTGTCCCTCGGCCACGTTCAGCGGGTTTCGCAGGTCGTGGCTCAAGACGTCGGCGAACTCGCGAAGCCGCTCGTTTTGCCGTCTCAACAGCTCCTCGGCGCGCTTTCTGAGGACGAGCCCGGACACGCTCTCGACGACGTCGGAGACGTCCTCGACCAACCGCTCGTCGTGATCGCGGCGATCGCGGAGGAAGAAGACCAGGACCGCGACGACGCCGTCCTCCGTCACGAGCGGGACGCCGAAGCCGGCACGTATTCCCACCTCGCTCGCGAGCGCAGTGCGGTGAAACGTCGCCTCGGGAACCGCCGAGACGTCCGGGATCCACTCGTCAGTCCCCGACGCGTACACGCGCCCCGGCAGTCCCTCGCCGGCGGGAAACGTCCTCGTTCGGCTCGCGTCGATGAACCGCCGACACGCCTCGACGTTCGTGTGGCCGACGAGGTACTCCAGCGTCTCCCCGTCGCCGTCCGGCATCCACGCCTCACCGCAGGTCCACTCGGTGAACGAACAGATCGTCCGGAGGGTTCGCTGGAGGCCCTCCCGAAACGTCTCCGCCTCCCGGATCGCACGGCTGACCTCGATCACCAGCCGTCGCCGCTCCTCGGCCCGCTTGCGCTCGGTGATGTCGGTGTAGGTCGCAAGCGCCTCCTTCGCGTCGGTCCCGAACGGTCTCGCCTCGAGTACGAAGGTTCGCTCCCCATCCCGGGGCGTCTCGCGGACGACCTCCTCGCGCACCGGTTCGCCGCGGCCCAACACCTCGTTGATCTTCCGCGACCGGTTCGACTCGTCGTCGGTCACGATGTGCTCGTCGAGCGGCTCCCCGATCAGCTCCCGTTCGGTTCCGCCGAACGTCTCGAGGAACGCCTCGTTGACCCCTTTCACCGTCGACTCGAGCGGCCCGGAATCGCTCTCCTCGAAGCTCACGAGGGCGAGCGGTGCCGGAACCGCATCCAGGAGCGCGGCGAAGCGGTCCCGTTCGGCCTCGAGTTCCGCCTGGTACTCGTGGATCTCGGTGACGTCCTCGTTAACCGCGACGAACTGGGCGATCTCGCCGTCCTCGTCGACGATGGGGGAGATCGTCTGTCTCACCGTGTATCGCTCGCCGTCCTTGCGCTCGTTCACGATCTCGCCGGTCCAGACGTCGCCGTCGAGGATCGTCTCCCAGAGGTCGGCGTAGAACGCCTCGTCGTGGACGCCCGACTGGAGGAGGCTCGCGTTGCGACCGAGGGCCTCCTCGGCGTCGTATCCGGTCTGTTCCTCGAAGGCGGCGTTCACGTAGACGATCTCCCCGTCGGGGTCCGTACAGTAGATGGAGTGGCCGGCGCTCTCTACGACCGCCGGGAACGATCGCGGATCCACCTCCGACGTCGACCGTTCCGGAAACCCACGCTCCCCGGGATGGCCCTCACCAACCATCGATGGTGATCCGTTTCCAGTCAGGTATTTAACTGGTGTGGAGACCGCCCACGGGCGTCGCGCTCGAACGGCCACCCCGCCACTCTCGCCGCGATCGTCCGTCCCGCTCCACCGCGTTCGTCTCGCCGCGATCGTCCACCCGCGCAGGCACACCGCTTTTTACTGGACGGCCCGAGTAGACGGTATATGGGAATCCTCTCACGCGCCTCCTACGTCATCCGGTCGAAGGTCAACGCGATCCTCAACCGGACCGAGGACCCGACCGAGACGCTCGACTACTCCTACGAACAGATGCGCGACGAGCTGCAGGACGTCAAACAGGGGATCGCCGACCTGACGACACAGAAGAAGCGCCTCGAGATCCAGAAGCGACGCCTCGAGGAGAACGTCGAAAAACACAACCGACAGGCGCGCGAGGCCGTCCAGCAGGACCGCGACGACCTCGCCAGGCAGGCCCTCGAGAAGAAGAACTCGAAGATGCAACAGATCGAGGACCTCGAGGGACAGATAGCTGAACTCGAGAACACCCAGGAGAACCTCGTCGAGAAGAAAAACGAGCTCCAGGGCCGCATCGAGGAGTTCCGAACGAAAAAGGAGACGATGAAGGCGCGCTATGAGGCCGCCGAGGCCTCCACGCGCGTCTCGGAGGCGGTGACCGGCGTCGGCGACGAGATGGAGGACGTGAGCCGTGCCATAGAGCGTGCCGAGGATCGCACGGACGAGATGGAGGCGCGGTCACAGGCGATGGACGAGCTGGAGGACACCGGCGCCTTCGACGACGCGCTCTCGGATCAAGACAGCATCGACCGCGAGCTCGATCAGATCTCCTCGGACCGCGAGGTCGAGGCCGAACTCGAGACGCTCAAATCCGAGGCCGGATCGGGAACCGACTCCGAACCGTCCGATGCCGAATCGGACGTCGAGTCCGAACTCGCCGACCTCGAGGCCGAGATCGACTCGACGGGCGACGAGGCGGAAACGAACCCCGACGCGGACGCCGAGTTGGACTCCGAGACGGAGATCGACGTCGAATCGAACTCCGACGCCGACGAGCGATCGACGTAGACCTCCCGAATCCGCCGTCGACCGTCAGTACAGCAGGTCGTCGTCGTTGTCGATCATGTAGACCCCCCGCGCGGCGATGTTGACGCCGTGATCGCCCACGCGCTCGAGGTCCCGGATCGTGAGAAGCAGCCTCGAGACGTCCCGCATGGTCGCCTGCAAGTCCTCGTCGCCATCCAGGTGTTCCGTCTGGATCAGGTCCCGGACGACGGCCTCGCTTGCGGCCTCACACAGCTCGTCGACCTCGTCGTCCATGTCCGCGACCGCGTAGCACCGATCGGCGTCCTCGGTGTGGTAGGCCTCCATCGCGGCCTCGAGCATGTCGAGGGTCTTCTCGCCGATCAGCTGGATGTCGACGTCGGGAAAGACCTCCTGGTGGGCCTCGCCCGCGTATCCCCCGAGGTTCGTCGCCAGGTCGGCGATCCGCTCGAGATCGGTGATGATCTTGAACGAAGCGGCGATGAACCGGAGGTCGCCCGCGACCGGCTGTTGGAGCGCGATGAGGTCGATGCAGTCCCGCTCCAGCTCGAGGTACAGCTCGTTGACCTCCGCGTCCCCGGTTATCACCTCCTCGCCGAGCTCCGCGTCCTGTCGTTCCAGCGCGTCGAGCGCCATTCGCAGACGCTCCGCGACGACCTCGCTCATGTAGAGGACGTCGTCGCGCAGTTCGTCGAGTTGGGTCTGGTATTCCTTTCGTACCATCGGTGTCGATCGCGTTTTCTATCGGGTCGCGTCCGTTCTCGCTCGCGATTCGTCCATCGGTTCCGGTCGACTCGACCGGGGCAGTTAAACGTGTTCCCGGAACCCCGGCGACGGTCCGGAATCCCCTCCCGGGATGTCCTCGTTATCCGAACTTGCCGGTGATGTAGTCCTCGACGCGCTGGTTCTCCGGGTTCTCGAAGATCCGGTTCGTGTCGCCGAACTCGACGAGCTGGCCGCCGGTGAGGAACACGGCGGTCTTATCGGAGATTCGCGCCGCCTGCTGCATGTTGTGGGTGACGATGATCACCGTATACTGCTCGGAGAGGTCCGCGATCAGGTCCTCGACCTTCGCGGTCGCGACCGGATCGAGCGCCGAGGCTGGCTCGTCCATCAGGACGACCTCCGGGTCGGGGGCGATCGCTCGGGCGATACACAGCCGCTGTTGTTGGCCGCCCGAGAGGTCGAGTCCGGAGCTGTCGAGCTGGTCTTTCACCTCGTCCCAAAGCGCCGCGTTCCTCAGCGCCTCCTCGACGCGCGCGTCGACGTCTCCGTCGTAGCCCTGGATGTTCAACCCGTAGGCGACGTTCTCGCGGATCGACTTCGGGAAGGGGTTCGGCTTCTGGAAGACGATGCCGATCCGGCGGCGGAGCGCGACCGGGTCGACGTCCTCGTCGTAGACGTCCTTGCCCCGGAACCGGAGGCTCCCCTCGACGCGCGCGGCGTCGATCATGTCGTTCATCCGGTTGATACACCTGAGGAACGTCGACTTGCCACAGCCCGAGGGACCGATGATCGCCGTGACTTCGCGTTCGGGGATCCCCATCGTCACCGGCTGGAGCGCCTCCTCCTCGCCGTAGTGGACGGAGAGTTCCTCCGCGCGGATGACCGCGCGCGAGTCGGGAACCTCCTGGATCGACGGCGTGAGATCCTCGTCGTCGCTCGGGGTCACGGACGAGTCCTCGCGGTCCTCGATTCGTTCGTCGACCGCGGAGCCGGTCCCCTCGGCGTCCGTCTCCCCGTCGCCGGCGCCGCTCTCCTCGGAGTCGGTCTCGTGGACGTGGTAACTGTCGCTCATGGATGTGGGTTCACGCGATGGTCCGCCCTCGACTGGCCGTGGTCGGCCTCGGTCCGCGAGACGGCCGCCGACCCCGCCTCGACGTCGGGCTCGTCTTCCTCCATCGTTCGATCGACGGGTCGCGTGCCCATAAATATTCTACTATAACGACTATATATAGATATGTTTGTGAACGTCTCTATCCACATATCCTGGGTCGGAGACGCGTCTAATTCGTGTGTGTCCCTCGACTCGACGGCGAGACACGGCGGTAGAGCAGACGATATATACTCAGACAACTTTATACATAGTCTCGATAGAGTATCGAACATGGAGACCCGAAAGGTGCAGGTCACCGGCGGATCCACGTATACGGTCTCGATCCCGAAGGGGTGGGCGAACGAGAACGACGTCGAGGCGGGAAGCGAGGTCGAGTTCTATCCCGACGGCGACTCGTTGCTCCTCAGCCCGCGCTCGGAGGCCGAGCGGACCGAGGGGACGCTCGACATCACGGACCTCGAGGAGCGCGAGCTCACCCGGGCGGTGATGACGATGTACGTGAGCGGGTTCGACGTCATCGCCCTGGAGGGCTCGAAGATCACCACCGAACAGCGCTCGACCATCCGCGAGGCCACACAGAGCCTCGTCGGGTTGGAGGTCCTCGAGGAGACGCGCGACCGGGTCGTGATCCGGGACCTCCTGGACTCCTCCGAGCTGTCGATCCACAACGCGGTCACCCGGATGCGGCTCATCTCGACGTCGATGCTCGAGGACGCCCTCTCGGCGCTTCGCGAGCTGGACGACGACCTCGCGCGCGACGTCATCCAGCGCGACGACGACCTCGACCGGCTGTGGATGGTCGTCTCGCGGATCTTCCGTTCGACGCTCCGGACCCCGAAGGCCGCCGAGGAGCTCGGCCTCCCCCGGGAGGTCTGTTTCGACTATCACTCGAGCGCCCGCCAGCTCGAGCGGATCGGCGATCACGCCACGAAGATCGCCCACCTGACGCTCAACATCGAGGAGCCGCTCCCGGAGGAGGTCCTGGACGCGATCGGCGACCTCCACGAGGAGGCCGAGGACGTGATCGACACGGCGATGGACGCCCTCTTCGAATCCGACAGCGACGCCGCGACCCGGCTGGCGAACGACGCGCGCGAGCACGTCAGGGACATCGACGACCGGGTTCGACAGATCGACGAACTGCTCCGCGATCTCGATCCGGCCCGCGCCCAGCTGCTCGGGCTCGTCGTCGACTCCGTCCTCCGGAGCGCCGATTACGGGGGCAACGTCGCGGAGACCGCCCTCCAGAAGGCCGCGCCGACTCCCTCCCCCTGACGCGAGACCGTCTTCCCCGGACCCGAGCCACCCACAGGACGTCCACTCCGAACGAAAGACGGTTCCGGCTCCCCGCCGTAGGATCGAGCGACCGATGGGATTCGTCAACGAACTCGTGGAGGACCTCGTGGGACTCGTGCGGGACCCGACCGACGAACAGAAGGCGATCGTGGCCGCGATCGCGGCGATCGTCGTGGTCGACCGATACGCGTGGTACCACGACATTCCCTTCGTCGTGCAGTCGGTGGCCGCCGTCGGCGCCGGGTTCATCGTCTTCTTCCTCGTGAGCTACCTGATCACCGGCCAGTTCGTGCCGCCGGACTCGGACGACGAGGAGTGACCTATCCCGGGAGCCGCGCGTCCCGCCCTCCTCACCCGTTTCGAACGCCTTCGGCGCGTTCCAAACCGTTTATACCCGCTGCGTGGGAACCGGAGGACATGCCTCGTGAGCAAAAGCAGGTTCGCGAACTGCAGGAGGGCAGCTACGTGATGATGGACGAATCGCCGTGTAAGATCAACCACTACAGTACGGCAAAGCCCGGCAAACACGGCAGCGCCAAGGCCCGCATCGAGGGCAAGGGCGTGTTCGACGACAGGAAGCGGTCGCTCTCCCAGCCCGTCGACGCGAAGGTGTGGGTCCCGATCATCGAGCGCAAGCAGGGCCAGGTCGTCTCGGTCTCCGGCAACGACGCACAGGTGATGGATCTCGACACCTACGAGACGTTCACGATGCGTATCCCCGAGGACGAGGACTTCGCCTCCGACGACGAGATCGAGTACCTCGAGTACGAGGGACAGCGCAAGATCGTCGGGTAGTCGAGATGTTTCCCGGAGCGACGACCGATCGCGAGGCTGCCTCCTACGTGGTCGTCGGCGCTCCGCTCGACGCCACGACCACCTTTCAGCCGGGCACCCGGTTCGGACCGGACCGGATCCGGCGTTTCTCCGAATCCTACGACGACTACCACCGCGCGACCGACAGCCGATTCACCGATCTCGGCGTCCACGACGCCGGCGACGTCCACCCCTGGGACGACGTCCGCGACTATCTCGACCACCTCGCCGCGGAGCTTCGAAGCGCCGTCCTCGACGGCGCCGTCCCGGTGGCGATGGGCGGCGAACACACCGTGACCTGCGCCGGCGTCGAGGCCGTCGAACCCGACGCGCTCGTCGTCGTCGACGCCCACCTCGACCTGCGGGAGTCCTACGGCGGGAACCCCTGGAACCACGCCTGCATCGCCCGCCGTGCGCTCGAGGTCGTCGATCACGCCCACGTGATCGGCGCGCGAACGGGCTCGCCCGAGGAGTGGGACCGCGCCGAGGCGGCGGACGTCACCGTCGTTCCCCCGGAAGAGGCCGGCGAGTGGGCGCGGTCGCTCTCGGAACGCGAGCCGTTCGACGGGAAGTCGGTCTACCTCTCGGTCGACGTGGACGCGGCGGACCCGGCGTACGCGCCCGGAACCGGCACCATGGAGCCGTTCGGCCTCGACGCGCGCGAGATGCGAGAGGTCGTTCGCGCCGTGGCTCCTCACACCGAGGGGTTCGACGTCGTCGAGGTGAACGACCGCGACGACGGGCAGGCCGCGGCGCTCGCCGGCAAGCTCCTCCGCGAGTTCGTCCACGCGCACGCCGCGAGCCGCTGACGGTCCGTCCCTTCCTCCGTTCGTGCTACCGTTATCTCCTATCCGGCGTTATCTCCTATCCGGCTACCGCTCGGGCGCGGGCGGCATCCGACGTTTGTGCGCGCTCGATTCGTGGAGGTCCACGACGGTCTCGATCTGCTCGGGTTCGACGCCGAGCTCCCGGGCCGTCGCGTCCTTCGAGAGCGGGCCGTCGACGTGGACCGCGAGGATCGCGTCCAGCGTGTCGTAGTCGACGCCCATCTCCTCCTCGTCGGTCTGGCCGACCCACATGCCCGCGGTCGGCGTCTGCATCACCAGGTCGTGTGGGACGCCGACGTGGGCGGCGAGCTGGCGGACCTGCATCTTGTAGAGGTTGCCGATCGGGTTGCAGTCGACCGCCTGGTCGCCGTACTTCGTGAAGTAGCCGGTGGCCGCCTCCGACCGGTTTCCCGTCCCGAGGACGATCCGGTTTTCGGCGTTCGCGACGAAGTAGTTGAGCACGGCCCGCGTCCGGACGTAGACGTTCCCCTTCGCGGTCGTGTCCTCGGCCGCCTCCGGATAGCGATCGAAGATCGTCTCCGCGATCGGATCGATCTCGACGACGTCGTAGTCGATCCCCAGGTTCTCGGCGACGCGTTCGGCGTCGCTCATCGTCTCCGGGTCGTTGACCGTGGCCGGCATCGTGATCCCGTGGAGGCCGTCCTCGCCGAGCGCCTCGACCGCGAGGTGGGCGGTGAGCGTCGAGTCGATCCCGCCGGAGAGGCCCAACACGGCCCCGTCGGCGCCGGCCGCCTCGACCGTCTCGGCGATGAACGAGACGATTCGCTCGCGGGCCGCTTCCAACTCCGACTCCGAGAGCCGGAGATCGAGCGGCGGATCCTCCCTCAACAACACGGAGCCCGAAGAGTGGTGCGTCATCGCTCCCCGGTTATGCGGCCGCCGCCTAATAGGCTACCGATGGCGCAAAAACCCCAACGAACGTCCGGTTTCGCCGCGATCGACCGCCGATCGTCAACGGCTATTCCAGGAATCCGTCCTCCCTGGCGAGCAGCAGGCCCTCCAGGGTCGCGTCGTTACACGAGGGCGCCCGCGCGACGGAGAGCGCCTCCCCCTCCGGCACCGCCCGCGGCTCGAGGAACTCGTTCGAATCGAGGCTCCGTTCGACCGGCTCGAGTCCCGTCGCCACGACGTATCCCCGGCGGTGTCTGAGCACGCCGGTCGAACACCACACCTCCTGAAGCAGGGCGACGTTCGCGGGCGAGAACCCGGTCTCCTCGGCGAGCTCGCGTTCGGCGGCCGCCGTGTAGGACTCGCCGGGCTCGACGATCCCCGCCGGAAGCTCCAGCTGCCGCTGCCGGATCGTCGGGCGGTACTGCTCGACGAAGAGGACGTCGCCCTCCGCGAGCGCGACCACGACCGTCGCGGGCGGCAGCTCCGCCCAGTAGTAGTCCTTCTCGGTGCCGTCCGGCTGCTCGACGCGGTCGTAGCCCGCCGTGAGCCACCCGGTCTCGTACTCGATCGCCACCTCCCGGACCGGCCACTCCGGCTCGCCCGGCAGCGAGTGGAGGCGGCCGTCGCGAAACGCGTCCACGTCCCGGAGGTCGGCGCTCGGCTCGTGATCGATCGGTCGATCGTCGCTCATGAGCCCCCCTGTGTGACCTCGAGGTAGTAGCGTTCGTCCTCGTGGCTCACGAGCACTCGCCCGTCCTCGGCGACGGCCGCGGAGCTGCGCTGGCGGAGGGCGTCCACCTCGTCGAACGGCGTGTGGGTGAAGTGTTCCTTGATCCCGAAGGGGCCCTCCCGGTACCCCGCCGAGCGGCCGTCCTCGGACTCGAGGGCTTCCGTGAGGTACGGGTACCGGCGGTCGGTGACGTTCGTGACGTCGACCGCCGGCCCCTCGGCGGTCGTCTCCTCGGCTGTGAGGTGGTACGGCTCGCCGGAACCGAGGTAGCTCGGGAGGGCGCCGAGCGCGAGCAGCGCGACCACGACCACGACGATCGCGATCACGAGATTTCGCGTGACGGGACGCATATCCGCCGTAGGCCCTCGCCGTGAATACGGGTTTCGGAGACGGATCGACGCCCGAGGCGTCCGAGGCGTCCGGGGCGTCCAAGACGCCGCCACGGCCGCCGAGGGTTTTTCTCCGTCGCCCGCCGCGTGCCGACATGGACGGCCGGACCGACGGCTCCGACGGCTCCGAGGACTCCGACCGGTTCGACTCGGAGTTCCAGTTCGAGCTGGCGCTTTGTGCCGCGCTCGAACGCGAGGACCGCGTCGTCGCCCGACAGCTCGGCGGCGCGGTGGCGACCCCGGGCGCCAGGATCGTCGACGTCTGCGTCCTCGAGCCCGGACCCGGATTCGACGACCGCGCGGCGATCACGGCCGACTCGATCCCGCCGGCCGCCCTCGAGGCGGGAGTCGGTCCCGGAACCGCCGTTCCGGTCGCCGACGCGTTCGACCTCCCGCCCGACCGCGCGCGCGGCGTCGTGGATCGGGCGGTCGACGTCGGCTACCTCGAACGCGAGCGTCGAAACGGCCGCGATCTGGTCCGCGCGACCGCCCGCTATCCGGACGACTGGTTCGACCGGCTCGTCGCGATCGAGAACAAACCCGACCTGGGCCGGCCGGGGGACCTCCGGTCGCAGCTCCGGTTCGACGTCGCGCTCGGGCTCTTCGAGGAGGTGTGGCTCGCGACGGCCTCCCACGTCACGCGGGCCCACCTCAACCGGATCCCGGAGGCGGTCGGCGTCCGCCGCGTCGATCCCCGGACCGGCGACCGCCGCGTCGTCCGCGAGGCGGCGACGCTTCCCGCCGAGGATCCCGGCGTCGAGATCGGCGAGGACCACGGTCTCCGCACCGACGTGGCGATCGTGAGCCCGGACGCGAAGGCCCGAAAGCGACGCCGGATCGCCGAACGCGCCTACGGACGGGGCTGGCGACCCGACCCGCCGGCGTGCGCCCACGCGACCGGCACGGCGGACGGCCGGCCGTACTGCGAGCGGTTCGAGCGCGTCGTCGATCCCGGATCGGACTGCGGGGAGCGCTGTCGCGCCTATCACAGCGACGATCCGCCCGCGATCGACTGCGAGGCGCTCCGCGAGGCGAACTCGGCCTGGGTCCGCGATCCTTCCTCCGCCCCTCGGCGTCAGTCGGGGCTCGATCGGTTCGGCTGAATCGCGACTCGACCGGCTTGGGTGACGCTCTCGGAGTCGAAAGCGTCGCTCGTCCGTAGCTACTCAAGATGATACCGCTCGCCGTCGACCGCGAGCGGCTCCTCGAAGGCCTCCTCCGCCGGGTAGAAGTGCGCCAGGTGGACGAGGCGCGTCCGGTCCGCCGACAGCTCGTCGGCGAGGTCGAGCGCTCCCTCGCGGGTCATGTGCTTCGTCCCGAAGGTCCGCGGCGTTCCGTCGGGCCGTTCGTGACGCCCGCCGATCGGGTGGCGATCGCAAAGCGACGCCGGCACGATGGCGTCGGCCAAAAGCAGGTCGGGGTTCGCGAGTATCTCTCGGGAGCGCTCGGGGACGTCGTAGCTCGTGTCGCCGGTGATGGAGAGCTTGGCGCCCGTCTCCGGTTCCTCGACCGCGAGGCCGTAACAGCGAAGCGGCGGGTGGTCGACCGGGACGAACCGAACCTCGAACCCGCAGGTCTCGAACGGCTCGAAGGGATCACACGCAGCGACGCCGACCCGGTCCTCGAGGTAGTGGAACTTGTTCCGTATCGTCCCCGCGACGCTCTCCTCGGTGACGGGGTCGACCTCGCTCGGGGCGTGGACCGTGAGCGAGTCGAGGACGCGATAGACGTTTCCGAGCCCGTCGAGGTGGTCGAAGTGGACGTGGGTGACGATCCCCGCCTCCGGAAGCGGCACGTCGTTCTCGAGGAACTGCTGGCGGAAGTCGGGGCTGAAGTCGACGAGCAGCGATTCGCCGGTCTCCTCGTGTTGCACGTGGACCGAGAACCGCGATCTGGAGATCCCGCGATCGCGGGCGGTCCGGCAGGTCTCACACGTACAGCCGACCGTCGGGGTCCCGGTCGTGTCGCCGGTTCCCAAAAGCGTGACCTGCATCCGAACGGGGGTTCGGCCCCCGACGGTTAATCCTTTTCTCACGGGGTCGCCGCGGGGTTCAGGTACGCCGACCCATCTACGCGCTTCCGTCGATGGCGCGCCCTACCGGATTCCGTCGGTCACGCCCCTACACGTTTCCGTTGATGGCGTCGGCGACGCGCTGCCGGTCGAACAGCCGCTCCTCCGCGGGGATCTCCGGATACGGTCCCTCCTCGTAGGTGGGCCATTCGCCGAAGGCGTCGGGATACAGCTGTTTGGCGGTCATCTCGAGCTGGAACAGGTTGAGGATCGGCCCCTGGTACCTGGCTCCCTGCGGATACATCCGGCCGGTTTGGACCGCCGTGATCTCCGAGGCCACCGGGTCGGAGCGGAACGCCTCGCGGCGTCTCGGGAGGCTCGTCCCCGGCTCGAAGCCGCCGAGGAACAGGATGACGTCGGGGTCGGCCTCGAGCAGCGTCTCGAAGTCGACCACGGAGTTCGATTCCACCGACCCCTCGAAGGCGTCGCGGGCGCCGAGCGGCCGCGTGTGGGCGGTCAAGAATCCGGGATTGCTCAGCGTGTAGGCGTAGATCTCGTTCAGATCGGCCGACGCCAGCATCACGGCCGAGGGGCGTTCGGACTCGACGGGGAGGCCGTCCTCGATGGTCGCCAACAGCTCCTCGTGGACCGTCGCGAGGGCGTCGTACCGCTCCCGCTCTCGAAACGCCTCGGCGACCAGCTCGAACTGCTCCCAGAGCGTGTAGTACTCGTAGCCGTCGGCGTAGGCCGGGGCTGGTTCGGCGTGTCGATCGCTCAACGAGTTCCCGAACCACGGCGAGACGGTGGCGGCGATCTCCTCGATCTCGTCCACGTTCCAGTCGTCCTGTTTCGTGATCCAGGCCGGGTCCGCGAGGTGGACGTCGCTGTCGAGCTCGTAGAGCTTCTCCTTGCTCGGCTCCCACGAGGAGTACAGCCCGGTCCAATCGAGCGAGACTCCCGGGAGGCGCTTGACGAACTGGTTCCACAGCCCGTCGTAGTACTCGGGCGCGTGCATCGCCGTGATCGAGTCACCACGTCCCAACGCGAAGGCCATGCCCGCGTGGTGGGTCAACCGCGTGAAGATGGTCTCCGGCGGCTCCTCGAAGGCGACCTCCCCCATCGGCGACATCGAGACCGCGTAGGACCCGTCCTCGGTACCGGCATCGGTGTCAGTGCTCGATTCCGCCGTCGTCGATTCCGCCGTCGGTTCCGAACTCGTCGTCGCCGGATCCGAGCCGTTGACCGAGTTTTCTCCCGTCTCGCCGGTACAGCCGGCGAGCAGTCCGGCGGCGAGGACCGACCCGCCGGCCTTCAGGTACGACCGCCTCGTCGGCGTCTCCGGCGGTCCGTCGGCATCGTCGCTCATTCCTCGAGATTCCCCGCGACGATGTCGGCGACGCGCTCGCGGTCGAACAGCTTCGTATCGTCGGTCACCTCGCCGAACTCGTCGGGGTACAGCTGTTTGGCCGCCCGTTCGGTCAAAAAGAGGTTGTGGATCGGGCCCTGATAGAGGTAACCGCCCCGATACACCCGGCCGTTTCGGACGGCCGACAGTTCCCCGCCGACGGGGTGGTCCTCCATGTAGGCGAGGACCGTCTCGCGGAACTCCGTCGGCGACTTCCGCTCGTGGCCGCGGACCAGGATCACGTCGGGGTCGATCTCGAGGAGGTTCTCGTAGTCGAGCTCGCCGCGGTTGGTGGTGCTGAGGTTCTCGATGTCGGTTCCCGCGAGCGCGTCGTTAACCCCCAGGTCGAGCCACTGTTTCTTGCTCGTTCCCTTGTCGATCAGCCGATACGGCGAGAAGGTCTCGGGCTCGTCGGTACCCTCGAAGGTGAGGAAGACGTTCGGCCGCTCTGCGGCCGGCGGCAGCCGCGTCTGTACCTCCGCGATGAACTCCTCGTGCAGTTCGGCGAACGCCTCGAACCGCTCGCGCTCGCGGAACGCCTCCGCGACCAGCTCGAACGCCTCGTAGAGGGTGTAGTACCGGTAGTCGTGCCACTCGTCGGAGCGACGGAAGATCAGGTTCCCGAAGAAGGGCGCGACGTTCTCGCGGATCTCCTCGACGTCCGCCTCCGCCCAGTCGAACCAGTTGACGAGCATTTGCGGGTCATAGAGGTGGACGTCGGCGTCGAGCTCGTAGAACTCCTCTTTGGTTCGGACCTCCGGGTACGCCTCGACGGCGTCGCGTTCGACCTCGACGCCGGGAAGCTCGTCGTAGACGTACGTGTAGTACCGGTCGGCGTTCCCCACGCCGGCCAGTCCGTCGCCCCGTCCCAACGCGACGGCCATGTCCGCGAACCCGCCGTCGTATGCGACCCACCGCTCCGGCACCGACTCGAACGTCACCTCGCCGACCGGCTCCATGGAGACGGTGTACGGGTCGATCTCGTTCGATTCCTCGGTGGTTCCCCCGTCCTGCTCCTCGTTCGACTCCCCGTCGGGCCCCTCGGTCGGCTGCTCGTCCGGTTCCTCGTTCGGTTCGGCCGTCGAGTCCCCTCCCGCCGAGGCCGGTTCGGAGGAGGAACCGCCTCCGCCGAGACAGCCCGAGAGCACCATGGCTCCGACGACCGAACCGCCGTATTTCAGATACTCGCGTCGCGTCGATCGTTCCCCGTTCGGGACGTGTTCTCCCATGTTTTTAGGCTCACCTAAAACAATATATGGGTTCCGATTTTTAGGCCGGCCAAATAGTCCTGGGCAGGATCGTCGGTGGTCTTCGACCGCGGCGCGCGTCGCCTCGAGCCCCGCATCGCTCAGTCGTCGTCCGCCCGCACGCTCTCCACCGGACCGTCGCTTTCTCCCGACGCGGGTTTCCCGTGTCGAGCACGGAGCGGGGTGACGCGTGGTCCCCGGTCGGTCGTCTCCACCTCGGCGTCGACGCGGAACACTTCCGCGAGTAGCTCCTTCGTGATGACCTCCTCCGGCGTTCCACGCGCGTGGATCGCGCCGTCCTTGAGCGCGACCACCCGATCGGCCAACCGCGCGGCCTGCTCGACGTCGTGGAGGACGATGATCACCGTGATGTCGCCGTCCTCACGGAGCGTCTCGACGATCTCCATCACCTCCAGCTGGTGGTGGAGATCGAGGAACGTCGTCGGCTCGTCGAGGAGGAGCACGTCCGTCTTCTGGGCGAGCGCCATGGCGATCCACGCGAGCTGCTTTTGTCCGCCGCTGAGGCTTCCGATCTCACGGTCGCGAAGGTGTCCACACCCCGCGAGCCCGATCGCCCGATCGACCGCCTCGTGATCCGCGTCGCTCACGTGCTCGAAGAACCCGCGGTGGGGATACCGTCCGTGGTACACGAGGTCCTCGACGGTGATCTCCTCCGGCGACGTGCGCTCCTGGGAGAGGAGGCCCAGCCGTCGGGCCAGCTCCTTCGTGTCCATCGCGTCGACGTCCCGACCGTCGATCAGTACCGAGCCCTCGGAGGGCTGAAGCTGCTTTGCGAGCCCCTTCAACAGCGTGCTCTTTCCGGACCCGTTCGGACCGACGAGGGCCGTGACCGACCCCGTCTCGGCGACGATCGTCTCGCCGTCGATGATCGGATCGTCCGCCGTCGGGTACTCCAACACGAGTTCCTGGCCGGCGAGGGTGCTGGCGGCCGATCCGTCCGTCGACGCGTTGCGCTCGTGTGCCGTCTCCATCGCGTTCACGTCTCGTGCCGCCTCCATCGCGTTCTGGTCGCGTGTCATCTCAGATCTCACCCATGTTCTGCCGCTTCCGCATCAGATACAGGAAGTAGGGGCCGCCCACGAGCCCCGTGACGATCCCCACGGGGATCTGAACCGGGCTGAGCGCCAGCCGCGCGCCGACGTCGGCTCCGACCATCAACGCCGGGCCGACGAACAGACAGCCGACGACCACCTTCCTGTAGTCGCTTCCGACGAGGTTTCGAACCACGTGCGGCACGATCAGCCCGACGAAGCCGACGATCCCGGCGACCGCGATGCTCGCGGCCGCGGCCAGGACGGCGACTCCCGACAGGGCGAAGCGCACCCTCTCGATCGACATTCCGAGCGACCTCGCGGTCTGCTCGCCGAGCAACAACACGTTACACTGTCTGGACCCGGCGACGGCGAGCAGCACCGCAACGACGGACCACGGGAGCGCGAGCCGGACCTGTTCCCAGTCCGTCCCCGTCAACGACCCCGTCGTCCAGGCGATCGCCGACTGGACGATCCCGATGTCGTCGGCGAAGAAGAACAGCGCCGTCTGCAGGCTGTTGAAGACGGTCCCGACGATCACGCCCGCGAGCACCAGCCGGACCGGCGAGGTGCCGTTCTTCCAGGCGATCGCGTAGACGATCAGGAACGCGACCGCGCCGCCGACCGCGGCGATGACCGGGAGGAACGCGGAGAGCCCGCCGAAGACCACGAGCGTCAACAGGATCATCAATCCGGCGCCGGAGGAGACGCCGAGGATGAACGGACTCGCAAGCTCGTTTCTGGTGATCGCCTGGAAGATCGCCCCCGACACTGCCAGGTTCATCCCCACGAGCATCCCGACGAACACCCGGGGAAGCCGGATGTTCCAGACGATCAGGCTTTCGCGGCTCATCTCGGGTAACTCTCCGCCGAACAGGAACGCGTTCCACACCTGCCCGTTCAACAGGACGTTCGGATCGAAGACCGCGCTCCACGCCTGCGTGAAGGTCATCGAGTACGCCCCGAAGCTCACCTGCACCAGCCCCGCGACGGTGATGACCACGAGGCTTCCCATCGCCGTGGTGAGGAGCTTCGGGTCGAACAGCCAGCCGAACCGCCGGTCCGTGCGCGTTCTCCCCGTGTGGTCCGTACCCACGTTTTGACGGCTCATCGCGTTCCCGCCCCCGTCTGAGAGGTCCTCTCCTCGAGGTGCGCCTCGATCTCCGCGACGTCGATCGCCCCCAGGAGACGTCTCGTACCGACCGAATCGACGATCGTCTCCGGCTCCGGATCGAGTTCCTCGAGGGTCGGATCGAGGTGTTCGAGGAGCGCTTTCCGTCCTCGCGCGGCGCGCGAGTCGATCTTCTCGTCGGAGAGGTACGCCGAGAGCCGATCGTCGACGTACGCCTCCCGGACGCGTTCGAACCGCTCCGAGTCGGGATCGACCGGTGCCGACTCGCCGTGATGCTCGTCGAACCACTCGATCCAGCCCGCCCGCTCCGTCCACTTCCCGTCGACCGTCGACTCTCGACGCATCCAGTCGACGCCCTCGGCGACCGATTCCCACCGTCCCGCATCCGACCGGGCGTCGGCGATCACTCGTCGCGCGACGCGCGCGCCGCGTCCGGCCGCCATGATCGCCTGTGTGTCCGCCTCCGGGGACGGGGAGGCGACGTAGAGGCCGTCCACCGGCGTCGTCCCGTCGCGATCCGCGTATTCGCGATCGAAGCGCTCGCTCGACTCGCCGTCGTGTTCGTACGTCTCGAACATCGCCGCATCGTCGTCGAGTCCGCGCAGGTACTCGCCGCCGTAGCGGGTCGCGGCGACGACGCGGCGGACGCTGACCGTCTCGCCCTCCTGGCGATCGATCGTGAATCCGTCACCGTCGTCGAGCCGATCGATCGACTCGACGCGATCCTGGATCACCGTACACCCGGCCGTCTCCGCGTGGTCCTGCATCAGTCCGTACAGCGTTTCGACGTCGATACCGCCGGGAAATCCGAGATAGTTCTCCAGGTGTGCACACCGCTTGATCGACGACCGGCCGCGATCGAAGATGACGGTGTCGAGGCCCTCCCGCGCGGTGAACACGCCCGCGGAACAGCCGGCCGGCCCGCCACCGACGACGGCCACGTCGTGATCGGCGTCCACGCTCATCGACGGCCACCTGCGGTCGGAGCACGCCCGTCCCGTCGTCCCGTCGATCCACACGCCGTCGGTTCCCCGAGGGATCGCTTCGTCATATGACTTAGGCTAACCTAAAAGCATAAATCGCCTTCGAATATTAGGCGGGCCTAAACAACGCGGGGGTCGGGCGAAATCCCGTCGTTGGCCCGGGACGTTCAATCCGAGCGCCCGCCGTCGACGTCTCGAGACGAACGTCCTTCGTCCCGGGTCGACTTTCCCTTCCCTGTTTTAGGCTAACCTAAAGATCGATGGGGCTTTATTCTTTTAGGTTAGCCTAAAAAATGATGCCAAGCGCAGTTCGAAACGGCACGGTCCGAGTCGCGCTCGGTGCGGCTCTCGCATGTACGGTACTTCTGGCCACGATGGCGCCCGTCGCCGCCGCCGCCCCGCCACACGTCTCCGTCGGGTCGGTGGACGTTTCCGACGACGAACCGGTCGTCGGGGACACGATCACGGTCACTCCCACGATCAGACACTCCAGTTCGGGAAGCGGGAGCTTCGAGGTGACACAGGTGACCGTGACGGACGCGAGCGGAACGCGCCATGCGACCGCGAGCGACCTCGGCACCCTCGGAACCGGGGACTCGATCGAGGTGCCGCTCACCGCGACGCCGTCGGCGTCCGGCCACCACAAGCTGACCGTTCACGTCCGGGGGGTCCAGTACAACTCCGACGGTCGGCTGACTCAGATCATTCACACGAAACGTCCGACGTACGTCTCGGTCTGGGAACCCTCGACGCCGACGGAGACGGACCCGCGATTGAACGTCGAATCCGACGCGCTGACCGTCGGTTCGGAATCGACCGTCCGGGTCGTCGCCTCGAACGGCGGCGACGACGAACTCACCGATCTCTCGGTTCGGCTGCACGGGCTCGATGGCACCTATGACCGAACGAAACTGCGACCCGCTCTCGGGACGCACAACTCGAGCACCTTCGAGTTCGACGTTCGACCGACGACGCCCGGAGAGCAGTCGATCAACGCCACCCTGCAGTACGGCGACGGGGAGACGGTTACCCTCTCGAAGGACGTGACGGTACGGCCCCTCCGGGAGGACGTGACCGTTCACGCGACCGCGATCGAGCAAAACGACTCGACCGTCCTCCGATATCGGGTGAACAACCACGGAAACGCGCCGATCGAAAACGTCGTCCTCTCGGGCGCCACGGTCGGCTCGTCGCTACCCACTACCGTGATCTCGAAGGTCCCCCCGGGTACCTCGGACACGTCGACGGTCGCCGTGAACGATCGGCCCTCCGGCTCCGCGACCGTCACCGCCACCTATCGGGTCGCAACGAGTACCGGACAGGCCGACGGCTCCGTTCGGTTCGCCGACGCCGAGTCGGACTCCGGCGCCGGAAACACGACCACGAGCGACCCCCAGACCCGGATTCTCGAACGTAACGTCGAGCCCACGCGGGGCGGCCCGCTCGAACCCGTCTCGCTTCTCACCGGGGGACTGGTCGCGACGAGCTCGATCTTCGGGTACCGAAACTGGCGGCGTCGGTGATCCGTCCCCTCGGGGACCTTGAGCTGTAGGGACTCGAGTTAACCGTCCCGTCGTCCTCCTCTCAAACGGGGGACGCTCGACCGGTACACGACCCATGATTCCACGCGACACCACTCGAGGCGAGGACGGGACGGGAACCGACTCGACTTCCGGATCGGATCCGACGGTCGAATTCGATCCGACTTCCGGATCGGATCCGACGGTTGAATTCGATCCGACTTCCGGATCGGATCCGGCAGCCGAATCCGATCCGACGGCCGAACCGGATTCGTCCGACGACCCCGGGTCGACGACCGTGCCGAATCGGTCACCGGACCGCGACCCGCCCGCTGAATCGCCGTCCATGCGCGTGATCGAGGCGGTCTCGGAGGCGATCGACGAGGATCCGAGACGGATGGATCCGCTGTACGAGTCGATCGATCCCGACGCGCTCGATCGGCTCTTCGAGCCCGTCTCGGCCGGAACTCGGCAGTCCTCAACGGGACGCGTGACGTTTCACTTCGAGGGGTGTGAGGTCACCGTTCACGCGGACGGTCGAACGGTCGTTACACCGCCGGACGCCGACGACGGTGCTTGAGATCCCGATCGTCGATCTCCCGTCCGACGTCCCGTCCGGTCATGCCGACGCCCATCCGGTCACCGTCCCATTCGATCACGACACGTCGGCGTCTTCGGGATCGCGTTCGGCGAAGAGGGCCGAAAGCACGTTTCGTTCGGCGGCCGTGATGTGTTCGGAGAAGGTCGCCGACGTGATCTCGAGATCGTCGGCGATCTCCTCGCCCGTACAGCCGCGCGGCCAGTCGTAATAGCCCCTCTCGAAGGCGGTCCGTAACACCTCGTATTGCCGCTCCGTCAGGTTCTCGCGAAGCACCCGGGGGATCCTCGATCGGGTGAAGCGCGGTTCGACGGCGTCCTTTCTCCGCTTGGCGGCGAACTCGACGTCCGGGTACTCGTCCACGAACGATCGGACGACCGCCGACTCGTCCGTTCCCGGCGGGACCTCGGCCACGATGTGACCGCTCCCGTCCCGCCCCTCGACCTCTCGCGGCAGCGCGCCGAGCTCGGCCAGCCGGAAGGCCGGGCAGCTGTCCGAAACCACGAACTCGAGAAGCCCCCCGTCGTCGTACTCGGCGACGATCGACGCCTCCACGGAATCGTGTGTGCCGGCCCGTTCGAGTATCCGGGAGGGCTCCGTCCCGCGTACGTTGAAGAACTCGGCGTATCGGCCGTCGGGGCGCGGGAACATCTCCGTGAGCGCCAGCGTACAGTCCTCCTCCTCGGATACGCTCACGAACGGGTATTCCCCGCCGTGAACCTGAAACTCGAGTTCACAGACCCGTGATCGGCTCTCGACGCCGTTTCCCGACATGATTACCAATTCGGTAGTAATCGGCCGAAGTATTTAACGATTCGTTCCTCGATATGTATATCTCTCACGATCGAGGATCGATCGCCGCGCTGATGCGTTTTTGTCCGGTGGCCCCGTATCGGGGGATATGGCGTACAGATTCGTCCGTGCGAACCCAAACCGGGAGCGCCTCCCCGAACTGCGCGACCGACTGGACGGTGATGAGATCGAACGAATGGACCCGTTCGGCCGCGCGTTGACGACCGCTCTGGAGCGCGCCCGTTTCGATCCGGAGACCGGTGAGGCGGTTTGGATCGAGGAGGACTACTGCACTCCGCCGCTGGCGATGGAGCGTGCCGAGGTCCTCGACGAGTACTTCTCGGAGATCACGATCGTGGACGAGGACGTCGACGAGGCGGCCGGCTGGAGGCGTATCGACGACCTTCCCGGACTCTGGGACCGGGTTCTCGGCGGGACGTAATGCGGTCGGAGCGACCGGAGCGGAACCGGTAGGCACATCATTACTACACCGGTAGGGCCCCCTTCGGCGAACATGACCCGTTCGCACGACCATACGATCGCGGTCGACTCACGCCGACGCCGTCCGGAACGGATCCGGGACGCCACGGAGCGGCTTGCGACCGTTCTCCAGTCTCTGGACCTCGAGGAGGAGACGCAGATCGCCGAGGAAGTGATCGAGGCGATCAAGGCGACGGATAGAGCCTACCAACTCGAAACGACGACCTTGGAGCCCACGCGACGATCCGGTGGGTTCCGCTTCCCGTCCGCTCCGGTCGACGAAGTGGATCGTTGAAGTCGACGAAGTGGATCGCCGACCACGTCCCGTGCGTGAAGATGCGGAAATCCCGGCGTTAGGGAGCGGGAATCCCGGCGTTGGGACGTTAGCTCGCCCGTTCGGATTTCAAGGACACCTGCGGCGTGGCCTCGTGTCCGTGCGTCATCAGATTGTACACGGGCGAGCGATTGACCCATCCCCGGATCCGGTCGAGGGTCTCGTCGTCGATGTCCGCACCGCTGACACGGACGTCTATCTGAAGGTCTCCGTACATATTCGTCGGGGCTCCGTCAGCATCGTTGACCTCCCCCAGTCCGAGGAACACCGACGGGTCGAAGTCGACCGAGACTGTCGTCTCGAGGTCGTCGATGTCGACGCCGGACTGTACGGCACTCAGCGAGATCGAGCCGTTGATGCACCCGGTCAGGGCAGCGAGGGCGACCTCTATGGCCTCTTCTCTGTCCGTCGGATCGACGAATCCGACGTGCTCTTCGACCTCCTTGTGCCCGCCGAAGTGCTGGGTGTACTCGCGACCGAAGCGGTCGATCTCTTGGCCGCCAAGCGAATACGACTGCGTCTTCGAGCGGGTATGCAGCACGCGACCCTCGTCGGTACCAACCGCGCTCAGTACGAACTGGACGGCTTCCGGATTCTCCTCGGCGAACGCGAGGAACTCTTCGTGGGCGGCCACGTCGATACCGTGGACTGGTTGCTTCTCTGGCGATCGTGTATCTGTTGACATTGCTCTCTCCGTGTATTCTCAGGAAATAGTCGTCCAAACCTCGAACGTGGCTCAAACGGCCGGTTCGGCGAGAATCACGTATATAAAGGGTCCGAGAGGAGATAAACGTTTCAGTTACTTATACGGAATCTACGAAAATAAAAGTCGGAGATCTATTCGGACAAGTCAGTCATGAAGATGTACGCCCGAGGGGTGTACGGCAGAAAGAGCCTAGGCCGGGATTTGAACCCGGGGTCTCGTCCTTACCAAGGACTTGCTTTACCGAGGAGGCCTTCGGCCCTGAAAGCGGCTACCGTTGCCGCAAACGCCCACTTTGCGTGCTTCTTATCTCTCTATTAGCAACGCTACTTATAAAAGAATTGGGTATTCGGCCCCGTATGCCGTCTGTGGACACCGGAAAACGACAAACGTGTTCGGGTGAGTGTTGTCCTATTCGACACATCATAATTGTGAGGGGTGTTGTATAGTTCATACGTGTGTCCCACTTCATCGACTGGGGAGTACCATGTTGGCTTCAGATATGCGGTGGTGAATCAGCTGGAAAGTAGAGCGTGTGAACTATCCGTTCAAAAATAGGCCACGGCGAATCAGCAAGAATATGATTACAACCAACGGTATTGCGATATAGACTACCGGAACTAAACCAAAAGTAAAGCTATCAAGTGTCGCTCGAATTAATGCGAATACTGCAACTGCGAGTGTCCCATACCAACCGATACGTCTCTGCTGATATATTCGAATTGCTAAGAAAATAAATATAGCCCCTGCGACAACCCATTGTAAGCCGGCAAGTATCTGATAGCTGCTTCCCGCTTCAATGGCCGGCCCTGAGAATGGAACCAGAAAGGCTAACCAAAACGAAATGACTGCAAACACCACCAATCCAGCTACAAGGCCGAGAATATCTACTGGTGGACGGTTCCCGTCTTTCCTTTTAAAAAGATTAGCAATATTCCAACTCATCTGGGAGAGGGTAGCAATACAATCTTAGCGAACCTACTTAATTAATAGCCTGTACAGAGCGAGCTTTGCTTCGCCAGTACTTACCGAAGGTAACTCCCCACATCGAGGGCCTTTCGTCACCTAGTCGTCGTCAGCGGTGTACGCGCCGCCCCGACGCTTGATACGTGCGACGACGAGCCGCCCGTCGTCCTGCCGGAAGCTCACTGAGAGCCGAAACTCCCCGACGCGTATCTTCTTGTACGGGCTGTTCTGGAGCGGCTCACCGTAGTCCGGCGGGTCGCGCCACGGCGAGGAGACGATTTCATCGAGCTTGTCGAGTATCTGGTCTTGGTCGGTAGGGGACAGTCCGTCGAGGTCGTCTTCGGCGGTCGTGGAGAGTTCCCACGTCCACCCGTCGTCACTCATCGCTCGTGCCGAACCGCTCGCGGGCTTCCTCGGCGCTCGTCGTTCGTCCCTCGCGGATGTCTTCCTCGGCTTCGAGCAGGGCGACGAGTTCGTCGCGGTCGAACGTCGGGAACTCAACGGCGTCCCGAAGTGTGTACCGGATGAACTCGCTCCGGCTGTTGAACCCGCGTCCCTGCCACGTGTCGTCTATCTGTTCGAGGAACGACTCGGTGAGTTTGAAGTTGACCGTGGCGATGTCGTCCCCACCGTCGTCATTCGTAGCTGCTTCAGACATATAGACGTAATACGCTGGTCTTACCAATAATCGTTTCGGCGGAGGCTCACTCACCGCGTAACCGACGTGGATAGCCGCATCGAGGAGCATTTCTATCACATTACTGACTACGATTCAGTCATCCCTCCGTGAGCGCGGGTTAGCGAAATCCGGGGTGTCGCTTGAGGGGACGCGCCCCCGGTCGATTTCGGGTCTAATCCGTCGCTGTCTGTGAATTAGTTTATGTGTCCTGATACATCACCGAATCGCATTACGGCGAGGGATGCCCTGTTTAGCGAGAGAAGCGAATCTTGAACGGGTTTCGTTCAGACGACTGTAGTCAGAAAAGTGTTCGTACAAGGAGTGTACGGAGGAAAGAGCCTAGGCGGGGATTTGAACCCCGGCTCTCGTCCTTACCAAGGACGCGCTTTACCGCTAAGCTACCCAGGCGCGGATGGTGGTTGGCCGGATTCGTCTTTAGGCGTTTCGATCCGATCGACCACCGCGACGTCCTCACACGGTCGACGGATCGCGGGAGGGATGGCGGTTCGTCGCCACCGACCGATCGCGGTCACGCGCGCTCCTCGGACAGCGTCGCGATCCGGTCGGCCGTCCCGTCGGAGAGCGCCTGTCCGGCGGGCGGGAACCCGCCGTCGTAGTCGGCCGCCAGCTCCCGGGCGTACGCGAGCAGCTCCGTGGGCGGATCGCCTCCCACCGCGGTCGTGCCGGCGACGACGGCGAGCTCGAAGACGTCCTCCTCGAGGTTGCGATCGAGGGCGTCGACGTCGGCGTCGCGGCGGCGACGAAGGGTCTGATCGCGGCCGAACGAACGGACGACCTCGACGGCGGCGCCGGCGGCCTCGGTCCGCGAGAGGAGCGAGAACCCGCGGGAGACGAGCACGTCCGCGGCCAGCACGTCGAGGTCCGCGTCGATGTCCGCAGACCCCTCGGCGGTCAACCAGGGTTCCTCGTGGGCGAGCCGACGCGTGAGTCTGAGCCCCTCGTAGATGAGCTGGACGCCGGCCGCACGTTCGGCGACCCGATCCGCGGCGATCTCGGGAGCGAGCGCTCGCGCGGTGACGATCGCGAGAACGCCCGGCGTCACGGCCGCATCCACGAGCCTGTCGTCGAGGACCGTACGGAGACGCGTCGGCTCCACGTCGGCGAGCGCCTCGCGTGCGGCATCACGAGCCCGCACGACGTCATCCATCACTTTCGACGTGGATCGCGAGGGGCAAAGACCTTTGGAAACGCCGGTTTCGGACCCGAACGTCCGCTCGGCGTCGCCGGGTTCACTCCTCGGAGAGGTGCTTCGAGAGCGCCTCGGCGACGATCGTCTCCGGGGGCTCGTTTCGCATCGACGCCTCCCTGCGGAGGTCGACGTAGACGTCCGCCGGGAGGTCCAGGCTCATCCGTCCCGGAGTGACGCCGTGATCGCGGATCGCGTCCTCGATCGCCGTCCCGTCGTTCACGTCCGAGGCGATCGACCGAACGTCACGAACCGTCAGATCGCCGTCCAGCACGCCCCAGGCGATCAGATATCGGTTCTCGCCGTTCACACGGGCGATGTGTTTCGCGGCCGTGGGCGCGATGTGGCCGCGGGCGACGTGGCGTCGGATCGCCTGTGGCAGATCGTGTACGCGCGCCCACTTGCGGATGAACGCGACGGAGACGCCGTCACCGGCGCGTTCGGCCGCCTGCTTGTAGGAGCCGAGCCCACGAACGAGGGCGGCACACGCCGCGGCCCCGCGCAACATCAGGACGTGATCGTCCCCGCCGACGTCGCCGGTGGCGAACCGGTGGACGACCTCGCTCGCCTCCGCGACGCTCTCCTCGTCGTCGGGATCGAAACCGATCGCCTCGGCGGCGCGCTCGCCGGTGATCTCCGGGTCCGAACGGACGACCGGTTCCCCGACCGGGGATCGTCGGTCGGCGCGTGGCTCCTCGGGCATACGCGTTCGTGGGCACCCACGACCAAAATACCCTCGCCAGTTGGCAAACGCTGTGACCGTCGGTGACGAGCGAACACGCGGGACTCGGACGTTCCCGACCGGAACCGTCTCGACCACCCGTCGAATCTCCGATGGAGCCGAGGCGGGCGGACGATCTGCTCGCCGGGGCGGTGAACGATTCGCCCTCCGGATCACCGGCAAAATCCGCGGCGGCGGGACGTCCTCCGCCGTTCCCCCGCTTTCTCGAGTCTCACGGACCCGCCGTCACCGTTCGATCGGCTCGCCGATCGAGGGCGCCGACGCGTTGAACCCGTCGGCCCGCAGCTCCTCGGCGAACCGCCCGCATCGATCGCCGTGGTTCACGAGCACCGGGACGTCCCGATAGGCGTCGAGGAAGTCCACCAGTCCGCCGCGGTCGGCATGGGCGGAGAAGTCGTACTGTTCGACCTGCGCGCTGACGGGCATCACGCGACCGTCGATCTCGGCGCTGCCCGTCTCCAGCAGGTCCCTTCCCGGCGTTCCCTCGACCTGATAACCCGTCAGGGTGATCTTGTTCACCGGGTTCGACCGGATCTCGGGGATGTAGGTCATGGCGGGGCCGCCGGACAGCATTCCACTGGTGGTGATGATCGCGGCCTTCTGATCGGTGATACGCTTGCGCTGTCCGTCGCGGCCGGTGACGAACCGGGCGTGTGATTTCGCACGCCGAAGCGCGTCGGCGTCGCGGACGTATTCGGGATGTCTCCGAAGCATCTCGGTCACCTGCGCACCCATCCCGTCGACGTAACAGGGGATGTCGTACTCCTCACAGACGAGCATCATCTCCTGTGTCCGTCCGATCGCGAACGCGGGGATGACGACCGTCCCGCCCTCCCAAAGCGTCGTCTCCACGCTCCGTGCGAACCGCTCCTCGACGTCGCCTCGATCCTCGTGATCGACGTCCGAGTACGTGCTCTCACAGACGACGACGTCCGCCTCCGGACGCGCCGTCGTCCCCGAGACGAGACGCTGGTCGTCGGTGTGGTAATCCCCGGTATAGAGCAGTCGGGTGTCCCCGTCGTCGACGAGGACGTGGGCGCTTCCGGGGATGTGGCCGGCGTCATAGAACGTCACCTCGTGGTTGGCGGCCTCGAACGGCTCCCGGTACCCGTGAGTCCGCGACGTCTCCGTCACGCGTCGGACGTCGTTCTCCGTGAAGGGACACTGAAGCGTCCCGCCGTGGAGTTTCAGCGTGTCGCGAGCGAGCGTGAGCGCCAGCTCGCGGGTCGGCGGCGTCCAGTGGATCGGCGGCCGGGACGTCCCCGAGAGGAGCGCCGGAACGGCGCCGACGTGATCGAGGTGTCCGTGGGAGACGACGACTGCGTCGGGATCGGGCGTCTCCACCGGAAACTGCGGCGGGTTGGACGCAAGGCTCCCGAAGTCGACGAGCAGCGAGTCGTTCACGAGGAGGGCGCTCCGGCCGACCTCGCGGGCGCCGCCGAGAAACCGCAGCTTCATCGACCGATCCTCGGGTCGGCCCACGCTAGTGGGCATCGATCCGCGACGCAACGGCTCGGCCGCGGCCGAGCGGTCCCCACCTCGCGTCCGGGACCGGCTACCGCGCGTCCGTGACGAGGTAGGTCCGTCCGCCGCGGCGCTCGAGGTAGACCTCGGTCCCGGGGACGGTGTTCTCCTCGATCCGCTCGGGGATGCGTCCGGCCGCGTACTCCGTCACGTCCACGCGCGTTCGCCCGAAATACCGCATCGACGTCGGTGCCTCGGTGCTCATACTCGAACGTTCGTCGCCGCCGCACGTATACCTCATCCAACAGCGCACTGAAAGTGAAACTGAAAATGGGGCGGGCTGAAACCCACGAACGAGACGACGATCGAAACGTACGCGACGTCGATCGGGACGTACCAATGGCGAACGAAACGTACCTAAGGCGATCAGGACGCCGGCAAGCGGGACGGCACAACGGGAGGAGGGGAACGGTCCGGTCGGGACCTGTCACCGGTTCACGTCGAGTTCGTCGTCGTCGGCGACGACACGAACCGTAAATCGGTCGTAGCCGCCGTAGGCAGTCTCGAGCGCCCCGATCCACCAGTTCCACCGTTCGGCCAGCGTGGATCCCTCCGGCGCGTCCCGCAGGTGTCGAAGGACGTCCGGCACCGTGAGAGCGTGGCCGCGGTCGCGTTTCGGCTTGCCCGAGTCGGCCAGATCACGGGCCTGGCGGGCGACCACTCGTCGCTCGGCGTCGCTGCCGCCGAACTCCTCGGCCAGCGCGGACTCGAGACGACGAGCGTCCATGTGCCACGTTAGTGCTGCACGTATATGAGTATGGAGGTGTTTCACGCAGCGTGCATATCCTCAGGATCGCCACGTCGACGCGCGCTACCGGATTTCGATCGCTTGCACGCTATGGGCTCGTCGCTCGCTCCGGTTCGTTCGGTTCGCTCGTCCGTCCCGCCGTTTCGGCCTCCGCTCCCTCGGAACCGTCCTCGAGCTCCGACCCCGATGCGACCGGGGGTTCCGCCGGTTCGATCCGGCCGAGACGAAGCGCGTTCCCGGTCACCCCGAGGCTCATGCCCATGTCGCCGACGAGGACCGCCATCGCGATCGTGACGTAGCCGAAGGGAGCGCCGGCCGCGAGCAGCGCCTTCACGCCCAGCGAGGCGACGATGTTCGTCCGGATCACCCGGGAGGCCCGATCGGAGAGATCGATCAGGTACGGGAGCCGGGTGAGGTCGTCGCCCATCAACGCGGCGTCGGCGGTCTCGAGGGCCGCGTCGGTCCCCGCGGCCCCCATCGCGACCCCGACCGTCGCCGTCGCGAGCGCGGGCGCGTCGTTGACGCCGTCCCCGAGCATCAACACGCCGCCGTCGCTCGCCTCGCGAAGCTCCCTGATGACGTCGAGCTTCTCGTCCGGCAGGAGGTCCGCGTGGACCTCGTCCACGCCGACCTGCTCGCCGATCGCGGCGGCCGTCCGCTCGTTGTCTCCGGTCACCATCACGACGCGGTCGATCCCGAGTTCGTGGAGTCGGTCGACCGTCCAGGCGGCCTCCGGTCGGACCGTATCGGAGACCGCGATGACGCCCTCTATGGTCTCGGCCGTTCCGACGAGCACCACGGTCTTTCCCTCCCGCTGGAGCCGCGGGATCGTCCCGCCGACGAGGTCGACGTAGGCGCCGTGCTCGCAGGCGTCCGGTTCGATGTCCGCCGTCTCGATACCGGTCGTCTCTTCGCTGGTGAGCGTCCCTCCGCCGTCGGTTCGGACGTGGGCGTGTTCGAGATCGAACCCGAGATCGGCGAACAGCCCGGGCTTTCCGGCGTAGTGCGTCTCGCCGTCGACCTCGGCTCGAACGCCCTCGCCGGCCATCGCCTCGAACCCGGCGACCTCCCGGTCGGGGACGCCTGCCGCCTCGGCGTGGGAGACGATCGCCCGCGCGATCGGGTGCTCGCTGCGGCGCTCGAGGGCGGCCGCACACGCGAGCACCGCCTCGTCGTCCTCGTGGCCGATCGCGATCACGTCCGTCACGCCGAGGTCGCCGGTGGTGAGCGTCCCCGTCTTGTCGAGGGCGACCGTGTCGATCTCGCCCGCCGACTCGAGGTGCTGGCCGCCCTTTATTAGGACGCCGTTGCGGGCGGCGGCGGTGACCCCGGAGACGACGCTCACCGGCGTCGAGATGACGAACGCACACGGACAGGCGATGACGAGCAGTGCCAGTCCGCGGACGAACCACTGCGTGAACCCCCCGCCGGCCACGACCGTGCCGAGCACCACGGTCGCGATCGCGAGCCCGACCACGATCGGCGTGTACATCCCGGCGAACCGGTCGACGAACCGTTCGGCCTCGGTCTCCTCGGCGCTCGCCGCCTCGACCAGCTCGACCACCTTCGCGATCGTCGACTCGGACGCGGGGGCCGTCACCTCGACCTCGAGGTAGCCCTCCTCGTTGATCGATCCCGCGTAGACCTCGTCCCCCTCGACCTTTCCCGCCGGAACCGACTCGCCGGTGATCGGCGATTCGTCGACCGCGGATGACCCGGCGACGACGACCCCGTCGAGCGGGACCTTCTCGCCCGGACGGACGGCGACGCGCTCGCCGACCGCGACCTCGCTCGCGGGAACGGTCTCCTCGGCTCCGTCACGCAACACGGTGGCGGTCTCCGGGGAGAGCTCCATCAGCTCCTCGATGGAGTTTCGCGCCCGATCGATCGAGAACCGCTCGAGCAGCTCCGCGGTCGAGAACAACACCGCCAGCGTGGCGGCCTCGAAGGGGGCGTCGATCGCGAGCGCGCCCACCACTCCGACCGTCATCAACAGGTCGACGTCCAGGTTTCGGTTGCGCGCGGAGTAATATCCCGCTCGGAGGATCGGCGGCGCGGCGGCCGCGACGGCGAGGACGTAGGCGAGCCACGACCCCGTTATCGCCCAGGGACCGACCGTCGCGAACGACGGATCGAGGACGGGAACCGCCCACTGGAGGACCAGTCCGCCGGCCAGAAGGATCGCCCCGATCCCGGTCGCGATCGCCCGCGGCGTCCGATGTATCGGCACGTCTCCACCGACGGTGTCCTCGGACTTCTCCACCTCGTACCCTGCCGACTCGACCGCCGCGATCAGTCCGTCGGCTCCGATCGTCCGCGGATCGTAGTCGATCACCACCGTGCCGGTCGTCGGCCGAGTGTCCACGTCCAGGACGCCGTCGATGGAGAGGGCCGACTCCACCTTCCCCGCACAGGAGCTACAGTCCATGTCGGGAACCGACAGCCGCGTCGTTTCTCCCCGCTCGACCGCGTAACCGGCCGATTCAACTGCCTCGACGATCGTGCTGGGGGCGGTCCGCTCCGGGTCGTACAGTACGTCGACCGTCCCGTTGGTCGGACGCGTGTCGATCCCCGTCACACCCGTTCGGTCCGACAGCGCGGACTCCACCTTCCCCGCACAGGAGCTGCAGTCCATGTCGGGCACCGACAATCGGAGGTCGTCGGATCCGGATGCCGGCGGCCCCGGTTGACGTCCGTCCCGCTCGGGATGATCCCCATCCGCGTCGGCGTGTCCGCCACACCCGCACGTCTCCCCGGCGGAGCGCCGGTCGTCGTCGCTCATTAGTTCGACGTAGACGCTCGATCGTTATTAACTCAACTGTCAACTCCCGGCCGAAATTTGGGTGTTACTAATAAATAATGTGGGTGTATTTATTAAACGATAGGTTACCACACGAGGATCGACCGGTCAGCGGTCGAGGTACTCCTGTTGCACGTCGACGACCGCAGCGGAGTCCTCACAGGCCGCGTACCGACGAAGGGGCTCCTCGTTGAGCTCGAGGAAGGTCTCTCCCCACGTGAACTTCTCGAGGAGTCGCTCGCCGTGGACCCGCTCACCGAGGATCACGAGCGCGGCCGAAAGTGCCTCGACGGTGGTCAACCGCATCGGACGCCCGAAGTTCACGGGATTCGCGGCGACCAGATACGGCAGCGCACGGTGCTCGCCGGGGAGGGAAAACCGCTTTTCGCCCGCCGATTCCCACGAGCAATCGAGCGCGACCAGTACGTCCCCGTCGCCTCCGTCTCCCCGCACGTCGTTGCCCCCGTCGGCGTTCTCTCGTCCGCCTTCCTCATCGTCGCCCGCGTTCCCAGCATCCGCCGGCGACAGCGCTCGCTCGGCGTGCGGGTTCAAGACGATGCCGTAGGGCGTCGCCCCGTCCGTCCGGTGGAGGGTCGCGAGATCGAAGCGGGCGAGCTTCCTGGCCGTGCACTTTTCCGGGTCGTCGTCGCCCTCGTACCGAACGTGTACGTCCACGCTTCGCCTTCGCCGCTCGGAGATAAAAACGCCGCGCCACCGACTCCTCGCCGCCCAACGCGCCGTCAGGTGGCGGTCGAACCGGCGGCGAGGTCCCGGCTTCGAAATCCTTTTAGCTCTTTCGCGGGGAGATAACGCTAACTGACCATGGAGATCGACATCGTTTCCGAGGAGGAAAACCCCATGTTGCACAGAACGGACATCCGCTTCGAGATCGTCCACGAGGACGCGACGCCCTCCAGGCTCTCCGTCCGCGATTCGCTCGCGGCCACCCTCGATAAGGACTCCGACGAGGTCGTCATCCACGAGCTCGACACGAAGTTCGGCATGCGAAAGACCGTCGGCTACGCGAAGGCCTACGAGACGCCCGAACACGCCCGCGACGTCGAACAGGAGTACATGCTCGAGCGCAACAAGATCGGCGTCGACGACGAGGCGGACGTCGAGGCCGAAGCCGAGGAAGCCTGATCGGCCCCGACGGCTTCCGAATGCGCGTTCTCGGGATCGAGGGGACGGCCTGGTGTGCGAGCGCCGCCGTCTACGATTCCGAAACCGACGACGTCCACATCGAATCCGATCCGTATCTACCCGATAGCGGCGGCATTCACCCCCGTGAGGCCGCAGAGCACATGTCCGACGCCCTCCCGTCGGTCGTCGACGCGGCGCTTTCATACGCCGAACGGGAGTACGGCCGCGCTTCGATCGATGCCGTCGCGTTCTCTCGCGGTCCGGGTCTCGGACCCTGCCTGCGAACCGCCGGGACCGCGGCCCGGTCGCTCGCCGGATCGCTTTCGGTCCCGCTCGTCGGCGTCAATCACATGGTGGCACACCTCGAGATCGGTCGCCATCGGTCGGGATTCGAGAATCCGATCTGTTTGAACGCCTCGGGGGCGAACGCCCACGTGCTCGGCTATCACGACGACCGCTATCGCGTCCTGGGCGAGACCATGGATACCGGCGTCGGCAACGCGATCGACAAGTTCACCCGCCACGTCGGCTGGTCGCATCCGGGCGGTCCGAAGGTCGAGGCCGCGGCCGCCGACGGCGAGTTCCTCGAACTCCCGTACGTCGTCAAGGGAATGGACTTCTCGTTTTCCGGGATCATGTCGGCTGCCAAGGACCGATACGACGAGGGTGCCCCGGTCGAGGACGTCTGTTTCGCCCTCCAGGAACACGTCTTCGCGATGTTGACCGAGGTCGCAGAGCGGGCGCTATCGCTCACCGGCGCCGACGAGCTCGTCCTCGGCGGCGGCGTCGGACAGAACGATCGCCTCCGCGAGATGCTCGAGGCGATGTGTACACAACGCGGCGCGTCCTTTTTCGCGCCGGAACCGCGGTTCCTTCGCGACAACGCGGGCATGATCGCGGTCCTCGGCGCGAAGATGGCCGCTGCCGGTGACGTCGTACCGATCCGCGAGTCGTCGGTCGATCCGAACTTCCGGCCCGACGAGGTTCCGGTCACGTGGCGTCCGGGGGACGAGTCGATCCGGGAGGGCCCTCGAACGGAGCACACTGAGCGGGCTCGCGACGGTGTCGAACGCACCGACCGCGATCACACCGGCGCCGAGGCGACCGTGGAACTCCTCGGAGACAACCGCGTCCGGAAACGTCGCCGCTCGCGGACCTACCGACATCCGGAGCTCGACGGGACCCTCCGCCGGAGCCGTACCACCCTCGAAGCGCGGCTGCTGAACGAGGCGCGCCGAGCCGGCGTTCCGACTCCGCTCGTTCACGACGTCGACGTTGCGAACGCGACGTTGACGCTCCAGCACGTCGGCGAGCGCGATCTCGCCGACGCGCTCGCGCACGGAACGGACGCTTCGAGGGTCCACACTCGGACCGTCGGTAGACACCTCGCACGGCTCCACGATGCCGGGATCGTCCACGGCGATCCGACGACGCGAAACGTCCGGATCCGATCGATCGAGGAGCCCGACGCGAACGTCGACGGGACGATCGCCGACGCTCCGGGTTCGCGCCCCCATACGTATCTGATCGATTTCGGCCTGGGCTATCACACGGGCCACGTCGAGGACCACGCGATGGACCTCCACGTCCTCGAGCAGGCCGTCGCCGGTACCGCGATGGATCCGGAGTCGCTCCTCGACGCCTTCGAGTCCGGCTATCTCTCGGTCGGCGACTCGGCCGTGATCGACCGGCTCCGAACGATCGAGGGACGTGGTCGATATCGGTGACGCGACGTGAGCGGCCGGGGCGTCATCGATGGTCGGCCGCTCGAGCCAAAACGATTTACCACCCGGTGCCGTTAGGTACGGTATGGTCGAGAAACCCTCATCCGGCGAACTCTTCGGGATCCCATACAACTTCGATCGGCCGAGCCTCGGCCGACTGATCTCCTCGTACTGGAAGCCCGGGCGGGGCATGCTCGTCGAGAAGCCCTTCGGGATCGGCTACACGCTGAACCTGGCCAACTGGCGATCGTGGGTCGTCATCGCCGTTGCGGTCGGACTCTACCTGCAGGGTAAGCAGTCGGCCCAAGAAGCCGAATCCGCCGATACCGACCAGGACGAACCGGTCGAGGTCGTCGTCGAGGACTGAATCGGCCGGGGACGGAATCGGCCGAGAACCGATCCGGATCGGATCGCGGACCGACTTCCCGGCGCTTGCGATCGCGACCGTGATCTCGGACGCCGACACGACGATCTTTTGGCGATTCGCACCCTCCGATCGGTATGCGTGAGCCATCGGATCGGGTCCGGAACGCCTTCGAGACGGCCGGATCCTTCGAGCAGATCGACGAGACGACCTGGCGCTCGACGACCACCGCCTTCGAGGGACGGATCGAGGCCGAACCGATAGCGGTGGCCGGGTCGGATGAAGAACGAACGACTCGGGACCGTTCGGATCAGGCCGGTTCGGACGCCGATGGAACGGACCCGGACCCCTCCGTCCGTTTCGCGTTCGACGTGACCGTCGTCGTCCCCATGCTCGACGCCGTGACCGAGGACGCCGTCGCCGAGGTGGTCGAGGACGGGTGGTTCGACACGTTCGAGCGACGGATCGAGGACGTCTCCGGCATCACGCGACGCTCGCGTGATCTGGATCCGGGAGTCCGTCGTGACGGGGACGACATCGTGGTCGAAGTCTCTCTGGCGGACGCCAACCCGGAACGCGGCGTCGAGGACGCACGCGCCTTCGTCGACTTCGTCGAGGGAACGTACGTGCAGGGGATCATTCCGGGATACGACTACGCCGATCCCGTCGCGGGGCTCCTCTCGCGGGCCCGAACGCAGGGAACCGCCGGCGATGTCTGATCGGGTCACATCTGATCGGAGCACGTCTGATCGGGGGACGACCGCTCGACACGCCGCTTGCGACGTGAAATGGCGGACAGGTGGCGATACGGTTCCCGGTCGGAGCGCCACACAACCGTCTCGTCCGATCCGGGGCGACGTTCAAGACACGACGACGCTGGTTCGCGATCGGGTATAAATCTCGGCGAGGGAACCACCGAGAGAGCGCTCGACGTCTCAGTCCATAGCGACGTACGTCTGCGTGCTTTCGATGCCGTCGAGCCCCTGGATCGACGCCGCCGCGACGTCCTTGACGTCCGCGGGCGTCTCCACGGAGAGCGTGACGATGAAGTCGACGTCGCCCGCGACGATGCTCACCCGCTCGACGCCGTCGATCGCGGCCATCTGCTGTTTCAACCGGTCGGCCTCTCCCGTGTTGGCCTTCACCATCACGTAGGCGGTGACGCTCATGGTTCACCTCCCGCGGTCGCCGCGGTGGTCGAGGGTTCGATGTCCCCCACGAGCAGCTGGCGAACGTCGTCGAGAACGGAGTGGTCCGCCAGCACGGCGATCCGGTCGCCGGCCTCGAGCGTATCGTCCGGAAGGGGAATCCCGAGCGTGCCGTCCGCCTTTCCGAACGCGAGGATCCGGGAGGCCGCCGGGAGCGCGACCTCCGACATCGTGTAGCCCCGCATCGGGGATTCGGACGTCACCGTGACGAGCAGGATCTGCAGGTGTTGGGCGACGTCGGCGATCGCCTGGATGTTCCCGCCGAGGAGCGCGTTCTTCGCGGCGATGGCGCCGAGCCGCTCCGGGTGGACGATCTCGTCCACCTCGTCGGCGTACTTCCGGTAGATCTCCTCGCGGTAGTCCTCGTCGATTCGCATCACCGTTCTACAGCCGTGGTGTTTGGCGATCATGCACGCGGCGAAGTTGACGTTGAGATCGCCCGTGAGCGCGCCGACTGCGTCCGCCGAGTCGATCCCGGCTTTCTCGAGTACCTCCTCTCTCCCCCCGTCCCCCTCGACCACCTCGAAACCCGCCTCGCGCGCCAGTCTGGCCGTCTCAGGGTCGCGTTCCACGACGACGACCGTGTGGCCCTCCTCCGCGAGGACGCGGGCGGTCCGACGTCCGACCCGCCCCCAGCCAATGTTAACAAATCTCATGAAAGATCCTACAGACGGCTGCTAAAATAACCTTTCTCCCGGGGCGAAGGTTTTTGCGGTCCATGGTGTATGGTAACACATGGTCAGAGCATACGTGCTCCTCAAAGCGGACGTGGGAGCGGCGGCGGGGATCGCGGAGGCGAGCCGTTCGGTGGAGCCGGTGGAGACGGCACACGTCGTCGCGGGCGACTGGGACGTCATCGTCGAGATCGAGACGCCGGAGGTCTACGACGTGCTCTCGACCGCGGCGACGAGGCTACAGGAGCTTTCGGGCGTCGTCGACACGAAGACGTACGTCGCCATCGACGAGGAGTGAGTCGTTTCGAGGTGACCGACGATCCGACACGAGCCGATGAGCGACCGTCCGACACGAGCCGATAGACGAAAAAGCGCGCGGACGCTACTGGGGTCATGGCCTCGATCCTCGGCGTGCTCGCGTTTCTCGTGGTGTTGGGGATCCACACGCTGATCGCCGCCGTGATGACCCGGTATCTCCGGCTGCGTCTCGCGACGACCTGGGGCACCGCGGTTTACGTCGCGTTTCTCGTCCCCGTCGTGTTGTTCGTCTCGACGCTCGTGTTCAGCGGCCCGTTGGGAATCGGCGTGAATCTCGGGACCCCGACCGCCGTCCTCGCCGTGATGATCCTGCTTCCCGGCACGCTCGGCGTGGCGATAGACCTCCTCTACGTCGAACATCCCGACGAGTACGAACTTCCCGAGCCCGCGGAGTGACGACGCGGGGGGCGATCACTCCTCGAGTCTCCTCTCGATCGCGGACTCCACGCGTTCGAGGGCGGCTTCGGGGGGTTGGGTCGCGTCCACGCGGACGAATCGCTCCGGCTCCTCCTCGATCAGTCGCTCGTAGTTCGAGCGAACGACCGAGAGGTACTCCCGGCGCTCGAACTTGTTCGTCGATCCGGACCGCTCCGCCGCGCGTTCGGCGTCGAGATCGAGGTAGATCGTGAGGTCGGGAGCGCGCGTGAACGGCTCGTGGATCGACCGGACGTACTCCATCGGTCGGTCGATCCGCGTCTCGCGGAGCGTCGCCGCCTGATAGGCGTATCGCGAGTCGCTGTATCGATCGGAGATCACGAGACGTCCCGCCTCGAGCGCCGGTTCGATCGTTCCGGAGAGGTGGTTCGCGTGGTCGGCGGTGTACAAAAACAGCTCCGCGATCGGATCCGCGTCGTCGTCGCCGATGGAGCGGTAGACGGCGTCACCGTACCACGAATCGGTCGGCTCGCGGGTGAACGTCGCGTCCGGATACGACGCCTGGAGCGCCTCCCAGACGGTGGTCTTCCCGCTTCCGTCCAGCCCCTCGAGGGTGACGAGCATGCCTGTGGGTGGGCGGCCCACTCACATAACCGAACTGGAATTCCGCGGTAGTTTTAGGTGGTTTCTGCCCCATTGGATCGTCATGGATATCCTCGTCGCCGGCGGGACGGGCTTCATCGGATCGTATCTGTGCCGTGAACTCGCCGACCGGGGCCACCAGGTGACCGCGCTCTCGCGGTCGCCCGAGGACGTCTTCGAGGACGCCGACTCGATCGAGACCGCGGTCGGTGACGTGACCGCGCTCGATTCCATCCGCGAGACGGTGGCGGGTCACGGCGCCGTCGTCAATCTGGTCGCGCTCTCGCCGCTCTTCGAGCCCTCCGGGGGCAACGAGCTCCACGACACGATCCACCGCGGGGGGACGGAGAACCTCGTCGCCGCGGCCGAGGATGGCGGCGTCGATCGGTTCCTCCAGTTGAGCGCGCTCGGCGCCGATCCCGACGGTCCGACACACTACATCCGTGCCAAGGGTCGCGCGGAGCACATCGTTCGCGAGGCCGACCTCGAGGAGACGATCGTCCGCCCGTCGGTCGTCTTCGGCGACGGTGGGGAGTTCGTGGGGTTCACGAAGCGGCTGAAGTCGTGGTTCGCTCCCGGCGTCCCCGTCTATCCGCTCCCCGGAGGGGGGCGGCGAACGCGGTTCCAGCCGATCCACGTCGAGGACCTCGTCCCGATGCTCGCAACGGCGATCGAGGACCCCGAACACGCGGGCGAGACCTACGAGCTCGGCGGCCCGGAGCGGCTCACCCTCCGTGAGGTCACGGAGCTCGTCTACGCGGCCGAGGGACGGGACGTGCGGATCGTCTCGTTACCGATGTCGCTCGCGAGGGTCGGCCTCACGACGTTGAGCGTGGTTCCGGGCTTCCCGATGGGCCCCGACCAATACCGGTCGCTGACGTTCGACAACACCACCGAGAACAACGATGTCGGCGTCTTCGGCCTCACGGAGGACGATCTTACGACCTTCGGGGAGTACCTGTCCGGGACGGCGGCCGAGTGAGCGGGTGTCGGACCCCGCGTCGCTCCCGGCTCGAACGCGATTTCGAGGGATCCCGATCGCGGAACGGGATCCCGTGACATCTTGATCGCGATCTCCACGGGGATGCGTCGGACGACACGGGAACGGACGCGCGGGCGCGTCAGACGAATCCCGCCCCGACCGATTTCTCGGGATGGCGTGAGGCGTGATACCGTTGATCATTTATATTCACTCGTCGATACAGAACTCGCTCCCGTCCGGCGTGAAAATAAATTCTGATAACCGACGATCCGCCGCCTTCAGCCGATTTATCGCCCGTTCGTCCGGCGTCGCCGGTCGCCACCATCACAAGGCTTATATTTGCCATGCTACTGTGGTCTTTTCAAAGACCGACTGGGGGATTCCATGAAACTGGCAATGATCGGCTTCGGGCAAGCGGGGGGAAAGGTCGTCGACAAGTTTCTCGAGTACGACAAACGGACCGGTTCCGAGATCGTCAGGGCCGCGGCCGCGGTGAACACCGCCAAGGCCGACCTGATGGGCCTCGAACACGTCTCCGAGGAACAGCGGGTGCTCATCGGACAGTCCCGCGTCAAGGGCCACGGCGTCGGCGCCGACAACGAGCTCGGCGCGGAGATCGCCGAGGAGGACATCGACGAGGTGCAGGGCGCCATCGACTCGATCCCGGTTCACGAGGTCGACGCGTTCCTCGTGGTCGCCGGACTCGGTGGCGGTACGGGCTCCGGCGGCGCGCCGGTGTTGGCGAAACACCTGAAACGCATCTACACCGAGCCGGTCTACGGCCTCGGCATCCTGCCCGGCAGCGACGAGGGGGGGATCTACACCCTGAACGCGGCGCGCTCGTTCCAGACCTTCGTCCGCGAGGTCGACAACCTGATGGTCTTCGACAACGACGCCTGGCGCAAGACCGGCGAGTCCGTCCAGGGCGGCTACGAACAGATCAACGAGGAGATCGTCCGGCGGTTCGGCATCCTCTTCGGCGCCGGCGAGGTCAAGCAGGGCCAGGAGGTCGCAGAGAGCGTCGTCGACTCCTCGGAGATCATCAACACGCTCTCGGGCGGCGGCGTCTCGACGGTCGGATACGCCGAGGAGGAGGTCGAGGAGACGAGCTCCGGCGGCCTCCTCTCGCGGCTCCGAAACGACGAGTCGGCCGAGGAGCTCGACACCGCACACACGACGAACCGGATCACGAGCCTGGTTCGAAAGGCGGCGCTCGGTCGCTTGACGCTCCCCTGTGAGATCGAGGGCGCCGAACGCGCGCTGCTCGTGCTCGCCGGCCCGCCGGAGTACCTCAACCGCAAGGGCATAGAGCGCGGGCGCAAGTGGCTCGAGGAGCAGACCGGCTCGATGGAGGTTCGCGGCGGGGACTACCCCTACCGCGGCTCCGGGTTCGTCGCCTCGGTCATCCTGCTCGCGGGCGTGACGAACGTCCCCCGGATCAAGGAGCTCCAGCAGGTCGCCATCGAGGCCCAGGACAACCTCGAGGAGATCCGCGAGGAGAGCGAGGAGAACCTCGAGGAACTCGTCGACGACGGCGAGGACGAGCTCGAGTCGCTGTTCTAACTCGGCGTCACCACGTCCCGATGGACGTCATCGTTCCGTTCGCCGCTCACGACCCGAAGACCCGTCTCTCCGACGTTCTCGATCCCGGGGAACGGCGCGCGTTCGCACGCGTCATGCTCGCGGACGTGCTCGAGTCGATCGTCGCCGCCGGCGGAACACCCCACGTACTCGCGACCCGCCCGCTCGATCACGATCTTGAGGCGCTCCGAGATGCCGATCCGAACTCGAATCGCTCCTTCCAGTCCGATCTCGCCGGAAGTCTCGATTCCGGCCTCGACGTGATCGTCGACGATCGCGATCTCACGACCGCCGTGAACGCCGCCGTCGCCACGGCGTTCGAGGGGACCGACGCGTTCGAACCGCCGGTCGCGGTCGTGATGGCGGACCTCCCGCTCGCGACGCCCGCGAGCCTCCGGCGGCTCCTCGAGGCGGACGGCGAGGTCGTGCTCGCGCCGGGTCGCGGCGGCGGCACGAACGCGTTCGTCTCTCGCGACCCGTCGTTTCGGGTCGACTACCACGGCGTCTCGATCCGCGATCATCGCCGAAACGCCCGGTCGATCGGGGCGACCCTCGCCGAGGTCGACTCCCGCCGCCTCGCGAGCGACGTCGACGACCGGGAGGACCTCCTCGAGGTGCTCGTTCACGGCGAGCGACGCGCACACGAATGGCTCCTCGAGGCCGGCTTCGAGGTCGCCACCGACGGCGGGGACACGACGGTCGTCAGATCGGAGTGATATCCTTTTGGGCCTCGGACGCCGACTCGAAGGCGTGTTCCCCGCGGCCGAGCGCTACGACATCGCGGTCGAGCCCGACCCCGAGGCCGTCGACCGCCTGCTCGAGGTGACGCCGGCGGACGTCGAGCCCGCGGACGCGCTCACGTTCTCGCGGAACGTGTTCGTGCCGCTCACCACGGCCTGTCGGTACACCTGCACCTACTGCACCTACTACGACGTCCCGGGCGAGGCGAGCCTCCTCTCGCCCGAGGAGGTGCGCCGCCGTTGTCGGGTCGGCGCGGACGCCGGCTGTACGGAGGCGCTTTTCACCTTCGGCGACGCGCCGGACGACCGGTATACGGCGATCCACGAGCAGCTCTCCGAGTGGGGCCACGACTCCGTTCTCGAGTACCTGCAGGAGGCGTGTTCGATCGCCCTCTCGGAGGGGCTGTTGCCCCACTCGAACCCGGGCGATCTGACCGAAGCGGCCTTCGAGCGGCTCCGGGGAGTCAACGCCTCGATGGGCGTGATGCTCGAGACGACCGCGGACGTCGACGCCCACGCGGGCGGCCGTCGCAAGACGCCCGGACAGCGTCTCAACACGATCCGGGCGGCGGGTCGCGTGGGCGTCCCGTTCACCACCGGCATCCTCGTCGGCATCGGCGAGACGTGGCGCGACCGGGCGGAGAGCCTCCTCGCGATCCGCGAGCTTCACGAGCGATACGGCCACGTCCAGGAGGTGATCGTCCAGAACGTCGTCGAGAACGAGCGGTCGGACTTCGAGCGCCCCGGCCTCGAAACGATGCGGCGCGTCGTTTCGATGGCCCGAGCGGCGCTTCCCGAGGAGGTCTCGATACAGGTGCCGCCGAACCTCTCGCCGGCCGCGGAACTCGTCGACTGCGGGATCGACGACCTCGGCGGCGTCTCGCCGGTCACCGACGACTACGTCAACCCGGCCTACGAGTGGCCGGCCCTCGAGGAGCTTCGCGCCGTCGCGCACGCCGGCGACATGACCCTCCACGAGCGGCTCCCCGTCCACGACCGATACCTCCCGGACGAGATCCGCAGATCCGGGGCGGCGTCAGCCGGCTCGCCCGACGACCGCGAATGGATCGCGGCGTCCATCCGCGATCGGATCCTGGAGGGGGACGTCCACGGTCGTCGGTTTCGGGGGGTCGCCCGCCGCGAGGGCCCGCTCGAGATTTGAGCCGTCGTGCTATCGATCGATTGAGCCGTGCGCTCTCGACCGATTCCGATCTCGGCGGGGTGCCGACGGCGCGCTCGACCGGACCGTGCTTTCTTTATAAATGCGGACGAACGCATCGCACATGACACCACTACAGGCGGGGGCGATCGCGGAGTCGATCGATCTGGCCGGGATCGGGGTCTCGATCGCGTCGTTCGTCGTCGGGTTCGTCGTCGTGCTACTGTTCGGTCGGCTCGCGTTCGTGCCGGGCGTTCGACGGGTGCTCGACGCGAGGGGATTCGACGACGCGGTCGTGAGCTTGGCCGGAAGCGTCGCGAACGCGGTCGTCTGGGTCGGTGCGCTCGCGATCGCCTTGACCGTCGCCGGGTACGGAACGTTCCTCTCGGCGTTCGCCGTCTTCGGCAGCGCGGTCGCGCTCGCGGTCGGCTTCGCCGCCCAGGACCTGCTCGGCAACTTCGTCGCCGGCGTCTTCATCCTCAAGGACAAGCCCTTCCAGGTGGGCGACTGGATCGAGTGGAACGGGCAAAGCGGCCGCGTCGAGAACATCGACCTCCGCGTCTCGCGGGTTCGTACCTTCGACAACGAGCGCGTTACCGTTCCAAACGGCGAGCTCGCGAACAACGCGGTCACGAACCCGGTCGCCTACGAGACGCTCCGACAGAAGTTCGTCTTCGGGATCGGCTACGACGACGACATCGACCTCGCGACCGACATCATCGTCGAGGCGGCCGAGGCTCACGCGGAGATCCTCGAGGATCCCGGCCCCTCCGTCCGTCTCGTCGAGCTCGGCGACTCGGCGGTCGGCCTCCAGTCGCGGTGGTGGATCGACGATCCCGACCGGGGCGACTTCGTCCGCGTCCGCTCGGAGTACGTCCGGACGGTCAAAGATCGGTTCGACGACGCGGGCATCGACATGCCCTACGTCCACCGCGAGCTGACGGGCAGCATCGAGACGATCGAGGCGGTCGCCGAGGATTCGGACGCGGATCTCGAGGAGTCTAACACGGACGTCGACGCCTGATCGGCTCCGAGACGGCCTCGCGGCGCCTGTTTCGACGTTCCTTTGGTTTTTCATCCCGCGACGATTCGAACGCCGACCTCACTCGGACGTCGCTTCGATCGCCGCCACCATCACGCCCGCGAGGATCGCGACCACCATGACGACGCGGCCGCTCAAGAGCCCCCGCGTCGAGGCGATCGCGTACCGAACGGTGAACAGCCCGAGCGCGGTCGGACCCACCGTGGCGAACCCGTCCAGAAGTCCGCGGCGGACCCCGCGGAGTCCGGGGCTCGCTCTGTACGCGACCAGTCCGGCGAGGAGTCCGACCAGCATCCCGATCGGGAGCCCGACGAGCACCGAAAACGCGATCCGGGACTCGAGGGCTCCCGTGATCGCGCCCGCGACGACGAGGAACGTGGTCGTCGCCGTCCCGACGGCGACGAGTCGGCGGTCGGCCATACGACTTCCTCTGTGGGTGTAAATAAAAAGGTACGTGGCGATCGGCTGGCGCTCCCGAGGAGTGCCGGCCGGTTCAGTCGTCGGCGGGCGCCGCGCCGCTGCCGGCGGAGACGCCGGTACCGGGCCCGACGTCGATGTCGAGCTCGTCGAGCTTCTCGTCCGGGACGACGCCGTCGACCCAGCCGCGCGTCTCGTAGTACTCGGCCTTCATCTCCTCGAGTTCACACAGCTCGCCCTCGCTTGCGCCCTGGCCCGGAACCGCGTCCGGGTGGCCGTCGAGGAACCGGTTCGGCAGGGTGTCGTCCTCGCCGTCGAGTCCCGCGAGGTTGTTGTAGTAGCGCTCGAGGTTGTAGACGCGCTCGCCGGCCGCGAACAGGTCGTCCTCGGAGACGTCGCGTCCGGTGATCCCGTTGTACTGGAGCACGTACTCCTCGATCCCCTCCGCGAACGCGTTGAACTTGCAGATGTCGAAGGAGTCGGAGATGGCGTGGAGGTCCTGGAAGGTCGCGGTGAGCTCGCCCTTCCCCTCCCACTCGTAGGGATCGACCTTCTCCGGGATGCCGAGGATCTCGGCCGCCGGCGTGTACCCGCGGAGGTGACACGCGCCCCGGTTGGAGGTCGCATACGCGATGCCCATGCCCTTCATACAGCGCGGGTCGTAGGCCGGGATGGTCTGGCCCTTGACCGACAGCTTGTTGTCGTGGGCGCCGACCTCGTCTGCGACCCGCTCCGTGCCCTTCGCGAGCAGGTCCCCAAGTTCGGTCTCGCGGGTCGCGATCTCCGTGATGAGGTCGACCATCGTCTCGGAGTCGCCCCACTCGAGATCGCCGTAGTCGTCGAGCTTGCCCTGCTCGGACATCTCCATCGCCATCGCCATCATGTTGCCGACCTCGATGGTGTCGACGCCGACGTCGTTACACCGGTCGATCATGAGGGCGATGTCGTCGCGTTCGGTGTGTCCGGAGTTCGGGCCGAGCGCGAAGGCCGACTCGTACTCGTAGGACTCCATCCGGACGTTCATCTCCTCGCCTTTGTGCATCGTCTGCACCTCGACCTCCTTCTTGCAGGCGACCGGACAGGAGTGACAGGTCGGCTCGTCGACGAGGATGTTCTCGCGGACGTTCTCCCCGGAGACGCGCTCGGCGTCGATGTCGACGCCCTCCGCGTCCTCGTAGCTTCGCGTGGAGGTGTACTTGCCGTTCTTCGTCGGCAGGCCGTCCATCTCCTCGGTGATGTTCATGAGGACGTTCGTCCCGTACTGGGAGAGCCCGCCCTCGTTGGGGGCGGTGACGTCGGACTCCTGGATGACCTGCATCGACTGCTGGTGGCCCTCCTGGAACGTCTCGGGGTCGGCCGGCGCCGGCATGTTCGTGCCGGACTTGACGACGACCGCCTTGACGTTCTTGTTTCCCATCACGCAGCCGGTTCCGCCGCGGCCGGACGCCCGGTCGTCCTCGTTGACCACGCAGGCGTACCGGACGCCGTTCTCGCCGCCCTGTCCGATCGCCATCACGGAGACGTTTCGTCCCACGGTCCCCTCGACCTCCTCGCCGAGGGTATCGATCGTCTCGTGGACGCCCTTGCCCCACACGTGGGAGGCGTCGCGCACCTCGACGTCGCCGTCCTCGACGACGAGGTAGACCGGCTCGTCGCTCTCGCCGTCGAGCAGGATGCCGTCGAGCCCGGCCCACTTGAGCCGCGCGCCGGACCAGCCGCCGTGGTGGGAGTCGGTGACCGTCCCCGTGAGCGGGGACTTCGTCACGAGCGCGATCCGACCGCTCATCACGGCCTGCGTGCCGGTCAGCGGTCCGGTCATGAACGCCAGCCGGTTTTCGGGGCCGTCGGGGTCGACCTCCGGTCCCTTCTCGAAGACGTACTTGACGCCGAGCCCGCGCGCGCCGATGTACTTCTTCGCGTCCTCGTCGTCGATCCCCCGGTAGGAGACGTCGCCCTCCCCGAGGTCGATCTGTGCCACCCGGTCGCGGTATCCGCCGAATTCGGTCATGTAATGGTCGTTCCTTATATTGGTGCCGCAGGCTGTTAGATGTTCACACGAGAATGTAACGGTATATGGTTTCGACCCGGCGCACGACGTTCCACCCCAGTCGACGCGTCGACGACCGATCGCCCGGGACGATCTCGACCGCGTCGGTTCGCGTCGCCGCGGCTCGACAGCCCACAGGAGGCGCGGAGGTGTTCACGCCTGAAACGCGGTCGATCGCCGCGTTCGGGGGTCCGGTGTCGCCGCTCGGATCGTCCTCGAGACGCCACAGCAGCACTCACACGGACGTAAACGGCTTCGTAAGCGTCGATCGGACGACCGCGGAGTGGGTGGGGATCGTTTTTGTACCCGGAAGACGGTGTTCGGACGATGGCCGACTCGTTGCGTGCGTTCCTCGACCGGCTCGACGATCCCGAACGCTCGCTCGTGGTCCACAATCGATCCTCCCCGGAGGCGGCCCGCAACCTCCTTGAGGACCTCCTCGACAACCAGCCGGTTCCGGTGCACGAATCGTTCGACCCGGACGAGGAGGTGGTCGAGGAGGACGTCGTCTTGCTCGTGGAGGACGGCCGTGTTCTGGCGCGATCGACGATGGACGAGCTGCTCTCTGCGGTCCTCCTCGTCAACTCCGATCTGTATACCACCGGCGGCCGATCCCTCTCGGAGGTCGAACTCCCCGAGGTGCTCGAGCGGCTCGACGACGTCCCGTTTCACGTTCGGGGGTACCCGGAATCGAACAAGGAGAAGCTGCTGCTGATCACGATCTCGCGCGTGATCGAGCGTACAGCGGCAGAGGCGAGCTCCGGGACCCTTCGATCGTCGTTCCAGCGCCTCTCGCGCATCGAGGACGAACGCGGAACCAGGGCGGTCTACGAGACCGTCGGCAGCCGTGGAGTCGACGTCCACGTCTACGGGATCCCCGACCGCGATCTCGAGGGGAAACTGCCCGTCACCGTCCACGGCGGGACCGCGGAGGAGTACCGCCGCTCCTGGTTCGTCGTGTACACGCCCGACGATCCGACGACCGAACGGAACGAACACGTCGGCCTCCTCGCGTTGGAGGACGAGCCGAACGTCTGGGACGGCTTTTGGACCTATCGGGACGACCTCGTTCGCGACCTTGACGCCTACATCCGTCGCGCGCTCTAGACGCCGGTCGGTGGCTCCCACCCCTCCCACTTCAGGAGGTCCGCCGCCCGATCGGCGTCCGCGAGCAGCACGTTCTTCCTCGAGGGGAGCGTCTCGTCCGCGAGCTCGTCGGGCACGGCGAGCGTGCCGCTCGGGATCCCGTCGTCGCCGTCGACGGGAACGTGTCCGGTGTCGATCTTCATCACGAGCGGCGCGTCGAGTCGCTCTATGCCCGTATCGTCCGCATACAGCTGCTCGTTGACCCGCTCGTGATCCGCGCGTTGGATGAGCGGGCGGTCGCAGTCGTGCGGCTCGACGTACAGTTCCCCCAGGAAGTAGCTGCTCGAGAAGCGTTCGAACATTCTATGCATGGTAACACTACGCACACCACGGCATAAGCCTTGTCGCAAACGCTTATATCGACTCCTGATCGACCGCTCCGTCTTCCTCCGTGTCGACACGCTCACCGTTCGCGTCGTCGGTGCCTTCGTCGCACTCGTCGTTGGCGTTCTCGATGTTCCCGGCGAGCCACCCGTAGTGGTCGAGGAGAGCTCGCTCTCCCGCGTCCGTGAGTCCGTAGACGTCCGCGATCCCCTCCGTGTGCGCCTCGACGTGGCCGGCGTCCTCGAGCGCGGCCAGCATGGCGGAGAACGATCCGGGGTCGATCCGCTCGTCGTAGTGGGTCGAGAGGCGGTTCTTGAGACGCTGTGCGCGCAGCTCGCCCGCCTCGTACAACAACACGCAGACGTCGCGTCGGCGGCCGCTGTGGAGCCACTTGGCCATGTTCGAGCCTTCCCGTCCGGACGTATAGCTGTTGGAGTCCGCGGCCGGTGTTGGCGTCCGCGGCCGGTGTTGGCGTTCGCGGCCGGTGTTGGCGTCCGCGGCCGCCGGGAGGAGAAACGCCTTTCCCCGCGAGGCTCCCGACTCTAGACAATGCGTGGGAGGTCGTCCCGCGGTGGGACACGATGAAGGTCACGGAGGCGGTCCCGGAGTTCGCCGAGGCGTTCGGCTTCGAGGAGTTCAATCGGATGCAGCGAGAGGCGCTGCCCGCGCTGCTCGAGACGACGGCGAACGTGGTCGCGAGCGCACCGACCGGCTCCGGCAAGACCGCCCTGGCCGAACTGGCGATCTGCAAGACGCTCGCCTCGGGGGGGACGGCGCTCTTCGTCGCCCCGCTCCGCGCGCTCACGAACGAGAAGGAGAGCGAGTGGGAGCGGTTCGAGGACCTCGGCTACTCCGTCTACGTCGTCTCCGGGGAGCGCGATCTGAACCCACGACGCGCCGAGCGCGCCGACGTCATCGTGATCACCCCCGAGAAGGCCGACTCGGCGACGCGCAAACACGAGTCGGCCCGCTACTCGTTCATCGCCGAGGTCGACTGCGTGCTCATCGACGAGGTACACCTCCTCGATTCCGACCGCCGCGGCGGCGTCCTGGAGGTCGTCGTCTCCCGGCTGCGGCGGATCTGTGACCCCCGGATCGTCGCCCTCTCGGCGACGATGTCGAACGTCGAGGACGTCGCCGAGTGGCTCGATGCGCCCCCGGAGGCGACCTTCGCGTTCGGCGACGAGTACCGCCCCGTCGATCTCGAGACCGGCGTCAAGACCTACTCGCACGGCGACAACGCCTTCGCCGACAAGTACCGTCGGCTCTATCGAGCGATCGACCTGGCGGAGCCGCACGTCCGCGAGGACGGCCAGGCGCTCGTGTTCGTCTCCTCGAGACAGGACACCGTGCAGGCGGCGAAGAAGACCCGCGACGTCCTCGCCGAACGCGACGTGCCCATCGGCGCCCGCGGCGAGTACGACTTCCACACGGAGGCGAGCGAGCTCGCCAACGACACGCTCCGCCAGTCCGTCCTCGACGGGGTCGGTTTCCACCACGCGGGCCTCGGCAAGGACGACCGCGACCGCGTCGAGGAGTGGTTCCGCGAGGGGCACATCTCCATCCTCTTTTCGACCTCGACGCTGGCGTGGGGCGTGAACCTCCCCGCCCGCTGTGTCGTCATCCGCGACACCAAGTACCACGACCCGCTCGAGGGCGAGACGGACATCTCCCCGCTCGACGTGCTACAGATGCTCGGACGGGCGGGCCGTCCCGGCTACGACGACGTCGGCTACGGGTGGGTCGTCTGCGACCGCGAGGACGCCGATCGCTATCGGCGGCTGTTGCGCGAGGGAAAGCCGATCGAATCGCGGCTGGCGGAGGAACTTCCGTCCCACCTCAACGCCGAGATCGCGATGGGAACGATCCGCGATCTCGACGACGTGATGTCGTGGATCGAGACGACGTTCTACCACGTCCGCGCGCGCTCGAACCCGGAGGCGTACGGCTTCGACTCGATCCGCGATCGGGTCCGAACCGTCCTCGAGACGCTGGTCGAGGACGGGTTCGTCGAGACCGACGCGGATCTGGGGATCGAGCCCACCGCGGTCGGCCGTCTCGCCTCGAAGTACTACCTCCGGCTCGACACCGCGGCGCGGTTCCACGATCTCGCGGAGCGCGATTCGGTCTCGGTCGAGTCGATCCTGGAGGCGGTCGCGGCCGCCGGCGAGTTCGATTCGGTCTCGGCCCGGTCGGCTGAGGGCGACGCGATAGACCGGATCCTCGAGGCCGTCGACCTCGAAACGACCCTCGAGGACGGCCACCGCAAGGTGTTCGCGATCTGTGCGGCGAGCATGGACGACTCGGTTCCGTCCGACCTCCGGTCGGACGCGTGGGTGATCCGCCAGAACGCGCTCCGACTGATCGCGGCCTTGAGCGAGTTCCTCGACCGGTTCGCGGGTCCCCGGGCGGCGAACCTCGCGTGTCGGGTCGAGGCGCGGCTCGAACACGGCGTCTCCCGCGAGGCGGTCGCGTTCACGGCGATCGACGGGGTCGGCGCGAACCGGGCCGTGCGGCTCTCCGATGCCGGATTTGACTCGCCAGCCGCGATCGCGGACGCGGATCCGGGCGCGCTCGAGAGCGCGGGCTTGACCGAGGGCGTCGCGACCCGGATCGCGGAGGCCGCGGGGGATCTCCCCCGGATCGACGTCGAGTGGGGATCGTTCCCCGAGGCCGTCGAGGTCGGCGAGAACGACCTCCGGGAGGTGACCGTTCGAAACCGCGGCGGCGGCGCGCGCGTCGGCGTCCGCGTGACGGTCAACGACGTCGAGATGAACGCCAAAACGGTGTATCTCGACGGCGAGACGACCGTTCCGGTCGGCGTCTTCGGCGCCCCGGACGCCGACGAGGTGACCTTCACGATCGAGGTCTCCTTCCCCGAGCGGCCGCTGTATCCGGTCCGCTCGTCCCGCTCGGTCGAGGTTCGGTGAGGCGTCTTTTGGGAAGTTTGCCGGGTCGGGCTTGCGTCTTGTCACGGCGGCGGCACCCGGCGGCGGACGAGGGTTCAAACCGGATGCCGGGACCAACCGGCGTATGCCATCGCGCCTTCGCGTCCTGGCCGGCGACTGTACGACGACCTTCGAGGGGACCCGCGAGGAGACCACGCGGGGACGAGTCCTCGTGGTCGTCAAGCCCGACAACACGACGCTCGTTCACGACGCCGACGGCTACCGGCCGGTCGCGTGGCTCACCCGACCGGAGTCGGTGACCGTCGAGTCCGATTCCTCGGGATTCACCGTCACCGCCCGCGACGGCGACCGCACGCTCCGGGTGGTCGCCAACGAGGTCGCCGCCGTACGCGACGTCCCCGTCACGACGGCCGGAACCCCGGTCGGCGACTGTCCCGACTGCGCGTCGCCGCTCATGCGGTCCGCCGGCACGGTGAGTTGTACCGGCTGTGGATCGCGGTACGGCCTGCCCAGGGACGCGACCGTCACCGAACGGACCTGTGGGGACTGCGGGCTCCCCCTCCTTCGGGTCGAGCGCGGCGAGGTCCTCTCGGTCTGTCTGGACGTCTACTGCGACTCGCTCGCCGACGCCGTCGCGGAGCGGTTCGACCGCGTCTGGTCGTGTCCCGACTGCGGGTCCGACCTCCGGGTCCAGCAGGCGACCGGCCGGGTGTTCCTCGGCTGTGGGGAGTACCCCGACTGTGACACCACGTTCTCGTTCCCCTCGGGCGTCGTCGTCGACGACTGTCCCTGCGGCCTCCCCGTCTTCGAGACGCCCGACGCCCGCAGGTGTCTCGACGGGACCTGCGATCGGTGGCGAGGAGGCGACTCGCGGTCGTCGAGAGACTCCCGGCCATCCGACGCTGCGGGTCGCACCGACGACGATCACCGTCCCGTTTCGAACCACGACACCCGCCCGTGAGTCCCGGACCGCAACCCGTTTACGGCCGCCGCGCCGCCCTACAGCCATGCAACCGGAAGGGACCCTCCGCGCGGACGGCGTCCACGTCGGCGGCGACGCCCGCCAGCGGTTCTACGACTCGCGAGGCTACGGTCGGCCGCTCGAGGGCAACGAGATCGTCCTCACGCACCTCGAGGCCGCCCACCTCCTGTTTCGCGGCGATCTCTCGGCGGTCTCCGTCGACGGCGACGCGCTCGGGTTCGAACCCTTCTTCGTCCACGCGGCCGCCGCCGTCGACCGTTTCGCGGTCCGATTTCTGGTCTATACCGACCTCCGCGACCGCGGCTTCTACCTCTCGCCCACGCGCGAGGGATGGCCGGGGGATCGCCGCCTCGACGGGGACGGCGAGGACGTCGACTTCGTCGTCTACGAGCGGGGCGCGAGCCCCCCGGACGGGGCGCTCGAACACCGGATCCGCGTCGTCGGCGAGCGCGAGTCGATCCCGGTCGAAGGGCTGTCCGGAACGACGCTCGCGGTCGTCGACGAGGAGAGCGACCTCACCTACTTCGAGGCCGTCGCGATCGATCCGGACGGGGACACGCGATACGATCCGCCGGACGACCTCGCCGGCGTCCTCCTCGAGGACCGCGTCCTCGCGTGGGACGTCCCGGGAGACCTCTACGAGCGCGGCTTCTACGGCCGCCCGCTCTCCGGACGGGCATCCACGCTCGAGGGTGCCATCCAGCTGTCGCTGCTCGAGGCGGCCTTCCTCGCCGAACGGGGATCGCTGCGCCTCGATCGGGCGCTCCCGCTCGATGCCGCTTCGTCCGACGCCCGAACCGACGATGACGGGAGCGTCCTCGCCCCCGTCGACGCCGCCGAGGCCATCCGCGAGCGCGGTCGCGCGGTCGAGGGTGATCGGTTCGACCGGCGGCTTCGGGTGTACACGGACCTCCGTGATCGCTCGATCGTTCCGAAGACCGGGTTCAAGTTCGGCGCCGACTTCCGGACCTACCTCGAGGTGGAGACGGTGACGGATCTCCCCCACTCCGAACACCTCGTTCGGGTCCTCGAGCCGGACCACGTCTTCGTTCCCCGCGAACTCTCGCTCGACGTGCGACTCGCCGGGGGCGTCCGCAAGCGAATGGTTTTTGCGCCGACCGGTTCGAGTTCCATCGACTACCTCTCGGTAGCTCGACTCACGCCATGACCGACCACGACAACGCTCCACGCGGGACGTCCGCCGATCCGGACGTCGATACGACCGACGCGGACGCGGCCGACGCGGACGCGATCGGCGTCGCCGCCGACGTGCCCGCGACCGACGGTGGAACCGACACGGCAGCCGGCGCCGACGACGTGGAGCTCGACCCGTGGGGCTCGGCGACCGTCGACGACTACCGGAAGCTCTTCGAGGAGTTCGGCATCGAGGAGTTCGACGAGGTCCTCCCCGACGTGCCCCACCCGCACTACCTCATGCGTCGCGGCGTCATCTTCGGCCACCGCGAGTACGACGCCGTCGCGGAGGCGATGGCCAACGACGAGCCGTTCGCCGCGCTCTCGGGGTTCATGCCGACCGGGGACCCCCACATCGGCCACAAGCTCGTCTTCGACGAGATCATTTGGCACCAACAACAGGGCGGCGACGCGTTCGGGCTGATCGCCGATCTGGAGGCGCACTCGGCACGCGGGCTCTCCTGGGAGGAGATCGACGAGCACGCCCGCAGCTACGTCCTCTCGCTTCTCGCGTTGGGGTTCGACCCCGAGGAGGGGACCGTTTACCGCCAGTCGGACAACCGGGAGGTTCAGGACCTGGCCTTCGAACTCGGCTCGAAGGCGAACTTCTCGGAGATGCAGGCGCTCTACGGCTTCGACGGCGAGACGAACGTCTCGCACATGCAGTCGACGATCACCCAGATGGCCGACATCCTCTATCCGCAGCTGGTCGACGAGCCGAAGCCGACCGTCGTTCCGGTCGGTCCCGACCAGGACCCACACCTTCGGCTGTCGCGCGATCTGTCGATCCGGATGCGGTACTTCAAGGTCACGGAGGCGTTCGCCAGCTTCGAGCTCGATGACGACGAGCGCCAGCTCGTCCGGGCGGCCTACGACGCGCTCGCCGCCGCGAACGCGGACGAAAGTGGATCGGACGGGACGGGCGATGCCGACGGGACGGGCGATGCCGACCCGATCCGGTGTGAGGCGGCCGCCGACTGGCTCGAGACCTACGATCCCCCGGACGACCTCGCGGACGCCCGCGAGTCCGCGATCGGAACGCTGCGGTCCGGCGGGAAGGAGCCGCTTCGTCCGCGGGTCCGATTCCTCGACCGGAACGCGACCGAGGGGGCCTTCGAGGACCTCATCGAGCGGATCGACGGCGAAAAGCGCGTGTTCGAGGGCCACGTCGACGCCTTCGATCTCGACCGGCCCGCCGCGGAGGCGCTCGCCCGAGAGATCGAACTTGACCACGACGGGTTCGGCTTCCGACAACCCTCCTCGATCTACCACCGGTTCATGTCGGGGCTCACGGGCGGCAAGATGTCCTCGTCGATCCCGGCGAGCCACATCTCGCTGCTCGACGACCCCGAGGACGGACGCGAGAAGGTGAAAGCGGCGACGACCGGCGGCCGCTCGACCGCGGAGGAACAGCGCGAACGTGGCGGAAAGCCCGACGAGTGTCCGGTGTACGAGCTGTACGCCTACCTGCTCGCCGGCGACGACGACGACCTCGCGCGGACCGTCTACGACGAGTGTCGCGGCGGCGACCGGCTCTGTGGCGGCTGCAAGGACCAGGCCGCCGAGCTGATGGCCGAGTTCCTCGCCGACCACCAGGAGAAACGCGAGGAGGCGGCCGAGCTGCTCGCGGACATGGACATCGACTTCGACAGCGATCGTCGCGGCACCGGCGGCGAGCACTGACGCGACCCGACGAGGCCGTCCCGTTTCGGTGTTCCCACCTCTCCGACCGGATCAGTAGACGCCGACCGGATCAGTCGGTCGATTCGAACGGTCAGTAAGCCGATTCGAACAGCTCGATGATGTCGTCTCGGTCCATCGCTCGCGGGTTCCGGTCGATGTTGTGTTTCGAGTGTTCGAGCGCGATGTCCGCGAACGTCCCGAACTCCGAGTCGTCGACGCCGCCGAGCTCGCCGATCCGGTTCGGAATTCCGACGTCCTCGTTGAGCGCCTCGACCGCCTCGACGCTGCGGTAGGCGCGTTCGATCGTCGATTCGTCCTCGCGTTCGGGCACGCCGAGGAGCCCCGCGATCTCCGCGAACCGATCGGGCTCGGCCGGGACGTTGTACCGCATCACGTGCGGCAGCAGCACCGCGTTGGCGAGCCCGTGACCGATGCCGCACTCGATGCCGAGCGGGTAGGTGAGCGCGTGGACGGCGCCGAGTCCGGAGTTGACGAACGCCTGTCCCGCGGTGGTCGCGGCGAGGCTCATCCGGTAGCGCGCCTCGTCGTTGTGGCGGCCCTGGTGGACCGCGGGGCGAAGGGAGTCGCCGATCAGCTCGATGGCGTGTCGCGCCAGCCCGTCGGTGAAGGGCGTCCGAAGCGTCGAGACGTAACACTCGATCGCGTGCGTGAGCGCGTCCTGGCCGGTCGCGGCGGCGACCCCCGCCGGCATCGTGCGGGTGAGTTCGGGGTCGACGAGCGCCAGGTCGGCGAACATGTGGTCGGAGTAGACGACCTTCTTGTTGTTTCCGTCCTGTTTGTCCGCGAACACGCCGATGTGGGTGACCTCGCTTCCGGTTCCGGCCGTCGTCGGAAGCAGGACCGTCGGCCGGCCGGGGCCGGGGACGTTGCCCATTCCGATCATCTCGCGCGTGGGGACGTCGTGTTCGGCGATGACGGAGGCGAACTTCGCCGTGTCCATGCTGCTGCCGCCGCCCACGCCGAGAACGACGTCGGCGTCCACCCGATCGACCTCCGCCGCGGCCGCCTCCGCGAGTTCGAGTTTCGGTTCGGGCTTGACCCCGTCGTAGACCGCCACCTCCACGTCGGCGGCCTCGAGCGCGTCGAGGACGGGGTCGGCCGCGCCGGCTCCGAGCACGTGCTCGTCCGTGACCACGAGCGCCGTCTCCACGCCCTCCTCCGTGGCGTACTCCGTCAGACCGTCCGCCGCGCCCATCCCGTAGCGGATCTCGTCGGGGCTTTTGATGTCGTTGACGTCGTCGATCGAACCGAGGCCGTCGAACATACGAGCAGAATGGCGCATCACGACCAAAAGCCTTCGCCCGACGGCGACCCGTGCAGCCGACTCGGTGGGTTTCGCGCCCTTTAACCGCCGCAGCCGTCAACGTCGCGTATGGCCGATCCACGCGTTCCGGGCGCCGAGGACGTCGTCGAGCTGTCCTGCGGCGAGACGATCCGCCACGGCGACCTCGATTTGGGAATGCGGGAGTTCGAGTGCGACTGCGGGGAGACCCACGGCGTCGTCATGGACGTCCACCCGCCCGAGCGGTTCCTCCCGGAGTTCCTCGTCGAGGTGTTGCGCGAGGCGATCGAGACGACGAGCGAGGAGATGCCCGAGTTCGGGACGCCGCACCTGCTCGGCGTGGTCTTAGAGGAGTTTCCCGACCGGGTCGTCGCGATCGACGCCTCCGAGACCGCGGACGTCGGATACGCCCTCGCGTGGGTCACCGAGTTCGACTCCCGCAGGCTCCACGAGGTGATCGTCGAGCTCGTCGTCGAACTGATGGAACACGCCGTGAGCCACGCCGACGACGACGGCGCCCTCCGGGAGTTCGAACGGCAGATGACCGACTTCGACGTCCCGGAGTTCGTCGACCGATACCGCGCCGAGCGCGACCTCGAGGCGGACGACCCGTACGCTTGAACCCCGTTTTCCCGTCCCGTCCCCCGCGTGTCTGACGTTCGTCGGACCGCTGTCTCACTGAAGACTATGTGTGTTCCACCCATACGTAAGACACATGCACACCCAGGAGTACGAGTCGCTGCGCGGTGTGCTCGCCGACGCCGACGAGCCGCTGACCGCGCGGGAGATCCTCGCGCTCGTCGAGGAGCTCGAGGACCGCGACGAGTTCGACAGTCCGCATCGCGTCGCCACCGTGTTGGGTCGGTGGGCGAGACGCGGCGAGGTCGAGGTCATCGCGGACAGTCCCTATCGATACCGGCTCAACACCTGACCGACCTCGGCCAACCGGGGACGGACCGTCGGCCACGCCACGGTTCGGACCGTCGATCACCCGTTCGAGCCTACGGTACACGTTCCCCCCGCTCCGTGCTACCGGCCGCCAACCGTGGCACGTGATCGCGTGCCTTGCGAATTTCGAAATTCCCCTGCGAGAATCGTATTCTTTCGCCGGCCTTATTACGATGTGCGCACTCCGGTCGGGTAATGAGCGAGACAGACGAGACGTCCGGGGAGGAAGCGGCCTCCGAGGACCGCACGATCCTGCTCATCGGGAGCGGCCCGATCCAGATCGGACAGGCTGCCGAGTTCGACTACTCCGGCGCACAGGCGTGTCGCGCCCTTCAGGAGGAGGGCGCCCGAGTCGTCCTCGTCAACTCCAACCCCGCGACGATCATGACCGACCCGGAAATGGCCGACCGGGTCTACATCGAGCCGATCACCCCCGAGGCGATCGCCGAGGTCATCCGCGAGGAGAAGCCCGACGGCGTCATCGCCGGGCTCGGCGGCCAGACCGGCCTCAACGTCACGGCCGAGCTGGCCGAACAGGGCATCCTCGAGGAGCACGACGTCGATATCATGGGCACGCCGCTCGACACCATCTACGCCACCGAGGACCGCGACCTCTTCCGCCAGCGCATGGAGAACATCGGCCAGCCGGTGCCCAAATCGACGACCATCTCGCTGGGCGAGGGCGAGTCGCTCACCGACTTCGACGAGGAGGCGTTCCGCGAGCGCGTCAGCGACGCCGTCGACCACGTCGGCGGCCTGCCGGTCATCTCCCGGACGACCTACACGCTCGGCGGCTCCGGTTCGGGCGTCGTCGAGGAGTTCGACGAGCTCGTCGACCGCGTCCGCAAGGGGCTTCGCCTCTCGCGCAACAGCGAGGTGCTCATCACCGAGTCCATCGCCGGCTGGGTCGAACTCGAGTACGAGGTGATGCGCGACGCCGACGACTCGTGTATCATCATCTGCAACATGGAGAACATCGACCCGATGGGCATCCACACCGGCGAGTCGACGGTCGTGACCCCCTCACAGGTCATCCCCGACGACGGTCACCAGGAGATGCGCGACGCCGCGCTCGGCGTCATCCGCGAGCTTGGCATCCAGGGCGGCTGTAACATCCAGTTCGCCTGGCGCGACGACGGCACGCCCGGCGGCGAGTACCGCGTCGTCGAGGTGAACCCGCGCGTCTCCCGTTCGTCCGCGCTGGCCTCGAAGGCGACCGGCTACCCGATCGCCCGCGTCACGGCGAAGGTCGCGCTCGGCAAGCGGCTCCACGAGATCGAAAACGAGATCACGGGCGAGACGACCGCCGCCTTCGAGCCGGCCATCGACTACGTGGTGACGAAGGTGCCGCGGTGGCCCATCGACAAGTTCGACGACGTCGACTTCGAGCTCGGCACGGCCATGAAGTCGACCGGCGAGGCGATGTCCATCGGCCGGACCTTCGAGGAGAGCATGCTCAAGGCGCTTCGCTCCTCGGAGTACGACCCCGCCGTCGACTGGGTCGACGTCGACGACGAGACCCTCGAAGCGGACTACCTGGAGTCGCCGACGCCGGACCGTCCCTACGCGATCTTCGAGGCGTTCTCGCGCGGCTACACGGTCGAGGACGTGTGTGAACTCACGGGCATCAAGGAGTGGTACGTCGAGCGGTTCAAGCGTATCGCGGACGCCCACGAGGGCGCGAAACACGGCGAGTTCACGGACGCCGCGATCGCCGGCTTCACCGACGCGGAGATCGCCGACGCGGCCTCCCCCGAGGCGCCGGCCGATGTCGAGCCGAAGACGACCTCCACGGACGGCGGGAGCGTACAGCCCGTCTCGGTCGAGGAGGTCGAATCGACGACGCCGAACCGCACGTTCAAGCAGGTCGACACCTGTGCGGGCGAGTTCGAGGCATCGACGCCGTACTACTACTCCGCGCGTCTCCCCGAGTACCTCGCCGGCGTCGAGGCCGGAAGCGGGGAGACGGACTACGGCGAGCTCGAGCAGATCGACCCCGACGTCGAGAGCGTGGTCGTCATCGGCGGCGGGCCGATCCGCATCGGCCAGGGCGTCGAGTTCGACTACTGTGCGGTCCACGCGGTGCGCGCGCTCCGCGAGATGGGCATCGACGCGCACGTGGTCAACAACAACCCCGAGACCGTCTCGACCGACTACGACACCTCCGACGGGCTCTTCTTCGAGCCGATCACCGCCGAGGAGGTCGCGGACGTCGTCGAGGCCACCGACGCGGACGGCGTGATGGTCCAGTTCGGCGGGCAGACCTCCGTCAACGTCGGCGAGCCGCTCGAGGCGGAACTCGATCGTCGCGACCTCGACTGCGAGATCGTCGGCACCTCCGTCGAGGCGATGGACCTCGCGGAGGACCGCGACCGCTTCAACGAGCTGATGGACGACCTCGGCATCGCCCAGCCCGCCGGCGGTACCGCGACGAGCCGCGAGGAGGCGCTCGAGTTGGCCCACGGCATCGGCTACCCGGTCCTCGTGCGTCCCTCCTACGTGCTCGGCGGCCGCGCGATGCGCGTCGTCGAGGACGACGCCGAACTCGAGCAGTACATCGAGGAGGCCGTCCGCGTCTCGCCGGACAAGCCGATCCTCATCGACCAGTTCCTCGACGACGCGGTCGAGCTGGACGTCGACGCCGTCTCGGACGGCGAGGACGTCCTGATCGGCGGCGTGATGGAACACGTCGAGAGCGCGGGCGTCCACTCCGGTGACTCCGCGTGCATGATCCCGCCGCGCTCGCTGTCCGCGGACACCCTCGAGCGGGTCCGCGAGGTGACCGAGGAGATCGCGACCGCGCTCGACACGGTCGGCCTGTTGAACGTCCAGCTCGCCGTGACCGGCGTCCACGACCCCGAGGCGGACTCCACCGTCTACGTGCTCGAGGCGAACCCGCGCTCCTCGCGGACGGTCCCGTTCGTCTCGAAGGCGACCGGCGTCCCGATCGCGAAGATCGCGGCGAAGGTGATGGCCGGCGAGACCCTCGCCGACCTCGACGTCGACGAACAGATCCCCGAACACCTGAGCGTGAAGGAGGTCGTGCTCCCGTTCGACCGCCTGCCCGGTTCGGATCCGCGCCTCGGCCCCGAGATGAAGTCGACCGGCGAGGTGATGGGCACCGCGACCTCCTTCGGGAAGGCCTACGACAAGGCCCAGGACGCGACCGGCAAGCCGATCCCCGAATCGGGGACCGCCGTCGTCGACCTCTCCGCCGAGGAGTTCCCCGATCCGGACACCGAGGCGGGCGAGGCGCTCGTCGACGGCTTCGCCGAGCACTTCGAGCTGTCGACGGCGACAGACCTGATCGAGGCGGCCCGCGCCGGCGAACTCGACCTGATCGTCTCCCGCCAGCGCGACCTGCTCGAGGTGGCCGTCGAGGAGGAGATCACCTACTTCTCCACCCCGGCCAGCGCGAAGGCCGCCCTCGAGGCGCTCGCGCACGCGAACGACGACCTCGACGTCCTCGCGGTCTCCGACCGCCCGAAGCGCGTCGCCGACTGGGGCGCCGGGGAGTAGGAAACGACGTTCTCCGGCGGACCGCCGCCATCGACCTCCCGCGTCCGACTGCCGTTGTCGACTTCTCTCGAGCGTCGAAGACGTTACCCGACCTCGCCGTCGTAGTCACGACCATGTCGAGCCCGCCGCGGTCGGCTGACGGCCCGTCCCCGCCGGACGACGAGATCCCGGAGTCCGTCCCCGGCGAGTCACGGTTCGTCGACGCGAACGGCGTTCGCCTCCACGTCGTGGAGGCCGGTCCCGCGGACGGCGAGCTGTGCGTCCTCCTCCACGGATTCCCGGAGTTCTGGTACGGCTGGCACGAGGCGATCGCGCCGCTCGCCGAGGCCGGATTCCGCGTCGTCGTTCCCGACCAGCGCGGCTACAACCTGAGCGGGAAACCGGACCGGATCGCGGCCTATCGACTCGACGAACTGGCCCGTGACGTCACGGAGCTGATCGACGCGTACGACCGCGAGACGGCCGCCGTCGTCGGTCACGACTGGGGCGCCGCGGTCGGCTGGTGGCTCGCGATCCATCGCCCCGAGCGGCTCCGCCGACTCGTCGCGGTCAACGTCCCGCACCCGACCGTCTTCGAGCGGACGCTCCGCGGTTCCTGGCGACAGCGGCTGAAGAGCTGGTACTTCCTCGCCTTCCAGATCCCCCGTCTGCCCGAACGCGTCGCCCGGGTCGGCGACTGGGCGCCGATCGTCAACGGTATGCGGCATTCGAGTCGCCCGGGGACGTTCGACGCCCGCGATTTCGATCGATACCGACGCGCGTGGTCGCGTCCAGGCGCCTTCTCCGCGATGGTGAACTGGTACCGTGCGGTCGTCCGGGAGCGCCCCGTCGCGGCTTCGCCGACCGTCGAGGTCCCGACGCTCGTGATCTGGGGTGTCGAGGATGAGTTCCTCCGGCGGTCGATGGCCGCGGCCAGCGTCGAGCGCTGTACCGACGGGCGGCTCCTCGAGGTCCACGACGCGGGCCACTGGATCGTCCACGAGCGGCCCGGTCGCGTCGTCGCCGCCATCCGCGAGCACCTCGCGTAAGTCTCAAAGGGGTTCTCTCAAAGGGGTTCGGTCGACCGGCCCGACCCCTCCGTGTACGCCCTGTAGCACGGTCCCGACAGCAACAGCGCCGCGACCCCGACCATCCCGACGAGCAGGGCCGGATCGAGCGCCGACGCGTCGCCCGCGAGCAGTCGGTCGGTGGAGACGCCGATCGCGACCCCGGCGACGACCCACGGCGTCTCGCCGATCGCGGTGCCGAGGAGGAACGGCCGGAGGTCGACCCGTGAGACGCCCGCCCCGACCGAGACCGCATCGGAGGGCAGCGGCAGGAATCGGCTCGCGACCACGGCGCGGGTCCCGCCGGTCAGATCGACGACCCGCTCGCCGGTCCGGACGATCCGGCCGTTCGTCCCCCGCCATCCCGCCCGGGAAAGGGCGTACGGCGGGATCGCCGTGAGCGTCAACAGAACGACCCCGAGGGGAACGCCGGACCAGCCGTAGCCGTACCCGACGCCGACGGCCAGGAGCGTGGTCGGGAGCGCGAGAAACGGCCGCACTGCGGCGAGCGCGAGGAGCGCCAGCCCGAAGGCGATCGGCGCGCCGGCGAGCCGCTCGAGCGGGGCGACGACCGCGGCCGGTGACGTGACCCACGCCGCCGTCGCGACGGCGACGCAAACGGCGATCCCGGCGGCGAGGCGGCGCTTCACGCGACCGACTATCCGGTCGACCGATAAACGCCTTGTGGAGGCGCCTTCGTCGATCGATCCCGCCGGCTTATGGGCGTGCCCGTCGAATCCGGTGAACGATGAGCGATCCGCGCGACGGCTCGAACGGGGTCGACGACGATGCCGCCCGCACTCGCGAGCAGAAACGCGAGGTCGGGATCGAGCTTCTCGCCCACCTCGAGGACGAGTCGCTTTCCCTCTCCGCGGCGGTCGACCGGATCGAGACCGTTACGGAGAGCCCCTCGCTCACGAGGGAGATCCTCGATGCCGCGGAGAAACGCGGGATCATCGCCCGCGAGGACGGCCGGCTTCTGATACGCCGCGGCGGGACCTACGTCTCCTTCGACCAACAGATCGTAGAACGCGAGGGGGACTTCGAGTGCCGCCGCTGTGGCGCCTCCATCTCGACCGGCCACTTCGTCCGCCTGTCCGCCGGCGAGCTCGGGCCGTTCGGCTCCTCGTGCGTCCGCAAGGTCACCGGTCGGGAGTCGTGAACGCGGGAGCGGCGGACACCGGTCGCGAGTCGCGGGCGGGATCCCCGGGGATCACCGGCCGCGTCGCAGCTCCTCGATCAGCTGGTCGATGAGCTCCGCCTGTCTGTCGATCCGTTCGCCCTGGGCCTCGACGGTCTCGCGCAACGCCTCGATCTCGGCCGCGAGCGCGTCGTCCTCGAGGCCGGCGGGCTCGAACCCCGTATCGCCGAACGCCGCGTCGCCGCCGCTTCGTTCGCCGTCACCTGCGGCCCCCGACCCGTTCGTGACCTCCGACGCGCCGGCGGCGAGCGGGTCGGCGTCGTCGTCCGTGCCGCCGGATGCCTCCTCGAGCGGCGCCTCCATCGCCGTCGACGCCTCCGAGCTGGCCTCGGTCGAGGGCGACGGCGAGAGCGGGTCCGGGCCCTCGCCGAAGTCGGTCGAACTCGAGGCGGTCGCGGCCTCCTCGGCGGCCGCCTCCTCGGCCGCCTCCTCCTCTCGAAGCGCGCGAAGCTCGGCCACGCTCTCGACGTCGTGGTAGGCACAGACCGCCTCGCTCAGGGTTTCCTTGACCGACCGGGCCGACTCGTTGGGCGCCTTGAACCGCTCCTGGCGTCCATCGAGGGTCAACACGATCGACGTCGCGACCGTCCCCTCCTCGAAGCCGAGGTCGACGACGTCGCCGTAGTGGAACTCCTCGAACTCGTCGTCCCAGACGACCGATCCGACGTGTTTGACGACCCGATCGCTCGTGATGATGAGCGTGAGTTCGGAGAACCGGAACGTTCGAAGCACCGACTCGCCCGGGTCCGTCACGTCCGCGGCCGAGAGGACGCCGGCGAGCAGCGGATGGAGGGCGTCGTCGGTCCGCTTTGCTGGCACCGTCACGGTCTCCTCGCCGTCGAGGCCGTAATCGAGCGTGAACGTCGTCTTGCGTCGCCCCTCGGAGACGTCGATCCGCTCTGCACCGTGTGGGTACTCCTCGATCGATTCGTCCGAGAGGAGCCCGTCGGCGCGGTAGATGAGCGTTCGGTCGGCCGTCACCGCGAGGACGTCCTCGCCGCCGAGATCGACGGTCGCGACGACGTCCCCCTCGCCGACGGCGGATGCGAGCAGATCGGGAAGACTCATTGGAAGACGAATCCGTCGCCCGGAGTATAAATCCGCGGGTCCGAGCCGCGTCTTCGAGCGCGGATCCGTCGTCGATCCGCCGGTTCGACCCCGAAATCGGCCGATCCACGGGTTCATTCGACGCCGCGGACGGGCGTCGTGACTTCGAACGATCGTCCGCATCGACCGTGATCGCGGGTGCCAAACCGCCGGAAGATGGGAAGCTTAAAGGGTCCCATCACGGTAGGTGGAGGTGAGGCCGGGTGGCTTAGCTGGACATAGCGCCGCACTCATAGGGTTTCGCAGCTTCGGTGCGGCACTCGCCTTGGAAGCGTCCGCGACCCCGTCGGGGCCCGCCGAGCCTCGAACCTGGGCGATGCGGAGATCGCGGGTTCGGAGCCCGCCCCGGCCACTCCCGTTTTCGACGCGTCCTCGACCCGCCACCGACGCGTTTCCGTTCCGAACCGACGCGTCCTCGATTCGCCACAGACGTATCCCCGATCCGCCACCGACGGGTTCGTTCACTTCATACGGCTCCGTCGCCGAGGGACGTCCATGAGTCTCGATCGATACGCCGACGCGATCGCCGACCTTGATCCCGCCCGCGGGGAGGTCGAAACCGCCGAGGTCGTCGTCACCGACGACGTCCTCGTCAAGGCCTTCGTGCTCGCTCCCGACGCCGCGATCGACCCGCACGAACACGCCGATTCCACCAACGTGTTCCACGTGCTCGAGGGGTCGCCGACGGTGATCCGAAACGGCGCGCGCGAACGCCTCGAGGCACCCGCCGTCGTACACAACGAGCGCGGCGACGTCCACGGCGCCGAAAACGAGACCGACGAGCGAGCCGTGCTCACGGCGAGCCTCTGTCCGCTCCCGTAGATGGTCGCGGATATCGATCCCGAAGATCTCGCAGCCCTCCTCCGGGACGGACACGGCGGCGAGGATGGAGACGGGAGCGGGAATGGAGGCGAGGATGGAGACGGGAGCGGGAATGGAGGCGAGGATGGTGATGGACGGGAGGATCCGCCGACGATCGTCGACATCCGGTCGCGACGCGACTTCGATCGCGGACACATCCCCGGCAGCCGGAACATCCCGTTTCCGGAACTCACCACGCGGGTCGCGGAACTGGAGGGTGCAGACCGGATCGTGACCGTCTGTCCCCACGGCGTCTCGAGTCGGCAGGCCGCCGCCCTGATCGAATCGTACGCGGGCACGGCGGACGCCCGCGTGGAGAATCTCCGCGGCGGCCTGGACGCCTGGGAGGGGCCTTTGGAGCCCACGACCGAGGCGAGTTCGACCTCCTCGGGCGGTGACGAAGCCGTCCCCGACGACGAGGGCCCGGAAGCCCCGTTTTGATCCGGGGATTTTCCCGCGGAACCCTCATTCCCTCGCCGATCCCCACTCCCCGTCGAACCGCTCCCCCGTTGTCGAACTTCATCCTGCCCCTCGAACCCGAGCCCCCACGAGCGCGATAGCGAGCAGGAGCGCAACGAGCGCGTGAACGCCGAGGAATCCCGGCGTTCGTTCGTCCGTCGGTCCGTCGTTGGTCGCTCCACCCCCGTCGTCGGCCGTCCCGCCCGATCCCGAACCGGCGGTCGTGGCCGCGGGATCGACCGCCACCGTCGCGCGCGCCTCCCCGAACGCGATCGTCGCCTCCCCGGGATCGGTCGGCGTCACGGTCGACTCGACCGTGGTCGTCTCGTTCGCGTCGAGGAGCACCTCGTGAGTCTCCGCGGTCTCGCCGTTCACCGACAACGCGAACTCGCCGCGAGCGGGAACCGACTCGGGATTCTCGACGGTCGCGCTCACGCGAATCGGCTCGCCGGCCGTGACTCGATCCGGCGCCACGGTGAGGTCCCGAACCCGGGGCGTCGCCGGCTCGACGACCGATACCGTGATCCGATCGCCGGCGACCGAGACCTCGTGGTCGCCGCGCTCGGCGAACGCGTGCTCGAAGGATTCGACGGTCGACTCGTTCGCGTCGAGTTCCCCCTCCCGGGTCGCTACGGTTTCGCCATCGACGCGCATTTCGAGGTCGTACTCGCCGGCCGTCCCGCCGACGTTCGAGACGCGCACGCGGACTTGCAGCGTTTCGCCGGGAACGAGCGTCGCGGGCTCGCGATCGATCGCCCGACCGCGGTACTCGCCGGTCGCGCGAACCGCGTCCGGATCGTCGATCGAGACCGCGATCCGCGCCGGTAGCCGTCCGAACGCCTCGTCGTGGGCGCGTCGATCCCACGCCGTCGGGGCAGCCTCCGTGGTCGTCAGCCGCTCGGCCTCGTCGCGGACCTCACGTCCGGCCGCTTCCCGGACGTACCCGAGCACGTCGTCGTTCTCTATCGGGTCCTCCCGTGCGTTGAGCCGCCGGAGGACGGTCGCGGTCGTCTCCTGACCGTCGGTCGCGAGGCGCATTCGTCGGTCGATCTCGCCGGTGACGAGCGCCCCCTTCGTGTACTCGGCGGCGTTCCGCCAGGTGTCCGGCCGCGAGAGGACGGAGCTCGCCTGCGGGTCGCGTTCGCCGCGTTCGAGCACGCGGCGGAACGACTCGAAGTCGACCCCGCCGCGCTCGAGGGTCAACAGGGCGGCGTAGTAGCTCGCTGACGCCTCCGTGATCCACCGTCCCGAGGGGGCCTCGGCGTAGCCCTGTCGCGTGTGGACGTACTCGTGGACCCAGACGTTGGTCGCCGTGTCCGTCCCTTCCAGGTCGCGGACCCACATGTCCGCCGGCCCGGTCTGGAGCCCGCGAACGCTCCAGCCGACCTCCGACGTCGGGGCGGCGATCACGAACACGGTCCCGTCGCGGTCGCCGATCCGGAGCGCTCCCGAGGCGTGCTCGAGCGACGCGTGGATCTCCGCCGGCGACTCGGACAGCTCCGCGCTCTCGGGAACGATCAGCCGGAACCGCTGTCCGTGCGCCTCGTGGACGTGTTCCTCGTACGGGCCGAGGTAGGCCATTCGATCGCTCGCCGCGCCCTCGCCCGATACGACGTTCTCGCGAGTGACGCGTAACTCGTCGCCAGTCTGTCGCCACCTGGCGCCGATCGCCGGCGTCCGAACGATCGCCCACTCGCCGGTCCCGACGAACAGGTACTCGCCTTCCCCCTCCAGCGGTCCGGCGTCCTCGCGGGTGCGGTTCGCGGGCATCCGGTAGGAGAGCCGCGGGGTCGACGTCTCCCGGTCCCAGACCCACGTCGTCTCGCTCTCGCGGGAGAATCCCGTCCCCGTCACGTCGCGTGCGGTCTCGGGGATCTCCAGCCGGAGTTCGGTCACCCGGTCCGGAATCCGCACTCGGGTCCTCACGCCGTACTCCCCGGGGCGGTCGACCCGTCGGAGCGCGTTCTCGATCCGGATCGCATCCGAGTCCGCGACCGCGGCGGTTTCAAATCCGCCCGTATCCGTCGTGTCGATCGCGTTCGACGCCCCGTCGCTCGCGGCGCCAGCGACCGATACTCCACCGACCGTCGCCGCCGCGAGGAGGAGCGTGGCCAGGATGACCGCGCCGGCCGAACCGCGGGCTCGCGAGCGAACTCGTTCGCCCGTCGCTCGCGCCCCTCCGTCCTCCCCCCGGTCCGATCCGCGCATGCACGAGGCGAGGTGACGGACCGAATTAGTGGTTCGGGTCGGGATGTTGGTGGTTCTGGTCGGGGTGTCGGTGGTTTTGGTCGACGTGTCGGTTTTGGTCGGGAGGTTGGTGATTTGGCCGATTCGTTGGTGATCCGGGCCGGTGTTTCGCTCCGCGTGTTGGTTCGGATCGGCGTCGAGATCCGACGACGGAGCCGGGTTCGGCGTCGTGCATCGCTGCGACGTCGGGCGACGATCGACGCGTCCGTGCGCCCGTCTGACAAACGTTTAAGTATTATGCGGGACCAACGAGTCGATGATGGGCAACAAGAACAAGACGATCTCGTTTCGCGTCAACGAGGACGCCTTCGAGACGCTTCGCGAGATCGCCGAGGAACGCGACATCTCGCTTTCGGCGGTGTTCCGCGACTACGTGGACACGCTCGTTGCCCACGACGGGAAGGTGCGCGTCGTCCCCGAACACGAACTGGAGAACGCGGGCGACGCCGACGACTCCTTCCCCCCGAAGGTGGAGGTGCCGAAGAGCTTCATCCGCGAGCACGAGCGGCTCGAGCTGGAGGCCGACCACCTCAGGGAGCAGCTCGAGGAGCACAAACGCTACGTGACCTACCTCAGAGAGCAGCTCGAGGACGAGGACGAGGAGGTCATCCAGCTCGAGGACCTCGACGGCGATACGGACGAGCCATCCTTCCGGCTCGGGTAGAATTCGCCCGTTCCGGTCCTCACTCCGCGAGCGAGCCGAACGCCGCCGCCGAGGTGCGCGTCCCCTTCGTGATCAACACGTCTCCCTCACGGATCGTGGTGTCGAGATCCGGGCCGACCAGCCATCCCTCGTCGGGCCGCCGGATCGCCAACACGCTCGTGGAGACGGCCGTCTCCGGAACTCCCTCGCGGACGGCGGTCCCCTCGAGTTCGCTTCCGGCCTCGACGGTCGTCCGGGTGATGATCTCGTCGGACTCCCGGACCGCGAGTTCGACGACCGGATGGACGTCGAGATCACGGAGGACCCCCTCCGTGATCTCGAGGGCCGCATCGGAGATCGTCTCGGTGGCGACGCCCAGGTGGATGAGTCCGCGAAGCGCGACCGGATCGTCCGCCTCGGCGGCCGCCTGCAGCGTCCAGGCCTCGAAGCGCGACTGGAGCGCGTCGACCTCCACCTCGAGGTTGGCCACCTCCTCGGCCAGCTCCTCGGTGTCGAACAGCACCGACCCGTAGGCGAGGTCGACGGCCAGCTCCGAGAGGTTCTTCATCAACACGATGGAGTCGACGGCCCGCTCGAGGTCGGAGACGTCGGGTTCGGCGGGCTCGCCGGGTTCGTAGGCCTTCCCGGTCGCGGTCTCGTGTACCCCGGAGATCGACGCTTCGGGACCCCGCAGGATCGCGACGTCGCCCGCCCGCAGGGTCGTGTTCGGGCCGGGATTGAGTATCCACTCCTGGGAGCGCCGGATCGCGATGGCCCGAACGCCGGTCTCCGACTCCAGGTCGATGTCGGCGAGGGTCCGTCCCGCGTACGGCGAGTCGTCGTGTATCTCGCCGCGAACCAGCATCTCGACGGCCTCGGACAGCGCGCCGCGCATCGCCTCCGGCAGGCCGATCTCCTCTAAGACGATCTTCGCGATGTCGCCGGCGGCATCGCTCACCTTGTCCGCCCCGGAGACCACGCCGAGGACCGGGGCGAGCCGTTCGGCCTCGTCGGGATTTCGCGCCGCGAGCATCAGGCTCATCCGGGCGCGCAACTGGAGGACGTCCATCCGGTTTTCCAGCTCGAGCACCTCCCGGGCGACGTCGGTGCTCCGGTGGAGGACGGCCGAGTAGGAGAGATCGATGAGCAGCTCCGCCGTGTCCTTCATCTCGACGAGCAGGTCCTTCACGCTCGTCGGCTCGTATTCGACCGTCTCCGGGGGCCCACCCCCCTCGAATCGTCCCATGGCTCACACTCTCCGTGCCGTCCCAAAAGCCTTGTTACGGCGTCGATCGGGGCCCGTTCTTCCGGTCGACACCCACCAGTTAGTATCCACAAACATGGATCGTACACCCGTTCCAAAACCGTTTTTGCACACGACTTCGCAGTATCGATCGATGACCGGCTACACTGCGACCGTCACGGTCCGGCTCAAGCGGGGCGTCCTCGATCCCGAGGCCGAGACGACGAAGCGGGCGCTCGAACGGCTCGGGTTCGACCTCGAGGACCTCCGGTCGGCCGACCGCTTCGAGGTCGACCTCCAGGCCGACGACGTCGAGGAGGCCGCCGATCGCGCGGAGGAGATGGCCGAGCGGCTCCTCGCGAACCCGACCATCCACGACTACGACGTCGCCGTGGCCGAACGATGACGGTCACGGTCGTCCAGTTCGGCGGGTCGAACTGCGATCGGGACGCGGTCCGCGCCCTCGACCACCTCGGGATCGACGCCGAGCGCCGCTGGTTCGAGGACGGGCTTCCCGAGGACACCGACGGGATCGTCCTCCCGGGCGGGTTCTCCTACGGAGACTACCTCCGGGCCGGCGCGATGGCGGCGCGCGCTCCGATCATGGAGTCGATCCGGACGGCCGCCGGCGACGGCACGCCGGTCCTCGGGATCTGCAACGGCGCGCAGATCGGCGCCGAGTCCCGCCTCGTCGACGGCGCGTTCACGACCAACGCGAGCGCGCGCTTCCAGTGTGAACACGTCCACCTCCGCGTCGAGCGCGCGGACACGCCCTGGACCGACGCCTACGAGGCCGGCGAGGTCCTTCGCCTTCCGATCGCCCACGGCGAGGGCCGCTTCGAGATCGGCGAGGACGCCTACGCCGATCTGGAGGCCGACGACCGCGTGCTGTTCCGCTACTGTGACGCCGACGGAAACGTCACGGACGAGGCGAACCCCAACGGCTCGACGGGGAACGTCGCCGGCGTCCTCGGCGAGCGTGAGGCGACCGCGGTGTTGATGCCCCACCCCGAACGCGCGGCGCTGCCCGACGTCGCCGACTGCACGGACGGACAGGGGATCCTTCGCGCGTTCCGCTGATCGGCCGGGTTCGGTGACCGGTTCGCTTCGGGAAGCGATCACACGGTTATTTTAAATCGTCGGGGGACGATCGTCGGGTCATGAGCGAATCCCAACGACGGCCCGGGGACGCCGTCGACGACGAGGACGCTTCGCGCGACGACACAGAGAAATTCGCCGGCAGCAAGGACGCCGACCTGCCGAGTCGGGACGTGACCGAGGGCGCGGAGCGTGCGCCCCACCGATCGATGTTCCGTGCGATGGGCTTCGACGACGCCGATCTCTCCTCGCCGATGGTGGGCGTGGCCAACCCCGCGGCCGACATCACGCCGTGTAACGTCCACCTCGACGACGTGGCCGGATCCGCGATCGACGGCGTCGAGGACACCGGCGGGATGCCCATCGAGTTCGGCACGATCACCATCTCCGACGCCATCTCGATGGGCACGGAGGGGATGAAGGCCTCGCTCATCTCCCGGGAGGTCATCGCCGACTCCGTCGAGCTCGTCTCCTTCGGCGAGCGGATGGACGGACTCGTCACGGTCGCGGGCTGTGACAAGAACCTCCCCGGCATGATGATGGCGGCCATCCGGACCGACCTCCCCTCGGTCTTCCTCTACGGCGGCTCGATCATGCCCGGCCAACACGAGGGACGCGACGTCACCATCGTGCAGGTCTTCGAGGGCGTCGGCACCTACGCGCAAGGCGAGATGGACGCGGACGAACTCGACGAGCTGGAGCGCAACGCCTGTCCCGGCGCCGGCTCGTGTGGCGGGATGTTCACGGCGAACACGATGGCCTCCATCTCCGAGGCGCTCGGACTCGCCCCGCTCGGGTCCGCCTCCGCGCCAGCCGAGGTCGACGAGCGCTACGAGGTCGCCGAACGCGCCGGCGACCTGGTCGTCGACTGCATCGAGAACGACCGGCGCCCCTCGGACCTTCTGACCCGCGAGTCCTTCGAGAACGCGATCGCCCTCCAGACGGCGATCGGCGGCTCGACGAACGGCGTCCTGCACCTCCTCGCGCTCGCCCGCGAGGCCGGCGTCGGCCTCGACATCGAGGACTTCGACGAGATCTCGCGTCGCACCCCGAAGATCGCCGACATGCAGCCCGGCGGCCAGAGCGTGATGAACGACCTCCACGAGATCGGCGGCGTCCCGATCGTCATCCGTCGGCTGATCGAGGCCGACCTGTTCGACGGCGACCAGCTCACCGTGACGGGCCGGACCATCTCCGAGGAGCTCGAGCGCCTCGATCTCCCCGACGACGAGGAGATCGACGCCGACTTCCTCTATCCGGTCGACGAGCCCAAACAGCCCGAGGGCGCCATCAAGATCCTGAAGGGGAACCTCGCGCCCGAGGGCGCGGTCCTGAAGGCGACCGGCCAGGACGAGTTCCACCACGAGGGCCCCGCGCGGATCTTCGAGAACGAGGAGGACGCGATGGAGTACGTCCAGACCGGCGAGATCGAGTCCGGCGACGTGATCGTCATCCGCAACGAGGGTCCCCGCGGCGGCCCCGGCATGCGCGAGATGCTCGGCGTGACCGCCGCCGTCGTCGGCGCCGGCCACGAGGACGACGTCGCGCTCCTCACCGACGGCCGCTTCTCCGGTGCGACCCGCGGCCCAATGATCGGCCACGTCGCCCCCGAGGCCGCATCCGGCGGTCCGATCGGCCTGATCGAGGAGGGCGACGAGGTCACCGTCGACATCCCGAACCGCGAGCTCTCCGTCGACCTCTCGGAGGACGAGCTGGCCTCCCGCCACGCCGACTGGGAGCCGCCGGAGCCGCCCTACACCTCGGGCATCCTCGCGAAGTACCACCGCGATTTCGCCTCCGCGTCGCTCGGCGCCGTCACGAACCCCGGCGTCAAACGCGAGTAAGCACCGCCGAATCCGGTCCCGCAGTCGTCCCGTCTTTTGTTCCCCCCCGGCGTCCGCGATCAGTCGTCGTCGTCGAACATCTCGCTTATGTCCTCGCCCTTGCTTTCTCCGGGGAGAATGTCGCCGAGGGCGGACCCGAGTACGGTGGCGGTCCAGACGACCGTCACCCGGGCGAAGGCCTCAAGCGGCGTCGGGTCGTCGATCGCCAGCCGCCCCCACATCGCCATCAGCACGCCCGCGACCGCGAACGAGAGGGCGAGCACGCCCACGTATCGCCGCGGAATGACCCCGAGGATCGGATTCGTCACCCGCACCTCCCGGATGTCCGCGTAGTAGATCAACCCGGCGGACAACACGAGCACGAAGAACACGTTCGCGAGGAGGAGGACCGGAACCGCCGCGATCCGGACCGCGAGGAACCACTCGGCGATGAGGAAGACGCCGTCCTCGACGAGGAACGGCAGCGCGAAGATGACGCCCCCGACGAGCGCCTCCGCCATGTCCCGGGAGGTGTACTTGTAGATGTGTTCGCTGAACGCCGTGCTCCCGGGCATCCGCTCGACAAGCGAGATGGTCTGTTGGACCTTTCGGCGCTCGTGGGGGTCGTCGACGGTCTCCTCCAACGCGTCGAGCTTTCTGAGGAGGTCACCGACGTCCGGATCCTCCGGGCCGTGGTCCTCGAGGGTGTCCTCCTCCTCGTCCGGCCGATCGGCGCTCATGGACGAACGCTCGAGGGGGTCGTGCAAAAAGATGCGCGTCCGCGCCCGGACGGCCACGGCCGTCTCCGTTTCACATTCTCGCTCCCTCGTGGCTCCCCGTTCTCGCCGCCCTCACTGCCGCCCTCTCCCGCCGTCGTTCGTGGTTTTCTCACTCCTCGTCCACGAACTCGACGCCCGTGATCTCGAAGCGTGCGCCGCCCGTCTCCGAGGCGGTCGCGCGTACGTCCCAGCCGTGTGCCCCCGCGGCCTGATCGACGATCGAGAGCCCGAAACCCGTCCCGCTCTCGGATCCGGAGTAGCCGTACTCGAAGACCCGATCGCGTTCGGGTTCGGGGATACCGGATCCGTCGTCGGCGACGAAGAACCCGGGTTCCTCGTCCGTTTCCCCGACGGTTATTCGGACGCCGTCGCTTCCGGTCGAACCATGGTCGACGGCGTCCTCGCGAGTTTGCGAGGGAGGGCTCGTCGAGCCGTGTTCGACGGCGTTAGCGAAGAGGTTCTCGAGGATCTGGCGCAGTCGCCCCTCGTCGGCGCGGATCCGGCGGTCGGTCTCGACGCGAAGCGTCGCGCCGTCGGTCTCGACGTCGTCCCAACAGCCCCTCGCGAGGTCGTCGAGGGGGACGGCCGTCTCGTCCGTCTCGGTGTTCTCCTCGCGCGCCAGGGCGAGCAGGTCCTCGATGAGCTCCTCCATCCGGTCGAGCGCCCGCTCGACGTCGGCGAGGTCGTCCCGTGCCGCCGCGTCCGCTTCCTCCATCGCGAGGTGCAGTCGCCCCTTCGCGACGTTGAGCGGGTTCCGAAGGTCGTGTGAGGCGACGCTCGCGAACTCCTCCAGGCGATCGTTTTGACGCGTGAGCTCGCGCTCGCGCTCGCGCAACCGCTCCGTCCGTTCGACCTGCTCGAGGGCCGTGACCACGTTGCCCGCGAGGATCTCCCCGAGCACGACGTCCCGGTCGTCGAACGCGCCGACCTCCGGCGATCCCGCGATGAGTATGCCGTACTCGCCGAGCGGGAGGTAGACCTCGCTTCGCATCTCTGTCCCCTCGGCGTAGACGTCGGGGTCCTCCCGCACGTCGTCGATCGAGATCGCCTCGCCCGTCTCGTAGGCGCGCCAGGCGATCCCCTCCCCTGCCGTGAAGGTCGGGAGGTCCCCGACGAGGTCCCGGACGGCCGTCGTCGAGGCGACCGGCGCCAGCTCCGGTCCCTCCTCTCCGTCCTCCTTCTCCTCTACCTCCTCCTCGCGCAGGTGGATCGCGTTGGCCTCCAACCCGAGCACGTCGCGGGCTGCCTCGACGCCGACCTCCGCCACCTCCCGCCGGTCCCTGGCGCCCATCAGCCGCTGGGCCGTCTCGTTCAACGCCTCGAGGCGGAGATCGCGGCGCTTGCGGTCGCTCACGTCCTGATAGACCCACAGGTGGCCCTGCCCCTCCGGAAGGTCGATCGGCCGGTAACTGCGCGAGAACGTGCGGCCGTCCGCGAGCGCGAGCTCCTCGTTCGTGACCGGCTGTCGCTTTTCGATCAGGTCCCCGATCCGATCGAGGAACCGGTCCGGATCCTCGAACTCCTCGCTCGCCGCGCGCGCGAGCTCCACGCAGTCGGCTCCCGCCGCGTCCGCCGGCTCGCCGGGAATCTCGAGGAGGTCGAAGACGCGCTGGTTGGCCGCGAGCACCTCGCGGTCGGCGTCCTCGGCGAGGACGCCCACGGGGAGCGTGTCGAAGAGCGTCGAGAGGACGGCGTTCGTCTCCTCGAGCTCGCGTCGTTGCCGTCGCCGATCGGTGACGTCCTCGAACTGGGAGACGATCGTGATGACCTCCCCGTCGTCGTCGGTGACCACCCGGTTGTGCCACGAGCAGACCCGCCGTTCGCCGGACCGGGTTCGGATCTCGTTTACGCTCTGGAACCCGCCCCGGTTGTCGAGCAGCTTGCGTTCCACCTCGGCGACGTGGCGGTGTAGCTTCTCGGGGACGATCGGCAGCCAGGTGCCGCCGACGAGCTCAGCGGCCGAGTACCCGGTGATCTCCTCGGCCGCCTCGTTCACCCGCCGGATCGTGAACGTCTCGTCGTAGACGATCGTACCGAGCGGGGACTGGTCGATGAACCGTGAGAGCCGCCGCTGGCTCTCCTCGAGTGCCCGCCGCGACCGGCTCTGGTCGACGGCGTTCTCGATCCGGTTCGCGAGCACCGCGTACTGGTCGCTTCCGCCCCCCTTCTGGATGTAGTCGGTCACCCCCGCCGAGATGGCCTCGCTTGCGATCTCCTCCGATCCTTTCCCCGTGAACAGGATGAACGGCACGTCCGGATCGACCGCCCGAACGCGTTCGAGGAACTCCAGTCCGGTCAGTTCCGGCATCTCGTAGTCGGAGATCACGCAGTCGATCGACTCCGATCGAACACGCTCGAGTCCCGCCGGAACGCTCGATTCGGTCACGACGGAGACGCCCTCGATCTCCCGGCGCAGGAACGTCGCCGTCAGATCGAGGAACGCGGGATCGTCGTCCACGTGAAGGATCCGCACCCCGTCGGTCGGCTCCTCGACGGGATAGGCGCGAAATCGATCGGACATGACGTATCGTTCTCGCGGCGGTCACCTATAGGTTGGCGTGCGCGTCGTCCGGAAACGGTGATCGCTGCCTTCGGGCCAGCACTTATCCGTTCTCCCGACACCTAGTGGTGCATGCCACCAACGATCACGGACATCGTTTCGATCGAGTTCGCCTACGAGCTCGAGGAGCAGGGACCGACCCCCGACGGATTCCACATGGTCTACGAGCCGGACTCGACCTTCGAGCGCCGTCTCTTCGGCGTACAGGTACACACCGACGAGGGGATCACGGGCGAGTACGTGGGCGGGAACTCGCCGGGGATGGCGGAGTTGAACATGGTCGCGGACTACCTGATCGGGAAGAACCCGCTCGAGCGCGAGAAGCACTGGTCGGAGATCAAGCGCGCGCTACGGAAGTACGACCGCATGGGCATGGGGCCGATCGACATCGCGCTTTGGGACTTCGCGGGCAAGTATCACGACGCCGCGATCCACGAGCTGCTCGGCACCTATCGCGAGCGCCTCCCCGCGTACGCCTCCACCTACTTCGGCGACATGAACGGCGGGCTCGACTCGCCGGAGGCGTACGCGGACTTCGCCGAGGAGTGTCTCGAGATGGGGTATCAAGGGTTCAAGATCCACCCGTGGGGCGGCCAGTGGCGCGACACCGAACGCACCATCGAGACGATCCACGCGGTCGGCGAGCGCGTCGGCGACGAGATGGACCTCATGTGCGATCCGGCCTGTCAGATCGAGACCTGGGGCGACGCGCTCGCGGTCGGCAAGGCGTGTGACGAACACGACTTCTACTGGTACGAGGACCCCTATCGCGACGGCGGCATCTCCCAACACGCCCACCGGAAGCTCCGCCAGAAGCTCGATACGCCCATCCTCCAGACCGAGCACGTCCGCGGAGTCGAACCGTTCACGGACTTCATCGCGAACGAGGCGACCGACTTCGTCCGCGCGGATCCCGAGTACGACGCCGGGATCACCGGCGCGATAAAGCGCGCTCGCGTGGCCGAGGGATTCGGCCTCGACATCGAGTTCCACGCCCCCGGCCCCGCACAGCGGCAGTGTCTGGCGGCCATCCGAAACACGAACTACTACGAGATGTCGCTCGTCGGCCCGAAGACGCCGAACACGACGCCGCCCATCTACGCCGACGGCTACACCGACCAGCTCGACCGCATCGACGACGACGGCACGATCGGGTTCCCCGACGGCCCCGGCCTCGGCGTCGAGTACGACTGGGAGTTCATCGAGGCGAACGAGACGGGTCGACGCGTCTACGAGTGAACGCCCGACGCGTCCGCGAATAAGCGCCCGACGCGTCCGCGAGCGGATGAGCGCATCCGCGAGTACCTGAATCGGGTCGCCCTTCCGATGGCCCGACGCCGGTATCTTTAACCCGACCACGGTGGGTGTGTGTATCAATGACGTCCGACCCCGGCTCCATCGTCACGGTCACCGGTCGCATCGACCCCGACTCGCTCGGGACGACCATGACCCACGAGCACCTCTTCATCGACACGGTCGACGCGCTGTACACGAAGCCGGACAGCGCCGTCGACCGCCGGCTGGCTCGCGAGCCCGTCTCGATGGAGACGCTCCCGTACGTGAGACGCAACGCGATGCAACACCGGGACAACATGCGGCTGGACTCCCCGGAGGAGGCCGTAGACGAGGTGGAACGGTACGTGCAGGCCGGCGGGGACGCGATCGTCGACGTGACGCCGAAGAACGCCGGCGAGGACCCGCGGGCGGTCCGGCGGGTCGCGAACGCGACCGGCGTGACCGTCGTCCACGGCACGGCCTACTACGTCCGTCCGGTCCATCCAGACCGGATCGCCCGGATGAGCGTCGACGAGATCGCGGCGGAGTTCGTCGACGACGTCGAGACGGGGATCGACGACACAGACGTTCGCGCCGGCCTGATCGGCGAGATCGGGCTGAGCGGACGGATCCACGAGGCCGAACGGAAAGTGGCTCGCGCGGCGGCCCGCGCCGCGCTCCGGACCGGCGCCTCCGTGAACTTCCATCCGCCCGGTCGAACCGAACACAGCCAACGCGATCGCACCTACCCGACCTCCCGGTGGTGCCTCGAGATACTGGACCTCGTCGAGGAGGAGGGACTCCCGGCCGATCGTGTGGTGATGAGCCACATGGACCGGACGGTCTTCGAGGACCTCACGTATCAACGCCGCCTCGCCGAGCGCGGCGCCTACCTCGAGTACGACCTCTGGGGCATGGAGGCGTCCCTCGATCAGTACGGCGACGCCTACATGTCCGATTCCCGGCGCCTCGAGTTCGTCACGGAACTGATCGACGATGGACACGCCGACCGGCTGCTGTTCTCACAGGACGTGTACACGAAGCTGCAGCGGACCGCCTACGGCGGGTTCGGATACGCCCACGTGCTCGAACACGTCGTTCCGCTCCTGAAGAAACGCGGCGTCGACTCCGATGTCATCGATCGGATCCTGGTCGACAATCCCCGGTCCGTGCTCGCCTTCGTCGAACCCGAGTGAAACACGTCGGTCACGTTGCTCCCGTCACTCCCAGGGCGGGTCCGCCAGCGCGGCGCCGTCCCCCAACGCGCGTTCGATCTCGAGGAGCCGGTTGTACTGTTCGGTTCGCTCGCCGCGGGTCACGCCCGTCTTGATCTGGGTCGCGGAGAGCCCGACCGCGAGTTCGGCAAGCCACGTGTCGGGCGTCTGTCCGGAGCGTTCGGAGACCTGCAGGTCGTACCCGTTTCGGCGGGCCAGGTCGGCCGCCTCGAGCGCCTCCGTGAGCGTTCCGACCTGGTTCACCTTCAAAAGCAGCGCGTCCCCGGCCCCCCGTTCGATCCCGTCCCGGAGGCGGTCGGGATCGGTCACGAAGAGGTCGTCGCCGACGATCTGTGCCTCGAGGGATCTCGTCAGCTCCGCCGTCCCCTCGAGGTCGTTCTCCTCCAGCGGGTCCTCGATCGACACGAGCGGGTAGGCGTCCTCGAGGTCGGCGTAGAACTCGAGGAGCTCGCCCCGATCGAACGGCTCCTCGAGGACCGCGTAGGTCCCCGACTCGGGGTCATAAAAGTGGCTCGCCGCGGCGTCGATCCCCAGGGCGAACGATCCGCCGTAGCCCGCCTCCTCGGCCGCCGCTAACGCGAGGTCGAAGGCGTCCCGCGGGTCGGTGATCGGCGGCGTGTATCCCCCCTCGACGCCGACGTTTCGCGACCTGGCGTCGTACCGCTCCTCGAGCAGGTCGCCGAGCACCGAGTAGGTCTCCGCACACATCCGCACCACCTCCGAGATGGAGTCGGCTCCGACCGGGATCAGCTGGTGTTCCTGGAAGGCGAGCCCGCTCTCCGCGAGTTCGCCGCCCTCGATCACGTCGAAGAGCGGGACGGGTAGGGATCCGACGTCGGCGCGCCCGAGGTAGCGATAGAGCGGCAGTCCCACCGCGTCGGCAGCGGCGACCGCGGTCGCGAGCGAGACGCCGGTCGTCGTGTTGCCGCCGAGCCGGGACCGATCGTTCGTCCCGTCGAGCTCGTCGAGCGCGCGATCGACGGCCCGCTGGTCGGTGACGTCCAGCCCCGCGAGCGCCGGATCGATCTCCGTTTCGACCGTCTCGACCGCGCCTTCGACGCCCCGGCCGTGGAACCGGTCGTCCCCGTCACGCCGTTCGACCGCCTCGTGGGAACCGGTCGATCGACCACACGGAACGTCGGCGGTCCCGCACGCGCCGCCCGCGGTTCGAACCGTCACCCGGAGCGTCGGATCCAACCGGCAGTCGACGATCTCGAGCGCGGAGACCGATTCGATCGCCGTGTTCGTCCGTGGGGCGTGTGATTCGTGATTGGTGGGTTCACGTGTCATGGTGTGTGGATTCGCATGTCATGGTCGGCAATCTCGTTCATCATTCGTCTGCTCGTCATTTGTTCGTCGTTGTCCGGTCATCGCCGGCGGCTACTCCGGAGCGTCCCCTCCCACGAGGACGATCCGGAGGTCCATGAGGTTGGTGTCGGTCGGTCCGGTCACGATCGCGTCGTCGAGCTCCCTGACGGTCCCGGCGGCGTCGTTCGCCGCGAGCGCGTCGCTGATCGGGACGCCGGCTTCACTCGCGCGGCGTCGGGTCTCGCCGGTCGCCATCGCGCCCGCCAGTTCGGTCGGTCCGTCGGTTCCGTCGGTGCCGACGAACGCCCCGACGATCCCGGACCAGCCGTCGACGCCGCGTGCGAACCCCAGCGCAGTCTCCTGGTTCGGTCCGCCCTCGCCGCCCTCACCGTCGACGGTCACCGTCGTCTCGCCGCCGGTCACGAGCGCCATCGGCGGCTCCGCGGGGCGTCCCGACTCGACGGCGTCGGTCGCGATGCCCGCGTGGACGAGCCCGACCTCGCTGGCCTCCCCCTCGATGCGCGTCGAGAGGACGATGGGTTCGTACCCGCGTTCCCTCGCGGCCTCGGCGGCGGGCAGACAGACGCTCGAGGCGTCCGCGAGGACGACGTTCCGGACCGGGAGGTCAGCGATCGCCGCCGCGTCGAGCGTCTCGGGTCGATCCCCTTTCGCTCCGCGCTCCAACCGGCCCGACGCCGTTTGCGGGATCGCCTCCCGCAGCCCGTATCGATCCAGCACGCGGAGCGCGTCGGCGTAGGTGGTCGCGTCGGGCGCGGTCGGTCCCCACGGGTCGCCCGCCACCTCGTCGACGACGATCAGGCTCTCGACCGTCGCCGGGGCGAGCCGATCGGCCAGCCCTCCGCCCTTGATCGCGGAGAGGTGTTTGCGGACCGCGTTGACGTCCTCGATCGGGGCGCCGGCCCGCAGGAGGCGGTCCGTCGTCCGGGCCATCGCGTCGAGTTCGATTCCGTCGGGCGCCGCGAGCAGCGCCGAGGCCCCGCCCGTGATACAGCAGACGACCAGGTCGTCCGGTCCCGCCCGGTCCGCGAGCGCGAGGACGCGCTCGCCGGCCGCCAGGCTCGCACCGTTCGGGATCGGGTGGCCGGCCTCCATCACCGAGACGGCGTCCTCGGGCAGGTCGAACGCCGTCGAGTCGACGGTCGACGCGTCCTTCTCGACGATGAGCGCCTCGCTCACGGCGTCCCCGAGGCGGCCGAGGACCGCACTCGCGAGCGCCCCGGCCCCCTTTCCGGCCCCGATCACGAACACGTCGTCCGCTGACGCGTCGCTGGCCGCGTCGAGGTCGTACGTCCGGCCGTCGATCGTTACGACGTCGCCGGACCGTTCGAGGATCCCCTCGAGCAGCCGATCCGGGGCGACCGCGGCCAGCGCCTCCTCGATGATTCCGACGGCGTCGGCTCTGCGGACCGCCTCGTCCCCCTCGACGAGCGTCGCCCGGTTGCGGACCGTCACGCTCGCTCGTGCGTCCGGGACCTGTTCGTGGTGATCACCATGCTACCGAGGAGCATCGTCGCCCATCGCACATAACCGTTGTTGCCGAATCCGTGTGTAGCGGTTGGTCGACGTGTCGGTGAGGGTTCCGGATTGGGGCGAACGGGATTCGAGAACCCGATCCGCTAGTTCCCGCCGCGAACGACGTGCCCGTATTTGAGTAGCGCGACGAAAACGGCCCCGCCGAACGCGTTTCCGACGGTTGCGAGCGAGAGGAACGCCAGGTAATCCACCAGGGAGACTGCGGGCGACATGAACAGCCCGAAGAGGACCTCGACGTTGCCCGCGATCGAGTGCGGGAGGTGGAGGAGCCCGATCGTTCCCGTGACGATGAAGACGAGGAGCAGCCGACTCGTCGTCTCCTGGGCCGCCGTGATCAGCCACGCCAGCAACCCCATCAGCCACCCCGCGAACACGCCGCCGACGAACAGCCATCCCAGGTCGTGATCGACCAGTTTGAGCGCGATCGTCTCGAACGCCCCCGGCGAGACGACGCCGAGCCCCGGCATCAACAGCACGACCAACAGCGTGAACAGCAGCCCCCCGACGACGTTTCCGACGTACACCAGTCCCCAGAGACGCGCCAACTGCCGGATCGACGCCTGTCCGTCGAGGACCGGTATCACCGCCAACGTGGTGTGTTCCGTGAACAGCTCCGAGCGCCCGAGGATCACGAACATGAACCCGATCGAGTAGACGCTCGCCAACAGGAGTTCCGTCGAGAGATCCCCGAATCCCCCCTCCGAGAGGGTCAACACCACCGCCATCATCAGCGGACCGAACCCGATGTCGAGGCCGGCGGAGAGCCCGGAGAGCAGGAGCCCGGACCGCTCGCGATTCATCTCGTGAAGCGCGCTGTCGATCAGCGATCCGAGGACGTCTCGCGACGTCCGTTGTCCCGTTGAATCGGCGGGGTTGGGCCCTGAGTCACTCACGGTCGGTCCTCGTTGACCGATCGTTCTCGTTCACCATATCCAAACCTTTGCATTGGGTCGAACGACGTCCTTCAGTTCCGGATGACGATCGTCGTTGCGAACGGCGGTGCGAGCGACCGTCGTCTTCCCGGCGCCGGAGGGACCGAACAGAACGCAGTTCTCGGCGCGGAATCCGTCCTCGATCGGCGAGAGCGCGTCGGTCACCTCGTTCATGTGGCTGTTGCGACCCACGATCTCGTTCGAGAGGTGGTCGTCGTCGAACACCGTTCCGTCGCGTATCACGTCGAATCGATCTCGGAGCGACGTGATAAGTCGTACCCCGAGGGTTCCGATCGGTTCCGGATGGGTCCACTCGACAGAACGCTTTTGCCCGTCTACCCGAAACGTGGAGGTATGAGCACCGATACGGGCGTGGAGGAGAACGGGCCGACCACGCCGACCCGTATCCGGATGGAGTTATCCGAGGACGGTGAGATGTGGATCATCACCGACGAAGATACGGGCGTGACGACGCAGGGCGAGACGCGCGAACACGCCCTGGAGATGCTCGACGAGGCGGTCGCACTCCACGCCGGGAACGGTGAGAACGTCGATGACGAGGCTGCCCTCTTAGAGGATCTCGGACTCGATCCCGACGAGATCGAGGAGGCTCGAGCGGAGTCCGAGGAGCTGCCGGAGTTCATGCAGTAACGAATGGTCACGACCGACTTTTCCGGCCAGGACGTCTCAAGGCCCTCACGAAGAACAATTTTCGAGTGATCGGCCGTGAGGGAAGCCACGTTCGCCTGCGATACGATCATCCTGAGAACGACGACGACGTTCGGCTCGTGACCGTGCCAATGCATGACCGAATCAAAGGCGGAACGCTTCGCGACATCGCCGACCAGTCCGGCGCCCAAAACTTCAACGCGTGGTGTCGATGGATCGATCGGAACCGGTGACCGCCGAGCAGTTCGTCGCCTTCTAGGTGGCGATGAACGAGCAGGCTATCGAGCTTCGCGAGCAGGACGGGATGTACTAGCTCGAGGTGGATTTCTGACGAAAGCTAGATGTCGATACGAAGGAGCAGATCTGCCGGTCGGTCTTTCCACGATCGACTTGGAGCTGTTCCCAGCCCCGTAGTTCAAAAACGGAGGCGAAATGTGACCTGGTGAGTTTGACTGACCGAACCTCCGTTATGCTGCTAAATCAGGGGCCGTCCAAAGCCCCCTATGTAGCATGTCACACGATAGCTCAACCGATTGCAGGTTGCCTGAGTATCGTGCTTGCCTACCACGAATCCCGTTGGGGTTTGTTGGTAGGCACCATGGTATATAGACTCAGAGAGTAAATAAGTGTGGCTCGTCTCGGAGTGTATTGAGCGATTCACGTGCTGTCTAGACTGAGCAACAGGGATTTCACGTTTGAACAGAAGCGCGATGTTTCGGCTCTGTTGAAACCTAATCCTTCAGACCGTGTTCTGATGGAACAGCCACTTGATAGCGACTGGTATCGAGCATGCGCCGACCGACAGAATACTTACGACAATGTATCTACAAATCAACGTATGGAAAATAACCCAGTCGAGAATAATTTCATTACCCGGTTCATCCTTGGTTTCGCGGTGATCATCGCGATGATGATTGGTGGACGTGCTGTCGGTGGTGTCTTGATCAGCGCCGATATTCCCTACGGCGACTGGATTGGAGTTGCAATTGGGGCAATTGCCGTATTTGGAGTGTTTGCTGTGTTATACCAGCGGTACGATGAATCCTACAACACCACGTAGTTGATACCTATCCCCGCTATTCGCACAGTCAATACGTTTTCTTGACTGAGGAATTGCGATTTCACGTTTCTACACAAACGAGAGATCTCCGACTCTGTTGGAGCCCTATTCTTCAGACGTGGGTGCGATGAAACAGCCGGTTGATGAAGACAGCGTATTTCTCGATAACGCTCACAACCATTCAAGTAGTTCGATTGTTTATCTTTATCTATCATGGATGAGGATGAATTCAAAAAGCGGCTTAGGAAAGAATTCAATTGTACCTCAAAAGAGCGAGAAAAAGTTGTAAGAGAAGCTAAGAAGCTGGAGGGTTCGGGTCTCTATGAGTTATTCAGTGAGGAAGATGACCCGTTTACTATTGATGCAGCAATATCTTCGATGAAGGCTGCCCCCGGTCATCTCAAGGTTACGGGTAAATGGAACTACTGGATGGGGTTGCTTGGTACTGGTGATGCTGGGTTTGATGATTTTAAGTCTTGAAATCCGAATACCAGAGCCCGAGAGATACATCAATTCTCTGTATTGAGCGATTCATGTACCGGCCAGGCTGAGTCACTTGGATTTCACGTTTGTACAGAAACACCGAACATCGACCGTCGATCGGCGCCGATCACGGCGGAACCCCACCGGAACGCTTATTCTTCGTGGTTCTCCGGGGGAACGTGAAATGAGAACGGAGCGAAACAGGGACGGGAGTTGGAACGTGTGGCTGTCGCGCGAGGAGTACCAGGCGATCCCGCGAGCGGCCGACTCGTTCGAACACGAGATCGCGATCCGGCTGATGGGCGACTGTGGGCTGCGCGTCTCCAAAGACCTCGACGTTGAGCCGCGCCATATCTCGCGCATGACCGACGGCCGCCACTACGAGCTCGAGATCGTCGCCGGGAAGGACACCACCGGCGAGCATGTCGACGGCAAGCAGCGGGAAACGTGAGTTCCCGTCGATACTGAAGCCACGATCAACCGATACGCCCAGGCGGTCGACGTTGATCGAGACGAGCCGCTCATCGAGATCGACCTCCGTCAGTCCGCGCGGCGTGGTCCGCCGCGATTCCGCGGTTCCGTTCGGGCTGGTCGGCGGGGTCGAGCCAGTCGACGTCGAGTCCGGCAGCGCTGCCGAGCTGGATGCGCGGCCGGGAGTCGCACGAGGTGCAGCGGTGAACGCCCCCCTCCTCATCGCCGAAGGTTCGGCGGAACGTATCAGAAACGTGAGGTTCGCAGTTGAGACAGAGAGAATTATCGGTCAATTGACCGATCCGCATCATTTTCGGACCCTCCGGTCGTCGATTTCGGGGCCCTGACCGGGTTGAAATCCCCGTTAATGGAGTTCTGTAAAGAATTTTATGGGACCGCCGAGAATCGAACTCGGGTCATACCGACCCCATCGGCATAGGATACCACTACCCCACGGTCCCGGGCTGCATCCGAACGAACGAGAGTCCGTTAATTAAGGGCTTCGTTTCCCCCGTCGACGGCGGTCACGCGTCCCACGATCGGCCGGCGTGACGCCCCGCGATCGGGCATCGAGGCGTCCCGCGATCGGCCGGCGGAGAGTTACACGAGCACGCGCTCGAGATCGACGACCAGTCCCTCCTCGGCGGCCGGATCGCCGACGAGCGTTCCCAGACAGACGGCGCTCCCGTTGGGGAGGTAACACGCGACGAGGGGACGACCCTCCGGATGGGGAACGGCGTCCCCACCGTCTCCGGCGTCGTGCTCCGCTCCGAGCTCGGCGCCGTCGCCCGACACGAACTCGACGTCGATCACCCCCGGCGCGTAGACCGGCGCGCCGGTGGCGACGTTCGCCGCCGCGGAGGGGGCGATCGTGACTGCGGGCAGGTGGCTCAGCGCGTCCTCCCCGGGTCGAACCACCTCCCGGAGGTAGGAGTCGTCGCCCTCGCGGGCCCACGCGAGCGCGTCCCACAGGTCCTGCAGCGTGTGGAGATCGGTGTCGTCGAAGGGATCGGTCGCGGTGCGGCGCAACGCGCCCATGTGGCCGCCGGTGCCGGCCGCAAGCCCCAGGTCGTGACACAGCTTGCGGACGTAGGTGCCGGACTCACACCGAATCCGGAGCAGGCCGCGTCGATCCTCGCGCTCGAGAAGGTCCAATGCGTGGATCCGGCGGGTTCGAAGCCGTCGCGTCACGGCGCTTTTTCGCGGCGGCTTCTGGTAGATCTCCCCCTCGAAGTCCGCCACGATGGTCTCGAGGTCGGCGGGTGGGACGTCGTGGAACTCGAGTTCGGCGACGTACTCCTTTTCGCCCTCCAGGAACACCCGGGCGGCACGCCTCGCCGTCCCGACGAGCGTCGGGAGACAGCCGGTCACCTTCGGATCGAGCGTCCCCGAGTGGGCGACGCCGTCGATCGAGGACCCCTCGGGATCGAGTTCGGCGAGCGTCTCGGCGATCTCCTCGCGGATCCACGCGGCGACCTGGTGGGAGGTCGGCCCGGCCGGCTTGTCGAGGTTGACCACGCCGAAGCGCAGCCGCTCCGCCGCCGTCCGGTCCGCGGGCGCGGCGCGCAGTCGGTCGTCCGTCACGGTCGGCCTCCGCTCGTTCGGTCCGTGGGCCCCTCGTTCGTCCCGGTCATCGATCCTCCGTTCGTCCCGGTCATCGATCCCACCGTTCAAAAGTCGTACCGGACGCCCTCGACGGGGTGTTTCCCCTCGTCGAGATCCGGGTCGTAGGCCTCGACCAGCGAGACGATCGACTCGAGGACGGACTCCGGGCCCCACCGGGCCGTGTTGTAGACGACGTCGTAGATACTCAGGTCGGCGATGGGAATGTCGTAGTACTCGCGGTATCGCTTCGCCTCGCTCTCCTCGCGCCGACGCGTCTCCTCGCGCGCACGGTCGACGTCCTTGTCCTCCCGGTCGGCGATCCGTGCGGCACGCACCTCGATGGGTGCATCGAGCCAGATCCGCACGTCCGCGGCGTCGCCGGCGAGCCAGCCGGCGAGGCGGGACTCGATGACGACGTCCTCGCGGGTGGTCGCGATCTCGTGGAGGCGTCGGTCGAGCTCGCGGTCGATCCGGTCGTCGGTCTCGGCGTGTTCGTTGAACTCCACCGGCGTCATGTCGCGTTCGGCGGCCATCTCACGGAAGATGTCGCCCCCGCTCACGTGATCGAGATCGAGCGCCTCGGCCAGCCCGGCGGCCGTGGTGCTCTTCCCGCTTCCCGGCGGGCCGGAGACGGTCAGTAACATACCGACACTCTATCGAGCCCGTTACAAACGACTGTCGTTTCACGCGGCCGTCGATCGACGACCTCGTTTCGAGAACCTCCCCCGGACGGGGGCTTCGTCACGCTTTTCACCGCGCCATTCGAACTCGAGGTATGAGCGAGGACGACAAGTATCCCCCCGAATCCGGGCGCCGGCGGTTCGTGAAGGGCGTCGTCGGCGGTGCGGCCCTCTCGGGCGTGGGCGCGGCCGGCTCCGCGACCGTCAACACCCTGACGACCTCCGCCGGAGAGGGTGGCGGCCAGACCGTCGCGATGGCCATCGAGCTCACCGGCGGTCCGGCCCCGCGCGGAATGCCGCAGATCCCCGTCGAGATCACCGACGACGGCTACCTCCGCGGCAAGTGGCCGGAGACCACGACCATCACCCAGGAGGGCGTCGAGGTCCAGGTCGCCCAAGAGGACATGGCCGGCGGCGTGACCTACGCCGGCGAGTGGTTCCAGTACTGCGGGATGGAGGGCTATGAGAACATCCAGCCCGACTTCGAGTCCGACAACATCCTCCGGTCGGCGCCGGGCGGATACGACTGGCAGTCCGAGGAGTACGAGACCGGCGACCGGATCCGGGCCGACTCCTTCGAGAACTACGAGGAGTGGGGCAACGGCATCGGATCGGACGGCATCGGCAAGCCAGCGGTCACCAACTGGCGCTCGGAGGACTCCGAGGACACCCTCACCGTCACCGTCATTCGATCGCCGATCATCGAGGAGGCCGCCCAGGACGACGAGTGGCTCGCGGCCTCGACCGAGAACGGCTTCCTCGCGTGGATGAACGTCTGCACCCACTTCTGTTGTGTCCCCGGGTACAAGAAGAACGAGGAGGCCGCCCGCTACGACGCCGCCGACGGCGTCTACTGTCAGTGTCACCAGTCGCGGTACGACCCGTTCAGCATCGTCGAGACGCTCTTCGTCGCCCGTCCGCGTCCGAACTGATCTCCCGGTTCGATTTTCCCAGTTCGATTCACCCGCCCGATTCTTCCGGTTCTCCCGGTTCGAGCCGCGCCTTTTTCCCCACCCGGTCCCACCGACCGATATGGACGCCGCAGACGCCGACACCGACTCCGACGCCGCAGACGCTGACCCTGACGACGAGTCGACCGACCCCGACGACCGAGGCGAGTTCGCCGCGGAGGTCGAGCGGGCTCGCGCGCTCCTCGATCCCGACGTCGACGCGCTGTTCGTCGGCGCGATCCGCGACGGGGAGGTCGAGACGACCTTCGCCCAACGTGCGGACGACGCCGATCAGGAGGCGCTTCAGCCGCTCGGGCTGCTCGCGGCCCACCTCCAGCTCGTCTCGCGACAGGCCGGCGTCGAACCGTCGACCGTCGCCGGCGATGCGGCCACCCTCGCCGGACAGGTCGAGGAGATCCCCGCCTCGACCGACTCCCTCCCCGACGAGGAGTAGCCGGGCGTCGAGACGCGTCGTCGTCTCGATCCTGGCCGCTCGCCGACGTCGAGACGCGGAGGTTTATAACCGATCGCGGCGAATCGCGTTGCGATGACGACGTTCATCGCCGCGACGAACTCGGTACACGCGAGCGCTGCGATCTGTGACTACCTCCAGGATCGGCTCGCCGACGACGACGTCGTTCACGCGGTCAACTCGCTTCCCGGCGGCGATGCGGCCACCGACGATGACGTCCGCGACGGCGAGGAGGCGTTGAACGTGATGTCGGTTCGGCTCGGAGGGCTTGCGAGCGTGGAGACCCACCAGTTCGTCCGTGAAAACGACGCGGCCGAGGACGTGCTCGCGTCCGCAGCCGACCTCGAGGCCGATGAGATCGTCCTGGCGGTGCGCGAGCGCTCCGCGACCGACAAGCTGCTCTTTGGAAACGTCGCTCAACGGGTGCTTATCGACGCCCCGGTTCCGGTCGTCGCCGTTCCGCGCTCCGCCTGAGGGCGTCTCGACGAAGCGGGTTCCAACGAGGTCTAACGTCGATTCTCCTCCGCCGGCCCGAAGTCCTACGCCGACTCGAATCCGGGAAGGTCCTCGAGGATCGCACCGATCCCCGCGAGCGCCTCCCGGACCTCCGCCACTCCCTCGCTTTCGGTGCGATCGGGGTTCGCCCGCACCCGGACGTTCTGGTCGCCGAGCGAAACGAACCCCAGATCCAGCTTCTCGGCGGTCGATCGCAGGCCGATCCCCGCGTCGGCGTCGCCCGCCTTCACGCGTCGCGGCGGGCTCTCGAAGGCGCGGACGGTCCACTCGAACCCGTCGATCGAGTCGGCGAGCTCCCGTCGTTCCACCCCGCGTTCCGCGGCCATCCCGTCGAGGGCGGCATCGAGGCTCGCGCGCAACCCCGAGTTCCGGTCGCGGTTGAGAAACCGGAGATCGCGATCGACGAGATCCGCGAGCCCGGACACGTCCGCGGGATTCCCCGTCGGAACGACGAGGCCCCACTCGCGCGTCCAGCCGCCGAGGTCGATCGACTCGACGTCCCGATCGACCGGCCCGGCGGTCACCGCGAGGTCGGGAAGCCCGCCGCGAAGCCGTCTGAGCCCCTCCCGCGACCCGACCGGCAGGTACCGCGGGCGATCGAGACGGTCGAGCAGCCGGTTGAGGGCCGGGTCGTCCTCGCCGACCCCGAGCAGCGTCGGCGGGCGGACCTCCGGCGAGAACAGCTGCACCTCGACGCGCTCGCCGGCGTCGAGGTACTCGGTGTCCGGATCGACGGCGACGACGCCGTCGGCCTCGACGAGGCTCGTCGTCGCGCCCGATCCCTTGTCCACGGGATAGACGAGCGGCGGATCGTCCGTTCCGGGGCGTTCGAGCACGCCGACCGGCATGAGTCGCAGACGCCCCTCGCCGTACCGCTCGCGGACGGCCATCTCGCCGCCGATCGTCGCGGTCCGCGGCTCCGGTCGCCCCGCGGCCTCCCGGATCGCGGGCGCGACGAACGTGCGGAAGATGGTGAGCGCCGAGACGGGATAGCCGGGCAGCCCGACGTATGCCGACTCGCCCGCACGGTCGGCATCGGGTGACCGGTCGATGCGACCGATCAGCATCGGCTTCCCCGGCTTGACCGCGACCCCGTGCAACAGCAGCTCGCCGCGTTCTTCGATCACGCGATAGATCACGTCGACGGCGCTGGCGGAGGTCGACCCCGACGAGCACACGAGATCGCACTCGTCGGCCGCGCGGACGAGCAGCCGCTCCATCTCCTCGTAGTCGTCGCCGGCGTGCGGATAGAGGACGGGCTCGCCGCCGGCCTCCCGGACGGCCGCGGCGATCGTCGTCGAGTTCACGTCGTAGATCTGTCCGCGGTCGCTGTCGAGCTCATCGCCCGGCCGCACCAGCTCGTCCCCGGTCGAGACGATCCCGACCCGCGGACGTCCGCGAACCGGGACCGTCTCCCGACCGAGCGCGGACAGCAGCCCGATCTCGCGGGACGTGAGCCCCGTCCCCGGCCCGAGGGCGCGCTGACCGGCCGCGACGTCCGCGCCCGCGACCATGACGTTGTCGCCCGGCGCGACCGACGTCCGGATCGCGATCCGCGAGTCGTCGTCGCTCGCGAGTTCGCCCTCGTCTCCGGGTTCGACCTCGTCCGTCCGTTCCACCATCACGACCGCGTCCGCGCCGGGGGGCATCACGGCGCCGGTCGAGATCTCAGCGCACGTCCCCGCCTCCACGGTCACGTCCGGCTTCGCGCCGGCGTGGACCGCCCCGATCCGCTCCAACTCGACCGGATCGGCCTCGTCGGCCCCGAAGGTGTCCCGCGCGCGGACCGCGTAGCCGTCCATCGAGGCGCGGTCGAATCCCGGCACGTCGAGATCCGCATCGATCCGTTCGGCGAGGACCCGCCCGTCGGCCTCCTCCAGCGGCACGGACTCCGTGGCGGGCTCGAGTTCGAGGCTCGCGATCGCGGCGTGTGCCTCCGACGGCTCGGCCAGATCGCGGAACTCCCGGCGGTCGCTCATTCGTCCACCTCCCAGATCTCGACGTCGACGGTCGTTCCGGCGTCGAGGCCCTCGGTCGACTCGGGGACGACGACCCACCCGTCGGCGAGCGCGACGCTCGAGAGAACGCCGGACCCGCTCGCGCGGGTGGGGATCGCCTCGAAGGGGACCGATTCGCCGGCATCATCGCGGTCCGCTCCGTCGTTATCGGCTCCCGTTTCATCGACCTCCGCCAGTCTGACGCGTGCGAACGTCCGCGTGCCGGGCTCGCTCGCCACCTTCCTCGTCAGCCGCGCGCGTCGCGTCGGATGCGGCTGCACGTCGGCGCCCCCGGATCGTTTGAGCGCCGGCCGGAGGAACTGCACCGCGTTGACGATGCAGGCGACCGGATAGCCGGGCAGACAGACAACCGGCGTGTCCTCGACGACGCCGAGACAGACGGGGTGTCCGGGCTTGAGCGCAACCCCGTGAACGAGGACCTCCCCCAGTTCGGCGAGAACCTCGGGCAGGAGGTCGCGCTCGCCGACCGAGGACCCGCCCGTCGTGACCACGAGATCGGCGCCGTCGTCGATCTCCGTTCCGATCGCCTCCCGGAGCAGCGTCTCGTCGTCGGTGACGACGTCGCGGTACCGCGCGGTTCCGCCCCATCGCTCGACCAGTCGGGAGACGGTGAGGCCGTTCGTCTCGATCACCTCGCCGGGGTCGGGATCGGCGTCCACGAGCTCCTCGCCGGTCGGGATCACGGCCACCTCGGGGCGTTCGCGGGCCGTAACCCGTCGGCGGCCGACGGACTTCAACAGTCCCAGATCCGAGGGCCGAAGGCGGTGTCCCGGCTCGTAGAGCGACTGTCCCTCGGCGACGTCCTCGCCCGCCTCCCCGACGTTGTCCCCCTCCGCAACCGCGTCGAACGCCTCGATCTCGGCCCCGCCGGCGACCTCCTCGACGTGCTCGATCATCACGACGGCGTCCGCTCCCTCCGGAAGATCGCTTCCGGTGTGGACGCGGGCGGCATCCTTCGCACCGACCGATCCCTCCGTTCGGTCGAGTACGACCGGCGACCGATCGGAGGCGCCGAATGTGTCGCGGGCACGGACCGCGTAGCCGTCCATCGCGGCCCGGTCGTAGCCCGGAACGGGGTTGGGCGCCCGGATCGACTCGGCCACGACGCGGCCGTCGGCCTCCGAAAGCGGGACCGACTCGCTTCGACCGTGCGGGACGACCGCCTCGAGCAGGATTCGCCGGGCGGTCTCGACGCGGGTCCGGTCCTTGAACCCGGCCTCGTGTCTCCGTGTGTCCATACGCGCCGTTTCCCCTCCGAGGTGAAAAGCCCGTCTCCGTCGACCATCCGCTCCTTCGTTTTCCTCTCGTCTCTCTTCTTCGACTCTCTCCCTCGTCTCTCTTCCTCGTCGACCACACCCTTTTTCGACCACGCGACCGTACTCCGCCTCATGTCCGCGCTTCGTGACGCGCTTCGGGACCTCCCCGAGCCGGCGTTCGCAGATCTCCTCGAGTCAGAGCGCGCCTACCTCGTGGTGGTCGATCTCCCCGGCGCGACGAGTGAGACGACCGAGGTCGTCGTCGAGTCCGGCCGGATCGAGATCGAGGCCCGTCGGGAGAAGGCGACCCCGGAGGGTTATCGATACGTCCGCGAGGACCGACCGCTGTTCCTCGACGTCGATCTCCCTCTCCCTCCGGACGCCGACGGCGAGCGTGCCCGCGCGGAGATGGACCGCGGCGTCCTGGAGCTGACGGTTCCTAAACGCGAGGGCGAGGACGGCACGCCGATCGAGATCGGCGACGCCTGAGGGTGGTCACGCTGGTCTCCCTTCGCGCCTACTGGCGGTTTCTCGTCGTCGTTCGGCGGTTCTCGCCGCTGATCCTCGCCTACTGGCGGGACCGTCGCCGATTCCTGCTGTTCGGCGGGAGCCGGCGGGTCGACGCCGAGACCCAACGCGAGCGCGCCGAGACGCTCCTCGACATCCTGTTGACGCTGGGTCCAACGTTCATCAAGCTCGGGCAGCTGCTCTCGACTCGCCCGGACGTCCTCCCGCCTGCGTACATCGAGGTGCTCTCGAGCCTCCAGGACGACGTTCCGCCCGCCCCGTGGCCGGAGTCGAAACGCGTGCTCGAGGACGAGCTGGGTCCGGTCGAGGAGGTCTTCGACGACTTCGATCCCGAGCCGATAAGCGGCGCGAGCCTCGGGCAGGTATACACCGCCACCTACGAGGGCGATCCGGTCGCGGTAAAGGTTCGACGTCCCGGGATCGAGCCCCTCGTGAACGCCGACCTGCGCGTCATTCGGTGGTCGCTTCCGATCGTCAAACGCTTCATCGGGAGCGGGCGGGCGTTCTCGCTCGAGAACCTCTCCGAGGAGTTCTCGAAGACGATCCGCCAGGAGATGGACTACGAGCGCGAACGCGAGATGCTCGCGGAGATCCGCGCGAACTTCGCCGACGACGGGTCGATCCGGATCCCGACGTCCTACGCGGAGGCGTCCGGCCGCCGCGTCCTCACCATGCAGTACATTCCGGGGACGAAGATCGACCGGATCGCGGATCTGGAGGCCGCCGGCCACGACCCGACCGCGGTCGCCGAGACGCTCCAGCGCGCCTACCTGCAGATGATCATCGACGACGGCGTCTTCCACGCCGACCCGCACCCGGGCAACCTCGCCGTCGACGACGAGGGGGCGATCGTCTTCTACGACTTCGGCATGTCCGGGCGCGTCGACCCGTTCATCCAGGACCGGATCGTCGACTTCTACGTGGCCGTCGCCGACCAGAACATCGACGCCATCCTCGACACCCTCATCGAGATGGGGACGCTCTCGCCGGAGGCCGACCGCGAGGTGATGGGCGAGGTGATGGAGCTCGCCATCGCCGACGCCCGCGGCGAGGACATAGAGCAGTACCGCGTCAATCAGATAATCGAGCAGATCGAATCGACGATCTACGAGTTCCCGCTGCGGCTCCCGCGGAACCTCGCGTTGGTCCTGCGGGTCGCGACCGTCGTCGAGGGGGTCTGTGTCACCCTCGATGAGGACTTCGACTTCATCGCGACCGCGACGGACTACCTCCGCGAGGAGGGGTACTACGAGGAGACCGCCCGCGAGCTGGCCGCCGAGGCCGGCGAGCAGGCGCGTGCGACCGCCGAGGCGCTCTTCACCGTCCCGCCGAAGCTGGATCGGGTCCTCGATCGCGCAGAACGCGGCGACGTCCACCTCAACGTCACCATCGAGGACGAGACGAAGGTGCTCGACAAGCTGGCGATGCGGATCGCCTACTCCGTGTTGCTCGCCGTCGGCGTGCTCTCCGCGACGATCCTCTACTCGTTCGCGAACGCCTGGGAGCTCGCCGCGGTCTCGCTCGGGCTTTCGACGCCGCTTGCGATCGCGTTGTACCGCTCGTTCCGATCGCGTTCGGGGATCCGCGCCAAGCCGCAGTTCACGCGCCAGAGCATGCGAAAGCGCCGCGAGGAGTGACCCACGCGAACCACTCGAGATCCCCACACGAACCACTCAAGGGTCCACGGCGGCTTGTCCCCGACATGGACGACGACCTCGAGGAGACGATCCGGCGCGGGATCCGGCTGGCGGGTCGCCGCTTCGAGGAGACCAAACGCGCCTACCGGGAGGGCCGATCCGGCGGCTCCGAAACGGTCGAGGACGACGTTTCCGGGTTCGGCCTGCCGACCGACGAGGACGGGAACGCCCGGATCGTCTGTCGCCGCCACGGCGAGCGCCGATCGGTCCCGGTCGACGAGTCGGGTCGTCCCGCCTGTTTCGAGGCCGATCACCCCGACTGCGAGGGCTGTCTCGAGGACGTGCGCGACGGATACGTCGAGACGTGGTGAGCGCGTGGTGATCCGTCGGGAACTGCCGTCGTTCCCGCCTACCGCTCCTCGACGTGTCGCACCGAGACCGCGATCCCCCGCGTCGACTCGGCCATCTCCCGGCCGTGCATCTCCGCGCGTCCCACCGCGAACGCGCGCGGTCCCTCGATCACGACCTCGTCTCCGACCCGGATCGAGTCGTCGGCGTCGACCACGCCGGGAGCGAGAACCGACCCCTGGGGGACGAACCCGTCGATCTCCACGGTCCGGGTCGCCACGTCGGAGTCGACCCAGCGTTCGGCGCCCGCGAGCGTGAGCGAGAGAACGCCGTACTGTGGAACCATCGTCGCGAGCTGTGTCCCCTCGTCGCCGGCCGGGCCGTCCCACGCCTGCAGCTTGGGGTAGCGCCCGTTCGTTCGCAGGTCGACGTCCTCCCCGAAGAGGCGGTCGCCGGCCGCCTCCCCCGCGTCCGCCCACGTGTCGCTCCCGAACTGGTAGTCGGCGATGGCGCGAACCGTGTTGTGCTCGCGTTCGCGTTTGCTGTAGGTCTCCTCGCCGGAGAGGGCCTCCGAGAGCCGCTCGAGAGAGGCGTCCGTCGTCGGGTGGTCCTCGCAGGTGTAGTCGATCGGCACCTCGAGGTCGTCCTCGACGCGCTCGACGATCGGGCCGTAGTCCTCGGGCACGTGAGCGATCACGCGGGGATACTCGTTGTCCTCGAGGTAACGCCGGAGGACCTCGGCGACGAACTCCGTCTCGTCGCACGACCAGCGGCCCGTCACGACCGAGTCGTAGTGTTGGGCCGGGTAGGTCGTCTCGAGCTCCTGTGGGACGACGCCGATCGGCGAGGTCACGGAGACGACGTGGCCGCGCCACCCGATCGCGTCGTGGAACTGTCGGTGGCTCCGAGAGTCGCTGTAGGGCTTCGTGGCCGAACACGGCACCAACACGAGCGGCGCGTCGAAGCGACACCGGTATCGGGTGCTCACCCGGTCGGCGAAGCGCTTGATCTCGGCCCGCTCGAGGGTGTCCTCACTCGCCGCCGTGATCTCCGATTCGCGGATCACGGGCGCGTGACGCTCGACGTGGCTCCAGCGCTCGTCGAACACGCGGAACGTCGCCGTGAGCCACTGGTCGTGGCGGGCCTGCCCCTCGATGTAGTCGCGCAGCCGCCCCCGCCGGATCCGGTGGCGGACTCGCCGGAGCTCGGCCTCGAGCGCGTTCAGGTTGTGCGCCTCGCAGTCCTCGCGGGTGAACTCCCCGCGGGGGACCGCACAGGCCGGACAGGCGCACGGCAGCTCCTCGAGGTCCTCGAGGAAGTGTTCGCCCTCGTTCGTGAGGTACTTTCCCTGTGACCCCTTCACCCGGGCGAGCGATCCGTCGACCAGGTCGACGCCGGCGTACGCGAGCGTCGCGACGTTCACCGGCGTGGAGACGCCCGAGAGAACGAGCGCCGTGTCCGCCGGGATCGCCTCCTTGACCCCGACGATCGCGTCGACGAACGCCGACCCGTGGCCCACGAACCCGGTCGCGTCCGAGAGCACGTATGCGTCGACGTTCGCGTCCGTCTCGGCGACGGCTGCGGCCGGATCCGCGGCGCTGATGACGGCCGCGCTCGGAAACTCGACGTTCGGGTGATCGACCCGGAACGACTCGCGAACGGGCTCGCGGGTTCCCGCGGGAAACCCGCGATGGGGCAGGACGGTGAGGGCGCTCTCGTCGCCCTCGGGAACCGACCGGTCGCCCGCCCAGAGGCTGCCGGCGTCCGCGAGGACGTCGTCGGCACGTGCCGGGGTCGAAACCGGGTCGGCGAGACGAAGCTCGCCGAGGCGGGCCATGCCGTCCCGCTCGTGGATCTCGAAGTACTCGGTCATACCGTCGCTGCGCCGCGGACGGCCGAATAGGTTGCGTTCCCGTGGCGTCCCTCACTCCGCGCGCGCCTGAGCGGGACCGCCCGACTCGCCGAACGCGACGTCGTTCGACCGACCGCTCGGCGGGCCGTTTCCGAGATCGTTCGGCGGCCCCCCGTTTCCGTCGCCGTTCGATGACGCGCCGGTCTCGCGATCGTCCGAGGGACCGCTTCCGCTCGCCTCGCCGTCGGGTTGCCCTCCCGCCTCGTCGCCTCCCTCCGAACTCTCGTCGTCGTCGCTCTCGTCGTCGTCGCTCTCGTCGTCGTCGCTCTCGTCGTCTTCACTTCCGCCGTCGTCGCTTTCGCCGTCGTCGTTGCTCTCCTCGTCCCCACCGTCGTCGCTCTCGCCTGGACCTTCCTCGCCTCCATCCGGTCCACCACGCCCGTCGCCCGCCCCGTTCCCCCGACCCGGGACGTCGCTCGAACCCGACCCTCCGGGGTCGTTCGTCGACCGTCCGGGGTCCCGATCGGCCCCGTTCCCGTCCCGACTTCCGGTATCCCCGTCCTCGCCTCCCCCATCACCCTCGTCGCTCTCGTCGTCCCCGTCTTCCCCGTCCTCGTCGTCGCTCTCGTCCTTGCTGTTCCCGCCACCCACCCCGCTTCGACCCCGGTCACCCGGTGCGTTTCCGGCGTTCTCGCCACCTCTATCGGGACCGGCACCGCCGGCTGCTCCGTTTCCTTGGACACCATCCGGTCCGTTCCCCGGTGCACTGTCCGGTCCGTTTCCGGGCACCCCGTCCGGCCCTTCCCCATTTGACCCCGTGCCGCGGCCGGCCCCCGGCGGCTCGCCGTCGGCTCCGCTCGCGTTCGGGGCGGAACCGTTCGGAACGGTCACGGAGCGGTTCGACACGTTCGTGGAGCCGTTCGAGGCGTTGCCCGGCGGTCCGCTCGCGTTCGCGGGAACCGACTCCGGCGGGCCCGCCCCGGTTCGATTCCGAACCGAAGCGGGCGGTCCCCGGGCGTTTTCGGCCGCCTGCTCGACCGCCTCCAGCGCGCGTTCGATCTCCGGTTCGTTCGGGACCGTGGCTCGCGTCTCGTTCGCCGCCGAGCCAGTCGCCTTCAGTCTCGCCCGCGCTCGACGGTCCGCGACGCGGTATCGCTCGGGCGAGATCGACCCGTTAGCCCGGGCCGCGGCGAGCTTCGCGCGCTCCTCGCGGATCGCCTCGACCCGATTCGACAGCTCGCTCGCGCGCTCGCGACCCGCCTCGTTCGAGTCCTCGTCGTCGATCCCGGCCTCCCACATCCCCTGGTCGATCGTCGAACCCGTCTCCGCCGACGTCGACTGCACGAACGCCGAGACCGCCGATCCGAACCCGTTTTCGTCCGGGGCGTCGGTACCGTTTTCGTCCGGGGCGTCGGTACCGTTTTCGTCCGGGGCGTCGGTACCGTTTTCGTCCGGGGCGTCGGTACCGTTTTCGTCCGGGGCGTCGGTACCGTTTTCGTTCGAGGCGTCAGTACCGTTCTCGTCCGAGGCGTCCGTTCCGTTTCCGCTCCCGCCGTCGCCCCCGCCGGTGGGTTCGCTCTCGTTTCCGTCGGCTCCGCCGATCTGTGGTGCGACGCCGGATGGATCGGGGACGTCGGCCGAATCGGCGACGTCGAACGGCTCCGGTCCGTCGAGCGCCGCCGATCCGTCGTTCGTGGCGTCCCCCGTGTCCGGCACCGCGGCTGCCGTCCCCGCGACGAGCGGGATCGCGGCCGCGATCAGACAGATCGAAAGCACGACGGCGGAGCCCCTCATTGATCGTCCTCAATCGGGGCTCGAATATAAACACCGAGTTCCGTTCGCGCCGTTTTTCCCGCGAACGGTCGGTTCAATGACTTCTTTCCGGCCGCTCCGGTCTCCGGTTTCGACGTTTTCGATCGCGAGGGGCGGATCTCGAACGCGAGCCTGTCCTCCGTGAGCGAGTCCTCAGGCCGTTATCACGAGCTTGCCGACGGTCTCGCGGTCGCGCATCGCCGCGAAGGCGTCCGCGGTCTCCGAAAGCGGATACGTTCCGTCGATCTCCGGATCGAGGTCGCCGAACGCGACGAGATCGACGAGCGTCTCGAGGTCGCCCTGGGTCCCCATCGTGCTGCCGACGATCCGCTTGTGGTTCAAAAAGAGGTCCGCGACGTCGAACGTCGATCGTCCGCCCGCGGTCCGCCCGCAGACGGTCATGATCCCGCCCCTGCGGAGGACGTCCATGCCGAGTTCCGTGTAGGGCCCGCCGAGGTGGTTCACCACCGCGTCCGGCGTCCCGACCGCCTCCACGGCACCCCGGAGTTCCTCCGGGTCCTCTCCGTGGACCGGATGATCGAGCCCGAGCGACGCCACCCGATCGAGCTTGCTCGCCGACGAGGAGGTGCCCACCGTCCGCGCGCCGAGGACGTCCGCGAGTTGGATCGCCGCGAGGCCGACCCCGCCCGTGGCTCCGGGGACGAAGACGAGGTCGCCGGCGCCCACCTCCGCGCGCTGGAGCATCCGGTAGGCGGTCACGTACGCGGTCGGGAGCGCGGCCGCGGTCGTCGCGTCGACCCCCTCCGGACGCCGGACCAGCCTGTCCGCGGACACGCGCGCCGACTCCGCGAGCCCGCCGTGATACAGCGAGAAGGATTCACACAGGTTCTCCGGACCCTCACGGCAGAACCGGCAGCGTCCGCAGGTCTCGTTCGGACACAACACCACCTCGTCGCCGGGCGCGACGTCGGTCACCCCCTCGCCGACGGCGCGGACGGTTCCGGCGACGTCGAGCCCGCTCACGAACGGGAGGTCGTCCGCGTCGACCATCGCGGAGTCGCCCTCCAGGATCCACAGGTCGTGTCTGTTGATCGCACACGCCTCCACGTCGACGACCGCCTCGCCGTGCTCCGGATCCGGCGTCGGTCGATCGACGATCCGTACTCCCTCCGGCCCCGTCAACTCAGAGAATGCTGCGGCGCGCATCGGACGAGGGTTCGACGGCCGATCAAATAGGACTGGCGCCCGCCGTTCGTCCGCGTACCGCCCGCGGCCCGGACGCGCCGCTGCCCGCCGTCCGGACGCGCCGCGGTCCCCGTCTCGACGCGCCGCCGTCCCTCTTCGATCCTCGAACGATATCGACGGTCGACGAACCCCACTTTCGATACCCTTTTGCGCGTCTCGGACGGACGTCGACCACGATGAGCCAACGCGCGAGAGAGGAGTTGGCGCGACGGATCGCCGGCGAGATCACCCTGAGCGACGATCCGGGCGCGACGCTTCGCAAGTGGCGCACGGACTTCGACGTCTCCCAGACGGAGCTCGCCGCCCAGCTCGAGGTCTCCTCGTCCGTCGTCTCCGACTACGAGAGCGGCCGCCGGGAGAGTCCCGGAATCGGTGTCGTCCGACGGACCGTCGAGGCGCTGCTCGACATCGACGTCGAGCGCGGCGGCGACCGGCTTCGACAGCACGCACGCGTCCTCTCGGCCGGCTTCGAGAGCGACGTGGTCCGCGACCTCCGGGAGTACTCGACGGCCGTCCCCCTCTCGACGTTCCACGACGCGATCGGAGCGAACGAGATCCAAGCCGGCGAGCGCGACCGGATCTACGGACACACCGTCATCAACTCCATCCAGGCCATCTCCCGGCTCTCGAGCGAGGAGTTCTACCGGCTGTACGGCCAGTCGACCAACCGCGCGCTCGTGTTCACGAACGTCACGCGCGGGGAGTCGCCGCTCGTGGCGCTCCGGGTCGTCACGCCGACGCCGAACGCGGTCGTCCTCCACGGCATCGAGGAGCCGGACCTCTGGGACCACGCGGCCGACCTCGCTCGGGCCGACGGTTTCTCGCTCGCCGTTTCGACCCGCGACCTCGACGACTCGCTCGACACGCTCCGCGACCTTTGAGTCCGCGTCCCCGCCGCCCGCGCGTCTCGAAGCGCTTACCCACCTCGCCGGCCGATCCGGTGACATGAACGAGACGCACGTCGAGTGGCGCGAGTGGGGGAGTGCGGCCTTTCGGGAGGCCGCGGAGACCGACCGACCGGTCCTCCTCGCGCTCACGGCGACGTGGTGTGCGGACTGCCACGAGATGGACGCACGGACCTACGGCGAGCCGCGGATCGCCGCCAACGTCAACGAGGGGTTCGTCCCCGTCCGCGTCGACGTCGACCGCCATCCGCGGGTCCGAGAGCGGTACAACATGGGGGGGTTCCCCTCGACGGTCTTCGTCACCCCCGACGGGGAGCTTCTCACCGGCGCCGGCTACCTCGGCCCCGACGGGATGCGTCAGGTGCTCGAGTCCGTCCGCACGATGTGGGCCGACAAGGGGGACGACGCCGGGCGAGTCCCCCGCGCGCTCGCCGGCGACCTCCCGCCCTCGGGCGAGCTCACGGCGGCCATCGAGGAGCACCTCGCGGGCCAACTCGAGGTCCAGTTCGATTCCGAACACGCCGGCTGGGGCGACGACGCCAAGTTCCCCCTCGCGCGGACGATCGAGTTCGCGCTCAAACGCGAGCGCTCGCAGGCCCGTCGCACCCTGGATGCCGTTTCGACGCACCTGCACGACGACGTCGGCGGGGGGTTCTTCCGCTACGCCGGGACTCGCGCGTGGGAGGACGTCCACCACGAGCAGACGATCGACGTCAACGCCGCGACGCTTCGGGCGTTCGCGAACGCCTATCTCTACACCGGCGAACCGGCCTACGCGGAGACGGCGAGCGACGCCGTCGCGTTCCTCACGGAGGACCTCTGGACCGGCGTCGGCGTCGGCGGCAGCATCGGTCCCGGCGAGGGGCGTGCCTACTACGCGAGCGACGCCGAGGGACGCGCAGAAATGGCGGACCCCAGATACGATTACACCCTCCTTGCGGGCGGGAACGCGCTCGCGGCGGACGCGCTTTTGACCTACGCCGCCTACACCGACGACGAGCGCGCCCGCGAGTACGCGGAGCGGATCCTCGATCTGCTCCGCGACGAACTCGTCGATCCGGAGACCGGCACGGTCACGCGCTTTCGGACCGGCGACGCGACCGGGGAGGTCGACGTTCTCGAGGATGCTGCCCGCGTCGTTGCCGCGTTCGTCCGCGCGCAAGGCGTCCTCGGCGAGGGGATCGACGTCGCGCGTGCCGTCGCCGACCGTGCGATCGACGTCCTCCACGCGGACGGCTCGTTCCTCGACGGACCTGCAAACGGCCCCGGACTCCTCGATCGCCCCTTCCGTCCCCTCGACACCAACGTCGAGATGGCCGACGCGCTCTACTCCCTCTCGCTTGCGACCGGGGAGGAGCGATACGCCGCCGTCGCACGCGAGACCGCCGAGTCATTCGCCGGCGCCTACGAGCGCTACGGCGTACAGATCGCGAGCTACGGCGGACTCGTGGCGCGTCTCCTCCACGGCTCGCCCGCCGTCCACGTCGCCACCCCGCCGGGAAGCGACCTCCATCGGGCCGCCTGGCGGGTGGCCGACCACGAGAAGGTCGTCGTCCCGAACGCACACCTCGCGGACGCGCCGGGCGGGCGCACCCTCGATCGCGACACGGCCGTGGTTGCCCTCCACGGGGAGACCTCCGAGCCCGCACGCACGCCCGACGAGCTGCTGTCGCGGGTCGCGGAGACGGTCGAGTAGTCTTTCGATCCGCTCCGTCCCCGGATCACTCGGCCGCGCCGTTCACTTCGGTCCGAAGCCGCTCCATCGTGACCTCGCGTTCGGCGTGGGCGTTGTGCTCGTGGATCGACTCGTCGTTCGACTGGGCCATCCGGACCACGGCGTCGTCGGGGAGGTGGTCGAACTCCGTGACCGTCCGCTCGGCCAGCGACCGCACGCAGTCCTCGACGAACTTCGCGTTCGCGTGTGCGTGGTAGGTCATGTGGTCCTCGTCCGGGCGCTTCGCCATGTTGTAGATCCGCGCGCTCATCGCGTCGCGCGCGATGTCGATCACGTCGCGCAGATCGACGTCCGGGTCGCCGTCGGCCGTGACCGTGAGGGTCGCGTGTCCCCGCTGTGAGTGGCCGGGTTGGGGGACCGCCTCGAGGAAGGACTCCGTCGTCTCCTCGTCGACGCCGAGATCGTGGAGCTTCTCCCTCGCGCGCGACTCGGACATGCCCTGCGAACACGGACAGACGGTCATGCCCGTCACCTCGGCGCCGATCTCCTCGCGGGTCCCCTCCTCGGTCGCCGTCGCCGAGGCGATGATCGTCGCCGTGTTCTGGGTCGGCCGATCCGAGGCCGGCGTTCGCTCGCGGGTGATCAACTCGGCGGTCATCTCCACCTCGGCCCGAGAAGTGTACTCGTGTTTCTCGAGGAGTCGTTCGGCGGCGTCGCCACAGACGTCCTCGACGCGGTAGGCTTCCTCGCGGGTGATGTCCTCTAAGATCTCGTCGATGACCTCCATGTTCCGGGACATGTCGAGTCCCTTCCTGCAGCTCGGGAGGTCGACGAACACCTCGAACTCCGCCATCAACACGATCGGCCGGTCGTCGCCGCGCGAGAGTTTCACGAGCTTTTGTACCCCGGTGACCCCGACCTGAGAGAGGCCGACCGCGACCTCGGGATCCGACGCCTGAACGTCCGGCAGCTGGTGGCTCATTACCTACGGGAAGGGGGGAGACGCGATTAGGGCTTTCGAAACCCGTGATCGACGAACGCCAGCACGCGCCCCGACGTCACAAGCGGCTTCACGGCCAGTCGTCGCGCTGCTCGGTCGCCTCCGCGGGCTCCTCCTCGCCGTCGGCGATCCGCCAGCCGGCCGCCTCGGCGGCGTCCTCGACCGACAGGAACTCCCAGTCGGCAGACTCGGCGAGCGCCTCGTCGTCTTCGTCGGTGCCGACGAAGACGTGCCGGTCCGTCTCGAACTGGTCTTTGATGTTCTGCAGGCTCTCTTCGACCCCCCGCGGTCCGGAGAAGAAGTCCTGGCGAACCCGGTGTTTGCGGGTGAAGTTCGTCACCACGTAGGTCGGCTGTTCGCTCACGACGCCGACGTATTCGGTCCACTGGCGGGCGTCGTTGAACACCGCGTTCGGGTCCGCGAACCGCCGGAGCGCCTCCAGCTCGAAGGCCAACGTCATGTCGGTGGATCCGCCGCTGTCCATACGTCCGGTTCGCCGCGACGGCCGAAAACCGCTTCGCTTCCGGCGTCCCCTCAGGGCTCGCTCGTCTGTGCCAGGTCGTCGACCGAGAAGCCCTCTTCCATGAGGACGTCCGTCTGGTCGCCGACGTATCGCCGCTCGCGCATCAGCTGTTTGTACGCCGACTGCGGGGCGAGGTCGCCGATCAGGACGCCGCCGACGATGCGGCCGTCCTTCAACGCGAGCCGTCGCCACTCGCCCTCGCCCGTGGTCGCTTCCACGCTCTCGTCGCCCAGCGTCGGGTGGCCGAACGAGAGGAACGGGAACTCGAAGTGGGTGATCGAGTAGGAGCTGACCCAGCGGAACTCCTCCGCGCCGTACTCGACCATGTTCCGTGCCGCGATCGTTCCCTGTTCCTTGGCGGAGCCCCACGCGCCGTTCTGTGCCCGGTCGCCGAGAACGAGGTCGTTGAACTCCGTGATGTCGCCGGCCGCGAAGACGTTGTCGACGTTCGTTCGCATGTACTCGTCGACGAGGATCCCGTCGTCCGTCTCGACAGGGGTGTCCTCGACGATCTCCGTGTTGAAGTTCAACCCGATCGCGACGCCGGCGAAATCACACTCGTAGCGCTCGCCGTTCGGGTCGATCGCCGCCTCGACGTGGCCGTCCTCGTCCACCTCGAAGCGGTCGACGCCCGAGTCGAAGACGGGTTCGACGCCCCGTTCGCGCATCGCCTCGTGCATGATCTCCGCGCCCTCGTTCGAGAGGGCGTATCGCCACCACGAGTCGCCGCGCATGAGGTACTTCGCCTCGACGTCCTGGGCGCCGCAGATCGCCGCGAAGTCGATGCCGAGTAGCCCCGCTCCCACGATGACGCCCGAGTCCGCGTCCTCCACGCTCTCCTTGATCCGGCGTGCGTCCTGGAACGTCCAGAAGTGGTGGACTCCGTCGGCATCGGCGTTCTCGACGGGCAGCTGTTGGGGGGTTCCGCCGATCGCCAACAGCAGGCTGTCGTAGGCGAACACCTCCTCCTCGTGGGTTCGGATCTCGTCGGATTCGACGTCGATGTCGACGACGAGGGTGTTGAGCCGCAGGTCGATGTCCCGCTCCGCGTACCACTCCTCGTCGTGGATGGAGATCGGGGCCTCGGGGAGCTTCCCCTTCGCGAATTCCTTTATCAGAATGCGGTTGTAGAGGGCTTCGCCCTCGTCCGTGATGACCGTGATGTCGGCGTCGGGACGCTCCTCGCGGAGCGTCTCGGCGGCCGACGACCCGGCGACGCCGTCGCCGACGATCACGTACGATTCGCTCATGATCGGCCGTTCGGTACGGGGGTTAATGTGGATTGCTATCGACGTGAGGAATCATGAGGAATGATCTCATGGGGTATGTCTGTAGCTCCTTTAGGACCTTACAGTCCCTCTCGTGAACGGCGTCCGTCGGGTCCGATCGTCACGAGTTCGGCTCGAATCGTCACGAGTTCGGTTCCCACCGCCACAGATTCAAGGACGTACGGGCCCAACCCGCGAGCATGAAGATCAGCCAGAACGTCCGCCACTGGGCCGCGAAGAAGGCGCTCACGGCCCCGGTTCTCGGCGACCTCGCGAACGACAAGCTCGTCGATCTCCACACCACGATCTTCTTGAACCAGGCGGACGACGACCGGCGCGAGCAGCGTCGCGACCACCTCGACGACTTCTTCGATGCGACCATGGACGCCTACGTGACCGCCCTCGAGGCCGGGTTTCCGGAGGCTGAGGCCCGCGAGATAACCCACATCCAGGCGAACTTCGACTTCTTCAACCACGGGTGGACCGAGATGATGGAGATCCCGGGCGACGAACTTGAGGCGCACTACCGACGCTACGAGGACTTCTTTACCGAACACGGGATCACGATCGACGACCCGCTCGGCGAGTTCCACCCCGAATCGGGGATCGCCGACGCCCCCGCGACCCCGGAGCGGCTCGAGGAGCCCGAATACGAGAACGCGATCGCCGGGTTCGCGGACGACGTCTACGTCGAGACGGAATCGGGCGAGACCGTCGTCGGCGACGCCGGCGAGCCCGAGGACGTCGATCCGAGCGCGACGCCCGGGCTCGACGAGGACGCCGACTACGCCAACGCGAACGGGCTCACCGAGGATTCCCCCGCCGGCGACGACCGCGAGCGCGCCTGACCCTCGCGGGCGAGCCTGGCCCTCCCGGATCGGACTGCTTTTTCCGTGCCCCATCGAGGATCCCCGTATGCTCATCACCGGCGGGGCGCTCGCAGACGGGCGGGTCCGCGACGTCCGCATCGACGGGGAGACGATCGACGCCGTCGCGTCCGACCTCGAGCCAGCGGCCGACGAACGGGTGATCGACGCTCGCGGCAAGCACGTGCTTCCGGGCGCGATCGACGTTCACGTCCACTTTCGCGAGCCGGGCGGGTTACAAAAGGAGACCTGGAAGACGGGATCGCGGTCGGCCGCGGCGGGCGGCGTGACGACCGTCGTCGACCAGCCGAACACTGACCCGCCCACCGTCGACGGCGGGTCCTTCGACGCGAAGGCCGCCACCGCGGCCGAGGACTCCCTCGTCGACTACGGGATCAACGGCGGCGTCACCGCGGCGTGGCGTCCCGAGGAGCTGTTCGACCGGCCGGTGTTCGCGCTCGGCGAGGTCTTCCTCGCCGACTCGACCGGGGAGATGGGGATCGAGATGGACCGCTTCGAGGACGCCCTCGACCGGGCGACGGCCGCGGGCGTTCCCGTGACCGTCCACGCCGAGGACGCGGACCGATTCGATCCGGACGCGCTGTCGGGCGATCTCGGCGGCGTCGGGCGTCGTGCCCGAAGCGAGCGCTGGTCGGCGTTTCGAACGCCGGACGCCGAGGCGGCGGCCGTCGAGCGCGCCGTCGCGGCCGGCGAGGACGTCGAGGGGCACGTTCACATCGCCCACACCTCGACGCCGGAGGGGATCGACGCGACCGCCGGAACCGGGGCGACCTGCGAGGTCACCCCGCACCACCTCTTCTGCTCGACGGACGACTGCGACCGGCTCGGGACGTTCGGCCGGATGAACCCCCCGCTTCGCGATCCCGACCGTCGTGCGGCCGTCTTCGAGCGGCTCCGCGACGGTCGCGTCGACGTGGTCGCGACCGACCACGCGCCCCACACCGCCGCGGAGAAGAACCGGACCCTGACCGAGGCGCCGAGCGGCGTGCCCGGCGTCGAGACGATGCTCCCCCTGCTCTTGGCGGCGGTTCGCCGGGACGAGCTGACGCTCGAGCGCGTCCGCGACGTCACCGCCCGAAATCCGGCGTCGATCTTCGGACTCGAGCACAAGGGCGCGATCGAGGCCGGACGGGACGCGGACCTGGTCGTCGTCGACCTCGAGGATCCCTCCGACATCCGAGCCGCCGCGCTTCACTCGAAGTGTCGGTGGACCCCCTTCGAGGGGATGACCGGGGTGTTCCCCGAGATCACCATCGTTCGCGGCCACGTCGCCTACGAGCGGGACACGGTGATCGGCGTGGAGTCCTTCGGCGACCCGATCGGAGAGAACGCCCGCGCACGCGACCCGATCGGCGCCGTCGACGACGCGGACGGGGGACGCTGAGGCCGGCGTCGGAGAAATCCCCGCCGATCCGTGGTGACGGTCGGCGTCGGCCAACGCTCCGCCGATCCGTGGTGACGGTCGGCGTCGGTCAACGCTCCGCCGATCCGTGGTGACGGTCGGCGTCGGTTAACGCCCCGCCGATCCGTGATACCGACGCCGGGGGTCCCGACACTATTTAATACCGGCATCCAGTAGGTTCGAACCGTAATGTCGGAAGTCTGCTCGACGTGCGGGCTGCCCCAGGAACTCTGCGTCTGCGAGGACGTCGCCAAGGAGTCCCAGCAGATCAGCATCCGCATCGACGAGCGAAGGTACGGAAAGGAGGTAACGGTCATCGAAGGATTCGACCCCAAGGACGTCGATCTCGACTCGCTGTCGTCGGATCTCAAATCGAAGTTCGCCTGCGGCGGCACCGTCGAGGACGACGCCATCGAGCTGCAGGGAAACCACTCCGGGCGCGTCGAGGAGTTCCTCCGCGAGAAGGGGTTCAACGTCGCGTGACCGTCACCTGACCCCGCCGTCGAGCCGTCGTTTTTCGGTCGCGGACGACGCGTGAGCGGCCGCGTTTTCCGTCGGTTTCCGGTCGCTTACGATCGTCTACGATCGTCTCACAGATCGACGCGGATCGTCGATCGACGGACGAATGACCGCCGCCGTGTGAACTGCCGCCCGGTCACCCGCGACGGCGCATGCCGGCCGCCGAGACCCTACGCCTCGAGCGAGGTCTCGGCGTCGTCCGCCTCCGAGTCGGCGTCGTCAGTCCCCGAATCGTTACCGCCTTCTCCCTCGTCGAGATCCTCGAGCGCCGAGAGCGCCGCCGCGCGGTAGGTCTCGGGGTCGAGATCGTAGTGTTCGCGTGCCATTCGCGCGTACTCGTTGGCCTCGTCGTCGAACCGGGCGACGCGCTCTATCGTCCGCTCCGCGGTCTCGGCGACCCAGCGATCGCGGACGGCGGCGTCGACCGGGGTGATCGACTCCGGGCGGACCGAGACGTTGATCGAGCCGTCGTCTGTCTCGTAGGTCCGCGGCTTGCCGACCACGGCGACGTACGCCGGCGGCTCGAGGTCGCGGAGCGTGCTCGCGGCCTCGGGCTGGTACTGGCCGGCGTAGACGAAGAACGTCCCCGTCGGATCGACGATCCGGCCGCGCCAGTACTCGTTGTCCTCGCCCACGTCGTCCTTCTCCGTGAGCGTGCCGACGAGGAACACCCGGTTCGCGGACTCCCCGGTGGGAAGCAGCGAGTAGACGGGCGCGCGCTCGTCGTCGGACTCCTTGAACGTGTAGCCGGCGTCGTTGAACTCGGTGGCGAAGACGCGCCGGGCGACCTCCCTCATGGGGGTGGATTCGCTTTGACTCATCTCAGATCGACCTCGCGTTGATCAGCGCGCGTTCGACGTCCACCGGCCCGGGCTCCTCCGTCTCGTCCGCGAGCACGTACCGGCCGAGCGTCGGACCGGTGACCCGGTAGTACCGCCCGAGGATGCCCTCCGACATCTCGTCCGCGACCACCGTCGTATCGAGCGCGTCCATCGCCAGCTGTTTGGCCTCCTCGAGGCCCATGCCGGTCAGCTCCTCCGTGGCCTCCCGGTCGAAGATGACCTCGTGGACCTCCCGCCCGTCGTCGAGGACGCCCTTGATCCGGAGGTCGAACTCGCCGTCGACCTTGCCGTGTTCGCTACAGCGCCCGTTCTGGAGCACCCGCGTGCAGTCCTCCTCGGGACACCGCTTTATGAGACCGGAGCCGGACTGGACGTCGACGAGGGCTCCCTCGACCGTCTCGGCGTTGTCGCCGACCTCGATCTCCTCGTCGATCTCCGAGATTCCGGTCGTCCGGTTGAGCTTGACCGAGTACCGTCCCTCGTACTCGTCGGTGACGACGTTCGAGAGATCGTAGGCCTGATCCTCCTCGAGCAGGGGAAGATCCGAGGTCTCGAAGGCTGTGAACTTGATCGTCCCCGACTCGTCCCCGAGCAGCCCGACCTGGGCGACGGCGTCGCTTCGGGGCTCCCAGAGGTCGACGACGCGCACGCGCAGGTCGACCCACTGTTCGTCCTCGTCGATCTCGTTCACCTGGACCCGTTCGCTCCCGCCCCGTCCGAGCTCGTCGCGCTCGAGGCCGGCCTCGTCGAGGTAGTCGTTGGTGATGCTCCGTCTCGCCTCCTCGACGGGCACCCGGTATTCGGTGACGAGGTTGTCCAGCCGGGCCTCGATCTCGTCGACGTCCGGGTCGAGGTGGTCCGAGAACTGTTCGGCTATCGCTTCCGCGTGGTCTCGTAGTTCCGTCATGGTTGTTGCCTCCGGCGTGTTTTCGAATGGGAGGCGTGGGCCCCTTGGGGCGGCATGTGGTAAAAAGTTCCGTAGCCGCGGTGAAAGTGGACGACCGGCCGACTGCGGCCGATCAGGCCGTCTCGCGTGCGACGAACGTCGGACGCACGCGGGCGGCGTTTCGAGTGGAGATCATGCTCGTTCGAGCGGAGATCGTGTCGGTTCGAGTCGGCGGGCGAGCCCGCCGCGCTCCGGTCCCCACAACGAAGGGTAGTTGGGCGTCGCCCCCGACGGTTCGGGTATGAGAACGGCGCTCGTCGTGTTGGACGGGTGGGGGATCGGCGACCACGACCGGCGGAACGCGGTCGCGGCCGCCGACACGCCCACCTTCGAGGGGATATCGGCGAAGGGAGCCTCCGGCCGACTGACCGTTCACGGCCGGCGGGTCGGGCTGCCCGAGGGACAGATGGGCAACTCCGAGGTCGGACACCTCAACATCGGGGCCGGTCGGGTGGTGAAACAGGCCTACACCCGGATATCGGACGCGATCGCCGCCGGCGAGCTGGCCGACAACGAGGCGCTTCGCGAGGCGTTCTCCTTCGTCGACTCCCACGGGGGACGGGTCCACTTCATGGGACTCGTCTCCGACGGCGGGGTCCACTCCTCCGTCGACCACCTGAAGGCGCTGATCGATCTCGCCGACGACGCGGGCGTGCCCGCGAGCACCCACGCCTTCACCGACGGCCGGGACACGGCCCCCGAGATCGCGGACACGTTCCTCGCGGACGTCTCGGACCACGCCGCGGACGTCGCCACCGGCGAGGTCGCCACCGTGACGGGTCGGTATCACGCGATGGACCGCGACCGGAACTGGGAGCGAACCCGGAAGGCCTACGAGGCGATCGTGAACCGCGAGGCCCCACACGTCGCCGATTCGGCCGTCGAGGCCGCCGAGCGCGCCCACGAGCGCGGCGAGACGGACGAGTTCATCGAACCGACGCTCGTGGCCGACGAGCCGGCCCTCTCGGACGGCGACGCGGTCGTCTTCTTCAACTTCCGGGCCGATCGCGCCAGACAGCTCGTCCGTCTGCTCACCGGGACCGAGCCGGAGTGGCCCTTCGATCTCGACCAGCCCGAGATCCGGATGGTGACGATGACCGAGTACGACGAGACCTTCGAGTTCCCGGTCGCGTTCCCCCCGGAGATCCCGGAGGATACCCTCGGCGAGGTGGTCGCAGACGCCGGGCTCCGACAGCTCCGGATCGCCGAGTCGGAGAAGTACGCCCACGTCACCTACTTCCTCAACGGCGGCCGCGAGGTGGAGTTCCCCGGCGAGATCCGGACGATCGTCGAGAGTCCGGACGTCGCGACCTACGATCGCCGGCCCGAGATGTCCGCGCGCGAGGTCACGGACGAGGCGATCGCCACGATCCGCGAGGACGACCCCGAACTGGTCGTGTTGAACTACGCCAATCCCGACATGGTCGGCCACACCGGGGATTACGAGGCCGCGATCCGCGCCGTCGAGACGGTCGATGACCAGCTCGACCGGCTCCTCGCGGCGATCGCGGACGCCGACGGACACGCCATCGTGACCGCGGACCACGGCAACGCCGACGACATGGGCACGGCGGCCGAGCCGCACACCGCCCACACGTACAATCCGGTCCCGTTCGTCTACCTGTCGCCGGCCGGCGACGACCGCGGCCGGTCGATCCGCGAGGACGGGTCGCTTTGTGACGTGGCTCCGACGATCCTCGAGACGATGGGGATCGACCAGCCGGACGCGATGACCGGCGAGTCGCTGCTCGAGTGATCCGTCACGCGAAGACGCCGGTGTCGAACCTATTCCGAAAAGTCGCGCCGCATCGCGATCTCGAACCAGGGACACAGCCTGAGCTGGCGGTACCACTTCGGGTGTTCGTGGAGGTGCTCGTAGTCCACCCACAGCAGCCCGGCGATCTCCTCCTCGTCGGGGTCGAGGCTGACGTCCGTGAGGGTGACCTTGAGCACCGCACAGACCTCCCACTCGACGCCCGCGTTCGGGTAGTAGCGTTTGTACTCGAACTTGTCCGTCACGCGGAGGTCGTCGTACTGGTCGGGCGTGATCCCGAGTTCCTCCTCGAGACGCTGTTCCGTCGCCTCCGCCTGGGTCTGTCCCTCGACCGGGTGGGAGGCGACCGTCCCGTCCCAGTGGGTGTCCCACAGCCGCTTTCCGGGCGCGCGCTGGGCCAACAGGAGCCTGCCGTCGCCGTCGAAGACGAGGCAGGTGAACGCCCGGTGGCGGATCCCGTCGCCGGTGTGTGCGTCGAGGCGATTGACCGTGCCCTGTGCTGTGTCCTCGGAGTCGACCGCGATGACGTCCTGGTTCGCGTTCTCGTGGTCGAGTTCGTCCTCGGGTCCGCCGCTGGACTCGCCGCCGTCGGCGATCGGAGGGCGATCGGCCGCGTCGTCTGCGTTCATACGGTATGGGACGGCGAGCCCCCCTAATAAGAATTCGATCGATACGGACCGGATCGCCGTCGGATCTCGTTCCCCTGGATCGTCGATCGCCTGCGTTCTCGGCTCACCCAGCCGTTGGCGGTCTCGGCTCACCCAGCCGTTGGCGGTCTCGGCTCACCCAGCCGTTGGCGGTCTCGGCTCACCCAGCCGTTGGCGGTCTCGGCTCACCCCAGCCGCTCGTCGAGGATGAGGCGCGTCTTCGTCGATTTGACGTCGTCCATCTCGCGGGCGTCGGTGATCAGCTCGTTGACCGCGCCCGTGTCGACGCAGTCGACGACGAGCACGATGTCGTCCTCGCCGGAGACCTGCCAGACGAAGTCGACCTCCTCCCAGTCGGCCATCCGCTCGCTCACGGCGCTCGTGTCGACGTGGACCTCGACGGAGATCTCGATCATCGCCTTCACGTTGCCCGTCCGCGTCGTCACCGTGAACCGCTCGATGACGCCCTCCTCGTTCATTCGCTCGACCCGGTTCCTGACCGTGCCCTCCGAGGTCCCGACCTCGTCCGCGATCTCGGTATACGGGGTGCGCGAGTCCCGACGGAGGACGCCGAGGATCTGCCGATCGAGTTCGTCCATGTCGGTCCGTGGGACCGCGGCCATATACTGATTACGAATTTCGTAACTCAACTACGAACGACGCACTTATTAGGGTAGCTCCGTACGTTTCTCGTAATGACGGACGCCTACATCGCGTTGGCAGACGGACGCGTGCTCGAGGCGCGCACCCGCGCACCGGGGCGTACACGTGGCGAACTGGTCTTTACGACCGCGTACACCGGTTACGAGGAGTCGCTCACCGATCCCTCGTACGCCGAGCAGGTCCTCACGTTCTCGTATCCGCTGATCGGAAACTACGGGGTCCGCTCCGAGCGGTTCGAGTCCGACAGGGTCCAGCCGCGCGCGGCGATCGCCCGCGAGTTCACCGACGACGTCGCGGAGTGGCTCGCCGAGGAGGGGATTCCGGCGATCGACCACCTCGACACGCGCGAACTCGTCACGACCGTCCGCGAGGAGGGCGCGATGGCCTGCGGGATCGCCGCCGGAGAGGACGTCACGCCCGAGGACGCGAAGGCCGAGATGGAGGCGTGCAAGCCGATGAGCGACCACGTCGACATCGGCGCCGGCGTCTCCGTCTCCGAACCGACCGTCCACGAGGCCGATCCGAACGGCGCGGTCGACGCGCGGATCGCCCTTCTCGACTGCGGCGCGAAGGGTTCCATCGTCGAGTCGTTGAACGAACGCGGCGCGGACGTCCACGTCCTGCCCTACGACTCGACCCCCGCGGACGTCGAGGCCGTCGATCCCGACGTCCTGTTCGTCTCGAACGGTCCCGGCGATCCGGAGAACTTCGAGGCCGCGAAGGCGGTCGTGAACGCCTTCGCGGGCGATCTCCCCCTCGCGGGCATCTGTCTGGGCCAGCAGATCATCGCGAGCGCGCTCGGCGGCTCGACGGAGAAGATGACCTTCGGCCACCGCGGGGTCAACCAGCCAGTCAAGGACCTCCGGACCGACCGCGTCGTGATGACGACCCAGAACCACGGCTACACCGTCTCCGACCCCGGGCCGCTTGAGGTCACCCAGGTCAACGTCAACGACGACACGGCCGAGGGGCTCGAAAGCGAGGAGTACGGCGTCATCACCCGCCAGTACCACCCCGAGGCGAACCCCGGACCCCACGACTCCCTCGACTTCTTCGACGACGTGCTCGCGATGTCCGACTCGACCGCCGAGGTCGCGGCCGACTGACCGGGGATCGGAGCCGATCTTCGCCCCGACTCGCCAGTTCCGCCCGACTCGCCTCGACCCGAACGGCTATCTTCCTCGCTCCGCCTTCCGTGAGACATGGACACGGACGAACCAGCCGACGCCGACGGAATCGGGAGTATCCCGGAAGGCGAGGAGATGCGCGCGCTCGTCGTCGGGGCGAGCCGCGGCATGGGGCGGGCCATCGTCGAGACGCTCGCGGACCAGGGGGCCGCGGTCGCCATGGCGGCCCGGTCGATCGACGAGCTTCGCGAGCTATCGGCGACGCTCGACGGCGAGACGGTGCCCATCGAGTGCGACGTCCGCGAGACGGCCGCGGTGAACCGGGCGGTCGAACGCGCGCTCGAGGAGTTCGGCGGTCTCGACGCCGTCGTCACCACCGTCGGCGTGCTCACTCGCGGACCGATCGACGAGGCGACCGACGAGGACCTCGAGTTCGTCGTCGACACCAACCTGCTCGGCGCGCTGCGGGTCGCGAGGGCGACGATCCCCCCGTTGGTCGAGACGGACGGATCGCTCGTGTTCGTCTCCTCGGAGGCCGCCACGCGCGGCGTCCCGAATCTGCCGGCCTACTGTGCGACGAAGGGGGCGATCGACGCGTTGACACGCCAGCTCGCCGTCGAATACGCCGACGAGAACGTACGGGTCAACGCCGTCGCGCCGGGCACGACCCGGACGTCGATGAACGAGGCGGTCCGCAACGAGGATCCGGACTGGGAGGATCGGCGCGCACGTGACATTCCGCTCGGGCGGCTCGGCGAGGCCGGGGACGTCGCCGAGACGGTGGCGTTCCTGCTCTCGCCGGGGGCCGACTACGTCACCGGCGAGGTGATCGCCGTCGACGGCGGCAGCACGGCGCGGTGATGGTTCCGCCCTCGTGGATCCGGGGGCTCACCGCAGCCACGAGGCGACCCGCGCGATCCGGTGGGCGCCCTGAAGCGCGCCCACGCGGGCCGTCGAGGCGGCGGTGAACGCCGCCCACCGTGCCGCGGCCGCGCTCCGGACGGCACCCGTCTTCGCGTAGTAGCCGGACTTGCGTCCCGCGGCGATGGCGTAGTGTCTGGCCGCCATCGGCACGGGCGCGCGCTTGCCCGACACGGTTGTCGTCCCGTCGCGGATCGCCTCGAGCACGTCCGCGGATTCCACCGCGTCGATCGACGCCGCGTCGTCGATCTCGACCTCGGTGAAGGCCCGTCCCACGTACTCGAGCGTGTGGGCGTCGCTCGCGGCGACGCCCGGAAGGGCGTTCTCGGCGGCGAACCGCCGAGCCTTGCGGTTTCGATAGCCCGTGAACAGCCACGCGTTGAACACCTCGATGGCGTCGACGCCGCTCGGGGGAGTCGCCCCGTCCGCTCCGGTCGGGGCTTCTCCGTCCGCGGTCGCGGGCGAGGGTTCACCGCCGTCCGCCGCCGTGGGCGAGGATTCCGTCCCGTCCCCTTTGGTTGCGATCCCCGACGCGTCCGCTTTCGTCGGGATGTAGCGACGACGGACGCCGTGTCGCGACCGCTGGAAGGGGTGGGGGACGATCGCCACCCCGCCGTGGTCGTGGATCCACTCCACCGTCTCGTCGTAGGGGACGCGATGCGGGGGCATCGAGTCGACGCCGATCGCGAGCAGGTGCCCGTGGGCGGTCGAGACCTCCACGCCGGGGATCCCGATCAGCCCGTACTCGGGCGCGAGTTCGGCGGCGCGAACCGACTCGGAACAGACGTCGTGGTCGGTGATGACCACCGCGTCGAGCCCGATGTCTGCGGCGTGTTCGAGGATCAACTCGACCGGCTCGTGGCCGTCGTAGGACGCCTCCGAGTGGACGTGCGGGTCGATCCTGACGGTGACGTTCTCGTTCGACACGCGTGCGTCTACGGCGGTGTCACATATAAACGCGATCGCTCGAGAGGAGATCGGGGCTCTCAGGGGATGATCAGCGTCTTCAGCGAGCCCTGATCCTCCGCGGATTCCGTCTCCCGTGCGAAGACCTCCGGAAGCTCCTCGAGCGGATGGCTGTTCGAGTTCTCGAGGATGACGTCGATGTCGAAGACGTCACGTTCCACGGCGCGATACGCCTCGCGGGCGTACTCCACGGCCTGCAGCTCGGTGTAGTGCATCGCGTTGAGGTTCTGCACCTCGAGTCCGTCCTCGTGGAAGCGATGGAAACAGAACTCCTCTATCGGCTCGTAGTTGTCCCCGTATAGCGCGAGGACCCCGTTGTGTGCGACCATTCCGAGCGCCTGTTTGATGCCGACCCCGGTCCCGCCCACGGCCTCGACGGCCACGTCGACGCCCTCGCCCTCGGTCAGCTCGTCGACGCGCGCTACGGGGTCCTCCTCCTCGGGATTGATCGCGACGTCGGCGCCGAGGTCCTTCGCGATCTCCAGCTTCTCGTCCGCGACGTCCACCGCGAAGACCCTCGAGGCGCCCGATTCGATCGCCCCCTGGAGGAGTATGTTGCCGGCGAAGCCCGCGCCGTTCACCGCGACCGTGTCCCCGAGTTTGACGTCCATCCGCCGGGCGGCCCACGCCGCACACGCGAGCGCCTCGTAGAGGCACCCGACCTCGAAGGACACGCCGTCCGGGATCGGCTGGACGTTCGAGACGTCCGTCACCCAGTAGTCCGTGTAGGTCGGGTAGTAGAGGCTTCCCACCCGGTCGCCGACCGAGACCGACCCGCCGCCGAGGTACTCGTCGACCGCCGATCCCACCGCCTCTATGGTCCCGCCGCCCTCGTGACCGAGCGGACCCATCGGGTAGGAGTGTCGTCGCCCTTCCCCCTCGTGGTATTCGCCGCCCTCGTTCGGGCGACCCCTCGCTTCGTCCTCCTCCCGGACGGTCACGCCCCGGTAGAAATAGCGTTCGGACCCGCAGACCGACGCCTGATGTGTCTTCACCAGCACGTCGTTGGGTCCGAGCTCCGGTAGCTCGACCGTGTCCATGTTGATCTCTCCCACGTCGAGGTACGCAACTCGGGTCTCCATGACGACTACAGGGGTCACGGATATCCACAAAAAGGTATTGGTGATACCTTTCAAACCGGATCGACGATCCCGATCGCCTCGACCCCGAGATCCATCCGCCGCCGACCGGCTTACGCTTCGCCGCCGATCGGTTCACGCCCCGTTCCCGTCGATCCGTTCCCTCGCGGACGCTAGGTCCTCGCGGGTGTTGAGGTTCTCGAAGGTCCGCTCGCTCGTCACTGCCCGGATCTCCTCGCCGTCGAGGACGACGTACTCGAGCTCGGAGAGCGCCTCGACTATCTTCCGTTTCCCGGCCGCGAGCATCCGATCGCAGGCTGCCGCCATCGGATCGGCCCGGTAGACCGCCTGCGTCGTCTGGAACCACCGGTCGTCGATCCGCGGAACCGACCCCTCGTGTCCGATCGCGCGCTCGTGGAGTCGCTCGATCAGGGTCGGATCGACGAACGGCATGTCGCAGGCGACGACCGCGACGTACTCCCCGGAGGCCCCGCGGCAGGCGTTCCTGATCCCCGCCATCGGGCCCTGGTCGGGCTCCTCGTCGACCGCGTAGCGAACCGCGAGCGGGTAGCCGTCCATCGCCTCCTCGATCGTCGGCCGCTGGTCGGCCCGGCAGTTGATCACGAGGTCCCGAACGACCGCCTCGCCGCCGCTCGCGCGGTCGCTGCCGGGATCGATCGGGTCGTCGACGCCCGCCAACCGGTCGGCGACCCGGCGGATCATCGGGGTCCCGGCGAGCGGCGCAACCGCCTTGTCGACCTCGCCGAACCGGGTCGACCGACCGCCCGCGACGATCGCGCCCGTCAGGCCCTCCGCCCCGCCCGTGGAGTCTTGCCCCCCGGTCGAAGAACGCCGATCTCCGGCCGCGGGCTCCTCGCTGACCATGGGGGAGGTTGGTCCCCGTCGCTCAAGGACTTTCCCCCGCCACTCGCGGACTTTTCCTCGATGCTCGAGGTCTCCCTCGCCACTCGCAGACTCTTCCCAAAGATCGCGGACCGGCGCGCGCTCGATGGGTCCTTCCCGTCCCGACCGCTTCCGGCCCGCGACCGGACGGCGTACCAGACGACATATACGCCGCGCGCGACAACGCTCCCCACGACTCGATGGCCGATCGGACACACGTGCTCCGCGCGGACCTCTCCGCCGGAACGCTCCGTCGCGAACGCGTTCCCGAGCGCTGGCGCCGTCTGTACCTCGGCGGGAAGGGTCTCGGCGCGCGCTATCTCCTCTCGGAGCTCGAGCCGGGGGTCGATCCGCTCGCTCCCGACAACCTCCTCTGTTTCCTCGTCGGTCCGCTCTCCGGCTCCGTGCCCGGCGAGCCGCGGTACGCCGCCGTGACGAAGTCCCCGCTCACCGGCTGTTTTCTCGACTCCTACGCCGGCGGCGAGTTCGCGGCTCGGCTGGCGGGATCGCTCGACGACTGTCTCGGGCTCCTCGTGACCGGCGCGAGCGACGATCCCGTCCGAATCGAGATCGACGGCGGCGCGGGACGGATCGTCCCCGCCGACTGCTGGGGCAGGGACGCCGTCGAGACCGCCGAACGCCACCCGGAGGCCGCCGTGGCGTGTGCCGGCCCCGCGGGCGAGAACGGCGTTCGATACGCGACGATCGCCTCCGACGGCGGCGAGCATCACGCCGGTCGTGGCGGCGCCGGCGCCGTGATGGGTGCGAAGGGGCTCAAGGCCGTCGTCGCTCGCGGGAACTCGGCGGACCCGGCAACCCCCAAGCTCGCGACCCTGCGTGAGGAGTACGAGGACCGATTCGCCGCGGATTCGACCGGCCGCTGGCACGCCGCCTCCGGCACCGCGGAGTCGGCCGAGTTCGCGAACGCCGTCGGTGGACTCGCGACCGAGGGCTGGACGCGGGACCGCTTCGAGGGCGTCGAGTCGATAGGCGTCGAGGCCGCTCGGGAGGCCTCGACCGGCAGGGAGAACCCCGATTCGGCCGTTTCCGGCGACTTCCGGGTCGAAACCGACGCCGGTGAGACGGTTCCGCGCGGCGCGGTGTCGATGTCGCTCGGCGCCGGGCTCGGTATCGACGACTTCGACGCGGTTGCCGCGCTCGGCGGGCTCTGTGACCGCCTCGGGATCGACGTCGTCTCGGCCGGCAACGCGGTCGCGTGGCTCGCCCGCTCCGCGGACGAGTCCGATGTCGTCGATGTCGACGTCGCCTTCGGGGATCCGGCGGTCGCCCGGCGCGCCATTCGACGTATCGCCGGTGTGAGTGTCGATTCCGATGAGGGCGGTTCCGATGAGATCGATCCCGAGGCGATCGAGGCGCTCCGGCTGGGCGTCGAGGTCGCCGCGGACCGGTTCGACCTCACGACCGTTCCGACCGTGAAGTCGATGACGCTTCCGTCCTACGATCCCCGGGTCGCTCCGGCGATGGCGCTCGCGTACGCCACGAGCGACCGCGGCGGCTGCCACCGCCGGGCCCGCCCGATCGAGCGCGAGGTCTTCACCGCGTGGGATCAAGGCGACCGCGTCCAGCCCGTGATCCGGGCCCAGAACGTTCGATCGCTTCTGTGGAGCCTCGTGGCCGACGACTTCGCCGGCGAGACCATGTGGTCCGACCGGGGCCAGCCCTTCATGCGTGCGCTCGATTCGACCGCCGACGTGGCGTATCCGACCGACTCGGACGCGCTCTCCGCGGTCGGCGAGCGGATCTGGACGCTGGTCCGCCTGTTCAACGTCAGGGAGGGGTTCGACCGCGGCGACGATCGGCTTCCGGACCTGTTCGCGGAACCGATCGCCGACGGGCCGGCCGCGGGACGCCGGATCGATCCGGCGGCGTTCGAGGAGACCCTCGACGCCTACTACCGCTCGCGGGGGTGGAACGCCGAGGGAGTCCCGACGGCGGCGACCATCGATCGACTGGGACTCGATCGATCGGAGCTCGACCGACCGGAGCTCGATCTCGACGACGCGCCCGACAACGCGGAACGCCAGCTCTCACGCACGGGGACTGACGACCGGTAGCTCACGCTCGGAGGGCGGCGAACCGTAGCTCACACGCTTGCGGGACGACGAACGGCGGATCACGCGCCCCAGACGGTGAACAGCAACAGGTTGTGCGCGCCCGGTCCGAGCCCGACCGCGGCGACGAGTCCGAGCAGGAGGTACCCCTCCGTCGGGTCCTCCTCGACGTAGTCGGCGAACAGCACGACGACGAGGCTCGCGACCGCGAGCTTGACGAGAACGAACAGCCAGCCGACCCCCATCGCCTCCGGCGTCGGCAGGCCGGCCGCCGCCTCCATGACGAGCCGCGACAGCGGCGTCCGCTCGCCGAACCCGAGGACGTCGACGCCGACGGCCGTCGAGACCCCGTCGAGCGCGTGTGCGAACACCGCGAGCGCACCCACCTCGCCCGTGATCGAGGCGCGGGGAACCGCCCGGACGAGCGCAAACCACGTTCCGGCCGCGATCGGCACGGCGAGGACGAGCGCCGCAGCGGGCCAGGTCGGCGAGAGGCTTCCGCTTCGCGCGCCCGCGGCCAGGGCGACGGCGACGACGGAAACGAGCGCCGCCACCCCGCTTGCGGCCAGGACCGTCGGAACCCGGCTCGCCGGGATCGCCTCCGTCGAGTCGATCGCGATCCAAACCGCGCCGGCGATCGCCGCGACCGTGAGGTAGACCGCCGGCGTCCCGGCGAACGGTCGCGCCGCCTCGGGTAACGCGCCGATCACGTACAGCACGTGCAGACACGACCCGACGACCATCCACGGCGCGAGCGCGAGTACGTGTCGAGACTCCACGCGCGGCGGGCTCCGTCGAAACGCGGCGCCGACGAGTCCGACCGCGGCGAGCAGGACGAGCAGGTGCGGCAACGCCGGCAACGTGAACCCCTCGGGGAGAAACGCCATGTCCACGAAGGCGACGCGGCGTCCCGAAAGCGTTTCGGGTCTTCTCCGAGCCGGATCCACGACACGACCGGGACGGAACGAAAGAGGACGGAACCCGACTGGACGACACCGGCGAAACCGGACGGGGAGCGCTCCCGCCGTCGCGTCGATATCTTCAAGGCTTTAGGTGGGGGCTTCCACCGTTCGCACATGAGCCACCGCGTTCTCCTGCTTGGCGCACCCGGTGCGGGCAAGGGCACACAGAGCACGAAGCTGGCCGAGGAATACGGCATCGAGCACGTCACAACCGGCGACGCGCTGCGGGCCCGAAAGGACATGGAGACGGAGTACGGCACCCCCCGCGAGTACATGGAGGCGGGCGATCTCGTCCCGGACCCGGTCGTCAACGAGATCGTCGAGGCCGCGCTCGCGGACGCCGACGGCTTCGTTCTCGACGGCTACCCGCGCAACCTCGACCAGGCCGAGTACCTCTCGGAGATCACGGACCTCGACGCCGTGATCTTCCTCGACGTCGACGAGGAGGTCCTCGTCGACCGGCTGACGGGCCGGCGCGTCTGTGAGGACTGCGGCGCGAACTACCACGTCGAGTTCGCCCCGCCCGAGGAACCGGGCGTCTGTGACGAGTGCGGCGGCGACCTCCACCAGCGCGACGACGACACCGAGGAGACGGCCAGGGAGCGGTTGTCCGTCTACCGGGAGAACACCGAACCCGTCATCGAGCACTTCCGCGAGACCGGCGACCTCGTCGAGATCGACGGCGAGGCCGCGCCCGACGAGGTCTTCGATCGGATCCGGAACGTCCTCGACGAGGAGTGATCGCCTCACGTCCGGATGCGGATGGACGCTCGATCGATCCGCTCGCCCGCGGACGCGAGCTAAAAGGTTCTTAACCGTCCGTTTCCTACCGGCTCACGATGAGCAAGGTCGAACGGAAGGTCCGTGGCCTCGTCGCGGAGGACGAGGAGATGCGCGGGGCCATAGAGACCGTCCTCGACAACGCCGACGACGGCGAGGTGAAGTGGGTCGACGTCCGCGACGAGCTGACGAGCGGACAGTGGGGCCGCCTGATCGAAAAGGGGGTCCTCGTCGACGGCGACGCCGGATTCGCGCTCGCCGACCGCGAGGGGATCGAGGCCGGACTCGAGTCCGCCGACGAGTCCGGCGGGTCCGGCGGCTCCGGCTCCGACGCCGAGACCCCCGAGGAGACGTCCTGGTCGAAGTGGGACAAGCTCGCCGGGCTCGTGACCGTCGGGTTCTTCGTCGGCTACGCGTGGGCGCCGGTCAGATCGGTCATCGCGGGGGCGGTCGACCTCGTGTTCGGACCGCTCGCCGAGATCGTCCCCTTCTACGTCGTCATCATGGTCGTCGCGCTCGCCACCGGCCTCTACTCGACGCTGTTGCGCGCCGGGATCATGGACATGGAGAAGATGGGCCAGTACCAGGACCGGATGAAGGAGATCCAACAGCGCCGCAAGGAGGCCAAAGAGCGCGACGATCAGGAGGCGCTCGACCGCATCCAGGACGAACAGATGGAGGCGATGGGCGACCAGCTCGGCATGTTCAAAGAGCAGTTCCGCCCGATGGTGTGGATCATGTTCCTCACCATTCCGGCGTTCCTGTGGATGTACTGGGTCGTCGGCTACCGCGGCAGCGAGGCCCACTACGAGCTCGGCGAGATCGTCGTCCCGATCGCCGGCCAGCCGCTCGCGTGGACCGATCCGCTCCTCGGGCCGATCCAGATCTGGATCGTCTGGTACTTCCTCTGCTCGATGGCGTTCACCCAGATCATCCAAAAGAGCCTGAACATCCAGATGTCGCCGACGTCGACCTGATCGCGGACGCCACTCCTTCCTCTTTCCCCTCTCGGAAACCGTTCACCGGTCGGAAACCGTTCACCGAGTTGTACCCCCTTACCGTTCCTTCGGAACCCGGTCCGGCGCGTGGGTCGCGAGGAACTCGAGGATCCGGTCGGCCCCGACGAACCCCTCCGCGAGGCGGTCGACCGGCTCGCCGTCGACGACCACGAGAAGCGTCGGCACGCTCGCTATCGTGAACCGCTCGATCAGCTCGGGGTCGTCCCGCGGGTTGATCGTCGCGACCGGAACGTCCGCCGCGCGTGCGACCGCCCCGAGAACCGGCTGGATCGACTCACACAGCGTACACCCTTCGGTGTGGAACTCCACGAGGACGATCTCGTGGTCGGCGAGGAACGCGTCCAGCTCCTCGGCCGAGTGCATCTCCACGGGCCTCGCTGGAGCGTCGCCGTCCGTCGTGTCGATCCCCGCCGTCTCACCGTCCGCCGTGTCGCTGTCCCCCTCGGTATCGCCTCGGATCGTCGACTCGCCGGTCATGGGTACGATTGGGGCGGCAGGGGCAAAGCCTCGTCGCCGGTCGCTCCGGGGACGAATCGATGCGGGACCGCAAGCGGCGCCCGGTTCGACGGTGGCCGTGGGGTTGAGACTCCTCAGCGGCGACCGCAGATGCTCACCAGGTCGTGGAGGTCGTCGATCTCGTAGGTCGGCTGGCGCGTCAACTCGAAGTCGCGGCGGTGTGGACGGCGGATGAACGCCGAGTCGATCCCGGCGTTGTCGGCCGCCTCCAGGTCGGACTCGTTGTCGCCGACGAAGAGCGCGGTCTCGGCCGAGAGGTCCTCCAGCGCGCGCTCGAGGTAGTAGGGCGACGGCTTCTTGCGCGAGAGGCTGGCGATCGACGGCTCGCGGCCGTAGGCGGTCTCGAATCGTCCGGCGAGGCCGAAGTGATCGAGGAGGAAGTCGACCGTCGCCTGCTGGTTCGAGGAGACCACGCCGAGGGCGGCGTCGATCTCGTCGAGGACGTCGAGGTCGTCGTAGGGCGTCTTGCGGCCGGCCCGCGCGTCCTCGACCTGCGCGTCGCTCGCGACGCGGTCGCGAACGCGCCAGAACTCGCTCGGATCGATGTCGTACCGCTCGCAGACGTCCGTGAGCGTCGCGGGCGTCACGCCGATGGCGACGTCGTCCACGTGGGCGAGATCCGGGTCCTCGACGCCGACGCTCTCGAAGGCGTTCCAGGCCGCCTCCCGAAGCGTATCGAAGGGTGTCCGTCCCACGAGCACCCCGTCGTTGTCGAAGACTACCGCGTCGTACACGTCCGTACTCGGGGCGACACGCGGAAAAAGGTTTCAACTGACGCGGTAGCGCGCGATCGCTTCGGCCGCGCTCCGATCCTCACCCCGTCGGAACGACGTCGACCACCTCGCCCTCGATGAGCCGTCCGAGGACGACGTGTGGCACGGCGGGACCATCCCTCCCGTCGCGTTCGAGTCGTCCGATGAGCCCCTCCGCGATCCGGCGTGCCACGGCGAGGTCCGCCTCGTCGTCGACCTTGTTGAGCAGGGGGACGACACGTGCGCCCTCGGGAACGTTCCTCAGGCCGCCCCGATCGCTCGCGAGCACCGCGGCGACCGTCTCCGGGCCGATCGGCTCGCCGATCTCGGCGTCGACGCCTGCGGCGCGAGCCACCTCGCGGACCCGTTCCGGCCGGTGGACGGACTCCTGATCGAGGGGCTCGCCGACGGCCGAGACGCTCGCGATCGGCACCACGACGTCGACGGAATCGGGGATCTGCGGTTCCGCCTCGCCGGGCGCCTTGAACTCGCGCATTCGCGCGCCGTCGGCCTTGATCAACACGCTTCCGTCGCCGCGGTGGGCGTCGACGATCGACGCGGCAGCCTCACGACCGTACCCGAGATATCGGTCGTCCCGTCCACGCTCGCGCTCGCGGACCAGCCCGAGCGGGAACTCGTTCGGAGACGCGTTCGCGAGGCGATCCACGGGGTCGTCCGTGACCTCGACCGTTTCGACGTGCGGGTCGAAGATCGGGATCCGGACGGACGCCGTGATCACCGCTCGATCGAGGCGCTCCGCGAGCGCGTACATCGTCGTCTTCTTCCCGCCCGCGCCGACCACGGCGATCGCGGCGTCCTCGGCGAAGAGCGCCTCGGTGAGGTGCATCGAGGTCGAATACGGATTCGGATCGAAAAGCGCTGTCGCCGTTTCACGTCCGTGTGTTCGTGTTGGTGGTGTGGTAACACGACGTCGATCGCAGAAAGGTTAATAGGCTCGATGCCAAAGAATGGCTTGCCGCGCGGGAAACCCAAATCGTGTGCCTCTGACAACCGAATTTGGTTCGTCGTCCCCCCGACGATCCCCCCCGCACGCGGCTTTTCGACGCGAGTGCTCCGCCCGGTGAGGCTCCCCTCCGCGCGTTCGTTCTGGCTCCCGGTACCGATTTAGCCTCGGCGACACAACGGTCGCCATGACCATGGACGCCGACGCGCTCGCGGCGGAGCTTCGCAGCTACGGGATAAGCGTCGAGGACCTCTCGGTCGACGAGGATGCCCTCCGGGTCACCTACATGACCGCGTTCCCCGGCGACACCGTCCACCACCCCGAGATCGGTCGTGCGTGTAACGCCCTCATCGACCTCCAGGAGGCCGACCGCTGGGAGCCGACGCGCGTCGAGGCCACCGTCGAGCGCGCCCCCGGGGACGTACTCGGCCGCTGGCACGTCGAGCCGGAGTGGTTCGAGCGGCTCGCGTCCTACGAGCTCTCGGAGACCGAATTCTCCACGCGCGTGGTCGAGACGATCGACCACGCGTCCGAGACGTCGACCGCGGAGGACGCCCCGTGAGCCGACGGACCCCGCGAAACCGCGCCCAGCGAGACCTCGATCGCCCGGCGCGCGAGCGGTATGCCACCCGTTCGCTCACCTTCGAGATCGGCGGCGACACCTGCCGCGGCACGCTGTATCTCCCCTCCGGGACGCCGGACCCGCCTGTCGTCGTCATGGGGCCGGAACTCGGCGCGGACCGGTCGTTCGGCCTGCCGGCGGTCGCGGAACGGTTCGCCGCCGCCGGATACGCGGCCTTCCGGTTCGACTATCGCGGCTTCGGCGACTCCGGGGGAAGCGATCGCCGGATCGCGCCAGTCCATCATCGCGAGGACTACGACGCCGCGGTCGATCGCGTCCGTCGGATCGACGACCTCGGCCCCGGCGTCGCGCTCTACGGCTCCGGGCTCGGAGCCCTTCACGCCCTCCGGGCCGCGTCCGATCGCCGCGACGTCGACGCCGTTCTCGCCATCACGCCGCTCCTCGACGGCCGTGCCCTCCTTCGTCGTCGCGCCGCCAAGCCCTTCCTGGCCGCGATGGCGACCGGGGTACGGGACGCGACGATCGGACGTCTCGGCGGGGGACGAACCGTCCCGATCGTCGGAGGGGAGGCCGACCGAGCCGTCCTCACCGACCCCGGCGCCAAACGGGGGTACCTCGACCTGGTCGACCGCGAGTCGACCTGGCGCAACGAGACGCCCGCCCGATCCCTCGTCTCGCTCGCCCGCGCTCGGCTCGGTGACCGGATCGAGGACGTCCACGCGCCCACGCTGATGCTGGCGGGCGATCGCGACGCGCTCGCGCCCGAACCCGCGGTCGAATCGGCCGCCGATCGGCTCCCGTCGTCCACCTACGTTCGAATGCCCGCCGACCACTGGTCGGTCTACGGCGCCGACTTCGAACCCGCGGTCGGCCACCAGATCGCCTTCCTCCGGGACGCATTCGACGCCTAACCGTGGCGGCGTCTCTTTGGAGCGCGGAGTTCTCGACCCCCAGGAACGGGATCGTCCGCGCGCATTTATGTCTCCGCCGGCCGATCGATCCGACATGACCGCAATCGCGCTGTTGAGCGTCGCGCCCGTGATCGAGGGAAGCATGTCCGGCGAGGTCGCGAAGGCCGTCGACGCCCTGGAGGCGTTCGACGTGAGCTACGAGACGAATCCGATGGGAACCGTGATCGAGGCCGACGACGCCGCGACGCTGTTCGCCGCGGCGCGGGCCGCCCACGAGGCCGTCGACGGGGACCGGGTCTCGACGGTGTTGAAGATCGACGACAAGCGGACCGCCGACGTCTCGGCGTCGGAGAAGGTCGAGGCGGTCGAGGACCACCTCGGCCGCGAGGCGTCCGGCGGCCGGTGAGCGCGCCGGTGCGGACACCTTGATAAGCCCCTTAGGCGAGGAGCGCCCACGGGCGGTATGGACAGCATCAACCGGACCGCGATCGAGCTCGTCGACGAGGCGCTCGACTTCGCCGGCGAGTTGAACGTCGCGGCCTACGAGCTGGAGAACGAGGCGACGGTCCTCGACTTCGGCGTCCAGGCCGACGGCGGCATCGAGGCCGGGATCCTCCTCGCGGAGATCCAGACGGCGGGCCTCGCGAACGTGACGAGTACCATGGACCGGGTCGCCGGCACGCCCCGTCCCTTCATCGAGGTGACGACGGACCACCCGGCCATCGCCCTGCTTTGTTCCCAGAAAGCGGGCTGGGAGCTCGAGTTCGACGGGTTCGAGGGGCTCGGATCCGGTCCCGCCCGCGCGCTCGTCGGCCGGGAGACGGAGTTCGAGCGGATCGGCTACTACGACGAGTTCGAGTTCGCGACGCTTTCGGTCGAGTCGACCGCGCTACCCGACGAGACGGTCGCGGAACACGTCGCCGACCTCGCCGGCGTCGAGCCCTCGGGGGTCTTCCTGCCGACCTTCGCGACCGGGTCCATCGTCGGATCGGTGACCATGGCCGCGCGCGCGGCCGAGCTCGCGATGTTCCGGCTTCTGGAGCTCGGCTACGACCCGACGGACGTGCTCACCGCCTCCGGCTCCGCGCCGGTCGCCCCGGTCAGCTACGACGAGGACGTCGCCATGGGTCGGACGAACGACGCCATCGCCTACGGCGGCGAGGTCTACCTGCGGGTCGCCCGCGACGACGCGCGCTTCGACGAGCTCGTCTCGACGGCTCGCGACGACTACGGCACCCCCTTCCTCGAACTCTTCGAGTCGGCCGACTGGGACCTCTATGACGTCCCCGAGTCCGTCTTCGCGCCCGCCCACGTCACCGTCGACGTCGTCGACGGGCCGACCTACACCCACGGCGGGGTCGACGACGCGATGCTCGCGGAATCGTTCGGCCTCGAGTGATCGCCGGGACGCCCATGCCGACCGACACGAACTCGGATCCGGACGCCGGCGAATCGGACGTCCCCGAACCGAACGCCGGGGAACCCTCCGTCGACGAATCTCGCCCTCCCGATCGACGCGCCGCCGTCCGGTTCAAGATGGTTCCCGCTCCGCCCCAGGACCGACCGCTCGAGCGACTTCGCGATGCGTGGCGGACGGTCCCGATCGTCCCCGCCGACGAGGACGACTGCTGTGAGCGGCTCATGCAGCGGGTCGGATTTGCGAGCCGGGACGTCTCGCGCACCTGGCTCACGTTCCTGCGCGCGCTCGGCGTCGTCGAGCGGACCGGGTCGGGATTCAAACGCGTCGGCGAGGAACCGGCGGCCGAACGGCTCCGCGAGGCGTTCCTCGATCGGATCCTCCTCTCGCACGAGGTGCTTTGGGCGGCCTCCAAGTGCGGGAGTGGCGCCGCTCTCGCGACCCCGAAGGCCGTCTTCGACCGGATCCGATCGGACGTTCCGACCTACGAGCGGTACAAGAATCCCGACTCCTGGGAGTCCATCTGGCGGGAACGAACCGGTCACGTCCTCGAGTGGCTCGTCGCGTTCGACCTCCTCGAGCGAGTCGGACCTGCCGGTACCGACCTCGATGACGATGCACGTGGGGAAGATCCGATCGGGTACGTCCCGACCGATCGCGGACGCGATCGGATCGAGTAGTTCGGCCATCGCGTCCGACGGACGTCGACCGCGACCGCATTGACGACCCGCGACCGTGGCCGTGTACTACTCCTCGATCGCGACCGCGTTGACGAGTCCGGTCTGTCCGGGACGTGAGGTGACGCGCGCGCGTCCCTCGCTCGTCTCGATGACCGCGCCCTTCGTGATGATGTTTCGGCGGACGTAATTGACGTTCGAGGGGTTCTCGACCACGTTCTCGATCTCGGCGGTCACGGTCTCGCCGCCGTCGGCGATCTGGGCCGTGTTCGTCGAGAGCGCGCGGACCTTCGTGTCGTTTCCGCGGGCGTCGACGTACCGGAACCGCGGCTCGCCGACGGTCGTCTCGGCGGGCTGGCGGCCGAGCTGGTGTCGCTTCTTGTCGTGGGAGGGCCGCAGTCGACCCCCGGTGCGCTTGCGCGTGGAGCGTCCCTGATCCTTCATACGTCCGGAGACGGCCAGCGAATACTTGAACCGTTCGACTCGGGGCGCCCTTCGCAGGGCGCGCGCGACGGTTCGGTAGCTTTACCGGCGTCGATCGCCGGGATCCGTTCATGAGTCTGCAGGTCGCCGTCGCCGTCCCGTTTCGACAGCGGGGCACGGACCGCCTCGGCGAGGGCGAGTTCGTCGTCGCCCTGTCGCTCGATCGCGACTGGTTCTCCCCCGACCAGGCGAAGCGGCTCGTCGACCTCGCGAGGGGCCGTGGCCTGCTCGATATCGACCCGGAGACCGACGATCTCGTCCCGGGATTCGACCTCGACGCGGTCGAGATACCCGAGGACTTCACTCCCGACGAGAGCGTCCTCCGCGAGCAGTCCACCTTCGAGCGCGCGCTCGAGACGATCGTGAGCAACGGCGTCGACAAACAGACCGCCGTCGCCTCGATCAACGAGCGACAACGCGATCTGGGGATCTCGATCGAGGCTGCCGCGGTCGTCTACGCGCGCGAGCGCGGCACTGACGTCGACGGACTGGCCGATGCGGTCCGCCGGGAGATCGTCGAAAGCACGACCGACCGAGCGGACGGGAACGTTCCCGACGGGGAGACCGACGCGGGAGGTCCCGTCTGATGGTCGAGGATCGGCTGACCGACGGCGTCCGGATCGCCCAGCTTCTCTCCTCGGAGATAACCGGCGACGCCGGCCGACTTCGCGAGCTTCGGGTGACCGACGCCGATCCCGACGTCGAGGCGACCGTCGACGGCGAGTTGGCCTACCGGATCGTCCTCGACGATCCGGACGGTTCCGACGACGTTGATGGCGATGACGCCGATGGCAATGGCGACGACGGTACCGGTAGCGATGTCGGCGACGGTGGCGACGTCGGAACCGGCGACGGCGGCCGGGAGATCGCCGCGGTCCACGTGCAACCGGACCGCGCACGTCTCGAGTTCAACGAGGCGCCAGAGATCGTGGCCGAGGCGGCGAGTCAGGCCGGGCTTCGGGTTCGTCCGACGGCCACGAGGCCGCCGCGGACCATCGTGTTCCTCGAGGACGGCGCACAGGTCAAGTGGGCGCTGCCCGTCCTGGAGTCGGTTCTCGAGTCGGTTCTCGAATCGGAGTAGGGTCGGCCGCCGTTCCGGATCCTCTCCGAGTTGGATCCTCACTCCTCACGGCGTGCGAGCCCGGTCAGGTGCTCGATCTCCGGGAGGATGATCTCCTCCATCCCGAGCCGGACGGCGTTCCTCGATCCGGGCAGGCAGAACACCGGGACTCCGTCGGCGATCCCGGCCGTCGCACGCGATCCGATCGTTCGCGTGCCGACCTCCTCGTAGGAGAGCCGACGGAACGTCTCGCCGAAGCCCGGGAGGTCCTTCTCGAAGAGCGGCGCGACCGCTTCCGGGGTCACGTCGTCCGGCGTCACGCCGGTGCCCCCGGTGGTCACCACCGCGTCCGTATCCTCACGGCTGACGAGCCGATCGATCGTCCCCTGGATGGCGTCGAAGTCGTCCCGGATCACCTCGCGGACGGACACCTCGTGGGCCGCCTCCCCGAGGGCGCTCTCGATGAACTCGCCGGAGGGGTCGTCGTCCATCGTCCGCGAGGACGTCACCGTGACGATCGCCACGCGAACCCGATCGAGGTCGTGAGCGTGGTGGTCGTGGCCGTGGTCCTCGCCGTGGTCGTGATCTTCGTGTTCGCCTGTACCGTCGTGATCGTGGTCCTCCCCGTGGTCGTGATCGTGTCCGTCGGTCATGTCCGACCGTACCGTCCGGGCGCACAAAGGCTTCCGGCTCCCGCGTTCGTGCCGACCCACATCCGATTCCCGCATCCGAGCCCATCGGCTTCACCCGCCCGCGTCCGAGTCCATCGGCCACGGAACCGTTTAGTCGCTCGCCGTGGTGTCGATCGGTATGCGATCGGTGACCTTCTCCGAACACGGCGACCGCGACGTGATCGAATACGCCGAACTGGCGGACCCCGAACCGGCCGACGACGAGGTTCTCGTCGACGTCAAGGCCGGCGCGCTCAACCACCTCGACGTGTGGACGCGCCGCGGGCTTCCGGGGGTCGATCTCGAGATGCCACACACTCCGGGCAGCGACGCGGCCGGTGTCGTGGAGTCGGTCGGAGCGGACGTCGAACGCTTCGAGCCCGGCGATCACGTCGCGGTCTCGGCGGGCGTCTCGTGTGGCACCTGCGAGTTCTGTCGGGACGGCGACCCGACGCTCTGCTATCGGTTCCGGATCCTCGGCGAGCACATGCCGGGCGTCCACGCCGAACGCGCCGCGGTTCCGGCGGACAACCTCGTTCCGGTCCCCGACCACGTCGAGTGGGAGGTCGCCGGCTCGGCCTCGCTCGTCTTCCAGACGGCCTGGCGAATGTTGCACACGCGCGCGGAGGTCGAGGCCGGCGAGCGCGTCCTCGTCCTCGGCGCCTCCGGCGGCGTCGGCCACGCCGCAGTGCAGATCGCGGACCACGCGGGCTGTGAGGTGTTCGCGACCGCCTCCAGCGAGGCGAAGCTCCGCCACGCCGAGGCGTGCGGGGCCGACCACGTCATCGACTACGAGGCGGACGACTTCGCCGAGGAGGTCGCGGCCCTGACCGACCGCCGCGGAGTCGACGTCGTCGTCGATCACGTCGGCGCGGCGACCTACCCCGACTCGCTGGCGTCGCTCGCGCGCGGAGGCCGGCTCGTTACCTGCGGAGCGACGACGGGGCCGAACCCCGACGCCGGACTCAACCGGATCTTCTGGAACCAGCTTTCCGTCATCGGCTCGACGATGGGGACACCCGGCGAGGTCGACGACGTCCTCGAGCACGTCTGGGACGGCACCTTCGAGCCGCGGATCCGGGAGACATTCCCGATGAGCGAGGCCGCGGAGGCCCACCGGCTCCTCGAGGATCGTGAGGGCTTTGGCAAGGTGGTGGTAATTCCCGACAGTGAGCTCTGATCGCAGCGATCCCGGCCGTTCCGATCGCGTGGACGATCCCGATCCCTCCGAGGCCGACGCACGTCCCGAGCCGGACGGGTTCGGCCGCGCCGGGTGGCTCCTCGCGGCCGCCGTGATCGGCTGTACGCTCGTGATTCCCGGGATCATCTACGTTTACCCCTACGCGGTGGGCGTCTTCGACCTCGGCTTCTTCGGCACGTACCTCGCCTTGCCGATGGTCCCCGCCGTGCTGTTGGGTCTGATCGCGGTCTGGACGATGACGGCGGCGGCGCCCGACCGGAGCGACTCCGAAAGCGGGGCCGGCGACCGGACCGACCTTGAGGGCGGGACCGGAGACCGGGAGGACCACGCGGCCGGACGCGATCACGATCTGATCTTCGACGACGATGCCGGCGTGAACGGACACGATCACGACGTCGACGCCGAGCGTGACTCCGACTCCGAATCCGACTCCGCTTGATGGCGGTCCCTCCCCTGACGGGGGAGGGCGATCCGGTGGGTCACCCGATCGAACCACCCACGCGACTCAATCTTTAACAACTCGCCGGCGCGTAGTTAACATATGACCGTCGTCAGCGTCTCGATGCCCGAGGAGCTGTTGGAGCGGATCGACCGATTCGCGGAGGACCACGGCTACACCGGCCGCAGCGAGGTCGTTCGCGAGTCGGCCCGCAATCTCCTCGGGGAGTTCGAGGACGCCAGCTTGGAGGACCGGGAGCTGATGGCCGTCGTCACCGTGCTGTTCAACTACGAGACGACGAGCGTCGAGGAGCGCATGATGCGGCTGCGACACGAACACGAGCGGCTCGTCGCCTCGAACTTTCACAGCCACGTCGGCGCCCACTACTGCATGGAGCTTTTCGTCCTCGAGGGGCGCCTCGAGGAGATCTCCTCGTTCGTGGGCAAGATCCGCGCGACACAGGACACCCTCTCCGTCGACTACAGCGTGATGCCGGTCGACGAGTTCGGCCCCGTCACCCCGGAGTGAGCGCTCGCTCGCACATCCCCGCCCGGGCCACCTCGGCCGGGGCGGCCCGTTCGACCGCCGCGGTAGGCTAGTCGGAAACGTAAAGAGCGCACGTCGGCTAACTGCCGCCATGGCGGACTGTCCACTCGCCGACGACTGCCCGAGCTTCGAGGAGCGAATCCAGGGGATGGGCTGTCAACACTACGGCGATCGCGGGGGTGCCGAGTGGTGTCAACACTACGATATGCCGATCCACGAGCTGAAACGCCAGCCCGTCCAGCCCGGCGAGGAGGTCGTCGTCGAGGTCGACGACATCCACGAGAGCGGCGCCGGCGTCGGCCGCACCGACGACGGGTTCATCGTTCTCGTCGACGGCGTCCTCCCGCCGGCGCGTGCGGAGGTCCGGATCCATCGCGTCAAGTCCAACCACGCGACTTCCAAGAAGGTCGTCGACCGGCTTCCACTCGAGGAGGATGAAGACGACGAGGACGCGGACGACGCGGGTTCGGACGCGGCGGACGGCGCCGACCCGGACTCGGCCGACACGGAGGACGCGGTCGACGACGACGAGGACGAGGACGAAGCCGACTCGGAGCGTGAGGGAATCGCCAGGGAGCGCCTCGGCAGTCGCGAGAACTTCTGGGGCCGGTAGAGGCCCCTCCTCCTTCCCCCGGAGGAACCCGGACAGTCCGTACTGTACCTTTTTCCGCCCGCATCCCCTCCCCGGTGACATGGATGCAGACGACGGAACGGGCGACGTCGATCGAGGCCGGGACCGAACGGATTCCGGGGACGGATCCGGCGGCTCCGCTGGCGACCTCGGATCGTTCGAGGGTGCTGACGCGATCGACGCGGACTCCGTCGACGACCTGCTCGAGCGTGCCGGATTTCGTGCCGACGGGAGCGTGCTCACCCGTCGCCAGGCCGAGGTGCTCGTGTTGCGCGAACGCGGCATGAAGCAGTCCGATATCGCCGCCGTACTCGGCACCTCGCGTGCGAACGTCTCGAGCGTGGAGTCGAGCGCTCGCGAGAACGTCGAGAAGGCCCGCGAGACCGTGGCGTTCGCCGAGACGCTCACGGCGCCGGTCCGCGTCGAGATCCCCGCCGGAACCGACCTGTACGACGTTCCCGGAACCGTCTACGACGCCTGCGACGGGGCGGGCGTGAAGGTCAACCACACCGCCCCCGAGCTGATGCGGACGGTCGGCGACGCCGCCGGCGACGCCGTCCACGGGCGCGAGGTCAAACGACGGCTTCTCGTCACCGTGAGCCACGACGGGACCGTCCGCGTCCGCAGGCCGTGAGGTTGATCGGCGTTCATTGGGCGTACGGCTGATCGACGTTCTCCGATCGCGAGGGTGACCCGCATCCGCCGAACGCGAAGCCGAGCGACGATCAGATCCGCTCCGCGATCCGTTTCGCGTGCCGGGTCGCCCGCTCGCGAATCTCCCCCGCGTCCACGCCGACGTGTTCGCCGTCGTCGTATCGCACCGTGCCGTCGACCATCGTGAAGGCGACGTCGTCCCCGTGGGCCGCGTAGACGAGGTGTGAGACCGGATCGTGGATCGGGGTCGTCCGCGCCCGATCGGCGGACAGCCCGATCACGTCCGCGCGGTACCCCTCCCGGAGCGCGCCGATCCGGTCGAAACCGGCCGCCCGCGCGCCGCCCGCGGTCGCCATCCCGAGGACGCGTTCGGCCGGCAGCCGGGTGGGATCGAGGGCGTCGACCTTCCCGAGGAGGCTCGCCTGGCGCATCTCCGTGAACGGGTCGAGCGTGTTGTTACACGGCGGTCCGTCGTTGCCGAGCGCGACCGTGATCCCCCGATCGAGGTACTCCGAGATCGGGGCGATCCCGCTCGCGAGCTTCATGTTCGAGGAGGGACAGTGGGTCACCACCGTCCCGGTCTCCGCGAGCAGCTCGCGCTCGCGCTCGTCGGTGTGGACGCAGTGGGCGAGGGTCACGTCGGGTCCCGTGAGACCGACCTCGTCGAGGAACCGGAGGTTCGAGGTCCCGGTCCGCTCCTCGACGGCCTCGACCTCCTCGCGGTTCTCGTTCGCGTGCGTGTGGATCCGGACGCCGTCGTGGCGATCGGCCAGTTCGCGACAGCCCCGCAGGCACGCCTCGGTACACGACAGCGCGAATCGGGGGGTCACCGCATATCGGATCCGGCCGTCGGCCGCGCCGTGGTACTCGCGGAGGAGCGACTCGCTCTCCGCGAGGGCGGTCTCCGCGTCCTGTTCGAGTCCCGACGGCGAGTCAGCGTCCATGAGTACCTTCCCCATGCGGGCGCGGATCCCTAGGTCGATCGCGGCCTCGAAGGCCGCCTCGGAGTGGTGGACCGTGAGGTGGTCGACGACGGTCGTGGTTCCCGACTCGAGACACTCGAGGTAGCCGAGTTCGGCCGCCGCTCGAGTCGCCTCCGCGTCCATCTCCGCCTCCATCGGGAGGACGTGATCGAAGAGCCACTCGAGAAGCGCCGCGTCGTCGGCGATCCCCCGACCGATCGACTGCACCGAGTGGACGTGGGCGCCGACCAGTCCCGGCGCGACCAGATCGAACGCGCGCCGCTCGCGGTCCGGAAAGCGGTCGACCAGCTCCTCGCGGCCGCCGACGGCAGCGATCTCCGATCCATCCACGACGACGGCCCCGTCCTCGATGACCGTCCCGGGGTCCGCCACGACCGTTCCCGTGAGCAACATCCCTGCCGAACGAGGTCCCGTGCGGTGAAGAGGCTGTCCGTTCGCCCCGGCGGCACACCCGGGGAGGACGGTCCCCCGATCCGGCGTCGAATGAGCAGCGTTTTCCGGACGCCGCCCCCACCAGGGGACATGACCGATTCGGACTCCGACAACCCGACGGCGACGATCCACACCACTCACGGCGACATCGAGGTCGAGCTCTTCGCGGAGCGCGCGCCGCGAACCGTGGAGAACTTCGTCGGGCTCGCCGAGGGCGCGAACGACTACGAGAACACCGAGGTCGCTCCCGGAACCGGCGCCTGGGAGGACCCCGAGTCGGGCGAAAAGCGGATCGACCCGCTCTACTCCGACGTCGCCTTCCACCGCGTCATCGACGACTTCATGATCCAGGGCGGCGACCCGACCGAGACCGGCCGCGGCGGCCCGGGCTACCAGTTCGACGACGAGTTCCACGACGACCTCGGCCACGACGACCCGGGGATCCTCTCGATGGCCAACTCCGGGCCCGACACCAACGGCTCGCAGTTCTTCATCACCCTCGACGCCCAGCCCCACCTCGACGGCCGCCATGCCGTCTTCGGGCGGGTCACGGACGGCATGGACGTCGTCGAGGAGATCGGTTCGCTCCCGACCGACAGACAGGACGAGCCGACCACCGACGCCGCGATCGAGTCGATCGACGTCGATCGGTAGGGTCTGACGGTCGAACGCGCCGCCGGATCCACTCTTCTACTTTTTACTCTTCCACCGTCGTCTTCACGATGGTGATCGGCTCGCTCGATCGGCGAGCCACGCGCTCGGTCACCGACCCCAGAAGCCGGCGATACTCCCCGGGACGGTCCTTCGTGCCCATCACCGTGAGACCGATGTCCTCGTCGTCGATGTACCCGATGATCGCCTCGTCGGGCTCGCCGTGGTGCACCTCGGTGACGACCGAGTCGACGCCGGCGTCTTTCGCTTCGGACCCGATCCGCTCGACCGCCTCCTCGCCGAACTCCTCGAGGGTTCGTTCGACCCCCTCGAACTCGTGGACGTACTCGTCGCCGGGGTAGGCGTTGATCACGCCCTCGTCGACCACGAAGAGCACGTGGAGGGTCGCGCCGTACCGCTTTGCCGCGTCGATCGCGTGCTCGGTCGCCCGGTCGACCCCCTCGCTTCCGTCGGTCGGCAACAGGATTCGGTCGTACATCGACCGGAACTTCGTCCGGGCGTCGCTTAAAAGTGTTCGAGGGTTCCTTACGAACGCGTCCGAGGGCGTCTCCCAGTGCGCTCGAGCCCGTTCTCAGGCGATCTCCGCGTACTGCTCTGAGAGCTTCTCCGCGGCCTCCGCCATCAGATCGCGCTCGTACTCGTCGAGGTCCCACTCGATGACCTCCTCGATCCCGTTCGACCCGAGCCTCGCGGGGACGCCGAAGGCGGTGTCCTCGTGGCCGTACTCGCCCTCGAGGGCGACCGAGCAGGGGAGGACCTCCCCGGTGTCCCGCAGGATCGCCTCGACGACGTGGGCGACGCCGGTGGCGGGGCCCCACTGGGTGGCGCCCTTTCGCTCGATGACGTCCATCGCGGACTCCTGGAGGTCGGCCAGGATCGCCTCGCGCTCGTCCGGATCGAAGCTCGGATCGCGGCCGTCGACGCGCACCTTCGAGAAGACCGGGACCTGCGCGTCGCCGTGCTCGCCGAGGATCGTCGCCTCGACGTTCCGTACGGGCACGTCGAACCGCTCGGCGAGCACGTACCGGAAGCGCGCGGAGTCGAGCCGGCCGCCGAACCCGACGACCGAGTGGCGGTCGCGGTCGCCGACCTCGTAGAGGTGCCGGTTGAGCAGGTCGACCGGGTTCGAGGTCGTCACGGTGACGAAGTCGTCGTTGTACTCCGCGATCGACGAGCCGATGTCCGCCATGATCGGCGCGTTGTCGCCGGCGAGGTCGATCCGGGTCTGGCCGGGCTGGCGCGGGATCCCGGCGGTGATCACGACGACGTCCGAGCCCGCGGTGTCCTCGTAGCCGCCCTGTCGAACGGTCGTGTTCGAGTCGTACGCGACGCCGTGGTTGACGTCCGCGGCCTGTCCGACCGCCTCCGGTTCCTTGTCCGGGATGTCCACGAAGACGAGCTCGTCCGCCACGTCACGCAACGCGATGTTGTAGCCGGCGGCGGCACCGACGGTGCCGGCGGCGCCGACCACGCTCACTTTGGTCATGCCTCCGGAGAAGGGGACGCGAGTCCCCTAACCGTTTCGACGAACGTCTACAATCGGACGGGGCGCTTCACTCGGTCGCGGTCTCGATCGCCTGATCGAGGTCGGCGAGGATGTCCTCGGGGTCCTCGAGGCCGACCGACAGCCGGACCATGTCCTCCGTGACGCCCGCCGACAGCAGCTCCTCCTCGGACAGCTGCTGGTGGGTCGTCGAGGCCGGATGGATGATGAGCGTCTTCGCGTCGCCGACGTTGGCCAGAAGCGAGGCGATCTCGGTGCTCTCGACCGTCGTCTTTGCGGCGTCGTATCCCGACTCCAGCCCGAAGGTGATCATGCCGCCGTATCCGTCGAGGTACTCGCTTGCGGCCTCGTGGGTCTCGTGGTCCTCCAGGCCGGGGTAGTTGACCCAGCTCACCTCGGGGTGGTCGGAGAGGTGCTCGGCGACGATCTCGGCGTTCTCACAGTGGCGGTCCATCCGGAACGGCAGCGTGTTGAGCCCCTGGATCGTCTGCCAGGAGTCGAAGGGGGACTGCTGGCAGCCGAGGTCGCGCAGCCCGCGAGCGACGGCGGCGTAGGTGAACGCGGCGTCGCCGAACCGCTCGGTGAAGTTGACGCCGTGGTAGGCCGGGTTGTCGCCGCCGATCTCGGGGTACTTATCGGCGTGTTCGCCCCACGGGAAGCTGCCGCCGTCGACGAGGACGCCGCCGATCGTGGTGCCGGCGCCGTGGATCCACTTCGTGGTCGAGTGCCACACGAGGTCCGCGCCGTGGTCGAGCGGGTTACAGAGGTACGGCGTCGCGAACGTGTTGTCGACGAGAAGCGGCGCGTCGTGCTCGTGGGCGACCTCGGCGATCGCCTCGATGTCGGGCGTCACGAGCGCCGGGTTGCCGATCGTCTCGAGGTGGACGTAGGCGGTGTCCTCGTCGATCGCCTCCTCGTAGGCGTCGACGTCGAGCGTGTCGACGAACCGCGTGGAGACGCCGCGCCGCTCGACGGTGTGGGTGAGGTAGGTGTAGGTGCCCCCGTAAAGCGAGGAGGCCGAGACGATGTTGTCGCCGGGACCGGCGAGCAGGAAGGTCGCGAGGTTCAACGCGGCCATTCCGGAGCTCGTCGCGACGGCGGCGATCCCGCCCTCGAGGGAGGCGATCCGCTCCTCGAGGACCGCGTTCGTCGGGTTCATGATCCGCGAGTAGATGTTGCCGGGCTCCTCCAGGGCGAAAAGCGAGGCCGCGTGGTCGGCGTCGTCGAAGGAGTAGGAGGTCGTCTGATAGATGGGCGTCGCGCGCGCGCCGGTCGTCGGATCGGGTTTCGCGCCCGCGTGGAGGCTCCGGGTCGCGAACCGTTGCGTGTCGTCGTCGGATTCGTCTGCCATATCCGTCTCCTCGGCCGCCGCCGTGTTAAAGACACGCGGCTCCTGCAGGTCCTGCCGACGTTCCGGATGCGTTCGCACGCCCTCGTCGACGGTCCCGATTCGGTCGACTTAACCCGCCGACTCACCTACGGAGAGGCGATGAGCGAGTCCCGCGATTTCTGCCCGCGCTGTGGCGATCCGGTCGGCGAGCGCGCCGAGCCGCTTCCCGGTCGCCCCCGCACGCGGGACCGGAAGCTCTGTGACGACTGCTACTTCGAGGACTTCGACCTCGTCGACGCCCCGGACCGGATCGAGGTCCTCGTCTGTTCGGGGTGTGGGGCGGTCCGACGCGGCAGCTCCTGGCGGGACGTGGAGGCGCGCGATTACACCGACGTCGCGGTCGACGAGACCGCGGAGCGTCTCGGGGTTCACGTCGACGCCGAGGCGGTCGAGTGGGGCGTCGAGCCCGAACAGGTGGACGAGAACACGATCCGGATGCACTGTCAGTTCTCGGGAGTGGTCAGGGGGACCCGCCGCGAGGAGTCCGTCACCGTTCCCGTCAAGATTTCCCGGGGGACCTGTGACCGCTGTGGCCGCATCGCCGGCGGCTATTACGCCGCGATCGTACAGATCCGGGCCGACGACCGAGAGCTCACCGCGGAGGAACGCGAGCGAGCGATCGAGATTGCCGAATCGCACGTCGCCGCCCAGGAGGCGAAGGGCGACCGCGAGGCCTTCATCACGGAGATAGACGAGACCGAGGACGGGCCGAACTTGAAGATCTCCTCGAACGGGCTCGGACAGGACGTCGCGACGCGCATCACGGACCAGCTCGGCGGGAGCTTCGAGTCCTATCCGACCCTGGTCACGGAGGACGCCGACGGCAACGAGGTCTATCGGGTGACCTTCGCGGTTCGACTCCCCCGGTACGCCCCCGGCGAGATCGTCGACCCGGACGACGGAGACGGCCCGGTCCTCGTCACCGGCGTCGCCGATCGGGTTCGCGGCGTTCGCCTCGCCAGCGGGGCGGAGTACGTCTCCGGGTTCGACGACGGCGACGCCCCCGACGCCGAGCGGATCGGGTCCCGCGCGGACGCGTCGGAGACGACCGTCGTGACCGTGGAGGACGAACACGCCGTGCAGGTGCTCGATCCCGAGACCTACGAGGCGGTCACGGTCCCGAATCCCGACTTCTTCGAGAACGACGCCGACGTCGCGCTCGCGGTCAAACACGACGGCGAGGTCCATCTGGTCCCCGAACGGGACCCCGCCGCGACCGACGACGAGGAGTGAAAACGGCGGATCGACGCGGCGTTCGCTTCGACCTCCTGCTCGACCCGTTGTCCGTCCGGATCCGGCTCGGTTCCTGCCGGCTCGGTTCCTGCCGGCTCGGTTCCTGCCGGACCGGGACCCGATCGTCGTCCCGGGTCAGTCGGCGCGTGCCGGTCGCGTCTCGACCCGTTTTCGCGCCGACCGGTCGGACTCGGACACCTCGATGCCCCGTCGTTCCAGCTGCGCGATGAACTCCGTTTCGCCGATCCCGGCCCGGGACGCCGCCTGGGACAGTGTCAGCGTTCCCGAGTCGTACAGCGTGAGCGCGGTCGCCAGCCCGTGGAGTGCCATATCAGTCGATGAGGCGTGATCGATTATTAAGGTTTCTATGTCCTGTAGGGGATATTCAGACCTTATATGATATAATCACACGATCGAACTCCCGTCTCGAAGCGCGTGCGTTTAAGGATCAACGGAGGGGCGAGAGCTCGACGGACACGGGACGACGGTCGGGCGTGCATCGGTCGAGGCGGCCGATCGACGCGCGGACACAGGAGTTATGTCCGCTCGCCGGCCTACTCTGAGTGCATGGACCGACAGAAGCTGTTCGCGCTGTTCTTCGCGTTCCTGATGGTCTCCTCGATGGTGGCCTGGGGCGTCTCGCTCATCTAGGCGGCGCGGGTGGCCCGTACCGGCTCAGCCGTCGCCCCAGACGTCCGAGAGCGGATGGTTCTCGCGTCGTTTCGCGTCGCGTTCCGACCGGGTCTCCGATCGGGTATCCGACCGGGACGTCGATCGGTCGCCGCCGTTCGAGGCGCTCGAGCGGTTCTGCCCCGACGACTGACCGCTGTGGCCGGATTCCCGGCGGTCGTCCGCCGCCGCTCCCGGGGTTGCCGATCCCGGAGTCGCCGACGCGGTGACGGTCGGATCGGCGTCGATCCCGGCGAGCGCCGCCGCCGGGTCCGCCGGCGGGAGGTCGGGCGTCGACATCTCGCGGACCTGGTCGCCGAACCACGACGGCATATCGGCGCGTGCGCGATCGAAGAGGTCGAGGAGCGAGTCGTCGGCGAGGTACGTCGCGCCGGCGTCGTCGGGCGCCCGGACGACGCGTCCACACGCCTGAATGACGGTCCGCAGCGCCGCCCGGTGGTACCAGGCCCACTGGCCCTCCTCCAGGCGTCTTTCGACCCGCGAGTCGTTCGTGTTCAGGTAGGGCGCCTTGCAGATCACCTGCCAGCGACATAGGTCGTCCCTGAGGTCGAGCGCCTCCTCCATCTTCACCGAGACGAAGACCTCGGGGTCGTCGCTCGCCTTCCAGGCCTCGAGCTCGTCGTCGCGTGTTGCCTTCGTGTGCCGGCGCAGCCGCGCGGTGACGCCGAACTCGCCGAGACGATCGACGAGCTGGTCGGCGATGGCGTACGAGTGGGCGTGAACGAGCCCCTTCTCGTCGGGGTGTTCGGCCATCAATCGGACGATCAACTCGGCGATCCGGGGAAGCGTCTCCTCGCGGTGCTCGTAGGTCATCTTCCCCCGGGTGACGTCGTACAGCGGGCGGTTCTCGAGCGGGAACGTGTGCTCGACGTCGACGAGCGCGACGTCGTCCGGATCGAGGCCCACGCCGCGACAGAACGCCTCCTTCGAGAGGATGGTCGCCGAAAGCAGCGCGAAGCGGTTCCCCCGGTCCCAGACCGTGTGTCGGAGGTACCGGGCCGGGTCGAGCGGCTTGATCGTGATCGCCGTGCCCTCGCCGCCGGGCTGGTCGACGACCCACGTGGTCGGGCTCTCCGGGTCGCGGTAGTCCTCGAGGAACCACCCCAGCTCGCCGATCAGCTCCTGGAGGCGGTCGCGGCGGGCGACCTCCTCGGCGTCGAGTTCCGCCCGGCCGACGAGGTCGTCCTTCGCGCCTTCACAGACGCTCCGGAGTTGTTCGACGAACCGCGCCGTGCGATCGAGCGGGTCGTGACCGTCGCCCTCGTGTCCCGCGTCCCGGTCGCCGGAGGCACTCGCCGCCGAGACGTCCGGCACGCCCACGTCCTCCCACACCGGGACGCGGTCCGGTGACAACTCGATCGTCGCGTACATCTCGGCCCACTCGGCGAGGCCGTGTGCCTCGTCGATCACGACCACGTCGCGCTCGCCGAACACCTCGGATCCGGCCGTCTGCATGAAGTACGCGAGCGTCATGGCGGCGAACCGTCGCGAGGAGGCGATCGCCCGGTCGGAGAAGTACGGACACCGGTGTTTCACGCTGCAGTCGAACCCCCGCTGGCGAACGCAGGGGGCGCGATCGACCGGGGTGTCGTGTTCGCCCGGCAGGATGCAGGCGTAATTCGACTTGCCGCGGATCACGTTCAGGTCCTCGAGGAGGTCGTCGGTCGCGACGTCGTCGAGCTGGGAGACCTGCGGCGTCGTGTAGTACGCGCCGGTCGCCTGCCGCGGCTCGGCCGCCTCAACGGTGCGTGCGCCTCCCATGATCGCCCGGGCCAGAAGCGACTTGCCGCTGCCGGTCGGCGCGCGCACGAGGACCACCTCGTTGCCCGCCGCGAAGGCGTCGCGGACGTCGTGGAGGGCCTCCTTCTGGGCGCCGCGAAAGCTCGGCGCGGGGAACTCCGCGAGGATCCGGTCGGGGTCCACACTCCCGGGTCCGTTGCGATCGGAGTAAACCTATCGGAAGGACGGGATCGGGAGGGATTGGTCGGACCGATCGCCTCGCTCCATCCGATTCACTCGCCGTGCTCGACGTCCTCGGCGGCCCTCCGGAGCCGCTCGACGTCGTCCGCGACCGGCTCGCGATCCTCCGGAAGCCGCTCGACGCACTCGAAACAGAGAAAGAACTCGGAGCCGTCGACGAGCTCCAGGGTCATCCCCTGGGTGGACTCGAACGCGAGGCTCCAGAGGTCGCCGATCCCGCCGGCGATCCGAACGTCCGATCCACAGACAGCACAGGGCTCCGACGCCATGTCCCCGATTCGGTTCGGCCACGGATAGGCGTATCGACGTCACGGCCGCCGCCGGAGCCGGCGGAATGCGGCTTCACGGCCGCCAGGCCTTCGCGTCGACGATCCACAGCGTCCCCACCGCCGAGATTCCGCTCGCGGCTCCGACGAGCGCGGTGCTGATGGGCGCGGGGGACGAGAAGATCGCCGCGAGGAACCCGATGGCGCCGGCCAACAGGACCGGCGTGTGCTCGCGCGTCGTGGCGATCGCGATCGGAGCGACCGCCGTTCCCGCGACCACTACGGTGAGAACGAACGTCCCCATCGACGTGACCGTCGGAACGGATGCGGTCGTTGCGACGAGGCCGGTTCGGACCCCGAACAGGCCGGCGCCGGCCGCGCCGACGACGGGAACGACGGCCACGGCGCGCGGCGTCGGCGGGCGCGCCGCGAGCGCGATCGTCGCCGCACAAAGGAGGATCGCCCCGAACACGAGGAGCGCGGACGCGAGGATCGAGGCCACGGTGACCGGCTCCTCGAGCATTCGGAGCGCCGGAAACGATTCGCGTCCGTTCCACGTCTCGAGGCTTCCGACGAGGGCGAGGGCTCCGGCCGGCAGGAGGACGACCGCACGACTGCGACGACCGTGGCGTGACATACCGACGTGAGGACGGTCCGAGCCCAAAAGCCGTCCGATGCCGTTCGCGCGCATGAACGCGCATAAAGGCGTCCACGTTCAAGGATCGGCGTGTTGCGCCGAACCGCACCCGGTTTGGACGTTCACCGTCCGGGAGATCGATCGGCGTCCGGAACGTCGTTCGCCGCTCGGGGGATCGATCACCGTTCGAGTCGTCGATCCCCGCGCTCTCGCGCGCAAGCTTACTTATGCGCCGGGGTCGAAGGGAACACGACGGGGGATCCGAACGAATGACGCTGTCCGCGGGGGACGACTGGCCGGAGGACGTCGAGGGGCTCGCGAGCGACGGGCAACGCGAGTTGCTCGCCCGGGCCATCGTCAACCTCGCGGAGGAGCGCGACATCGACGTTCCCGACGCCGAGACGATCGAACGCATGCGGGCGGACGTCCACGACCTCGAACGCGACGTGGAGACGGTCGAACGGGACGTGAACGCGATCGAACGGGACGTGGACGGGATCGAGGACGACGTCGGGGCGCTCCGGACGGAACTCGAAGAGCAGATCACCGACGTCAGAAACCGCGTGATCCAGGTCCTCGAGGAGGTCGAATCCCGGGCGCCGAAGGACCACGAACACGCGGACGTCGAGGTGGATATCGACGACCTCGAGACCGCCGTTGACGATCTCTCGAGCCGGATCGACGACCTGGAGGGCGACCTCGAGTCCGCCGACTCGGTGAGCGACTCGCTCGCGGCCCACGACGAGCGGGTCTCGGAGTTCGAGACGAAACTCACCAGGGTCGCGAAGGCGGTCGTGAGCACCCAACGGCGTCTCGGCAAGCTCGAGGCGCTGCGGTCCCGCCGGAAGGCCCTCGAGGACATCCTCTCGCGGGCGAACCACCACGGGATCACCAAAGCCGCCTGCAGAAACTGTGAGGACGCGGTATACGTGGGCCTTTTGGCCAAGCCGCGGTGTCCACACTGCGATACCCCCTTCGAGTCCGTCGAGCCCAAATCCGGGTTCTTCGGCAAGCCGTGGCTCACGATCGGCGATCGACCCGCGCTCGAGGGCGAGGTCGACGGGCCGGAGGCCGCGGCGGACATCCTGGAGGACGACGATGGCTGACGACTCCGAGGCCCCCGAGGAGTGGAACTTCGACGCGGTCGACGATGACGGGACGACCGCAGCGAAGTCGGCTGGCGCGGACGAGTCGAACGACTCGGGCGATCCGGACGACTCGGGTGATCCGGACGACTCGGGCGATCCTGACGAGCCGATCGATCTCGGCGAGACTCATCATCGTCTCGACGAGACGATGGCGGAACTCGACGACGACGTCGAGGCATTCGAATCCGGATCCGACGTCGACGCCGAGGAGGACCCCTTCGCGGCGCTCGAGGCCGACGAGCCGCGTTCGACTTCGGGTTCGGCGTCCCCGTCCGAATCGACGCTCGAGGGAGGGGAGGGTGACCCCTTCGAACAGATGGACGTCGACGTGGCGACCGACGACGTCTGGGAGAGCCTCGACTCGGAGGGATCGGGCTTCGAGATCGGCGGCGACGCCACGCTCGTCGACCACGACGAGCGCCACGAGGACCACCTCGTCTCGAAACGACAGTACTGCCAGCGATGTCCCCACTTCAGCGAGCCGCCGGAAGTCGAGTGCGGCCACGACGGGACGGCGATCGTCGAGGTGGTCGGGATCGACGAGTTTCGGGTCCGAAACTGCCCGATGGTGACCGAGGACGACCCGAAGTTCGACCGCGGCGACGAGTAATCGGCCGTCGTGGAAACGATCCGGAATGCTCGATGGGATCCCCGGTTTCGGAACGAACCGTTCAAACCGCACGAGCCCCTAGCATCGGGAACGATCACCGATGCAATTTTGCGACGAGTGCGGATCGATGATGGTGTCGGTCGACGGCGAGATGGTCTGTCAAAACGACGACTGCGGCGCCACCACCGACCGCGACGACGACCTCGCGGAGCGGTTCGTCTCGACGGAGGAGCAGGGCGATTCCGACCCGATCGAGACGGAGGAGGGGGCCGACTTCGAGGGGAAGCCGACCGCCACCGACGTGTCCTGCGACGAGTGCGGTCACGGCGAGGCGTGGTACACGATCAAACAGACCGGCAGCGCCGACGAGCCGCCGACGCGCTTTTTCAAGTGTACCGAGTGCGGCCATCGCTGGCGCGGCTACAACTGATCCGAGTTTCTCTGCTCCCGCGCCGATCCGCGTTCTCACCCCCTCCCGCGTCGATCCGCACCCTTACCCGTCTCGCGCTCGAGAACACCCGTGATGGCCACGGAGGACGACGACGGCGGGCGACGAATCGACAGCAACCTGTTCGTCACGGTCTCGGGGCCGCCGGGCTGTGGCGCGACGACGCTGTGTGAGGGGCTCTCCGCCGCGATGGACTGCGGCTACGTCTCCGGCGGGGAGATCTTCCGGGACATCGCCGAGGACCGCGACATGAGCCTCTCACAGCTGGTCGCGAAGACCGGCGAGTCACAGGACATCGACCGCGAGCTCGACCGGCGACTTCGACGCATCTCCGAGAAGTGGGGCGCGGCGAACAAGGCGTTCGTCCTCGAGTCGCGTCTCGCGGGATGGATCGCGGGCAACCGCGCGGACCTCCGCATCTGGCTCGACGCGCCCGAGGAGGTCCGCGTCGACCGCACCGCCGGCCGCGAGGAGATGGAGGCGGAGATGCGCGTCCGCGAGGTGATCGAGGCCCAGCGATACGAGTCCTACTACGACATCGACGTCTCGGACCGGTCGATCTACGACCTCGCGATAAACACCGGGCGCTGGACCGAGTCGAGCACGCTCGCGATCGCTCTCGCGGCGATCGACGAGTACGATCCGGTGCGCGACGAGGGCGCGATCCCGACCCCGGACCTGGAGATCTGACGACCGTCTCCCGTTAGCACTGTCGGGACGACCGGATCCGTTCTCCGAGCCACTCCCCGATCGTCTCTCCGATCGCGTCGGTTTGACCGATGAAGAAGTGGTCCGCCGAGACCTCCGTGAGCGTGATCGCTCCGGACGGCCGGCCCGTTTTGAGCCCGCGAGCACGCTCCACGACGGACTCCCAGTCCGTGGTCGTATCGCGCGTTCCGTAGACGATCCGGACCGGACACGCGACGTCGGCGAGCGCCGCGACCGCGTCGACGTCGGGGTTGATCTGTGGTGCGGGCGCCAGCGCCGCCACGCCCGAGAGGTCCTCGCGCCCGGCGGCCGCGACGAGCGCGAGACAGCCGCCGAAGGAGTAACCGAAGAGCCCGACGCGCTCGTAGCGGTCGAACGCCCACGCGAGGGCGTTGTCCGCGTCGGCCCGCTCGCCGTACCCCTCGTCCCAGTCCCCGTAGTCGAACCGCAGACAGTCGACGCCGCGATCGCGGATGGCGGCGGAGACCGCCTCGAGCCGCTGGTCGCCGCGATGGCCGCCGTGTTGCGGGTGGGGCGGACACGCGACGACGCAGGCGGTCGGGAGCGTGTCGTCCCCGGCGCGATCGAGGGTCGCCCGGACGTCTCGACCGCCGGGAACGAGGACCGTCTTCGAGTCGGTCACGATCCGGATCCTCGATTCAGGGGACGGGCGTGACCCGATCGACGCCCTCGAGCCGTTCGATCCCCTCGACGACCGTCCGTTGGTCCGCGTCGGCCTCGTAGTAGAAGACCAGATCGAAGGTCCCCTCGCGAAGCAGCTGTTGGCACTCCCAGACGAAGGACTCGTCCTCGAGGGTGAGCCCCTGGAACTGGTTCGAGGAGAAGTCCGGGTCGTCGTTGCCCGCCTCGATGTAGGTCTCGCCCTTGCCGGCGGCCTCGGCGATCACGTCGTTGATCGCGACGGTCAGCTCGTGCATCTCCAGGTCCGACTGTCCGTCGTAGACGGAGTGAACGATACATCCCTGGAGGTCGATCTCCCCGGGCTCTAAAAGCGCCATCGTGCGCTGATAGAGGTCGTCGTCGAGCGTCTCGTTCATCGGCGGACGTTCGATCGGACCGGATAAACGGGTGGCGATCCGAGCGTCACGCGACCGATGACCTCCGACCGCGCTTCCGGTGGAGCCCGCACCCGGGTTGCCGACGCGCTCTCCGCCGTCGGATCGCGATCGATCGTCGGATTCTCCCTCCTCGTGCTCGTCGTCTCGGTCGTTCCGGTTCCCGGGAGTTCCGGCGGCGAAGCCGCGTTTTTCACCCTCTCGGTCGGCGTCGACCCGTTCGTCGCGAGCCACCTCCTCGCGTACGCGATCATCGCCGGGCTCTGTCGACGGACGCTTCGAGAGCGCGACTTCGAGGTCCGTGAGGTGGCCGTGATCGCCGTCGTTCTCGCCGCCGGCTACGGCGCGACGATCGAACTCCTCCAGGTCCCGATACCGTGGCGATCCGGGGGGCTCTTCGATGCCGCGATCAACGCGGTCGGTGCCGTCGTCGGCGTCCTCGTCGGAACGATCGCGGGAGCTCTCGCCCGCACGTCGACGAGGTGAAACCGTCGCGATTTAACCGGCACGCCGCGAACCGCGCGTATGCGACTCATCGCGTTCGACTTCGACGGGACGCTCTCCGACTCCGAGATGACGGTGTTGCTCGCCGAGCGGGCCGGCGTCTCCGAGGAGGTCGCGGAGATCACCGAACGGGCGATGAACGACGAGTTGAGCTACGCCGAGAGCCTCTATCAGCGCGCAGAGCTGCTCGAGGGGCTTTCGGAGGAGGACGTCGCGGACGCCTTCGACCGCGTCCGGATCCGCCCCGGCGCCGCGGACCTCATCGCTCGACTGCGCGAGGCCGGCCACCACGTCGCGATCCTCACCGGCGGGTTCGAACGCGGCGTCGAGGCCGCACTCGCACGCGAGGGCGTCGAGGTCGACACCATCGTCGCCAACCGGCTTCCCCAGTCCGGCGGCCGCCTGACCGGCGACGCGGAGGGCCCGCTCATCGAGGGGACGAAGGACGACGCGCTCGAGGAGCTGGCCGAGGCGGTCGGGGTCCCGATGGCCGACACGGTCGCGATCGGCGACGGCGCGAACGACCTCCCGATGCTCGAGGTCGCCGGGCTCTCCGTCGGCTTCGTCCCGAAACCGGCCGTCCGATCCTCCTGTGACGCCGTCGTCGCGTCGATGGCCCGTCTCGGCTCCGTTCTCGAGGGATATCGCGTGCTCCCGTCCGCGGAGACGCTCGAGTGATCGGCGGTCTCACCGACCCCGCCGCAGCGATCGGGTCATCGCCGACCGGGAACCGGAGTAACGATTAAGAGGACGGCTTCGTACACATACGGACGATGACCCCTCACACACGCGATTCGGGGCGCGCGGGGGACCGTCGCTCGCGCCTCGACGAGTGGGCCGCGCTCGTCGGCGAGCGCGTTCCCGACGAGCGCGTCCGGGAGATCGACGACCGGTAACCCGGCGATCGGACCACTTTCACCCCGCTTCGCGAAGCCTTTTCCGCGATGACGGCCAAGTGCCGCCGATGGCGACCGAGGCCGACGCGGCGAGCATCGACCACCCGCTTTTAGTCGACGGCTTCCTCCAGCGGCGTCGCTACCAGCTTCGCCTCGCGACGGCCGCGCGGGACGCGAACACCCTCGTGTGTCTGCCGACCGGCCTCGGAAAGACGACCGTGAGCCTCCTCGTCACCGCGGAACGCCTCCAGGAGGCGGGCGGGAAGGCGCTGTTTCTCGCGCCGACGAAGCCGCTCGTCCAACAGCACGCCGACTTCTACCGCGAGGCGCTGACCATCCCCGACGACGAGATCGTGGTCTTCACCGGCGACGTCCGGCCCGACGAGCGTGCCGAGCTGTGGGAGTCGGCTCGCATCGCGATCGCGACCCCACAGGTCGTCGAGAACGACCTCGTTGGCAACCGGATCTCGGTGGCGGACGTGACCCACCTCACCTTCGACGAGTGTCACCGCGCGACCGGCGAGTACGCCTACGTCTACATCGCCGAACGGTACCACGCCGACGCCGCGAACCCGCTCGTCACCGGGATGTCCGCCTCGCCCGGCGGCGACCTCGAGGAGATCGAGACCGTCTGTGACAACCTCGGGATCGACAACGTCGAGGTGATGACCGAGGAGGACGCCGACGTCGCGGAGTACACCCACGACACCGACGTTCGCTGGGAGCGCGTGGAGCTGCCCGAGGAGCTCGTGGCGATCCGGGACGCGATCAACGAGGTCATCGAGGAGCGGCTCGAGCAGCTGAAGTCGATCGGCGTGGCGGATTCGACGAGCCCCGACGTCTCCCAGCGCGACCTCAACGCGATGCGCGGGAAGCTCAAGCGGATGATGGACGCGGGTCGATCGGAGGGCTACACCGGCATGTCGACCCACGCCGAGGTGATGAAGCTCCGGCGGGCCGTCGAGCTCGTCGAGACCCAGTCGGTCGAGTCCGTCCGCCGCTACTTCGAGCGCCAGCGCAACGCCGCCCGATCGTCGGGCGCCTCGAAGGCGAGCCAGCGGCTCGTCGCGGAGCCGCGGGTCCGAGAGGCCATGCGGCTCGCCGAGTCGTTCGACGACCTCCACCCGAAGTTCTCGAAGACCCGATTGCTCCTCGCGGAGACGCTCGGGGTGAACGGCGGCGATCGGGCCATCGTCTTCACGGAGTCGCGAGACACCGCCGAGGCGCTCGTCGAGTTCCTCTCCGCGAGCTTCGACGTCGAGCGGTTCGTCGGACAGGGGGACAAGGAAGGGTCGGACGGGATGAGCCAGGCCGACCAGCACGACACTCTCGAGGACTTTCGGGCCGGCGAGTTCGAGGTGCTCGTCTCGACGTCCGTCGCCGAGGAGGGCCTCGACGTCCCGGAGGTCGATCTGGTCCTGTTCTACGAGCCCGTCCCGACCGCGATCCGGTCCATCCAGCGCAAGGGTCGGACGGGTCGGCAGGCCAGCGGGGAGGTCGTGGTGTTGTTGGCCGAGGACACCCGCGACGAGGCGTTCTTCTGGATCTCGCGGCGTCGTGAGAAGCAGATGCGCGAGGAGCTTCGCGAACTCAAAGCCGCCACCGGCGAGATCGAGTCGGCCATCGGCGGCGGCGCACAGTCGGGACTGGAGGCGTTCGACGGAGACGATGGCGACGCTCGCGAGCGCGAGGACGACGATCGCCGGCAGAAGACGGACGAGGGCCACAAGCAAGGGGCCGACGACGATCGCCAGCCGGGAGCGGGCGGCGACCGCCAGCCGGGACTGACCGACTTCGCGGCCGAGGCGGAGACAGGGGGGGACGTCGATCCCGACGCTGGGATGAAGGCGGATACCGACCCGGACGCCGAGGCGGAACCCGCCGACCGCGATCCGGGTTCGGATCCGAGCGGGAGCGCGGACGCCGACCTCGAGGATGACGCCGATGCTGAAGGCGACGCCGGCGCTGAAGACGACGGCGTCGTCGCGACCGCTGGCGTCGATGACGGCGTGGAGATCGTCGTCGACCAGCGCGAACTCGACGCGGGGATCGCCAAGGACCTCTCGACGCGGGAGGAGCTGGTGACCCGCCTCGAGACCCTGGCCGTCGGCGATTACGTCCTCTCGGATCGGGTGGCGATCGAGCGCAAGTCCGCGGCCGACTTCGTCGACTCCCTGCTCGACTCGGACCGGTCGATGTTCGAGCAGGTCGGCGAGTTGACCCGGGCGTACGCCCGACCGATCCTCGTCATCGAGGGCGGCGATCTCTACACCCAGCGGGACGTGAACCCCAACGCGATACGCGGCGCGCTCGCCTCCCTCGCGGTCGATTTCGGGATCAGCGTGTTGCAAAGCGACGACGAGGGGGAGACCGCGGAACTCCTCGAGACGATCGCCCGCCGCGAACAGGAGACGCGCGACCGCGAGGTAAGCGTCCACGGCGAGAAGACGACGAAGACGCTCGACGAACAACAGGAGTACGTCGTCTCGTCCATCGCCGACATCGGCCCGGTGACCGCCCGATCGCTCCTCGAGCACTTCGAGTCGGTCGAGGCCGTCATGACCGCGGAGCGCGAGGACCTCCTCGCGGTCGACGGCGTCGGCGAGGTGACGGCGGACCGGATCCGCGAGGTCGTCGCCAGCGAGTACGTCGGCGGGTGAAGCGGCCGGAACGGTCGCCGGGGACGCCCGAACGTCCGACCGCGGGGGTCCGATCGACCGGTCCGTCGGTAACGGTTTATACGCCGCGGGAGACTGGCCGATATGGAACTGCCGGTCGAAATTCTCTACGGGCTCTACCTCGGTCTTCTCACCGGGATCATCCCGGCGTTGGTCTCGGGAGTCCTCGGCTTCGTCTTCAAGTACGTGACCGGCGTGACGATCCCCGGATTCGGTGTGGTCGTCCTCGCGCTCGCCATCGCCGGCGTCAACGGCGGGCTGCTCGCGCTCAACGATCCCTCCATCCGCTCGTCGGAGCGTGCGCCCGCGGTCTTGACGGCCATCGTCGTCGTCCTCATGGTCTCGCTGTACGCCCACGCCCAGGGCGACAAGCTCGGAGCGACCGCGCCGAAGCGGCTGTCGCTTCGGTCGCTTCGGGACCGGACGCTCTCGGCGGACGTGATCGATCTCGTCGGGTCGCGCGGCCGCGTGCGGATCGCGATCGCGGGCGAAGTCGGCGACATGGAGGGATACCCGCCGCTGGCCGCCGAGACCCGCCAGGCGATCGCCGAGGTGGACTGGACGTTTCCGGCCGACGTCCCGATCTCCGTGCTGGAAACGCGGTTCGCCGACCGGCTTCGAACGGAGTTCGAACTCGCCGACGTCTCCGTGAGCATCGACGAGAACGCCCGGGCGACGGTCAACGCCGCGCCGCCGATGGGCGGACTCTCCAGGCGGGTCCCCCCCGGAAAACGCGCCGTCTCAATCGCCGCGCTCGTCCCGACCGGAATCGCCCGCGGGGAGCAGGTCCGCGTCATCACTCCCGAAACGACCGTCGAGGGAACCGTCGTCTCGGCACGGTCCGGCGACGGCTCCGGATCGCCTCCCTCGCCCGCATCCGATCCGCCCGCCGATACGCCGCCGGCCGCGACCGACGGCGGAGACGGCGATCCGGATGTCGAGCCGACGGCTCCGTCCGTTCCCGTCACGACCGGCGGCGACGGTCGGGTCACGGTGGCGGTCGATCGGTCGGCCGCCGGAGCGCTCCTGCGTGCCGATCGCGGTCGAGTCCTCGTGCTCTCGCGGGGAACCCGCCGCGAGTTCGAGCTGACGACGCTGTTGCGGCGCGCCGGCACCCGGTTTCGACGCGTCTCCGTCGTCGAGGGTGGACCCCTCGACGGCCACACGATCGGCGAGGTGGACGTCCGTGACGCCTACGACGTCGCGATCCTCGCGGCGCGACACGACTCGTGGACCATCGCCCCGCGGGGCTCGAGCGAGCTGGCCGCCGGCGACGAGATGTTCGTCGTCGGCACGCGCGAGGCGCTCGATCGGTTCTCGGAGGTGGCCGCGTGATCCCTCCGGCCTCGGTTCTCGTCCCGGTCCTGTCCTCGGTCTCGGCCTCCGTTCCGACCCCCGTTCCGGCCGCCGACGCCGGGAGTTCGACGCCGGCGGGCCTGCCGCTCGTGGTCGAGGTGACCTTCGCGGAGCCGCTTCGGGCGGCGGTTGGGCTCCTCCTCTTCGCCTGCCTTGCGGTGCTCGCGGCCGGCGGCGTCGCCGTCGCGTATCGGTGGTACTTCCGCCAGCGGATCCCCGAGGGCGTCGCCGTCCTCCTCGGCGTCTCCGCGGTCGTGTTGTACCTCAATACGGCCTCGCTCGGCTCGATCATCGGCGGCACCGACGTCGTCTTGTTGCGCGTCGACGTCGTCCTGTTCAACGTCGTCGCCGTCGGCGTCGCCGCGGCCGTCGCGCCCGCCGGCGCCTGGACCGGGGACGTCGTCGCCCGGAACGTCTTCGCCGTCGCCGGCGGCAAACAGCTCGAAGGGGAGATCGGACGCGTGGTTCGCACGGTCGGTCGCGTCACGCCCGTCACGCTGCCGGCCGCGGAGGACATCGCGGACATGGACTCCTACGAGGCGGTCGCCCCGGCGACGAAGGAGGGGATGGCCGGACGAACGCTGCTGTTTCCGCGTCGGGTGACGGTGGCGGAGCTTCGCGAGCGCCTCGTCGCCCGCATCAAGGAGGACTTCGGGGTGAACTACGTCGACGTCGACGTCACCCAGGAGGGGGAGATCGAGTATCTCGCGGTCGGCTCGCGAGCCGCCGGGATCGGTCCGACCCTCGCGCCCGGGACCGCCGCCATCGCCGTCCACGCGGACCCGCCGTACACCGCTACGCCGGGCGACGTCGTTCAGGCGTGGATCGGCGGCGACGACCCGAGGCGGGTCGCGACCGCGGAGCTCCGTGCGACGGCCGGGGACGTCGCGACGCTCGCGCTCGATGAGACCGACGCGGCCCGCCTCGAGGAGTCGGAGACCTATCGGCTCGTGACGCTGCCCGCGGAACCGCAGGCGGACCGGGAGTTCGCCAGCCTCCTGCGCGCGGCCGACGAGACGATGACCGCCGTCACGATCGGTCCCGAAAGTCCCCTCGTGGGCACGAGCGTTCGAGATCTCGAGGCCGTCGTCGCCGCGGTGCGTCCCGCGAGCGCCTCCATCGAGGCGATCCCCGAACGTGATCGGCTCTTCGAGCCCGGCGACACCGTCTTCCTCCTCGGACGACCGGACGCCCTTCGGCGCGTCGAGGCCGAGGCGGCCGGAGATGCGGAGACCGACGATGTGGAATCCGGCGATTCGGAGGCCGACGATGCGGGAACCGACGTCCCGAGGAGGGAAGACTGACTGGCGGAGCGCGAACGTCGATGAGACGCACGTCGGCGAGACCCGAACGTCGTCGATGAGGCGCACGTCAACGAGACGCGAACGTCGACGGGACGTAATCCTCATACGCCCGGCGGGCGGTGGGTCGGTATGGAGTGGAAACTGTTCGCCGACCTCGCGGAGGCCGCCGGCGGACGAACCGTGACCGTCTCCGCCGGCCCGGGAGACACCGTCGGCGACGCGTTGGAGGACCTCCTCGAGGACCGTCCCGACCTCCGCGATCGCGTCATGGAGGACGGGGAGCTCGCGGACCACATCAACCTGCTTCGAAACGGGCAGAACGTCATTCACGAGGACGGTCTCGAGACGGAACTCGAGGACGGCGACGAGCTCGCGCTGTTTCCCCCCGTCAGTGGCGGCTCCGACGCTCACGACGAGCGCAGCCGCCGCCAGTCGAGTCGCAGGTAGTGGAACGCGCTCCCGGTCAGCCCCTGTCGGTCGATCCGGCGTGGGGACGTCTCGACGAGGATCTCCCTGCAGTAGCCGGTTCGATGCGTCCGGCCGAGTCGCCTGCTGTAGGCCGTGTCCTCGTTGGGAACCGCCGGGAATCCCCCGGTCGCCTCGAAGACCTCGCGGCGGATCAGGAAGTTGAACCCCGGGAGGACCGGACGTCGCAGCCGCGGAAACACGTGGTTGATGGTGGCCTCCATGCACGTCGCCCGGATCCCGGGAACGCGACATCGCGAACTCGCGGCGTCCAGCCCGCGCTCTCGAGCACACGACAGCATCCGGTCGCAGTGGTTCGACGAGACCACGGTGTCGGCGTCGACGAACGCGACCCACTCCCCGTTCGCGGCGGCCGCTCCCCGGTTCCTCCCCGCCCAGATCCCGTCGTCGTCCTCCACGAGCACTGCGGCGCCGTGGTCGCGGGCGATCGAACGCGTTCCGTCGTGGCTGCCCCCGTCCGCGACGACGACCTCTATCGCCTCGTCCGTCGACTGGTCCCGAATGGCCGACAGCGTCGCGTCGATGTAGTCGGCCTCGTCGTACGCCGGGACGACGTAGCTCAGCGTCGGATCGCCCATCGTCACGACCCACTCCTCCGGACGGGATAGCCCTTTTGTCGGTCCCCAACGTGCTCGCGCGGTGATCTCGTGGGGCACATGAGAGTCCGGGAGGCGACACGATGAGTTCGTGAGGCGACACGAGAGTCGTGAGACGCCACGGCGGGTGGACGTTCGATCGCCGAATCGGCCCTGTGAGAAAGCTTATCACACTCGGCCGAGTACCCCCGAGTAGATGGCCCCTGTTAGCATGCCACCGACCACGGAGGCCAGAGACGTTTTTCGAGAACTGGGATACTCGGTTCGCGAGGACGGCACCGAGTTCGTCGCCGAACGCAAGTGGCGACGCGTGCTCGTGACGCCGATCCGCGCCGAGGACGCCACCGACCCGGAACCGTATCTGGCGGACGGCGGCGAGACGCCGCGGTTGCGGTGTTTCGTGACCTGGAAGCGGTCGGCGAGCGATCTTCGCGAGCACCTCCTCGGACTGAAGCCGCCGTTCGACTGGGCCGTCATCGGAGTCGGCGACGACGGCGACTTCGACGTGATGCAGGGCCGTCCCGGAAGTCCCTAACCGCCGACGGAACTGCGGCCGCTCCCGGGAACCGCGGTCGATCCTGACCCGAATCGCGGCCGTTCGCCATCGAGTCGCGAGCGCCCCGGGATCAAGCGCCCCGGGATCGAGCGGCCGACGAACTCCACGGGCGAGCCGGCGGGTACATTTATCACCGTGGGCGAGCCAACATCACCCATGGTTTTCAAGAAGATCTCCCTGATCGGGACGAGCACCGAGAGCTTCGACGACGCGGCGGACGACGCGATCGATCGCGCCGAGGCGACGCTCGATAACGTCTACTGGGCCGAGGTCGAGGAGTTCGGCGTGGAGGTCAAAAACGCCCCCGAACGTGAGTACCAGGCGGAGGTCGAGATCGCCTTCGAACTGGCCGAGTGAGGACTTCCCGTCCCGGTCCGTCCGCGGATCGGTCTTCCGCGGATCGAAGCGCACACCCTTTTGACGCGGCGCACTCGAGCGATCGGTATGACGGGAAAACTCGATCCCGAGGCGCTCTCCGAGTTCCTCGACGCGGTCGGCGCCGACGATCCGGCGGTCGTTCAGGGGGCGGCCTACGGCGAGGACGCCGCCGGGATCGACCTCGGCGACCGGACGCTCGTGGTGAGCGCCGATCCGATCTCGCTGGCGGCCGAGCGCGTCGGCCATCTCGGCGTCCACGTCGCCTGCAACGACGTTGCCGTGAGCGGCGCGGACCCGCGCTGGCTCACGAGCACCGTCTTCCTGCCGGATCGAGATCCCGAGACGCGCCGGACCCTCGCCGAACAGCTCGACTCGACGGCCCGCGACGTCGGCGTCTCGATCGTCGGCGGCCACACCGAGTACCTCCCGGCGCTCGACCGCCCGCTCCTGTCGATGACCGCGATGGGAACGACGGACCGGTTTCTCCCGTCGGGCGGTGCGACCCACGGCGACCGGATCGTCTTGACGAAGGGAGCCGGGATCGAGGCGACCGCCATCCTCGCGAGCGACTTCGCCGAGGAATGCCGCGAGGCCGGCGTCGACGACGCCACGATCGACGACGCGCTCGGCTACTTCGAGGACGTGAGCGTTCTCCCGGAGGCGAGGGCGCTCCGCGAGTTCGCCACCGCCATGCACGACCCGACCGAGGGCGGGCTGTTGACGGCCCTCCACGAGATGGCGAGCGCGGCCGACGTCCGCGTCGACGTCGACCGCGAGGACGTGCCCGTCCGTGATGCGACCCGCGTGTGCTGTGACGCCCTCGGCGTCGATCCGCTCCGGACGTTCGGATCGGGCGCGTTGTTGGCCGCGATCCCGGACGAGCGCGTCGACGCGGCCCTGGACGCCGTCGCCGATGTCGGCGTCGAGGCGGCGGTCGTCGGCGAGGTCCGACCCGTGGCATCGGACGCCGGCGACGACCGATCCGGTCGATCGAACACCGGCGACGCCGATCCGGCCCGCGTCGTCCTCGACGGCGTGGCGATCCCGGAGCCGCCTCGCGACGAGCTGTACGCGCTCTGGGAGGCCGCCGACGCGTCGTCGGACGACGCGTAGCTCGTGGCTTCGATCGCGTGGGCAGGTTTTTGCGGGACCGCCTCGAATCCGCCCGCATGCCCGATCCGTGGACCGACCCGAGCCTGACCGCCGAACAGCGAGCGATCGCGGAACTCGTCCACGAGATCGCGACCGAGGAGATCCGGCCGGTCGCCCGCGAGGCGGACGAGAACGAGTCGTTTCCCGAGGACGCCTGGGACGCGCTCGCGGAGGCCGACCTGGCCGGACTCACCGTTCCCGAGGAGCACGGCGGCGTCGCGGCCGATCGATCCACCTACGCGATCGTCAACGAGGAGGTCGCCTATGGAGGGCTCGCGGTCGCGACCGCCCTCTCGGTCCACTGTCTCGTCACCTCCTGTATCGCGACGTTCGGCACCGACGACCAGCGCGAGCGGTGGCTCCCGCGGATGGCCCGCTCGGGGCGGCCGGTCGGCATGTTCTGTCTCTCGGAGCCGCAGGCCGGCTCGAACCCCGCGGAGATGACGACGACCGCGACGCGCGAGGGCGACGAGTACGTCCTCGACGGGCACAAACGCTGGATCACGAACGGCCGGCGCGGCGGAGTGGCCATCGTCTTCGCGAAGACCGATCCCGACGACCCCGACACCGTCACGCAGTTCCTCGTGCCGGCCGACGCCGACGGGTTCGAGCCGGGCGAGCCGGAGCGGAAGCTCGGGCTTCGCGCCTCCGATACGACCGACGTCGTCCTCGACGGCTGTCGGATCCCGGCCGAGAACCGGCTGACGGAGGTCGGCGAGGGCCTCGCGTCCGCCTTCCGGATCCTCACCGGCGGCCGGATCGGGATCGGCGCCCAGGCGGTCGGGCTCGCCCGCGCGGCGCTCGAGGAGGCGACGACCTACGCGGCCGACCGCGAGCAGTTCGGTCGATCGATCTCCGAGTTCCAGTCGATCCGTCACACGATCGCGGAGATGGCGACCCGGATCGAGGCGAGTCGAGAGCTCGTCCGGGCCGCCTGCCGGCGAGCCGAGGCCGGCGAGGACGCCCGCGTCGCCGCCTCCATGGCGAAGTACTTCGCCAGCGAGACGGCCACCGCCGTCGCCAACGACGCGATCCAGATCCACGGCGGCTACGGATACACGCGTGAGTTCCCGGTCGAGCGGCTCTATCGGGACGCGAAGGTCACGGAGATCTACGAGGGGACGACCCAGATCCAAAAGACGATCATCGCTCGCGGGCTCCTTCCGGAGTGAGTCAGCGTGGAGCCGATCCAACGCCCGTTTCGAGCCGAAACCCGATCGACCGAAACGTACAGTGGCCCGGGGGACCTATCTCGGGTATGACCTCCCGAGACGTCACCGAGGCGACGGACGACTCACGCGATCGGCGATCGCCCGGCTCCACGGAGGACTCGACGTCCGTTGCCGCCGATCTCGACCCGGGCTTCGATCCCGACGCCTACGACGCGGTCGTCTACGACCTCGACGGGACCCTCGTCCGCCTCGGCGTCGACTGGAACGCGGTCGCGCAGGACGTCCTCGGAGTTTACGTCGAACACGCCGTCAAGCCACCCTCCGACGGACTCTGGGAGCTGCACGCCGCGGCCCCCGAGTACGGCATCGCGGACGTGGTCGAGGAGACGATCGCCGAACACGAACGCGAGGGTGCCCGCGACTCCCGGCGGCTGTCGTTCGCCGAGATCCTCGATGCCGACCGGGCTCCCCGGACGGCCGTCTGCTCGCTCAACTCCGAGGACGCCTGCCGGATCGCCCTCGATCGACACGGCCTCGACGATCGTGTAAGCGCCGTCGTGGGGCGGGATACCGTCGGAACCTACAAGCCCGACCCCGAGCCGCTCCTGGCAGCCCTCGACGCGCTCTCCGCGGATCCCGCCCGCTCGCTCTTCGTCGGTGACTCCGAGCGCGACGCCCGAACGGCCGAGCGCGCGGGCGTCGAGTTTCGGTACGTCAACTCCGAGTGAGCTCGCACGCACACTCCGAGTGAGGAATCGCGTTCAGAACCGGTCGGTTCGACCGGCGGCCGTCCAGGCGTCCCGCGGCGCCTCGCGCGGCACGCGGGCGGCGCGTCCCTGGAGGGTGTCGGTTCGCCCGGCGAACGCCCAGCGGTCGTTCTCCCAGCCGTCCTCCGCGTCCGCGGCGGCCGCTGCCGCTGCCGCGGCGGCTGCAGCCTCCCGGTCGCGAACGTGAGCCGCGACCGCGGCGACGATCGCGGCAGCCTCCTCCGGGTCGGCGTCCGTGGGGATCGAGATCCCCTCCGCGATCCGGTCGATCGGGGTCGTTCCCGCTCGTTTCGACCCGCCGTTCGCCGCACCCTCGTCGCGTTCGATCTCCGCCGGCTCCGTGGTGGTCTCGGGGGACATTCGATCAGATCGGGATGTTGCCGTGTTTCTTCTCGGGCAGGTCGGACCGCTTGCTCTGGAGCATCTCCAGGTCGTCGACGAGACGCGCTCGGGTCTCGGTCGGCTCGATCACGTCGTCGATGAACCCGCGGTCGGCCGCGGTGTAGGGGTTCGCGAACTCCTCGCGATACTCGTCGATCAGCTCCTGTCGACGCGCGTCCGGGTCGTCGGCGTCGGCCAGCTCCTCGCGATAGAGGACGTTCACGGCGCCCTTCGGGCCCATGACCGCGATCTCGGCGGTCGGCCAGGCGTAGTTGACGTCCCCGCCGATGTGCTTCGAGGACATCACACAGTAGGCGCCGCCGTAGGCCTTTCGCGTGATGACGGTGAGAAGCGGGACCGTCGCCTCCGAATAGGCGTAAAGCAGCTTCGCGCCGTGGCGGATGATCCCGCCGTGTTCCTGGTCGGTCCCGGGCATGAAGCCGGGCACGTCCTCGAAGGTGACGATGGGCACGTTGAACGCGTCACAAAACCGGATGAATCGCGCGCCCTTCTCGCTCGCCTCGATGTCGAGCGTGCCGGCGTTGACCCGCGGGTTGTTCGCGAGGATCCCCACGGAACGCCCGTCGAGCCGGGCGAACCCGACGACGAGGTTCTTCGCGAAGTTCTCGTGGACCTCGAGGAACGACCCCTCGTCGACGACCCGCTCTATCACGGCCGTCATGTCGTAGGGCTTTCGGGGGGCGTCCGGGACGATCTCGGCGAGCTCCTCGTCCGCGCGCTCCGGGTCGTCCCAGGGGTCGACCCGCGGCGGGTCCTCGACGTTGTTCTGCGGGAGATACGACAGCAGCCGGGCGATCCGGTCGAGGGCGTCCTCCTCGGACTCCTCGGCGAAGTGGGCCACGCCCGAGGTCGACGAGTGGGTGACCGCCCCGCCGAGCTCCTCGAAGCTGACCTCCTCGCCCGTCACCGTCTCGACCACGTCCGGTCCGGTGATGAACATGTGGGAGGTGTCCTTCACCATCACGGTGAAGTCGGTGATTGCGGGCGAGTAGACGGCCCCGCCGGCACACGGGCCCATGATCCCCGAGATCTGCGGGATCACGCCGGAGGCCTCGGTGTTACGTCGGAAGATCTCCGCGAAGCCGCCCAGCGCGGCGACGCCCTCCTGGATGCGTGCGCCCGCCGAGTCGTTGAGCCCGATCACGGGCGCTCCGACGTCCATGGCCTTGTCCATCACCTTACACACCTTCTCCGCGAACACCTCGCCGAGCGACCCCCCGAAGACGGTGAAGTCGTGGGCGAAGACGAACGTCTTGCGGCCGTTCACCTCGCCGTAGCCCGTCACGACGCCGTCGCCGGGGAGCTGGTTCTCCTCCATGCCGAAGGTGTGGTTGCGGTGGGTGCGGAACTGGTCGAACTCGTGGAACGTGCCGTCGTCGAGGAAGTAGTCGATCCGCTCGCGTGCGGTCATCTTCCCCTTTTCGTGTTGGGACTCGATCCGCTCTTCCCCGCCGCCCTTGCGCGCGCGCTCGCGGCGCTCGCGGAGGTCGTCGATCCGGTCGTCCATCGTCACCTCGAGACACCTCCATCCATTGTGTGTGAACTCCGCAAGGGACGGCAAAAGGGTTCTGCTATCCGACGATCCGTCTTTCGACGATCGTCTAATCGATGGGGACGTCCGACGGTTCTCGATCGGGATCGACGGCTCCGCGACGTCGACGATCACCGCAAGAATTCGGACGCGAGCGAGGGTACCGGCTATCGGTTCACTCGCCGCCGGCGTCCTCGTAGACCCACGTCTCCTCGATCGGGGTCCACTCGATCAGCTCCTCCTCGTCGAAGAAGAGATCGATCTCGCGTTCGTTCGCGCCCTCGTCCTCGTGGTCGGAGGCGTGGATGACGTTCTGGCCCAGATCGAGGCCGAAGTCGCCGCGGATCGTGCCCGGTGCGGACTCCGCGGGGTCGGTCTCGCCGACCATCCGGCGGACCTGTCGGGTCGCGTCGGCGCCCTCCCAGACCATCGCGAAGACGGGGTCCGCGGTGATGAACTCGACGAGGCCGTCGAAGAACGGCTTGTCGGCGTGCTCGCCGTAGTGTTCGTGGGCGAGCTCCTCGTCGATCTGCATGAACTTCGCGCCGACGAGCTTCAGTCCGCGGTCCTCGAAGCGGGAGACGACCTCGCCGATGAGCCCGCGGTTGACGCCGTCGGGTTTGACCATCACGAAGGTGCGCTCGTCGTGGTGGCTCATTCGTCCTCGCCCTTGGTGGCCTGTCCGGCCTCCGTCCACTCGAGGTCGCGCGCCTCGCGACCCATGAAGTAGTTCTTCTCCGCCTTCGAGTCGACGAAGTGGAGGATCGTTCCGTCCGTCCTGACGAACATCGTGCCCGTTCCGGGCTCGATCTCCTCTCCGGTGTAATCACAGGTGCGCGTCTCGACCATGGTTACTGTCCTCCGATGGAGTCGGCGTCGCGCTGGGTCTCCCGCAGCTGGAGCACGTCGCCCACGCGGGTCGGACCCAGGACGTTTCGCGTGATGATGCGGCCCTGGTTCGATCCCTCCTGGATGCGGCATTTGACCTGCATGGCCTCGCCGTGCATCCCGGTTTTGCCGACGACTTCGATGACCTCCGCGGCCGTCGAGTCGCCGGTTCCCTCTTCTGTGCTCATGGCCGCTTATCGAAGTTCCTCGACCTTCTGTGCGATGTCCTCGACCTCGTCGGACGCCTCGCCGGCGTCGACGACGGCGGCGGCGGCGGAGCCGACCTCGAGGCCGGCCGCGTGACCGACGTCGTCCTGGGTCTCGACGAAGACGACCGGGATGCCCTTCTCCTCGGCGAGTTCGGGGAGGTGCATCACGATCTCCTCGGGGGAGACGTCCTCGGCGACGAAGACGACGTCGGCGTTGCCGCGTTCGACGGACTTTGTCGTCTCGTTCGTACCTTTCTTTACCGTACCGGTGTCTCGGGCGACCTCGAGCGCGTCGAGCGCGCGATCGGCGAGGTCGGCTGGGGTGTCGTAGTCTACGTAAACTGCCATGGTTGTTCACCGTATCCCCCTCGTGGGCTCGCGTGGTCGCGCCGGCGGTCGGTCCCTATCGGCGCGCCACATCATCAACCCCGAAGAGGCTGTGCACCGGAATACTCCGGGATGGCATAAAAGGGCTTTCAAACCGAAGCGGCCGTGTGAGGGCGGATCATGGCGAGGTGACGGTGATCGCGGCGCGACCCGGGGTGAGGGACATCGATCGCCAACGCTCGCCCTCCGCCCCGAGGGCTTTTACCTCGGGACGCCCCCAGGTTCCCACGGAGATGCCCCGCCTCGTCCACCACTCCGACGTCGAGAACGTCTTCGATACGCCCGAGCGGGCCGCTCGCCTCGCCGGCCGGATCCGCGAGCTCGACGGCCCCGACGCGCTCGTCGTCGGCTCCGGCGACACGACCGCGCCGGGCGTCCTCTCGCTCGTCGCCTCCGGCCGACAGGCGGTCGACTTCCACGTCGCGACGGACACGGCCCTCGAGACCTTCGGCAACCACGAGTTCGACCACGGCCCCGGCGCGCTTCGAGAACTCCTCGAGCGGTCGCCGGCGACGTACGTCTCGGCGAACGTCCGCGACGAGGACGGCGAACGATTCGGCGCGGCTGAGGGCGTCGTCCCCCACGCTGTCCGGGAGATCGACGGCTCCCGGGTGGGGTTCGTCGGCGTCACCGACCCGGCGACCGACTCGTTGAACCCGATGGCGGCCTCGCTGTCGTTTTCGGACCCGATCGCCGCCGTCGAGGCGGAACTCGAGGCGATGCGCGCGGCGGCGGACCCACCCGACCACCTCGTCGTCCTCTCGCATCTCGGCGGCGGCGACGACGATCTCGCCCGGGCGCTCGACGTCGACGCGATCCTCGGCGGACACGTCCACAGCCCGCGCAACGAGCACGTGGACGGGACGCTCCTCGTTCGTCCCGGCGTCAACGGCGCCGCGGTCGCCGAGGTGGAGCTGTTCGCGGACCGGCGACCGACCGCGACGCTTCGCGAGCGATCGGATGCCGATCCGCATTCGGACCTCCGGAACGCCCTCGAGCGTCGGATGGCCAACACCGGCCTCGACGAGACGGTCGCGACGCTCGACGAGCCGATGTCCCGCACGGACGAGGTGGTCCACGGCGGCGAGTGTCGGGTCGGGAACTTCGTCGCCGACGCGTTCCGATGGGCCCTCTCCGCCGACGTCGGCCTCACCAACGCCGGCGGGCTTCGGTCGGGCGATCCGATCGCGGGCCGCGTCACCCGGGCCGATCTCGTGAGCCTCATCCCCTTCGAGGAGCCGGTCGTCCGCGCCGAGGTGACCGGCCGGGAGCTTCGGTCGATCCTGGCGGAGATGGCGGCGCCGACGGTCGACTTCGGCGAGGACGACTGGTGGCACGGCCACGTCTCGAACGCCCGCGTGGTCTGGGACGCGGACGCCGAAACGCTTCGGGACGCGACCGTCGACGGGAGGGCGATCGATCCCGAGGCGACCTACACGGTCGCGACCTCGGAGTACCTGCTCCACTCCGACCAGGAGTTTCCGACGCTTCGCGAACGCCACCGCGCCGGCGAGGGCGGAATACAGTACGAGGTCCTGTGGCGGTACGCCGCCGAGCGCGGCATCGACCCGACGATCGACGGTCGGATCCGGGTCCTGAACGGCTCGAACGAGGAGGCGGACGCGGAGCGCCCGGCGGAGGAGCCGTCCACCGTCTCCGATCGGGGACCCCGACTCTGACCGCCGCGATCCCGACTCCCGCCGCCGCGATCCGAATCCTGGCCGGGATCGGTACTCGCGTCCGTGGCCGGAGCTCGAAGGCTTGATCGTGATCCGGAAACGGCAGGGTCTTGTAACCGGAATCCCCACCGATCGCGCATGTCCCTCGTCGTGGTTCCGGTCCGGTATCCGCTGACGGCCGACTCCAAGCGGACGCTCCGGGAGGCGATCCGGGTCGCCGAGGACCGGGACGCGTCGTTGACCGTGCTGCACGTCGATCTCTATCAGGACAGCCACAACGTGACACGCGTCGACCTCAAACGCACCGTCGAACGGGAGTTCGGATCCATCGACCGCGCGCGGTACGTCGTCCGCAAGGGGTTCCTCGTCGAGGAGTCGATCCTCGAGGAGGTCGCCGCCGAGAACGCTGACGTCGTCGTGATCGGCTCCCGACAGGCGAGCCGCTGGCGGCGAACCCTCCGGAAGGTGTTTTCGGACCCCGACATCGACTCGTTCCTCCGGGAGAAGCTCGACTGTACGGTGATCACCGTCGGGTCCTGAGCCTCCGTGGACTCGAACCCTGTCTGCTCCCGAGACGTCGTGTTCGATCGCGTCGCCTACTCGAACGCGACGTTCCCCAGCTCGACCGTCTCGCCGAACAGCCAGTCGGCGTGTTCGAGCGCGTACTCGCGGTGATCCTCCTCGATGTACCCGAGCGCGTCCTCGACGAGGACGGGACGAAGGTCGCGAAGCCCGGCGCTTCCGGCCGTATGGAGGACACAGACGTTCGCGAGCGTGCCGCAGATGACCAGATCGCGGATCCCTCTCGCCTCCAGCCAGCCGCCGAGCTCCGTCCGGTGGAAGGCGTCGTAGGTGTGCTTTTCGACGACGTGGTCCTCGGGACGCACCTCGAGTTCGTCGACGATCTCCGCCTCGAAGGACCCCTCCAGGACGTGTTCGCCCCATCGGTCGAACTCGTCGTAGTAGTGTGCGTCCTCGAACTGCTCGGGCGGGTGGACGTCCCGGGTGTAGACCACCGGGACGTCCGCCGACCGGGCTCGATCGATCAGGTCGCCGACGGGTTCGATCGCTTCCTCGCTCGCGGGGGCATACAGGCCCCCGTCCGGGTGACAGAATCCGTTTTGCATGTCGACGGCGACGACCGCGGTCTCGCTGGCGTCGAATCGCATGATCGTGGATAGGCGGCGATCGGCCAAAAATCCACGCCGACTCGGATCTCCGCTCACGGTACGGTCGTCGCTCGTGATGCGGCCGTCGCTCACGAGGGGGCCGACCGCGCCCCGCCGTCGGTAAGCTTCTTACCCGCCTGTTCCCATGTCACGGTATGCGACGGTCGCTCGTCCTGTTCGTCGCGGTGTTGTTGGTCTCCTCGGCGGTCGCGCCGGTCGGATCCGTCGCGGCGTCCGCTCGGCCGGCGCCGGACGACGGAGCGGTCTCCCACGCGGTCGGACCGTTCCAGACCGGATCCGAGGACTCGGACGACGCGACGAACGGGAGCTGTGAGGCGACCACCAACGACGAGATCGGCTACTGGGAGGGCGTCTGTCACGACGCCGAGCTGGCGATCGACGACTCCGATGGGCTCGACGAAGAGGAGATCACCTTGCTCGTCCACCGCGGCATGGCCCGCGTCGAGTACCTCCGGGAGCGACCCTTCGAGGAGGAGGTGCCGGTCGAGACGATGACGCGTGCGGAGTACACGGAGACGATGAACGGCTCCGAGTCGAACCCCGAGTTCAACCGGTGGAACGACCAGGTGTGGAAGGCGCTCTTCATCGTCGGCGAGGACGGATCCTCCGAGGAAGCCATCCAGGGGACGCTGTCGGGCTCGGTCGCCGGCTTCTACTCGCCCGGGGGAGACCGGATCGTGATCGTGGTACCCGAGGGGGAGGAGCTCCGAATCGAGGAGGCGACGCTCGTCCACGAACTCACCCACGCCATGCAGGACCAGTATCACAACCTCTCCAGGCCGCGGTACGTCGGCGAGACGCAGGACGCCGATCTCGCGATCGACGGGATCGTCGAGGGCGAGGCCTCCTACGTCGAGAACCGCTACGAGGAGCGCTGTGGCGCGGGCGACTGGTCCTGTCTCGAGGGCCCCGAATCGAGCGGCGGAGGGGGGCCACCCGAGAACTGGGGGATCTACTTGACCGTCTTCCAGCCGTACTCCGACGGTCCCGCCTACGTCGCCGAGATCGTCGAGGAGGAGGGGTGGGAGGGCGTCTCGGAACGCATGGAGTCGCCCCCGAACGCGACCGCGGAGACGATCCACCGCGAATCGATCGCTCCGGAGCCCGTTCCCGTCGCCGATACCGCCACGAACGGCTGGGAGACGTATCCCGATCAGGGGGTAAACGGCTCCGACACCGTCGGCGAGGCGTCCATGTTCGCGATGTTCTGGTTCCAGAGTCGCGAATACGGCGCCGACACCTTCGACTGGCAGCGCGTCCTCCTCGACTCCTCGCGGATCCATCCCGAATCCGTCTACAACTACGATCACGCGTCGACGGACGGCTGGGCCGGCGACCGGATCGTTCCCTACCGAAACGACCGCGGCGACGAGCGGCGAAACGGCTACGTCTGGGCCAGCGAGTGGGAGACCCCCGCGGACGCCGCCCAGTTCCACGCGACCTACCTCCGGATGCTCGACGCCCACGACGCCGTTCGACGTGACGACGGCATCATCTACGTGGCCGAGGGCGGGTTCCGGGGCGCCTACGGGATCGAACTGGACGACACGCGAGTGACCATCGTCCACGCGCCCATGCCCGCGGACGTGACCGAACTCCGACCGGCGATCGACCTCGAGGAGCCGACGCCCGAACCCACGAGCGAGCCCGGGACGGGATCGGACTCCGACACGGAGGACGGATCGGAACCGACCGACTCCGCGGTGACGACTCCGACCCTGCCCGATTACGATTCCGAGGAGGGACCGGACGAAACGACCGAGGCCACGGAGACGACCGCCGGGGAGACGCCGGGGTTCACGGCGCTTCTCGCGCTTCTCGCGGTCGTGATCTCGGGGATCGCTCTGGTGGCGGTCGCGCGTCGACGCCGATAGACGCGGCTGTCGGAGAACACGCGATCCGCGACCCGGATGGCTTTTTCTCCTCGGGGTCGGACGTGCCAGTATGACGGAGTTCGACATCGTCGGCGCCGACGCCATCGCGAGCGGGCGGGCGACGGACGCCTACTTCGACCGGACCGAACGGGTGCTGGAGGCGGCCGGCCGGAACCCCCGCGTCGTCGCGGAGGTGACGGCCGACCAGTTCCCCGACGGGGAGCTCGAGCTGTTCGCCGGCGTGAAAAACGCCGTGGCGCTCCTCGAGGGACGACCGATCGACGTGGACGCGATGCCGGAGGGAACCCTCTTCGACGGCGGTCCGGTGATGCGGATCGAGGGCCCCTATCTCGAGTTCGCCCGCCTCGAGACCTCGCTTCTCGGGTTCCTCTCGCACGCCTCCGGGATCGCGACCGCGGCGCTCGAGTGTCGGGTCGCCGCCCCCGACTCGACGGTCCTCTCCTTCGGCGCCCGCCACGTTCACCCGGCGATGACCGCGACCGTCGAGCGCTCCGCACTCGTCGGCGGCCTCGACGGCTTCTCGCACGTCGCTGCGGGCGAGGTGATCGGCGAGGAGGCGTCCGGCACGATGCCACACGCGCTCGTGATCTGCTTCGGCCGCGGGAACCAGGAGGCGGCCTGGCGTGCGTTCGACGAGGCGGTCGAACCGGAGGTCCCGCGGGTCGCGTTGTGTGACACCTACACCGACGAGGTGGACGAGGTGTTACGTGCCGTCGACGCACTCGGCGAGAACCTCTCCGGCGTCAGACTCGACACCACCGGATCCCGGCGAGGGGACTTTAGACACATCGTTCGGGAGGTCCAGTGGGAACTCGACGCCCGGGGACACGGGGACGTCGACGTCTTCGTCTCCGGCGGGCTCGGCCCCTCCGATCTCGTCCGCCTCCGGGACGTCGCCGACGGCTTCGGCGTCGGCGGTCACGTCTCGAACGCCGACCCGGTCGATTTCGCCCTCGACCTCGTCGTGGTCGACGGGGAGCCGGCGGCGAAACGCGGGAAGCTCTCGGGTGCGAAACAGGTCTACCGGACCCCCGACGGCGGACACCACGTCGGGCTCGCGGACCGCGAAGGACCTTCCGACGCCGATCCCCTCCTGGAGCCGCTGCTTCGCGACGGGGAACTCGTGGACGGGTGGTCCTTCTCGATCGACGAGGCGAGCGAGCGAGCGCTCGCGGACGCGGAGCGAACCGGATTCGGGGCCGCGATCGAGGAGTAGTTCGCGCGCCGCTCGGCGTCTCCATCCCGGATCGGAACCCGTCCGTGCGAAACGGACCGGCACGGCGTTCCCGCTTCTCAGGTAGCTCCCAGCGACGCTACTCGCTCGACGCCTCGAGCGACTCTCCGGCCGCCACCGCCTCGACCGCGCCGCCGTCCTCGCGCTCGCGGAACACCTGTCCCTCGAAGAGCGTCACCATGGTGTCGTCCTCCTCCCAGGCGGTCGGCGAGAGCTTCGCCTTCCGGCAGGCTCGCGAGAGGAACTCCGCCGGGCTCCAGTCGTTCTCGATCGGCAGCCGGGGATACATCCACCCGTGTCTCCCCTCGCCGTCGACGGCGACGCCGTGGACGCCGAGCTCGAGGTCCTCGAGCGGATCGTTCGTGAGCGTCGTGTTGGAGACGATACACACCGACACCTGCAGGCTGTCGAGTTCCTTGGGGCCGACCTCGGTGCCACAGGAGTCGCCCGAGGCCGCCTTGATCGCGGCGTCGACGATGGCGTGGCCGAGCTGGTCGGACTCGCTGTAGGTCCCCGCACACCCGCGGAGGCGTCCGCGCCCCCGCGTCGACTGGAGCCGCACGAACGCGCCAGTCCGGTTGTAGAAGGCGTCCCGCATGCTTCCGGGCTGTTCGCGTTGCCCGTGTCGCACGTACGATTCGACCGACTCGCGCGCGAGTTCGACCGCCCGTGCCCCGTCCTCGTAGGACAGTCGAACGGTCTGCGCCTCGGACATACCGATCTACAGACGGTCCGACGACTTGAACGCTTCCCTTGGAACGGCCGCTGGTGCCCCGATCGGTCCCCACTGCGTTCGCTCGCGTCTCACGGGAGGTAGCGAACCGAGACGATCCCGGGTTCAGATCGGATCTCGACGCGATTCACGCCGAGTCGGGCCGCGCGCGCGATCGTCGTCTCCCAGTCGTCCAGCACGTCCCCGACCGCGTCCGACGTCGTCTCCTCCGGCACGGTGATGACGTGAAGCTCCCCGACACCGGCCCGCGGCTCGCGAGTCACCTCTCCGACTGCCTGGTCGGCCGCGAGGTCGCGTTCCTGTTCGGTCGGGGGCTCCGGGCTCTCCTCGATCGGGATCCGTCGACGCGACTCGACCTCGATCACGCGATGGGTCACCTCAAGGGGTGGCTCCGGCGCGATGGCGGCCTCCAGGACGTCCTCGGTCTCGACTCCGGGGTTCGAGCTCAACGTGTGCACCCGTCCGTCGTCGACGTCCCTGAGGACGGCCGACTCCGCTTCCGCGTGGGTGACGAGAAAGGTACCCTCCTCGCTGTTCTCCGGTGTGTCGTCCGTCTGATCGTCGGTTTCCGATCCGCACTCGTTCGGATCCGTCGGGTCGGTCATCGTCGTCGGGTAGTCGGTCGATCCTTTTGCCCGTTTCGAGCCGGGGGATCCGCCCGTCGAGACGTCAGTGATCGACCGGTTCCCCCCGCGCTATCCCAATCGCCGGTGCACCAGAACCATCACGCCGAAGGCGGCGATCGGCGGGAGGACGCCGGCGACGGGGTGGACCGCATAGAGCGCGCCGAGGACCGGCGACGTCGTCGGCTCCTGGAACGCCGGCGGCGCGGAGATCACGAGCGCGAGGTAGATCGACGCGAGAAAGAGGTAGCCACAGGCCGCCATGGCCTGGTCGTAGAGCCGATGGACCGCGGTCCCCCTCCGGTGTCTGCGCGCGACGAGGAGGACGGGCGCGACGAGCGGTCCCGCCGCGGTGAAGCCCAGAAACACGAACAGCGACCGCGAGAAGGAGACGAGCCCGCCGCGGGTCAACTCCGCGGTCCGCGCCAGCTCGACCACGAGCGCCATCCCGACGACCAGGGCGACGATCACGGCCGCGAGCGTGCCGACAACCCCGTAGACCCGGAAGAACCACGAGTCGCTCTCGGAGAACGCGTAGGGGAACGCGCCGATCGCGCCGCGGTACGCCTCTGTCATCGCCGGTCGTTGGCCCCGGCGAGCGATAAACCCCGCGAAGGACGGTTCCGGTCGGGGTCGGCCCTCGCCGGGACGCCCGTCCTTCGTCCCTCGATCGCGGCGTCTCAGAACGCGCGAAGCTCCTCGAGAACCGCCGCGGCCGAGCCGTCGTCGATCGCCTCGCGTGCCGCCTCGAGTCCCTCCTCGATGGTCTCGACGTCGCGGCGCGCGTAGATGCGGAACGCCGCGTTGAGCGCGATCGCGTCCGCGAACCGATCGTCGCGCTCGCCTGCCAGCACCGACTCGGTGATCGACGCCGAGTCCCCGGCCACGTCGTCGACCGCGAGGTCCTCGGCCTCGAAGTCCATTCCGTACTCCGGCGTCTCGATCTCGTAATCGGTGAACGCCGCGTCCGCGTCGTCGCCGGCGGCGTCCCACTCGGCGACCTTGGTGTAGCCCGGACGGATGTCGTCGTAGCCCTCCATCCCCTGGAACATGATCACTCGATCGAGGTCGTGGAACCGGCTCTCGGCGAACGTGTCACAGACCTTGCGCGCGAATGCGAGGTGGTAGAACGACCCGAGGTGGACGCCCGCGCCGGCCGGGTTTGCGAGCGTCTCGATCGTGTTCACGAACGTTCGCACGCCCATCCGCTCGCGACGTTCCTGGAGAGCGTCGATCGCCGGGTTGAACGCCGGCGCGTAGTAGAACCCGAACCCGGTCTCATCGACCATCCTCGCGGAGTCACGGGGGACGAGCTCCGTCGCGACGCCCAGTTCGTCGAGAACGTGCTTGTAGGCGTCCTGTTTCTGGGTCGGAACGCGGTCCCCGGAGTGGACCACGACCGGCGTGCCGGCCGCGGCCGCGACGACGCCCGCTCCGACGCCGAGGATCGCCGACTCGCCCTTCCCGTCGTAGTTCGCCCCGCAGTCGACCGGATCGACGTCGGGTTCGGCGTACTCGACGCGGTCACACATCACGTCGACGTACGCGCCAAGCTCCTCGGGAGTGTTTCGTTTCCAGCGGTTCGCCAGCCAGAAGGCCCCCAGGGTCGTGTGGTCGGGCTCGTCCGCGAGGATCCGTTCGAGCGCCTCGGTCGCCTGGTCGCGCGTCAGGTCCGCCGCGGACTTCGGACCCGACCCGCACACCTCGGTCATCAACCGTTCGAGGGGCCACTCGCCGAACTCCTGGGTCGCTTTCGCCATGGCGAACGGTACGGTCGCTCCCCGCAAAAGCCTCCCGCTTGCTCCGATCGAGCGGGAATCGTCCCGCCGCCGCGTTCCGACTCCGAAAGCCGTAGATAACTCCGCTCCCTACCGGGAGTGATGACCACCGCTGCCGACTGGCGACGCGGATTGGACGCCGTCGACGCCGCCTTGATCGACGGCTACCAGAGCGGCTTTCCGGTCGTCGAGTCCCCCTTCGAATCGGTCGCCGCCGAGATCGCCGCGGAGACCGACCGCGACCTCACGGCCGAGGCGCTCATCGACCGGGTCCGTAGACTCCACGAGGAGGGCGTTTTTCGCCGATTCGGGGCGGTCCTCAATCCGCCGGTGATCGGCTCCTCGATGCTCGCCGCCGTGCGGGCTCCCGAGGAACGGTTCTACGAGATCGCCGAGGTGGTAAACGGGTACCGACAGGTGAACCACAACTACCGCCGCGACCACGAGTGGAACATGTGGTTCGTCATCACGGCCGGCACGCGCGAAAAACGCGATGCGATCCGCGAGGAGATCGAGCGACGCACCGGCCTGTCGGTGCTCGCGTTGCCGATGTTGACCGACTACTACATCGACCTCGAGTTCCCGGTGGTCAATCGCGACCGGTTCGCTCGCGAGTCGGTCGCCGGCGAGGACGCCTCCGCGACCCGCATCCCGGAGGAGTCGCGCGGCGACCTCACGCGTCTCGAGGCGGAGGTGCTGTTGGCGATCCAGGGCGGCCTTCCGCTTTCGGCCACGCCGTATCGCGACGTCGCCGCGGACCTCGACGCCGACCCCGAGGCCGTCCTGCAGGCGATCGAGCGGCTCCTCGATGACGGGTGCATAAAGCGGATCGGCTGTGTCGTCAACCACGTCGTCACCGGCTTCGAGAACAACTGCATGGTCGTCTGGGACGTTCCAGACGGGGAACTCGACGAGCGCGGCGAGCGCGTCGGCAGCCTGCCGTACGTGACGCTCTGTTATCACCGTCCCCGCCGTCCGGAACACGACTGGCCCTACAACCTCTTCACCATGATCCACGGCCGCGACGCGGACGCCGTCGACGAGAAGGTCGACGAGCTCGCCGCCGACCACCTGCCGGTCGACCACGAACGGCTCTACTCCACCGAGACGCTCAAACAGACCGGCGCGCACTACGAGGACCTCCTCACGGAGTGACTCCCGGCCGGCCGATCGTCGATTTTTGACCCTGGTCCCGGTTCCGGTCCCGTTACTGGTCCCGCTCCCGCTCCCGCTCCCGATTTCGGCCCCGCTCGCGGCCCCGATCCCGATCGACGCCTATTCCCGATCGACAGCCGAGACGTCGGTATGCTCACCTACGTGACGACCAATCCCGGAAAGGTCCGCGAGGCCGAATCCTACCTCCGGGACGGCTCCGTGAAACGACTGGAGTACGACTATCCCGAGATACAGAGTCCGGACCTCGCTCCGATCGCCGCACACGGCGCGCGAGAGGCGTACCGTCACGCCGGCGACCCCGTTCTCGTCGACGACGCCGGCCTGTTCATCGAGGGGCTCGACGGATTCCCCGGCCCCTACTCCTCCTACGTCGAGGACACCCTCGGCGTCGAGGGGGTCCACGCGATCGCGAGCGATCTGGACGATCGCCGCGCCTCCTTCCGGTGTGTGTTGGCGTATTGCGACGGCGACGACTTCGACGCGAGCCCCGACCCGATCGACCGCGAGGATCGCAACGCGGCCGCCGCGGCGGGTCCGGACGCGGAGACGGCGGACCGTCCGCTTCCGGTGAAGCTGTTCGAGGGGTACGTCCCCGGAACGATCGTCTCCCCCCGCGGCGACGGCGGGTTCGGGTACGACCCGATCTTCGAACACGACGGGACGACCTTCGCCGAGATGGACACCGAACGGAAGAACGCCGTCTCACACCGCGGACGCGCCCTCGCGAAGTTTGCCGAGTGGTTCGCCGAGCGCTAGTTCGTCGTTCGCCGAACGCCACCGCGTCCGGATGTTTATCACCGATGACGACCCAGCCCGCGGCGTGCCAGCCATGATGGCCCCGACGCGTCCGCGGGTGTGCGACACGCCGCGTCGGGATCTCTGATCACGCGTTCGTGTCGCCTGTCCGCCATTCATCCCGATCGGACGTGCCGCGTTCTCCCCGTTTCCGTCCCTCCCCGTACGCGTCGGGCGATCACGCTCGAGGATCGCGGTCGGGTCCCGGATACTCTCCCCCGACGACCGTCGGGTACAGCCGTTCCGCGTCGAACACCGCCGCGAACGCGTGCGGCTCCCGGATGCTCGCCGGAATCCGACCGCGGACCGCGACGCCGGCGGCGGCGCTCGTCAATCCCGGATCGAAGGAGAGCACGTGCATCGCTCCGCCGCGGTATGCCGACGCCAGGGCCGGGTGATCGCCGGCCGGATGCTCCACCCGCTCAGAGCGCTCGGTGACAAGTTCCGCCCATTCGTCCGCGAGCGTCTCCTCTGTGAGCTCCGCGATCACCTCCCTCGCGTCCGCCACCAGCGGTTCGCTCGCGACCAGCGTCATCCACGAGTGTCGACGGATCGCATCGAGCGCCTCACGGGCGTCACCGCCGCACAGGAGATCCGCGGCGAGCACGTCGGCGTCCGCGACCACCCGGGACGGCGACGGATCCGGAGGCGTCGACGCGGACGGGTCGCCGGACTCCGTGTTCGGTTCGTCCCCGTCGCGACGATCGTCGATCCCGGAGCGCCGCCGTTCGAGCGCCCCCGTCACGGCCGCCCGGTCGACGTCTGCCGACTCACCGCGATCGAACAGCGATCCCCAGTTCACTGCCGGAGTGACGCGTCCCATCCATATCCGGTTTGTGGACTCGACCGGCTCCCTTCTTCGCTCCCTCTCCCTTCTCCGTTTTACATCCTTCACCGTTTCACTTCCATTCCGGCCCGGCTCACGTCCCCGTGATCTGCGACCGGACCCGATCGATGGAGCCCGTCGAGGCGAGAAGCGCGATCCGGTCTCCCGCCTCGACCATCGTTCCCGGAAGCGGGATCGTGAGCGACTCGTCCTTTCGTCCGTGGGCGTATATTCGTCCGTCGTCGTCGAGATCGATCTCGTTGACGTGTCTCCCCACCGAGGGCGCTTGTTCTGGAACCGTCAGGACGAACAGCTGGAGGTCCTCGGTCAACTCGTCTAGGGCGTTGAAGTCGCCGCCGAGAAGCGCCGTCTTCGCGCCCGCGGCTCCGAACCGCTCCGGATAGATCACGGCATCGGCGTCCGATTCGTATCGGTCGTACACCTCCGGGTCGACGTCCTCGCTCAGACGCATCACGGTTCGACGGCCGTGCTCGGAGGCGATGCGGCATACGGCGTGGTTCGTCTCGACGGAGCCGGTGAGTCCCCCCACGGCGTCTACGGTTTCGATCCCCGCCTCCTCAAGCACGCTCTCGAGCGCTCCGTCACCCTCGATCACCGTGAACTCCCGTTCGCGCGCTCGATGCACCTTCTCCGGGTCGTCGTCGACGACCACGACCTCGTGACCCTCCGCCGCGAGGATCCGTGCGGTCCGCGAACCGACTCGACCGAATCCGACGACCAGTATCCTCATGGGCCTGGATACGTCGACCTGCGTGAAAAATCTATGTTGGTAGTTACCATGGTTCACGACGTGCGCTTTCCTTTCCCATTCGGCCTTGAGCACCGATCGGCGCCGTCGCCGAGAGATATCGGAACGGATCGCGTGCCGTTTCACCGGAGGCCGGCGATGATCAACACGAATCCACCCACCGCTACACGTCGTAGGAACTCTCCTCGACGACGCCCTCGAACTCCCCCCGGCCGACCGATTCGTCCGGGTCGAAGTCGGTGATGCGGACCGCGACCCTGTCGCCGAGCGCGTCCGGATCGAAGTTCGCCACGGCGAGTCGCATGTCACCGACGAAGACGATGCCCTCGCCGGTCTCCGGCTCGTACTCGGCGACGAAGACCGAGACGGTCTCGCCTGGCTCGAGGGACGGAGTGGTCGTCCGGAACGACCAGCCGGCGAGGAACTTGCGGAGGGCGCTCATACGCGGGCCACCTCTTCGCTCTCGCGGTCGATGACGTACTCGCGACCGAACCCGGTGACGGCCGCGAGGACGAAGACCCCCACGAGCAGCCAGCCGTGGAAGACGAACGGCCAGACCTCGGCGGGGTTAACGAGCATCCCCTCCTCGAACCACTCGAAGGTGCCCGGGAGGCCGATCATCGCGGAGTAGCCGGCGAGTACGCCGCCGGACCACGGGAAGATGTAGCCGAGCGCGGCCGTCTGGGCGTCGAGGATGTTCGCCCGTCTGTAACCGTTGATGTTGAACCGCTCGCCGATCTTCGCGATGTAGGGGCCGATGGCGATCTCGGCGGCGGTGTTGATCGTGATCGCGGCGTTGACGAGGGCCGCGGTCCCGACCATGGTCAACTCCGCGTTGCGGACGTTCGTCGCGAGGTGATCGATCGACCACTCGAGCATCGCCTCGAAGGCGCCGCCGCGGATCATGATCTGGGCGGCCGCGATGATCAACAACACGAGGATCGACAGCGCGAAGAACCCGGCCGCGCCGGCGTATATCGAGCCGCCGACGCCGATCTCGCTCGCGTCGGAGACGATCTCGACGATCGGGAGCCCCGAGAGGACCCCGGCTGCCGGAGCTTCTGCGGGCGCACGGAAGACGAGGATGTCCGCGGGCGAGGCGAGCCCGCCGATCAGGTTCAACGCGACCGCGATCACGATCCCCCACGAGATCGCTTCGACGATGTGGCGGCCGGCGATGGCGGCAACGATGACGACGCCCATCGAGAGCAGATGAACGAGCGCGAGCGGATCCGCCCCCCGAAGGAGCACCTTCCGGGGATCCCCGGCGACGTCGATGCCGGGCATGACCGCGCCCGCGAGGACGTAGGCGGGCAGGGCGACGGCGGCCGCGACGATCGCGTATTTGAACCGAGAGGCCACGACGCCGCCGATGTCGGCGTCCTGGGTGACCGCGGAGACGATCGTCGTATCGGAGACGGGTGCGAGGTTGTCGCCGAAGATCGCTCCCGACAGGATCGCGCCGAAGGTCAACACGGGACTCGAGCCGAGGAGGATCCCGGCCGGGAAGAACAGCCCCACGAACGCGACGCTCGTCCCGTATCCGGTTCCGATGCCGGTCGCGAGGACGGCCGCGAGCACGAAGGTGATGGCCGGAAAGACGGTCGCACCGACGCCGGCGACGTCGGCGATCCACACGAGGCCGCCGACGAACCCGCCGGCCTGAAGCGTCTCCGTGAACATTCCGGCCCACATCCAGGCGACGATGGCGGTCACGGCGACCGGCTGGGTCATCCCCTCGAAGATGGTGTTCGCGTACCCGGTCCAGGAACCCTTCACGAGGAACATCCCGACGATGAGCCCGAGAAGCATCCCGGCGACGAGCCCGGTGGTATCGGAGACGCGCAACAGCGCCGTCTGGACGACGGCCCACAGGATGAAGAAGACGATGGGCAGGGCGCTCATCCCCCGTCCGCCGTGGAACTCCAGGTCGGGCCCGTCGGCGACGTCCGACCCGCCGAATTCGGCGGTCGGGTCCCGTTCAGTCGTGGAATCGGGCATGTCTGTGCTCCTTCTCGTCGTACCGACTAAACACCCGTGATCCGGCGTAGATACACACGAGCGTGTATACATCGACCGTCTCGAGGACCGTATTGACCACGATCCCGTGTCCTTTTACCGGCGCGTGCGACACGTACGGGTATGACCGAGGTCATCGACGGGAACGCCGTCGCAACCGAACTCCGCGAGGAGATCGCCGACCGCGTCGAGACGCTTTCCGCGGCCGGGGTCGAGCCGGGACTCGCGACCGTGTTGATGAGCGAGGACGCCGCGAGCGAGACGTACGTCTCGATGAAACAGCGCGACTGCGAGGAGGTCGGGATGGACGGCATCCACGTCGAGTTGGATCCCGAGGCGTCCGCCGAGGAGCTGTACGGGACGATCGACGATCTGAACGACGACGAGGACGTCCACGGAATCCTGGTTCAGCTTCCCGTTCCCGACCACGTCGACGAGCGCGAGGTGCTGCGCCGGATCCGCCCCGAGAAGGACGTCGACGGGTTCCATCCCGAGAACGTGGGGCGGCTCGTCGCCGGAAACGCACGGTTCAAGCCCTGCACGCCACACGGCATCCAGCGCCTGCTCGCCGCACACGACGTGGAGACGGAGGGCGCGGACGCGGTCGTCGTGGGGCGTTCGGACATCGTCGGCAAGCCGATGGCGAACCTGCTCATCCAGAAGGCGCCCGGCGGCAACGCCACGGTCACGGTCTGTCACTCCCGGACAGACGACCTCGAAGCCCGGACGCGCGAGGCCGACATCGTGATCGCCGCCGCCGGAATCCCCGAGTTCATCGACGGCTCGATGCTGAAGGCGGGCGCCACCGTGATCGACGTCGGGATCAACCGCGTCGAGAGCGAGGACGGATCGGGCACGGAACTCGTCGGCGACGTGGCGTACGAATCGGCGGCGGAGGTCGCGGGCGCCATCACGCCGGTTCCCGGCGGCGTCGGCCCGATGACCCGCGCGATGCTCCTGTACAACACCCTCAAGGCGGCCAGCCTGCAGACCGGCGTCGAGATCGATCTGCCCTGACGATATCGATCCCTCCGGAACCCGACGCGGCGTTCGCGCGGTTCAGTGTCGGAACACGCAGATCGACTCGGACGTCCGAACCAGACAGAACGGGGCGCCGTCGTTCGACGGGAACGAGGTCCGCGCCCGTCGCGTGAGGAACAGCCGCGAGAAGGACTCGCCGCAGGCCGGACAGGCCACCCCGTCGCGGTTCTCGTAGAGTTCGGTCCCGCCGTCGTCGCGGAGCTGTTTGAGTCGATGGCGATGGGCGTGGACGTCGAAGTCGGCGGTATCGCTCACGCACGCCGATTCCGACGGAAAGGGTTAATGCGTGCGGTTCGCGGTCGGATCGTCGGCGCCAGCGGTGTGAACTCGGCGGTCACCACCGGTTCGGCCCCGGAGGGCGCTACCGCCTCGACCCGCTCACCCGCTCGCGCGCACTGGAGAGACCGGTCGCGTCTCCCGCATCCAGGTATCGAACCAGGTCGTTTTCCGCCCGTACCAGCGCCTCGATCACGTCGGGGTCGACGTCGCCCTGAAGCGATTCCACGCGCTTCGTTCGTTCGCGAAGCGACTCGAGGACGTCCCGTGTGGCCTCGATATTGGGGTCGTCCTCGACGTCATCCGGACCGTCCTCGACGTCGACGTCCGGATCGACCGCTCCGTCCTCCAGATCACGGAGATACGTCGTCAGGTCCTCGCGGTGGGTCCCGATCGCGTTCGCGTACGCGAGCCCGCGGGCCGCGTGGAACCGGTCCGGGACGGTTCCCGGGGCCGGACGGTCGCCGTCGTCGGCGCCGGAGAGCAGTCGGAGGAGGTACTCGCGTTCCGTATCGCTCGGCTCCGCGAGGCGGCCGTAGACGTCGAGCGCCTGTAGCAGCTCGCGGGCGGCCAGGTAGACGTCGTCGAGGGGCAGGAGCTCGCCGCCGCGGACGAAGCCGCGCCGGTGGACGTACTCGCGCAGGTCGGACTCGAGGTCGGAGATCCCGTCCGCGGGGAGGGTGCCCGCCGCCTCGCCGAACCGAAGCCGGTGATCGGACAGATCGAGATCGACCGGCGAGTCCGTGTGTCGGCGACGTTCGTCGACGCCGACGCTTCGCAGGCTCTCACAGTCCGGACAGGCGATCGATCCGGTCTCGTAGTAGGACCAGCGGGTCCCGCAGTCGACACACTCGCGTTCGCCACGGACCTTCATCGATCGGAGGTGGGGACGGCACGCCTAAATGGCTGGCCACCGAGCGCGCTCGGCCGTGGCGCTCGTTAGAGGAGCTCGTCCGGGGTGTTCGTCCGGGACGCTCGACGATCCGGTTTTGATCCTCCGCTTCGTCGATCGACCGACACCAGCTCACGCGAAGCTGTCGACGTACTCGGCCGCGTAGCCGAACTCGTGCTCGTAGCCGTAGGCGGACAACAACACGGGGTAGAAGGGCTCCTCGGCGACGAGCGGATCGCCGTCGGCCGCCGCGAACCGCTCGCCGGCCTCGACGCGCTCGAAGTTGTGAACGAACACCTCGTACTCGCTCGCCGGGGGCTTCGCGATTCGGTCCGAGAGCCGGAAGACGTCGACGTCGCCGCGACCGCCCGCGTCGACGACGCTCTCGGATCCGGGCGCGCAAAGCGCTCCCGTCGCCGCGAGGAACGCGCGAACGAGCCAGTAGGCGTTGTCGGCCGCCTCATCGGTCCCCTGGAGGCCGCACTCGACCTCGATCGTGTGGGGGTGCTCGATGAGCCGCCCCTCGGTGAAGGCGTCGGTCTGGACGACCGCCTCGACCGGAAGGTGGGGGGCCACGCCGCGGGCCACCTCGTCCATCGTGTCGATGACCGCGAAGGGCTCCGCGTACGACTGCGTCGAGTGGAGCGCGAGGGTGGTACATCCCCGAAGCTCCGAGAGGAGCCGATCGGCGAGGCGACCTTCGTGGGTGTCGGCCTCCGGATCGCCGGGGAACGCCCGGTTGAGGTCCTCCTCGAGGTACCGCTCGCCCGCCTCGAGCGCCTCCTCGTTGGCGACGATCAGCTTGACCGGCCGTTCGTAGGCCTCCTCGTCGGCGAGAAGCCGGTCGACGGCGCGTGCGCCGCACGGCTCGTCGCCGTGGATGGCGGCGACCACCGCGATCTCGGGTCGACCCTCGCCCAACTCGACGATTCGCATGGTTCGACTACCGGACGCGCGAATAAGTCGGGTTCGGATCGCGGCGGACGCGTCGAGCGAGGGACCCCACTCACGGCCCGTTCTCGAGCTCCTCCACGTACTCGTAGTCGACCGGGTAGGCCTCCGGTCTGGCTCCGTCGATCGCGATCCGCCAGCCGTCGATCGCCGACGGATCCGAGAGCGCCGCCTCGAGAGTGACACGCACGTCGTCGACGTCGATCCCGTAGAAGTCCGCGGGGACCCCGCGGAGGTACTGGAGGGCGGTCTCGAAGAGGCTCTCCATGCCGGCGTCGTCCTCGAAGTCGACGTGCTTGTAGGCGCCGGCGGCGACCTGCACCATCCCGTGGAGGAAGGCCGACTCCACGGTCCCGGCGCCGTAGTTGTACCACTCGTCCTCGAAACAGTCGTGGGACTCGTGGTACTCGCCGGCGTTGAACAGCCGGATCCCGTGTTCGCTCGCGCGTCGGAGCGTCGCGTGCTCCCAGACGCGGTCGTCGCTTCGCCACCCGGTGGGGTCGCCGAGCGGCGGGGCGACGCCGGGATCGCGGGTGTGTTCGTCCATGTCGACAGCACGGGACGGAGGCGCTAAACGCTGTGGGTGGCCCGATTTGGGCCTCGACCGTGAACGCCCGCCGATCGGGGCTTCGGAGTGGTCGATCGGCTCGCGATCGGCGAGGATCCGGACGGGGACTCGCCGAAAATCGGAGGCTTAAACCCGGATCGGGATCATCACTCGAACGCGTGCGAGGGTAGCCAAGCCCGGAAACGGCGGCGGACTCAAGATCCGCTCCTGTAGAGGTCCGTGGGTTCAAATCCCTCCCCTCGCATACGTGCGGGCCGCTCGCCGGTCCGCCGGATGCACCGGAGGGATTGAATCAGGCCAGACCGGCCCGGAACGGCCGACGGCCGCAGCCCGGCCGTCTTGAAGTGGTTCAAATCCCTCCCCTCGCATCGCCGGGGTCACACCCGTGATGCGGAAGACGCTCTCGGAGCGCTCTTCCCTCGCAAAAATTCCTGAAACGACGCCGATCGAGGAGCGACGGCCACGAACGATCCGGACGCGACTCCGACGGATTGCGGCGGTCACGACTGCGAGGGACCTGACTGCGACAGACGCGACTCCGGTGGACGTGGAAGACGGATGGAGAAAGCGGTAAAGCGGTACGCGGGAAGCGACGATCCCACGAAGCGATCGGCTCGTGACGCCGACGCGATCGACGGCTCGGAGACGAGGTCCTACCGGCCGCCGTCCGTGTAGACGCGGTCGGCGAGGAGGCTCTCCGCTGTCGCGTTCGCCTCCGCCGGGTTTGGCCGCGACCCGGCGGCGATCTCGGCGGCGAGTTCGCGCGCGAGCTCGTAGACGGCGCGGCCGTCGGCCCGCTCGGCGACGCGCTCGAAGGTGTGACGGTAGCCGGCGGCGCTTCGCTGTCCGGTCTCCTCCAGGTTGGCGTCGATCGCGTACTCGATCTGTCTGACCGCTTCCTCGGGGCGCATATGGGACGAAAGGAGCGACATCCCCATAAAGGTACGCGAATTCGAAAACGAGTTAATACTTTCGCGGAGCGTTCCGTGTTCGGTCGAGTGACGCCGTCTTCATCGATTTCGATGCGATCGATGCGTTAACGGGGGCGGCCGCTCCACCTCCCCGCATGATCGACGACGCCGACCGCGACGACCGAGCGACGATCGCCGAACGGGCGGCCCACGCCGGCGCCCGCGTGGCCCACGAGCACTTTCGAACGGGTATCTCGACGGAGACCAAATCCGGGAAGACCGACGTCGTCACGGCGGCCGACCGCACGGCCCAGCGCGAGGCTATCGACGTCATTCGAACGGAGTTCCCCGACGACGCGATCGTCGGCGAGGAGGACGACGAGCTGAAGGCCGTCCCCGAGTCGGGGGCGGCCTGGATCATCGATCCGATCGACGGGACGAGCAACTTCGTCCGTGACAACCGGGTGTGGGCGAGCGTCGTGGCCGTGGTGGTCGACGGCGAACCGGTCGCGTCGACCACCGCGATGCCCGCCCTCGAGGACGTCTACACCGTGGACGCCGAGGGCGCCTACCGGAACGGGGAGCCGCTCGCGACGAGCGACGTCGACGATCCGGAGGCGGCGATCGTCTCGCCGGCCATGTGGTGGGAGATGGACCGGCGCGACGAGTACGCCCGGGCGTGTGAGGCGATCGTCACCCGGTTCGGCGACGCGAGGCGGATCGGCTCCGCGCAGGCGCTTCTCGCCTCCATCGCCGACGGCGGACTCGAGGGGGCGATCACGAACGTCGAGACGAACCCCTGGGACACCGTCGCCGGCGTGAACCTGATCCGGCAGGCCGGCGGCAGAGTGACCGACCTGGACGGGAACCGCTGGCGACACGACTCGGTCGGTCTCGTCGCCTCGAACGGCGAGCTACACGGGGAACTGCTCGAGGCCGCAAACGAGATCGAAGGGTAGCTCGTCGCTCCTGGTGGCGTGATCGGTGTGGTAAAAAGACCCGCCGGTGGCGAGTCGAACGATGCGAACGCGAGCGCCCGAAACCGAATCCGAGCGGACGCGTCGAGAACTGCAAACCGTCAGCGTGACGCTGGCGTCTTTACGGGGTGAGGCTCAGTTGCGAACGACGTTCGTCGCGCGCGGGCCCTTGGGGGCGTCCTCGATCTCGAACTCGACGTCCTGTCCCTCCTCGAGGTCGGGGCCGCCGACGTCCTCCATGTGGAAGAACACGTCGTCGTCCGCGTCGTCAGTCGAGATGAAACCGTAGCCGCCAGTGTCGTTGAAGAAGTCAACCGTACCTTTCGACATTGCAACCGTAGCGAGGCCCTCTTGACGGTTAACGCTTGTGCGACACGTGGTATCGTGATCGAACGCGAATCCGAGGATATTCTCATCTTCAGGCCACGAGACGACGATTTTCTCGAGGATGGGAATTCTCACGCGGGTGAGATATTCGCCCGAGGAGGACCGGATCCGCGATCAGATCCCCGTTCGGCAGCGAACGGACCGAGAGGATCACACGTCGAAGATCGGACGTCGCATTCGGACGCGAAGGTTACACGCCGAAGGTCGCACGCAACACGTCACGGGTCCCCGGACCGAGCCCGACCGCGAGCACGGTCACCATCAACAGGACGGTGTATCGCGGCGACTCCTCGAACATCTCGTCGTTGAACACCCACACGACGAACGTCGCGGCGGCGAGCTTCACCGGAAGGAACGGCCAGGCGTCGCCGGTGACGGCGAGGACCGACTCGGGGAGCAGACGCCCGGTCCACCGGATGATGGCGGCGTTGAGAACGTGTTTGGGCACGAGGTTCGGCGCGCCGACGAGCGCCGGCATCCAGTCCAGCCCGATCACGTTCGCGGTGCCGTCGATCGCGTGCCCCCAGATGACGACGAGCCCGATGTAGCCGGTCCCGTCGTTGACCGAGGGCGCGAACCGTCCGATGAGCAGCCAGGTGACCGCGGTGGACGCGGTCGCAACGACGAGCGTCAACGCGAGGATGGAGACGCGAAACGTCACGAAGTCGACCGTGATCGCGAGGTACGCGAGGTAGCCGATCGACGCGGCAACGGCGATCGATCCCATCGCGAAGAGGGGTTTCGCGTAGTCCTCCGCGAGCCCCCAGTCGGCGAGCGCGTACGCGAGGAGCACGCACGCGAGCGTCACGAGGAAGACGGTCACGTAGATGAAGGGGCTGATGAACAGCGCGGTCCAGGGATCCGGGATCAGGTGTTCGCCACGGGCACCCAGGGCCGCGACGCCCGCGTCCTCTATCGTCCGGAGCGCACCGCCGAGGAGAACGAACGGGAACAGCGCGAAGAAGAACCGCTTCTCCTCGCCGATCTCCAGGCGCTGAAGCAGGAACAACACGCCGACGAGCGCGATCAGCAACACGACGACGTAGGAGACCGTCGAGACGGTGGTGTACCCCGGCGAGGCGACGACCGCGTCCGCGGTGGCGGCCGCGTCGCTGCAGGCGGCCGACGAATAGAGGTACTCCACGCCGCCGTCGGCGTGACGGACGGCACACTCGGCCCCCTCGCCGTCGGCCGCCACCGGCCCCCAGAAGTAGCGCCAGAGGAACCGATCGTAGACGTACCGGGGGAACAGGACCGCGCCGGCGGCGAGGGCGGCCGCCAGGGAGACGACCGTGGCGACCCACGCCGCCTCCGGGGACGACTCGATGCGCTCCGCGATCGAGAGGCTCATTGGTGAATATGGCGACGTCCGGCGGGTTTAGCTTCTGCGGTACGATCCCACAGGATCGGATGTTACGGCAAGCCCCGCGGCCTCAGTAGTTCGCGAGGGGGTTGTCGAGGTCGATCTCGCCCGCGTCGAGTTCGGCCTCGATCTCGCGGGCGGCGGTCACCATGTTCTCGGTCTTGCCGTAGGCGATCTCGCGGGGCAACAGCTTGAGCCCGCAGTCCGGCGAGATCGTGAGCTTCTCGGGCGGAACGATCTTCAGTCCCTGGAGGACGTTCCGTTTGATCTCCGCGACCGACTCGACCTCCGCGGTGTGTGCGTCGACGACGCCGAGCGCGAGATCCGGTTCGAACTCGGGATCGGTGAACACCCCGACCTGCTCGTAGTCGCCGTTGCAGAGCTCGACGTCGAACTCGTCGATCGGGAAGTCGTTGAGCTCGGGGTAGATCCGCGAGTAGTCGCCGTAACAGACGTGCAGTCCGATCCGGACGTCCTCGGGGATCCCCGCCGTGATCCGGTCGAGCGCCTCGTGGACGATGGCGTGGTCCTCCGGGGTGGTCGCCAGCGCCGGCTCGTCGATCTGGATGTACTTCGCGCCGGCCTCGACGAGCGCCTCGACCTCCTCGTTGACGAGGTCAGCGAGGTCGTAGACCAACTCCTCCGTGGTCCCGTAGGCCTCGTTGAACGCCCAGAATCCGAGGGTGTACGGTCCGGTGATCGGGACCTTCACGGGCCGGCTCGCCACCTCGCTCGTGAACTCGAACTCGTCGACGAGCCACGGCTCGTCGTAGGCGACCTCCTCGACGACGGAGGGCTTATCGAAGTAGTTGTGACCCCACACCTTCACCGGGCCGTTGAACTCGTAGCCGGGGATGCGGTGGGCGAAGAACTCCACCATCTCGTTTCGTCGCATCTCGCCGTCGACGACCGTGTCGAGGCCGGCCCGTTCGTGCTCGTCGGTGATGAGCCGACAGGCGTCGTCGTGGGCCTCCGCGAGGTCGGCGGCGTCGAACTTCGAGTCGGGGTCCTTGACGAGCTCGTCGGCGCGGTTGAGCCACTTCGGCTTCGGGTACGAGCCGACCACGGTCGTCAACAGGAAGTGGTCGTTCGGATGCGTCTCGGGGCGGAACTGCTCGCGGTTGGCGTCGGGCGTTCGGACCATTACGAAAGCACCTCCACGCCCGCGGCGAGGGCGTTCAGCTTCGCCTCGTACTTGTTCTCGGGCAGGTAGAACAGCTCGGTGTTCGAGGTGACGTAGGTCGTCTCGAAGTCGTCCACGGGCACCTGCGATTCGAACCACTCGACGCGCTCCGCGATCGTCTCCGGCGTCTCGACGAGGGTGTTCTGTCCGTCGACGACGCCGAGGGCGATGGAGTCCGCCGCGCCGTACTCCTGGACGTTGTAAAGCGAGTCCTCGCGGTCGCCGGCGACGAGGTCTATCCCCACCGCGTCCACGTCGGCATCGAGCAGGTGTGCGTACGGCTTCTCCGGGATCGCGCCCCAGTAGGTGTGGACCACGACCTCGGCGTCGGTCGCCGCGGCCACCTCGTCGATCGCGGCGCTCGCGCGCTCGTCCGCGCCGTCACCGGGCGGGTTCTCGACTAACGAGGGCTCGAGCAGGAACAGCGTCTCGTGGTCGCCGAGCGCCTCGACCTCCGCGGCGAGGAACGCCGCGATCGCCTCGAGGAACTCACCCTCGTCGCCACCGGTCTCGTTCGTCGCGAGATCGGCGAGCGAGTAGGGACCCGGAAGGACCGCCTGCAGCGCGGCGTTCTCGGGTGCGACGTCGCGGGCGGCCGCCAGGTCGTCGGCGACGTCGCCGCTCGGGCTCGGCTCGGAACGCACGCGCGGGTCGCGATAGAAGTTGTTGTTGTCGTAGTACCGGACGATTCCGCCGGGTTCGACCCCGTCGGCGATCGTCAGCGGGTGGGCGATCATGTCGTCCCACCGCGCCTGTCCCTCCACGATCCGGTCGAGTCCGGCGTCGACCTGGTCGTCGATCAGCTCCGAGCGGACCTCGTCGTAGGTCTCGACGATCTCGCCCGTCTCGTCGCCGCTCAACAGGTCGCCCTTCTGGTGGCCCTTCAACTCCGAAAGCGTCTCCTTCGCCCAGTCCGGGAGCGGATACAGCCCCGGCGTGGTCGCGACTCGTTCGGTCATCGACGGAGGTTGGATATGCCGCTGTTTAATATTTTCTAATACGGATTATTCCATTCAGTAATCTCCCGACGACGAGGGCGACCGCCGGGACAGCCGGAGGATCGAGAGCGTCTCGAAGGGAAACGACTCCTCGCGAACGACCTCGTCGTCGAAGCCCGCGTCGGCGGCGCGCCCGCGGATCTCCTCGTAGCCGGCGAGCGAACTCACGAGCAGTAGGACGATCCCCTCCGGCGCCAGCACTCGCTCGACGTCGTCGAGGAACGGCTCGATCAGCTCCCGACCCGTCTCCCCGCCCGAGAGGGCGGTCTCCATCCAGTCGTCCCACTCGTTTTCGGGATCGGTGGGAAGGTACGGCGGGTTGAACAGGACCGCGTCGAACGCGCCCGCACGAAAGGGATCGAGGAGGTCGCCGCGGACGACCTCGACTCCACGCTCTCGAGCCTGTCGGCACGCGTGCGGGTTGACGTCGCTGGCAACGACCTCGTCGACCTCGCCGGCTTCCTCGTCGACTCGTTTCGCGACCCAGCCCGATCCGGTTCCGACCTCGAGCACGCGGCCGGTCGCCTCCTCGAGCGCCGCCTCGGCGAGGAGACCCGAATCCTCGGCCGGCTGGTAGACGGTCGTCTCCGCGCCGCGCCGCTCCGCGAGATCCGTCATTCGCTCTCACCCGTCCCCGCTCCCGACTCGCCCGCGGACGATCCTTCAGAATCCGACGCAGACGATCCCCCGTCGGCCGCAGAATCGTCCGGGGACCCGACGGTGACGGACAGCTCGTTCGGGCGCGACCCGTGGGTCCGCTGCGGGAAGGGGATCGTGATCCCCTCCTCGGAGAACGCCTCGTGGACGGCGGAGATGACCTTCGTCTGGGTCCGCCACCGCTTTCTGGCGCTCGGCTGGTCGATCCAAAAGCGCACGCCGAGGACGACCGAGGAGTCGCCGAACCGCTTTGCGACGACCTTCGGACGCGGGGCGGTCCTGACGTCGTCGATCGCCGCGGTCGCCTCCTGGGCGACGTCGGCGGCGTGATCGGGATCGTCGGCGTAGTCGATGCCGACCTCCACCTCGATCCGGAGCCGGCCCTTCCGCGAGCGGTCGACGATCACCTCGTTCCCGATCCGGTCGTTCGGGATGGTGACGTGTTCGCCGTCGAACGTCTGGATGCGCGTGTGAAAGACCGTGATCTCGGTGACCGTTCCCTCGTAGTCGCCGAACTGGATCCAGTCGCCGATCTCGAAGGGCCGCGAGACCATGAGGACGATCCCGGCGAGCACCGACCCGAGGGTCTGTCGCGCGGCCATGCCGACCACGATGCCGAGGAATCCGGCCCCGACGAGGAGGCTGCCGAGGTTGTCGGTGAACAGCCCGATGACGACGAGCGCCGCCAGCGAGTAGATCCCCAGCTGCGTCAGCCGGTATACCACCTGCTTTTGGTGTGAGGAGATCGTCTTGCCGGTGGAGATCACCTCCCCGATGACCTGCCCGAGGAAGTCCGTGATCGCGTAGGCGCCCCCGAGAACGATGACGGCGAGGATGATGTTCGGGACCTGCGCCCCGAGCTCGAGGCGGCCGTACGCCGCCAATAGCTGGTCGCCGAGTCCCCACAGCCCGACCAGTCCGAGAACGCCGACGGCCGTGGTTGCGGCCATCGCCGTCGACAAGACGAGACGTTTGGTGGTTCCGAACTCCGCTCCCCTCGAGGCGCGGTATCGATGCACGAGATACCGTATGAGGAACACCGCGAGGATGATGGCGGCGCTCGCCCCGAGCCGTTCGAGCGTCCCGAAGGCGACCTGACCGGTGCCGGGCCAGGCCGATTCGATCGTCGTCATCGGCCGATCACCGCACCGGGACGCCCCCTCGCGAGCCACGAGTTCCAGCGTTCGTTCACCACTGTGGTGTCCCCTGTAGGGGTGATTTGCCGCGCCCGATTAAGAACGTTCACCCTCGTGATCGGGGACGGAAACGGACAGAGAGACGAAGACGGGGAGGGGTTCTCGAGCATCGGCGTTCACCTCACGCTCACGACTCGTGGGGCTCGCCGTGTTCGTAGGCGATCGTTGCGAGCTCGGCGAACGTGGAGGGTTCGAGGGTGCCGGGGCGACGCCGAAGGAGGTCCTCCTCGACCGCCTCGACGACCGCCTCGGAGTCTTCGAGCCCCGAGATGTGGCCCGTGTTCCGGATCGCGTTGCGGAGCGTCTTGCGCCGCTGGGTGAAAAGCGCCTTCACGAACCGCAGGAAGAACACCTCCTGGGGCACCTCGTAGTCGGGGTCACGGGGCGTACACCGAACGATCGCGCTTTGGACCGCCGGCTTCGGCTCGAAGGCCTCACGCGGGACGTGCTCGACCAGCTCGACGTCGGCGTAGTGGCGCGCGGACACCGACAGCCGGCCGTACTCGCTCGTTCCCGCCTCGGCGACCATCCGCTCGGCGAACTCCGCCTGAAACATCAACACGAGCGGGCGCCTTCGAGGAAGCAGCCGGAAGGCGATCTCCGAGGAGACGCCGTACGGCAGGTTCGCGACGCACGCGGAGAACTCCGGAAGGTCCTCCTCGAGGGCGTCCCCGTGTATCACCGAGAGGCGATCCGCTCGAACCGCGTCGTCGAACTCCTCGCGGAGGAACGCGGCGTACTCCCGGTCCCGTTCGATCACGGAGAGACGGCCGCCGTCCGGCAGCGCTCCGAGGAGGCGGTCGGTGAGGGCGCCCGCCCCGCCGCCGATCTCGAGCAGTCGAGAGCGATCGACGTCGTCCGGGAGGTAGGTCGGAATGCGGTCGAGGACCCGGTCGTCGACGAGGAAGTGCTGGTCCCGATCGGGGTCGACGCGGAGGCCGGCCCGCCGGATCAGCCCGTCCGGATCGCGGTCGCCCGCGAGGGGGACGTCCCCTCCGTCAGCGCGGGTGGATGGATCGGTCATTAACTCGACTAGCGGCGGCACTCCGGTAAACGTCCCGCTTCCCGGCGGAGACGCGGTGACGCCTCGGGGTCGTGACGGTCGACGGTTCGAGGTCGCCGCGTTCCGGGCTCACTCCCCGCCGCGGTCGACGAACACGCGGTACTTGAGATCGTCCTCGCGGATCTCCTCCAGGATGCGCTCGACGAGCACCTCCTTCGGGCGGTGCAGCCCCGATATCCGCTCGGAGACGTCCTCGAAGCTCTCGAAGGGGCCGCGCTTTCGCTCGTCGAGGATCGTGTTGCGCAGCTTCTTGCCGATCCCCGGAAGCAGGTTGAGCCGGTGGAGTCGGAGCGTGATCGGCTCGGCCTCGTTGTAGAAATCGACGAAGCGTCGCTCGTTCTCCTCGACGATCCGCTCTACGGCGTACTCGATCTCGGCGGCGGCGTTGTGGGTCAACTCGTCGTGGTCGACCTCCCGGTAGCGTGAGACGATGTCGGCGTCGGCGGTGGGCTCGATCGCGATCCGGTCGCCCACGGAGGCGTCCGCGTCGTCGCTCAAGGTGAGCTCGAAGAGTCGAAAGTCGGACTCCCCCAGCGCGTAGGCGATCGGCGACTTCTGGTACTGGGGCCGATCGTCGTCCGGCCGACCGGTCGGCAACACGTCGATGGCCACGGCGTACCGACGGTCGTCGCCGTCGGAGTCCGATCCGGGCTCGGCGGTCGAGTCCGAATCCGCGCCGGCCTCGCCGTCCGAACGGGCGTCGGTTCCGCCGTCCGGCAGGACGCGCGAGCGCTGAGGGTCGTTCATACCCGTATCTATGCGGAGGTGATACTTAAAAATCGTCCGCCGTGGAACGGTCGGATCGACCCGGCAACCCGACGAGCAAGGCGTCGGATCGAACGACGAAACGGCGACGGGGAAGTCGGGTTCGGAAACCGCGGATCGAGAACGGGCCCGAGAGGGCCTATACGTACTTCGCGAGGACGTTCAGGATCTCGTCGAGCTGGTCGCCGTCGAGGGAGTACCGCTCGTGGGCGAACACCGAGCGGAGCTCCGTCCGGTCGTTCGGAAGCAGGTCGGCGATCTTGATCGCGGCGCGCTCGTCGACGTACTCGAGCTCGCACAGCTCCTCGACGAGCTCGCGGGACTCCTCGCCCTCCAGGGTCGCAAAGCGGTTGACGTGTTCGATCGCGCGGGCGAGCTCGTAGCGGAGTTCGCGGTCCTCGTCGGCCGCGCGTTCCGCCTCGATGTCGGCGAGGATATCCTTGGCCTCGGCGACGGTGACGTTCTCCTCGTCGAGTTTCTCCTTGAAGATGCTCATCTCGGATGGCTCCGATCAGTTCTGTGCGCGCATGTGGGCGGCCGAGACGATGAGCGTCTTCGTCTTGCCGCCGTCCGTGATCTCCACTTTGAACGCGGATCCCTGCTTGCCGACGACCGTTCCGGTGTGGCCGTCGAATCGGGGGTGGAAGCGACCCTTCTGTACGCTCGGGTCGATCTTGAGGTGGACCTTCTGGCCCTCCTCGTACTCCTGGATGGCTCGCTGCGGCGGCGAGGTGCCGCGCTCGCGCGGCGCGTTCGAGAGCTTGTTGCGCGTCGCCTTGTTGGGCCCGTTGGAACTCGGCATGGTCGTGGGACCAGTACCGTCGGCGCGGTTATAAATGGTGCGTTACGGGTCGGGGACGTCACTGGTTCACGGGCACCCGCCCCGTCCCGTCACTCCATCGGCCAGCCGGCAGGCACCGACGGTCGCCGTTCCTCGAGCACGTCGAACCGGTCGCAGCGGCGCGCCTCGAGCCAGGCGAGCAGACGCCCGGCCCACCGGAGCTTTCTCGCCTTCGTCGGATCGACCGTCGGGTCCTCGAGGTCCCAGCCGACGAAGACGAGCTCGGCGGCCCCGAAGTGGTCCGCGAGAAACGCCGCCCGGTCGCCGTCGGTGAAGCCGCCGAACCCGCGGACGTCACCGCGCGGACGGGCCTGCGTGGTCGCGAGGACGTGTTCCGTCCGAAACCGCGGCAGCCACTCGCGAACCGCCGGCACGTTGTCGCCGTGGGCGTGGGCGACCACGGGAACGCCGGACTCGCTCAGCCGGCGCGCCGTCTCCGGATTCTTGTCGAGGTCGGTGACCATCGCATCGATCGCAACGTCCGCTGCGAGCAGGACGTCCGCGGCGGTGGAGGCCGCGAGGACCGCGTCGGCCTCGCGGGCGCGGCGGGCTGCGGACGCGTTCTCGATCGACGGTCCGGCGCCCGCGATCGCCACGGTCGCGCCCGCCAGTCCGTCGAACCGGCCGAGATCGAACGGCGTCGCGAACCCATCTGCGACGTCACGAGCGCGCTCGTCGGCGCCCCGGTCGAAGCCGAAGTCGTCGAGGACGGCCTCGTAGACCGGCTCCCAGGTCTCGAAGTTCATCGATCGGGGTCCGCGATCCGAGCCAGCACGGAGCCGATCTCGGCTGCCGCCGCGAACTCCCCGTCGACGAGTCGCTCGCTCGCGCGCTCGAGGGCGGCCGGCGTGCCGACGAGCAGTCCCCGCGCGGTCGCGTCCCCGGCACCGGATCCGGTGGCGTCGCCGGACCCATCCGTCGCGGGCGTCTCCGATCGGGTGGACTCGGCGGTCCCTGCCGTTCCGTCGGTCGCGAACGCGACGCCGGTCCCCTCGACGGCGGCCGCGAGGGCACGGAGCCGATCCCGATCGAGACCGGAGGCTTCGACCACCCGGATGACGCTTTCGTCCGCGATGTCGGCGTTTGCTCCGACCCGGTCGAGATGTCGTGCCGCCTCACGTGGCGCCGTCACGTCGAGTTCCTCGAGCTCGGCTCCCGGGACGGTCTCTCGGATCCGATCGCGGGCGAACTCCGCGCCGATCGCGGCGGCGTCGCGGGTCTCCGCGACGTCGTGGGTGCGGATCACGTGGGCGCCGCGCTCGACCGCCATGGACGTCGCGGCGAGCGAGGCCGGGAGCGCCCCCTCCGTCTCGCGGTCGACGACGTCGCGAAGGAAGTTCTTCCGGTTGATGGACACGAGGATCGGACGGCCGTAGCCGCGGAACTCGCGAAGCCGGCGGAACGTCTCCCGGTCGTCCGCGAGGGTCTTCTCCTCGGTCCAGCCGCCGAAGGCCGGATCGAGGATCGTGCGGTCGGTGAACCCGTTTCGGGCGAGCGCGTCGTAGATGTCGTCGACGTCCGCGATCGCGCCCGGACGCTCGAGGTCCGGCGGGGAGGCCATCTTCACCACGGCCGCCTCCCGGTCCGCACAGACCGCGGGCATCTCCGGGTCCGCGAACCCGCAGACGTCGTTGACCATGTCGAATCCCCGATCGAGGGCCGCCGCCGCGACCTCGTGATAGCGCGTCTCGATCGACCAGACCGCGTCGCCCGCGGTCGACTCCATCGCCTCGATCGCCGTGTCGAGCCGGTCGAGCTCCTGGTCGGCCGAGAGCACCTCGAACCGCTTGTTCGCCGACTCCAGGCCGACGTCGACGATGTCGGCGCCCTCCGCGATCAGCTCGGCGTCGACGTACTCGGCCGCCTCGCCCGGATCGTCGAAGACGCTCGGGTCGTAGGGCGACTCCTCGGAGACGTTGAGCACGCCCATGATCCGCGGGGGGCGGTCGTCCCCGATCTCGAGTCCCGCCGCGTCTACAGTTCGCATGCCCGACGGGAGGAACGCGAGCACCATAGGCGGTCCGAAAGCGGATGGGCGACCAGACCGGACGACTCTAAGGAACGTGTTTATACCGCCTCGTCGCCCAGATCCGCACATGTCGAAGGTGAGCGTCGGGCTCCGCGGCTGGCGGTTCGAGGAGTCCGAGATATTCGACGAGGACGGGGAGTTCAAGCCGCTCGAGGAGATCCCCGAGGAGCCGCGTGAACGACTGGTCCGTCTCCAGAAGCTCGTCGAGGAGCCGTGTGACGCCTGCTACATCGAACACGGCGAGGAGAACCTCCACCGCGCGACCCCGGCGGAGGTCGTCTACGGCGAGCCGCTCGGCGAGCTCCTGTTGTGTCACGACCACGAGCCCGACTTCCTCTACTGGTTCCGGGAGGCGGGCGGAAGCGACCATCGCGGATCGTCGGCGTTCGCCGACCGCTTCCACGAGTGGTACGCCGCCGGAAACCGCGCGCCGGAGGACTATGGCGGCCTCGAGCACGTCGACGCCGACCCCGAGGGGCTTCCGGACCCGCCCGGACAAAACGAGATCCAAGAGCGGATCGAGGCGGGCTTCGAGGGACGGCGGATCGACATCCGCTCGTACGTCGAGGACGAGGAGGCGGCCGCCGAACGCGAGGCCGACCGGATCGACGAGGAGGAGATCGCCGAAAGCGATCTGGACCTCTCGACGGACTACCCGCGGGCGGACCGATGAGCGAGCCGGACGCCGGGTCCGGCGAGACCACCGCGTCGCAACCGCGTTCGACGGACCCCGTCGTCGTCGTGGTCGAGCCGGAGACGCCGGGAAACGTGGGAACGATCGCCCGCGCGATGAAGAACTTCGGGCTCTCCGACCTCAAGCTCGTCGACCCGCCGGAACTTCCGGAGGACGGCGAGGCCTACGGGTTCGCCGGCCACGCCCGCCAGGACGTCCTGCCGAACGCCGAGACGGTGACCTTCGAGGAGGTGGTCTCGACGTACCACACGGTCGGGTGTACGGCGATCACCGGCGAGGACGCGAGACGCCACGTCCGGTATCCGTTCTCGACGCCCGCGGAGCTGCGCCAGTCGCTTTCGACCGTCGAGACGCAAACCGCCCTCGTCTTCGGCCGCGAGAGCAAGGGACTGAACAACGACGAGCTCGCCCGCCTCGATCAGGTCTGTTCGATCCCGGCCGACGAGGAGTACCCCGTTCTCAACCTCGGACAGGCCGCGACCGTCCTGTTGTACGAGCTTCGCGAACTCACCGTCGAGGAGTACCAGCTCCCCGACGTCGAGCGCGAGCGGGCCCCCGAGGGCGACGTCGAGCGGCTCCACGAGTACTTCGGCGAGTTCCTCGAACACGCCGACCACCGCGAGCACCGTCGCGACCGCTGTGAGACGCTCTTTCGGCGCGTACTCGGGCGCGCCCACCCGACCGATCGGGAGGTACACACCCTGCTCGGCGTCTTCCGGAAGGCCAACGACAAGCTGTCGTACGCCGACGATCTTGCGGAGCGGTACGGGGAGTCACGGTTCGGGGGCGGCCCCGAGGGGACCCGCGGCGGAGACGACCACGAACGCGCCGAGGACGCGGACGACCCGCGTCCGGAGTGAGTTCGCAAATCGGTGAGAGAACCCGTACGCCGGCCACTCCGCTCCCGGACGGTCAATTTCTCCCCGCCACTCGTTCCGAGAGTCGCGGCGCCGCGAGGATGACCGCGCTCGCGAGGAACGCCGGCACCGCGCCGGCGATCGACGGAGCCAGGTCGGTCAACGCGAGCAGCCACAGCGGCCCGGAGACGGCGAACGCGCCGGCCGCGATCGGAAGCGACACCGGAGGTTCCGAGCCCTCACAGCGAGTCCATCCGACCGCACCCCCGAGCGCCGTTCCCACCGCGACGCTCGCGTCGGCGACGCTCCCCGGTTCCCCGAGCCCGAAGGCGACCAGGACGCCGAGCACGCCGACGGCCGCGGCCGCGAGGAACGGCCGGGTCGGATCGAGGCTGCCGGAGCGATCGTCGAATCCGGAACGGCCGTCGAAGCCGACACGATCGTCGAAGCTCCGCGCGAGCGCGAGGCCCGCCGCCAACAGGCCCGCGCCGAGCAGCCAGCCGGCGAGGACGTCGACGAGGTAGTGGACCTCGATGACGACCCGCGAGAGCCCCACCGCGACCGCGAGGAGACCCCCGAGGGCGAGCCGCGGTCGGCGGCCGCCCAGCCGGTCGAGGACGACCGCCAGTCCGAGGTAGGTCACGGCCGCGCCGGTCGCGTGCCCGCTCGGGAACCCGAACCCGTCGGATTCGGTCGTGCCCGCGAACCAGCCCTCGAGGACGGCCGGCAGCCAGCCGGGGGCCGCCGCCGGGGTGGCCGCTGCCGGCGGGCGCGGGACGCCGAACCCGACCTTCAACAGCGTGAGAGCCGCGAGCGTGCCGGTCACGATCGCGACGAGCGTCGCGCCGGACCGCCTCGGATCGCTCGCGAACCGCTGCGACAGGAACCAGTAGACGCTCGCGAGCAGGACGAAGACGAACCAGGTGTCCCCGAGGGTGGTGACCGCCGCCCCGACGACGACGGCGACGTCCGGGAGCGCGTCGACGACCGCGGACTCGCCGATGCCACGCCCCATCGGTCACTCCTCGCCGCGGTCGCGGACGTACTCCATCGCCCGCCCCGGCGCCTCCAGCGCGTTGAACCCGATCCCGACGATGACGAACAGGGTGTAGAGCCCGAGCGTCGAGAGGCCGAGGATCACCATCGCGGCGATCGCGTAGATCCCCTTCAGGAAGTAGAACGCGCCGAGGGTGAGGACGGTGCCGTACAGCAGTACGAGGTACGGCCCCCATCCGCGTGCGTGGCCCCTCCGCATCCGTCTGCGGACGTAGGCCTTCAGCTCCGTCTCGATCCGCGGTCTGTCGACCGTCCGGCGTTCGACGTCGTCCTCGAAGGTCTCGAAGTCGGCGCGAAGCTCGGCGACTTCCTCCGAGAGCGCGGCGACGTCGGGTGCGCCGCGCGGCGTCTCCTCCTCGTCGCCGGCGCGCGCGTCGGTGTCCTCGCGGTCGCCCATATCGGTCGCTGGGCCGGGGTCCCCTTGGAGTTGCCGGTCCGCAAGCACGGCGTTTGCGACCGCGCCGACGATGACGATCATCGCCGCGAGATACAGCCAGGTGACGAGCAGGAGGACGCCGCCGATGACGCCGTAGACCTGATACTGGCCGGCTCCGGCGGCGTAGACCTGAAAGCCGCCCTGTAACAGCGTCCACCCGACCGCCGCGAGAACCGCACCGGGCAGCGCCTCCCGGAGCGTCATCGGCCGGTTGGGGAGGATGTAGTACATCGGAACGAAGACGATCGCGAGCACGACCGGCAAGACGAGGAGCCCCGCGACCCCGGCGAACGGTCCGAGTCCCGCGAGCCGGCCGCCGCCGGCCGTCGCGATCAGCGCGCCCAACGCGAACATGACCAGGATGCCGGTTCCGATCCCGGCCGCGACCGAGGCGGCGTCCGACAGCTCCTCGAGCAGGCTCGGATCGTCCTCGATCCCGTAGACGGCCTGAAAGGCGGTGTCGAGGCCGCGAAACACCTTGAGGGTCGACCAGACGAGCACCGCGACGCCGAGGACGGTCGCCCCGGTCCGACCCTCCGCGGAGGCGATGGCCGCCGCGACGGCGTCCTGTCCGGCCGGCGTGAGGAACTGCCGGCTCTCGGCCAGGACGACGGCCGCGAACGCGTCGCCGACGAGGAGGCTCGCGACCGAGACGAGGAGCAAAAGCGAGGGGATGAGCGAAATGAACGCGTAGTAGGCGACGCTGGCGGCCAGGAACGTGACGTCCGCCCGTTGAACGGTCGCGACTATCGCTCGGGCCGTCCGGACGGTCGCGTCGATCGTCTCTCGCACGGCACGGAGTTCGGCGCTATCGTACAAAAGCCAGGGGGTCTCTCGGAGGGATCGCACTCCCCGAGGAAATCCCACCCCGGGAAAGCCTCATATCCGGAGAGCCCTCACTCCCCCAGAACCGCCTCGCGCATCTCGGGGATCGACGCCCGCGTCTTGAACGCGGTCCCCCGGTAGTGGGCTCGGGTCGCGTCGTGGCCGGCCGCCCGAAGGCGTGAGACGAACTCGTCCATCCCGATGGCCGGTTCGCTCCACTGCTCGTAGAGGCGGTGCTGGTCGTAGTGGGTCGGCGTGTCGAGCTCGCCGGCCACCCGGGAGAGCAGCTTCCTCGCGCGTTTGGCCTCGCCCATTTCGTCGTCGATGGCGTCGTGAACGTCACGGACGAACGCCGGGTCCGCGATCGGGCCGAGCCAGAGCGGCCCGGCGTCGAGATACCGCTTGGAGTCACATCGCGGACAGCGTGTCGGACGATCGGCGGCGGCGATCAGTCCGTGCTCGTGGGTTCGATGGAGGCAGTCCTCGCAGTGGTGGACGTACCCGAGCTCGTCGAGAACGTCGTCGGCCGCGCGGGCGCCGCCCTCGAGTTCGAGGTAGGTCCGGACGTAGTGACGCGAGACGTGCGAACAGATCGGGCGCGCGGCGAGGTCGTACTTCGCGGCGGTGCGAACGAGCGCCGAAAGCAGGGTCCGAAGCCCCATCTCGGGGTGGTAGTCGGTGTTTTGCGGGACCGCGCCGTACTTCCTGATTCCCGACTGCTGGTGGGCGCCACAAAGCGGGGCGGTGTCGGTCGCCGTGACGCACACGAGGTTGCGAGCGTTCGCGAACGCGGCGTCGACGAAGGGGATGGGCGTACCGTAGGGGTCGAGATCCACGACGTCGAAGACCTCCTCGTGGAGCAGCGCGTTGACGTTGCGATGACTGACCGTCCCCTCCTGGTCGTTGCGCTCGAGGTTCGCCCGGGCCAACTCGACGGCGTCCCGGTCGACGTCGGCACAGGTGACGTCGTACCCCTCCGCGGCCGCGCGGACGCCCCGGATCCCGGAGGCGGCCATCGCGTCGAGGTAGCTCGCCGCGCGCGGCTCCCGGTCGCGGTAGGCGCGCAACACGGCGACGGTCACGTCGCGGTTCAGCTCCTGTGTGGGGTTGAAAAAGACGCCCTCGCCGGTCCCCTCGCTCGCGCCGTCCCGCGATTCCGGGACGTCGATCACGACGCCGCCCTCCGCCAGTTCCATGCCCGGGCTTCGCCCGGCGGGCCTAAAAGCGGGACGTTCCGACGCGGGTCCGATCGATGCAGGTCCGATCGACGCGGGTTCGGTCGCACCGACGCCGTTTTGCCGCTGCCTCCTGAACCCCGACTCGTGGATCCCGGAGACGACTGGCGTTCGACGCTCGCGGAGGCGGGCGAGCTGACCGGGGACGTCGCCTCGGCCATCCTCGAGACGCACGGCGATCGGGGCCGACGGGCGATGGAGGCGGTCGCGGAGCGGCGCGTGAAGCGGTACCGCGATTTCACCGTCGTCGTCGGCCACGAGGACGAGTACGTGATCGAGGGGGGAGAGTGTACGTGTGCGGACGCGCGCTACAACCTCGACGAGGCCGACCCCGAACAGCGGTGTTGGCACGTGCTGGCCGTCGAGATCGCAGAGCGGGTCGACGCGGTCGACCACCACGACATGTGGTACTCGGAGGTCCGCGAGTTCCTGTAGGCGGGGGCTCGGTCACTCCCCGTCGCCGAGCGCGGACTCGCCGACCGGGTCGTGGCCCTCGATGCGCTCGAGCCCGCCCATGTACGGCCGGAGCGCCTCCGGAACCGTGACGGTGCCGTCGGGGTTCTGGTAGTACTCCAGGATCGCGACCACGACGCGGGGCACGGCGAGGCCGGAGCCGTTGAGCGTGTGGAGGAACTCCGCGGACTCGTGGTGCTCCTCGCGGTAGCGGATGCCCGCGCGGCGGGCCTGGAAGTCGCCGAAGTTGGAGACGCTCGAGACCTCGAGCCATCGCCCGCCGCGGTCGGGGCCGTCGGGCATGTCGTCGCCGGGCGCCCACACCTCGACGTCGTACTTCTTCCGTTGGGTGAACCCGAGATCGCCGGTACACATCTCGAGGATCCGGTAGGGCAACCCGAGCCGCTGGAGGACCGCCTCGGCCTCCGAGAGGAGCCCCTCGAAGCGCTCGTCGCTTCGTTCCGGACGGACGAAGTTGACCATCTCGACCTTGTTGAACTGGTGAACGCGGACGATCCCGCGGGTCTCGGTGCCGTGTTCGCCCGCCTCCTGTCTGAAGTTGGGCGAGTAGGCCTGGTACTTGAGCGGGAGGTCCTCCGCGAGGAGGATCTCGTCGCGATGGAGGTTCGTGACGGGGACCTCGGCGGTGGGGAGCAGCCAGAGGTCCTCCTCGTCGTAGGGTTCGTCGTTCGACCCCTCGACCCGGTAGGCGTCCTCCGTGAACTTCGGGAGCTGGCCGGTCCCCTGCATCGATCGGCTGTTGACGGGGATCGGCGGGAAGACGTCGTGATAGCCCTGATCGCGGTGCAGCTCGAGCATGAACTGCACGAGGGCGTGTTCGAGCCGGGCGCCCTCGCCCTTCGCGAAGTAGTAGCCGCCGCCGCTCACCTTGGCGCCGCGATCGAAGTCGAGGATCTCGAGCTGCTCGCCCAGCTCGTAGTGGGGTATCACCTCCCCGGGAAGGTCCCTGAGGTCGTCGAACAGCTCGCGGCGGCGCTCGACGTTCTCGGACTCGTCGGCGCCGACCGGGACCGAGTCGTCGGGGATCTGCGGGAGGGTCAAAAGCGCCTCCTCCAGATCGTCCTCGAGCGCGGTCGCGCGTTCCTCGACCTCCTGGAGCTCAGATTTGAGCGCCTGGGAGCGCTCGATGGCCTCCTGGGCCGCCTCCTCCTCGCCGTCGGCCTTCAGCTGGCCGATCCGCGAGGAGACCTCGTTGCGCTCGTGACGGAGGTCGTCGCCGCGGGATTTGAGTTCTCGCCACTCCGCGTCGATCTCGAGGATCCGATCGAGGTCGACGTCGACCCCCTTGTGCTCGAGGGCCTCGCGGACCGTCTCCGGGTTCTCACGAACGAACTGTCGCGACAGCATTTACGTGGGGTTTTTGCGGGGCACCCAAAACCGTATCGGAGCGACCGCGGGGGGTCCTCTCACTCGGCGGGGATGGCGCCGGACACCTCGAACCGCGCACCGCCGTCGGCGTCGTCGACGATCTCGATCGACCAGCCGTGCGCCTCGACGATGCTTTCGACGATCGCGAGTCCGATCCCGATCCCCTCCGATCCGGTCGTGTGTCCGGCCTCGAAAACGGTCTCGCGTTCCGACTCGGGGATCCCCGGTCCGTCGTCGGCGACGTAGAAACCGTCCCCGTCGTGGAGTGGTCCGACGTGGATGATGACGCCGTCGCGCTGCTCGTCGGCGTCCTCGCGAGTTCTCGAGCAAGGGCTCGCCGAACCGTGTTCGATCGAGTTTCGAAACAGGTTCTCGAAAACCCCCCGAATCCGATCCGGGTCGGCATGGAACCGGAAGTCGTCGTCCACGTGAAGCGTCGACTCGGACGTTTCGACCGTCTCGAAACACCGTTCGGCGAGCGCCGACAGCCGGACGGGCTCGGTCTCCTCGACGTCACGTCCCTCGCGAGCCACGGCGAGGACTGAGGAGATGATCGCCTCGATCCGATCGAGCGAGCGCGCGGCGATCCGGAGGTTCTCCTCGTCCGCTCGTTCGCGTTCCATGTCGATCCGCCCCTGTGCGACGTTCAGGGGGTTTCGGAGGTCGTGAGAGAGGACGTCGGCGAACTCCTCCAGCCGTTCGATCCGCGCCGCCGCGTGGTCGCGTTCGATCTCGCGTGCGAGCATCCGCGCCAGCAGTTCCGCGAACGTCGTCTCCGCGGGGGTAAACGGATCGGGGCGCGGATCGGTGGAGACGAAACAGACCGTGCCGTAGAGCTCTCCGTCGACGACGAGGGTGGTGCCGTGATAACAGTGGAGTCCGTGCTCCTCGAAGGACCGCTCGCGTGCCTCCCTCGCGTCGTATCCGAAGGTCGACTCGAACGCCGGATTGACGTCGACGACGACCGGATCGCCGCCCTCGAAGGCGACCTGCGTGACGGGTTCGGAGGTGTTCTCGAAGAGCGCCTCGAGTCGCGACTTCTCGACCGCGAGCTCCTCGCGACGGCGCCGCTGGCGATCGCTGTAGATCCCGACGACGATCCCGCCGAGGATCGCCGCGGCCGAAAGCTGTGCGGCGATGATCCGCGGTTTGATCCGGCCCTGTTGCTGCTGGAAGAGGTACACCCAGGAGGAGAGGATCAACACTCCCGCGAGGCTCGCGACGATCCACCGCAGAACCGTGGTCGATCGGATCCGATCGGAGACGGTCCCCAGCCAGAGGCCGATGGCGACGATCGCGGCGCTCAACAGATAGGGAACGCTGTTCTCCAACAGGGTGAACCAGAGCCGATCCCCCTCGATCACGACGTCCTGATAGACGTCGAAGGTGAAGATGCTCGCGAGGAGAAGCCCGAGCGAGGCTACAACCGCGGCGGCAAGCGGCTGTACGGCGTCCGTTCGGTCCATCGGTGTCCGTTCTTCCTCGTTCAAGATGGGCGGCGATTGTAGTCCTTTCGACGTGGTTTCACGGCGTTTCAACGGCTCCCGCGGTCAGGCGAACGCGCCCGCGACGAGCAGCGGGAAGACGAGCGTGGCCTCGGCCTCTATCTGGGTGTAGTTCGTCTCCGCGTCGTCCTTGATCTTCCCCCAGGAGACGGCCTCGTCGGGCGGCGCACCCGAGAGGGAGCCGTCGCCCTCCATGCCGGTCGAGATGTAGATCGCGTGGTCGGCGCCGCCGCGAAAGAGGTTCGTCATGATGGCGTGGTGTTTCGGCACGCCGCCGCCGACGGCGATCAGGCCGGTGGTGTCGGAGAGCAGGCCGTCCTCGATCAGCGAGTCGTAGTCGTCGAGGATCTCGATGCCGACCTCCGAGTCGTACCCCTGCCGGTAGTAGTAGAGGAAGTTGCCGACCTCCGCGTCGGTGAGGGCGGGACAGTATACCGGCACGTCGTTGTCGGCGGCCTGTTTCAACACGGAGTCCTCGTCGTCGAGCGTCTCGCCGATCTCGCGGGCGAAGGCGGTCGGCGTCCGGACCTTCTCCTCGGCGAAGAAGTCGTCGAAGAAGTCGTAGAGGTACTCCTCGAGCCAGACGTAGCGGTCGGAGGGGACGAAGATGTTGCCGAGCCGGTTGATCCCCCGCTCGCGAAGCTCGCCCTCGTCGACGTCCCACTCGCCCATCTTGAAGGGTTTGGCCGTCTTGATCACGTCCTCGGTGAGCGAGCCAGAGGTCGTGATGATCACGTCGACGTAGCCCTCGCGGACGAGGTAGGCCACCGTCTCGCGGAGCCCCGAGGAGACGATGTTCGAGGTGAAGGTGAGGTAGATCGTCGCGTCCTCCTCGCGCATCCGTCTCGCGATCTCGATCCCCTCGGCCAGGTGGGTGGCCTGAAATCCGGTGGTCGCGTACGTCTCGAGCAGGTCGTCGACGTCGAGTTCGCCGCGGAAGTCCGGACCGCGAACGTCCGGGGTCGAAAGCTCCTCCTCGCTGCCCGGCAGGACGTTGTCCCGGGTTTCGTCGTCCGGGGAGCCGCCGGCCGAGGCGTCGTCGTCGTTCATACCGTGTGATGCGTCCCGATCGGTTTGAACCGCTCGGAATGGCCTCGCCGTGACGACGGCTCTCGAGGGGAGCGGGCCCGAACGCCGCGGTCAGTCGCTTTGATACTCCTTCTCGAAGCCGCGGAACTCGGTCCGGTGGGCCTCCTCGTCGGCGAGCAGCGTCACGGCCAGGTCCTCCGTGACCGGGTCGTCAGCCGCCTCGGCGGCGTCGATCAGGTCGCGGTAGGTGTCGATGGCGCCCTCCTCGGCGTCGAGGACGCCGCGGATCACGGAGAGGACGTCCGTCGAGTCGGCGGGAGGCTGCAGGGAGTCCTGCCTGGCGGTGAACTCCGCGGATCCCGGCGGCCGCGCGTCGAGCTGTTTGAGCCGCTGGCCGAGCTGTTCGGCGTGGCCGAGCTCCTCCTGGATGTCCGTCTGGAGGCTCTCTTTGATCTCCTCGGCGCGCACGCCGTCGAGGACGATCGCGTTCGTCTGGTAGTTCATCACGGTCTCGATCTCGTCGCCGTACGCCTTCCGAAGCAGGTCGATCACGCGGTCGTCGGACATGACGTCTCGAGGTACTCCCGCCACGGTAATGGGTGTTCTGGCACCCGGCGAGTTCGAGCGCGATTCGCACCGATTGGGGATCAACGTGGTACATTTATGTACCGCGACGTATCCACGAACATGGACCGCCGTCAGTATCTACGCTCCCTTGCGGCCTCCGGCGCCGCCGCCACCGCTGCCACCGCCGGCTGTCTCGGCATGGTTCCCGGCACGGGCAACGAGAACACCGTCCTCGGACCGCCCGAACGGGATCTGAGCGAGTCCGTCCATCCGAGCTACGGCGACGAACTTCCGGCCGTCAGCCTGCCGGATCCGATCGCGGACGAGGCGGTTTCGACCGAGGATCTCGAGGGCGAGCGGGCCGTGTTGATGACCTTCTTCTACACGAACTGTCCCGACGGCGTTTGCCCCGCCCTCATCCTTCGACTCCGGCGTGCACAGGCGGTCGCGGCCGAGGAGGGATACGGCGACGACGCCGCCTTCCTCGCGGTCACCTTCGATCCGGAGCGGGACACGGCCGACGTCCTCCACGAGTACGCGGGCCAACAGGGCGTGAACCTCGAGGTGGGCAACTGGCACTTCCTGCGGCCGGAGAGCTACGAGGCGGGACAAACCCTCATCGAGGAGGAGTTCGGTCTGAAGATCGAGAAGGCCCCCGCGGACGACTACGAGAACCTGGAGTACCAGTTTCCCCACTACGGGCTCATCCTGCTCGCGAATCGGCGCGGATACGTCGAACGCGCCTACCCGAACGGACCGAACGTGGACGTCGAGACCGTCGTGAACGACTTCGAACGGGTGGTGAACGGGTAGGATGCGACGCCGGGACCTCCTCGCCGGGATCGCGAGCGTCGGTGCGCTCGGCGGCGCCGGCCTCCTCGCGACCGGGACCGCGCCGGCGATGCTCGGAGGATCGGACGTCGAGCCCGTGGACCCGGTGACGATAGAGACGATCGAGGCGCCGGGGAGCCGCGACGGCGAGGTCACGATCCCCGCGCCGGACCGGACCACGTTCGTCGACTTCTTCGGGACGTGGTGTCCCCCCTGTATCGAGCAGATGCCCGCCCTCGGCGAGGCGAGCGATCGGGTCGGCGAGAACGTCCTCTTCGTCTCGGTCACCACCGAGGCGGTCGGCCGGTCGGTGACCGAGGGGGAGGTCGCCGACTGGTGGCGCGAACACGACGGCGACTGGCTCGTCGGCGCCGATCCGACCGCGGAGCTCGCCTCCAAGCTCGACGTCGGTGGCTATCCGACCGCCGTCGTCATCGACGACACCGGCCGCGTTCGCTGGTCTGACTCGGGCGTTCACACGGCTGATGCGCTCGTAGAACGGATCGAGAGCGCCCGGAACCGATGACCGACGCGACGCTCGCGGCGAACCTCCCGTTCGCGATCACCGCGGGCGTGGCGACGTTCTTCTCGCCGTGCGCCTATCCGCTTTTACCGGGGTACGTCGGCTTCTACGTGAACCAGGTCGAGGCGGACGAGGCCTCGGTCGGCGGCGCCGGGATCCGAGGCGTCGCCGCGGGAGCGGGCGTGCTCGCCACCTTCGCGATCCTCGCCGGAGCGACCGTGCGGATCGGAAACGCGACGCTCTCGAACATCACGATCTTCGAGTCGCTCGTCGGGGGGCTGCTCGTCGTCTTCGGACTGCTCGTCGCGGCGGGTCGTGCTCCCTCCGTCTCCGTTCCCCTGCCGAAGCGGCGGTCGAGCGTGCTCGGATTCGGTCTCTTCGGGGCGGGATACGCGCTCGCCGGAGCGGGGTGTGTCGCTCCGATATTCCTCGCGGTCGTCGCTCGAGCGATCGCCTTGCCGGGCGACGTCGCGGTCCTCCTGCTCGGAGTCTACGCCGGCGTCGTCGCCGTCTTGATGGTCGCCACCACCGTTGCGACCGGGGTCGGGCTGTTGTCGAACGCCGGCCGGCTCGTGGCCTACTCCGCTCGACTGAAACAGCTCGCGGGCGTCGTGATGGTGTTCGCGGGGATCGGACAGCTCTACTTGTCGCTCGTCGTCTACTGACGACCCGATCGAACGATCTCCGGACGAACGCTCATCCAGCCGGCCGCCTGGCCGGAGCAGGCGTCTACTCGTCGACGAGTTCGATCTCGGTGGGCGTCTCGTGCTGGAGGTTGTCGCCGACCGGACAGCGCTGCTCGACGGCCTCGAGCCACTCGCGGAGCTCCTCGTCGTCGGCGTCGGTCTCCGCGTCGATCTCCACGCGGACCTCCTGATACCCGGCTCGTACGTCGTCGGAAGCGCCCTTGAACCCGCGCGGATCGAGATCGCCCTCGATCGAGATGTCGAGGGAGTCGATCGTGATGTCGCGCTCTCGCGCGACCAGGTTGGCGACGACGTTGAGACAGCCGGCCCACGAGCCGAGCAGGTACTCGACCGGGTTCGGCCCCTCGTCGGTCCCGCCGAGCGGCTCCGGCTCGTCGACGACGAACTCGAAATCACGGACCTCGACGGCGGTCCTCGTGGAACTCTCGCTTCGTGCCTCGACCGCGAACTGGTGGAGATTCTCCGTCTCGCTCATCGATGTCCGATCGGCGCTCCGGCGCGATAAAACGCACACACGACGGGGAAACTGGCCGGGAACTGTGACGGGGAACTCGGACGGGATGACGCGAAAAAGCGGGACGAACCCTGATCGACCGTCACACGCGGCGGCGCGTGATGGAGCGGTCCACCACTCCTCAGTCGCCGGAAATCCCCTGGACCTCTCCGGGGTTCGTGATCTCTATGCCACCCGAGAGTTCCGTATTGGGGTACGGCATGTCGATCCCCTCGCTATCGAAGCGTCGTTTGACCGCCTCGACGAATCGTGCACGCACTGCCCCGTAGCCGCTCTCGGACGGGTCGATCCAGATCCGCCCTTGGAGCACGACGGCCGAGTCGCCGAGTCCCGTGACGGGCGCCGTGGGGGCGGGTTCCGAAAGCACGTCGTCGATGGCTCCACCTTCGTCGATGATGGTCTCCCGCGCCCGTTCGATGTCGTCGTCGTACCCGATGCCGAAATCGACCGAAACCCGGCGGTGATCGTTTTCCACGTTGTTGATCACCGCGGCATTAGCGAGCGCGCTGTTCGGAACGGTGACCAGCTGGTTGTCGAACGTGTCCAGTTTCGTCACCCGCAGGTGGATGTCCCGGACCACGCCGCCGTTCCCGTCCCACTCGATCCAGTCGCCGACGGTGAACGGTTCATCCTGAATGATGAACACGCCGGCGACGAAGTTGGCGATGAGGTCTCGGGCGGCGAAGCCGACCGCGAGCGCGAGCGCACCGGCGAGGGTTGCAAACGCCGCGAGGACGACGCCGAAGCCGGCGACCGTCGCGGCGAGCGCCACCGACACGACGCCGACTACCACGACGGTCGTGTTGACCACCAGCCCGACGAGCGTCTCGTCGAAGTCCCGCCGCCTGAGGCTGCGTTCGACCGCTCGGGTCACGAAGTACTTCCCGAGCAGGTAGATGACGGCGAACACGACGACGAACAACACGACCGTCGTGACCGCACCCACGAGTGCCGGAACGTACTGTTGTGGATCGAGGGAAACCCCCTGTTGAAGTGGTATCATGTCTCAATGGGGGTTCTCCTGATGATGACTTAACCATTTACCACGTGACGAGCCAAGAGAAAGCGCCCGGGAGAGCGTTAATCAACCCCGGAAACGCCCGATCTGAACGGACGGTGAACGCCGTTCTTCAGATGACGCGGTTCTGCAGGTAGTCGAGGTGTTTCGCGTTGTAGACGATCTTGACCTCGTCGGCGGCCGGGCTGCCGATGCAGGTCAGACGGACGTTCTTCTCCTCGACCTCCTCGTCCGAGAGGATCTGTTGCATGTCCATTTCGATCTCGCCCTCCTTGAGAATGGACGCGCAGTTCGCACACGCGCCGGCGCGGCAGGAGAACGGCCAGTCGTACCCCTGCGCCTCGGCGGCTTCGAGGATGTACTCGCCCTGGTTGACCTCGAGGGACCCGTAGTCCTCGTCGTCGAGTCCGGCGTCGGCCGCCTTCTCGAAGAGGTCGTCGTCGTCGACCGACCAGCCCTGGTCGTCGAGCGTCTCGTAGTTGAGGTATTCTACTGTGGGCATCACCGTTCGTTTCACCACCCACCTCATTAGGCTTTGCTGTTCGGTACGAATGACGCCGCGATCGCCGAAACGTGTTCGGGTGTCGCTTTATCACGGATATCCGTGCCCGATCGACCGATTTCGCTACAGCGAGGGAACCGCGAGGAAGACGAGGTAGGAGCCGACCGTGGCGGCGACCGGAACCGCGTTCTGTAACAAGATCACGCGCGCGGTCGTCGTCGGCTCGTAGAGGTCGGCGACGTTGATCGACCCGTCCTCGTCGTCGATCGCCCCGGGTGCGTCCCCGCTCTCGACGGGCGCGCCGATCTCCGCCGGCCGCTCCGTCGGCGTCTCGGGAAGGCGATCGAGGCGGGTGGCGCGCCCCCAACCGAGCCCGACGATGCTCATCGTCGCGATCACGACGAACGAGGCGGGGATCCCGAGCCCCGAGAGCCCGACGACGAGGACGGACGTCACGAGCGAGACCACGAGCGCGGCGGTGAGCGGCAGTTCCGTCAGGTCGTTGCCCATCGTCTCGAGGGTCCGTCGGCCGAGGGTGAACGCCCCGATGCCCATCGCGAAGGCGGCCAACAGCACGCCGGCGTTCATCGAGAGATCGCCGCTCCCGACGAGGGGGGCGACCGCGTTGGCCACGTTCGAGGCGCCCGCCGAGAACGCGTTGAGACACGCGATCGCGATCACGATCCCGGCGCCGACGACCTCCCGTCTCGTCGCGCCGGCCGCGACCTGGATCGTCGGAATTCGCCCCGATCGGTCGATGTGCGCCGGAGGGCCCTCCGAGCGGTCGATCGCGAGCTTCGCCGCGAGCCGATCGTACCAGTAGCGCCCGACGACCGCGCTCACCCAGAAGCCGACGATCGGGGCGACGAGCCACCAGGCGACGATCTCGAGCGCGATCCCCTGGTTCAGGGTTCCGCGGGCGATCCCGAGGCCGGCGATCGAGCCGACCGCGGTCATCGACGTCGAGGCGGGGACCCCGAAGACGTTCGAGACGAACAGCGCGCCGCCGACGAAGAACAGCACCACGATGGACGTCCGCAGGGTGAACGGGTTCCCGCTCAGGAGTCCGGCGCCGAGGGTGTCGACGACGCGGCGGCCGATGGTCCAACCGCCGAAGAGGACGAATATCGACATGAGCCCCCCGGCGACGACCTTGGAGACCAGCTCGCTGCCGACGGCCGGGCCGAACGCGACCCCGGTCCCCGATCCGCCGATGTTGACGCCGACGAAGGCGGCGACCACGATCCCGACGGCGAGTAACACCAGTTCCGACACGCGTGATGCTACCGGACCCGAGCATATAAGCCCGTTCGAGTCGGTCTCGGGAACGAGTCGCGTCGGCTCCCGACCGCGGTCGACCGGCCGACTTTTCCCCGATCGACTCCCACCGGCGGACATGGCCACGGAGTTCGACCCCGAGAAGTTCGAGGACAAGTACGCGAACTACTTCACGGAGCTGCAACGCGCCTACAAGAACGCCTTCGAGTACATGAACGAGCGGTACGACTCCGAGCTGATCCACGGGATCGACCAGCAGGTGCTCAACGAGTCCGAGCCGTTCTACGAGGACGGCGAGTTCGTCGTCGAGCTGCCCGAGAACCCTCGCGATCGGCTACAGGGCGTGCTCGTCGACGACGAGAAGTTCGATGAGACGCTCGGGATCTACGTCTCGCGCATCGAATCGGAGCTGCACCGCGTCTTCGGGGTCGAACAGCCCGAGAACTGACGAACCTGAGCACGGATCACGGTCGGATCGATCCGAACCAAAGGCATAAGCCGATTCGCGGCCAACCCGGTGACATGAGCACGGAAACGGCGGAGACGGACGACGACCTGCGAGACCGGATCACGAACTTCCTGCGGCGGAACTTCCCGCAGATCCAGATGCACGGCGGCGACGCCGCGATCAGCCACCTCGACCGCGAGAGCGGCGAGGTTCACATCCAGCTCGGCGGCGCCTGTTCCGGCTGCGGCATCTCGCCGATGACGATCCAGGCGATCAAGTCCCGAATGGTGAAGGAGATCCCCGAGATCGACACGGTCCACGCCGACACCGGCATGGGCTCCGGCGCCGACGGCGACCTGGGCGGCACGGGAGGCGGCGGCATGTCCCCCTCGTTCCCCGGCGAGACGTCCGACGACGGCGGCGAGGACGACGAGGGGCCGCAGGCTCCGTTCTGAGTCGGTTCGCGTCGACCGACCCGCTGGCAGCGTCCGTTTTTCCGTTCCCTTCGTTTGGCGTGAGTCCGATCGATGCGGATCCGGCGTGGGATCTGCGTTCGGAGATCACGTCCCCGATCGTCAATAGACCAGTTCCCCGGAGATGAACTTCCGGGTCCGCTCGTCGTGAGGGTCCTCGAAGACCTGCTCGGTCGGCCCCATCTCCGCGATCGACTCGCCGAGCAGCACCGCCGCCCGATCGGCGACCCGTTCGGCTTGATGCATGTCGTGGGTGGCGAGGACGATGCCGATCCCGCGGTCGCGTGCCGCGGCGATCGCCTCCTCGATGGCGGCCGTGTTTCGGGGATCGAGATCCGAGGTGGGCTCATCGAGGAGCAGGACGTCCGGGTCGTAGGCCATCGCCCGGGCGAACGAGACGCGCTGAGCCTCGCCGCCCGACAGCGAGTCGGCCTCCCGGTCGAGTTCGTCGCTCAACCCGACGATCGACAGGGACTCCTCGACCGCGTCGGCCGTCCCGTTCGACGCGACGACCGAGGCGAGCGATCCGCGAAGTCGATCCCGCCACGACGAGCGGACTCGGAGCCCGTAGGCCACGTTTCGAGCCACGGAAGCGTCGAAGAGGTTCGCCTCCTGGGAGACCATCCCGACCCGTCGTCGAAGCCGGAGCCGCTCGCCGTTGTCGAGGGCCCACGCGTCGGTCCCGTCGAGTTCGATCGTCCCCTCGTTCGGCTCCTCCGCCAGCGCGAGCAGCCGGAGCAGGGTCGACTTCCCGACGCCGGAGGGGCCGATCACGGCGAGCACTTCGCCCGAGCCGACGTCGAGGGATAGGTCCCGGAGGACGGTCTCCCCCCCGTAGGTTCTGGAGACGCCGACGGCGCGAAGCGTCATCGCTGAACCCCCCCGTCGCCGAGTCGGATCACGATCCCGTTGACGACCAGGACGAGAACCACGAGCACGGCGCCGAGGACCATGGCCGTCTCGTAGCGGCCCTGGCGGGCCTCGAGCTGGATCGCGGTGGTGAGCGTGCGGGTCTTCGAGACGCCGCCCGAGCCGGCGATGTTGCCGCCGACGATGAGGACCGATCCGACCTCGCTTATCGCGCGGCCGAACCCGGCGAGCACCGCGGTCGCGATGCCGTATCGGGCCTCCTTGATCGTGACGAGCGCGACGTCGAGTCGAGTCCCGCCGAGCACGTGTGCCGCGTCGCGAACGCCGCGGTCGACGCCGTCGATCGCCGCGAGGCTGATCGCCGTGATCGGCGGCGTCGCGAGGACGAACTGCGACAGGATCATCGCCTCCTTGGTGAAGACCAGTTCGAGCTCGCCGAGCGGTCCCTGGTTCGAAACGAGGAACAGAACCACCAGGCCGACGACGACGCTCGGAAAGCCCATCCCGGTGTTGATGGCGGCCGTCAGGAGCCGTTTCCCTGGAAAGTCGTTGAACCCGACGAGGAGCGCGATCGGCAGGCTCGCTGCGGCGCTCGCGAGGACTGCAACCCCGCTCACGTACAGCGAGACGCCGATGATGCTTCGAACGTAGACCGGCTCGAAGGGAAATCCGGCCGGCAGCAGGAACGTCGGCGGCGTCACGAGCGTCGCGGTCGATTCGATCGGCACGGTCAGTTATCGGACGCGTTCCCGCTCCACCCTTCCGGAACGTACTGCTGGAAGTCCGGATCCTCGGAGAGCGCACGGGGGAAAAACAGCTGTTCGCCGTTGGCCTCGTAGTTCGAGATCAGCTCCTGTGCCTCCGGACTCGTGACGTACCCGATGTAGGCCATCGCGAGGTCGTAGTTGACGTTCTCGTGGATCGCCGGGTTCACGGCGAGGATGCCGTAGGGGTTCGAGAGGAGTTCGGGTCCGCCCTCGATCGGTCCCTGGACGAGGATCTCGAGATCGATCTCCGACCGCTGTGAGAGATACGTCCCGCGATCGGCGAGCGTGTAGCCGTCCGCCTCGTTCGCGATGTTGAGCACCTCGCCCATCCCCTGTCCGGTCTCGCGGTACCAGTCGCCGCCCGGATCGGTTCCGGCCGCCTCCCAGATCGCGAGCTCCTTCGTGTGCGTCCCGGAGTTGTCCCCTCGGGAGATGAAGGGAGCCTCGGAGTCGGCGATCGCGGCGAAGGCGTCGGTGGCCGACTCCATCCCCGAGATCCCGGCCGGATCCGATCCGGGGCCGACGATCACGAAGTCGTTGAACATCAGGTCCCGACGGTTCACGCCGTAGCCCTCGCGCATGAACTCGTCCTCCAGCGACCGCGCGTGAACCATGACGACGTCCGAATCGCCGTTTCGGGCCGTCTCCAGCGCGGCACCGGTGCCCTGTGCCACCGAGTCGACGGTCACCCCGTACATCTCCTCGAAGGGGGCGTTGAGCTCGCTCAACAGACCTGTGTCGTACGTGCTCGTGGTCGTCGTCAGCGTGAGCGTCTCGCCGGACACGCCGGCGGCCTGCTCTTCGGATCCGGACGGAGCGCCCGCACAGCCTGCGATCCCGATCGACAATCCACCTGCGGCCGCGGCGAGGAGTTCCCGTCGTTGCATCGTATACGATACAACGCTATCCGGCAACGTACTTAGTCCTTTCCGGATCGGTGAAACCGTTCGAAGTTACGGTCGAGACATCCGGGCGTCGTTCCGGCGCGGGCCCGGACCGAAGGCGTGTTCACGCTCGAGCCCCAACCCCACCACAATGAGCCAACAGGAACGGTATCCGTTCGACGTCGAGTCGATACGTGCCGAGTTCCCGATCCTGAAGCGGCACGTCGGCGGGGACGCGACGACGCCCGGCGAGGGCCCCGGCGACGAGACGCCGCTCGTCTACCTCGACAACGCGGCGACGACCCACACGCCGGAGCCGGTCGTCGAGACGATCGCGGACTACTACCGCGGGTACAACGCGAACGTCCACCGCGGCATCCACCAGCTGAGCCAGGAGGCCTCCGTCGCCTACGAGGAGGCCCACGACCGCGTGGCGGAGTTCGTCGGGGCCGAGGGGCGCGAGGAGATCGTCTTCACCAAGAACACGACCGAGGCGGAGAACCTCGTCGCGTACGCGTGGGGCCTTCGGGAGCTCGGGCCCGAGGACAACGTCGTCCTGACGGAGATGGAACACCACTCCTCGCTCGTCACCTGGCAGCAGATCGGCAAGCGGACCGGCGCCGAGGTCCGATTCATCGCGGTCGAGGAGGACGGGACCCTGGACATGGATCACGCCGCCGAGTGCATCGACGACGCGACCGCGATGGTCTCCGCGGTCCACGTCTCGAACGCGCTCGCAACGATCAACCCCGTTCGCGAGCTGGCGGACCTCGCACACGACCACGACGCGTACGTCTTCGTCGACGGCGCCCAGTCGGTCCCGACGCGTCCGGTCGACGTCGACGACCTCGGCGCCGACTTCCTCGCGTTCTCCGCCCACAAGATGTGCGGTCCGACCGGCATCGGCGCGCTCTACGGCCGCGAGGAGATCCTCGACGCGATGGGGCCGTTCAACTATGGCGGCGACATGATCCGCCGGGTGAGCTACGAGGAGACCACCTTCGAGGACCTCCCCTGGAAGTTCGAGGCCGGAACCCCGTCCATCGCCCAGGGGATCGCCTTCGCGGCCGCGATCGACTTCGTCGAGGACATCGGCATGGAGAACGTGCGCGCCCACGAGGACTTGCTGGCCGCCTACGCCTACGACCGGCTGAGCGAGTTCGACGACGTGACCATCTACGGCCCGCCCGGCGATCGTCGCGGCGGACTCGTCTCGTTCAACGTCGACGGCGTCCACGCCCACGACCTCTCGAGCATCCTCAACGACTTCGGCGTCGCGATCCGCGCCGGCGACCACTGCACCCAGCCCCTCCACGACAAGCTCGGCGTCTCCTCGACCGCCCGCGCGTCCTTTTACGTCTACAACACCCTCGAGGAGATCGACACGCTGGTCGAGGCGATCGACGAGGCGCGCGAACTCTTCGCCTGAGCGGCGCGACCGCGCTATTCGACGCGGCCGTGTCGACACAACGGAGGGGATTTCGACCGATCGCGGCACGTTCACCCACGCTGCGGAACGCTTTTCCCCCCGAGTCGGCTACCGTGAGACAGCATGGGACTGGGCTCGGACATGTACCGACAGCAGATCCTCGATCACTACAAGAACCCCAGAAACTACGGGGAGATGGAGGATCCGGACATCACGCACGTCGGCGAGAACCCCTCGTGTGGGGACACGATCCGGATGGACATCCGGCTCGCGGACGACGGCGAGACGATCGAGTACGTCAGCTTCACCGGCGACGGGTGTGCCATCTCGATGGCCTCCGCGAGCATGCTCTCCGAGCGGCTCGCCGGGATGACGATCGAGGAGCTCGAGGAGCTCGACACCGACGACGTCACGGAGATGCTCGGCGTCGACATCTCGCCGATGCGCGTGAAGTGTGCGGTGCTTGGCCGGCAGGTCGCCCAGGACGGCGTGAAGATCGAGCGGGGCGAACTCGACGTCGATCGAACGAAGACCGAGGACTGAGCGCGGACGACGGCACGAACGACCGCGACGCGACCGACCCTCCGCGACCAACCCCCGAGGCCTTCCGCGACCGACCGCTCCCGTCGAACGTGGGGTTCACCCGAGCCCGCCGAGCTTTTGCGGGTCGACCCCGTGTACCGATGTATGAGCGAGGAGTTCGACAAGGAGGCCGAACGCGAGAAGCTTCGAGAGAAGTACGAGCGTGACCGCAAGAAGCGCGAACACACCCAGCACATGTCCGAGCTGCTGTTGAAGGGTGCCACGATGACGAACAGCCACTGTGACGCCTGTGGGGATCCCATCTTTCGCCACGACGGCCGGGAGTTCTGCCCGACGTGTGCCCGCGAGGATGCCGCAGAGGAGACCGGAGCCGAGATCGACGCGGGCGCGGAAACCACCACGAACGGGGCCGGATCGAACCCGGAGTCCACGGCGGCCGGGTCGGCGACGAACGCGGATCCGGCTGACCCGAGCCCGCCGGACGAACACACGGTGGATGCGGGTTCGCCGGAGGAACACACGGCGAACGCGAACACGGCGAACGCGGCGGACGCGAACACGGACGCGCCGACGGCCAACGGAAGCGCTGAGCGGAACGTCGTCGAGGGGCGACCCACGCCCGAACGCGCGGCACCGTCGGAACCGGCCGGGACGAACGCCCCGAGCCGACCCGCGAGCGATGCGATCCGAAGCGAGGGGGACCCACGAGCCGGCCACAGGGAGACGAACCCGGACCCCTCGGAGGATCTGCGCGCCGCCCGCGAATCGCTGTCGCGGACCGTCCGCCGCTTCGCGGAGGCGGCGGAGCGGGCGGACGGACCGCGCCGCGCCCGGGAGGACCTCGAGGCCGCACGCGAGGCGGCGGAGGCCCTCTCCGCGCTCGACCGGTGAGCCCGTCCGGGCCAGCATCCGGCGTCGATCGCGGAACCACCGCTCGGTGGTGAACGCGAGTCCACCGCTCGGCGGCGATCGAGAACGCTTCCACGTCGCGGTTTGCACGACCCTTTTAAGTTGACGGTGGTTCTCCATCCGACATGGAGTGGAGTCGCGAGTGGGTGACCGTCCGGGCGTCGATCGTCTTGACGTTCGCCGTCGCGGTGTTTTCGATCCTCGTCGGGCTGCTCCACATCGCCGGCGTCGGGGTCGACGGCCCGCTGTCGGCGTACATCCCCGAGTTCGTCAGACAGGCGGTCGGGTTCACCGGGACGCTCACCGGATTCGCAATGCTCGCGAGCGGCTACGCGCTCAAACGCGGGTACCGCGTCGGGCTGTACTCGACGGCCGTGCTCCTCCCGTTGACGGCGATCCAGGGGCTGTTACAGGTCTCCGTCGTCTCGTTGCCCCTCGTCGTGTTGTCGACGGTGTCGATCCCGGCGCTCGTCGTCAACCGGGGCCGGTTCACGCGGACTTACCGGCCCTCGCCGACACAGCTTGCCGCGGGGACGGCGCTCGCGACCGCGCTGGCCTACGGGACGTTCGGCTCCTTCGCCCTGCGCGAGGAGTTCACCGGGATCGACACCCTCGTCGACGCGTTCTACTACACCGTCGTGACCGCCTCGACCGTTGGCTACGGCGACGTGACGCCGACGACCGCGATCGGCCGGATGTTCGGCGTCTCGGTGCTCGTGATCAACGTGGCCGCCTTCGCGGTCGCGCTCGGGGTCCTGTTGACGCCCGCGATCGAGGCACAACTCTCGAAGGCACTCGGAAAGATGACACAACGCCAGTTCGACCTGCTCGAAAACCACGTCCTCGTGCTCGGATACGGGGACCTGACGGAACCGATACTCGAAGAACTCACCGAACGCGGGACCACCTACGTCGTCGTCACCGACGACGAACGCGAGGCGAGCCGGTTGAGCGACCGGGACATCTCGGTCCTCGCAGCCGACCCGAGCGACGTCGCTCCTCTCGAAACCGTACGGATCGGGGACGCACGCGCCATCGTGGTCGCGACGAACGACGACGCGGCCGACGCGCTGTCGATCCTCACCGCCCGCCAGCTCAACCCCGACGTCCGGATCGTCGCCGCCGCGACCCAGCGCGAGAACGTGGACAAACTGCGCCGCGCCGGCGCGGACCACGTCATCTCGCCGGCGACGCTCGGGGGCCACCTCCTCGTCGACTCCGCGTTCGGCGCGGACTCGGAGGCCGTCGCCGACGAGATCATGGAGGAGTCGGAACCGACCGCCAAGGAATCCGTGGACGGCGGTGTTCCGGGCGGGGATGTGACCGAGGGCACAAACGGTGAGGACGCGGAGAAGTCGGAACGGTGAGACCCAACAACTCGAGGGTGGAAGCGACGATCCGACCGGCGCCGTGACCGTTCAGGTCCTCCGACGTCGTGACCGTTCAGGTCCTCCGACGTCGTGACCGTTCAGGTTCTACAGCGCCGTGACCGCTTCGAGGGTCAACTCGATCGCGCGCTCGACGTTGTCCTTCGCCTTCTCCGGCAGCTCGTCGTCGGAGTCGGCGCCCTTCTGGGTCCCCTCGACGAGGTTGCCGTCGACGGTACAGATCGCGCCGGCGCGGAGCCCCTTGCGGCGCGCGAGCGCGAAGAGTGTCGCCGCCTCCATCTCGATCGCCTGCAGGTTCGCGGCCTCCCAGTCGTCGACGAAGTCCTCGCTCTCGTTGTAGAAGGCGTCGTCGGAGACGATGGGCCCGACGTGGACGTCCTCGTCGTTCGCTCTGGCGGCGTCGACGAGCGCGGAGAGGACCTCGTAGTCGGGGACGGCCGGATACACCGCCGACTCGTAGCGCTTCGAGGTTCCCTCCTCCTTGGCGGCGCCGTTCGCGACGACCATGTCGCCGATCTCGATGTCCGACTGCAGGGCCCCGCAGGTCCCACACCGGAGGAAGGTGTCGACGCCGACCGCGGCGAGTTCCTCCACCGCGATGGCCGCGGAGGGACCGCCGATCCCCGTCGAGCAGATCGTGAGCGGGACGCCCTCGTAGCTGGCGTTGACGATCGTGTACTCGCGGTTTTCGGACACCGTCTCCGCGTCGTCACACCGATCCGCGATCCGGTCGACGCGGCCGGGATCGCCGGGGACGATCGCGACGTCGGCGACGTCCCCCTCCTCGATCAATAGATGCGGCTGTTTGGCCATGTCCGATCGTCTCCCGGACGGGAGAAAAACCGTCCGATGTGTCTCGATTGCGGTCCTCGAGTCCGGTCGCGGGTGAACGAGGAGGGGACCCTACTGCGTGTACGACGGGAGCTTCCTACAGGTCCAACAGCGTCTCGATCTCGTCGAGGTAGCTCCGGTAGACGCCGATCGCCGACTCGATCGGCTCCGGCTCGGCCATGTCGATCCCGGCCAGCCGGACCACCTCGAGCGGGTAGTCGGAGCCGCCGGCCGCGAGCATGTCGCGGTAGTCGTCGGCGGCCGGTTCGCCCTCCTCGAGGATGCGGTCGACGATCGCGGCCGCCGCCGCGATCCCCGTCGAGTACTGGTAGACGTAGAAGTCATAGTAGAAGTGCGGAATCCGTTCCCACTCGCGTTCGATCCCGCCCTCGAGCGTTGCCGGTTCGTAGAACTCGCGTTTGATGCCGCCGTACAGCTCGTCGAGAACGTCCGGGGTGAGCGCCTCGTCGTCCTCGATGCGCCCGTGGATGCGGTGTTCGAAGTCGGCGAACATCGTCTGTCGAAACAGCGTGCTTCGGAAGCGCTCGAGGTACTCGTCGAGGACGTGGGTCCGCAGCTCGTCGTCCTCGAGGGTTTCGAGCAGGTGGTGGGTGAGAAGCGTCTCGTTCACCGTCGAGGCGATCTCCGCGACGAAGATGTCGTAGCTCGCGTCGTGCCACGGCTGGGCGTCGCCGGCCAGCTCGGAGTGCATCGAGTGGCCGAGCTCGTGGGCGAGGGTGAACATCGAGGCGATGTCGTCCTGGTAGTTCATCAGGATGAACGGCTGGGTGTCGTAGGTTCCCGAGGAGAACGCCCCCGACCGCTTGCCCTCGTTCTCGTAGACGTCGACCCAGCGGCTCTCGAGCCCCTCGGCCATCCGTTCTCGATAGGGCTCGCCGAGCGGCTCGACGGCCTCTTTCACCCACTCGGCGGCCTGCTCGTACTCGACGTCCGGGCCCTCCTCGCCGGTCAACGACATGTAGAGGTCGTGGCTCCGAAGCTCGTCGACGCCGAGGGCCGACCGCTTCAACTCGGCGTGGCGATGGAGCGCGTCGATCTCGTCTCGAACCGTGTCGACGAGGGTGTCGTAGACCTCGGTCGGGACGTTCGGGCCGTCGAGCGCGGCAGCCCGGGCGGTCTCGTACCCCCGTATCTCGGCGCTCGTGACGTGTTCGCGCACGGCCTTCTCGAGGGACGTGCCGACCGTGTTCCGCACGTCCGCCCACTCGTCGTAGAACGTCTCGTGAACCGTCCGCCGGAACTCACGGTCGGGTTTCGTCTGCAGCTTCGTGAAGTTGGCTTGGGTGATCTCGACCGGCTCGCCGTCCGGCCCCTCGACGGTGCCGAAGGACATGTCCGCGTTGGTGAGCATCGAGTAGATCTCCGAGGGCGCGCTCGTGACCTCCGAGAGGTCCGCAAGCACCTCCTCGACCTCCGCCGACCGGGTGTGCGGCTTCATCCGGAGGACGTCCCGGAGGTAGTGGTCGTAGGCCTCCAGTTCCGGCTCGGCCTCGAGGAACGCCTCGAGGTCCCGCTCGGTCAGCTCCTGCAGCTCCGGCTCGAGGTACGAGATGGCGCTCGAGGCCTCCGAACGCAGCGAGGACCCCTTGGCGGCCATCGCCTGGTAGGTTCCGTTCGTCGTGTCCTCGGCGCTTCGTAGCCGGGCGTAGACCGCGACCGTGGCGACCTCGCGCATGATCTCCTCGCGAAGTTCGAGCAACTGGAGGAGGGTCTCCGGATCGTCCGTGGCGCGTCCCTCGTACTCGCGGAGCTGGTCGACGCGTCCCGCGATCGACTCGTAAGCGGCCTCCCACTCCTCGTCGGACGCGTAGACGTCCTCGATGTCCCAGCGGTACTCGGGGTCGATCTCCTCGCGTTCGGGGACCGAACTCATACGGTTCGAGACGGCGTCGTCGGCCCTAAAGGTTCCCAACCGACGCGCGTCTCGACGAATCCACTGCTGTTCGGATTCCAGGGTCAGCCGGACTCCGAGGCCCACGCCTCGAGATCGAGTACCATCACGATCGCGTCCTCGCCGTCCTGGTAGTAGCGGTTCACCCGTCGAAGCGTCTCGAACCCGTGTGAGCGGTACAGCGACTGGGCGCGCTCGTTGCCCTTGCGGACCTCGAGTTTCACGACCGAGGCGCCCTGCATCCGGAGCCTGGAGAGCCCGGCGGCGAGCAGCCGGCCGCCGAACCCCCTCCCCTGCTCGTCCGGGCGGACGGCGATGTCCTTCACGTGTCCGATGTCGCGGCCGTAGTTCGGCGTCACGTCGGCGACGACGTAGCCGACGATCGCCGAGTCCGGCTCCCGTTCGGCGACGAGGAACGCCGGCTCGCGAAGCAGCCGCTCGAAGGCGTCGTAGGGCCATGGATCCGAAAAAACCGTCCGCTCGATGCGGAAGACGGAGAGCAGATCGGCCCGGACGGCCTCCCTCACGATCACCTCGTCGGGACGGGACACGGCGGCGGTTGGGCCCGAACTCCGATAAGACCGACGACCCGTTCGAGATCGGAACGGCTCTTGAGGTGCCGTTTCCGATTTCGCTTCCAGCCCGATCAGGGTCCGGGGTGCGCTTCCGTTCTCGATCAGGTTCCGAACCGCCGCTTCCGGTTCCGAAAGTCGATGAGTGCGCGCAGGTAATCCCGCTCGCGGAAGTCGCGCCAGTTGACGTCCGTGAAGTACAGCTCCGAGTAGACCGACTGCCAGATCGCGAAGTCCGAGAGGCGTTCGGCACCGGTCTTGATCAGGAGGTCGGGCTCGGCCGGGAACACGAGCCGCTCGGAGATCGTCGACTCGTCGACGTCTTCCGGTTCGATCTCGCCGGCGTCCACGTCCGCGGCGATGTCGCGGACCGCCTCCGCGAACTCCCGTTTTCCGCCCAGTCCGATGCTCACCCGGATCGGCGCGTCCGCGCGCTCGGTGTCGGTCGGGCCCCGGATCGCAACCTCGCGTGGCGTCTCCAGATCGCGGAGTTCGCGCTCGAGCGTCGAGACGACCGCCTCGTCGAGGACCGAGACGAGCACGGTCACCCGCTCCGCGCCGTAGCGGAACGCCCACCGGAGGAACCGCTCGAGGGTGTCGTAGGCGCCCTGCTCAAGCAGGTCGCGTTCGGTGATCACGACCGCGACGTGGCCGGGGGCGTCGCCGTCGCGAAGCCGATAGCGAACCGCGAGGTAGGTGTCGTAGAGCCCCACGTGGCCCACCAGACCGTGGATGGGCAAAAACTCGCGGGTCCGGCACGTCGACCGCCGTCGACCGATAGGCGGCTCCCGACGATCGGGGGTACCGGGCGGTTCCGGCGGTGGGCGATGTCGGGAGGGTTAAGTGAGCGTCGGAGGTATCCGCGAACGTGCACTCGAGGATCCGACGTGCGGGGGGATTCGCCGCCGTAGCGTTGCTCTCGCTCCTCGCGCCCGCGCTCGGCGTGGCGGCGGCGGTCCCGTTTCTCGTCGTGGCCGGGGCGGCCGCGTTCGCGATCCGCGAGGGTCCCGCCTTCGAGCTGTTCGCGCGTCCCGGCGACAGGCGGGACCGTCGACTCAACGGTCTGGCCGGGTTCGCGCTGGCGGCGGCCGGACTCGGGCTGTTCGCGACGATCCCCCGGGTCGCGATGCCCGTCCGCGTCTACGCCGCCGCGGTGATCCTCCTCGCGGTCGGCAACCTCGGTCGACAGATCGCGCGCTCCGTGACCGACGAGGAGTTCCTCCACGCGACCGCCTTCGTCGCGGTCGGGGCCGTCGCGGGGGTCCTCGCGCAGACGGCGATCGTCCTCCAGACGGGCGGAGCGCTCGACTTCCCCCGATTCACGTTCCTGGCCGCGGTGGGCGCGCTCGCCGCGGCGCTGTTGCGTGCGATGTTGCTGGCCCGGGACGACCCGATCGTGATGATCTCGGTCGGGTTCCTGTTGTGGCTGTTCGACGCGCTCGCCGTCGGGGTGACCGTCGAGGGGATCGCGTTCGCGCTCGCGGTCACGGTCGCGCTCGGATACGTCTCCTACGCGCTCGGAACGGCATCCGTGCCGGGCATGTTGACCGGCGTCCTGTTGGGGCTTCTCACGCTCATTCTCGGTGACGTCGGGTGGTTTCTGGTCCTCATCTCGTTTTATGCGATCGGCGGACTCGCCTCGAAGTTCCGGTTCGACCGGAAGGCAGAACGCGGCGTCGCCCAGGAGAACGAGGGCGCCCGCGGAACGAGTAACGTCCTCGCCAACTCCGCCGTCGCGCTTGCGGCGGTCGTGGGGTACGCCGCGACCGTCCACCTGTCCGTCCACGGCGCGGTCTTCGCGCTGGCGTTCGCCGGCGCGGTCTCGACCGCGATGGCCGACACGCTCGCCTCCGAGATCGGCGGGCTCTACGAGCGGCCGCGGCTCGTGACGACCCTGGAGCCCGTGTCGCCGGGGACCGACGGCGCGGTCACGCTCCAGGGGGAACTCGCCGGACTGGCGGGCGCGCTGCTCGTCGGCGCGCTCGCGGCGTTCGGGATGCCGATCGGACCCGGACTCGTCGGCGGCGCCGTCGTCACGGCCGCCGGCTTCCTCGGCATGACCGTCGACAGCCTGCTCGGAGCGCTGATCGAGGGCGACCGGATCGGCAATCAGGCGGTGAACCTGCTCGCCACGCTCGCCGGGGCCATCGTCGCCGCGGCGTCCACGCCGCTCGTGATCGGATGACCGATCGCCGCAACGGCGCCCGGCGAGACCCCACGGCGGATCGCCCAGTCACCGGTGTGCGCGTGCGTCCCGTCCGAAAGTCGGACGCCGCCGCAGTGATCCGGCTCCAACGACACCTCGATCGCCCATCGCCGAATCTCCTCGGGATGGGATTGAACGCCGCGGGCGGTGCGAACGTGTTGGTCTCGACCGTACCCGAGTCCGGCCCATCGAAGCGTGGCGGCTCGACCGCCGATTCCGACGCCGCCGACCGGCCGTCCCCGGTGGCCGGCTACCTTCTCCACGTCGACGGGGGCGACAACCGACACGTGGCCGAGGTCGTCGTCGATCCGGCGAACCGCCGAACGGGACGGGGACGCGAACTCATCGAGGCGGCGATCACGGGGAGTCCGGGAACGCTGTCGGTGCTCGTGGCGGTCGAAAACGACGCGGCCCGATCGCTTTATGAGTCCTGCGGCTTCGAGGCGGCGGAACGACGGCCGAACGAGTACGGCGAGCGGGACGCGCTGTGTTATCGGTTCGATCCGGACGCCTAGATCGAGCCCGACACCTCGCTCGATCCGGATGCCTCGACCGACCCCGGCACCTCGCTCGATCCGGATGCCTCGACCGACCCCGGCACCTCGCTCCGATCAGGCCTCGATTCGGAGGTCGTCGAGCGTCCGGATCCGCGTTCCGACCGGACGCTTCACGAACGATCCCTCGCTGCGGCCGAGAAGCTGGGACACGCCGCGTTGGGCCGCGAGATCGAGGAGCCGCTGGGAGATCTCCCCGTCGACGACGAGCGCGTGCGGGGCGTCGTCGGCGTCCTCCAGCGCGTCGAACGCGTCGGCGGCCTCGACCTCCGAGACGACGCCGCCGTCGGCATCGAGGAGCCTGGCGCGGCCGCTGTCCCCGCCGACGATCTCGCTCGCGTGTGCCTCGATCGTGTCGGTGATCTCGGTCTCGCCGTCCTCCGTGGTGTCGTTCCGTTCGTTCGGTTCGTCCGGCTCGTCCACGTCGTCCGACCCGCTCGAGTCCTTCAACTCGTCCGCGGGTCGAACGTCGTCGGTGTCGCCGGCGGGGTCACCGGCGTCCACGTCCTCCGTCTCGTTCGGTCCGGAATCGTCGGTGGCGGATCCGCGTTCGATGGCGGAATCCGCGTGGGTCGCCGACCCGTTCTCAGTCGTCGGCGACCCCGCTCGAGGGCCCTCGATCGCCTCGGAGACGTCAGCTTCGTCGGCCAGCGTCTCGTGTGGAACTTTGCCGCGAAGTGCCTCGAGCACCTCGCTGCGGTCGAGGTCCTCGACCGATCGGCCGGCCGGCGCGAACGCGACGTAATCGACCTCGCCGACCTGGCTCAGCTCGCGGAGGATCAACTCGCCGCCGCGGTCCCCGTCGAGGAACGCCGTGACGGTCCGATCCCGGGTGAGATCGGCGACGGCGTCGGGGACGTTCGTCCCCTCGACCGCGACGGCGTTCTTGATGCCGGCCTCCAACAGCGTGAGCACGTCCGCGCGCCCCTCGACGACGATGACCGCGTCGGAGTCGGCCACGCGGGGACCCGCCGGCAGGTCCTCGTACTCGTCGATGCCCTCGACGCGGGCCGCGTCGCGGACCTCCTCTAACACCTCGTCGCTCGAGAGGGCCGTCTCCTCGAATCCGCCGGCGAGAAGCTCCTTCGCGCGGTCGACGACCTCCCGCCGTTTGGTCGCGCGGACGTCCTCGATCCGGGTGACCTCGACGGAGGCCCGACACGGGCCGACCCGGGTGATCGTCTCCAGCGCGGCGGCGAGGATCGCCGTCTCGACTTTATCCAAACTCGAGGCGACGGTCACCTCCCCGAACGACTGTCCGTTCTCCGATTCTATCGCGACGTCGATGCGACCGACCTTCGAGGCCTGCTGGAGGTCCCGGAGGTCGAGTTCCTCCCCGAGCAGACCCTCCGTCTGGCCGAAGACCGCCCCGACGACGTCGGACCGTTCGACGACGCCGTCGGCGGCGATGGTCGCGTGAATGAGGTATTTGGCTGTGTCTTCCATGGCTTCGAACCCTCGTGAGTGATGGTGATCGTGATGGCGACGGACGGGACGCGACGCGTCGCGATCCCGGCGTCGATCGTGAACTGACGGACTGGTCCGTCATCCTGTTTATATACGTCGGTGGGGCGGAAATAGCTGTCGTACCGCCGATCATGTCGGTGTAGAAACGGATTCGGTCGGTTTGGAAACGGATCCGTGGGGAGCGACCGCGATCGGACCATGAACGATGGCGATCGCATCGCGACCGACCCACGGGACGTCGTCCGAGCGAAACGGACGCAAACGGTACCTGGAGGGATACATTTACGGCGGTCACGGAGAGGGTTACACCAAATGACGTCGCGAGACCTGCTTTGGATCCCCGTCTTCGCGGTGCTCGTCGCGTTCTCGGTGCCGTGGTTCATGTGGGGGACGGACGCGATCGTCGCGGGACTGCCGATCTGGCTGTGGTGGCACGTCGGCTGGATGGTGCTCGCCGCCGCCTGTTTCCGCCGGTTCGCGGCCGGCGCGTGGGACCGGGGGATGGGCCTCGATCCGGAGGTCGACCGGGGTCGGGGAGACGACGTCGACGCCGGCTCCTTCGAGACGTCCGGAGGCGATCCGGGGGGTGAGGGACCGTGAGCGCCGTCCTGGAGATGGGCATCGTCGTCGGCTACCTGCTCGTCGCGCTGGCGATCGGCCTTTTCGCCTATCGGGTCGCCGAGTCGGGCGCCGAGGACTACTACCTCGCGAGCCGGTCGATCGGGACGCTCGTGCTGCTTTTCACCACGTTCGCGACGCTGCTTTCGGCGTTCACCTTCTTCGGAGGGCCGAACCTCGCGTACGCCGCCGGCCCCGAGTGGATCCTCGTGATGGGCGTGATGGACGGTGTGATCTTCGCGATCCTCTGGTACGTGATCGGCTTCAAACAGTGGCTCGTCGGCCGACGCCACGGCTACGTGACGCTCGGGGAGATGCTCGGCGATCGGTTCGGATCGCCGGGGCTTCGTGCGCTCGTCGCCGGCATCAGCCTCCTGTGGCTGTTTCCGTACGTGATGCTCCAGCAGATGGGCGCCGGCGAGGCGATCGCCGGGCTGACGAACGGGGCGATCCCCTACTGGGGCGGCGCGGCGCTCATCACCGCGTTCATGATCGTCTACGTGATGCTCGCGGGGATGCGCGGCGTCGCCTGGACCGACACGATCCAGGGGCTGTTCATGCTCTCCGTGGTCTGGATCGCGGTCGCGTGGGTGCTCGCCGCGGTCGGCGGGCCCGAGGCCGCCACCGGCGCGATGGTCGAGGCGAACCCCGAGTTCGCCTCGCTCGGCGGCGGGACCTACACCCCGCAGTTCATCATCTCCTCCGCGGTCACCATCGCATTCGGCGTGACGATGTTCCCGCAGATCAACCAGCGGTTCTTCGTCGCCGACTCCGCCCGGGTGCTCAAGCGGTCCTTCGCGCTGTGGCCGGTGCTCGTGCTCCTGTTGTTCGTCCCGGCGTTCATGCTCGGATCGTGGGCGGCCGGCCTCCCGATCGACGTCCCCGAGGGCGCGAACGTCCTCCCGGTGCTCCTTCGGGAGTACACCCCGGTCTGGTTCGCCGCGCTCGTGATCGCCGGCGCGATGGCCGCGATGATGTCCTCCTCGGACTCGATGTTGCTTTCGGGGTCGTCGTATTTCACCCGGGACCTGTATCGGCCCTTCATCACCCCCGACGCGAGCGAAACGCGCGAGGCGTGGGTCGCCCGTATCGGCGTCGCCGTCTTCGCGACGCTCGCGTTCCTGGCGAGCCTCACGCGTCCCGGAACCCTCATCGAGGTCGGAGACACCGCTTTCTCCGGATTCGCCCTGTTGGCGCCGGCGGTCATCGTCGCCCTCTACTGGGATCGAACGACCAGAACCGGGATGATCGTCTCCATTTCGATCCCTCAGATCGTCTACCTCGCGCACGTCTTCGAGCCCGTTCCGCTGCCGTTCGTCGACGTTCGGCTGGCCCTGCCGGGGACCTACGGCGGTTGGGACGTCGCGCTCTGGTTGATGGCGCTCGCCGCCGTGCTCGTCGTCGTCGTCTCGCTCGCGACCGACCACGTCGACGACGAGAACGCCTCCCGATTCGACGTGACCGCGGACTGACGGAAGAGACGACCGACGGCTCCGACTCCACAACGCACTTACGCGACTCGCGCCCACGAATTCGTATGTACGCAGTCGTGGGGGGCGGAATCGCCGGGCTCGCGGCCGCCCATCGCCTCCGACAGCACGGGATCGACGCCCACGTCTACGAGGCCTCCGACGACGTCGGCGGGCTGGCCGGCGTCTACGAGACCGACGGCGATCCGATAGAGCGCTTCTACCACCACCTCTCGCGGTCCGAGGAGACGATCCTCGAGCTGGCCGCCGAACTCGGGATCGAAGACCGGATCGAGTGGCGGATCGGGAGGAACGCCTACTACGTCGACGGCGTGGTTCACCCGCTCGATACGCCCTGGCAGATCCTCGCGTATCCCCACTTGAGCACCTACGACACCCTCCGACTGGCGGCCCTGACGAAGGAGGTCGACCTACGCGGCGGGCTCCCCGCGTTCGACACCTACGAGGACCTGAGCGACTTCGAGGACGTTCCCGTCCGCGAGTTCCTGATCGAGCACACGACCCGCGGCGTCTACGAGGGGTTCTTCGAGCCGCTGCTCGACGCGAAGTTCGGCGACCGCAAGGAGGACGTCTCGGCGGCCTGGCTGCTCGGCCGGATCAAGTTCCGCGGGGAGCGCGACCTGCTTCGCGGCGAGGTGCTCGGCTACCTGGAGGGCTCCTTCGCGGTCCTGCTCGACGCCCTCGTCGACGCCGTGGGACGCGAGCACGTCACCACGAACGCGCGGGTGACGGACGTCGGATTCTCCGGTGGCGAAGCGGAGGCGACCGCAGAGCCGATCGACGACTCGGACGCGGAGGCGGCGGTGGGGAACGGCGCCGTCGAGACGATCACCGTCGAGACGCCGGCGGGAACGACGACCCGCGAGGTCGACGGCGTCGTGGTCGCGGCGATGCCGAACGTGCTCGAGGATCTCACCGGCTATCGGTGTGCGATCGACTTCCAGGGGGCCGTCTGTGCGGTCCTCACGATGGACGAGCCGCTTTCGAACACCTACTGGCTCAACGTGGCCGACGAGGCGCCCTTCGGCGCGCTGATCGAACACACCAACTTCGTTCCGCCCGAGCGATACGGCGGCGACCATCTGCTTTACGTCGCCAGCTACGTCCAGTCGCCAGAGGAGCGAAACTGGCAGGAGGACGACGACGCGCTTTCCGATCGGTGGATCTCGGGGATCGAGGAGCTCTTCCCGGACTTCTCCCGCGAGCGGGTGCGCGAGGTCCGTATCTCGCGGAACCCGCGTGCGGCGCCCGTCTACGAGCGCGGCTACCTCGAGACCGTGATCCCCTACGATCTGGCGGACGAGAGGCTATCCGGGGTCTACTACGCCGGCATGGCGAGCCGCGCGCAGTACCCCGAACGCTCGCTGAACGGCGGCGTCGTGGCCGGTCGCGAGGTGGCGGACCGGATCGCGGAGCGAAACGGCGAGGCGGGGGCCGACGACGAATCCGCGATCCGGAACGGACGCGAGTGAGGAGTCGACAGTGAGATCCCACAGTCGTCGGGCCTCGCTTCCCGTCGAGTCTCACGACCCGTCGGACCTCACAGCCCGGTCGGATGGTCGACGAACGTCGTCTCGATCCCCCACTCCTCGAGGCGACCCGCAAGCGACCGGACCCCGAACGTCTCCGTGGCGTAGTGGCCGGCGAGGAACACCGAGATGCCGGCCTCGCGCGCCTCGTGGTAGACCTTCTGTTTCCCCTCGCCGGTGACGAGCGCGTCCGCCCCCGCCTCCACCGCCTCGTCGAGCCAGTCGGCGCCCGAACCGGTGAGCACCGCGACGCGCTCGATGCGGTCGGGGCCGAACTCGAGCACTCTGGTGTCCCGCTCGCTGCCCTCGAAGGCGTCGAGGCGTCGCCGCAGGTCGCTCGCGGAGAACGGCTCGGAGGCGGTGCCGATCGTGCCGAGGTGGACCGGGCCGAGCGAACCGAACGGCTCACGGTCGTCGAGGTCGAGCTCGTCGGCGACGCCCGAAGCGTTTCCGAGCTCCGGATGGCCGTCGAGCGGGAGGTGGGAGACGTACAGGGCGACGTCGTTCTCGACGAGCGCCGCGATCCGCCCGTACTGGCGTCCGGTCACGCGTTCGATCCCGCCCCAGGAGATCCCGTGGTGGACGAGGAGGAGGTCGGCGTCCGCCTCCGCGGCCGCCTCGATCGTCGCCTCCGCGGCGTCGACCGCGACGGCGACCCGGTCGACCGTCCCCGAATCCGGGCCGACCTGCAGGCCGTTCGCGCTCGCGTCGACGTCGGCGTAGCCGGCGGTCGAGAGCGTCTCATCGAGTCGATCGACGAGCGTGGGCAGTCGCATGGCCGGCGGTTTCACGCGAGGGGAAGTAAAGACGGCGACTGTGGGTGATACTCGGCGATAAAAAGCGCGGTGACCTGGATCCGCTCCGAAGCGCCACCGACTCCTACTCGGAGGGCTTTTCGGGAACGGCGTCCTCGGAGCTGGAGTCCGAGCCCTCCGGGACGCGAGGCGAGCGCGTCGCGTCCTCGGGAGTCGAGGGCGGCGCGTCGAACTCCGGATCGAACAGTTCGAGGGCGGTGTGGATCGTGGTCCAGTCGTCCTCGCCGGCGGCCTCCCGAAGCGACTTCGTCGGCGCGGCGAGCAACTGCCCGACGAGCGAGTCGGCGAGCGCCTCGAGCGTCTCGCGCTGCTCGTCGGTCAATCCGCCCTGCGCCTCGAGTTTCGAGACCGCCCGGTCGAGCTCGCGTGCCTTCACCCGGTCAGCGGACTCGTACATGGCGGCGATGGCGTCGTCGGCGCGTTTGCGCTTGAACGACTCCATCAGTCGGTCGAACTCCTCGTCGATCATCGTCTCGACCTCGCGCGCCTCGGCCCGTCGGCGCTCCCGCGTCCGCTCGGTGACTGACTCGAGCGCGTCGATGTCGTAGAGTTCGACCCCGGCCAACTCGCCGGCGCTCGGGTCGACGTCTCGTGGTCTCGCGATGTCGACACAGACCAGTTCGCCCGTCCCGGACAGCATCTCCGAGTCGAGGACCGGATCCGGACTCCCGGTGGCGGTGACGACCAGATCGGCGGTTCCGAGCGTCTCCTCCAGGGCGTCGATGGGGCGGGCTTCGGCTTCGACCTCGAGGTCGGAGACGATCTCCCGTGCACGTGATACCGTCCGGTTCGCAACGCGGATCCGCGAGACGCCGGTCTCCTCGAGCGCGCGTGCCGCGAGCGTGCTCATCTCGCCCGCACCGATCACGAGCGCGGTCGACCCCTCGAGATCGACCTCCTCGGACGCGAGGTCGACCGCAGCAGAGCCGAGCGAGACGACGCCCTCGTTGATCGCCGTCTCGGTCCGGGCGCGTTCGCCGACGTGAATGGCCTTCGTCACCGCGTCCTCGAGCACCGGGCCGATCCCGCCGGCCGCGCGGGCCGACTCGAACGCATCGCGAACCTGTCCGATGATCTGGTCCTCGCCGAGCACGATCGACTCGAGCCCCGCCGCGACGCGCATCAGGTGGCGGATGGCCGCCTCGTGTTCGAGATGTCTGACGGCGCCCTCCCTGACCGTTGGCGCGAACGACGACAACGCCTCGCGCCCGTCGGCCGCGTGGTTCGTGACGACGTACGCTTCCGCACGATTGCACGTGTGGATGGCGAACGCCTCCTCGACGTTGGTGCGCGCGAGCAGATCGGAGACGATCCCCCGCTCGGACTCCTCGCCCGCCGCGTCGATCTCGTCGATGCTCGCGTGCGTATGGGCGACGCTAACTCCGGTGATCACTCCCGTCTCAGTCATGGCCTATCTACGTTCCTCACGATTTCCGCGTCCCGTCATCGGTACGCCGTTCGATCCCGTCATCGGTACACGTCCCTTCGGCGACCCGTCTCGCCGTTTGACGGGGATTGGCCCCCCCGACTTGTAAAGCCTTCCAAACGTCCGGCGACCGGACCACGGCACGGAGCGCTTCCCGACGTCCCTCGGGGGGTACCTCCCGCTCTGCGAGCTCCGCCCGCAGGTCGCCCGTGATCCGCGCCAGTTCGCCGGCCCCCTCGATCTCCGCCTCGATCCGCTCGCGAAGGTGGCGGGCCAACGCCGGGCTGTTCGCGCCGGTCGTGATCGCGACGGTCACCGGTCCGTCCTCGACCGTCGCCGGGACCACGACGCTCCCGGAGTCCCGCGCACCCGAGACGTCCGTTCGGTTGACGAGCACGCCGCGCTCGTGGGCTTCGGCCTCGGCGGCCGCGTTCACCGCCGGATCGTCGGTCGCGGCGACGATCAAGGCGGGAGAAATCCGGTCCACCAACTCGCGAACGCCGTCCGGATCGGGCGCGTCACGAACCAGCTCGAGCGAGCGATCCTCCGCAAGCGATCGAAGTTCGTCGGTAAACGTCGGACTCACGACTATCAGCCGGGCCTCGGACACGAATCGTTTCGCCTTCCTGGTTGCGACGTTCCCCCCGCCGAAGACGAGTACGGTTTCGCCGGAGAGGTCGTGGACGAGGGGGATCATTCGTCGGTGGATCCAGACTCCGTGGCGGAATCCATCCCGACGTCCGTGTTGCCGGCGGCGCGTTCGTCGAGCCTGATACCCGTCTTTTTCAGGATACGGGTCGAAAACAGCGTGTCCCAGTCGTCGGGTTCGACGTCCCAGAACTCCTCCATCGTCCGTTTGACCTCCCGGATGCGACGCTCGCTTTCCGCCTCGGTGCGGCCGTGCGTCATCGCGAAGAAGTTGTACTCCCAGACCCCCTCGTGGCGGGGACGCTCGTAGCAGTGGGTGACGAAATCGAGATCCGCGACCGCCGGTCCGACCTCGTCGATGACGTCCTCCGGGACGTCCCAGACGGTCATCCCGTTTTCGGTGTACCCGAGCGCGTAGTGGTTCGGGATGACGCCGACTCGCCGCACCTTCCCCTCCGCGTTGAACCGCGCGATCGTCTCCACGACCCACTCCGGATCGGCGTCGATCGCGTCGGCGACGTCGGCATACGGCGTCGCGGTGATCGGGAGTCCGCCCTGTATCTCGACGACGAGATCGCGTTCGGCGGGCGTGATCGAGTCGCGATCGCTCGGCTCGACGGCGGGACCGAGATCCGACAGGTCGAGATCGCCGTCGGGGATCGGTCCCTCGAGCAGGAACTTCGCGCCGACGTGGAACTCGCGTCGCTTCGGGAGGTCGTAGGTCTCCTGGCCCGTGGCGTCCTCGATCCGCGAGAGCACCTCGGCGATCCGGTCGCGGGCGTCCTTGTCCGGATCCGGATGGTCGGCCACGCTCGCGACGAACCACATGTTGAGGTGCGGGTGCTCGCGCTCGTAGTTGTGTGCGACCTCCGGAAAGTCGTTGACGAGGTCGGCGATCTCGTCGTACCGGTCCTCGGGAGCGTGCATCGCCACGAGTGAGGCCGCCCCGCCGATCTCCTCGGCGTTGACGAGCGCGCCGAACCGGGAGAGGACGCCCTCCTCATCGAGCTCGAGAACGCGCTCGCGGAGTTCCGTTCCGGTCACCTCCACGCCGCGATCCGAGAGCGCGGCGGCCGCCGCATCGAAGGGGCGTGAGACGACCGGAAACCCGCCTTGAAACCCGTTGATGATCGCCCGGTCGAGCGTCGACAGCTCCGCGTCGACCCGTTTCATGTCCGGACGTGGGGGCGCGTCGGGATTAAGCCGTTCGGAGCGAAGCTCCCCGGTCGCTCGCTACGGGAGATGCCTCACTCCTCGAGGTCGCTCGCGATGTCCGCGAGCGACTCACGCGGCCCCGAATCGACGTCGTAGACCGTACGTTCGCCGGGAAGTCGGAGACCGTAGGCCTCGCCGGGGACGAGTACGTCGAGCAACAGCGGATCCCCTTCCTCTCGTTCTCTCGCGCGGAGCCACTCGACCAGCCGGTTCTCACCTCGCCCCGGCGAGCGGGCGAGACGCCGGTTCTCGAAGGCACCGCGGATCACTCTACCGTCGGAATCGGCGTCGATCCGGGCGTAACTGGTCTCGCGATCGACGACGAGACGAACGACGTCGCCCGCCTCAACCCCGAGCCGGTCGGTGACACCCGATTCGAGATGTCGATCGATCCCCGAGTCGTCGGGGAGACGAACGCACGGACGGCGCGTTCCACCGCTTCGAGCGAGATGAACGCGGATCGACGGAACGTCGTCGTCCTCGGAGGTAAAACGCGCCATCGACCCGTGAATTCCTATTCCTCGTCGGTCTCGGCGTCGTCGGCGTCGTCCTGATCTTCCTCGCCCTCGCCGTAGGCCGCGGCGACGTCGCCGTCGCCGTCGACGACGGAGACGTTGATCTGTGCGACGTCGTCGGCGATCTCCGCGCCGCGAACGGTGACGCGTTTTCGCTCGCCGTCCTTGGTCGGTTTGTAGCCGACCCCGCCCTCGAGGAGGAGCTCCTTTAGGCTCGATCCGGGAACGTCCGCGCGCATCGGCCGGCCGGTCTCGTCGGAACCGCCAGTGATCTCGAGGGTGAACCCGTCGAGGCCGACCGCAGAGCCGTCGACCTCCTCGCCGAGGTTTCGTCCGAGGAATCGGTTCGCGTCCTGTCCGTCGACTTCGCGCTGATAGGTCCGACCGGCGTCGGGGTCGGCGACGGTGACCTTGAATTCTGCCATACGGCCAACCACTTGCCCGCCGAGTAAAAACACGTCGAAACCGCCCGCTCGACGGTCATCGAATGGACTCGATCGTCGTCGATCCGTCGCTCCAGGGGCCACGGACCAGCGCGGACTCGAGCGCCTCCGTCACACGCGTCGGATCGTCGGGACCGCCGGCATCCACGGCACATCCCACCGAGTGCGGCTCGAACGGGACGTCGAGTGCGGCATACAGCGGAGTGAGGACGTCGACGAGTTCGTCCACGTCCGACGGGACGACGGTGAGACAGCCGGCAACGAGAGCCGCGCCCCGTCGAACGCGCTGGGCGATCCCGGCGATCTTTCCGCCGTCCGTGGCACGGATCGAGTGGCTTCCCGGACAGTAGGATCCGTCAGGTTCCCCCGTCTCGACGGCCGCGCCGATCGAGGTCAGCACGTCGACGATGGTCTCCGAGACCGCCTCGTATCGGCGCGTCATCCCCGACCGCATGTCCGCGATCGGGATCGCGACCGCGAACGCCACGGTTCGACCGGTGTAGGCGACGGCTCGCCCGCCGACCCGGCGTTCCACGGGCGGAAACCCGTGCGAGCGGGCGATCTGCGATGCCGACTCGAACCCGTCCAAACGAACGTCCCGCCGGCCGAACGCGACCTGTCGGTGGGGCGTCCAGACGCGAACGGCCGGCTCGCCGGCGTCCGCAGCCCGATCGAGAAGATCCGCCGTGGCTTCGCGATCCGTCCGTCGGGTCGGGCCACGGCCACGAACCACGCGCATGTCCCTGCGTCGAAGCCGGAAGCCAATAAGCGAGTCGCCGGAACGGACCGTTCCGGTGGCGCTATACGGTCGGAGAATCACGGACGGACGATGACGGAACGGGACGCGACGACGGTGACGATCCCCGACGGAGTCGTCGATCGGTATCCGCGATTCTCGCTGTACAACTCCCCGTATCCGGCCCACGATCGCGGCCACGCGATCGATCTCTATCCCGGAACGGGAGTCGGGATCTCTCCCGTCGATGGGGTCGTCCGCGAGGTGCGGACCGTCGGCTGTCCGAACCGCGAGTACGCGGTCGAGCAGGACCACGTGATCGTGATCGACGTGGACGACGACTGGTGTGCGTCCGCCGGGATCGAGCGATCGCTTTCGGCCCGGATACTCCACGTCGACCCCGCCGTTCGAGGGGGGGATCGCGTGTCCGTCGGCGACTCGCTTGGGGAAACGGTCCGGTCGGGATTCTTCGGCCGATGGGTCGACGACCACGTCCACCTCGAGTTCCGCGACCGGGACGCCGACCCGTTCCGTGCGAGCGGATCGCTACGCGTGGCCGTCGGCGTCGACGTCGAGCCGGTCGCCTGGAACGGACACGGTACGGTCGTCGAAACCGGAGCGAGCTACGCGCTGTTGGACGGTCCGCCGGCGGACGACGTGGATGGATACACCGCGATCGCGAGCAATGAGGGGACGGCGATCGACGGCGGGCTCGCTCACTATGCCGGCGGCGGAGCGCTCTCCGGGCACGGGCGTGAAGGAGCTGTGGGACGTGACGGCGGCGAAAGCCACCTGTCGCTGCTCGGCCAGCAGATCGGGATAGCTGCCGGACGGACCATCTCCTGGGCAGACGTCGACGTCCTCGCGAACGGCGACCGGATCACCGGCCTGTCGCTTTTCGCGGCGCGGGGACCGTCACTCGGCGTCAAGCTCGTCTGCCCCGACAGCCGATTCGAGGTCGGCACGGCGGTTCGGGTCTCGATCCGGGAGAGCCGAGACCCGATCCGGCTCGGGGTCGGTCGGTGAGGCGACCACAGGAGCGAGGATCAAAGCGAGGACGCCGAACACGACACGCACGCGTATCGAAGCTCCGAACTTGCGAACAGCCGACACGTGGAACGTACCCGCGGCGGCGTGTCGAACACCCGCCTCGACCGCCGCGGGACGCGGATCAGCTCACGCGACGGGGTGGTTCGGTATCCGTGATAAACCGTCGGACCGGATGGATCGACGGGTGACCGATGAATGGCTGTCTCGCGTTCCGGATGGTCACTCGGCGTCCGACTCGAGCACGAAGTCGGCGAGCGTCGGCACGAAGGTCCCGATGTCGGTCACCATGCCGATCGCCTGGGCGGATCCGCGATCCAGGAGCTGGGTAACCGTCGCGGGATTGATGTCGACACAGACGGTCCGGGTCGTCGACGGGAGGCAGTTTCCGACGGCCACCGAGTGGAGGAGCGTGGCGAGCATCAACACGAGATCGGCCTCGCGAGCCTGCTCGCGGATGGCGTTTTGTGCCTCGACCGCGTCCGTTATGGTGTCCGGAAGGGGCCCGTCGTCGCGGATCGACCCGGCGAGCACGTAGGGGACGTCGTTCTCGACGCACTCGTACATCACCCCCTCGGTGACGGTGCCGGCCTCGACCGCCTCCGCGATCCCGCCCTCGCGGATCACCTCCGAGATCGTCCAGATGTGGTGTTTGTGTCCCTTTCTGGGGTGCTCGAGGGTTTCGACGTCCATCCCGAGTGAGGTCCCGTAGATCGACCGCTCGAGGTCGTGAGTCGCGAAGCCGTTGCCGGCCGAGAGGGCGTCGACGTACCCCTCGCGAACGAGCCGTGCGAGAGCCTCGCCGGCGCCGGAGTGGATGACCGCCGGACCGGCGACGACGAGGACGGTTCCGCCGTTCTCGGCGGTTTCGACCAGCTCGTCCGCGACCTGTCGGATCGTCGACTCGGAGGGGCGCTCGGCGGAGATCCCGCCCTGCATGAACCCGAACGGGCCGTCGGATCCGCGGGGACGTTCCGGCGGCCTGACGCGGATCCCCGACTCGTCGGTGGCGACCAGATCGCCGGACTCGATGGCGTTGAGTACTTTCGTGTACGCGCGCGGATCGCCGTCCGGTCCCCCCTCGGGTTCGAGAACGATCGCACAGTCCATCTCGATGTGCTCGACCGGGATCCACGCGTCGTCGTATCGGACTTCAGTCGGGTGGTTCGTCGTCGAGTAGAACCCCGAGGGGACCACCCGATCCTCGGGAGCGGGTTCCAGCGTGACGTTCGGCGGGTCCTCGAGGACCGCTCCGTTCTGGTGGAGTTCGTGGAGGATCTCCCGAAGCGTCACGTCGTCCGCCGCGGTGACGCGAAGCCGGCAGTAGGACTCGTCCGTCTCGTGTTTGCCGACGTCGAACGCCTCGACCTCGAAGGAACCCCCGAGATCCATCACGGCCGTGAAACACGCCTGCATCCGCCCGGAGTCGATGATGTGCCCCTCGAGCTCGACGGTCCGTTCCACGCTCATACGCATCGTTGAGGTCGAAGCGTAATCAGGATACCCGATCCGATGGAGGTCGGCATTCGATCGACGAAGGTCGACATCCGATGGACGAGTCGAAGCCGTCGCGAGCGGGCACAACTGAAAGATTCTTTGGCGGGGGCCCCCGCTCTCGGGTATGACGAGTGTCAAGGAGTTCCGGGTTCTCGAGGCTGCCACCGCGGCGGAACTCGGCCGCGGCCGATTCGTCTTCACCGACGCCTACTCCGTCTTCGACTGGGGCCAAATGCCCGATCCGATCCCGGAGAAGGGCGCGAGCCTCTGTACGATGGGCGCGTTCAACTTCGAGCGTCTCGAGGCCGAGGGTGTCGCGACCCACTACCGCGGCGTGGTGGATCCAGCCGCCCAGGATGGGTCGGAATCGTCGACGCCCGAGGGGGCCGTCGTCGGTCTCGCGGACGTCGCGGGGCCGCCGACCGAGATGGCGATCGAGTTGACCCAGGTTCCGGATCTCCCGTACCTCGGCGACGGCGAAGGCTACGACTACGACGTCTACCACGCCGACGCCGGCGACAACTACCTCGTCCCGCTGGAGATCGTCTTCCGGAACACCGTCCCCATCGGATCGAGCCTTCGCCGGAGGCGGGATCCGTCGGAGGTCGGCCTCGCGGTCGGGGAGTGGCCCGATGAGGTAGTCGAACTGCCGGAGCCGATCGTGGAGTTCTCCACGAAGTACGAGGAGCAGGACCGGTACCTGACCCGCGAGGAGGCCGATCGGATCGCCGGCGCGGCCGGGATCGACGACCTCGAGGCGCTCGCTCGCGAGGTGAACCGGATCGTGACGGAACAGGCCGAGTCAGCCGGATTCACCCACGAGGACGGCAAGATCGAGTGTCTCTACGTCGGCGGGGAGCTGCGCGTCGCCGACGTCGTCGGCACCTTCGACGAGAACCGCTTCGCCTTCGACGGCCAGGAGGTCTCGAAGGAGGTCGTAAGACAGTGGTACAAACGCAACGACCCCGAGTGGGTGGAGGCAGTCTCGGCCGCCAAGGCCGAGGTCGCGGACCGCGACGTCGCCGACTGGCGAACGATCTGTGAACGCGAGCCGACGTCGCTGCCGCCCGGGATCGTCGAAGCCGTCTCGGAGATGTACGCCGCGGGCGCGAACGCCTACACGGGGACGGACCTGTTCGACGCGCCGTCGATCGAGGCCGCGGTCGACGCGGTACGGAAACTTTAACGGTCGAAACGGAGCGGATCGTCCGACCTTTCGGAAGCGTCCGGTGTTCGGATCAGTCGTCACCGGGAGCCGGACGCGAGACCGGCTGGCCGTCGACCGGCGCGTCGGGGTTGGCCTCGCGTGCCTCAGGCGGTAGCCCGAGTTGCGGGTCAAGCGGGGACGAGCCGGACTCGACCGCCGACTCGCCGCCAGTCTCGTCCGTCGTCCCGTCGTCCGATCGGAGGTGGACGCGCCCCTTGTGGACGGCGACCTCGTCGGCCAGATGGAGCCGGACGGCCTCGAGCAGGACGTCGGCCTCGAGGGGCTGTCCGCGGCGGCGGATCTCCTCGACGCTCGCGCCGTCGGGGACGTCGAAGGCGCGCTGGGCGATGATCGGGCCCTGATCGAGGTCGGTCGTCACGTAGTGGGCGGTGACGCCCGCGATCCGGACGCCGGCCTCCTTGGCCTGTCGGTACGCCTGCGCGCCGGGGAACGCCGGGAGGAGCGAGGGGTGGACGTTGATGATCCGGCCCTCGTACCGGAAGACGACCTCGGGCGAGAGGATCCGCATGTAGCGGGCCAACGCCACGAGGTCGACCTCGTATTCGGCGAGCAGGTCGAGCAGGCGGTCCTCGTCCGGCGAGCCGCTCCCGTCGCCGACGTCGTAGAACGGCTTGCCGTAGCGTTCGGCCAGCTCGCGGAGGTCGCCGCGGTTGCCGATGACGACGGGGATCTCCGCCTCCTCGTTCTCGCCGTCGGTCAGCTCCCCGTTGGCCTCGGCCTCGAGCAGCGTCTCGGGGGCGTGGGTCTCCTTCGTGACGAGGAGGGCGATCCGGCGGGCGGTTCGGTCGCTCGGGAACCGCACCTGGACGTCGACGCCGAGTTCGCGGCCGAGGTCGGCGAGGGTGCGTCGAAGCTCGTCGCTCGAGGTGTCCATCTCGCTCGCGTCGACCCGCATCGTCATCCGGAACAGGCCGTCGCGAACCGCCTGATCGAGGTCCTCGATGTTGATTCCCCGCTCGAACAACACGGTGGTGACCCGCGCGATGAGTCCCGTCTTGTCTCCTCCGACGACGGTGATCTCGGTTAACTCGCGCGTCATGCGGCGATCACCTCCGGGGGATCGAGCGGATACATACACGCCCCGAAACGTGCCGAACGGTTTAGCACGTTTCGGTCGAGACGCGGTCCGTGTCCGACTCACACGGATCGTCGGATTCTGGCTCATACGGATCGTTCGATTCGTCGGACGCCCGCCGCGACCGGGTCATTTTTCGGGGTTCGCGTTCCCTGGGTAGTCGTGACGCTCGATCCGATCCACGTGGACAACATCGCCCGGCTCGCCTCCACCATCGCCGGGACGGTGGAGACGACCGACCACGAGGACCTCGCAGAACGCGTGTGGACCGAGTGGCTCCCCGAACTGCGCCGGGAGGGGCGAGTGATCCTCGAGCCGGTGGGCGAACACGCGAGACGGCGGGTCGCGATCGACGAGATCGCGCTCGTGGACCGTCCCTTCGAGACGAGCCACGGGCTCGATTCGGGGACGATCAACCCGACGACGTTCAAGAACGGACTCGTCGTCGACGTCGCCCACGCCGCGATGGCCGTGGAGCCGACGGACCTGGACCTCCACCGCTCGCGGACGATCGTCGCCACGGTCCACACCGCGGACACGACGGTCGACCACGACACCGACTGGGGACGCCGGGACGAGGGATATACTCAACAGCGCGTACTCCACGCGCCGCGGGTGAGCCGGTACGCGGAAGGAGTCGTCCACGCTCTCGCGTTGTACCTCGCCGAGAGCAAACACGCGCTCGATCACGCGAACGCGGTGGGCGACCTGCTCGTGCTCGACGGACCCATCTACCCGAAGGAGCTTTTCACCTGGGTCGACCGGGATCCGGAGCTCGGCGATCTCGCCCGCGAGGCGAAACCCCACGCCGTGATCGAGAACTACGTCCGACTGGTCGAGAAGCTCTACGAGGCGGACGTCCCGCTCGCGGGGTTCGTCAAGAACCCCTCGGGACGGGCGATCACGCGAACGCTGGCGAGCAAGGGGATCGAGGGCCCCTGGCCGGACGACGCCGCGCTGTTCAACCGACTGCTCGAACGCCCCGCCGACGATGACGGGTCCGACGGTGGCGACGGAATCGAGAGCGGAACCGGAGGCGGACGCGGAAGTGGAGGCGGACGCGAAAGCGGACGCGGAACCGGCGGATCTGGCCCCCGGACCGACGAACTCACCGCGACGACCTGGTTCCACGCGCGCGGCGGCACGGACCGCCACCTCGCGGCCGACGGCGACGCCCTCGGCGTCGAGCGACGCCTCGATCCGGAGCTGTACGAGCCCACGTTCCTCGTGATCTACGACCCGCGAACGGACGTGACCTACAAGCTCGAGGCGCCCTACGCGTTCACCCGGGATCCCGACACGCGCCGGGCGCTCACGACGCAGATCCTCTCCGAGGTCGCCGCCGAGCGCGGACCGCCGACGGCGGTCGCGAAGGCCGACGAGCTCGCGCGGATCGACGCCGGCGAGAAGGCCTCCATCCGCCGGAAGTTCGAGGAGCAGTTCGACACCGACCGACTCCGGTCGTACGACGACGTCCGGTGGCCCGACGTCGAGGGGTGAAGGGGCGGCCGGAACGAAAGTGGCGAGTGGAGCGACGAAAGGGAACCGGAGGCCGGCGGTACGATCCCCGTCGTCTCAACCGGCGTGGGTCGCGTACTGCAGCGCGTAGATCGTGGCGTTGTACAGGCCGTGGATCAGGGACGGCACGATCACGTTTCCGGTCCGCTCGTAGAGGTAGCCGAGCACGCACCCCAGGCCGGTGGCGACGAGCGCGTACATGAGCGCCTCGCCCGGCGCGCCGACGATTCCCGGGATGTGTATCACTCCGAAGACCACGCTCGCGATCAGGATCGACGGCCAGACGCCCCAGGCGCGACGGAGGAGTCCCTGAACGGTGCCGCGAAACAGCAGTTCCTCGCCCGGCCCGACGAGGACGACGGAGACGACGATCATGTACAGGAAGTACGTGGGATCGGCCCGTCCCGGAAGCAGCGCCTGGTTCTCGCCGGTCGAGATGCCGAGAAGTCCAAAGACGAAGAGCGCGGAGAACTGCAACGCGAGGAGGACCGCCGTCCCGGCGAGGACCGTGATCGCCTCCCGCCGGTCGGGCCGGTCGAACTCGATGAGCGACCGGTCGGCGGTCACGAGGACGTACCCGCCGACGGCGATCAGGAACCCGAGGAACTGGAGGACGGTTTGAGCGACGGTCTCCATCGGCGATCCCGCCGCGACGACGCCGGCGTCGACGAGCAGTTGCGAGACCGGCTGCGTGATCGCGGTCGCCACGAGGAGCGCGCCGATGACGACGAGCGCGCCCTGTCCGATCGCACGTGCACGGTCGGCGTGCTTCGCGTATCCGTCGGCGTTCGACCCCGATTCCATCGAGCGGGCGTACGCGCAGGGATCCTAAAGGCGCACCGGAAGAGGCGACCGGATCGAGGGCGCTCGAAGAGGGAACCGACGAGAGAGAATGAGTGGACGAGAGACGAATCGCCGGATCGCGCGTTCAACGCCCGCCGGAGACGACGAGTTCCCGCTTGTCGGAGACGGCCTCGGCCTCCTCGAACTCGCCGCCGCCGAGCAGCCCGCGGGCGGCCTTCTTGCCCCACTCCACGGCGGGCTGGGTGAACGTCTCGACGCCGTCGAGTTCGCCGTAGAGAACGCAGGCGGCCTCCATGCCGTACAGGAGCTCGCCGAGGGAACGCTCGTCGACGCGATCGATCTCGATCCGAACGTTCGGGCGCTCCGCCGCCGCGAGGCTCGCCTCCGTCGCCTCGAACTCGGCGTCGAGCAGCTCGCCGAGCGAGGACCCGCCGAGGTACGAGAGCCCCTCGAGGTCCGTTTCGGGGATCGAAACGTCGGCGCGCTCGCGCGGACGCAGGAGGGTGACGAGCTTCTCGCGGGGGCCGGCTCGGTAGAGCTGAAGCTGGGAGTGCTGGTCGGTCGCGCCGAGCGCGCGGACGGGCGTCTGTCCGACCCCGTCCTTGCCGAGGCTCTCGGCCCACAGCTGGGCGAACCACTCCGCGAAGGTCTCGAGCGACTCCGCGTAGGGCATCATCGCGTTCGTCGTGGCGCCGCGTCGCGCGAGCGCGTACGAGACCGCGCCGTAGGCGTACGCGGGCGAGTCGTAAAGCGATCCCGAGAGATTTTCGCGTCCGTCCGCCCCGCCGCGGAGGATCGCCTCGACGTCGTGTCCCTGCAGGGCGGCGACCGCCAGCCCGACGGTCGAGAGCACCGAGAATCGACCGGGGACGCCGGCCGGCACGTCCAGCGCGGGCAGGTCGTGTTTCTCGGCCAATCGACGGAGGTTCCCCTCGCCCCCGGTCGTGACGAACGTTCGGTCCGTCCAGTCGACGTCGGCCCGGTCCATGGCCTCTCGGACGACGAGGAAGTTCGCGAGCGTCTCCGCGGTCGTCCCGGAGTTCGAGACCACGTTGACGACCGTCTCCGAGAGGGGCAACTCGGCCAGGAGCCGCCTCGCCTGGTCGGGATCGACGTTGTCGAGGAAGTACGCGTCGACCTCCGAGTCGAGCGCGTTCGCGAGCGTCGCGGCCCCGAGCGCGCTGCCGCCGATCCCGACCGTGAGGACCGCTTCCGGGTCGTCGTATCGATCGACTGCGGATCGAATCGCGTCCGGGTCCGCCGTCTCGGGCAGGTTCAACGCCGCGTAACCGAACGCGTCGTTCGCCATCCCGTCGGTTATCGTCTCGTGTGCGTCCGCGACCCGATCGTCGAGCCGGTCGAGGACCCCCGTCGTCACGCCCGGCGTGGTACCGAGCGCGTTGCCGATGTCGACGTCCATACCGGAAGGCCGAGCGAGCCGGACTTAGGAGTTGCCGTCCGCGGCGTCGACGCCCCGGTCCTCGCACGCGAGGTCGACGCTTCAGTCCTCGAACGCACCGTCCACACGCTCCTCGAGCAGTGCGCGAAGCTCCGGCGCGTCTCGGATCTCGGAGAAGGGGACGGGCGGATCGGGATCGGCGGGGCGCTCGTCGAGCTGCCGGTGCCACCACCGGACGTCGTGCCACTCACCGTGTTTGTGCCCGACCGCGGGGAAAGTTCCGACAGGATCGAAGTCGAACCGCTCGTGGAGCGCGACGCTCGCGGGGTTCGGCAGCGTCGTGGCGGCGTAGGCGCTGTAGAACCCCTGCTCGCGGAGGATCCGACAGAGCGCGGCGTAGAGCATCGACCCGACGCCGGCTCCGCGGTGGCCGTCCGCCACGTAGACGGAGAGCTCGGCGGTCCAGCGATACGGCGGCGTCGAGCGGAGCGCGTCCGCGGACGCGTATCCGATCACGGTTCCCGATCCGGGATCGGATTCGTCGAATTCCCGATCGGCGGCCCCCCGTTCCTGGCCGTCGACGCGCTCGGCCACGAGCCACGGATACGTCTCCGTCGTCTTCTCGATCCGTGTCTCGAACTCCTCGCTCGTGGGCGGCTCCGTCTCGAAGGAGATCGCCGTCTCCTCGACGAACGGGGCGTAGATGTCGCACATCGCGTCGGCGTCCGCGGTGACCGCGGGACGGAGTCGTCGGGACACGTCTCAGATCGCGTAGACGCGCGTCGTCCAGAAGTCCTCGAACGCGTCGGAGAGCGCCGCCTCCGGATCGCCGGTCGCATCGGAGACGTCCGTGACGTCCGCCAGATCGCGAACCTCGCCGAGGACGGTCCGTTCGCCGACGATCACGAGGCGGTCGACGTCGTCCGCGATCGGAGCGAGGACCGCCCGAGCCGACTCGAGGTGTTCCGATATCTGGTCGTCACGGCGTCGCTCGAAGCGTCCCTGCGAGAACCCGCCCTTCGAGTGGGCCCCCTTCACGTCGCTTTCGAACCCCTCGAAGGAGACGCGTTCGGGAGGTCCCACTTCATCGGCGGCGGTCGCCCCGGCGGCGGCAGCCGAATCCGATCCGTTCATCGCGTCGTACACGCCGACCGCGAAGACGTCCGACCGGACGAGCGCGAACCCGAGGCGGCCCGTCGGGAGGAACCGCTCGGGCGGCAGCTCGAAGGCATCGTCCCATCGCGCGAACGACTCCGTCGGTTCGATCGGCGGACGGAACGCGGCGCTCACGACCCCCGAATCGTCGGCGAGAACCATCGCGGGCGCGGCCCGGCGAACGAGCGGAGCGTCCGCGCCGAAGTGGTCGATCACGGCGTCGGGGACGTCGCCCTCCTCCGGAACTGCGGCGGTGAGCGCGCCCTCGTCGCCGGTCTCGATCGCCGACAGCCGGCCGAGGAGGTCGCGGGTTCGCGCGCCGCGGGCGTCGCTCACGCGACGGAAGTCGCGGTCCGGCTCGTCGTCGGTCGCCCGCTCGACGCGGTCCTCGAGTTCGACGATCCGGTCCTCGAGGCGGTTGACGCGCTCCTCGGCGTCCTGTCTGGCGGCGACCGCGTCCGATCGGCGCTCCCGCTCGGCCTCCAGTTGTCGCTCGAGGTGGTGGTTCTCCTCCTCCAGGTCCTCGATCCGCGCCTTCAGTTCGGCCCGGCCGAGCAACTCGTCGAGCATGCCCGAGACGGGGGCGTGGTTGGACTTAAAAGGTCGCGTCCGAGGCCGCTCGAACGGGTTCGACGGCGGGAGTCGCGAACGCGGGTCGTTCGGCGTGCGGGACGACGGACGCGACCCGATCGGCGCGAACGGGACGGCGGGTTTGTAAACGCTTATGCGTACCCTGGCGTTAGAACCCACCGCGGGCCGGTAGCTCAGTTAGGGAGAGCGTCCGGCTTTTAACCGGACGGTCGGGGGTTCGAATCCCTCCCGGCCCGTTTTCGTTCGAACGAAGTGAGAACGAAACGGCCACAGGGATTCGCGGCCCAGAGGACGAGCACGGCGGGTCCTCGCGGTTCGAATCCCTCGCGGCCCGCTTTCCTGCGAAATCGTGGGCAGTGACAACGCCGCGATCGACGCCCCGAAACCGACCGTCTACAGTCCCTCGCCCTGGTAGTCGCCGTCGTAGGTCCCTTCGTGGCCGGCCTCGGCGAGGACGAGCTGGGCGATGCGCGCGTCGCGTTCGATCGTGATCGGGTGTCCGACCTGGAGGAGGCCCTCGCCGACGCCCTCGTAGCCGGCGTCCCAGACGGCCGTGTTGAGCATACACGAGTTCCGGAGCAGCGAGGAGCGCGGGTAGACGAACCCGACGTGCCCCTCCGGGATACGGACCGGTTCGCCGTACTCGACGACGTAGTATCCCGGCTGGAGGCGAAATCGGACCTCCCCGGGGACCGGCTCCCGCTCGCCCACCGTCTTCCCGTCGCGTCCGATCGTCCCGGGTTCGGTCTGTTCGAGGACCTCCCCGACGGTCAGATCGACGCCGTTCGGCTGTACCTGCTCGGCGTCGAGGTCGGCGCCGGCCGACTCGAGTTCGCGTGCGACGTAGCTCCCGGACTCGAACATACCGGCCGATCGGATCCGGTCGATAAAACCGTATCGACTGGAACGGGGCCGGAGGCGAGGATACGTCCCCACCACGCACGGATCGATCCGGCTCCGATCCCGAGGTGTCGGGAGTTAACACGCCGGTTTTCCCGCGAACGTTGCCCGAGACGCCCGATCCTACACGAATATTGTGGAAAGTGACTCGCGGGATTTATATTCGAGGCGAGTCGAGTTCTCGGTGATATGGGACAAACCATCGCTGAGAAGATCCTCGATGATCACCTCGTCGACGGGGAGTTGACCCCCGGCGAGGAGATCGGCATCGAGATCGACCAGGTTCTCACACAGGACACGACGGGGACGATGGTCTGGCTCCAGTTCGAGGCGCTGGAGATGGAGGAGGTCCAGACCGAACTCGCCGCCCAGTACTGCGACCACCAGACCTACCAGTTCGACTTCAAGAACACCGACGACCACCGGTTCCTCCGCTCGGCGGCGGGGACCTACGGCGCCTACTTCTCGCGACCCGGAAACGGCATCTGCCACCAGGTCCACAAGGAGAACTTCGCGGCGCCCGGCAAGACGCTGCTCGGCTCCGACTCGCACACGCCGACCCCCGGCGGGCTCGGCCAGCTGGCGATCGGCGCCGGCGGGCTCGACATCGCGGTTGCCATGGGCGGCGGCGCCTACTACGTCGAGATGCCCGAGGTCGTCAACGTCCACCTCGAGGGCGAGCTGCCCGAGTGGGCGACGGCGAAGGACATCGCGCTCCACCTGCTCGGCGAGCTGACCGTCAAGGGCGGCGTCGGCAAGATCTTCGAGTACACCGGTCCGGGCGTCGAGTCGCTCACGATCCCCGAGCGGACGACGATCACCAACCTCGGCACGGAGCTCGGCGCCACCTCCTCCATCTTCCCGACCGACGAGAAGACGGAGGACTGGCTGGCCCGCCAGGGCCGCGAGGACGAGTACGTCGACCTCCAGCCCGACGCGGACGCGGAGTACGCAGAGGAGATCACCGTCGATCTGAACGAGCTGGAGCCGCTCATCGCGTGTCCGTCGATGCCCGACAAGGTCGTGCCCGTCCGCGAGGTCGCCGGCACGGAGGTCGAGCAGGTCATCATCGGCTCGTGTACCAACGGCGCCTACGAGGACATCCTGCCCGGCGCGAAGATGCTGGAGGACCGCGAGGTCGCCAAACACACGGAGATGATCGTCGCGCCCGGATCGAAGCAGGCCTCCGAGATGCTCGCCCGCGAGGGCTGGACGGCCGAGCTGATGGCCGCCGGCGTCAACTTCTCCGAGTCGACCTGTGGCGCCTGCATCGGCATCGGTCACGTGCCCGCCTCCGATTCCGTGAGCCTGCGTACGTTCAACCGCAACTTCGAGGGACGCTCGGGCATCGAGGACGACTCCGTCTACCTCTGTTCGCCCGAGGTGGCGACCGCCGCGGCCATCGCCGGCGAGATCGTCGACCCGCGGGACCTCGCCGACGAGCTCGGCGACATGGAGGCACCCGGCCTCGAGATGGGCGACAGCTACTCCGAGGGAATGGGCAGGGACGACCCGGACATCATCAACCCCGAGGAGGCCATCGACGACGAGCTCATCAAGGGCCCGAACATCGGCGACGTCCCGATCCGGGAGGGTATCGACTCCGACATCAGCGGCGAGGCGCTGCTCAAGATGGAGGACAACATCACGACCGACCACATCATCCCGGCGACGGCGGACATCCTGAAGTACCGCTCGAACATCGAGAAGCTCTCGGAGTTCACCCTCTCGCGGGTCGACGACACGTTCGCGACCCGCGCGAAGGAGGCCGGCGAGGGCGTCCTCGTGGCCGGCGAGAACTACGGACAGGGCTCCTCGCGCGAACACGCCGCGCTGTGTCCGATGTACCTCGGCATCGAGGCGGTCTTCGCACAGAGCTTCGCGCGCATCCACAAGGCGAACCTGTTCAACTTCGGGATCGTCCCGCTGGAGATCGACGCGGAGACCTACGAGAAGATCGACCAGGGCGACGACGTCGAGATCCTCGACGACGTCGACGCGGCGGTCCGTGAGGGCCAGGAGACGTTCACCGCCCGCGTGAACGACGACTGGGAGTTCACCGCCGAGCTGGACGCCTCCGACCGCGAGCTCGAGATCCTCGCGGCCGGCGGCAAGCTCTCGTGGACGAAAAAGCAGCATCAGTCCGGCAGCGGCGCGGCCCCCGCCGACGACTGATCGGGGACTGCCGCGAGCGATCGGAGACCCTAACGACTGATCGGAGGCCGCCGCCGCCAAGCAGAAACGGCCGCCGGCGGTCACAGCGTCGAGGCGACCGAACGATGCGGATATCTCTCTTTTCGCTTTCGACGGAGCCGAAGCGTCACTTCACGAGTTCGATCTCGTCGTCGCCGTGGGGGACGACACAGATGAACGCGGCGCGTTCTGGTCCGTCGTTGTGGTAGGCGTGTTCCGTGCCGGCGGGGATGAAAAGCGAGTCGCCGTGTGAGAGGGTCCGGTCCTCATCGCCGAGGGTGACCGTGTACTCGCCGGCGAGGACGTACTGGACGTGTTCGACCGCGTTCGTGTGTCTCGGCACCGTCGCGTCGGGCTCGAGAATGAACCGACGCATCGCGAAGTTGGGCGCGCCGTCCGTCTCGTCGATCAACACGCCGCGACCCATGCCGTCGGCCGCCTCGACGACCTCGTAGTCGATCTCGTCGTCGCGGTTGATCGTGGGGCCGTCGCTCATCGCGATCGGGCTCCCGTCCGCGGCGGTTTCTCGTGATCGACCTCGAGGGCGCAGTACTGTGCGGCGATCGGGTCCGGAGCGATCGTCTTCCCCGTGGTGGCGTTCGTCGAGGGTGACGCCGTGATAGCGTTGCTGTTCATGTGGGTACACGCGTACCCACACGTCGAAGGGTGATAACACGACCGACGACGGTCGCGGCGACCCCGCCGCGGCGGTCGCGGGCTCAAACGATCGCTCCGGACTGCATCACGGTGATGAGCACCGTGAGCACCGGAACGCTGGCCAGCGTGGTCACGAAGATGGTCGTGGTGAGGTGTTCGGAGGCCGCCCGCCCGTCACGGCCGGGGTCGTCGCTGTAGGTGATGACCAGCGCGAGCGGGACCACCGCGACCGGGGTCGCCGACAGGACGACGAACGTTCGAGCGATCGTGGGATCGTCGAACGCCAACGCCAGCGCGACGGCGAGAGCCACCGCCGGGGCCACGAACAGCCGAAGGACGGACGGGGAGATGGCGCCGGAAAAGGACGTGTGTTCCATCTCGGCCAGTCGAATGCCGACGACGACGAGCATGAGGGGGATCGACGCCTCGCCGATCATCTGGACGGTCTGCATCGCCACGCCCGTCTCCGACGGAACGACGTCCGCCACCCTCGCGATCAGGGCGAGGAGGATCGCGTATATGAGCGGGAGCCGGAAGACGGAGCCGACCGCGCCCCACCCGGTCTCGCCTCCGCCCCGCGAGGCGACGTAGACGCCGACCGTGTACATCAGAAACGACTGGAGCGTCATCCACAGGATGGCCGTCGTCCGGCCGGCCTCGCCGAACGCGAAGGCGGCCAGCGGAACGCCGTAAAACCCCGCGTTCGGAAACATCGCGGCGAGCACGTCGGCGCTTCGAAACGGCTCTGCGATCTCCGCGGTGCGGCCGACGACCTCGGCGACCGTCCACATCGCGGCGACGAACGCGACGACGCCCATCACCACCTTGAGGAGAACGGCCCCGCCGAGCGACGTCGTGGCGAGATTGTGGAAGACGAGCGCCGGCAGGAAGGCGTAGAGCGCGACGTCGTTGAGTGGCTTGAGAGCGATATCGAGCGTCTCGGAGAGCAGGTAACCAAGCCCCATGATCGCGAGTATGGGGAGAATGGCGGAGGTGAACGCGGAGACGATCGACATCCGTACGCGGCGTGTGCCGGTTCGGATAAAAAGTGATCGGAAACGGGCCCTGCGTGCCTCCACGCTTTTACGTGATGGCGTCGAAGGAACGGACATGCGAGGCATCCAGATCGGGAGCGCGTTCGGAATACCGATCCGACTCAATTGGACGTTCCTTCTCGTTCTCCCGCTTTTCGCCTTCCTGATCGGACGTGACGTGTCGGTGATCGCCGGGATGATCGGCGGGACGCTGCCCGCCGAGATCGACGTGGCGCTGCTCGAGGAGGGCTATCTCCCGTGGATACTCGGGTTCGCCTCCGTCGTCGGCCTGTTCGTCGGCGTCCTGCTTCACGAGCTCGGCCACTCGATCGTCGCGATGCGGTACGGCTACGAGATCGACTCGATCACGCTGTGGCTGCTCGGCGGGCTCGCCAACTTCGCGGACATCCCGGACGACTGGAGACACGAGTTCTGGATCGCGATCGCGGGCCCGATCGTCTCCATTGGCGTCGGCGTCGTCTGTTACGTCGCGATCGTGGCGACGAGCGGACTGCCACAGGACGCGTTGGGGATCGCCGGCGGCGTCTCCGCCGTCCGGTTCGTCGTCGGTTACCTCGCCGTGTTGAACGTCGTGCTCGCCGTGTTCAACATGCTTCCGGCGTTTCCGATGGACGGCGGACGGGTGCTTCGAGCGCTGCTGGCCCGGAACATGCCACACGCCGTCGCCACCCAGCGTGCCGCCTCGATCGGGAAGGTGTTCGCGTTCATGCTCGCGGTCGTGGGGCTGTTCTCGAACTGGTTCCTCATCTTCCTCGCGCTGTTCATCTACATCGCCGCCTCCGGGGAGGCCCAACAGACCACGCTCGCGGCCGCGTTCGAGGACGTCACGGTCGCCGACGTGATGACTCCCCGTTCGGAGCTCGACGTCGTCGCCGAGGAGACGACGGTCGCGGAGCTGATGGACCGGATGTTCCGCGAACGCCACACGGGCTATCCCGTGATGCGGGGCGACTCGCTCGTGGGCATGGTGACGCTCTCCGACGCCCGCGAGGTCAAGGAGGTCGAACGAGACGCGTATCGCGTCGAGGACGTGATGGAAACCGACGTCGTGACGGTGACGCCGGAGACGGACGCGATGGAGGCAATACAGACGATGCAGCGAAACGACGTCGGTCGACTTCCCGTGATGGACGAATCCGGCGAGCTCGTCGGACTCATCTCCCGGACGGATCTGATGACGGCGTTCAACGTCATCCAGTCGAGCGGCCCGCCGGACGCGATCGTCCAACGATCGTTGGGAGGCGGCCCCTCGACGAACTCGATCCCGTGATCGCCTGCCCCTTCGACTGCTTGCGTGGTCGCTCGCGCGGTCGGCCGCTCACTCGACCGGTACGTGTCGATTACGAAGCGACCCGCCACAGTTCGGACAGATGGAGGGCTGCTCCTCGGAGGGAATCACCTCGCCGCACTCGAAACACTCGTAGGTTCGATCCTGGTCGTCGTGGTGTTCGACGTCGATCATGGGTAGGTGTCCGCCACCCCTTGCCGTGGTGGTGACGATCTGGGGAATCATACAAGGTGTATAAGGAAATATGGGTTGGTTCGTATTTCAACCCCAGATCGACTAGGGGGTTTGATGCTAAACCCCCTCCCCCCTCTCATCCTCCTCCCATTCTCCTCCCACCCTCTTCTCCCACCCTCCTCCCATTCTCCTCCCACCCTCTTCTCCCACCCTCCTCACCACATCTCTCCGTCGATAACCGGCCCCCGGCGCGCCGACGATTTCCTCACGGCTGCGAGGTCGAGACCGGATCGAACCCGTCGAAGAGCAGCCCGAGCAGCGTTCGATCGACCGTGCGAACGTGGCGGTAGAAGGCGGTCGGGGAGATGTCGAGCATCTCGGCGACGTCCTCGCCGGTGTTCTCACGCGGCGACTCGAAGAACCCGCTGTAGTAGGCCGTCCGCACCACCTCGAGTTGGCGATCCGTCAGCCGATCGAAGGCTCGCGACCGGAGGTGGCCCGGCGACCGGTCGATCGTCCGTTTCGACCGGAGTTCGCCCTCGCCGAACAGCTCCGTGATGAGGTCGGTGGCGTGTCTGAGGTCCCCGTTCTCCGCGATCTCGACCACGATCGCGGTCGAATCGGGCGTGGCTGAGGCCTCACGAAGCACGGCACCGTGGTCTGCAAGCTCCAGCGCGGGGAACGACCCGGACAGTCGAAGCCGTAGCACGCCGCCGTCGTCGTCCTCGCTCACTCGATCGACCGATTCCACGCCGAGGACGCCCGCCGCGGCGGTCTCGACCCGGTCCACGGGCGCATCCTCGATCTCGACGAAGACGTCGCTTCCCGCCGCGGTCTGTCGAACGCCGCCGCGGTAGGCGATCGTACAGGACGCCGCCTCCGCGAGCCGGGAGCACACGAACGTCGCGTCCGGGATCTCGAACTCGAGACGGACCGCGGAGGAGGTCACGAGCGCGTTTCGTCGCTCGATCGCGCTCGTCGCCGAGGCGATCGTTCCGGCGAGCTCCGCGAGCACCTCGCGGGTGGTCTCATCGAAAGCGTCGCGGGCGTCGGCGTAGACGGTCAACACGCCGTAGGAGACGTCGTTGTAGTCGAGGGGAACGCTCACCACGGACCGGAAGTCACACGCGAGCGCGTCCGTCCGCCACCGCTCCTCGCGAAGCCGGTCGGCGACGTTCGCCACCGCCGTCGTCTCCCGCGTCGAGGCGGTACGGCCCGCCGGTTCGGTCCCTTCGAGCCCGACGTCGATCGTCTGATCGTCGAGGTACCCGCGCTCCTCGCCCGCCCACGCGCGAGAGACCACCGTTTCCGTGGACGGATCGATCTCCCCGATCCAGGCGAACCGGAACCGGTCCTCGGCGGTGAGAAGCTCACAGACCGCGTGGTCGATCTCCTCGCGGGTTTCCGCCTCGACGAGCGCCCGATCGATGGCGCGGATCGTCTCGTTGATCCGGTTCACCGCCCGGAGGTCCTCGTTTCGACGCTTGAGTGAACGGTCCTGCTCGCGCAGACGACGCTCGCGGCTCACGCGGTCGAGGGCAGCCTCCGCGGTCGCGGCGAGCAGGTCGGCGATCTCGCGGCGGATCTCGTCGAACGCCCCGACGTTCGACGATCCGACGACGAACACGCCGTGCTCGCCGAGCGGGATGTACCCGGCGCTCGCGAGCTCCGTCGTCGGATCCCCGCCGACGTCGATGTCGCGGTCGTCCTCGAGAAACCGGGATTCGTCCTCGAGGAAGCTCCGGGTGACCGGTCCGTCGGCGTCAAGCGGGATCTCCGGAAGCGACCCGACGGCTCGTTCCATGCCCGCGGAGACCGCGGTCGGCCGAAGCCGGTTTCCGTCGGGGCCGAACAGGAAGACGGCGCTGGCGTCGAGGTCGAGGGAGCCGGGAACGTCCTCGACGACGCGGGCCGCGATCTCCGGATGCGTCTCCGCATACAGAAACTCGCGAGCCGTGTTCTGGAGGGTCGCAAGCGCCTCCTCGCGGCGTTTTCGTTCGGTCACGTCCCGACAGCTGTACAGGAGTGTTCCGCCCTGGATCGACACCTCCCGGACGTTGACGAGCAGGACGTGCTCGCGTCCGGCCCTGTCGGTGGCGGTACACTCGATGTTCTTCAACACGCCCCGCTCGGCCAGCTCCTCGCGGTCGAAGAGGTCCTCGCCGAGGAGCTCGTCGATCGTTCCGAGCTCGCGTATCTCCGCGGCCGAGTAGCCGAAGACGAAGTGAACGTTCGGGCAGACGTAGGTGTACTCGCCGTCCTCGTCGGTGATGAGGACGGTGTCGGTCATGTTGTTGAGCGTGACTCGGTGGAGCCGTTCGGACCGGCGCAGATCGCGTTCGAGCTCGACGCGCTCGGTGACGTCGACGCCCTCGACCAGGACGGACGCGATCGTTCCTCGACTCGTCTCTATCGGGCGCGCGGAGAGTTCCATGACGTGAGCGTCCCCGTCGTCGCGTCCCGGCACGTCCGTGAGGACTGCCGTGGAGAAGTCACCGCCGCGAGCACGCTCGAGAACACGTTCGACGTCGGACTGGAGCTGCCCGTCGCGCGACCACGGGAGCAGGGAGGGGAACGACCGACCGGGAGAGACGTCTCCCGCGTCGGGGGCTGCGAGCTCGCGCGCGGTTCGGTTCGCACGACGGAGCGTACCGTCAGGATCGAGAACCCACGTCGCGGTCCGTTCGTCCTCGACGATCGCGTCGAACCCCTCGGCCCGTTCGCGGCGGTCCTGCTCGAGGCGCGCCGACTCGAGGCCGGCCTCGATCCGGCCGAGCAGCTCGCCGAACGCGTCCTCGTTCGGGATCGAGAGCGGAACGTACTCCGAGACGCCCGCCTCGACGGCCTCGCTCGCGAGCGCCTCGGAGCCATCCGTGGGGGCGAAGACGACGGGAAGGGCGGGGTCGTCCTCGCGGATCGACCGGAGGAGTTCGATCCCGGTCGCATCCGAGAGGCGATCAGCCGCGAGCACGCAGTCGATCGACCCCGCGCGGGACGCCGAACGGGCCTCGGCGAGCGAGGAGGCGATCCGCGTCCGTGCGCCGATCCCTTCCTCGGCCGCCTCCGCGAACGGGCCGAGCCACTCCGCGGTTCCGGCGAGGAGGAGCCGCGGGGCGTCCGGCGAATCGAATGAGCGATCCATCATCGGGGATCGATCCCCGAGACGGTTCAAGACTCCGGACGGGAACTACTCGTCCGTTTCCGTCTCGTCGGCGTCCGGCGCGTTCCGTTTGACGCCGTCGACGGCGTCGACCGCGGCCGACCGCGAGGTGTACCCCTCTCCCGAGTCGGCGAGAACGTTCCCGTTTCGGTGCCGGAGGCGCCAGCGCCACTCGTCGGCCGCGTCCTCGTAGATCTCGAAGGCCGCGTCCCCGACGTCGAGTACGTCGGCGTCGGGGGCGTACTCCTTGGCGCGCTCGACGGCGTCCTCGACGCCCGACCGCGAGGCGTATCCCTCCCCCGAGTCGGCGATGATGTTGCCGTTCCGGTGCCGGAGGCGCCAGCGCCACTCGTCGGCCGCGTCCTCGTAGACCTCGAAGGTCGCGCTCATGGTGCACCCGGGAAGTCGGCGTCGAGGGGGATAACTGTTCTCGCCGTTCGAGGCGGTCGAGGACCGAGGGGGGTCACTCCTCGATCACCTCGGTTTCCGCGTCGGCGACGTTCGACCGAACGCTCTCTACGCCCTGGCGCGCCTTCGCCCGGGAGGCGTATCCCTGCCCCGAGTCGGCCAGGATGGACCCGTTCTCGTGGAGCAGTCGCCAGCGGTATTTCCCCGAAGAATCACGATACAGCTCGAAGGCCGCGGGGTCGATACGCAGGTAGTCGGCGCCGGCGACGTGCGAGCGAACCCGGTTCATCGATCGCATCGCGTTCGAACGGGAGGCGTACCCCTCGCCCGAGTCCGCGATGACGTTGCCGTTGTCGTGGCGAAGCCGCCAGCGCCACTCGTCGGCCGAATCCGCATAGAGCTCGAAGCTCGCCCGACTCTCGGCCGGCTCGTCGGGGACGGCGAGCTCCGGCTCGTCGGCGTCGGCCGGCTCCGGTTCGTCGCCGGCCATCTCCTCCGGATCGATCCGCAACACTCCGGCCCCGAGCGCGTTCCGCATGACGCTGTGCATGCCCTGTTGGGACTTCTGTCGGGAGGCGTATCCCTGTCCGGAGTCGGCGATGACGTTGCCGTTCCGGTGGCGGAGCCGCCAGCGGTGCTTTCCGCCGGCGTCCTCGTACAGCTCGAACCGGGCCCGGCTCGTCCGAAGCGTTTCCAGCTGTGCCGTCGTCGCAGCGTTCTCCTCCTCGAGCTCGCGAACGCGCGTTTGGGTCTCCTCGAGTTCCGTCTCCGTCTCGTCCAGCTCGGCGGACGTCTCGGCGGCGGACTCCTGAAGCGCCGCGTGTGCCACGTCTACCGGATCGGTGACGAGCGGGACGACCGCCCCGGCCAGTCCGATGAGCACGACGCCGAGCGCGTACAGTCCCATCACGTCGACGCGACCGACGCCCGGCTGCCACCCGCCGGGATAGACGGCGATGAACCACGCCACCGCGATGACACACAACGCGACGCCGACGGACGCGAGCGTCGTCGCGGTCCGTCGAAGCGGAAACCGAACGATCGAGCCGAGCATGACCAGCGGCGCGCCGATCCCGCTGAGGACGACGCCGTACTGGCGGTACGTGTAGTTCACGGCCGCCGAGTCGACCGCGTTGCTGTACGCGTAGACGACGACCCCCAACAGCGTGAGGATCACGCCGAGGGCGAAGAGCCAGTACCCGCGCACCTCGTCGTCGGTCCGCGGCGTTCCGATCCGCGTTCGATAGAGTTCGGAGAGCGTCCCCGACGGTTTCGAGTCAGACATGTGCTATTAATTGTCTCGAAACGGGATAACCCTACTGGCAGGTGTAGGGATACGAGAGTCAAACGGTGAATGATCGATCCATCGATCAGTCGACGAATACGACGATCGATCAGTCCGGCGGCCACCCGACCGATCCGACGGTAGATAGGTCGATCCGAGAGGCGATAGGTCGCGCCGACGATCAGCCGGTCAGCCCGGCGGCCTCACGGAGGCGGACCTCGCGAACGCGACCGTACTCCGCGCGTCGATGGCAGCCGACACAGAGCGAGACAACGTTGCCGAGGTGGTGTGCGTCCGCGATCGCGTGGCGAGGCGAGCCCGCGAACAGTCGCACCGGGATCAGGTGATGGACGTCGGGGTTACGTCCGATCTCCGCCCGGGTCGCCCCACAGAGCACGCAGGCGTGTCCGTCCCGCTCGAGCGCGCGACGCCGAACCGCGGCCCACCCGGGTCCGTAGCTGTGGTCCGAACCGCCGGTCCAGTTCGGGTGTCCCTCCCCCGCGAACCGCTCGGAGAGCCAGTTCGATCGGCACTCGATCGAACAGAAGTTCCGCCCGTCCGTCACCGCCGAAGGGTACCGCTCGATGGCGGTCCCGCAATGATGACAATCGATCTCGCGCTTCCCGCCCTTCCACCGCGGATTCAGCTCTCCCTCTACGTCCGGAAGGTCACGCCATTGGCGCGTCTCGACGCAGCGTGAACAGAACCGGCCGGGCTTTTCGGATGGGTAATACTCGAAGGCGGACTCACACAGTTCACAGATCGACTCATCCCGGGCTCCCCGATAGTTTCCGTTCTTCTCGCCAGCGTACGGGCTCGCGGCCCGCAAACACTCCTCGGAACAATATTTCCGTTCGTGAGGAGAGTGGAATCGTTCCCCGCAGTTCCCACACGTTCGGTTCGGTAATCGTTCATCGTGTGCATGCGAGTGGTGAACGCCGAGGCCGCGTGTACTCTCGAACGATCGATCACACGTCGGGCAGTCGTGAGCCATACGATCGGTATCTACCCATCCGATATTAATCTCGACCAGACGGTGAAAGTGAACCGTTTCGGAAGAACCACAACACGATCGGGGGTGAATCGATATGGTATTAGATTAATTACAGGTCCGGGCGCGAGAATTGAACCCGCCTCACAGGCACCACAAGCCTGTAGGATGCCACTACCCCAGCCCGGACACGCATCCTCATCTATCGGGTTGGAGGTGATATACGTTACGACTCCGCGTCCCCATGCGCTTTCCCCGCACACGGGGAACACCACCGGGCTTTTACTCGATCGGCGCCTATCGCCTCCACGCGTGGCCATCACCGACAAGATCTACCTGAAGAACCACCGGCAGATCGCCTCCCAGCTGGAGGCGAACGTCCCGCGTGGAGCCTTCTCCGGGGCGACCCTCGATCTCGTCTTCACCGGCGACGGGATCGCCGAGCTCGACTCCGCGACCCGCGATCGAGTGCTCGATTTCGCCGAGGACTTCCTCGATTGCGACTGCGATCAAAACCCCTACTGCGGCTGTCCCGAACGGAAGTTCACGCGGTACCTGCTGGAGCTTCGCGCGGAGGGCCTCGGACCGGACCGGATCGTCGACGTGATGACCGACGACTACATGGTCTACGCCTACACCGGCGACGTCCGGTCGTTCCTCGACGACTCGATCCGAACGATGGAGGCGGTCGAGACGCTCGCGGACGTCGAGGGCGACGCGGGGACGGCAGAGCGGGCTCGACAGGCGAAGCGCGACCTTTCCGGGTAGCGTCCGAGGCGGCCCGGACAACGACACGTATGGGACGAGGACACGTATCGGGCGACGATGACGCCGTGGTTCGATGCGCTTAAACGCGGGCCGATCCAACTAGTTCGGGATGAGTGACCCGGCCCTCGACGTGGTCGAATTCGTCCTGACGACACATCTGTACACGGAAGACCGGGACCTCGAGGAGAACGATCTGCCGCCACGGTTCCGCGAGGTCTTCTGGAGCGATCGCCCGGGCGAGGACGGCCCGGGCGGCGTCGATCGCCCGATCAAGGCGACCGACGAGAACGTGCGAACGGCGACGGGCGTCGATCGCCCCTGGGAGGCGGTTTCGGATCTGCTCTTCACCCAGCGAACGGACTTCTCCGGGGAGATCTCGCTCACCCAGCCCGGAATGGCGATCGAGTGGGTCCACGAGCGGGCCGACGCCGATCGGGTCGAGACGAACCCGACCCTGGCCGCGGCCATCGAGGACCGCGAGGACCTCGAGACGACGGTGACCCACGAGGAGGCACGCGAGAACACGCGACCGATACACGCCGACCGCGTCTGGATCGACGCGCTGCTGGCGGAGTACTTCGACGAGGACGAGGACGCGGAGATGCTCGATCTCGTCAACGTTCGGGCGCCCGAGGAGATCGAGACGACCCTCGAGGACCTCGTGTTGACCGCCGACCAGGAGGGGGAGGTCACGAAGATCGTCAAGGCGATCGAACACCGCGAGTACCTCGCCAGCATCGGCCTCCGGGAGATCGGCAAGCTCCTGTTCGTCGGTCCGCCGGGGACAGGCAAGACGACCATCTCCCGAGCCCTCGCACACGAGCTGGGACTGCCGTTCGTCGAGGTGAAGCTGTCGATGATCACGAGCCAGTACCTCGGCGAGACGGCGAAGAACGTCGAGAAGACCTTCGAGGTGGCAAAGCGGCTCTCGCCGTGTATCCTCTTCATCGACGAGTTCGACTCGGTCGCCAAGACGCGCCGGTCCGACGAACACGCCGCGTTAAAGCGGGCGGTGAACACCCTGCTCAAGTCGATCGACGACATCTCGCTCATCCGCGACGAGGTGCTCCTCATCGGCGCGACCAACCATCCGGATCAGCTCGACGCCGCCGCCTGGCGGCGGTTCGACGAGATCATCAACTTCCCGAAGCCCGACCGGGAGATGCGCGCCGACATCCTCCGGATCGTCACCCGCGAGATGGACATCGCCGACTTCGATCCCGAGGAGGTCGCAGAGCGGACGTCGGGACTCACCGGCTCCGACCTCCGGATGGTCCTTCGTGAGGCGGTCCTGCAGGCGCTCACCGAGGAGCGGACGACGCTGACACAGGACGACGTGATGCAGGCCGTCGCCGACTTCGAGGAGCGGGACAACCTGAAGAACATGGACATGATCGACGGGAAGGGCGCGGCGGTCGCCGGCGACGGTGGAGAGACGGCGGGAGGCGACCACGGCGGCGATCCCGACCACGACGACGCTCACGATCACGACGACGCTCACGATCACGGCAGCGATCACGCTCACGACCACTGAAGGGCCGATCGATCCTCACTCGGTGAGGGTTCGTTCGCCGGCGCGGATCTCCGTCTCGAGCCAGTTCTCCTCGGGCGCGAGCGGACACGAGAAGGTCTCGCTGTAGGCACAAAACGGGTTGTACGCGAGATTGAAGTCGATGACGACCCGGTCGCCGTCGGTCGGCTCCGTCTCGGGCTCGAGTTCGATGTACCGCCCGTGGCGGTAGGTCTCCTGGCCCGTCGTCTTGTCCCGGAACGGGACGAAAAGCACGGCATCCTCCTCGGTCTCTTGACGGTACGCGGACAGCGTGTGCGTCTCGCCGTCCAGCTCGAACTCGAAGCTCATGACGCGGAGATAGCGGACGTTCGGTCCGGCGGTCGTCTCCATTTCCACCGGTTCGGGATCGTCGTGGACACGGACCGTTGCCTCGACGCGATGGTCCGGATCCGGATCGAAGTATCGGAGCCCGTCGAACGATTCGCGGTCCTCCGGGGGGATCGGCGACTGTGGGTGTTCGGCGAAGAACTCGTCCTTTTCGGCTCGACTCTCCTCGAGGCGACTCGTGTAACCGTCGCTCATGGATCGCGTTAGCGTCTCGAAGCGCTTGAGGGGCCGGATCGACGTGGTCGAACATCGGAACGACCCGCTCGAAGACCGATCGCCGAAGACTTACCTCCCCCGCGGTCGATCCCTCCGGCATGCAGGCCCGCGATCTGATGGTCGAGGACGTCCAGACCGTCTCGCCCGACGACGACGTCTCAGACGTGCTCAAGCGGTTCGCTCGCGTCGAGTTCTCTGGATTCCCCGTCGTCGGCGATGACGACGTCGTCCTGGGCATCGTCACCGAGTCCGATCTCGTCGACCTGTTCGAACCGGAGGACGAGACGCTCTGGATACCGATCGGTCTGCCCCCGTTCGTGGACACGCTGACCTATCAGATCGACGTTCCCTGGAGCGAGATCGAGACGGGAATCGACTTCGTCCGGGAGTCCGGACGCCCCGTCTCGGAGGTGATGACGACGGCGGTCGTCACGGTGACCCCGGAGACCGACGTCGAAGTCGTCCTCGATCACCTCTCGGGCGACCCGGACGTCAACCGGATCCCGGTCGTCGACGAGGAGGGCCGGATCGTGGGGATCATCGCACGCCAGGACGTCATCCGCGCGTTCAGAGACGATCGGCTGGCGTGATCGCCGTCCGAGTCGGCCGTCTCACCGTCGGTCGAGGCCGGTCGAGATCGAGGCCGGTCAAAACGACCGCCGTTTGCGGCCAGTAGCACGGCGTCGCCGTGCGCTCACTCGTACAGCGGGTACTGTCCACACAGCTCGTCGACGCGCTCGCCGACCTCGTAGATGACGTCCTCGGAGTCGTGGTCGTCGACGACGCGGTAGATGAGGTCTGCGACCTCGCGCATCTCCTCGGTGCCGAACCCGCGGGTCGTGAGGGCGGCCGTCCCGGCGCGGATCCCGGAGGGGTTGAACGCCGAGCGGGTCTCGCCGGGCACGGTGTTCGCGTTGAGCACGATGTTCGCCGCCGCGAGCGCGTCCTCGGCATCGCCGCCGGTCAGGTCGGGGTGTGACTCCCGCAGGTCGACGAGCACGAGGTGGGTGTCGGTTCCGTCAGAGACGAGCGAGAGACCGTGCTCGGCCAGTCGCTCGCCGAGCGCCTCCGCGTTCTCGACGACCTGCTCCGCGTACTCGGTGAACTCCGGCTCGAGGGCCTCCCCGAAGCCGACCGCCTTGCCGGCGACGTTGTGCATGAGCGGGCCGCCTTGACCGCCCGGGAAGACCGCCTTGTCGATGGCATCGGCGTACTCCTCGTCACACATGACGATCCCGCCGCGACCGGCCCGGATCGTCTTGTGGGTCGAGCCGGTGACGAAGTCGGCGACGCCGACCGGCGAGGAGTGGACGCCTGCCGCCACGAGTCCCGTGATGTGGGCGATGTCGGCGAGGTGGTAGGCGTCGACCTCGTCGGCCGCCTCCTGGATCCGCTCCCACTCGACCTCCCGCGGGTACGCGGAGTACCCCGAGACGATGACGTCGGGATCGAACGACTCCGCCAGATCGCGGAGCGCGTCGTAGTCGATGTACCCCGTCTCGGGATCGATCTCGTACTGTTCGACGTCGTAGAGCTGTCCCACGAAGTTCGCGGGGTGGCCGTGTGAGAGGTGGCCGCCGTGGGTGAGATCCAACGAGAGGATCCGGTCGCCGGGATCCAACATGGCGAAGTAGACGGCCTGGTTCGCCTGCGTCCCCGAGTGCGGCTGTACGTTGACGTGGTCGGCCCCCCACAGCTCCTTCGCCCGATCGATGGCGAGCTGCTCGACGTCGTCGGCGTACTCACAGCCGGCGTAATACCGCGATTCCGGATAGCCTTCCGCGTACTTGTTCGTCAACACGCTCCCTTGCGCCTCGAGGACCGCCTCGCTCGCGTGGTTCTCGCTCGCGATCATCGCGAGGGTTCGTTCCTGTCTCTCGAGTTCGCCCGCGAGCGCGTCAGCGACCGCCGGATCGACCTCCCTAACCTGGTCGTACTCCATATTGAATTCCGCGTGAGACGCGACAATAAGCCTGTCCGTCCGGTCCGGGACCGTGAATCGCCTCCGTGTCCGGTCTCCTCCGCCGACGTCGCTCCTCGCTCTCTCGGCTCCGGAGGTGTCTCGTGTGCATCGCCGTCCTCGGGCCTCGATATCGGTTTTTTCACCGAATCTTCGGATGATATACGTCTCTCGGGCATAAGATTAAGTAACAACGAGGCGGACATACTACGACACCGATGGCCTCGAGCCTACTCGAACCGGATCTCGAGGGGATCCTCTCTACGGCGTTTCCCACGACGACGGAGGTGCTCGTTGTCGATCCCTCCGTGGACACGATCGCTTCGATCGCCGACGTCGACCCCGACCGGGAGTCGATTCCCCGACTGTTGCTCCTCGCGGACGAGGACGCACTCAAGGACGCGCTTTCGACGTTCCCGATCGCCTCGACGATCGCGGAGTTCGTGGATCGGGAGGCCCTCTCGTTGCGAACGCTCGAGTCGCCCGCTGAGAACGCCCTCTTCGTCTCCGACGACCGGGTACTCGCCGTCGTCGATGTCGCCGACCGCACGGCTGCGCTCTCGAGCGACGACGGGGAGTTCGTCGACGCGGTCGCCTCGAGCTACCGAAAGCGGTTCGAGGAGGCGACGGCGTATCGGCTCCGGACTCCCGCGATCGGCCAGGTCCGTGAGACGATGGCCGACGCGCTCGGCGAGGACGTTCGAGACGACTTCGATGCGATCCTCGACGCCGTCGCCGGCGGCGACGGGGACGCGGACGTTCTCGACGCCGTGACGATCGCGCTGCTCGTGGCCGCGCGAAACGAGGTGCTGCTCTATGACCTCTCGAAGTGGGGCGAGGACGTCGGGATCGCCTCCAAGGCCACCTTCTCGCGGACGAAGACCGACCTCGAGGACGACGGCGTGATCGACACGGAGAAGGTCCCCATCGACGTCGGCCGTCCGCGTCTGCGGCTCAAGCTCGGCGACGATCGACTGGCCGACCTCCCGGCGGACCGATTCGCCGCCGCGGCGTCGGACGTCCTCGGGTGAGATCGACGTCGTTTCGAACGCATGGAGTTCCCCGAACGCATGGCCCCTTTCGAGCGCATGGACCCTTCCGAACGCCTTTCCCTTCGCCCGCCGTGGCACGGATATGGATATCGGTCTCGTCGGCGACGGTCCCGCGATAGAGGCGGTTGAGGCCGCGCTCTCGGACGTCGGCGTCAACGTCTTCCCCGTCGATCCGGATCCGGCCGTGCTCGAGTCGTTGTCGGTGGCGGTCGTCGCCGGAACGACCGGCGACCCGGCCTTCCGGACGGTCGACGACGCGCTCGACCGCTGGATCGCGATCGAGGTCGGCGGAATCGGCGGCTTCCCGATCGACCCGCTCGATGCGGCCGTCACCGTCTTCGATGAGACGTGTTACGACTGCCTCCACGCCCGCGTCGAGGCTGGAGACGTCGAGCCGGCGGACCGGCCGACCGGCGTTCGATCCGCCGTGCGGTACGCGGGCGCGGTGGCCGGCCGGCGGACGATCGACCTCCTCTCCGGCGGCCGTCCGGTCGCGGACACCGTCGTCGAGGTTCCCGGCGACGAGCGGATCCTGCTTCCGGTTCCCGGCTGTTCGTGCACTGACGGCGACCGAACGCGGTCGATCCCCCGCGATCACGAGGACGTTCCCCTCGACGACGCGCTCGACCGCGCCCAGCGCGCCGTCGACGACCGGATCGGTCCGGTCGCGGAGGTCGGCGAGCGCGAGTCGTTCCCGGTCCCCTACTACATCTCCCGGATCGCGGATACGACCCCGTTCAGCGACGTCCGCGCCGCCGAGTTCGCCGCCGGCGTCGACGTCGACTGGGACGCCGCGTTCATGCGCGCCCTCGGCGAGGGGCTCGAGCGCTACGCCGCGGGGGTCTACCGCGACGAGGACTTCGAGCACGCTCGCCCGGACGACCTCGAGTCCCCGATCCCCCCGGATCGATTTTTGACCCCCGAGCCGGTCGCTCCCGACGACGTGGGCTCCATCCCGTGGGTGGCCGGCGAGCGCCTCGACACGGGCGATCCGGTCTCGCTGCCCGCGGAGTTCGTCCACTTTCCGCCCCCCTCGAGCCGGTTTCGTCCGTCGATCACGACCGGACTGGGGCTCGGAAACTCCGGCATCGAGGCCACGCTCTCCGGGCTCTACGAGACGATCGAGCGCGACGCGACGATGATCGCGTGGTACTCCACGATCGAGCCGGTCGAGCTGTCGCTCGACGACGGGAGCCCCTCCGGCGACCACGGAACCCTCTCCGATCTCGAATCGCGAGCGCGTGCGGAGGACCTCTCCGTCACGACGCTTCTCGCCACCGTCGACGTGGACGTCCCGGTCGTCGCGGCCGCCGTCCATCGGGAGGACGAGTGGCCCCGGTTCGCGGCCGGCTCCGCGGCGAACCTCGATCCCGCGGCAGGCGCCCGCTCGGCCGTCGGGGAGGCGTTGCAAAACTGGATGGAGCTTCGGTCGATGGGCCCGGAGGCGGCCGCGGAGGAGGGCGCCGCGATCGGCCACCACGCCGACTTCCCCGCGGTCACACGCGAGTTCTTCTCTCCCGACGTCGCGGTCGACGCCGAGGGGCTCGGCGAACCGGATCTCGAAGGCACCGCCGAACTCGATGCCGTACTCGATCGGCTCTCCGAGAGCGGGTTGACGGCTTACGCCTCCCGAACGACGACGCGCGACGTTGCCCACCTCGGCTTCGAGGCTGCTCGCGTGCTCGTTCCCGAGGCACAGCCGCTTTTCACCGGCGACCCGTTCTTCGGCGATCGCGTCCGCTCCGTCCCGGAGTCGATGGGGTTCGAGCCGGACCTCGACCGCGAGTACCACCCGTTCCCCTGACCGGCCTCTTCCGATTCGACCGGCCTCTCCACGGTTCGATCGGTCTCCTCCTCAGCGCTCCGTGCCCGAGGACCGTTCATCGGTCGGATTCGTCTCGGCCCCCTCGGCCGATTCTCGAGTCGGCTCGCCGCTCGACGTCGACTCGTCGTTCGCGTCCTTGCCGGAGTCGTTCACGCCCATGCTTGGGTCGTTTGTGTTCCCGCGGGAGTCGTTCGGGTCCTCGGGGGCGGGCTCCGCGGACGTCCCCGTCTCCGCGTTCGCCTTCGGTCCGAGCGGCTCGCCGACGCGGGCGACGCCGCTCGTCTCGTCGAAGACGAGGTGGCGGTGCGGGTAGGCGATCTCCACGTCGGCGTCCGCGATCAGCTCGCGGATCCGGACGTTCACCTGGGATTCGAGCTTCGGGATCTTGTACGGCTTCTTCGCCCAGTAGCGCAGCCGAAGCAGGATTCCGTCGTCGGCGAACTCCGCGATCCGGCAGTCGGGTCCCGCCGCGTAGCGTGCCGCGCCGATTCGAATGTCCGGCCCGCCGTTGATCACGCCCTCGCAGTCGCGGGCGGCCCGCTCCATGATCCGCCGCGCCGCGTCGACGTCGCACTCGTAGGTGACGAGGAGGTCGAGCGAGAGCCGGGTCCGCTCGTCCTCGGCCGAGTAGTTGATCACGTCGCGATCGCGCATGTTCGCGTTCGGGATCACGAGAAACGTGTTGTCGACGGTGAACACCTTCGTATATCGGATCGTGATGTCGTCGACGAACCCCCTCGTGCCGTCGTCGAGCTCGACCATGTCGCCGATCTCGAAGGGCTGGTCGGCGAGCACGAACAGGCCGTTCACGACGCTCCCGATGAGCGGCGCGAGGACGACGCCGACCACGGCCGAAAAGACGGTGACGGAGAGGACCAGATCGGGGAGGCCCAGCCCGGCGACCCAGCCGGCCAACAGCAGCGCCGTGACCATCGTCGAGACCCGGACGCCACGGAGGACGGTCTGTGCGACGCTCTGGCGGTGGAACCGCCGCGCGATGGGACGCCCGAGAAGCCGCACCAGCAGCTTCGAGAACCAGAACCCGGCGACCGCCACGAGCACCGCGAGGAGTGCGTCGACGCCCGGGACGTCCGCCCACGCCGGCAGCGAGTCGGTGATCGATGACGCGAGCGCCACCGCCGTGTTGCCCATGGCCTATGGGTGACCCCCACCGGAAAAAGCGTTTCCTCGCCGCGACGGACGGGGTCGCCGTCCGCGATGGCTCCCGCCCAAACCGCCGAGGAGCGACCCGCCCAAACTGCTAAGACACGACCGAGCGAAGAGGTTCCCATGTTCGGCTCGATTCGACGGAACCCGACCTTCGAGGTCACACACGAGACGGCGCCATCGGACGTCCTGCTCGCCGGGTTCTCCTCGTACGGGCTCGCGGGGCTCACGGCGGCGAACTACCTCGTTGACGCCCTGGAGCTTCGAGAGACGGGCCACATCGAGGTCGAGGGGCTCCCCTCGATCACCCCGTTCGAGAACGGGACGCCGAGACATCCCACTCGGCTGTTCTCGGCTCCCGACGTCGACCTCACCGTGCTCGTCGGCGAGCTCTTCGTCCCTTCGGCGCTTGGGGACCCGTTTGCGGGCTCGATCCTCGGGTGGACCGAGGCGAACGACGTCTCGGAGATCGCCGTCGTCTCCGGCGTTCCGGTTCCGCACGGCCCCGAGGGTCACCGCACCTACTACATCGCCACCGACGACTACCGCGAGCATCGCCTCGCGGACGGCGATATCGAGGGGATGAACTCCGGGTTCCTCGACGGAACGAACGCCGCCCTCCTGAAGCGCGGGATCGATTCTCCCCTCGGCGTCTGCGTGTACGTCACCCCCGTCCACGCACAGGTGCCCGACGTCGAGGCCGCCATCCGTCTCGTCGAGACGGTCTCCACCGTCTACGACCTCGAGGTGGATTCGGGGCCGCTGGAGGCGTTCGCCGAGGAGATCCGCCAGTACTACGCCGACCTCGCGGAGCGGATGAACGAGCGGGAGGCCGACCTCCCGGACGACCGGATGTACATGTGACCCGTTCGCGCCCGCTCTCCGGAGGGCAGGGTTCGGAGCTTCGTCCCGGAGCCTCCGGTTCGCAGTCCCGTCCCGGATGGACCGAGTTCGGAATCGCGTGCAACTCGATGTATAGTAATCGATTTACGACCCCGTCGAGAGTATCCCGGTATGACCGACGATCTCCGCGGCACGCTCGAGTACGTCGGCGACCGCTTCGATCTGGGCGCCTACGAGATCGACGCCTACCTCGCGGTCGTCGAACGCGGGGAGCTGACCGCGAGCGAGATCGCGGACCACACGGACATCCCGCAGCCCCGCGTCTACGACACCGTTCGCGGACTGGCCGACCGCGGACTCGTGGAGCTTCGCGAGTCGCGCCCGATGAAGGTCGCCGCCGTCGATCCCACCGAGTCGTTCGGTGACATCAACGACTCCCTGGAGGAGCTCGTCGACGAGCTGTCCGCCCGCTATACCGCACCGGCCAGGGAGACGGAGGCGGTCTCGCTCGTGAAGTCGCGGTCTACGATCCTGCGGTACCTCGAGGACGTGATCGACTCCGCGGAGTACGAACTCGCGGTCTCTTTGACTCCCGACCTGCTTCGCCGCTTCGAGGACCGGCTCGCCGAAAAGCGCCGCGCGGGCGTCAGCATCGAGCTGCTCGTGACGCCGGCGAGCCGCGCTCCGAACCCCGGCTCGTACGACTACGCGGCAGTCGCCACCGTCGCACGCGCGCGACGCGGGATCACGACGCCCGTGGTGGCGGTCGGCGACGGCACCTACTCGCTTTATACCACCCAGGACGCCCTCCGCGACGAGCGCGAGCGCTACGGCGTCATCTTCAACCGCTCCGCGCTCGGCTTTCTCGTCTCCGGGTTCTTCGGAACCGTCCTGTGGACGACCGCGGAGACCCTCGCCGAGGGCGACGACGGCCGGCCCTTCCCGCGTCGATACGCGTCGATCCGCCGCGCGGTCAAGGACGTCTCCGAGATCGGTACGGTCGACGACGACGGAGACGGCGGAGACGGCGACGATCTCTACGCGACCGTCGAGGGTCGCGACGTGGAAACCGGCGACGCCGTGACCGTTCGCGGCCGGATCGTCGGCGTCACGCTCGAGGACAACGAGGAGATCGCGGCGCTCGTCGTCGAGACCGACGACGGCCGCGTCGAGATCGGCGGCCGCGTCGCCGCCCTGGAGGACGTCGAGGGACGACGGCTCGTGATCGGCCGCGGGGAGCCGCCGGAGCTGTAGCCGGTCACGCGGTCCGACCGCGGTTCACGAGCATCCGCCTGACCGAGTGGCGCTCCAGGACGAGAAATCCGGCGAGGATCGCCGCGAAACCGACGAGCGCGTCGCCTTCGATCAGGTGGCCGAGGACGAGCCAGCTCGCGAGCGCGGCCGTCACGGGCTCGGCGTAGCCGACGAGGTGGAGCTGTGTCGGCCCGACGGCGTCCAGGAGCGCGAAGTAGATGAGGAACGCGAGAACGCCCGAGAGCACCGAGAGGTACGCGAGCGAGACGATCGCGGTCGGGGTGACGGAGACGTCGCCCGGCGACTCCCCGAGCGCGCCCGCCCCCGCGAAGAGCAGTACGGCGCCGAGAGTCATTCCCCATCCCTGGAGCGCGACGACGGGGAAGTCCGTCCGGAGCGGGCGCAACAGGACCGCCCCGACGGCGAATGCGACTGCGCTACAGAACACGAGGAGGATCCCGAGCGTCTGCGTGGAGACCAGCGCGTCGGCTGAGGGGTTCGCGACCACGCTCACGCCCACGATGCCGAGGAGGAACCCGCCGACCTCCACGGGACCGACCCGCTCGTTCGGGAGGACCACCGCGGCGACGGCCGCCGTCAACACCGGCGAGAGGCTGACGATCACGGCGGCGATCGCTCCCGGAACGTACTGTTCGCCGACGTAGAGGAATCCGTGGTAGATCGCGATGACGAACACGGCGGTGACGACGACGCTCGAGACCTCCCGGCGGGTCGTCGGGATCCACCCGTCGGCGACGACCGCCGCGTAGGCGAGCACCGCGACCCCGGCGAGGAGGTACCGTATCCCGGCGAAAAGCAGCGGGGGGAAATACGCCAGTCCGACCTCGATGGCGACGAACGAGCCGCCCCAAAGCACCGCCAGCAGGACGAACGCGCTCGCCGCCGCAACCGGAGATGACTGCAACGAAAGACGTGACATTGGTTGTTGGATCGAACGAGATTCAAATATTTAAACTAATCTTTACGAAAAGAGCTTTTCCTACATGTAGAATCAAACAATTGTGCCTCGTTCGACATCGATTCCGATATCGGGGGTTCGATTGGAGAATGATACAATTCTCTCGCCCACACAATCAATACGGATCGCGACCATACCGCCGACATGGACGAACGCGACGTGCGGTTGCTCAAGGCGATCGCCGACCTCGGAACGGGCAGTCCCGAGCGGCTCCACGAGGAGACGGACATCCCCGTCTCCACGATCCACTACCGGCTGAACAACCTCCGGGAGGCGGGCGTCATCGAGAACGACCTCTACGACCTCGATCACGAGGCGCTCGGGCTCGGGGTGACCGTCATCGTCGAGGTGCTCGCGGACTACGACGGTCCCTACGAGGAGGTCGCGGAGGAGCTCTTGGACGTCGAGGGAGTCACCCAGGCGTTCTTCACCATGGGCGAGACCGACTTCATCGTGATCGCTCGGCTCTCCTCGTCGGACGCCGTCGAGCGGCTGATAGGGGACTTCGAGGCGATCCCGGAGGTCGAGCGGACCAACTCCACCTTCGTCATCTCGTCGTTGCGCGAGGAGTCCCGGGCGCCCGCGACCTACGACCTGGAGACGCTCATCGACGAGCTGGCCGAGTGAGGCGTGGCGGGCGGCGGTCCGTTCTCTCGCGTCCGGGTCACGACCGCTTGCCGATCTCCTCGCGGAGCACCTCGGAAACGACCTCCCCGTCGGCCTTCCCGCGGAGTTCGCCCATCGCCTCGCCCATCAGCCCGGAGAAGGCGCCCATGCCCTCCGTTTCGACCTGGTCGGCGTTGCGCTCGACGACCGCCACGACGGCCTCGCGGACGGTCTCGCGGTCCACGCCGGCGAGGTCCGCCTCCTCGATCGCCTCCTCGGCCGACAGCGTCGGATCGGCCGCGATCTCCGCGAGCACCTCCGGGGCGCCCTCCTTTGCGAGCTCTCCGGACTCGACGAGCTCCATGGTCGAGAGGAACTGTTCGTCCGCGACGCGCTCGATCGCCACGTCGTTTCGGCGAAGTTCCGTGGTCGTCGACGCGAGGGTGGATGCCGCAAACGTCGGATCGACCCCGCGTTCGACCGCCGTCTCGAACAGGGGAAACCGCCGGCCGAAGGCGATCTGCTCGGCGAGTCCCGGATCGAGGTCGTAGTCCGCCACGTACCGATCGGCCTTCTCGTCGAGCAGCTCCGGCGTCTCGACGTCGCTCGGGTCGGGCTCGACCGGCGGAACGTCGGTCTCGGGATACATCCGGGCGGCGCCCGGCAGCGGCCGGAGGTACCGGGTCGTGCCGTCCTCGTTCGCGTCGCGCGTCTCCTCGGGGACGCCCTCGATGGCGGTTCGCGCGCGGTCGGCCGCCGCTTCGATCGCGAGCTCGGCGGTTTCCGAATCCGCGGCGACGATCGCCACCCCGTCCTCGGGACCGGCGCCGACCGCCTCGCGGAGGGCCGCGACCTCCCCGTCCGTGATCCCGTAGGCCGGCAGCTCGTCCGTGTGGAAGATCCCGCCCGCGCCGTGGCGCTTCGCGTGATCGGAGAGCTCGGTCCCGAGCCGGCGGTCATCCTGGATCTCCCGGCCGAGGAGGCCGTCGAAGCCGAAGAGCGGAACCGCCGTCACCGACCCCCCGGACTCGAGCGCGCCCCGGATGACTCCGGAGTCGGTGTCGGAAAGGACGTCCGTGACGTCACGCGTCTCGCCGACCGACGCGTCGCGCTCGTCGAGTTCCGCCGCGATCTCAACGAGCTCGGCCTGCCTGCCGACCTCGTTGCGGACGATGTCCTCGATCCCCTGGAGGTCCTGTACCCCCTTGATCTCGACGCGGGCGCCCTCGGCGATGGAGACGTTGACGTCCTGTCGGATCGTCCCGAGGCCGCGTTTGACCGAGCCGGTCGACCGAAGCAGGGTTCCGATCCGCTCCGCCGCCTCGCGGGCCTGCTTCGGCGTGCGGACGTCCGGTCCGGTGCCGATCTCCACGAGCGGGATTCCGAGGCGATCGAGCGAGTAGACGACGCCGTCGTCGGTCTCCTCGACGCGCTGGGCCGACTCCTCCTCGAGCAGCAGGTCGACGATCGAGACGGGGCCCTCCTCGGTCTCGATCTCGCCGTCCTGGCCGAGCAGCATGGTGCGCTGAAAGCCCGAGGTGTTCGAGCCGTCGATGACGAGCTTGCGCATCACGTGCGCCTCGTCGACGACGGTGACGTCGAGGAGTTCCGCGATCTGGAGGGCGACGGAGAGCGCCTCCTCGTCGACGCGGCGGGGCGGCTCGTCGTCCTCCTCGACCAGACAGGTGGTGTCGTAGGCCAGATAGGTGAACTCGCGGTCGACGCGGCTCTCCTCGAGGGCGGCCTCGTCGAGCTCGCCGAGCTCGCTCTTCGTCGGGTGGAGGTACCGGGTGATCTCCCGGTCGGACTCCTCGGGCTCGCGAAGCGTCGTCGGCGACTCACAGAACAGCTTCGTCTCCGTGTCCAGCTGCTGGTGGATCTCTAAGCCGGCGACGAGGCCCAGTTCCTCGTAGTCGTACTCGCTCATTGGCGTCGACTCCGGCTCGCCGAAGTAAAAAGGGTGGCAGTTCGGGCGGCGGACCGACTACCTCGTTCAGGTACGATGATGCCGGGATCGACCATCACGTTCAGGTACGATGGCGCCGAACCGGTCCGTATGTACGCGGTCGTCGGGTGCAACCGATGCGGCACGATGTGGCTGCTCGCGGACCCGGAGACGAGCGAGTCCGCCACCTGCCCGCGCTGTCGCAAGACCCACCGGACGAAACGGCTGAAGCGCTTCTTCGAGTCAGAGGACCGCGCCGCGGCCCGTCAGGCCCGCGCGGCGCTCCTCGCAAACAAACACGACGACAGCGAGGCGTTCTCGGAGGTGGCACACGTGAGCGAGCTCGAGGACCGAATCGACGACTCGGGCATCGACGACCGCGAGTACCTCGAGGGGTCCGGACTGGACGCCGACGCCATCGAGACGGCCGGCGAGCGGTCGTCCCGCGGCGACGCCCGATCCGGGAGCGGGTCCCGTATCGACGTGGTCCGTGGCGCCCTCGACGATCTCGAGGAACCGACCGAGGACGACGTCGTGTCCTACGCGACGGACGACGGCGTTCCACCCGATGCCGCCCGCGATCTGCTCGAGAAGCTTCGGCGTCGGGGGGAGGTCTCCGAGTCCCGCGGTGTCTATCGGCGGCTGTGACTCGCAGTTGACGACCCCCGGATCGCGCTCGCCGTCCCTCCAGTCGATGACGGGCGTCTGACTGGTGTTTAAGCCGGTGCTGTGCGTACAGTTACCATGGCAGTCGATCCGGTTCGAGGAATCGGGACGGTCGGGGGGGTGCTCGTGGGGGCGGTCGTCCTCGCCGTCGCCGCGACGGTGTTCGCTCCCGGGCTCGCGAGCGCCGCGGCGGTCCGGGTCGCGCTGGGCGTCTGTGGGGTCGGGTTCGCCGTCGTCGCGATCGCGTACGCCCGTGAGGGCTACTACGAGCAGATGGCCGGGCACACGCTCGCGAGCGCGGGATTCCTCGTGGTCGCGCTCGACGCCGACGGGGCCATCGCGTGGCTCGGGATCGCCCTTCTGGGGGTCGGCGGCGTGTTGTTGTTACAGGACGCGATCCTTCGCGGGGGACGCGGGGGCGCGTCGATCTGAGGCCGTATAGTCAGGTCTTCGACTCCCTATCGACCGAGGTCGGCGTGTGCCGACGAGAGGTGTCTGGACCCGAGCGCGGCCAGAAGCGACAGCTCGCCCGCGAGCGCGCCCGTCGCGATCGCCTCCGCGAGCCCGTCCGCGTTGTCGCCGGCGGGGTCCCCCCCGCCGCGAACGCCGAGCACGTCGAGTCCCTCCGCCTGCGTCGGGAGCTTCGTTCCGCCGCCGACCGTCCCCACCTCCAGGCTCGCGATCGAGACGGAGACGTAGAGGTCGCCGTCCGCCGTCACCTCCGCGGTCGTGATCGCGTTCGCGCCCTCTACGACCTGCGCCTCGTCCTGGCCGGTCGCGAGGAACATGGCCGCGACGACGTTCGCGACGTGGGCGTTGAAGCCGAGCGACCCCGCCTTGGCCGACCCGACGAGGTTCTTTCGCGTGTTGATCTCCGCCACCGCGTCGGGCGTCGTGTGGAGCCGCTCCTCGACGACGTCCTCGGGAATCCGCACGTCGGCCGTCACCGACCGGCCGCGCCCCTCGATCGCGTTGATCGCCGCCGGCTTCTTGTCCGTACAGAGGTTCCCCGAGAGCGCGACGAGCGAGGCGTCGGTCTCCGCCTCGATCAGCTCGCAGGCCTCGCCGGTGGCGATCGTCGCCATGTTCATCCCCATCGCGTCCTTCGTGTCGTAGCGGAACCGCAGGTAGACGTTGTTGCCGACGACGTAGGGCGTGACGTCGGTCAACTCGCCGTGGTTCGTCGTCGACTCGGCGGCGGCCGCCAGCCGATCCTCGTTGTCCCGAACCCATCCGGCGAGCGCCTCGGATTCGACTATTCCGGACGTCTTGAACGCCGGCGCGCGCGTCATGCCGGTCTTCGTCACTCGCGCGCTCGCTCCGCCGGCGGCCTCGAGCACTGAGCAGCCGCGGTTCACCGACGCCACGAGCGCGCCCTCCGTCGTCGCGAGCGGGAGGTATCGATCCCCCGAGAGCGCGCCGCCGTCGATCGTCACGGGGCCGGCGACGCCGAGGGGAACCTGGACCGCTCCGACCATGTTCTCGACGTTCGGTTCGGCGGCGGCGGCCTCGAAGGTGTACTCGCCGATCGTCTCGAGATCGGCATCCGCCGTTTCGGCGACGAGCCGTCGCCGGGCCGCGGCGGCGATGTCGGCGTCGGCGTGCGACTCGAGCTCGTGTAGGCGGAGTTCGCACGCGCGAACGCGATCCGCGAGTTCCTCTGGGGTGGGCATGGACGGACGTGTTCGCGGCGGACGCTAAGGCGTATCGGTTCTCGGGATCGATCCCGGTCGCTATCGCGATTCTTGTCGCCATCGCGATCACGTCGACCGTCCCGCTCCCGAACAATTAACCCGATCTGCGCCGCTCGAACGAACATGACCGACGCCGCGGACCTCGTCCTGCTCGACGGCGAGATCCACACGCTCACCGATCCGGATCGAACCCACGAGGCGCTCGCGGTTCGCGACGGCGAGATCGTGCGTCTCGGCGCGAGCTACGACGTCGAGTTCCTCGCGGGGATCGACACGACCGTCGTCGACCTCGACGGGCGGGTCCTCCTGCCGGGCTTCGTCGACGCGTACGCCGATCTCACGTCCCTCGGACGCCGGCTTCTCGATGCCGAACGAACGAGCGCCTCCGGGGATTCGGGAGACGAGCCGAACGCGCGCGAGACGCGCGAGATCCTCGCGGCGGCGATCGCCCACGCGAACGCTCGGGGAGTCACGGGAGTTCATGACGCGTCCGCCGCCGCGCTCGCCCCTCGCGCGTTCAGGGAACTCGGGGCGGCCGGCGAGCTGTCCCTGCGCGTTCGGATCGTCTACGGCGCCGAGCGTCTCGACGCGGTCGCGGAGGCGGGACTCCCCACGAACGCGGGCAGCGAGCACGTTCGAGTCGGTCCGATCGCGTTCGCGCCAGCCGAGGAGACGACGGCGGATGTCGCCGAGGCGATCGGTGGCGGCTACCAACTCTCCGTCGACGCCACGGACGCCGAGGCCGTCGACGCAGTTCTCGACGCTTCCGGGGCCGGTGCGGGCGGGAAAACGACGGACGGTGCGGGCGGAAAAACGATACCGGGAGAAGGCGACCCACATCGAGGGGCCCGCCACCGGATCGAGCGTGCAGAGCACGTACGTGAGGAGCAGATCGACCGGATCGCGGCGGCGAACGCGGTCGCGTCCGTCCGGCCGTCCGCGCCCGACCCGGACGACGGCGGAATCTCCTACCGCACGTTCCTCGATGCCGGGATCCCTCTCGCGTTCGGATCCGGCGGCGGACCCGTTGATCCGCTCTCCGACGCCCACCGGGCGGTCGACGTCGGAGACGAGCGCTCGGGTCTCGAGGTCTCCGAGGCGCTTCGAGCCGCCACGAGCGGACCCGCATACGCCGGGTTCGACGAGGACGATCTGGGCACCATCGAACGCGGCAAGCGCGCCGACCTCGTCGCGCTCTCGGAGTCCCCCTGGGACAAGCCCGGGTCCATCCGGGAGATCGACGTCGATCTGACGGTCGTCGACGGGGAGATCGTTCACGACGCACGGTAGGACCCCGGGCTGACGGTCGCCGGACGTTCCGCGCTTCGTTGCGACCCCTCGCCTTGAACGGAACACGAGAATATTAGGTGTTTCAGGGTTCGAACTATATGTTCGGTTCGTTTCACCCGACATATGCGTCCAAAGATCGACGTTAGATCCGAATCGATGTACGAATGTTTCGAATGTATGGGGCGCACGACCGATCCCGACGTTCGAATCTGCCCGGACTGCGGCGGCGAACTGCGTCACATCGGGAGACCCCGCGACGTATAGGCCGTTTCGGCATGTCGACCATGGGAGACGGGGTGTCGGTCAGTTCGACGTGAGACGTGTCCGGAGCCCGTTTTCCCGACGTCGCCGGTCCCCCGGGGGCGTTCTTCTCCTTTCTTTTCCCTGTCCTTCCTCCTCTTTTCTTTCTTCTCCGCGGCCCTCCGTCCCTCCGTTCCCGCCGCGGACGCACTCCCCGGGACGATAGGCTTAAGAAGATGTACACATATGTACACTACAAGACGGACATATACATCAATGACGACCATCAACGACACCATCACACGCGTGACGGAGGGGGCGGACCTGACCGTCGAGGAGGCTCGCGAGACGGCCCGGCTCGTCTTCGAGGACGCCACCGAGGCACAGATCGGGGCGTTGCTGGCGGCGCTTCGGACGAAGGGCGAGACCGAACGGGAGATCGCCGGATTCGCGAAGGGGATGCGCGACGCGGCACGGACGATCGACCCGGACCGCGAGTACCTCGTCGACACCTGCGGGACCGGCGGCGACGACTACGACACGATCAACGTCTCGACCACGGCGGCCATCGTCGCCGCCGGGGCCGGGGCGGCGGTCGCCAAACACGGGAACTACTCCGTCTCCTCCTCGTCGGGCAGCGCGGACGTGCTGGAGGTCGCGGGCGCGAACGTCGAGGCCGAACCGCCCGCCGTCGAGGCGGCGATCGACGAGGACGGGATCGGGTTCATGCTGGCGCCGGTGTTCCATCCGGCGATGAAGGCCGTGATCGGCCCGCGCCGGGAACTGGAGATGCGGACGATCTTCAACGTGCTCGGACCGCTCACGAATCCCGCCGGGGCCGACGCGCAGGTCCTCGGCGTCTACGATCCCGATCTGGTCCCCCAGATCGCGAACTCGCTCGCGCACATGCCCGTCGAACACGCGCTCGTCGTCCACGGCTCCGGCATGGACGAGATCGCGCTCCACGACGAGACCGCCGTCGCGGAGGTCGAGGGCGATCAGGTGACCGAGTACGCGATCACGCCGGCCGACCTCGGACTCGAACGCGCCCCGATCGAGGACGTCTCCGGCGGCACGCCCGAGGAGAACGCGGCCGACCTCCGCGGCATCGTCTCCGGCGAGGTGACCGGCCCGAAACGCGACCTGATCCTCGCGAACGCCGGCGCGGCCGTCTACGTCGCCGGTCTCGCCGATTCGATCGAGGAGGGCGTGGGGGTCGCGGGCGACGCCATCGACTCCGGCGCGGCCGCAGAGAAGTTCGCCGCGTTATGCGGTGAGTCCCCCGACGCGCTCGCCGACGGGGCCGGCGGAACGCGGGCGGGCGAGTGATGGCCCGCGCGAAGATCTGCGGGCTGACCCGGGACGCGGACGTTCGGGCCGCCATCGAGGCCGGCGCCGACGCGGTCGGCGTCGTATCCGAGGTGCCCGTCGAGACGCCCCGGGAGGTCGATCCGGCCGCCGCCGCGGACCTGCTTGCGGACGTCCCCCCGTTCGTGACCGGCACGCTCGTGACGATGCCCGACTCGCCGGAACGCGCGGTCGAACTCGCCGGGCTCGTGGGACCGGACGCCCTCCAGCTCCACGGCGAGTGGACGCCCGAGGAGGTCGCCTACGTCCGTGCCGAGACCGGAACGAAGGTGCTCCTCACCGTCGACGCCGACGAACACGAGCGTGCGGAGCGTCTCGCCGAGGCCGCGGACGCGCTCGTCGTCGACTCGACCACCGAGGAGGGCGCGGGCGGGACCGGACGCACCCACGACTGGGAGGCGACCGGCGACCTGGCCGCGCGACTCACCACGCCCGTCGTGCTCGCCGGCGGCCTCACGCCCGACAACGTGGCCGAGGCGGTCGAGGTGGCCGACCCCTTCGCCGTCGACGTCGCCTCGGGCGTGGAGCTCGAGGGTGGCCGCAAGGACCACAACGCGCTCGCCCGGTTCGTCAGGAACGCCGGACGGGAGGTGACCCTCGCGTGACCCCGGGCTCCGAGTCCGCCTCGATCGAGGTCGACCTCTCGACGTCCCGCGAGGCGTTCGTCGACCACGCCGAGGACGCGTTGAGCGACGAAGCCGACGCGGTCGTCGTTCGCGTCTCGGTCGCCCTCGACGCCGACGTCTCGCCGCTCGCCGCCTACGCGGCGCTCGCGGACCGCAGCGACCACAGCTTCCTGTTGGAGTCCGCGGAGAAGGTCGCCTCCAGCGATCCGGACGGCGCCTTCGCGGCGGGCACCGACGCCGACCGGCACGCGCGCTACTCGTTCGTCGGTTACGACCCCGAGGCGGTCCTCTCCGTCTATCCCGACCGAACCGAGCTGACCCGTCTCGGTCCGGGCGCGGATCTGCTCGCGGAAGCCGGCGATCCGGGGACGGGCGACGTCCTCGACCGCGTCCGCGACGCATTCCCCGACGTCGAGCGGCGCGGATTCCCGGACACCGAGCGACAGACGCTCTCTGGCGGGTTCGTCGGATTTCTCGCCTACGACTCGGTCTACGATCTCTGGCTCGAGGAGGTCGGCGTCGACCGCCCCGACCCGGTCGTTCCGGACGCCGAGTTCTGCCTCACGACGCGGACGCTCGTCTTCGACGAGGTCGCCGACACGGCCGAGCTCGTCTTCACGCCGATCGTCCGCTCCGGGGACGATCCCGGCGAGATCCACGACGAGCTTCGGGCCGAGGCGGCAGACGTCCTCGCCGAGCTGCGGGAGGCGAGCACGCCGGAGACCGGCGGATTCCGCGGCGTCTCGGAGACGGCGGATCCGCAGGACGCCTACGAGGAGGCCGTCCGAACCGCCAAGGAGCGCGTCCTCGACGGCGACATCTATCAGGGCGTGATCTCCCGGACACGCGAGCTGTACGGCGACGTCGACACGCTCGGCCTCTACGACGCGCTGCGGTCGATCAACCCCTCGCCGTACATGTATCTGCTGTCCCACGGCGATCGGTCGATCGTCGGCGCGAGCCCGGAGACGCTCGTGTCCGTCCAGGGCGACCGGATCGTCTCGAACCCGATCGCCGGCACCTGCAAGCGCGGCGAGAGCCCGGTCGAGGACCGGCGGCTCGCCGGCGAGATGCTCGCGGACGAAAAGGAGCGCGCCGAACACACGATGCTCGTCGATCTCGCGCGAAACGACGTCCGTCGGGTCTCCGAGCCGGGATCGGTCCGCGTCGAGGAGTTCATGAACGTCCTCAAATACAGCCACGTCCAACACATCGAGTCGACCGTGACCGGCACGATCGCCGCGGGGAACGACGCCTTCGACGCGACGCGCGCGACGTTCCCGGCGGGGACGTTGACCGGCGCCCCGAAGGTTCGCGCGATGGAGATCATCGACGAGCTCGAGCGCTCCCCTCGCGGCGTCTACGGCGGCGGCGTGGGGTACTACTCGTGGACCGGCGACGCCGACTTCGCGATCGTCATTCGAACCGCGACGGTCGATCACGGGGTGGACATCGGCGACGCCGCGGGCACCGATGTAGGAGCTGGAACGGGACGCGACCACGACGTCGACCGTATCACGATCCAGGCCGGCGCGGGACTCGTCGCCGACTCGGTGCCCGAATCGGAGTACGAGGAGACGGAACGAAAGATGGACGGCGTGCGGGCCGCCGTCGAGGCGATTCGCGAGGGCGACGTCGCCGACGATCCCGACGGAGCCTCGGAGGACGTCGCGCCGGAACCCGGGTCGGAACCCGAGACCGGGACGGAGGTCGATCGCGCGTGAGGGTCACCTTCGTCGACAACTACGACTCGTTCACCTACAACCTCGTCGAGTACGTCTCCGAACAGCCCCTCGAGGGCGGCGTGGAGACGTCGGTGTTGAAGAACCGCGCTACGCTCTCGGACGTCGCCGACACCGATCCCGACGCGATCGTGATCAGTCCCGGGCCGGGACACCCGAAACACGACCGCGACGTCGGGGTGACGATGGACGTGCTCCGGGAGCTCTCGCCGACGGTCCCCACTCTCGGCGTCTGTCTGGGTCTCGAGGCGGCGGTCTACGAGTACGGCGGGTCGGTCGGCCACGCCCCCGAGCCGGTCCACGGCAAGGCCTTCCCGATCGACCACGACGGCTCGGGCGTCTTCGCTGGCCTCGATCAGGGCTTTCGGGCCGGCCGCTACCACTCGCTCGTGGCGACCGACGTCCCCGACGTCTTCGAGGTGTCCGCGACGACGGACCACGAGGGAACCGAACTCGTGATGGGAATCCGCCACCGAGAGCACCCGATCGAGTGCGTCCAGTTCCACCCGGAGAGCGTCCTCACGGGCGCGGGCCACGACGTGATCCGGAACTTCCTGACGCGGGTCGTCGCCGATCGTTCGTCCCGAGCGGACCTCCCGACCGAGTGATCCCGGGTCCGTTCAGATGATCCCGGCGGCCGAGATCGCGAACAGCAGCGCCACGATCACGGCCGCGATGGTGACGAGCCGCCAGGCGACCGCCAGGACCATGCGCCCGACGATGATCACGATCGCGACGGCGACGAGCCCGATCAACAGCCGTCCGAAGGGACTCGCGGCGATGCCCGCCTGCATGGGTGCCGTCGCGATCAGCGATGTCGGATCGTACATGTCCGGATGCAGGGCTACCGACCGTATAAGTGTACGTGTCGAACGCGTCCGAGCGCGTTCGGAGACGACCGATTTGACCGCCCCCGATTCGACCGCCCTTTGACGCCCTCGCCGGCCACCGGTTCGTTCCGGGCCCGTTCTGCGTCGATCGTCCCATCGCGCGCGAGCGTGACGGAACGGCGCTGTTCGGCCCGCCCGAAAAATATATGAATTCGATCATTTCGCGGACGAAACGACCGTGACGACCGATCGACGCCGAGGCTCGATCGGCCCGTTTCCTCCGACACGACCGCGAGGACGTCCCTCGACCTCCCCTTCGGTTCCACTGTGTGTCCGGTCTCTATCTGGCGATCATCGATTCGATTTTTCACTTTCGCCCCGGAGGGGTCATGTTTATGTGGCTTCCGGGACGATCAGATTTACGTACACGCACGGCCTCGTCCGTGCGACCGAACGAGTGTCAGTGATCGTATAGAAAGACGTCCGTTTGGACCCGGAAGCCGAAGATACAAGGGGCCACCTCGCCAGTACCACACCACGATAGATGCACCATACGACACGTGACCGAGGAGGCGCTCTCGCGCGATGAGCGGGAGCGATCTCTCCGCAGACGAGCTCGAACTGCCGATCAAACGAACCACGGGCGAGACGCTCGAGGACCGCCTCACGTCGAACGCCTACCACAACATTCTCCCCGCCCGCTATCTGCGAAAGGACGCCGACGGGAACCAGATCGAGACCCAAGAGGAGCTGTTCGTCCGCGTCGCGAACAACGTCGCGCTCGCGGAGGCCGTCTACGAGTCCGAGAGACGCGACGTCGAGATCACGGTCACGCCCGACCAGATCAAACCCGACCACCCGCGACGTGACGAGCTCGCGAGCGAGGTCTTCGGCGCGGGCGTCACCGCCGACGACGACGCGGAGACGACGCTCACAGCCCACAACGTCAACAAGTTCTCCTACGAGACGATCGTCCCGGAGCTCCCCGCGGAGATCCGCGAACACGTCGAGGAGACCGCCGCGACCTTCCGCGAGGGGATGGAGTCGCTCTCCTTCATGCCGAACTCGCCGACGCTGATGAACGCCGGCGACGAGCTCCAGCAGCTGTCCGCGTGTTTCGTCGACTCCCCCGACGACGACATCACCGACATCCACCAGACCGCCAAGGAGGCCGCGGAGGTCTTCCAGTGTCTGACCGCCGACGCGACCGTTCACGTCGAGGGGAAGGGTCTCGTGTCGATCGCCGACGTCGAGCCCGGCGATTCGATCCGGCAGCGCGACGGCGAGAGCCATCGAACGCGAACCGTCGAGGAGGTTCACGCCTACGACGATGCGCCGACGATGACGCTCCGGACGGAGGGTGGCCTCACGGTTCGCGGGACGCCGAACCACCGGCTGCTCGTCGACGGCGAGTGGACTCGACTCGACGAGATCGAGGCCGGAAGCACGGTCTCGGTCCGTCTCGGCTGGCTCCCCGAGAAGACTGCGAACCACGTCGAGCTGGAGTCCGTCGAGGCGGGCCCACAGTGGGCGGCCAATCGAACCGTCTCCAACGAGGCGGTCGCGGAACTGCACGCGGCGGGACTCAGCGACTACGCGATCGCGGAACGACTCGATTCCTCCCCGTCGACCATCCAGCGCCGGCGTGCCGGCGAGCTCGACCTTCCGGCGAACGGATCCGGCGGTCGCCCCGCGGGTCGAAGCTTCGACGAGGATCGACTCCGACAGCTCCACGATGGCGGCCACACCGACGCGGAGATCGCAGCCGAACTCGGCGTCCATCAGACGACCGTTCGAAACGCTCGAGCGGCCGAGTCGCTCCCGGCGAACGGCCGGGCCGTGAAGACCGTCACGCAGCCGGAGACGCTCTCGAGCGCTCTCGCCGAGCTGCTCGGGCTGTGGATCGGCGACGGGTCGATCCACGAGGACGGGATCCGCTTCCACATCGCCCGTGAGGAGACGCTCGAATGCGTCGACCGCCTCTCGCGTGACCTCTTCGACGTCGGCGCCGACTGGACCTGGAGCGACGGGTGTTACGAGGCCGTCATCCACAGCCACGAGATCAAGCGGTTCTGGCTCCGGAACTTCGGCGACGCCAAACCCTCCTCGGCGGAGGCGACGGTGCCCGACGCGGTCCGAGCGGCCGACCGCGAGCGCGTGTGCGCCTTCGTCCGTGGCCTCTTTTCGGCCGACGGCACGCTCTCGAAGGACCGCTACCCCCGACTCTACAGCGCCTCGGAGGACCTCATCGACGGCGTTCACCAGCTCCTCTTGGGCGTCGGGATCCCCGCCACGAAGTGGGAGTGGGAGAACGACGAGCGCGAGTACTACACCGTCGCGCCGACCGACGATCTCGGCCTGACGCGATACGCCGACCACGTCGGCTTCATCGACGATCGCGGCGAAACGATGGCCGACTCGATCGCCGACGCCGACCTCGAGGCGACGACCTGTGGCGACCTCGACTCGGAGAGCGAGTGGACCCAGGAGGTCACCGCGGTCGAGGAGTCCGACCCGGCGACGGTCTACGACGTCACGGTCGCGGACAATCACGAATACGTCGCCAACGGCGTCGTCTCGCACAACAGCGGCGGCGGCATGGGATATGCGTTCTGGCAGCTTCGACCGTACGGCGATTCGGTCGGGTCAACCGGCGGCATCGCCTCCGGACCGATCACCTTTATGCGCACATACGACCAGATGTGCGAAACGATCGCCCAGGGTGGCGCGCGGCGCGGCGCCCAGATGGGCGTGATGCGCGTCTCCCATCCGGACGTCATCCAGTTCATCCACGCCAAGAACAAGGACGTCTCCCTGGCCCATTCGCTGCGGCTCAACGACCCGGACGACTACACCCACACCTCCTTCAAGGACGCCCTCGATGAGGCCCGCGAGCTGATCGACGACGAGGGGCGCGTCCCCAAGCACCTCCGGAACGCCGTCGAGGGCCACCTGTCGAACTTCAACATCTCCGTCGGGGTCACGGACGACTTCATGGAGGCGCTGTACAACGACGAGGAGTTCGTCTTCACGAACCCCCGCACCGACGAGCCCCACATCGCGACCGCCGAGACGAAGGAGCTCTACGACATGTTCGACCTCGGCCACCACGTCGAGGTCGGCGAGGAGCTGTCGATCCCGGCCGACGAGATCTGGGAGCACATGGTCGAGGGCGCCCACGAGAACGGCGAGCCAGGCGTCATCTACCTCGAACGGGTGAACAAACAGCACTCCTTCGACGTCGAGGAACACCCCGACCACCGGATCCTGGCGACGAATCCGTGTGTCACCGGTGACACGCTGATCAGTACGGAAAACGGTCTCATCGAAGCTGAAGAACTCTACGAACAGGGCGTCGCGCGCGACGTCGTGGTCGACGGTCGTCTCAGTGAAGAGACGCTCAAGGAAGCGAGCAGCGTCTACAAGACCGGTAAAAAGGACGTTTATAAGCTCACCACCGAGGAGGGGTACGAACTCCGTCTGACTGCCGACCACCGCGTGATGACGGACGACGGTTGGGTCGAGGCGGAGAACCTCGAGGCCGGTGATTCCGTCCACGTTCAGAACCGGAAAGGCGAGTTTGGACAGCACGGATCGGCCGAGGAGGGTCGAGTCCTTGGCTGGCTCGTCGGTGACGGACACCTCAAGCACGGCGAGGAACGCGCGGTTCTCAATTTCTACGACGAGGACAGTCAAATTTCCGATGCGTTCGCCACGGACGTAAATGACGTCGTCCGTGAGCCGGCCGGAAACGCTGACTACGAGATCGGCGTTTCGGAGATCGCTCGGAGCGATGACTATCGCGGCGCACAGGCAGTCGAGCAGCGCGTTCGGTCGTCTCGACTGTACGAGTACGCTGCGGAGGCTGACCTCGTTGACGAGAAACTCCAGGTACCCGACGCAGTAATGCGAGGAAGCGAGGAGATGGCCCGCGGGTTCCTTCGCGCTCTGTTTACTGCTGATGGCGGCGTACACGGAACTCACGAGAAGGGTAACTCGGTTCGTCTGACAAGTACGAGTACGGACCTTCTGAAACAGGTACAGCGACTCCTGCTTAATTTCGGAGTCCACAGCAAGATCTACGAGGAACGTCACGAGGCCGGCGTTCAGGAAATGCCGGACGGAAACGGTGGAACGGCCGAGTACGAACGTCAGGCGGATCACGATCTCGTCATCTCCAAGGACAATCTGCTACGGTTCCGCGACGAGATCGGCTTCCTGCTCGACTCGAAGAACGAGGCACTCGATGAGCGACTCGACGACTACGATCGTGGCCCCTATTCCGAGCGATTTGAAGCGACGGTCGCGTCCGTTGATCCGGACGGTCACGAAACCGTATATGACCTAACTGAACCCGAGACCAGTTCGTTCGTTGCTAACGGTCTCGTGGTTCACAACTGCGGCGAACAGCCGCTCGAGGAGTACGAGGCCTGCAACCTCGGCCACATCAACCTCTCGACGCTCGCGGATATGGACGCGCCCGACTGGCGCGTCTGGAGCGAGGAGCACGCCGACGAGTACGACACGCAGGAGGCGGCGATCGACGCCTTCCTCGAGGAGGCGATCGACTTCGAGGCGTTCGACGAACGCATCGACTACGGCACGCGCTTCCTCGAGAACGTGGTCACGATGTCGGACTTCCCGGTCCCGGAGATCGAACAGAAGGTCCGGGACATGCGGAAGATCGGTCTCGGCGTGATGGGGCTGGCCCAGCTGTACATCCAGCTCGGCGTCCGGTACGGCTCGGAGACCGGAAACGAGATCGCCGGCCAGCTGATGACCCACATCAACCACGTCTCGAAGCAGACGTCACACGAACTCGCCCGGGAGCGCGGCTCGTTCAACGACTGGGCGGACTCGAAGTACGCCGACCCGACCGAGTACCGCGAGTGGTTCGAACACCACACGGGACTCGACGCCGACGAGTGGGCCGACGGCTTCCCGATCCGCAACCACAACACGACGACGATCGCCCCGACCGGAACGACCTCGATGGTCGGCAACACGACCGGCGGCTGTGAGCCCATCTACAACGTCGCCTACTACAAGAACGTCTCCGACGACGTCCAGGGCGACGAGATGCTCGTCGAGTTCGACGACTACTTCCTGCGGACCCTGGAGGCCAACGACATCGACGTCGACGCGGTCAAACGCGAGGCCCAAGCACAGATGGCCGAAAACGAGTTCGACGGCGTCGAGGGACTCGAGACGGTTCCGAACCCGATCGGCGAGCTGTTCGTCGTCACCGGCGACCTCTCGGGCAAACAGCACGCGGCGGTCCAGTGTGCCTGCCAGCGCGGGGTCGATTCGGCCATCTCGAAGACCTGCAACTTCCCGAACTCGGCCTCGCTCGAGGACATGGACGAGGTCTACCGCTACATCTACGACCACGGCGGAAAGGGCGTCACCGTCTACCGCGACGGCACGCGCTCGAAGCAGGTCCTGACGACGCGCGCGAAGAACGCGGAGTTCGCCGACGAGTCCGAGGCGGCGGAGACGATCGTCGAGCAGATCGAGGAGGTCTTCGGCGGCGTGGAGGCGTTCCTCGACAACGAGGACGTCCGGGCGCAACTCGACGCGGAGATCGACGACCTGCTCGAGGCGAGCGAGCGGCCGACGGTCAACTACGCGGAGACGCGTCCCCGTCCCGACTCGCTCAACGGCGTGACCCAGCGGATCGAGACGGGCTACGGCAAGCTCTACGTGACGATCAACGAGGACGAGAACGGCGGCCCCTTCGAGCTGTTCGCCAACATCGGCCACTCGGGCGGCTACACGAACTCCTTCACGGAGGCGCTCGCGAAGGTCATCTCGACGGCCCTCCGCTCCGGCGTCGATCCGAACGAGATCGTCGACGAGCTGCAGGGCACTCGCAGCCCGAAGGTCGCCTGGGACAAGGGCGAGCAGATCCAGTCGATCCCGGACGCCATCGGCACGGCGCTGCGCCGCTATCTCGACGACGAGATCGACAAGGGCATCCCCCAACAGCAATCACTCGACGACCTCGAGGAGGGAGCCGAGGGCAGCGCTTCGACCCCGAGCGAACAGACCGACGGCGGCGGAGTCGCCGCGGACTCGGTGGGCGAGGGTCCCGCTTCCTCACCCGTCCCGGACGCGGCGGACGAGGCGGAGCCCGACCAGGACGTCACCCAGGACCTCATCGCGGCCGGCGAGTCGCCGGAGTGTCCCGAATGCGGCGGGATGAGCCTCTACTTCTCGGAGGGCTGTAAGACGTGTGAGTCCTGCGGCTGGTCGGAGTGTTGATCCGGACGACGCGAGCGAACTGACGCGGGGTGCGGTCTTTTGACGTCGTTTTTCACGATCGTCGTCGATTCGAACGATCGGTCGTCGATCACCGCGAGAGGTACGAGACGATCCGACAGCTCCGGAATCCGTGTTTCGAGAGCGTCCCCGACGCCGGCGTGTCGGCGTCGAAGGAGTCGACGACGGCATAAAAGACCGTCTCGGGGTCGTCGTTCCACTGCCAGAGCCACCGGGTGTGGACGAGCAGTCGGATCGTTCGCGAAAGCGAGAGGCTCGGCGTCCCGGAGAGGGTGTCGTACCCACGCTCCCTGATGAGCCGGTGGTGGTCGGCATACAGGACGGCCGAAAGCAGGACCGCGAGCTGGCAGTCCTCGGGGAGATATCGGATCCCGGCGACGCCCTCGGCGTAGAGCTCCTCGGTGCGTTCGAGCTCCGAGCGGATCGCGGCGGCGACCGACTCGTCGAACCGCCCCTCGAGAACCTGTTCGGCCGAGGCGCCGTGCTCGCGGAGCGTGCGCTCCGGGAGGTAGACCCGCTCGCGTTCGCGGACGTCCTCGCCGACGTCCCGCAGGAAGTTCGTCATCTGGAAGGCCTCCCCGAGCTTCGTGGCGTGCGGAAGGGCCCGTTCGGGCTCCTCGACGTCCATCACCGCGGTCATCATCCGTCCCACGGCGGCCGCCGACCCGTTCATGTACGCCTCGAGATCGGCGTAGGTCTCATACCGCGAGCGATCGACGTCCGAGGCCATCGCGTCCAGGAACACGTCCACGTCGCTTTCGGCGATCCCGTATTCACAACGAAGGTCGCGGAAGGCGGCGAGCACGTCGTCGGTCGAGGAGTCGCCCGCGGGTTCCTCGCCTAAGACCACCCGGCGGATCCGTGCGAGCTCCGCCCGCTGTTTCGCCGGCGGGCCGGCGTCCTCGGCGTCGACGACCTCGTCGGCCACCCTGAAGAACCCGTAGAGGACGTAGGTCGGATACCGGATGCGCTCCGGAAGGAGCCTGGTCGCGACGTGGAAGGTCCGGCCCGTGCGTCGCTGGATCCGTTTCCCGCGAGCGACCCGATCGTCGTCGATCATTCACACACCGCCGAACAGCGATCGAATCTGAGAATGCGGGTGCCCATGCCGTCGATCCGTACGGCATGTAGAACCATAATTGTTCGTGCAGTTCGGCGCTTGTGTGCCCCCCGATCGCTTTGTGCGGGCGGCGGTCCATCGCTCAATAGAACGTGTCGCTGCAGTCGTAGATCACGCCGTGTTCGGGACAGACGTACTTGCAGTGGCGGTGGATCATCGAGACGCCACAGAGCGGACAGGGACGCCCGCGCGGCACCTCCCCTTCTCCGGCGTCGGTCCCGCCGTTCCCGGTTCGATCTGACACGTTTCGATCGCCGTTCTACATCCTCTTAATTTCGATCCGTTCTCGGCGTCCCTCTAACTCCGGTTCGTTCCCGGCTCGCCTCCCGACGATCGACGCGGATCGAACGCCCGCGCGTCGAACCGGTCCGACCGGAGCAGTCCGATCCCGAGGACCACGGCGACGGCCGCCGGCACCGCGTTCCCGAACCAGAGGTTGATCCCACACCACAGGAGCACGAAGCTCACGACGTCGTCGAGCATGAACGGACACGTCCGCAGGCGTCGCGCCAGCCGCTCGCGATCGAAGGCCCGATCGAGCGCGACGACCGCGACCGCCGCCGACAGCACCCACCCGAGGTAGTTCGAGAGCGGAACGCCGTAGAACGCCCCGCCGGCGGCGTACGCCCAGAACCCCAGCGCGACCGCTCCAGGGTCCAACACGACGTCCATCGCGACCACGATGGCGGTCACGATCGCGAACCGGCCGACCGTGCCCGAGGCCCGCGCTCCGAACACGAGTTCGCGAAGCAGGTACCCGTTCATCACGAGCGGGATGAAAAACACCGGCAGCGCGAGCGGAACGCCGCCGACCATCGGCCCGAGGTCGACGCCGTACTCGAAGGCGCCGTACGGCCACCCGGTCCGCACTCCAACCACCTCGATCGCGTAGGTGTATCCCACCAGCAGGCCGATCCACGCCCCGGCCCGTCGGTTGACGAGCGGCAGCACGCCGACGACGAGCGGCGAGCGCATCACGAACACGCCGACGAGGAGGAACCACGGGTTGAACCGCAGGGGCGTGGGGAGCCACCCCTCCGCGCTGGCGACGAGCGAGAGCGCTCCGATCGCCGGGAAGACGACGGCGATCGTGAACCGATTGCGCGAGACGAGCCGGTCCAATGCGATCTGAAGGTCCCCTCGCGTCTCCGGAATTGGGACGGGGAGGTAGCGGGCCCAGGCGGGATCACGCGACACCCGCGATCACCTCCGCGAGCGGCGCGATACGCCAGAGCCCGCCGATCGTGAGCGCCGTCCCGACGGCCGTGTTGAGCGCCGGGAACCACCAGTAGGCCCGCTCGACCGACACGGCGGTTCCCGCGACGACCGCGACGAAGGCCGGATAGACGCAAAGCAGCGCCCCGAGGCGACCGTCCACGAGCCCGAAGGCGCCGGCCGCGAGGAGCCAGCAGGCCCCGCAGTACGCGTAGGCTCGCGACTCACCGAGGAACGTGGCCGTCGTCTCGATCCCCGCCTCGCGGTCGGGCCCGATGTCGGGGATCGCGGAGAAGGTGTGCATCGCCATCGTCCACGTCCACGCCCCGGCGATCGCGGCCCACGGAGGATGTGCGCCAGCGACCGTCACGTAGGCCGCCGCTCCCGGGAGGAGGTAGAGGCCGTTCGAGAGCGAGTCGAGGAACGGGGTCGTCTTGAACCGGAACGGCGGCGCGCTGTAGCCGACCGCGAGCGCGAAGAACCCGATCAAGTACGGCCACGCGGCCGGGGGACTGGCGGCGAACGTCACGACGCCGAGACCGGCCGCGACCGCGATCGCCGCGGTCGCGAGACGGTCCCCTCGCCAGCGGGCCTCACGCGAGTCCGAGTCGGCCTTCTTCGGATTGTGCGCGTCGAGATCGGCGTCGAAGGCGTCGTTGATCCCGTACAACAGCACGTTCGCCGGCAGCAGGAAGTACCCGAACAGGACGAGCGCGCCGGGCGCGAACAGATCGTAGAGCGCGTCGGCGCCGTATGCGACACCCACGACGACCGGCCCGGCGAGGTACAACCAGAACCGCGGACGCGAGAGCACGAGGAGGTACCGAATTCGATCGCCGTCACGGGGTCCGTTCGCGCCGCCACCGTCGAGATCGACGCTCCCAACTCCGTCTCCGTCTTCGGCTCCACCTCCATCTTCGGCTCCGTCGTCGCTCATTCCGATCCGGCGACGTACTCCGCGGTCAGTTGCCCGCTGATGAGACACATCGGGACGCCGATCCCCGGCGTCGTGTACGATCCCGTGAAGTAGAGCCCGTCGACCGCATCGGAGGCGTGCGAGGGACGCAAGAGGGACGTCTGTGAGAGCGTGTGCGCGAGCCCGAGCGCCGACCCGCGGTAGCTGTTGTACCGATCGGCGAACTCGCTCACCGAGAACGTCTCCTCGACGACGATCCGGTCGCGCAGGTCGGTTCCCGTGTTCTCCGCGATGTCCGCGAGCAGCCGTTCTCTGTATCGTTCGCGCGTTTCCGCGTCGTCCTCCAAGCCCGCCGCGATCGGGACGAGGGCGAAGAGGTTACTGTGTCCCTCCGGGGCGACCGCGTCGTCGGTCTTCGAGGGCACACAGAGGTAGTAGGCCGGGTCCTCGGGCCACGACGGGTCCTCGAAAATCCGCTCGAAGTGGTCGTCCCACTCGGTCGGCAACACGAGCGTGTGGTGGGCCAGCTCCGGAACCTCGCCCTCGACGCCGAGATAGACGAGGAACGCCGAGGGCGCGTAGGTGCGCGACTCCCAGTACTCCTCCGTGTACTGCCGTTTCTCCGGCGGCAGTAGCTCCCGTTCGGTGTGGGCGTAGTCGGCGTCTGAGACGACGAGGTCGGCGAGATAGCGCTCGCCGTTCGCCGCGTCGACGGCGAACCCGCCTCGGTGCCCCTCGATGGCGGTCGCCTCGGCGTCGGTGACGTACTCGACGCCGAGTTCCGAGCCGAGTTCGACGATCCCGTCGACCACCGCCGCGATCCCGCCGTCGGGGTAGTGGACGCCCATGTTGAAGTCCACGTGGCTCATCAGGTTGTAGAGCGCGGGCGTGTTCGTCGGCGACCCGCCGAGGAAGACGAGCGAGTACTGCATCAGCTGTTGGAGCTTCGGGTGCTCGAAGTAGTCCTCGACGTGTCCCTGCATCGATCCCAGAAGCGAGAGCCCGTGTGCGTGTCTGAGGACGTCGGTGTCGACGTAGTCGCGGAGGCGCGGGCGGTCCTCGTAGACGAAGTGTTCCATCCCGACCTCGTAGTTGTACCTCGCCTTCTCGAGGTACCGATCGAGCGCCTCGCCGGCGCCGGGTTCGTAGGACTCGAACAGCTCTCGGTTCGCCTCCAACTCCGGGACCACGTCGACCTGATCGCCGTCCTTCCAGAACACCCGGTAGTGGGGGTCGAGTTGCGAGACGGAGTAGTACTCCTCCGGCGTCCGGTCGAAGTGGGCGAAGAACCGCTCGAAGACGTCGGGCATCAGGTACCACGACGGCCCCATGTCGAACCGGAACCCGTCGACCTCGAGCCGGCTGGCGCGACCTCCCAGGCTCCCGTTCTTCTCCAACAGGGTGACGTCGGCGCCAGCGTCGGCGAGGTAACACGCCGTGGAGAGCCCGCCGAACCCGCCGCCGATAACGACCACGGATTCGCCGGCAAGCGACCCGATATCGGGCGAAACGTCCATGCCGATCGGTACGGGCGCCCCGGGTATAAATGTCGGTTCGGAGCCGTCCGGTTCCGGCTCATCACCATCCCTCACACTCGGCGATCACCGCGCCCGCTTTCGGATCACAGGGATTATCGTGTTCAACGCTGTAGCACGCCGGTATATGCCACAACGAGAAACCTGGGCGACCCGGGTGGGATTCATCCTCGCCGCGATCGGAAGCGCCGTCGGTCTGGGGAACCTCTGGCAGTTCCCGTTCAAGACCGCGACCAACGGCGGTGCGGCCTTCGTCGTGTTCTACCTGGTCGCCGTCCTGCTCATCGGCTTCCCGGCGATGCTCGCCGAGTTCTCGCTCGGCCGCCGGACGAAGCGCAACGCGGTCGACGCGTTCTCCCGGATGGGCCACCGGTCCTGGCGGATCGTCGGCGTCCTCGCCGTCCTGACCGGCTTCTGGATCCTCTCGTACTACAACGTCGTCGGCGGCTGGGTCATGCGGTACATCCTCGGGAGCGCGACCGGGGCCTACTTCGACGATCCGGCCGCCTACTTCGGCGCGGTTTCGTCCGGCCCGGAGGCCGTGGTCGCACAGGCCCTCTTCCTCGGGATCGTCGTCGCCATCGTCGCCCTCGGGATCGAGGACGGCATCGAGCGAGCCACGAAGGTGATGGTCCCGAGCATCGTCGTGTTGATGATCGCCCTCGCCGTCTGGGTCGCCACCTTGCCTGGCGCCGCGGAGGGATACGCCTTCTTCCTCTCCCCCAACGTCGACACCATGATCGCGAACGCGGGCAGCATCATCCCGTTCGCGGTGGGACAGGCGTTCTTCACCCTCTCGTTGGGGATGGCGATCATGATCACCTACTCCTCGTACGTCGGCCGCGACGACAACCTGATCGTCGACGGCGCCTCGGTCGTCGTGACCAACACGATCGTCGGCGTCCTCGCCGGGCTGGTCGTCTTCCCGATCCTGCTCACGATCGGCGCGGACGTCACCACCGATACCGGCGGCGCCGGCGCGCTGTTCGTCGCCACCGCCGCCGGGTTCGGGTCGGTCCCGTTCGGCCGCCTCTTCGGGATCGTCTTCTTCGGCGTCGTGCTCATCGCGGCGCTCTCGTCGGCCATCAGCCTGCTCGAGGTCACCGTCTCCTACGCCAACGACAACTTCGACGTCTCGCGTCCCGTGCTCTCCATCGGCATCGGAATTGCCCTGTTCCTGCTCGGCGTCCCCTCCGCGATGGACACCGCGTGGCTGACCTGGTTCGACAACTTCGCCTACCAGGTGTTCCTCCCGCTTTCGGTGTTGCTGCTCATCGTCTTCGTCGGCTGGGTGGTCGGCCAGGAGGCCCTCGAGGAGCTGCTTTCGGGCGCCGAGGGATATCGAACGTTCGGAACCGTCTGGCTGTGGACGATCCGGATCGTCGTCGTGATCGCCGTCCTCGCGACGCTCGCGCTCGGCGTCAACGAGATGTTCCTCGTCGAGGACGCCGCGTTCTTCGAGCCGCTTTGAGGCCGACCACCGCCTGAACTCGCGACACCGCCGTCTCACGGCCGCGTTTTCGCCGCCCCTTTTCTTCGTCGCGTCTCGTCACCCTTTTTCGCCGCCGTCGCCGAGGACGCGTCGATGACGAGAGCCACCTGGCGGACGCGGATCGGGTTCATCCTCGCCGCCGTCGGCAGCGCGGTCGGGTTGGGAAACGTCTGGCGGTTCCCGTGGTTGACCGCGGAGAACGGCGGCGCGGCCTTCCTGGTTTTGTACCTCGCGTTGATCGTGGCCGTCGGGGTCCCGGGACTGATCGGGGAGCTCGTGATCGGCCGGCGAAGCGGCCGAAACCCGGTCGGGGCCTTCCGCGAGCTCGGCGGCGATCGGTTTCGGTTCCTCGGCGCCATCGCGCTCCTCGCGGCCGCCGTCGTCCTCTCGTTCTACTCGGTGGTCGGCGGCTGGATACTCCGATACACGCTCTCGAGCGCCACGGGAGCCTACTTCGCGGCGCCGGGCGAGTACTTCGCCGCGATCGACTACGGCCTCGGCGCCGTCGCGTTTCACGCCGCCTTCCTTTTCGCCACCGTCGCGGTCGTCCACCTCGGCGTCGACCGCGGGATCGAGGCCTCGACGACCCTCATGGTTCCCGGAATCGTCGTCCTCCTCGGCGGGCTCGCCGTCTGGGTCGCCACCTTGCCCGGCGCCGCCGAGGGATACGCGTTCTACCTCTCGCTCGACGTCGGCTACCTGCGTGAGAACTTCCTCGACGTCCTCGTGGCGGCGGCCGGCCAGGCGCTTTTCACCCTCTCGGTCGGCGCCGGCGCGATGTTGACCTACGCGTCCTACCTCGGCGAGGACCGGTCGCTCGCCGCCGACGGGACGCTCATCGCGGTGCTCAACACCGCCATCGGCGTGCTCGCCGGGCTGGTCGTCTTTCCGCTTTTGTTCTCCCTCGGCGTGTCGCCCGGCCAGGGCGGCCCCGGCGCGCTGTTCGTCAGCCTCGCGGGCGCGTTCGGCGACCTCCCGTACGGGCGGATCGTCGGCGTGGTCTTCTTCGGCGTGGTGCTGCTCGCCGCGCTCTCGTCTGCGATCAGCATCCTCGAGGTGCTCGTCTCCTACCTCATCGACGAACACGGGCGCTCCCGCCTTCAGGCGACCCTCGGCGCCGGGGGGCTCCTCCTCGTTACCGGCAGCGTCGCGGCCGCCTCCCCCGCCGTCTTCGGCCTGCTCGCGGACACGATCGCCAACCTCGTGCTCACCGCGGGGCTGATCGGCTTCCTGCTCTTCGACGGGTGGGTCCTCGGTCGCCTCGCCCGCGAGGAGTTCGAACGCGGCGCCGGTCGCCTCGCCCGTCTCGTCTCGCTTCCCTGGTACGTCGCGATCGCGGTCGCGTTGCCCGTCTTCCTCGCGTTCACCTTCGTGACGGGCGTCGGAAGCGTCCTCGGGATCCCGATCTCGAGCCCGATCGCGGTCGCTGTCGCCGTCGTCGGCGTCGCCGCGGTCGCCGCCGTATTCGCCCGGTGTTCCCCCTCGGAGTGACTCCCGATCGGCGCCCTTTCCTCGCCGTTCGAACACGGACAGCGTTATACTCCTCGCCCGAGTAACACGTTCTCGTGCGCGCCCAGTCCGAGACCGTCGGCGTCGTCGTTCTCCTCGGCGTCGTCGTCGTCGCCACGACGGTCGGCGTGACCGGGCTCGCGATGATCACTCCCGAGGACACCGACCGCACCCAGACGACGCTCGTGGACCTCGACGTCTCCCTCGACTCGGTGAGCGTCGTTCACGCCGGCGGGGAGTCCCTGCCGGCAGCGGAGGTGGTCGTCCGCATCGACCACGGCGGGACCACCGACGTCTACCGGCTCGACTCGGACGGGACGTCGATCGAGGGAGCCTTCGAACCGGGGGACGAGTGGGCTCTCGAGGCGGTTCCTTACGGTTCCGACGTCACCGTCGACGCGTACGTCATCCACGAGCCGACGAACACGATCCTCGATCGCCAGCGTGCGGTCTTCGGTGACGGCGGGGACGGAGGCGGTGGTGACGATGACGGCGCTACTTCGACGCCAACGCCAACCCCCACGCCGACGCCGGATCCCGATCCGACCCTCGAGATCGCGGACGTCTCCGGGCTCGAGGACGGCACCGAGGACGACGCCTACGCGGCGACCATCGAGGTCGAGGAGACCGCCGGCCGGACGGCCGAGGACGTCACGGTCGAACTCGCCATCGGGGGGCCCGATTCCCACGTCGCGACCCGGGATATCGGTGACCTCACGGGAACGACCGGTTCGGTCACCGTTTCCGACATCGGCGAGCTGTCGGTCGGCGAGTACGAGTGGACGGTCACCGTCGAGTCCGATACCGCCGAGACGGTCACGGAGACGGGATCCTTCGTCGTCGAGGAGGAGGGCGAGACGCCGAGTCTCGAGATCGATGCGGTCCGCGGGTTCGAGGACGGCGACGTCTTCACCGACTACCGCCCCGAGATCGACGTCGCGGAGGGCGACGGCGCGCTCGCGGAGAACGTGACCGTCGACCTGCGGATACTCGCTGACGACGGCGAGGGGCCGGTCGTCTTCGAGCGGACGAACGCGTCGGTCGGAGACCTCATCGCGGCAACCGACACCGTCGCCTTCGAGGTCGGGACGCTCGAGTCGGGCGAGTACGTCTACGAGGTCACCGTCGACGCCGACAACGCTGAGAGCGCGAGCGACGACGACTCCTTCGAGGTCGCCGGTCCCGAGCTGTCGATCGAGGACGACCGCGGGCTCGACGACGGCGACACCGACGACCGCTACACGCCGGAGATCGACGTCGGCGCCGAGGAGGTGCGCGCCGAGAACGCGTCCGTCCGCCTCCGTCTCACCCGGACCGACGGCACAACGGCCTTCGACCGTACCGTTCCGGTCGGCGATCTCGATCCGGACGAGGTCGCGACGGCCGCATTCGACGTCGGTCGACTGGACCGCGGCGAGTACGAGTGGACCGCGACGGTCGACGCGGACGGAGCCGAGGCGGTGTCGGACGCCGGCGACTTCGAGGTCGAGGGGCCCGAGCTGGCGGTCGACGAGGTTCGCGGCCTCGACGGCGCGGACTCCGTCACCCCGACCACCGCGTCCGTGGACGTCGTCGAGGACGAGGGCATCCTCGCCGAGAACGTCTCCGTCCGTCTCGTCCTCGTGGACTCCGACGGAACCGTCGTGTACGACGGAACGAACGCGTCGGTTGGCGACCTCAGCGACGAGTCGGGAACCGCGAGCTTCGATGTCGGAACGCTCCAGTCGGGCGAGTACGCCTACGAGATCACCGTCGACGCCGACCGGGCCGCGCCGATCACGACGACCGACGACTTCGAGGTCGAAGCGATCGGCCACTTCGAGGAGCTGACGGCGACGACCGACGAAACAGGCAACTCCGGCAAGGTCGACGCGGTCACCTTCGAGTGGCGTGCCGACGACGTCGAGGGCGTCTCCTTCGTCGTGCTCGACGCCGGCGGCGACGACATCGCGGAGGCGGAGTTCGAGGGATCCGACGCCGAGTCGGGTTCGGTGACCTTCGAGGAGCCGAACGACCGCGACCTCACCCTCCGCGCGGTCGTCGAAGGTCCGGACGGCGGCGTTACGTGTACCGTCGAGGACGTCGGCGGCTCCGAGACGTACTCCCTCGCGGACTTCTCGTGTACGCGAAACTGATCGGAGACGTAACTGATCGGACGTGTACCTGTTCGGAGGTGTGAAAGTGTGTGCGAAAGCGGTCACAGATGTGTACGAATCGAACCGGAATCACCGCCGATTCCGTTCGGGATTTCGATCATCGACGTAACGGCCCATCGACAGGCCCTTATGGGGCGTTCCCGAACCTCGGAGCATGACCGCCGTCGGCATCGACGCGATCGAGATCCGAACGGGCAAGCTCCGGCTCGACCTGCCGAACACCTTCGCGCCGAAGAAGGGCGAGGACCCCGAGAAGTACACGAAGGGGCTCGGACTGGAGGCCTCCTCGTTCCCGGACGTCTACGAGGACATCGTCACGATGGGCGCGAACGCGGCGAAGCGACTGATGGACCGAAAGGGGATCGCCCCCGAGGACGTCGGCCGCATCGACGTCGCGACGGAGTCCGCCTTCGACCACGCGAAGCCGGTGTCGACCTACATCGCGGGCTGTCTCGAGCAGGTCTACGACGGCGACTTTCGACACGCCAACAAGGGCGAGCGCAAGTTCGCCTGTGTCGCCGGCACCCAGGCCATCGACGACGCCTACAACTGGATCCGCGCCGGCAGAAACCGCGGCCGGTCGGCGCTCGTGATCGCGACCGACACGGCCCTCTACGAGCGCGGCGATCCCGGCGAGGCGACCCAGGGCGCCGGTGCCGTCGCCATGCTCGTGGACGAGGATCCCTCGATCGTCGAGCTGTCGACCGATCAGGGCTACGGGAGCATGGACGAGACGGACTTCCTCAAGCCGAACCAGCAGTTCCCGAGCGTCGACGGCAAGCGTTCGGTGCAGGTCTACCTCTCGCGGATGCGCGAGGCCCTGGAGGACTACGAGGCCGTCGCGGGTCCCGTCGGGGTCGAGGACGTGTCCTACGCGCCGTTCCACACGCCCTTCCCGGGGATGGTTCGGAAGGCCGGCCTGTTCGCCTACCGCCACATCACCCGCGACTCCCCGGTCGAGGACGAGATCGCGGCCGCGATCGGCCGTCGCCAGCCCCGCGAGGACGAATACGACTCCCGTGAGGCCTACGAGGAGGCGATCCGCGAGTACATGGACGAACTGAAGGGGGCGGAACAGTACCGCGAGTGGTACGCCGAGACGATCGAGCCGACGCTCGAGCTCTCGCGGGTCGTCGGCAACTGGTACACCGGCTCGGTCCACCTCGCACGCGCGAGCGCGCTCCGCCATGCGGCCGCCCGCGGGCTCGATTCGGAGTTCGTCGGCCGCCGGCTTCTCGTCGGTTCCTACGGATCCGGCGCCCAGGCGGAGATCCACGCCGAGACGGTCCGCGACGGCTGGCGCGAGGAGATCGAGGCGCTCGACATCGACGACCAGCTCGAGAGCCGATACGACTTGGCCTTCGAGGAGTACGAACAGGTCCACGACGTTCACGACTTCGACAAGAGCGTCGAGGTCGAGGAGCTGACGGCGCCCGAAGCGGAGTTCGTCTTCACCGGCTGGGGTCGGATGAACGAGCGAACCTACGAGTACGTCGAGTGAGACGTGTTCTCGAGCGAGAAGCGAAACGCGTCCGTGGAGTGGGTACCCGTCCGTGTCACGACCCGCGATCGCGGGCGTCGGCGTCGATCGGGACGCCCTCCTCGGTCTCGGGCGCGACGTAGGTGATGAACGAGTCGACGTCCGGCTCCCGAACGGTCACGTCGACTGCGATGTCGCCGAGCTCGTCCGGCGACCCGACCGCGAAGTTGACGACCCCCTCGTAGGCGGCCTGCTTTTTCAACGCGAAGGCGAAGCCCTCCTCGTCGGCGCCGTCGCGGAACACCCGGCGGGCGGTGTCGAGGATCTCCTGTTCGTGGAGCACGTCCGAGAAGGGATCGAGCGTGTGGGTCTCGGCGACGAGGCTCCCGTCTCGAAACTCGAGGTCCGCCTCCGGGAACACGTTCTCGACCGCGTCCGCGACCCGGTCCGTCACCTCGGTGTCTCGAACCGGCGCCTCGATCCGGACGTCGATGCTGTAGATCATCGGTCCCCCTCCACGGCGCCCTCCGACACGCCGAGCACCTTCCGGATCCGCTCGCGAAACGCCGCGAGCGAGCCGACGTTGTCGATCTCGACGTCGGCGGCCTCGAGCACCTCGCCCATGCCGAGATCCAGTTCGCGCTCGTCGCGCTCGCGAAGCGCCTCGATCGACTCGTCGGCGGCGTCGCGACCTCGGTCGGCCAGCCGGTCGGCGCGAACGTCGAAGGGGGCGTGGATCGACACGAGCGTGAAGTCGTCGCCGAAGGCCTCACGGAAGCGTTCCAACTCGACCATCGACCGGAGGCCGTCGACCACCACCGCGTCCGCGTCGGACTCCGCGAGCGCCTCGCGGATCCGCGGCACGGTCCGTTTCGCGATCGCGTCCTCGCCCTCCTCCTCGCGGAGGGCACCCGCGATCCGCCCGTGGTCCTCGGCGGGGTCGAGTCCCCGTTCTCGACACTCCTCGCGGATCACGTCGCCCATCACCACGACGGGGATCCCCTCCTCGTTCGCGACCGTCGCCGCCTCCCCCTTTCCGCTGCCGGGAAGCCCGACGGTGCCGATAACGCGCATCGTAGGTTCGTCCGCCGCGCCCGACATTAAGGCCTGCGGAGCGCGGCCTCTCCGCCCCGATCCGCGTTTTGCGATCGGTTCCGAACGTCGACGGCGACCCTCACGAGGCGTCGGCGACGAACCTCACCGCTTTTAACCGATCGGACACAGCTACGGATGAGGGCACGTAGCTCAGCCAGGATGAGAGCGTCGGACTTCTAATCCGATGGTCGTGGGTTCGAATCCCACCGTGCCCGTCATCTCCGAGCAAAGCGAGGAGTGACGACACCGGGGTTCGAACCCTGCCAGTCGCGCGCAGCGAAGCGAGCACGTCTGGATCCGGTTCGAATCCCACCGTGCCCGTGCCAAAACCTGCGGTTTAGTGGCTTTCGCCGAAACATCCCTCGTTCGAGTTCGTCGGTGCAGCTCGGTGGTCAGATATGCCTGCCGCGTGGTCAGCTGGCGCTCGTCACTTTGGAGTGCGATCGGCGACCTCTTGACGGGGACCGTTACGATCTTGCGATCGTGGTCGGATTGGTCCCCATCTTACGGATCGATCTCAATCCGTCCGATCCCGAGAGATCGCGACGCAGCTGCTGAAAGGGTAAGACCGCTGTCGTCCACGGTCACTTGCTTGCCAGTCACGTCGACGAATAGATCACGGAGGTCGTTACGGTACCTTTCCGGTCGATCTTCCGTGATGCGGGTGGTATCCTTCTGTTCGTAGCTCACCGCGCGATGCCGTGCATAGATGCGCGCGAACGACGCCCGGACGTCGACGGGAACGTCTTCAACGACGCCTGGGAAGGTCTTTAGATCGGTTTTCGATCCGTGGACTGCACCCATCGCGACGAGACACCGGCCGAGGACTGAACCGTCATCAGCTGCGACCACTTCGGTCGCTCGTCCCTCGACGTCTTCGTGTTGGATCGTCGAGTCCACGCCAACGGATGTGAACGCTCGCTGTAATTCTTCCAAACCAACCCGATTGCCACCCGTGAGACGTGGTGAAAAGTTGGCGTTGATGCTTCCTCCAGCGAGCACGTGCGCAAGCAGCTCGATGAGCGCTTGGGCCGTATCGCTAGTTGGATCGGGATCGATCCAGCCGTAATCGAGCGCAGTTTGAATGCCGTGGACGGAATCCGGCATTCCGTCGTTGATCCACGCTCGAACTCGACCCGGAGGCAATTCGAGTGCCTTTCCGATTCTGGTACGACCGGCGTTCGGGTGTTTCGCCCGATATTCCTTGACCTGTCGATAGTCAAGAACTTTCTCCCACGGATCGGTGTACACCCGATCGGAGTATGTACGCGCTACTGATTGGGCAGTTGGTTCCACGATCTACAAAAAATGGATTGTCTATTCCGTTGATTACGGCGCGGTCGATCTGGCGAGTGTCGCGGATTCACCACCGCCTGGTGATTCCCAAATCACGCGGACTTCTTCGCCACTACTGACACTCACCGATGGTGAGGTTGATCCAGCACTAATCGGAAGGTCCCATGTGTCAGTACCACTAGGACTGGTTACGTTCACTTGATTTGAATTATCTGAGTTCAGAGTATCGCCTCCTTCGTGTGTGACCGTGACGGAGCCGGTGTTTCCGTAGTCGAAGTCAAATGATGCCTGCGGCGCGTTGTCTCCAATCGAATCACCGAGCCCCAGTACAAACGTACCAATCACAGCCGCCAGTATCACGGTGATAGCGACCATGAGTATGACCCCGATAACGGGGCTCACTGCTCGATCGTCGTTGAGTAATTTTTTAATGTTCATTAGTTTGGTGCCGTGGAGCTCCCGATCGTTTGCGTGGCTGAACCGTCTGGTGCAGTCCAGATAACCCGGATTTCATCTCCGGCGCTAAAGCCGGTATGTGTTTTATTATCACCTGCTGAGATATCTAGACCCCAGTTTGTGGAACCTCCGGCTTCATCGGTGATATTAATCGAATTCGCATTGTCGCTAGTGATGGTATCCCCGCCCTCGTGAGTGACTGTAACCTCAGTTGGTGTTGCGGACATATTATAGTCGTAGCTGAATGATGCCTGTGGGGCGTTCTGTCCCACTGAGTCTCCAAGACCTAATACGAATGTACCAATCACAGCCGCCAGTATCACAGTGATAGCGACCATGAGAATTACCCCAATAACGGGGCTCACAGCCCTATCCTCGTTGAATATCTTTTTGAGTTCCATGGTTGATTAACAACACACACCTCTGACAAACCGTGTGTGTATACTCCTACGTTGATGGTCTGATACTTATATTTGAGGATGCGTTTCTCGGAAATGAGAATTAGTTAACACTTCATTACCGGAGTACAACACTCTTCGACAGACATACGATCATCTATACTCATCGTTTCTTTTAATTTATAGTTTCACAGAGCCATATCGAGTTTAACTATGGTTTTGCGTCTTGACCCATTTGCAGATGTCGACCCAGAAAACCCCGGCTTTCGACGATCTCGAACCCGTCGAGGCCAACACGGAGGAACAGGACGATTACGATACCGAATGGATCGATCTCGAGCCCGACGAGAACGTCGTGGGCGAGGTTCGTGCGATCACTCCCAACTGCGGTGACTACGACACGACCGTTCTCGAGATCGCTCGCGGTCTCGGCGACGTCGTGTGCATGTGGTCGAACAAGCAGATCGATCGTCTGCTCGAGTCCAACGATCTCGGCGAGGGGCGATGTAGTCGATATCATCAAGTGTACCGAGGAAACCCGTACCTACACGCCTGACGACGCCGACGAGGAACGCGAATTCAACGTCTACGAGGTGCGGGAGTTCGGAGGTGATGAATCCGGCACTACAGGTAGCTCAATCCCCCCAAGGCAAGACTCACTGTGCCCGTTCATTTTTGTTCATCCGCACGGTGTGACCGTTCTCACCGTTCGTTCTCGTTGTAGGTGCACATGTTCATCGTCACGTACATCTCGTAGCTTCCGTCGTCGTCGTCGCTGTACACGAGGTAGACCCCGTAGCCGACGGCGTCCCAGGAGTCCTCCAACATCGCCTCGTCGTGCGGCGGGGAGTTCTTCCAGCCGCGAAGGGTTCGCTGAGCCAGGCCGTCAGCGGTGCGTAGCGGCTCGTCTGCCCCCTCCAGCGGCGCGTTGGCCCAGCTCCGAAAGAGGTTTTCGCCGTACCACTCGCGACAGTGGCCGTGTCCCCATCGGTCCCACGCACGCTCGCCGTCGGGGTTCTCGTGGGCGAAGTAGTCCCTGTCGTGCATGTCCTCGCTGTGCTCGCGGGAGACGCTCGCCAGCGCGTGGCTGTACTCCAGTCGGCTCTTGCCGTTCTCTTCGCGGTAGTCGTTGACGTCCTCGGCGAGGAACCGCTCGACGTCCTCCGAGGAGACCCGCCAGCGGTCCCCCTCCGCGATCGTCTCGCCGGGGTCGCCGTCGAACTCCAGCGTCCCGTCCCACTGCTTGTCCGTTCTGGGCGGATACGCGGGCGGATCGGGCCCCTCTATCCTGTCCTGCTCCGGATCCGGTGTTTCGGTGCGGGTCGTCCCGCCCGCCGCTTCCGTCCCCGGTGACGCCTCGGTACCCGTCTCGTCGCCGTCCGACGTCGAGGCTTCGCTCGGCGTCGAGGAGGCCTCCGACGTCGTGGCTCCGTCCGGCGTCGGCGTCTCGATCGGGCCCGGATCGGAGACGCAGGTCATCTCGGTGGCCGAACAGATCCCGATGACGCCCCCGACCCCGACGACGGCGACGATCACCGCGAACGCGAGCCCGAGTTTCACCACGCCGCCGAGGATCGAGGACAGTCCCATTGGGGTCGTCTCCTCCGTACTCGCCGACGGTATATAAGCCTCGACCGTCTCAGCGTCGTCCCGCCGTCGCTTCGAACCGTACCGTTTTGCCGGTCGACGCTCTACTCCGGATCATGCCCGACCCCGACCTACTCACGGCGGCGCGTGACTCGATCGAGACGGCTCGCGAACGAACCGACGGCGAACTCGACGATCGTCTCGCGTCGATCGCCGACCGGCTCGAGAGCGCGGTCGACGCCGGTCGGACGCTCGATCACGGGACGCTCGCGCGGCTCCAGAACGCGCTTTCGGAGATCGAAGCCGAGATCGACGACGGCGACGAGATAGCGACCGCCCGCGACCGGCTCTCGACGTATCGCGAGGACGTCGCCGGCGTCTAAGTGGTCGGTTTTACGATCGGAAAAGCCGGTGGCGGAATCGTTGCGGTGAGCGTTACAGGAAGCTCTCGATGTGGTCTGCGACCTCTTCGGGGGTGTCGCCGACCGGGACGCCCGCGGCGTTGAGCGCGTCGATCTTCGACTCGGCGGTGCCGGTTCCGGAGCCGGAGACGATGGCGCCCGCGTGGCCCATCCGCTTGCCCGGCGGCGCGGTGCGGCCGGCGATGAAGCCGGCGACCGGCGTGTCCATGTGCTCGCCGATGAACCGGGCGGCCTGCTCCTCGTCCTCGCCGCCGATCTCGCCGCACATCACGACCGCCTCGGTCTCCTCGTCGGCCTCGAACGCCTCGAGCGCGTCGATGAAGGAGGTCCCGATGATCGGGTCGCCGCCGATGCCGACCGCGGTCGTCTGCCCGATGCCGCGGTTGGTGAGGTTGTCGACGACCTGGTAGGTGAGCGTTCCGGACCGGGAGACGAGCCCGACGTTGCCGTCCGCGAAGATGTTGCCCGGCAGGATGCCCAGCTTGGCCTCGCCCGGCGTGATGATGCCCGGACAGTTGGGACCGAGCAGCCGCGTGTCGACCTCCGAGAGCCGCTTTTTCACCTTGGCCATGTCCTGGGTCGGAATGCCCTCGGTGATCGCCACGGCGAGATCGAGGTCCGTATCGAGCGCCTCGAAGATCGCGTCGGCGGCGAACGCCGGCGGCACGAAGATGACCGAGGCGTCGGCGTCCTCGGCCTCGACGGCCTCGTCGACGGTGTCGTAGACGGGGACGCCGGCGACCTCCTGGCCGCCCTTGCCCGGCACCGCGCCCGCGACGACGTTCGTGCCGTAGTCGATCATCTGGCCGGCGTGGAACTTGCCCTCCCCGCCGGTGATGCCCTGTACCACCACGCGCGTGTCGTCGTCGACGAATATGCTCATTGGGCCACCTCCTGGGCGTTCTCGACCGCACGCTGGACGGCTTCCTCCAGCGTCTCCTCGACCTCGATGAGGTCCGTGTTCAGGATCTCCATGCCCTCCTCGGCGTTCGTCCCCGCGAGGCGGACGACGACGGGCTTCGGGATCTCATCGAACTGGCTCAACGCCTCGTTGATCCCCTTTGCGACCTCGTCCCCGCGGGTGATCCCGCCGAAGATGTTGAAGACGACGGAGTCGACGTTGGGGTCCGAAAACACCATGTCGAGCGCGTTCGAGATGCGCTCGGCCTTCGCGCCGCCGCCGACGTCGAGGAAGTTCGCGGGCTCGCCGCCGTAGTGGTCGACGAGGTCGAGCGTCGTCATCACGAGGCCAGCACCGTTGCCGATGATGCCGACGTTGCCCGACAGCCGGACGTAATCGAACCCGTACTCGCCGGCCTTCCGCTCGAGGTCGTCCTCGTAGGACTCCTCGGCCAGCTCCGAGAGCTCGGGCTGGCGGAACAGCGCGTCCTCGTCGATGTTCATCACGGCGTCGGCGGCGACCACGTCGCGGTCGCCCGTGATCATCACCGGGTTCACCTCGATCTCCGAGGCGTCGTTGGATTCGTAGAGATCATAGAGCGTCGAGAGGATCGAGGCGACGTCGCCGGCCACGTCGCGGTCGACGCCCGCCTCGTAGACCACCTTGCGGGCCTGGTAGGGGTGCAGGCCGAACGCCGGGTCGACGTGCTCGCGTGCGATCGCGTCGGGCGTCTCGGCCGCGACCTCCTCGATGTCGACGCCGCCCTCGGTGGAGACCATCAGGACGGGTCGGCCCGCGCCGCGGTCCATCGTCACGCCGACGTATAGCTCGTCGACGAAGTCGACGCCGGACTCGACGAGGACGCGGTCGACGGTGTAGCCCTTCAGATCCATCCCGAGGATCTCCTCGGCGTACCGCTCGGCCTCCTCGCGGTCGCCCGCGATCTTGATGCCGCCGGCCTTGCCGCGGCCGCCGACGTGTACCTGTGCCTTGATGGCCGCCGGATACCCGATCTCCTCGACGGCGTCGAGAACCTCCTCGACGGTCTCCGCCAGCCGCGAGTCCGGAACCGGGATTCCGGCGTCGGCGAAGAGATCCTTCGCCTGATACTCGTGAAGCTTCATTGCCATCCGAAGAGGGGGTCGTCGGGCGCTTAAATCCCGCCCATTCGTCCCGAGGACCGTGGCGATTAACCGTTCGAGATCCGGGCGCGAATCGCCTGGGACCCGGATCGCTTCGCGGGTCGATCGACGTCGGGACCCTCCCGCGGTATCCCCGGAACACGGACTCGACGTCGAGCGACTTCCGGCGGCGGGACACGCGCCCGCTCGATGGGAGGATTTACCCGCCGGACGACCGTACGTGGCCCCGGCCGATGACGATCGACCGCTCCGAGCCGGCTCGGCACCGGCCGTGACGAGCCCTATGAGTGCCGAGGCCAGTCTAGACGACCCCCTCCTCACAAACACTCAAACCCTCAAAGCACCTACAGCCCCCGTGAAAAAGTCGCTCCTCGTCTACGACGGTAGCAATCCGCTGTTCCGCGCGGTCGTCGAGGCGGCCACCCATCGGTCGGACGAGATCGTGGCCGTCCGCTGGGACGCAGAGCCTGTACAGGCGTTCCTCGAGGCGCAGTTCGATGCTCGCCCCTTCGCGTTCATCCTCGTTGAGGGTGACTCCGTCCACGTCGGCGAGGAGACCGTCTCGCAAGTCCTCCGCCGGACGTGCCTGGCTGACCCGCTCGTTGACGGGCTGAAACGAACCTACGCTGTCGGGGGCGTCCCCTTCGGACGACTGATCCACGGGCGAACGGTGGCGGAACTCGACGGCACGTTCCCGCTGTCGGCGGACGCCGCAGCCCACCTCGAGGACCTCCGCCGAGCCCGAGAGATACCTGTCGAGGATCCCTCCGCCGAGGAGCCCTGATCAGTCCTCCGCAAGCGCCCGCCGGACCGCCACCTCGACCGGCGTCTGATCGATGGGGACGACCGACTGCAGATCGCGCTCGGGGTCGACCGTCACGGGGTTCCGCATGCTCTCTACCAGCGGCCGGGCGATGGCGTACTGGACGTCCGTTGTCAGTCGGAGCCAGTGCGAGGAAATCCTCGGGGACATCACCGGCACCGGCACGATCAGGACGCGCTTTCCCTTCTCCTGGGCGGTCAACTTCAGCAGGGACTCGTAGGACCACACCGTCGGCGCGCCGATGTCGTAGGTTCCGCCCCGGGTCTCGTCGACGTCGAGGACGCCGATCAGGTAGGCGACGGCGTCCTCGATGCCGATCGGCTGACACGGCGTCCGAACCCACTTCGGGACCACCATCACGGGCAGTCGGTCGGTGAGGTCGTCGACGATACGGAAGCTCGCGCTGCCGGCACCGATGATGATCGCCGCCCGGAGAACGGTCAGATCGAAGCTCCCTGCCTCGAGCACCGACTCGACCTCCCGGCGGGAGGCGAGGTGTGGCGAGAGGTTCCGCTCATCGCCGCTGATGCCGCTCAGGTAGACCACCCTGTCGACGCCGGCCGCCGACGCCAGCTCCCGGAACCGGCGGGCATACGTCCGGTCCAGTTCCGCGAAATTCGCGGCCGTCAGCGAGTGAATCAGGTAGTAGGCCGCGTCGATCCCCTCACAGAGCCCCTTCAGCGATGCCGGGTCACCGAGGTCGCCTTCGAATCTCTCGACGTCGTCCGGGAACGTCGACCGGCTCGCGCTCCTCGAAAAGGCGACGACTTCGTGGCCGGCCGAGCGCAGCGACTCGACGAGCCGACTGCCGACGAACCCGGTCGATCCAACGACGAGAACACGCATTGGTGCATATACCGGGCGCTACAAGAAGGGTGTTCGGTTGGCTTATCGGGGCCGGGAGGGCCGCAGCGGGTCGTGAGTGCCGAGCCCGCTTCTTCTCCATTGGATCGTACGGCCATCGATCGCTCCGACGGGGTCGATCCGCGTTGGGGAAGTCGTCGATCACTCCCACCGATATGTATCCGCAGTCAGGGCGGAATACCTCGGGGTCAAGCCCCGGGGCGACTGACCACGGGTAGGCGGCCGGACTCAACGTCCTCCTGTTGATGGTCTCCGTCGGCATGGTGGTCCTTTTTGCCCCCCTACGATCCACGTAGGAACGAGGCCGCCGACCCGCTCGAGGTGACCGCGGCGAATCCGATCATGACACGAAATCGATCGGCGGACGACCTGGACGAATCGGGGGCTCTGAACGCGTTTCGACGGTTCTTCGCCCTCGAGCGCGACGTGCTCGTGTTGTCGCTCGCGATGTTCGCGTTCAGCCTCGGCTTCCAGATGACGAACCGATTTCTCCCCGAGTACATGGTGGCGCTCGGAGCTTCGGGGTTCGTCGTCGGGCTCTTCGGCACCGCGGGCAACGTCATCTCGGCCGTCTATCCGTACCCCGGCGGCGCGATCTCCGATCGGCTCGGATCGCGGTACGCGTTGACGCTGTTCGGACTGGTGTCGACGCTCGGGTTCGCCGTCTGGCTGTTCGCCCCGAGCGTCGGAACGATCACGGTCGCCGACGTCGCGATCCGGCCGTGGATCTGGATCTTCGTCGGGCTGGTCTTCGCGCAGGCCTGGAAGTCGTTCGGGCTCGGCGCGACCTTCGCAGTGGTCAAACAGGCGACCGATCCCTCGCGGCTCGCGGCCGGCTTCGCCAGCACGGAGACGTTCCGGCGGACGGCGTTTTTGATCGGCCCGGTCCTCGCCGCCGTCCTCATCGGCCTCCATCCGAACTTCGAGGTGAGCTTCCGGTACGTCCTCGCCGTGGCGGTCGTCTTCGGAATCGTCGGGACCGTCGCCCAGCACCTCCTCTACGACGCGAGCGAGGACACCCTCGGCGACTCGTTTTCCGGGATCGACGCGATCCGACGCGACCTCCGCGAGATGCCCCCGGAGCTTCGGCCGCTGCTCGTCGGGGACACGCTCGTCCGCTTCGCGAACGGCATGGTCTACGTCTTCTTCGTGCTCGTGATCACGCAGTTCTACGAGGTCGGGCTCGATGCGACCGTGTCGGCGCTCGGTCGATCGTTCGCCGTCGACCTCTCCCCGGAGGCGTTCTTCGGGTACCTCCTCGGCGTCGAGATGCTGATCGCCCTCCTCTCGATGGCGCCGGCCGCCAAGGCCGCAGAGCGGATCGGGCTCAAGCCGGTCGTCGCGCTCGGCTTTTCGGTGTACGCCCTCTTTCCGGTCGTGCTCATCGGTGCACCCGCGATCCTGTCTCCAGCCCTCTCGATCGAGTGGACCATGGTCCTCGTCTTCGCCTTCTCCGGGCTCCGGTTCGCCGGGCTGCCCTCCCACAAGGCGCTGATCGTCGGCCCCGCAGAGCGAGGGTCCGGCGGTCGCGTCACGGGGACCTACTACCTCCTCCGGAATACGATCGTCATCCCCAGCGCGGCCCTCGGCGGGTACCTCTGGGAGTTCGTGAGTCCCGAGGTCGCCTTCACCGTCGCGGCCGCCGTCGGCGTCGTCGGAACCGGATACTTCCTGGCCTTCGGTCGGGAGTTCGAGGCGTACCGTTGACTCCCGGCTCGCGAACTCCCGGATCGTGAACCCCCGGGCTCGGGGGATTCGCTTAGCATCCTCGCGATTTCGCTCCCCTCTCGGACGATGCCGCGAGCACTTATGTCTCGCGCGCGTGACTGACGGATCGATGAACCGCACGCTCCTCCGGGGCATCCTCGTCGACGAGTCGTTCGCCTACGGGTTCACCATCGCGTTCTGGGGCTCCGGACTGCTCCTCATCGAACGGTTCGGCGTCCTCGCCTCCCCCGGCGTGATCGCCTACGCCACCGGCGCGATCACGGGGTTCGCGCTGCTCGCGGTCACCACCTTCGGCGGGGCGATAGACACCATCGAGCTCGATTCGTCCCCGTCGTATCACGTCCTGGCCGCCGTACACTATCTGGCCGCGCTCGTTCCGATCGGCCTCACGCACTTTCTGATCGAGGCCCCGATCGGCGCTCGGGTCACGATCTTCTCCGCGGGGCTTTGCGTCTCGGTCTGTTACAACCTGACCGCCGCCCTCGAGGAGACGGTCTCGAAGCGGGTCGAACGGATCGAGTGACGTCCCTTTGACCCTCCCGCTCCGACGAAACCCCTAATCACGAACGGGTCCTGGGATCGGTATGCCGTCGACCCTCGTTCACGTGGCGTTCGCGGGACTGATCGGAACCGCGCTGTTGGGGCGACGCTTCGACGCGAAGGGAATCGCGGCCGTCCTGCTCGTCGCCGCCCTGATCGATCTCGACACGTTCGTGGACGTGTGGGCCACCGGACTCCACCGCGCGCTGTTTCACAACCTCGTCTGGCCGGCTGTCGCGCTCGCGCTCCTCGCGTGGGACGTGCGGTGGCGGGACCGATCCGCCGTTCGTTCACGCTGGGGCGATCGGGGGGTCCGGGTGTTCTGGGTCGCCGTCGTCGCGGCCACCCTCGGACACACGCTCCACGACGCCTTCGTCAACGGGGTCAACCTCCTGTGGCCGCTCCACGACCGCTTCTACGAGCTCGAGGGACGGGCGTTCCTCTCGAACCAGCGCGGGTTCGTTCAGACGTTCGTCGACTTAGAGGAAGGCGGCACGGTCGGCGGGACGACCGAGAACACCCACTACTACACGGGCGTCAATCCCTCTCCCGGAGAGGAACCCGCGGACGTCGAACGGATCTTCCCGCTCGCCTACTCCGGCGAGCGGCTGCTCATCGTCATCGTCGGCTACCTCGTCGTGGCGGCCCGGATCTGGGAGACGTGGGGAGCGCACGCGGAGCGATCCGACTGAGGGGTCCCGAGGTCTCTCGACGTTTCACTCCACTCGGAACGCCCGAAGAACGTCGCGGTCGCCCGATCGGACCTCGATCTGGGTGAGTCCGAGTTCCGTGAACTCGCGGTTCCAGTCGCGATAATAAAGCGGGAAGTCCTCGTCGACGTAGTTCACCTCGGGGGCGGCGTTCGTCCCGCTTCCGTTCTCGACGTCGTTCTCGACGTCGGCGTTCAGATCGCCCTGGGCGTCATCCCCGACGTCGTCCTGGGCGTCATCCTCGATATCGCCCTCGTTCTCCACCGTAACGAGGAGATCCGCCGTGATCCGGCACAGCTCCTCGAGGACCCACTCGGAGTCGGGATGGAGGTGCTGGAGCGTTTCGACGGAGTAGACCGCGTCGAATCGGTCGGTCTCGAACTCGGAAACGATCTCCTCGATCGACCCGACGTGGAACGTTCCGGCCTCGGCCAGTTCCGGATAGGCTTCGGCCATCACCTCGAACGCCTCGTCGTTGAGGTCGATCCCCGAGAGGTCCTCGAAGCCGGCGTCATACAGGTGCGCGAGGTGACGCCCGGAGCTACAGCCCAACTCGAGGATCGACGCGTCCCGCTCGAGAACCCGATCGAACACCTCGCGGACCCGCTCGCTCCGCTCGTCGGGCCCGTAGTAGGCGTAGTACTGCGGCGAGTATTCCCCGGATCGGCTTGCCCACTGGTCGTGGACGTCGGCGGGATTCACGGTGGACGTACCGGACGCGGCCGTAAAGTCCTCCCGGACGCCCCTCCGCGGCGATCGGCGTCCGTGCGTCTCTCCGACCGCGCAGGCTCACGCGGTGTCGGCGTCGCCTTCGGCGTCGTCCTCGGCGTCCCGCATCTCCGAGAGTCGCCCGACCAGGTCGTCCGTCGACGCCTCGCTCTCGAAGGAGACCGAGCCGTCGTGTTCGTTCTCGTGGACGTTGACGGCCTCGGAGTCGTCCTCGTCGTCCTGGCTCTGCGTCTCCTGTTCGGATTCGTCGTAGCTTCCAAAGCCCATACGCCGCCTTGCGTCGGGGGCGTGAAAACCGGCACGACACGGGGAGACGACGTGGTTCGGTACCGTGGTTCGGTCGGGGTCTCCGCGGGGGTGTCCGGATTCGACCCGTATTTTTCCAAGCCTGATCCGTCGTCCTTTTGCCCGCAGGCGCGCTATCGGGGACAACCGATGGCGACGTACCACATCGAGACGTACGGCTGTACGTCGAACCGGGGTGAGAGCCGGCAGATCGAACGCGCCCTGCGGGACGGCGGTCACCGTCCGGCCGACGGTCCCGGGGACGCCGACGTCGCCATCCTCAACACCTGCACCGTCGTCGAGAAGACCGAACGCAACATGCTCCGGCGCGCGGAGGAGCTCGCCGAGGAGACCGCGGACCTCGTCGTCACGGGATGCATGGCGCTCGCGCAGGGCGAACAGTTCCGCGAGGCGGGCATCGACGCCGAGGTCCTCCACTGGGACGAGGTACCGACCCACGTGCGAAACGGGGAGTGTCCGACACCCACCGCCGACGCCGAGCCGGTGCTCGACGGCGTCGTCGGCATCCTCCCCATCGCCCGCGGCTGCATGTCGAACTGCTCGTACTGCATCACGAAGTTCGCGACCGGCCGCGTCGACTCCCCGCCGATAGAGCACAACCTCGAGAAGGCCCGCGCGCTCGTCCACGCCGGGGCGAAGGAGATCCGCGTGACCGGCCAGGACACCGGCGTCTACGGGTGGGACGACGGCGAGCGCAAGCTCCCCGAGCTGCTCGACCGCATCTGTGAGATCGAGGGCGACTTTCGGGTGCGCCTGGGCATGGCCAACCCGGGCGGCATCCACGGCATCCGCGAGGAGCTCGCGGACGTCTTTGCCCGCAACGAGAAGCTCTACGACTTCATCCACGCGCCCGTACAGTCCGGCAGCGACGAGGTCCTCGAGTCGATGCGGCGACAACACCGGGTGGACGAGTTCCGCGAGATCGTCTCGACCTTCGACGATCGCCTCGACCGCTGGACGCTCTCTACGGACTTCATCGTCGGATTTCCGACGGAGACGAGCGACGACCACGAGCGGTCGATGGACCTCCTCCGGGAGGTCCGGCCCGAGAAGATCAACGTGACACGATTCTCGAAGCGGCCGGGCACCGACGCCGCCGACATGAAGGGCCTCGGCGGGACGGTGAAGAAGGAGCGCTCGAAGGCGATGTCCGAGCTGAAGATGGACGTCGTCGGCGAGGCCTACGGGTCGATGGTCGGGACCGTCCGGGACGTGCTCGTCGTCCGGGAGGGGACCGGCGACTCGGTGAAGTGTCGCGACTCGGCGTACAGACAGGTCATCGTTCAGAACGCGGACGAACACGGCCTCGAGCCCGGCCAGTTCGCCACCGTCGAGGTGACCGGCCACAACACCGTCTACGCCTTCGGCGAGCCGGTCTCCGCTTGAGACCTCGCTCCTGACCGTTCCGTTTGTCCGCCCTCAGCCCCCGCGTTCGCTCAGACGTCGCCGTCGAGCGTGACGGAGTCCGTCGCCGAGTTTCGGAGCGCGTCCGACCGGCCGAACTCGCCGGGCGCGATCGCGACCGTGCGGACGCCGTATCCGTTCGCCGTCTCCAGGACCGGCTTGAAGTCGGTGTCGCGCGAGGCGATCGCCAGGGTGGTCATCCGCCCCTCCGCCGCGAACCGCGTCGCGTCCACGGCGAGTTTCACGTCGACGTCCCCCGAGGTGATCACGACCTCGAAGCCGCGGGCCTCCGCCGCCTGGATGAGCCCCGGCGTCGCGTGCTCGTCGAGGTAGAGCCGAGTCGTCACGAGCGGTCCCTCCTCGCCCGCCGCCTCGCGAACGTCGTCGAGGTCGACGTCGAACTCGTCGCGCAACACGTTCGGCCCGTCGACGAACAGCGCGACGCCGACGGTCCGGTCGACGTGGAAGCCGCCGATCCCGCTCGGGTTCGGATCCGGGACGGGATCCGCTTCGGGGTCCGTGACGGGATCCGTCTCCGGGTCCACAGTCGCCTTCGCGTCGGGGTCCGGACCCCTCTCACCGCCGACCTCCGGACCCGCGTCCCCGGCGGTCCCCGAGTCCCGGTCCGTTCCGTCTCCTTCCGCGTCCATACGTCCCGTATCGCTCGCGTCGGCATATGCGTGCTGATCGCTTCGCCGTCGATCGGTCGTCCTCGCTCCTCCCGCGAACGGTCCCGGGTCCCGTCCGCGCGGACGCCATGGCAAAACCTTTGGCGCGAGCGGGCGAGGTGTCGACATGGCCCGACGCACACCGCCACTTCACGCGGTCCACGAGGCGGCCGGCGCCTCGTTCGTGGACTTCGGCGGGTGGGACATGCCGGTCGAGTTCGACTCGATCCGGACCGAGCACGCGGCGGTCCGCGAGTCGGCGGGGATCTTCGACGTCTCCCACATGGGCGAGATCGAGGTCGCCGGACCGGACGCGACGGCGTTGATGCAGCGGCTCACCACGAACGACGTCGCCGCCCTCGATCCGGGCGAGGCGCAGTACACCGCGGTCACCGACGACCAGGGGATCATGCTCGACGACGTCGTCGTCTACCGCCGGTTTTCCGACGACCCCGCCTACCTGTTCGTCCCGAACGCGGGCCACGACGAGGCGGCCTACGAACGTTGGGTCGACCACCGCGACGCGGCGGACCTCGACGCAACCGTCAAGAACGTTACAGACGAGTGGGCCATGGTCGCCGTCCAGGGCCCGGACGCGCCGGACCTGGTCGCCGAGGCTGCCGACCCGGATTCCGGGACGGGACGCCCCGATCTCGCGGACGTCCGCGACCTCGGCCGCTTCGAGTTCGACCACGCCCGCATCGCCGGCGTCGAGTGCCTCCTCGCGCGGACCGGCTACACCGGCGAGGACGGCTTCGAGGTCCTCTGTGCGAGCGAGGACGCCGAGCCGGTCTGGGGCGCCCTCGAGTGTCGCCCCTGCGGGCTCGGCGCCCGCGACACCCTCCGCATCGAGATGGGCTTTCTGCTCTCGGGACAGGACTTCGATCCGGACGCGGAGCCGCGGACCCCCTACGAGGCCGGGATCGGATTCGTCGTCGACCTCGACGTCGACTTCCGGGGCCGGGACGCGCTCGCGGCCCAGTCGGACGCGGGGACCGACGAGCGGTTTACGGGGGTCGTGTTGACCGAACGCGGCGTCCCCCGGAACGGATACGCCGTGACCGACGTCGACGGGGAGGAGATCGGTCACCTCACCTCCGGTACGATGAGCCCGACCCTCGGAGAGCCCATCGGATTGGGTTACCTCGATGCGGACGCCGCCGAGGACGGCGCCGAGGTCGGCGTCGTCGTTCGCGGCGAGAGGAAGCGTGCTCGCGTGCGATCGCCCCCGTTTCTCGACCGTTGACCCTCCATTTCACCACACCATGAGCTTCGATGTACCCGACGACCGTCGTTACCTGGAATCACACGAGTGGACGACCACCGACGACCCCGTGCGGATCGGCATCTCCGCGTTCGCACAGGACGAGCTCGGCGACGTCGTCTTCGTCGAACTGCCCGACCCCGGCGAGGAGATCGAGGCCGACGAGACCTTCGGCGTCGTCGAGTCGATAAAGGCCGTCTCGGACCTGTACGCCCCGGTCTCCGGCGAGGTGGTCGCCGTCAACGAGGCGCTCTTCGACGCGCCCGAGCTGGTCAACGAGGACCCCTACGGCGACGGCTGGATGCTCGAGATCGACCCCGCGGACGACGGGGAGTTCGACGATCTCCTCACCGCCGCCGAGTACCGAGACCGGATCGAATGACGGGCGACCGCTCCGACTCCGACGGATCGGGCGGGATCGGCTCCGAGTCCGAGTCCGGCGGAGCGAGCCGCGTTCCTACCGGCTCCGGGACGCCGTACGCCCCGCACACGGACGCGGAGGTCGCGGCGATGCTCGAGACGATCGGCGTCGAGAGGGAGGCCGACCTCTTCGACATTCCCGGCCCCGTCGCCTTCGACGGCGAACTCGACATTCCCGCACGCTCCGAGCGGGCGGTTCGCGAGGAGCTCTCGCGCACGTTCGCGCGAAACGACGACCTCGTCGAGTTCCTCGGTCGGGGTCACTACGCACACTACGTGCCGAGCGTCGTTGATCACCTCGCGGACCGCTCGGAGTTCCTCACGAGTTACACCCAGTACCAGCCGGAGATCGCACAGGGGTTCCTCCAGGCGCTCTTCGAGTACCAGTCGATCCTCGTCGAGCTCACCGGACTGGGCGTCGCGAACTGCTCGATGTACGACGCCGCCACGGCGCTCGCGGAGGCCGCGACGCTCGCCGACCGGACCAGATCGGCGGACGGGAACGTCGTTCTCGTCCCCGATCACCTGCGGGAGGGAAAGCGCGCGGTGCTCGAGGGATACTGTGACGGCGCGAGCCTCGCCGTCGAGTCCTACCCGATGGACGACGGGATCGCCGACGTCGACGCGCTCGCGGAGCGTCTCGGCGAGGACGTCGTCATGGTCTACGCGGAGAACCCGACCGTTCGCGGCTGCATCGAGGAACGGCTCGCCGCGATCGGCGACCTCGCCGCGGACGACGACGCGCTCTTCGTGCTCGGTTCGGACGTCCTCGCGCTCTCCGTGCTTCGCGAGCCCGCGAGCGTCGGCGCCGACGTCGTCGTCGGGGACGCCGGGGCCCTCGGCCTGCCGGTGGCCGACGGCATGGGGCTCGGACTGTTCGCCTGTCGCGAGGCGTTCCTCAGGCAGGTTCCGGGCCGGCTCGTCGGCGCGAGCGAGGACGCCGCCGGCGACCGCGCCTACACGCTCACGCTCCAGACGCGCGAACAGCACATCCGCAAACAGCGGGCGACCTCGAACATCTGTACCAACCAGGCGTGGGTCGCCCTGCGCGCGGCGATGCACGCGACCCACCTCGGTCCCGACGGGCTCGTCGACCTCGCGAACCGGTGCGTGCGCGACGCCGGGAGGCTCGCCGAACGGATCGACGACCTCACGGGGTACAAGGCGCCCGTCCACGACCGGCACCACTTCCGGGAGTTCGCGATCCGCTGTGACCAGCCCGCGCCGGCGCTCGCGAACGACCTCGAGGCCGAGGGATTCGCGGTTCACGCGATCGACGACCACCTGCTGCAGGCGTGTGTCACGGACGAGAACGCCCGCGCGATGGACGGCCTCGTCGCCGCCCTCGAGGAGGTGGCCTGAATGCGCCACGACCAGGCCCGGTACACCCGCGAGGACGAGGACCGACACGAGCCGCTGTTGGCCGAAAAGCGCGAGGAGACGGTCGACGTCCGCGAGGAGAGCCCGCTGCCCGACGATCTGACCCGCGAGGAGTTGACGCTCCCCTCGCTCTCCGAGCCGGAGTTGGCCCGCCACTACACCCGGCTCTCCCAGATGAACTGGTCGATCGACTCCGGGCCCTATCCGCTCGGGTCGTGTACGATGAAGTACAATCCGCCGTTCACCGAGGACGTCGCCGCCGACCCGAACGCGCTCGTCCACCCCGACCGCTCCGCGGCCTCTACCCAGGGGACTCTCGCGGTTCGCCACGGCCTCCAGGAGTACCTCGCGACGATCGGCGGGATGGACGCGGTGACGCTTCAGCCGCCGGCCGGTGCCGCCGGCGAGTTCACGGGCATCCGGATCGCGAAGGCCTACCACGAGTCCCGCGGCGACGACCGCTCGGAGGTGATCGTGCCCGCCTCCGCTCACGGGACGAACTTCGCCACCGCGGCGCTCGCGGGCTACGACGTCGTGGAGCTGCCCTCCGACGACGACGGCCGGGTCGACCTCGAGGCGCTTCGGGCGGCGGTCTCCGGGGAGACCGCCGCGTTGATGCTCACGAACCCGAACACGGTCGGGCTCTTCGAGCGCGACATCGAGGAGATCGCGGCGATCGTCCACGACGCGGGCGGGCTGTTGTACTACGACGGCGCCAACCTCAACGCGCTGTTGGGCCGGGCTCGACCGGGCGACATGGGATTCGACGTGATGCACTACAACGTCCACAAGACCTTCGCGACGCCCCACGGCGGCGGCGGTCCGGGCGCCGGTCCGGTCGGGGTGACGGCCGAACTCGCTGAGTTCCTGCCGACCCCGCACGTTCGCGAGCGGGAGGGCGGAGCCGGCTACGAGCTGACCGAGCCCGAGCGCTCGATCGGCAAGGTCCACGGTTTCTCCGGGAACTGGCTCGTGTTGATCAAGGCGTACGCCTACATCGCCCGTCTCGGCGGGGAGGGACTCCTCGACGCCTCGGCGAAGGCGGTCCTCAACGCCAACTACCTCGCCGAGCGGATCGACCTCGAGGTGCCCTACGGGCCCTTCCACCACGAGTTCGCGGCCACGGCCGGCGAGCGTGACGCCGCCGACGTGGCGAAGCGGATGCTCGATTACGGCGTCCACCCGCCGACGACGAAGTGGCCGGAGATGGTCCCCGAGGCGATGTTGACCGAGCCGACCGAGATCGAGAGCCGGTCGTCGCTCGACGATCTCGGCGAGGCCTTCGACCGCGCCTTCGGCGACGACGACGAGACGATCGAGTCGTCGCCGAACCGGACGACCGCCCGCCGGATCGACCAGGTGTCGGCCGCGCGCGATCCCGTGTTGTCCTGGCGCGACTTGGGCGACTGAGGAGACGGCCGAACCGGCTCACTCCTCCGGGATCGCTCCCGCCTCGCGAAGCCGCCGCAGGTCGTCCTCGCCGTAGCCGTACTCCGAGAGGACGTCCGTCGTGTGCTCGCCGAGGAGCGGCGGGTGGCGCCGGTAGGAGGTCGGCGTCCGCGAGAGGTGCATCGGCGATCCGGGCATCTCGACGGTGCCGGCCGTCGGGTGGTCCATCTCCACGCGCATGCCCCGGGCGCGGATCTGTGGGTCCTCGAACAGCTCCTCCATGTCCCGCACGTGGCTGGCGGGGACGTCGTGGGCAGAGAGCGCCTCGAGCGCCTCCTCGGTCGTCCACTCGGCGAACTCCGCGTCGAGTTCCGCATCGAGGATCTCCCGGTTTCTCACCCGCTTCGTGTTCGTCTCGAAGCGCTCGTCGGCCAGGAGATCGGGGCGGTCGAGCGCCTCACAGAGCGGCGGCCAGAACGGGTCCGACGAGCAGGCGACGACGACGTAGCCGTCGCGCGTCTCGAAGGCCTGGTAGGGCGCGATGTTCGGGTGTTTGCTGCCCATTCGACCCGGCGGCTCGCCGGAGGCGAAGTAGTTCGTCGCCATGTAGCTCATCCAGGCCGCCTGCCCGTCGAGGAGGCTCACGTCGACCTTCTGGCCGCTCCCGTCGCCGAGCTCGCGCTCGAGCAGCGCCGCGAGGATCGCCTGGGTGGCGTACATCCCGGCGCCGACGTCGGCGAGCGCCACGCCCACTCGAACGGGCGGGCCTCCCTCGACTCCGGTGATGCTCATCAGCCCGCCGCGCGCCTGCATCATGATGTCGTAGGCGGGCTTGTCGCGGTCGGGGCCCCACTCGCCGTAGCCGGAGATGCCACAGTAGACGAGCCCGGGATTCGACTCGCGGAGGTCGCCGTAGTCGAGTCCCCACTCGGCCATCTTGCCGACCCGGAAGTTCTCGACGAGCACGTCGGCCTCGCCCGCGAGGTCGCGAAACACCGCGCGGCCGGCCTCGCTCGCGAGGTTCAACTCGACGGAGCGCTTGTTGCGATTGACGCTCACGTAGTAGGCGCTCTCGCCCGCGTCCTCGGAATCTCCCGCGTCGGATCCGGTGCTCCCGTCGCCGTCCCTCCCGTCGCCACCCTCCAGGTCGCCGACGTTTCGATCCGCTCCTCCGTCGGTCTCCGATCCGCCGAACGACGGCGGGTACCATCCGCGGGTCTGATCGCCCTCGCCCGGGCGTTCGATCTTGATCACCTCGGCGCCGAGATCGCCGAGCTGCATCGTACAGAACGGCCCCACGAGCACCCGTGAAGCGTCGAGGACGGTCACGCCGTCGAGCGGTCCCTCCCCTTCCGTCGGGGTTCGTGCCTCACCGACCATGGGTACACATGGCTCGCCCTTGCGGCGACGTCGGCTTAAAAACCCTGGGCGATCGCCCGGCCGTCGACGGAGCGCAAGCCGCGATCGGGTTCGGAACGTCGTCCTCTCCGACTCGCTCCCGACAGCCGACCTCCGCGATCGGATTCCGACCGGTCGATCGCCTCGATCGGGCTTAGACTTTTAGGCACCATGCCCCCATATGGAGCCATGCCAACACCAACCGTTGGATACGTCGGACTCGGAATCATGGGACTGCCGATGGCGAAGAACCTGATCGACGCGGGCTACTCCGTCGTCGGGTACAACCGCTCCGACGAGCCGACCGAGGAGCTCGTCGAGTACGGCGGCGAGGACGGCGGATCGCCCGCGGGCGTCGCCGAGCGAAGCGACGTCGTGCTCCTCTGTCTGCCCGACTCGCCCGACGTCGAGAACGTGGTTCTCGGCGAGGGCTCCGAGTCGGATCCGGTCATCGACGGTCTGAGCGAAGGGATGACCGTGATCGACCACTCGACCATCTCGCCGACGGTGGCGGAGTCGGTCGCGGACCGTCTCGCTGAGGAAGGGGTGGACATGCTCGATGCGCCCATCTCCGGGGGCGAGCAGGGCGCCATCGACGGGACGCTCTCGATCATGGTCGGCGGCGACGAGGACGCGCTCGAGGCCCAGATGGACGTGCTCGAGGCCATGGGCGAGACGATCACCCACTGCGGCCCGAGCGGCGCCGGACAGACGACGAAGGCGTGCAACCAGATCGTCGTCGCGGCCCAGATGGTCGGCGTCAGCGAGGCGCTCGTCTTCGCGGACAACGCCGGCGCCGACCTCGAGGCGGTCGTCGACGCGATAAGCGGCGGCGCGGCCGGGTGTTGGGCCCTCGACAACCGCGCGCCCGACATGATCCAGGGCGACTTCGATCCCGGATTCTTCGCCGCCTACCAGTACAAGGACCTGCGCATCGCCACGGACGCGGGCGAGGAGTTCGGCTCGCCGATGCCCCAGACGGCGATCAACCACGAGCTCTACAAGACGATGCTCCAAAACGGGATGGACCACGACGACAACTCCGGCGTGATGCAGGTCCTCGAGATGCTCTCGGGCGGCGAGGCGCGCGTCGACGAGTAGGGGCGCGGGCCGACGAGGAGCGACTCCCCTCTCCGTACGCGGTCGCTCCTCAAAGCCCCTCTCGTCCGCTCCCGACGAGCAACACCACCATCGAGAGCCCCGAGATGGCCAAAAGCAACAGCGCCGGAACGGCCGCGTACTGGAAGTAGGCGGCCGCCTGGGCGCGCCAGATCTGGGTGACGATCGTCTCGAAGCCGGTCGGCCGCAGGATGAGCGTCACCGGGAGTTCCTTCATCGTCGTGAGGAAGACGAGCGCCGCCCCGGCCGTGACGCTCGGCGCGATGAGACGAAGGGTGACGCGTCTGAAGGCTCCGCCGGGGGTCTCGCCGAGCGACCGAGCGGCCTCGACGAGCGTCGGATCGACGCCGAGTACGCCGGATCTGAGGGTGCCCACCGCCTGCGGGGTGAACCGGACGACGTAGGCGAAGACCAAAAGCGGGATCGTCTGGTAGATTGCCGGCGCGTAGGGGATCTCCAGGGCCTCATAGCCCGCGCCGAAGTAGACGAGCGCCAGCGCGAGGACGATCCCCGGAACCGCGAACCCGACGTAGGTCGCCCGCTCGAAGACGGTGGCCAGCACCGACTCGTGGCGCGCGGAGAAGTACGCGATCGGCAGCGCCGCCGCCGAGGCGACGACGGCCGCCGCGAGCGCGACCGTCGCGGAGTTGAGGGCGAAGCTCCACTCGAAGGCGAGCGAGGGGCGGCGGTCCGTCCCCGTGCTCGTGAGCCAAAGGAGGAGGATCCACACCGGAACCACGAGCGAGACGGCGGCGACGCTTCCCGGGAGCAGCATCGCTGGCCACCGCCAGACGCCCAGGTCGGCCCGGGTCTCGCCGCCGGAGCCCGATCCGGCCTCGACCGTTCGGTCCGTGCGGATCCACTGTTCGAGCGCCAACACGAGGAGGACCACCCCGAGCAGTTGCAGGGACAAAAGCGCCGCGTACTCCTGGCCGAAGGAGTTGTACTCGACGTATATCTGGCGGGTAAAGACCTCGACGCGCATGATGGCCGGCGTCCCGAAGTCGGAGATCGCATAGAGCGCCGCGAGCAGGCTGCCGGCGGCCACGGCCGGCCGGATGTGCGGAAGCGTCACGCGCTTGAACGTTCCCCAGCGCGTGTGATTGAGGGTTCTCGCCGCCTCGATGAGCGTGGTGTCGAGCGACAGAAGCGCCGCCCGCGTCGTGAGGTAGACGTAGGGGTAGGTGTACAGCGTGATGACGAGGATCCCGCCCCCCAGTCCGTATATCTCGGGAACTCGATCGACGCCCAGCGGCGCGAGCAGGTCGTGGAACTCGCCGCGGGGGCCGAACGCCGAGACGAACGAGAAGGCGCCGACGTAGCTCGGCACCACGAGCGGCAGGGCGGCGACGATGGTCCAAAAGCGCCGGAACGGGAGGTTCGTCCGGGTGGTGAGGTAGGCGAGCGGAACCCCGATCAGCATCGAGGCGGCCGTGACGCCGGCGGTCAACGCCAGGCTGTTCGCCAGCACCTCGAGGGTCCCGATCCGGAAGACGAGTTCCCGCGCACGCTCCGGATCGACCGTGCCGGCCTCGATCACGAGCCAGCTCAACGGTAACACCATCGCGGCGGCGATTCCGGCACACAGAAGCGTCAGCCCGAGCGGCGGACGCTCCTCGCGCTCGAGCGCCCCGCGGGCGGCGCGAACGACCGATCGGATGTCCCCCATCGATGTCCTCCGTGTATAAACGGAGCCACTCCAACGGCTATAAGGATTAGGTTTGCCTAATCCGGACATGGAGCTGTCGAGACGCGACGCGGTCGCGGCCCTCGCGGCCATCGGCGCCGGCGGCGCCGCGGTCGGCGGAGCCGCCCGTCTCGGAAGCGATCGCGACGGAAGTGGGCACGACGAAACCGATCGCGACGGAAGCGACCGGCTTTCCGACGCCGAACTCGTCGACGCCTTCGTCGCCGTCGCCGAGATCGTCTATCCCTCGGAGGTCTCCGGGATCGAGGAGTTCGTCGGATCGTTCCTCGACGGACGACTCGATCGCGAGGACCACGCGGAATCGCTTCGGACCGTCGCCGGCGAGCTCGACCGGCGCGCCGAGGAGTGGCACGGCGATCGGATCGTCGCCCTCTCGACCGCCGACCGCGACCGGCTGCTTCGGGAGGTCGGCGCCCACACCGCCGAGGAGGCGCCCGACGGGACGTTCGCCGAGCGGGTTCGGTACTACGTCGTCAACGAGCTACTGCTCGCCCTCTACGCCTCGCCGACCGGCGGGAAGCTCGTCGGGATCGAGAACCCGCAGGGACATCCTGGGGGACACGACACCTACACGCGGGGACCAACGCGATGAGCGGACCCGAAGGCTCGGACCGAGCGCCCGTCGACCAAGCGGCAGTCGACCAAGCGGCCGTCGATCGAACGCCGATCCCGGACGCCGACGTCTGTATCGTCGGAGCCGGTCCCGCCGGCGGCATCGTCGGCGAGCGTCTCGCCGCGAGCGGCCACGGGGTCGCGATTTTGGATGCGGGGCCCAGGTTCGACCCGAGCGACCGCCTGAAACGCCAGGAGCGGGCGATCCGGCCGGCCTACGATCGCCCCGACGTGTGGGACGTCGGCGGCGCGCGCGACGCCCACGAGAACGCCGGCGATCGGTTCTATCCGCTGAACCACGCCCGCGTGAAGGGGATCGGCGGGTCGACCCTCCACTGGCAGGGGATGGTGATGCGCCTCCACGAGGACGACTTCAACTCCGGTACGGTCCGCGGCGTCGGTCCCGACTGGCCGATCGACTACGCGGATCTCCGGCCCTACTACGCGGAGGCCGAACGCGAACTGGGCGTCGCGGGAGCCTCCGACAACCCCTACGCGCCGCCCCGCGAGGAGCCACACCCGATGCCCGCCTTCGAGCCCTCCTACAGCGACTCCCTCTTCGCCGAGGCCTGCGAGTCGCTCGGGATCGACATGCACTCGGTACCGAACGCGCGCAACTCCGAGCCGTACGAGGGGCGGTCGCCCTGCGTCGGGTACGGCACCTGCCAGCCCGTGTGTCCGAGCGGCGCGAAGTACGACGCGACGGTCCACGTCGACCGCGCGGAGGAGCACGGCGCGACCGTGATCGACCGCGCGTCGGTTCAGCGGCTCGAGCACGACGACGAGGATCGCGTGACCGCCGCGGTCTACGCGACGCCGGATGGGGAGGAGCACCGACAGGAGGCCGACGCGTTCGTCGTCGCCGCCGGGGGCGTGGAGACGCCGCGTCTCCTCCTTTTGTCCGCCTCGGACCGCTACCCGGACGGACTCGCCAACGCCAGCGGTCACGTCGGCGAGTTCTTCATGGATCACCTGTTCGCGGGCGCGGGCGGGACGCTCGAGGAGCCGACCCGACAGAACCACGTCGGCTTCTACACGAGCGGCTGCGACCAGTTCTACGACGAGGCCGACGAGTCGCAGGCGCCGTTCAAACTGGAGTTCTTCAACTACGCCGGCCCCTCCCCCGTCGAGATGGCGCTCTCGGGCGACGACTGGGGCGACCCCCTCCTGGAGCAGCTGCGGGACGGGTACGGCAACCACGTCGCGATGGGCGGGCTCGTCGAGCAGCGACCCCGGTCCGACAGCCGCGTGACGCTCGCCGACGACCGCACGGACGACCACGGTAACCCGGTCCCGCAGATCGAATGGACCGTCGACGACCGGGCGCTCGAGACGATCGAGCGGGCCAACGAGATCCAGGTCGAGATCCTGGAGGAACTCGGCGCCGACGTCGGGTGGGTCGCGGGTCCGGACGCGACCGGTCCCGCCTACCACCACATGGGCACGACGCGGATGAGCGACGACCCGGAGGACGGCGTCGTCGACCCCGACTGCCGGACCCACGACCTGGCGAACTGCTGGATCGCCTCCAGCTCCGTCTTCCCCACGGGCGGGGCGATGAACCCCACGCTCACCATCGCCGCGCTCGCGCTCCGCGTCGCCGACGACGTCGACGCCCGGCTCTCGGGTTCGTGACACGATATCACGCCGCTGTTTTAGGCAAACCTAAAAACTCAAGTGCGTGCGACCTGAGGTGTAGGTAATGAGCGATTCAGCACACACGGCGAGCGGGACTGCGAGCACGATCGAGACGGATACGACCGACAACGACGCGGAGCCGACATCCGACGACGCCGAAGGGACGCCGGACGTCGAAGGGACGCCGGACGGTGCGGAGCGGGCGACCGCGGCGGGCACCGATCTCGACGCCGCGGCCGCCTCGGGCGGCGTCGACGACGAGTACACCTTCGAGGACCTCAGCGTCGTCATGGGCACCTACAACGAGGAGGAGGCGATCGAAACGGTGCTCGAGGACGTCGAGCGCGTCACCGACGGGAAGGCGGAGGTCGTCTGTGTCGACGGCTCCTCGGACCGCACGCCGGAGATCGCCCGCGAGCACGGCGCGCGCGTCATCGAACAGGAGCCCCAGGGCTACGGCATCGCGGTTCGCGAGGCGATCCTCGCGCCCGACCGCCCGGTGGTCGTCACGACCGACTGCGACGACACCTACCCGATGGAGCGGCTTCCCGAGTTCCTCGAGGCGATCAACGAGGGGTACGACGTCGTGAGCGGCGATCGGCTCTATCACGGCGCCGACGCGATGCCGGCGTTCAACCGGTTCGGAAACCACGCGTTCGCCGCGATCGCGAGCCTCCTCATGGGAACGCGCGTTCACGACACCACGAACGGCATGCGCGCGTACCGCCGCGACGTCGTGGAGTCGATCGACTGGACCGAGAACACGGGCCTCTCCGCGGAACTCCTCATCCGCCCGCTGATGCGCGGCTTCGACGTCCGGGAGGTTCCGATCCCCTACGGCGAGCGCGCCGGCGAGACGAAGCTCGACCCCATCGAGGGCGGCGCCGCCATCGCGAAGTCCATCGTCACCGTCTGTCTCGAGGAGCGGCTTCGGGCGCTTTGAGGAATCCTCCTCGGTCCGCGCTCGGGGGTGTTTCGAGACGGCTCCCGCCGGCTCACCACTCGGCTACGCTGCCGTCGTCGTGGCGCCAGACGGGACCGTGCCAGTCGACGTCCTCCTCGGCCTGCTCGCGGACGAACGCCTCGTCGATGTCGATCCCGAGGCCCGGCCCCTCCGGAATGTCGACGTAGCCGTCCTCGTAGTCGAAGACGTCCGGGTCCGCCAGGTAGTCGACCACGTCGGAGGTCTCGTTGTAGTGGATGTTCATGCTCTGTTCTTGAATGAGCGCGTTCGGCGAGCAGGCGTCGACCTGGATGCAGGAGGCGAGCGCGATCGGCCCGAGCGGGCAGTGGGGCGCGATCGCGACGTCGTAGGCCTCCGCCATGCTCGCGATCTTCTTCACCTCCGTGATGCCGCCGGCGTGCGACAGATCCGGCTGGATCACGTCGACGGAGCCGTCCTCGAAGACCTCCTTGAAGTCCCACCGCGAGAACATCCGCTCGCCGGTCGCGATCGGGATCGTCGTGTGGGCCGCGACGTCGCCGAGCTCGTCGTTGTGCTCGGGGAGGACGGGCTCCTCGATGAACATCGGTTCGTGGGGCTCGAGCGCCGCCGCGAGCCGCTTCGCCATCGGCTTGCTCACCCGACCGTGGAAGTCGACGCCGACGTCCACCTCCTCGCCGACAGCCTCGCGGACCTCCTTCAGCCGCTCGACCGCCTGACGCACGGTCGCGGGATCGTCGACGCGCTCGAGCTCCTCGGTCGCGTTCATCTTCAACGCCGTGAACCCCGCGTCGACCCGCTTTCTCGCCTCCTCGGCCACCGCCGAGGGCCGGTCGCCGCCGATCCACTGGTAGACCCGGATCCGGTCGCGGGCCCTGCCGCCGAGCAGCTCGTGGACCGGCGCGTCGAACCGCTTGCCCTTGAGGTCCCAGAGCGCCTGATCGATGCCGGCGATGGCGGACATCAACACCGGGCCGCCGCGGTAGAACCCGCCGCGGTACATCGTCTGCCAGTGGTCCTCGATCGGGGCGGCGGGCTCGCCGAGGACGTGGGTCTCCATCAGGTCCTCGACCGCGGCCTTCACCGTGTGCGATCGCCCCTCGACGACGGGTTCGCCCCAGCCGACGAGACCGTCCGCGGTCTCGATCCGCAAGAACAGCCAGCGCGGCGGCACCTCGAAGAGCTCGTAGTCGACGATCTCGCTCATGTCTCGCGCGCCGATTCGACACCTCCACGGATAGCTCTTTGGACGCGACGCGATCGACCGACTGCGTGGCCTCGATCCAAAGAGATATCCCCCCGGTCCCGGATGATCGCCCCATGAGCCTGCCCGACATCGGGATCGGAACCTGGCAGAACGCGGAACCGGACGTCTGCGCCGAGAGCGTTCGAACGGCCCTGGAGATGGGGTATCGACACGTCGACACCGCACAGGCGTACGGCAACGAGGCGGCGGTCGGCGAGGGGATCGCCGCCGCCGACGTTCCCCGCGAGGAGATCACGCTCGCGACCAAGATCCACCCCGAGGAGACCGGCGTCGCCTACGAGGAGGTCATCGAGGCCACGAAGGAGAGCCTGGACCGCCTCGACGTCGACGTCATCGATCTCCTGTACGTCCACTGGCCGATCGGCAACTACGCGGCCTCGGAGACGCTTCCGGCCTTCGACGAGCTGGTCGACCGTGGCTGGATCGACCACGTCGGGGTTAGCAACTTCGACGTGCCTCTCCTCGATGAGGCCCGCGACCGCCTCGAATCGGGCCTCTTCGCCCACCAGGTCGAGATGCACCCGCTTCTCCCGCAGGACGACCTCCTCGAGCACGCACAGACGCACGGCTACGACCTCGTGGCTTACTCCCCGCTCGCGCGCGGTCGCGTTCTCGATCTCCCTCCGATCGAGTCGATCGCAGAGAAACACGGCGTCAGCGGGGCGCAGGTCTCGCTCGCGTGGCTCCTCTCGAAGGACCGCGTCCGCGTCATTCCGAAGGCGACGAGCGAGGCGCACATCCGCGACAACCTCGCCGCGCTCGACCTCGAGCTCGACCCCGAGGACGTGGCGGCGATCGACGCGATCGATCGAACCGAGCGCTTCGTCGAGCGCGCGGGCGCTCCCTGGCTGGCCTGAGTCGGTTCACGATCCTTCCGAGGGACTACCGTCCGGATTCCACCGCACACGCACCCCCGATCCCGCGCGTGAGCCAGAAGACCGAGCAGGCGAGCAGCAGCACCGACCCCCACAGAACGCCCGTCCCGCCGAACGGGAGTACCGCCGCGGGGACCGCGAGTCCCGAGCCGGCGAGTCCCGCGGCGATCGCGGGACCGCAGGCCGCACACCCGCCGCCGAGGACGCTCGCGAGGACGCCGACGCTCGTCGTCGCGCCCGCGCGTCCGCCCTCGGCCGCCGAGCCCGTCAGCCGAACCCTGAACGTCGCCACCGCCGCGACGATCCCGGTCAACGTCGCGACGAGGAGCCGTCCCGCGTCCACGACCGGCGCGGCCGTCTCCACCCCCGGCAGCAGCATGAAGAACACCCGAGTCCGCGTGGCGAGCGGGAGGTCGCCGCCGAGGAGATACCCCACGAGGTCCGGGTTCTCGAGCGCGGCGGACGCGGCCGTGATCGTACTCGCGACCACCACGGCGACGGCGAGGTACCCCGGACGCGACAGGACCCTGCGGACGGTTCGAGCCGTCTCCGCGACGTCCGCTCGCGACGTGGGAAGCGGCGGGCGGGACGGGAGCGCGAGCCGCGACCGTCGATCGTCGGCGGTCACAGCCCCAGTGCCCCCTCGAAGACGCCGTACGGTTGGTTGCCGAGGACGGTCGTAACGTGCTCGCCGTCCCGAAAGAGCACGAACGCGGGCACGCCCGTGAAGTCGGTCTCCTTGCCCGCCCGCTCGTCGCGCTCGAGCCGTTCCCGAACCGTCTCGTCCTCGTCGTCGATCGCCGCCAGCACGCGGTCCACGCGCGCGTCGGTCGAGACTTCGCCATCCACGAGCGCCTCCTCGGTCCGGTCGCGCACGGTGTCCTCGGAGATGGACGCCCGCTCGTCGTAGTACCACGCCTTGAGTCGCCAGAACCCTTCGGGATCGGCGAGCTGGACGGCCCAGAGCGCGCGGGCGGCGGGCCGGCCCCACGGCTCGACGCCCGGTAGCGCCCGCCAGACGTAGCTCACTCGCCCGGGATCGATCGCGTTCTCTCGCAGCTTCGGGAAGGTCGAGGATGCGAACGCGGCACACGTGCTACAGGAGGGATCGCCGAACTCGACGATCGTCGCCTCGGCCGTTCCCGGCTCGGGGCCGAGCGTCGGCGAGCCCTCGATGGCGTTCGTGGCCGGGTGCGTCTCGACGGACTCGGATCCGCCGGTTCCGGTTCCGCTCCCGTCGCCTTTCACCCCACCTCGGTCCAGACAGCCGGCGAGCACCCCGGCTCCGAGCGAGCCGATCGTCGCCACTGCCGCGCGACGCGACCGGGAATCGACGTCGATCGGTAGGGGATCGACGTCGGTCGATGACGTGTCCCGGTGACGGTCAGTTACCGGATCGTGCGCGTCGGTCATGGCTCGTGTGTCCGTGTGGTCCTCGTGAATTTCCTCATTCCGCCCCGTCGATCCCGACCGTCTCGGCCGCCTCGAGGTAGGCCTCTCGCGCGTCGGTCTCGAGCATGCGGTGGGGACGGAGCGGCCACTCCTCGGGGGTCCACATGGCGTCGGTGCCGGTCTTGAACTCGAGGCCCCAGTCGATGAACTCGAGGGCCGTGTAGGGGTTCGAGGCGTCCTTGGGGATCGCGAGCGTGTTCTGTCCGTAGAGGACGCCCTCGTTGGGTTCGGCCATGACGATCGGGGTGCCGTCCTGCGAGCAGAGACACATTCGGGGGTTGGGGAGGACGGCGGCCTTGATGCTCGCATCGCGGAACGCGCGCCAGCAGTCGTTCCAGTCGGTCCAGTAGGTTCCGACGAGCGAGCGCTGGGTCTCGAGTGCCTCCCGGATCGCGTCGACGTCGTCGGGGTCGTTCGGGTCCTGGCCGGTGTAGAGCGCGGCGACCTGTCCGGCGAGTATCGGGTCGGCCGGCATCCCGATCCGTCCGGTGAGCGACTCGTCCCACAGCAGGCTCCACGAGGAGGGCTCTTCGAGTTCCTCGCGGTGGTAGGCGAGCGCGTAGCTCATCGGCGTCTGTGGGACGCCGTAACAGCCGTCCTCGCGCACGTACAGTGATTCGTCGTGCGTCTGCAGTTCGTTCCGTGGCGGCCAGAACGGGACGACCTCGGGATCGAAGGACGCGAGGAGGTCGTTCTCGACGGCCCGTTCGAACTGCCTCGTGGGAAGGGTGACGACGTCCGGCGTCTCGCCGTCGACGAGACGTCGGTACTGGTCGCGGGCCGGGACGGTCTCGCTGTCGATCGCCTCGAGGTCGGCGTCGAACTGGAACGCCTCGGCCTGCGATCGCCAGTAGTGTTGCCACGACCAGTAACTGAGCCGGCCGGACGACTCGGACGGCGGCCACTCCTCGAGGTCCGCCGGTCGACGATCGCCTCGAACGCCGCGGGTCGCGACGTATGCGCCCCCGAGGAGCGCGCCGCCGCCGCCGAACGCCTTGAGGAATCCCCGTCGTGATCGCTCCATGCCGTTCCCTCATCGCGTACGGCCATATGCGTTGTGATGACACGACCCTCAATGCACCGATCGTCCGCCGATCCGCGGGACTCGAACGTCATTCTTTTCAACGGGTGTTCCCGTTTTGCGAATGAAGCCCTCCGATCGTCGCCGTCGTTCCGGATCCGTTCGCCACCCACTCATTAATGATCCGTATTCGTCAATTTAGTTATTATCTCGGAATTTTGTTATATGTATTTATAATTATTATCTAGATATTCAACGTTCTTTCATGCGTTTTACTTCTCCAATTCGAGCAATGAGCGTCGTTTGATAACTTTTATTATAGTCCTCTCCAATCGACGAATGCGATGACTCAAAACAGACGTTCATTCATGAGGAAAGCCTCCGCGCTCGGGATCACGGCCGGCGTCGCCTCCACGGCGGGCTGTAGCTCCCTGACCGGCAGCGGTGGCAACGGAAACGGCGGCAACGGCGGCAACGGCGGCAACGGGAACGGCGGGAGTTCCCAGAACGCGAACGATCTGGCGATGCCCGAGATGACGGTGACTCTCGGCCACTCCGGTCCCGAGGACATCCAGCAGCACCAGCACCGCGCCGCGACGACGTTCAAGAACTACGTCGAACAGCAGACGAACGGCAACTTCACGGTCGAGATCTCGCCCGGTGGCGCCCTCGGCAGCCTCCGTGAGATGATCGAGCAGAACCAGTCCGGCTCGCTCGAGCTCGTCGGCTCGACGGCGGAGGGACACATCGCGCCGTTCTACCCCAACATCAACGTGTACGCGCTTCCGTACGCGTTCCGCAACGTCGAGGTCGCGAACTACGTCTTCGACAAGGGCTTCGGCGACACGCTCTGGGAGGACTTCCGCGACCAGACCGGCCTGCGCATGCTGACGTGGTACGACAACGGCGGCTTCCGCTCGTTCGGCATCGCTGGCTCGGAGATCCGCTCGCTCAGCGACATGGAGGGGCTCGACATCCGGACGATGCAGATCGAGGCCCACCAGGAGCTCGTTCGCCAGCTCGGCGCCAACCCGACCCCGATCGACTGGAACGAGCTCTACCAGGCGATCGACCAGGGCGTCGTCGCCGGCCAGGAGAACTCCATCCCGACCGTCATCTCGGGCGACCTCCACGAAGTGCTCGACTTCATCATCCTGGACCGACACGTCTTCACGATGAACTTCATCCACGCCAACGAGTCGTGGTTCCAGGACCTGCCCGAGCACTACCAGCAGATCGTGCTCACCGCCGGCCGCCTCGCCTCCCAGGACGCTCGGATGATCAACCGCATCCAGCGCCAGCGCGGCGTCCAGACCGTCGAGGACGCGGGCGTCACCGTCTTCGATCCGCCCCAGGACCTCATCACCGAGTTCCAGGAGGCGACCCAGGAGCCCGTCGGCCAGATCGTCCGCGAGCAGATGGACGACCCCGGGCTCGTCGACGAGATGACCGACGCGATCGAGCAGGCGGAACAGGAACTCGGCTACCAGTAAGCCGGTAGCGGGTCGCCTCGCCTCACAACCGTTTTCCACTCATCATCGTAGCATGTACCACATACTCATTCCAGTTCGAAAGGACGAGACGCGCACGCGGCGACAGGTGAACGCCGTCTCCGACCTCCCGGTTCGATCCGAGGAGGTGTCGGTGACCGTCCTGTACGTCTTCGAGGAGATCGACTCCGACCTCGGCGGAACGCTCTCCCTTCAGGAGTACGACGACGTCCCCGAGACCGTCACCTGGGCGCGCGACGCGCTCGAGGACGAAGGATTCGACGTCGACGCACTCGTCGCGGAGGGACACCCTGACGACGCCATCGTCTCCCTCGCATCCGATCGGGACGTCGACCAGATCGTCTTGGGCGGCAGAAAGCGGTCGCCGACCGGCAAGGCGATCTTCGGGAGCACGGTCCAGTCCGTCATTCTGGACGCCGACGTCCCCGTCACGGTCGTTCCGGAAGCGGGATCGGAGGAGGATCGATGACCGCGTCGCCGTCGGTTTCCCGACGCGTCCCGGATCAACCACGGACCATTCGTCCGTCAGTCGTTCAATCGAACCATGCCACGAATTAACGTCGACAAGAACAGCTCGCTCTATCAGGTGGCGAGCACGTACCACGGCGTCATGGACGAGGTCGACACCAGGATTCGACAGCTGTGTCTCGTGTTTCTCTCGCTGCTCGTCTGCGTGGTCATGTTGAACGTGGTCATGCGATACGTGTTCAGCGAGTCGCTTCTGTGGGCCAACGAGGTGTCGCGATACCTGATGATCTGGTTCGCGCTCTTGATCACCGCGTCGCTCGTCAACACCGACGACCACCTCCACGTCGGGCTGTTCTACGACCGGTTCTCCCCGTCGACCCGGTACGGGATCCAGATCGCCATCGCCGCTCTCTACACGGTTCTCGGGCTGATCTGGGTGTTCTTCGGCGCACAGTACGCCTTCGATGCCGGCTTTCGGTCGACGATGCCGGCGTTGGGGTTCCAGATGGTGTGGGTCTACTCGGTCGTTCCGATAAGCGGCGCGCTCGTCGCGCTGTTCTCGCTGTCGCGAGTGCTCAGACTCGCCATCCTCGAGCGGGAGTCGAACGCCATGATCTACGAGGCGTCCGATCGACGGGAGGTCTCCGATGATTGAGCTCGTTCCCCTCCTCATCGTCCTGCTCGCGCTCATCTTCTTGCGCGTGGACATCGCGTTCGCGATCGCAACGGTGTCGTACCTCTGGTTGTACATCGCCGGCGAGTCGATGACGACCGGGGTGACCCGGATCTTCAGCGGGCTCAACTCGTTCGTCCTGTTGGCCATCCCCTTCTTCCTGCTCGCCGGGGAGCTGATGAACCGATCGGGGATCACGAACCGCATCGTGAACTTCGCCAACTACACGATCGGCCGGATCCGCGGCGGGCTCGCGCAGGCGAACGTTCTCGCGAGCCTCTTTTTCGCCGGGATCACGGGCGCCGCGGTCGCCGACGTGGCGGCCCTCGGCTCGGTGTTCATTCCCGCGATGGGCGAGGAGGGGTACGACGACGCCTTCAGCTCCGCGATCACGGCGGCCTCCTCGATCATCGGTCCGATCATCCCGCCGAGCATCATCATCGTCATCTACGGCTCGGTGACGGGCAACTCGATCGGCGGCCTCTTCGCCGCCGCCGTGATCCCGGGTATCCTGCTCGGCGGCGCGCTCATGGTGATCACGGGGATCCTCTCGATCCAGTACGACTTCCCGAGCCACACGCCCGAGATGACGCGCTCGGAGCTTCCCTCGATGCTGTTCGACTCCCTCGTGGCGTTGACGATGCCCGCGATCATCCTCGGCGGCATCCTCGGCGGCGTCTTCACGCCGACAGAGGCCGCCGCGGTGGCGTGTGTCTACGCGCTGTTGATCGGCGGCGGCTTCTACCGCTCGCTCACGGGCAACAAGATCGTCGAGTCGCTTCGGGTCACCCTCGAGCGCTCGACGCAGCTCTACGCCATCATCGGGTTCGCGTCCATCCTCTCGTGGATGCTCGCGATCCAGGGAATCACCCGCCAGCTGGGTAACACGCTCGTCGAGATGGGCCTCAGCCCCGTCGGCTTCATGCTGGTCGTCGGCCTCGTCCTCCTGTTCGTCGGGACGTGGCTCGAGATCGGCGCCGCGGCCATCATCCTGGCCCCGACGCTCGCGACGATCGCGGAGACGCTCGGCATTCCCGCCTACCAGTTCGGCATCATGTTCATCGTGACGCTGAACTTCGGGCTCATCACGCCGCCGCTCGGCATCTGTCTGTTCGCGGCGTCCAGCGTCTCCGAGGTCCCAGTCTGGGAGATCAGCAAGAAGATCCTCCCGTTCTACGCCGCCGACCTCGCGGTCCTGTTGGCGATCGTCTACTTCCCGCAGCTAACCCTCATGCTCCCGCGGCTCACGGGAGTGTAGGGTCGGTCACCCCGTTTTCGTTCGATCGACGTTTTCGCGCCGCGGCGCGTCCTACTCGTAGACATGGACGCTGCCGGTGGCGTTGTCCTCGATGAACTCCCAGTCGTACTCGACGCCGAGGCCGGGGCCGTCCGGCACGGGCACCGTCCCGTCCTCGTCGATCGTCTCGAGGTGATCGTCGTAGTCGCCCTTGTAGACGGGCGGGATGGGGTTGTCGACGTCGGGATGGACGAGGGCGAGTTCGTAGTAGTTGGCGTTACGAATGGCCGCCAAGCACTGGCGTTGTGCGGGGCCGGGGGCGTGAAGCTCGACGTCGAGGCCGAAGCCTTCCGCGGCGTTGGCGATCTTCATCGCGCCCGTGATCCCGGCGTCGTACTCGGGGTCCGCGCGCACGAAGTCGGTCGCGCCGTTCGCGATGAAGTCCACGTGTGGTTCGAGGCCACGGACGTGCTCGGTCTGGAGGATCGGCGTGTCGATCTTCTCCATCAGCTTCCCGTGGCCGTGCTGGGAGAGTCCCGCGTCCTTGTAGGGGTCCTCGTACCAGTAGAAGTCCTGTTCGTCACACGCCTTGCCGACCTCGAGCGTGTCCCCCCACGTCTCGAGGTGGCAGGCGGGATCGAGCATGAGGTCCATCTCGTCGCCGACGCGCTCGCCCACCGCGTGGACCGTCTCGACCATCCGATCGACGGATCGCAGCTCGTCGGCCCACACGTGGATCTTGAAGCCGCCGTAGCCCATCTCGAGACAGTCCTCGGCGAAGTCCGCGTAGGCCTCCGGGGAATCGAGCCCGCCGGCGTCGTCGCCCGCGTAGGTGGAGGCGTAGGCGGGGAGGCGCTCGCGGTAGGTGCCGAGCAGCTCGTGGATGGGGGCGTCGTAGTACTTGCCCGCGAAGTCCCACAGCGCGATGTCGATCGGCCCGATCCCCATCCGGTCGTACTTCCGCAGCGCGCGCTTGATCTCCGACCAGTGACGCTCGCGCTTGAGCGGGTTCTTCCCGATCAGGTAGTCCGCGAACATGTTGATCTGGGCCGCGCCGGGTGAGTTGGCTCCGACGTACTCGCCCGTGATCCCCACGTCCGTGTGGACCTCGAACGCGAACAGCTTGCGCCAGCTCGTCGTCCCCGGTTCGTAGACCGGATCGAAGCCGTGGCCGGAATAGCCCATGTCCTCGATCGGAAACTCGAACTCCGTCGTCTCGATCCTCGTGATCGTTGGCATCTTCGAGCGTCGAGTCGGGGTCGACCACCATAAATCATGGCGAGGTCTGAATGTTCCTTATATTTCGGGGTGATAGTTACTCTAATATTATATTTCTTGTATTTGTGATCATTCATACTCTGGATTTAACTCCGGCATTACTCACGATACAGAGAGTAGCGCTCTTCAAATCCAGTAACGCATGTAACGACCATGCTTTGCTACTCCGATCTGCCCCGACATAACATATTGATGTTGTTACATATACTATATGTAATATTATATATCAATAAAACTATATCTAGACATGAAACCAGATCTGGTAAAGGTGTCCCATGTGCTCCAGATCGTTCGCTTCGGGGAGTGAATTCGGGTTTTCGACCGGCGACGTACTCCTCTAATCGGTGGTTGACCGGCACACCGAGCACTTCTGAGCTTCATTAGGTCGTGTTTATGATCCGGATCGGATCTGGATGGATGCTATGTCGGGGTTCGAATCCTGGCGGTCGAAGATGTACTCCCACCAGGGTATTACAAACCTAAGTTTGTAATTACTCCAGTACCTCCGAGAGCATTCGGGCCCGTTCCTCGGCCCGGTCGCGCTCCCGTTCCAGTACGCCCACTAGTCGATCCGCCATGGATCGAAAGTCCGCATCGGGATCGTCCTCGAGTTCCGCGAAGAACTCCCGGTTTGCGGTCTCACATTTGCTCTTCCAGTCGCTTCGGATCTCGTCTGCCCCGTGTAGTGCCCCCGCAATGCTTCCCGCGATCGTCGCAACGGCGTCGCTATCGCGACCGTAGTTCACTCCCTCGATGATCGACCGGTTGACCTCGCCGTCACAGATCCGCAACATCGCCACCGCGACGGGGACGACCTCCAACGTATTCGCACTGAAGACCTCCCCTTCGTGGTACTTTTCGCGATCCCAGCGCGACGGGAGCCACCTCCAGTCGAGAAATTCGTCGTACAGCCGTTCGATCAGGTCCTCCGGCGTGTCGCTCTCCTCGGCGAGCCCGATGGCGATGTCCATCGCCCGATCCATCTTTCCGGTCGCGTGTTCGGTCATGGTCGCCAACACCGTGTCGATCGTCGCACCCCGCGTGATGGCCTCCGCGACGCCTGCCGCGACCGTCGCCGTTCCATGTCGATCCGGCCCATCCTGTAGTACCGAGGCCAGGACGAACCCGTCCTGATACGCCTGCGTCGGAGCTCCGAGGTTTACGATCCCGACGGGGGTGATCGCGGAGGTCATCTTGTTGTCGGGTATGGAACCGGTTCCGGAGCTCCATGGGTCCATGCCTGCGCTCAGTTTGTTTACGATGATTTCCTCGTTGATCCATACCCGGTCGGGATTGAGTCGATCACAGAACACCTGACCGAACTCCTCGGGCGTAACTCGGCTTCCGTTCTCGACGATCGCCAAACTCAGGATCTGTCTCAACGTGGTGTCGCTGGTCACCGCTCCCGCATGGGTGTTCGCGTACGGCATGTCGTACTGCTTGAAATCCTGTAGGGTCCCGTACTCCTCTTCGATGCGTTCGTATGTCCATCCTTCGACCGGGGCGCCGAGCGCGTCCCCGATCGCGCCCCCGATGAGGCAGCCGTACACGTCGTCTGCGATCTCGGTTGTCATACCCGACCGAACGCCCCGATACCACATAGCTTCTTAGATTATCCGTTTTACATGTCCTCGAACCGTGGTACTGCTGTCGAATGGGGAACTCCTCGAGACGGGGAAGAACCGTCGAAAGCGCCACATCGTCCTCGACAAACGACCCAGCCGTTCTATATCGTCGATCAGATCCGCGTTGTGGCCCCGTTCAATCGCTCAGTCTGTCGCTCGTGAGCCTGGCGGCACGCTGGACGAGCTTTCGGGGTTCGTCCGAGAACCGCTTCGCCTTGGTATGTCTGTAGGGATCATCGATCCGATCCGTGTGGTCGGTGATCCCGATCGCACCGATGATGGTCCGTTCCTTTTCCCCCAGGATCGGCGCTGCGAGGGTGGTTATTCCGGGCACGAACTCGTCGGAACTGTAGGCGAACCGGTGTTCTCGAACGGTGCTCAACTGTTCCTCCAGCGCGTCACGGCTCGTCGGGGTCCGTTCGGTATGTGACCGCAGATCGTGGGCTGTGATCCACTCGTCGGCCGTTTCCTCGGAAAGGTACGCGAGGATCGCCTGTCCGTAGGCCGTGGCGTGGAGATCGAATCCGGTACCGACCTCGGTGGACCATTCCTCGAGTTCGGCATGTCCCGACGAGTACAGCCAGACCCCCTCGCCGGCTTCCATGACTGCAACCTGCGCGATCCGTCCGGTGTCCGCGGCCAGATCGTCGGCCACCTGTTCGACCATCCCGCCGAGTCGGTGTTGTCGAACGGCCATGTTTCCGAGGTGTGCGATCCGCAATCCGAGCCGAAATCCGTCGCCGTCGTGGACCACGTATCGGTTCTGTTGGAGGGTCTGAAGGTGATAGTGCGTCGTACTTCTGGAGTATTCGATCTCCGAGGCGATCTGCGACGTCGTGGGGCGGTCCTCGCGCGCGATCATTTCTATGATGTCGAACGCAGTCTTCGTCGATTTGATCGTCTTCCCATCTGTGTTGAACGGTGCCATACCTGATGAGTCGAACACGGCACAATTATGTCTTGCTGTTCTACGCTGTAGACGATCGTATTCGCTCACCGGGCGCCACGTTCACCGATCCGGTGTTTTTATATCCTATCCCCGAAACCTTCTGTCCATGATCGTCGTCGCCGCAGTCGATCGATCCGAACAAGCCAGCGAAGTGGTCACCGAGGGCGAGTTCCTCGCTACCGCCCTCGACGTTCCGCTTCACGTCGTACACGTGCTGAGTAACTCGAAGTTCCGGAAGATGGAACAGACGAGCTACGAGGAGACTGGACAGCCCGCCCCCATGGACGAGGTGAAGCAATTCGCGTCCCAACACGCCGCCGACGTCGCAACGGACGTCGCGGACGAGTACACACCGGTCGGATTGGTCGGGGAGGCCTCCCAGATGGTGACCGAGTATGCCGAGCGAAACGATGCCCGGTACGTCGTCGTCGGCGGCCGAAAACGCTCCCCGACCGGGAAGGCGTTGTTCGGCAGCGTCGCGCAGTCGATCCTGCTCAACGCCGATTGTCCGGTCGTCTCCACCATTCGGTAGCGGCGATCGTCTCCACCGTCCGGTAGCGGTTCGAGTTCCCGTTCGGCGTCTCACCACGCGAAGGTGCCGCCACCGATCATTATAAGTAATACTGTGGTGTGGGTCTCTATCATGAACCGATCAATCCGCGGGAGCACCCCGGAAATCGATGATTCGGCGTTCGTTTCGGAGATGTCCTACGTCGTCGGCGACGTCACCGTCGAGGAGAACGCGAGCGTGTGGCCGTTCGTTTGCCTCAGGGGCGACGGCGGCGAGGTCACGATAGGCGAGGACAGCAACGTCCAGGAGTTCTCCATGATCCACGGGTCCGACATCGGCGATCGCGTCACCGTTGGACACGGGGTCGTCATCGACTATTCGGACATCGGCGACGACTCGCTCATCGGCATCTCGAGCGTGGTGCTCGAGGGCGCCACCGTGGAATCCAACAGCATCGTCGCCGCCGGAAGCGTCGTCCGACACGACCAGATCATCCCGGAGGGCCACGTCGCCTACGGGATTCCCGCTGAGACGCGCCCGATCACGGACGAACAACGCGAGGAGATCCGTCGCATTCAGGAGCACTACGTCGAGCTGGGCGCGGAGTACCGCGATCAGGGTACGATGCAGTAGCGCCGGAAAACAAGCAGTGGCACCCGGCGAAAGCAGTAGCACCCGACGAACAGCGATCGCCCGCGTGCAGTTATCGAACTGCGATCGAGAGTCCGTCGAACCGCGATCGAGAGTCGCTGACAGTGTCCCCGTTCCTGGGAACGTCTATTGGTTTTGAACGTGACATCTCACGCACGAACAACAAATTATAAATAATGGCATTTCTATGTGTTCTCACATGGCAGACAAGCCATCACACGACACGTCGAGCACGAGGCGTCGCTACCTCAAACACGCCGGAATCCTGAGTGCCGTCGGTCTCTCCGGCCTCAGCGGTTGCAGCGGGAACGGCGGGAACGGCGGGAACGGCGGAAACGGTGGGAACGGCGGGAACGGCGGAAACGGCGGAAACGGCGGGAACGGCGGAAACGGCGGAAACGGCGGGAATGGCGGGAACGGCGGAAACGACGGCTGGCAGCCCGAACAGAACGTTCGGCTCGTCGTCCCGTGGGGAGCCGGTGGCGGTACCGACACCGCCGTGCGACAGGTCGCCCAGCCGGCGGCGGAGATCCTCAGTGACCGCGGAATAGACGTCGAACTCAACGTCGAGAACATCACGGGCGCCGGCGGAATGAACGGCGCCCAGGCGGTCATGGATCAACCGGCCGATGGCCACACGATCTTCGCGGACACGAACGTCCTGGCGCCGAACATCGCCGATGGAACGGCGAACTTCACCCTCGACGACTGGGGGGGCATCGCCCGGATGCAGTACGACACCAGCTGGATCTGGACGAGCGGCGTCGAGGACACCTACGACGACATCTACGAACTCGTCGACAGCGCACCGGAGAACGGGATCCAGTTCGGCGTCACCGGCGGCCTCGACAGTGCGGTGTTTCCGATCCAGTTCGCCCAGGAGGCGGACATCCTCGAGCACATGGAGATCGTCGCCTACGACGATGCCGGCCAGATGGAAAACGACATCATCACCGGCGAGATCGACTGCGGCTACGCCGAGCTCGTCGAGATCGAGCCCATCGTCGAGGAGGGCGAGGCCCAGCTCCTCTTCGTCGGCATCGAGGACGAAGTCGAGGGGTACGAGGACGTCCCCAACGTCGAGGACACGGGATGGGACGCTCAGTTCGGCGTCCAGCGAGCCCTCGTCGTCCAGGACGGGACTCCTCAGGAGGCGATCGACTTCTGGTCCGATATCGTCCAGGAAGCGATGGAGACCGACGCCTACCGGGAGTTCGAGTCGGCGAACTACCTCGACCTTCGGGAGGGGTACCTCTCCGGACCCGAGCACATGGAGAATCTCGCTGACATGGTCGACCTCTTCGAGGAGGCGCTGGAAGCCTACGACCCATAATCGCGCGTCCGCCCGTTTCGTTTCCGCGCCGCACCGTCGAACGCCGATCCGAACGACCGGGTGAGGGACATGCCGACGTTCGACGGACCGTTCTTTCGCCGCCGTTCCGCATACACAATCATTATGTACTCCTAGTCGGATACTCGTCGCATGGTAAGTTACGATGCCTACGAGAGCATTACCGTAGACGTCGCCGACGGAGTCGCCACGATCGAGTTCCACCGGCCCGAGGTGTACAACGCGTTGAGCACCGAGGTGTACCTGGACCTGAGTCGTGCCCTCTCGGAGATACAGCTGAACCGGGACATCGACGTCGTGGTTCTCACCGGCGAGGGCGAGGACGCCTTCTCGAGCGGCGCGGACATCGAACAGTACGCGGGCCCGGCCGAGGAACACGACCCGAGAGAGAAGGACCGCCAGCGGATGGCATTCGAGGAGGTGTACAAACGCATCTACGAGATCCATCCGGTGACGATCGCGAAGATCAACGGCTACTGTGTGGGCGGCGGGCTGGTTCTCGCGAGCTTCTGTGACCTCCGCGTCGCCGTCGACGACGCGAAGTTCGGCGTCCCGACGACCGACATCGGACAGATCCCGGGGGGCGGTTCCACTTACCGGATGGTTCAGCTCGTGGGCGAGCCCAAGACGAAGGAGATCGTCTACACCGCGGGGCTGATAGACGCCGCGGAGGCACACGACATCGGCCTCGTGAATCGCGTCGTCCCGCGTGAGGACCTCGACGACGAGGTCGACGGTATCGTCGACGCGATTCAGGACACGGGACGGGGAGCCGTGAAGGCCTCCAAGCAGGCGATCAACCACAGTGCCAACGCTCCCGACCTCGAGACGGCCCACGAGCACGAATCCGAGATCTGGTGGGAGCAGTTCGCCACCGAGGAGCGACGTCGACTCGTCGACGAGTTCAACGAGGGATAGCCACGGGTTTTTCGAGAATAGCGGCCGACGATTTCGAGGCTCGCCGTCGAGAATCGGCGTCTCCCGCTTTGAACCCGGTTTTTTTTTTCGAGCGACCGATCCGGATCCGGCGGATGGGTGTCCTTCGATCTACACAAATTTAATATATGAGGGAGTTGTCCCCACAACGGATGGCAGGTCAGATTCGCACTGACGTCGACGAGCGAGTTGCAACGATCACGATCGACAATACGGACAAGCGAAACGCGTTGAGCCCCCCGCTTCTGGCGGACATCATCGCCGCCGTCGAGGAACTCGAGGAGCGTGGTGACGTCCGCTGTCTCGTTCTCACGGGCGCCGGAGAGAAGGCGTTCAGCTCCGGATTCGACATCTCCTATCATCAGCGAAATTACGGCGATGGCCCCGAGGTCGAAGCCGAGGAAGCCGAGTTCGAGGAGATGATCGAGGCGATCAAACACTTCGAGTATCCCGTTATCGCCCGCATCAACGGCGGTACCTTCGGCGGGTCGATGAATCTCATCGCCTCCTGTGACCTCCGTATTGCGGTCGATGACGCCCAGTTCGGTATCACACCCGCCAAACTCGGCATGATATACGGCGCCGGGGAGATCGGCGAGATAATGGCGCACATCGGGCCCGGCGACATCAAGGAGTTCCTCTACACCGCGGAGTTCGTGGACGCGGATCGGGCGTACGACATGGGACTGCTCAACGACGTCGTCCCCCGCGAGGATCTCGACGAACGGACCTACGGGATGGCCGAATCGATCGCGAGCAACGCGCCGCTTTCGCTCAGCGGGATGAAGCGGATCATCCGTGCCATCATGGACAAGGACGGTCTCACCCCAACGGAGGAACGGTGGTCGAAGGAACTCGAGGAGCAGGCCAAGGAGAGCCGCGATCACGAGGAGGGCGTCGAGGCGTTCATGAACGACAGAGAACCCGAGTTCGAGGGAAGATAGGCGGACCGATTCGCGTTCGAATACCTAGACGTCGCCGGCGATCGCGTCCTTTTCGACCAGCGTTTCGAGTTCGTCGTCCGAGAGGCCGAGCTTCTCCCGCAGGACCTCGCCCGTGTGCTCGCCGAGCAGCGGCGGGCCGGACCGAACGCTTCCCGGCGTCTCCGAGAGGTGGAACGGGTGGCCCTGCATCGTCACCTCGCCGATGTTCTCGTCCTCGTACTCGAAGACGTAGCCGCGATCGCGTGCCTGTGGGTGTTCGACCACGTCCGAGACTTGGTTCAGCGGTCCGTTTGGACACCCGAGTTCGTCGAGGATCCCGCGCCACTCCTCGGTCGTCCGTTCGCGCAGCTTCGGCCGGAGGACCTCCATGATCTCGTCGTAGTGTTCCTGCCGCTGTTGCTGTGAGTCGTACTCGGCGAGGTCGGGAGCGTCGAGGACGTCCGTCGCGAACTCCTGCCAGCGCCGGCTCGGAACGTGGATCACCATCTGCCCGTCGGCCGTATCGAACAGCTCGTAGGGAACGCCCGTCTGGTGGCGCGTCCCGAGCGGCCCCGGATCGTCGCCCGTCATGCCGTACATCGTGAGGTACTCCTCCATGAACGAGACGATCGTCCCGAACAGGCTGGTTTCGACCTTCTGGCCCTCCCCGGTTCGTTCGCGGTGGTTCAACGCGGAGAGGATCCCGACCGTCGTGAACAGTCCGGCGCCGATGTCGCCGATCGCCTGTCCGACCTTGACGACGTCGCCATCCTCGGTCCCCGTCACGCTCATCAGCCCGCCTTCGGCCTGCATCACGAGGTCGACGCCCTTGCGGTCCTTGTACGGGCCCTTCTCGCCGTACCCCTTGATCGACCCATAGATCAGCCCCGGATTCACCTCCTCTTGGAGGTAGTCGTACCCGAGGCCGAGCCGTTCGAGGACTCCGAGGCTGAAGTTCTCGACGACGACGTCGGCGTCCGCGATGAGGTCCTCGACGAGCTGTCGCCCCTCGTCGGTCTTCATGTCGATCGTGACGCTCTTTTTGTTTCGGTTACGGGGGATGAAGCTGACTCCCATCCCCTCCTGTTCCGGGAAGCTGTGCCGTTCGGCGTCGCCGACTCCCGGCCGCTCGACCTTGATCACCTCGGCGCCCAGTTCGCCGAGGAGGTTCGTACACCACGGTCCGGCACGGAACCGTGAGAAATCGATAACCGTAATGTGCTCTAGTGATCCCTGCGTCATGCGTGTACTTATCTCAAGTCATCATATATAAATTATTCTTATCTTGGGGTAGACACGTTCGGTCCCGTCAGACGGTCCGCCGCCGCGGAGGGGTGGTCCGTCCGCCGCCGATGAGGATCCGTTCATCCTGGGTGCGAACGCCGGCCGTTCCCTCCGGGATCGTCTTCGTCGAGTCGCAACCGAACCCGTGCACAACCTTTATGTATACTTGCTGTCGCCGTGTAGATACGCCATGAGTGAGACGATCTTCGAGGACATCGTCGTACTGGATCTGACGACGTTCGTTACCGGTGGATTCTGCTCGTTGATGCTTGCCAACCAGGGGGCTGAGGTGATCAAGGTCGAACGGCCGGGAGTCGGCGACGACAATCGACACTCCGGACCGCCGTTCATTGACGGGGAATCCCCCTACTTCTGGACGGTCAACTACGACAAAAAGAGCATCGAGATCGACCTCACGACGGAGGAGGGGACCGAGGTGCTCTACGATCTCGCGGCGGAGGCGGACGTCTTCATTCAGAACTTTCGGCCCGGCACCGCGGAGAAACTCGACGTCGACTACGAGTCGATCCGCCGGCAGAACGACGACGTCGTCTACTGTGCGATTTCGGCGTTCGGACAGACCGGGCCGTGGCGGGAACGTCCGGGCTATGACCTCCTGATCCAGGGCATGAGCGGGATCATGCACGTGACCGGCGAACAGGACCGCCAGCCCGTCAAGGTCGGGCTCCCGCAGACGGACCTCATCACCGCGATGTGGGCCGCCTTCGGCATCTCGAGCAGTCTCTATCGACGCGAACGGACCGGCGAGGGCGAATACATCGATCTCGGCATGCTGGACGCGGCTATCCCCTGGCTGACGAAACAGGCCGGCAAGGTGTTCGCGGGCGAATCCACCGGTCGAATGGGGACGCGAGACCCGGTCCTCTCACCGTATCAGACCTACGAGACCGCCGACGGATACATCAACGTCGCCTGTCTCAACACGAAGCTCTGGACCCTGTTCTGTGAGGCGATCGACCGCCCCGAACTCCTCGAGGACGATCGGTTCGAGACCAACGCGGACCGGGTGTCCCACATGGACGAGCTCGAGGCGGAAATCGAGCGGTCGATGGTCGAACGAACGACGGACGAGTGGATGGACCTGCTCGTCGAGGAGGCGGGGATCCCCGCCGGACCCGTCAACTCCGTCGAGGAGGCGCTGTACAACGAACAGGTCGAGGCTCGCGGGGTCCTTACCGAGCTCGAACACGAAACACACGGCGACGTCCCGGTCATCGAGCATCCGTTGAACTTCGAGAACGCCGACAACGGGTTCGAGAACCCGGCACCCGATCTGGGTGAACACACGGACGAGGTGCTCCGGGCGGCGGGCTATTCCTCCTCGGAGATCGAGTCGCTTCGGGAGGCCGGGGCGTTCGGATCCTGACACGTGGCGAGCGGCTCGTCGGGCGTCCCCCGTGACGTCCGTCGGTTCGCCACCACAACAATTAAATAATACCTGTCCTACATAGACCTACGTGATGTTACAACCTCACACGTGGGTATCGCGGGCCCCGGACCGACATGCAGCACCGTTCGTCCGGGCGTACACGCCACAACGGTACGGTCGGGCAATTCCGAGGTTCGCCCCCGATCGGCTCACCGGACCCACACACGGATCATGGTAGTCGAACAGCTGCTCGGCGGGTTCGCGAACATCTTCACCCCGTTCAACATGGCCATCTTCCTCATCGGGTTGTTCTTGGGGATGATGAGCGGGTCGATCCCGGGCCTCAACGGGACGATGACCGTCGTGTTGCTCATCCCGCTCACCTACGGGATGGGCCCGATCACGGCGATCATGTTGCTCTCGGTCATTTACGTTGGTGCCGTCTATGCCGGGTCGATTAGCGCCATCATGTTCCGCGTCCCCGGCGCTCCGGAGGCGATCATGACGACCCTGGACGGCTATCCCATGAACCAGCAGGGACGAATGGGCGAGGCCATCCGCGTCGCGGTCTTCAGCTCCGCGGTCGGCGGTATCGTCGGCGTCATCATTCTCATCCTGTTCTCGCCGACGCTCGCCTCCTGGTCGCGAACCCTCTCGGATCCCGAGTACTTCGCCGTCGTCATCCTGGGTCTCGCCCTGGTCTCGACGATCGGCGCCGGCAACGTCACGAAGGCGGTGATCACGATGATGTTGGGCGTGCTCGCCGCCACGATCGGACTCGACGCGCTGGCGGGGACGCCGCGGTTCACCTTCGGCATCCAGCGGCTCACTAGCGGCGTGGAGCTGATCCCGGTGATTCTCGGCGTCTTCGCCGTCGCAGAGGTACTCAAACAGATCAAAAGCGGCGGACAGATGATCGGCGATGCGGACGACGATGCGGGGTCCTCGATCGGATCGCTGCGACCGCCGTTACACTACTTCAAGCGCTTTCGGCGGATCCTGTCGGTCAACTCCATCGCGGGAACGCTGATCGGCATTCTCCCCGGAGCCGGCGCGACGACCGGCGCGCTGTTCGGGTACACCTTCGGCCAGCGGATCGTACCCCAGGACATCCGCGAACGGTTCGGCACCGGCGTGCCGGAGGGCGTGGCGGCGCCCGAGACCGCCAACAACGCCGCGGCGAGCGGGGCGTTCGTGCCCCTCTTCGCGCTCGGGATCCCCGGGAGCGGAACCACCGCGGTCATTCTGGCGGCGTTCATTCTCCACGGACTCACTCCCGGCCCTTCGTTTATCGCCGACAACCAGTCGCTCGTGTGGACGATCTTCGCCGCGCTGTTGTTGGCGAACGTCATGATCCTCTTCATGAACGGCCCGATCGTCAAACTCTTCACCAAGATCCGCAACGTCCCACAGGAGATCCTCTTCGGGCTGATCCTCGTCTTCTCCATCATCGGGGCGTTCGCCACGCGGAACATTCTCTTCGATCTCTGGGTCATGTTCGCTTTCGGCATCGCCGGCTTCTACCTGGACCGCTACAACTACCCGATCGCCCCCTTCGTCATCGGACTCGTGTTGGGCCCGATCGCGGAGTCCAGTCTCCGCAGAGGACTGGTAAAGGCCAGCGGGGAGTTCGTCGTATTCCTCCAGCGGCCGATCTCGGCGGTGCTTCTCGTCGTCGCCGTGCTCCTGTTCACGATCCCGCTGTTACAGGATACCGCGGTCGGTCGCCGATTCCTCACTCTCGGAGGTGATCGGTGATGTCCGATTCGGCCCCCGAGACGTCGCCGTTCGACGGGGACGACGAGTACGACGACACCGTGGACCTGCTCATCTCGCTGGCGATCGGTGTGATATCGATATTCCTGTTCGTCCGATCGAGCCGGTTTTCGGGCGTCAGCACCGCATCTGGAGATCCCGGCGCCGCCTATTGGCCCCGTATCGCCCTCGTCATTATCATGGCCGCCTGTGCGCTCAACGCGTTCAACATCTACCGTCGAAGCGATGACATCGACTTTCGAGGGCTTCTCCCGACCGGCGACGCCCTGGATAGTCTGAATCCCGCCGCGTTCACTCCCGAGACCCGTCGGTTCGTCCTCTCGCTCGTGTTGATGATCCCGTACTTCCTGCTCCTGCCGGAGGTCGGGTTCCTCGTCGCAACACCGGGATTCCTCTTTGCGATCCTTTGGACGTTAGAGTACCATTCGATGCCCAGAGCGGCGATATATAGCGTTCTCATCACCGTTTTGGTGTTCATACTGTTCAGAAACTTCATGAACATCGCATTGCCGTACGGAACCGGACCGTTCCGCGAGCTGGGGATCCTGGTCGACGGGCTCGTGTAGTCCGTTTCGGGATCTTCCGCCGCTCACGTTTAATTTAGGGGACGAAGCGGGCGAGTTCTGCGCGTCTGCGACGGAATCCGACCGCCTCGGCGAGTCTCTCGTGTGGTTCGATCCGCTGTTCGCGGAGCGCGATCGGGACCTGAAGTGAATCACTTGAGTTGCGATTAGATGTTAATATATTTCATATCAATATTGGATAAAAGTAATATTTTAGATGTATTTGGCTCAAACGTAGTCACGTCTCTATTCACGATCGGGTGAAGAACGCCGATTTACATCCGATCTCGGCGGTAAATGTGGATCCGCTCGCGGTTGACGAGGCAGTGATCTGCATCATCGATGACGACTGGCTGTACGGTGCTGTGGGTCCTGAAGCGAGCAAAGTTCGAGATTTCAGGGTCCGTTCGACGTGACGACAAACGACACGATGGTTTCCAGTCGAGATACATCGCCGTCATCGATCCGATAGTGTCGAATTTCTCGTCGATGACGCCGATTACTCGGGAGCTGTCCTCGCTGAGGACGGCGACCGATTTCAGGTGATTTCCCACGGGGCTTGGAACTCCATCGAACATATAACTTAAAAAATAGAATAGCAAACATTACTGATCTCAAATATGTTTAGATACATCGATCCACGGACCACAGAGCCCCGCCTCCAAGGCCTCGCTGCCGCTCCAATTCGGCAAGAATCGACGCGACCCAACGCCCAGTTCGTTTTGTACGCGTTTCCTCGTCTTCGGTACGCTTTTACGCTCACGCGACGCCCGATCATCCACATGCTGTCACTCGATCACGTGATGATGCGCGTCGAGGACCTCGAGGAATCCCTCGAGTGGTACAAGACCCACCTCGAGTACGAGGAGAAGGGCCGCTGGGAGGCCGACACGTTCACCAACGTGTTCCTCGGCCCGGAGGACATGGCCGACGACGGCGCCAAGCTGGAGTTGACCTACAACCACGACGGGCGAAGCTACGAGATGGGCGACGCCTGGGGACACATCGCGGTCCGCGTCGAGGACCTCGAGAGCGCCTACGAGGGGCTGATGGAGGGCGGCGTCGACGACTACCGCGATCCCGAGTCCTGCGGCGGCGACTACGCGTTCGTGAAGGACCCCGACGGCCACGAGGTCGAGATCGTCGAGCGCGACCACGGCGCGCCCTGGAGCCTCGATCACACCATGATCCGGATCGAGGACCCCGACGAGGCGCTCGGCTGGTGGGCCCGCAAGCTCGAGTACGCCTACACCGGCAAGCGGTGGGAGGCCGACACCTTCGCGAACTACTTCATGAAGCCCGTCGGGGCGAGCGAGGAGCAGATGGCCGTCGAGTTGACCTACAACTACGACGACCGGACCTACACCATGGGCGACGCCTGGGGCCACCTGGCGGTCCGTACCGACGACCTCCACGGGACCTGGGAGGACCTCATGGCTCGCGACGCCGAGGACTACCGCGATCCCGAATCGTGTGACGACCGCTACGCGTTCACGAAGTACCGGGACGGCCACGAGATCGAGGTCGTCACCGACGACTGATCGGTCGATCGACGTCGCGTCCGCCGTCCAGTCCCGCCTCGTCCGGATCGTTTTGATCGCTCGGCGAACCTCGTCGGCCACGGGTTCGCCATTCGCTTCGCGCCGTCGTGAGTCGACGACGTATCGCTCGTCCGGTCGGCATTACTGTCGTAGTGTTGTAATCGTAATAATTATATACGTCTTTATCCTCTCTGGGAGTCGAGCAATAAAGAACGCCTCCCGACCGGGGGTCGTCGACGAGCGTCCTCCGGGTCGGGACGGATCGTTGTGGGGTCAGTTCGCGGCGTCCGAGACGACCTCGGCCGTGGCGTCACTTTGGAGGTCGCCGCGCACGAACCGCTCGCCGGTCTTCTCGTTGAACAGGTACAGCGACTCCACCCGTGGAACGATCGAGGCGTGCTTGCCCTCGTCGATCTCGGAGTCGACCGGCATGACCGTCCGGAGCTCGCCCTGGGGACCGTCGAGGTACATCAACACCTCGTCGCCGAGCGGCTCGTGGAGCGAGACCGTGGTGTCGATCCCCGCGTGGTCGGGATCGCTCGGCGTGCCTCGACGATCGTTTTCTCGCTGCCCCACCCCGACGCCTCCAGGGCCGCGCTCGATGCGATCGTCGAGCACGGGGACGCCGGGACCGACGTCTTCGACACGAGCACGCTCTCGGCGCTGACCGCACGCGAGCTCGCCGAGCAGGCGGATTCCGCCGGCATAAACTACCACGACAGCCCCATCACGGGCGGCGAGGTCGGCGCGCAGACGGGCGAACTCACCATCATGATCGGCGGTGACGCGGACCGGATCTCCGACAATCGGGAGGTGCTTTCCGCCATCGCCACCGACGTCTACCACATCGGCGAGGTGGGCGACGCGCAGTTCGTCAAGCTCATTCACAACCACGTCGGCCAGACGACGCTCGTCATCTTCATCGAGGGGCTGCTCCTCGCCGACGAGTTCGGCGTCGATCCCTCGACGCTGTATCGAACGCTTCGCCACTACACCCAAATATACGACGACAAGCTGGACTCCTTCTTCTCGAACGAGTTCGAGGAGTTCGAACGGCACTTCGCGATCGACGAGGACGCCGGCGTCTACAGGAACAAGTTCCACCTCGACGTCGCACACAAGGACCTCGTCGAGCTCAAGAGCCTCGCGGACAAATACGAGACCTACCTCCCGCTCGGAAACTTCGTCGAGCAGTTCCACCGCGAGGGAATAAACGCCGGATACGGCGACCGCCCCCACCCCGACCTGCTCCAGTTCTACGCCGACATGTTCGACGCCGAGATCGAATCCACGGAGGAGGGACGCTCGAAGAGCGAGGGTCGGATCATCTGATCCCGCGTTCGCCCGGACCGCTCCCGTTTCGAGAACTCATTACCCATTCACCTGTTTCGTTCCGCTGCTCTTCTCCCCCCACCCGGAGATTTTCCCTTCATCCGGATCTCCTCCCTTCACCCGGATCTCCTCCCCTCCGACGGGGCTTCCCGTCTTCGAGGTGCTTCGATAGTCATCGACTGCCATAGTAAGCTATATATCCCCCAATACGGTGGTTGTGTCCGAGGCGAACCATCGATCGGCGGCCGGCACACAGACGGCGCGTTCGATGGGAGCTTCGGATCGAGCCGCTGTCGGGCTCGGGTCCGATCTGACCTCCCGACACGGCAGTCGAAACCACACCGCAGGACGACTGCGGGGCAACCGCGGCGCGACCGCGAACGGAGATCACGATGATAGGAAGCGCGCACCACTACGGCGTGACGGTATCGGACATGGACGACGCACTGGCGTTCTATCGGGACACCCTCGGCATGGAGGTGGTCGACGAGCTCTCGTTCGCGAGCGAGGAGTTCAGCAAGTTCGTCGGCGTCGAGGGGGTGGACGTCGACATCGTATTCCTCGATGCGGACGGCTGTGCGGTGGAGCTGCTCGAGTACCACGACCCCCCGGGGGACGACGCGAACCGCGGGGTCTCGAACAACGACGTCGGCGCGGCCCACTTCTGTCTCGAGGTCGACGACCTCGATGCGACCTACGAGGACCTTCGATCGGAGGGCGTCGAGTTCATCAATCCCCCACAGACGCTCGATAACGGCGCCGATGTGGCCTACGTGTACGATCCCGACCGAAACGTGATCGAGCTGCTCTCGGAGTGACCGTGATGTTCGACGACGAGGACCTCTTCAAACGCGTACATCACGTGGCGTACACCGTGGACGACCTCGACCGGTACCGCCCGTTCTTCGAGGACGCGCTCGGCATGTCGTTCGTCGCCCACCGGGAGATGCCCGATGCCGGCTACGACGCCGCCGTCTTCGAGGTCGGCGAGACCTACATCGAGGTGCAGCTCCCCCGGGGACACCCGGAGATCGAGGAGTTCCACGAGACGCACGGGAACGGACTCAACCACGTTGCCTACGAGGTCGACGACATGGACGAGGCGGTCGCCGCGCTCGCGGAACGCGGGATCGAACCGGCGTGGGACGAGCCGATCATCGCGCCGACCTTCCCCGACTGCAAACTGCTCGACATGGACGAGGAGACGAGCGAGGGGATCTACCTCCAGCTCGTCGAGGAGATAGCGGACGAGTCATGAGGAACTAGCGGACGATACATAATGCTCAACATCCCATCACAGCTTACGGAACTCGACGAACCGATCGATGTCGGCGTCATCGGAGCCGGCCTGTTCGGCACGCGGCTGGTCGATCAGGTCGAACGCGCTCCCGGCATGCGGACCGCGGCGCTCGCGGACATCGAGACCGACAAGGCGGTAGAGACGCTTCAGAACGCGGGCGTGGACGACGCGCTCATCGAACAGGTCGACGGGACCGAATCCCTCGAGGCGGCGATCGAAAGCGGCGACCGGGCCGTCATCGCCGACGGTGTGGATCTGGCTAACGCCGACGTCGACGTCGTCGTCGAGGCGACCGGGATCCCCGAGTTCGGGGCCCGACACGCCTATACGGCCATCATGAACGAGACACACGTCGTCATGGTCACCGTCGAGGCCGACACCGTCGTCGGCCCGACCCTCGCGCGGCTCGCCGAGAAGGCCGGGGTGACCTACTCGATGGCCTACGGCGACCAGCCGGCGCTCCTCGCGGAGCTCTACGACTGGGCGCAGACGATCGGCCTCGACGTCGTCGCCGCCGGAAAGGGCAACCCGTTCATCGAGGAGTACCGCTACGGGACCCCCGAGGACGTCTTCGAGCGCTGGGGCTTCGACGAGGAGTTCGTCGAGGAGAACCAGCTCAACCCGTACATGTACAACTCCTTCCTCGACGGAACGAAGGTCGCCGTCGAGATGTGCGCGGTGGCGAACGCGACCGGCCTGAAGCCGGACGTTCCGGGGATGCACCTTCCCACCGCCGAACTCGAGGACATCCCGGAGAAGATGCGTCCCAAGGAGGACGGCGGCCTCCTCGATCGTACGGGCGTGGTCGACACGATCAGCTCGCTCAAACCCGACGAGACCCAGGTCGAAAACGACATCGAGTTCGGCGTCTGGATCGTCACGACGACCCCCAACGAGCGCGTCCAACAGTACCTCGACCAGTACGGCGGGTCGGGGATGTACATCGCCAGCGAGGGCAAATACCAGCTGTTCTACCGCCCGCACCACCTCCCGGGCACCGAGACGTCGGTCAGCGTGGCGAACGCCGCGCTTCGAAACGAGCCGACCGGCGTACCGAAGAACCGCGAGGCCGAGGTCGTCGGCGCCGCGAAAAAGGACCTGGCGCCCGGCGACGAACTCGACGGCGGGGGCGGATACACCGTCTACGGGCTGCTCGTCGACGCGGAGACGGCCACCGAGGAGGACTACGTCCCCCTCGAGCTGCTCGACGATGCGACCGTCACCACCGACCTCGAGAAGGACGACATCGTGACCTTCGACGACGTCGAAGTCGATCAGGAGTCGTTCCTCTACCGGCTTCGGATGCTGCAGGACGCCGAGGCATCGCTGTAGTTTCCCGGGAACCCCATCCCGGTCCGTTTTTTCTCGATCCGACCCGCTGTTCGTCGCCCGGCTACTCGTCGAGCACCCGCTTGAGCGCCGCCAGATGCTCGTCGCGATCACGCGTTATCTCCTCGGGCGACTCATCGTACTCGAAGAACCCGGCGCCGTCCTCGATCCCGCCCCGTCCCGACTCCAGCCGGTCGGCGAACAGCTCGCCCGGCTCGTCGTCGTCACACAGGTGGGGATAGAGGTTCCTCGCGTTCGTCTCGAAGAGGTCGAGACCCGCGATGTCGGCCGTCTCCATCGGACCGATGATCGAGGTCCGGCGGGCGTAGCCGTCGCGGACGGCGGCGTTTATGTCCTCGAGCGAGGCGACGCCCTCCTCGGCGAGGTGGAGACACTCGCGAAGCACCGCGAACTGGATCCGGTTCCACACGAACCCCGGGACGTCACGCTCGGCGACGATCGGGTCGCGATCGACGCCCTCCAGCAGCGATTCGGTCCGCGCCACGGTCTCGTCGCTCGTCCGCTCGCCGCGGACGACCTCGACCGGGGTGAGCAGGTAGGGTGGGTACCACCAGTGACAGCCGACGATACGGTCTGCGGCCTCGTTGCCCTCCGCGATGTCGGTGACCGGGATCCCCGACGTGTTGCTCGCCAGGAGCGCGTCCGCGGGGGCCGACTCCGCGAGGTCCTCGAACACCTCGCGTTTGATCTCGAGTTCCTCCGGAACGCTCTCGAGAACGACGTCGGCGTCGGCGACGCCGTCCGCCCGGTCCAGCGTGAACGAGACCCGATCCAGGACGGCCTCGGGCGTCTCCGAGGTGAGGTCCTCGTCGCGAAGGAATTCGACCGTCTCCTCGATACGTTCGCTCGCCTCGTCGAGGTTCGACTGTCGGTGATCGACGACCGTCACGTCCCAGTCGTGTAACGCGAAGTGTACCGCGAACCCGTGTCCCATGTCTCCTGCGCCGATGATCGAGATGTGCTCCATGGCGTTCCGGAGCAACCCCCCGATCGTAGTAAAACTTCCCCCACCCCGCAAACGTAACGCGATCCGACCGCTTCGGTAGTCGACCCGACGCTCCGTCAGTCGCCCCGACCGATCACCGGGTTTTGACGAGCACGTCCGGGATCGACACGCCCTCGCCCTCGGCGTGGACGACGACCGGGTTGAGGTCGAGCTCCTCGATGGCGGGGACCTCGCTCGCGAGCCGCGAGACGTTCTCGAGAAGCGACGCGAGAGCCTCCACGTCACCCGGCTCCTCCCCGCGGTACCCCTCGAGCAACCGGCTCAGTTCCGTCTCGTCGATCGCCTCCCGCGCCTCCTCGCGGGTCACCGGCGGGATGCGAACGACCGCGTCGTCGAACGCCTCGACGAGGGTCCCGCCCGCGCCGACCGTGACGGTCGGCCCGAACGCCTCCTCGGTGCTCGCGCCGACGAACGCCTCGGTGCCGTCCGCGATCATCGGCTGGACGAGGACTCCCTCGACGTCCGCTCCGGGAACGTGTGACCGCGCGTTCTCGAGGACCGCGTCGTAGGCGTCGCGAACCGAATCCGCATCCGAGAGGCCGAGCCGAACCGCGTCGGCGTCGCTGCGATGTGGAACGTCCGGCGAGTCGACCTTGAGGGCGACCGGATAGCCGATCTCCTCCGCGTACGCTACGGCCTCATCACTCGATCCGGCCACGCCAGTCCGCAGGAGGTCGATCCCGAACGACCGGACCAGCGATTCGGCCTCGCTCCAGGTGAGGACCCGATCGTCCGGGAGATCGTGGTCGGATCCGGTCGATCCGGCCGGTCCGGTCGATCCGGTCGACCGGGTCGATCCCTCGTCGATCGTTCCGTCCGTCGCGTTCGCCGACCGCCTCGGATCGCCGTTCGCCCATCGGCGATCCGGGGTGTCGCTTTCCGCCATCGGGGCTCCCGACCGCACGAGCGAGGCGACGGCGTCCATACACCGCGCCGGGTCGTAGAAAAGCGGCATCTCCGCTCTGACCCGCTCGTACGGCTGGGGGTCGTCGAGGTCGGCCGGATCCTTCCTCCCGGTCCACAGCACGAAGACGGGCGCGTCGGCGGTCTCCCCTATCTCCAGGAGGTCGTCCGCGATGGCGTCCGCGCGCTCGTCCACCGCCGGCAGCCCGACGGCGAGGACGTACGCGTCGAACCCGTCGTCGGCCAGGAGTGCGTCGGTTATCTCGGGGAGAACGTCGGCACCGTATCCTCTGATGTCGGCCGGGTTGTGCATCTCCCCGAAGGTCAACAGGTCGTCGATGTCGAGGAGGGCGCGCTCGGTGTCGCCGTCGATGTCCGGAAGCGAGAGGTCCCGTTCCCCGGCGAGATCGGCGAGGTGACCCGCGAGTCCGCCGCTCGTCGAGGCGATACACACGCGGTCCGACTCCGGCGGATCGAACGCCGCGTGCGCGCTCGCCCGCACGAGAAGGTCGGAGATGTCGTCGACCCGCTCGACTCCGACCTGGTCGAAGGAGCCCTGCCAGACGTCGTCGTCGCCGGCCACGGAGCCCGTATGCGAGAGCGTGGCCGCCTCCGCGTCCGACGTTCGCCCGGTCTTCACCACCAGCACCGGCGTCCCGTTCCGACGTGCCCTCGCCGCCGCGTCCATGAACCGGCGCGGGTCCTCGAGTCCCTCGAGGTAGACGCAGATCACGGACACCTCCGGGTCGTCGGCCATGTAGTCCACGTAGTCCGTGACGCTCAGATCGGCCTCGTTCCCCGTCGAGGCGATGTAGGCGAAATCGACGTCCTCGTCGGCCGCCCGCTCGAAGAACGTGGTGAACGCCAGCGCCCCGGACTGGCTCACCAGCCCGATCGATCCCGGTTCCGGCCGCCGCGAGCAGGTGCTCGTGAGGACGGTCCCCTCGAGCGCGTTCGCCAGACCGATGCAGTTCGGCCCCCCGACGCGAATGTCGTACTCCTGTGCGGTCGCCGCCAGCTCCGCCTCCAGTTCCCGTCCCCGCTCGTCCGCCTCCGCGAATCCGGCGGTAATGACGAGCGCCGCCGGAACGCCCATGCCGCCCGCCTCCGCGACCGTCTCGACGACGTACTCGCGGGGAATGCTCACCACGACGAGGTCGACCACCTCGGGGAGCTCCGAGACGTCGTCGTAACAGGTTCTCCCCCACGCCTCCTCGCGGCTCGGGTTGACCGGGTAGACCGTTCCGTCGAACCCGTACTCGAGGAGGTTGTCCATCAGCTGCGATGAGTACCACGAGTCGGGGCTGGCGCCGACGACCGCCACCGACGACGGCGAAAAGAGCGGGTCGAGGTCGATTCGCGTGTCCATGCCCGGGCGTGTGTCGCGTCGGTAATATAGCTATGGTCGCCCCGAGGGGTCGTTCACGAGTTCCCTCCTCTCGTCGCTTTACGCCGGCCGCTTCACGCCGGGCGGACGCTTCGCGCTGGACGGACGTCCCACGCCGGACGACCTCGACCCCCGATCGCCGGTGAACTTTTGGTTCCGGTCCGCGGGTGGGGATCCATGTCGAACGTGACATACGACTACGACGGACGGACGGTCATCGTCACCGGAGCCAGCTCGGGGATCGGACGGGCGATCGCGACCCAGTTCGGCGAAGCGGGAGCCGCCGTGATAAATGCGGACCTCCGGCCGAACCCTCCCGAGGACGCGGATCGCCTCCCGACCCACGAACTGATCGAGGACCGCGGCGGGAACGCCGAGTACGTCGAGACCGACGTCTCGAACCGTCGGGACATCGAGACGGTCGTCGAGGCGGCCCGCGAGTACGGCGGCGTCGACGTGATGGTCAACAACGCCGGCGCGCACGTCTCCGGCTCGGTCCTCGACGTCACGTCCGAGGAGGCCGAGATGATGGAGGCGGTCAACACCGGCGGCGTCCTGTTCGGGTGTCAGATCGCGGCCGCGGACATGCTCGAGCGGGACGTCGAGGGACGCATCGTCAACACCGCCTCCATCCGGACGGACACGGTCCGCGAGGACCAGATACTCTACAACATGACCAAGGCCGCGATCAAGATGATAACGCGCTCCGCGGCCATCGAACTCGCAGCGGACGGGATCCGCGTCAACGGAATCTCCCCCGGTCGGACGTCGACCGGACTCTCGGAGCTCACGGAGAAGGCGGAGGAGTGGTCCGAAAGCGGCGACCTGGTGAAACCGATCCCGGTCGGTCGTCCGGCCCAGCCCGAGGAGATCGCCTCCGGCGCGCTGTTCCTGGCCAGCGACGAGGCCGAATACGTGACCGGCGAGCTGTTGACCATCGACGGCGGCTGGTCGATCTACTGAGGCGGCTACGGCCAGGCGTCGCTTCCGCCCCGCCGGACCGTCTCGAAGAAGTGTTCCCCGCCGGTCTGTCCGCCCTTCAAACACACCTGTATTCCGTCGAACCGCTCGTCGTCGGAGCTCGCGACACAGAGCGGGCTCCCCGGCGCGAGCGGGCGGTGGTACTCGAGCGCGTAGACGTCCAGCGCCGGGGTCACGTACCCGCTCGTGTCGCCGCCCGCGACACACACCCTGTCGACGTTCGACTCGCGGAGCACCGCCTCGAGTATCTCTCCCTGCGTGGTCCCGATCCGCTCGCCGACGTCGACGTCATCCGGCGCGGCCGTCCGGGTCTCCTCGATGGCCGGATCGTCGGGCCCACGGGCCGAGTATATCACGACGCTTTGGCCGCGCTCGAGAGCATCCATCGCCTCCCGGATCACCCGTTCGCGTTCCGACTCCGTGCCATCCGGACGAACGAGCGCGGACGTATCGAGGCGGATCCCGTCGAACCGTTCGTCCGCGATCGCGTTCGATATCTGGTTCGCGGTCTCCGGCGACGCGCTCCCGGACATCACGAGCAGCTGGTCGACGGGATCGGGTCCCGACGGAACGTCTCGCCGCGAAGTCCCGTCCGTTTCGCTCCAGTGGGCCGTCAGCGCGTAATCGAGCCCCGAGGATCCGACCGCGAAGACCGGGCCCTCGGTCGACTCGGCGGCCCGCTCCCAGACCAATCGCCCGACCGTTTGGAGGTGGCTTCCGTCCACGGCGTCGAAGACGACGATCTCCGGGTCGGTCTCCAGCAGGCCGGCGAACTCGGCGTCGGCGTCCCCGCTCTCGAGCGCGAGGAGATCGAACCGATCGATGTCGCGGTCGGTCTGGTCTCGCAGGTGTCGGCCGAGATCGCTTTCGGTCATCGGCGTCGTCGGGTGTTCGCTCATCGTCGGGTGCCGATCGAGCCTGTAGGTCCGGTCCCCGACGGTGGCGAACAGGTTTCCGAAGACCACGTATCGCTCGAGCGCCGGAACGCCGACGACGACCGGGACGAACGGCGATTCGAACACGGGCTGTGCGACGTCGATGGCGTGTCCGATGCTTCCCGTCTCGGGGGCGGAATCGAAGGTCGAACAGACCTTGTACTGGACGAGCGAGGGGTCCAGCTCGGCGAACCGTTCGAACACCGCCGGGAGCCGCTCGTCCATCTCCGCCGGACTCATCGATCGACTGCGGCCGGCGACCCCGACGGCCTCCAGATCCGCGAATCGCCCGGTCAACTCCTCCGGGCTCGGCGGGTCGAGGAACAGCGCGGTTCGAACGCCTCCCAGCGCGAGCGCCTCCATCGCGTCGGTCGATCCCGTCAGGTCGTCCCCGTAGTAGGCCAGGTCGACGTCCGATTCACTCATCGTCCCCGAACGCCTCCATCGAGGCCCGGAGCTCCTCGTGATCGCGTGCGTACTCCTCGAGCGGTATTCCCGAGGTGGCCGCCTCCCAGCCCTGCTTCAGGGCCGCGACGCCGTCGGCCGGCCCGCCGGGATGGCCCATGATTCCGCCCCCGGAGAGATACAGCAGGTCCGCGTTCCCGAGCCGCTCGTAGGTCGCGGGCGCCTGTTTCGCCCACTGGCCCGAGGAGAACACCGGGAGCGCGCCGTCGTCGCCGGGAATCGGGTCCTGTACCGCGCGCGCGGACGCGATCACTGACTCGTCCGACTCGGCGAACTTGTTCTCGAGGCCGTTGACGTGGAGGTGGTCGACCCCGACCAGCCGCCAGAGCTTCTGGTAGGCCGTGTACTCGAACCCCAACTGGGGACACCGCGACAGCGCACCCCACCCGTTTCGGTGGCCGTGGATCGGCAGCTCGGCGTGCCGTCGAAGCTCCCGAACGGCCGCCAGCCCGACGCTGTTCAGACTCACCATGACGCACGTGCCGCCCGCATCGCGCACGACGTCGTGTCGGTGGATCATCTCCTCGACGTCGCCCGTCACGTTGAAGGCGTACATGACCTTCTTGCCCGTCTCCGCCTCGTGGTCGTTGATCACGGACATGACCGCCTCGACGCGGTCCTCGAACGGGGAGTAGGGCGGATCGGCGATGAGCTCGTCGTCCTTGATGAAGTCGACGCCCGCCTCGACGAGGGTCTCAACGAGCGACGCCGTCTCCTCGGGGGCGAGGCCGACGCTCGGTTTGATGATCGTTCCGATCAACGGACGGTCCCGGACGCCGATCAGCTCGCGCGTGCCATCGACGCCGAACGCCGGGGTCGGACACTCCTCGCCGTATTCGGGCGGCACGTCGACGTCCAATACCCGGACCCCCGACAGCGACTGGAGTTCGAAGACGTTCCCGGCGATCGCCGTCCGGAGGTTCGGAACCGACACGCCGACGTTCTCGAGCGGGAGCGAGAGCGTCACTTCCGCGCGGACGTACTCGTCGACGTCTCCGGGTTCGGGCGTCGCACCCGGCAGCGTCGGCTCCGGAGCCCTGCCGATCTCGGTCACGTCCACGACGTCACCGCCGTGGCGCTCCTGGAGGTCCGCGGTCTCGGCCTCGACGTCGACGAACGTGCTCGCCGACTGCTCGCCGGCCATCGCCTCCGCGGCTTCCCTCGCCGATCGCGGCGTTTCGATGCGGTAGGTCGCGGTGAATCGCTCCGCCATGGTACCCACAGCGTCACGGTCCGTCATTAATCCTCCCCTGGAGCGACCGATGCCGACCGGCCTCTCGACTCGGAGGATCGGTCCGACCTGACTCCGAAAGCCCTCGGAGGAACACCGATACCTTTAGACGTGCGGTGGGATAGCTGTTGGCATGCCACAGAACACGGGGCGGATCGCCTGTCTCGACGGGCCGAAGAACGTGGAGCTGAAGGAGTTCGAGGTCCCCTCACCCGAGCCCGGAGCGATCGTGACCGAGGTCGTCCGCGCGAACGTCTGTGGATCGGAGATCCACATCTGGAGCGGCGGCCACCCGCACATCACCGACGGTCCGCTGGGCCACGAGGGGCTCTTTCGCGTCCTCGAGCTCGGCGACGGCGTTTCGACCGACCACGCCGGCCGGCCCGTCGAGGAGGGCGACCTGATCGTTCCCGCCTACTTCGCGACCTGCGAGTCGTGTGTCCGCTGCGGACAGGGCGAGTTTCGGCTCTGTGAGCACGCCTACGATCACTGGTCGCAGTCGGCGGACGTCCATCCGCACTTCCATGGAACCTTCGCCTCACACTACTACGTCTACCCCGATCAGTTCTTCTACAAGGTCCCCTCGGGCCTGGACGAGGGGCCGGTCGCCAGCGCCAACTGCGCGCTCTCGCAGGTCCTCTGTGGCCTCGACGCAGTCGAGGTCGGGTGGGACGACACGGTCGTCGTTCAGGGCGCCGGCGGGCTCGGACTCGCCGCCGTCGCGGCCGCCCGCGAGCGCGGCGCGCGAACGATCGTCATCGACGGCGTGGAGGCTCGACTCGAGCTGGCCGAGCGGTTCGGCGCCGACCACGTCGTCGACATGCGGCGGGTCGATACGGTCGACCGGCGCGCCGAACGGGTCCGCGAGTTGACCGACGGGGACGGGGCCGACGTCGGCGTCGAGGTGGCCGGCGTGCCCGACGCGTTCTCGGAGGGGATCGAACTCCTCCGGGAGGGCGGGCGGTACCTCGAGATGGGGAACGTCGTCCCCGGTCACACGACCGAGTTCGACCCGGCGAGGATGACCCGCAAGTCGATCGACGTCGAGTCGGCGATGCGGTACGACCCGTGGTATCTGCGAACCGCGATCGAGTTCCTCGAGACTGCGGGCGACGAGTATCCCTTCGAGGACCTCTTCGATTCGGACTTCCCGCTCGCGGAGGCCGAGGAGGCCATCCGCCGATCCGACGAGCGTGACGTCGGCCGCGCCTCCATCGTCCCCGAGCGGTGAGGCCGCTCGGCGACGTCGCCTCGGTCCTCACCGCTCCCCGTCGTTCCTCGCCGATCCTCACGGCTCCTCGTCGCCCCTCGCCGGTTCTCATCGCCCCTCATTGATCCTCGTCCGAGTTCCCGATCGACCACACGGTCGCCAACCACCGACCGCCGAAACGGGACTTTCGAGGCGCCACAACGCTTAGGCCGACGGACGCGCATTCGAGTCGTGATGTCCCTCGAACGGAGCTACATGTTCGTTCCCGGCACCGACCCGGAGGCCATTGCGGACGCGCTCGGCTCGGTCGCCGACGTCGTGATCGTCGATCTGGAGGACACCGTCCGTCAGGGCGCGAAAGCGGACGCCCGCGAGAGCGTTCTCGACCTGATCGAGAGCGGCTCGTCCGGCGACGTGGCCGACGGCCCCCGTCTCACGGTCCGCGTCAACGGCCTCGATACCGAACACGGGGTCGCCGACGTCCGGGCGATCGCCGCCGCGGACCATCCGCCCGAACTCGTGTTTGTCCCCGACGTGCGGGGCCCGACCGAGGTTCGGATCGTCGACGACATTCTCGCCGACCACGGCGCCGACGTCGGGATCGTCCCGCTGCTCGAACAGCCGGACGCCTTTTTCGAGGCCCGCTCCATCGCCCGGTCGACCGATCGGGTTCGCGGTCTCCTGTTCGCCGCTATCGACTTCCAGATGAACGTGGGCATGTCCATCCTCGACGAGACCGACCTCTCGGTTCCGAGATCCGTGCTCTCCATGGCGGCGGGTGCCGCCGGCATCTCGGCGATCGACAAGCCGAACCTCGCCGCCGTTCACGATCGCGATCGAACCCGATCGGAGGCCCGAGCGGCCAAGGCGGTGGGATACGACGGCAAGGCCGCGATGTCCGACGAGCAGGCGGCGGTGATCAACGACGTCTTCACGCCCTCGCGAGAGGAGGTCGATCGGGCGAAACGATTCGTCGACGCCTTCGAGGCGCGCGAGAAGGGCGTCGCCGTGATCGACGGCGTCGCGATCGACAAGCCGGTCGTCGACCAGCTTCGCGATACGCTCGAGCGGGCGCGATCGGCCGGGATGGACGTATAGACGCGTGAGGCTCCCGCGAATGCATCGACGCGTGAGGTTCTCGGCGTGGTTCGCGTGCGGCGGGTGGTTCGGGTACGTCGGGGTTTCGAGTTCGATGTTTTCGATGACGGGCGGTTCGCCACGGCGGTAGCTTCTTTGCGGGAGGGTGCCTGCACCAGGCCGTGTTCGAGTTGGACCACCGGGGAGCGCTCGGCGACGACACGACGACGCAGGCACTTTCGGTCCTCCCCCTCGTCGTCCTCGTCGGCGCGACGAGCGCGGTCCTCGTCAAGCTGAGCTCGGCGCCGAGCGCCGTCAAGGTCAGCTATCGGCTCGGGTTCGCCACGCTCGGCTTCGCCGCGTTCTCGGCGATCGCATATCGCGACGCGTTCCGGGAGTTCTCCGGTCGGGACCTGTTGGTCGCGTCGGCCTCCGGGATCGTTCTCGGGGGCCACTATCTGGTCTGGTTCGAGAGCCTCCTTTGGACGACCGTGGCGGCGTCGACGACGCTCGTTCAGACGCAGACGATATTCGTCGCCGCCCTCGCGTACCTCCTCCTCGATGAGAACGTGACGCGCCGGACCGTGGCCGGCCTCGTCTTCGCGGTCGCCGGCGCCGCGTTCATGTCGCTCGGCGGCCTCGCCGTGGGATCGCTTCTCAACGGCGCGAACCCTGTCCTCGGGAACCTGTTGGCCATCGCCGCCGGGCTCCTGTTTGCGGGATACATCCTCATCAGCCGCTGGATCCGCCAGCGCGTCGCGGCCATCCCGTACGTCACCGTCGTCCACCTCCTCGCGACCGTGGTCGCCTTCCTCTTTGCCGCCGGGACCGGCGAGTCGGTCGCGCTGTGGGCGTATCCGCGGTACGAGTGGCTGTTGTTCTTCGCGATGGGGTTCGGTCCCAGCTTCGTCGCCCAGTCGCTTTCGAACTGGGCGATCCGGTACGTCCCCTCGAACGTCGTCAGCGTCTCCTACCTCGGCACTCCCGTCGTCAGCTCGATTTACGCGCTCGTCTTCCTCGCGGAGGTTCCGGGCGTCGGAACCCTCGTCGGCGGCGCGCTCACGCTGTTCGGGATCTACGTGGCGATACGGACGCCGTGACTCGGTGGCCGGTTCGCGTCCGACCCCCCGTCAAACGCGTTCGAACGGCCTCCGTGGTGCCGGTCATCGATCCGTTCGAACGGCCTCCGCGGGACGGCCTCAAAGGTCGGCTCCGAGAACCCGATTTCCGACGAGCAACGCCACCCCGAGCGCCATCAGGCCGCCGAGCAGCAGGAACGACGTCCCCCACCCGAACCGGTCGGCGAAGAGCCCGACCACGATCGATCCCGTGGAGGCGACGATCATGTACGCCGTTCTGACGAAGCCGAAGGCGGTCCCGCGCTCCTCGGCGGTGAGGTGATCCATCACCCTGGGGATCACGGCCGCACCCCACCCCATGCTCAACCCGAGCAGGAGGATCCCGGCGCTCACCGCGAGCAGGCCTGACCCGCCCACTAACACGCCGATGCCGCCGATCCCGGAGAGCAGACAGACGCCGGTCGCGAGGTCCCGTCCGTAGCGGTCAGAGAGCGCCCCGACGCCGATCTGGAGGACTCCCTGCACGACGAAGTAGGCGGCGAAGAACGTGCTCGCGAGCGCCGTCGAGTGGCCGTGGTGTTCGATGAGGAACGTCGGGAGGAACGACGCGAGCGCCTGCCAGGTGAAGTCGGCCAGGATCGCGATCGCGCTCGAGAAGACGATCGACGGCCGTGTCACGATGTCCAGGAGGGCACCCGGATCGATCTGTTCGCGCATGGACCGGTCGGGCTTGCGCGGTTCGGTCGGCCGGACGTACCGCGCGAAGAGGACGAACGTCGGAACGGCGATGAACGCCCCGACGGCGATCGCCGGTCGCCAACCGTACCTCGCGGCGACCCACGCGACGGCGACGGGCGTGAGGAGTCCCGCCACCGGCGCGCCGCCGTTGTGGATCCCCACGGCGGTCCCGACGTCGTCGTATATCCGCGTGAGGAACGTCGTCGCGACGCTGTAGTGGAGCCCGGCCGCGCCGCCGAGCAGGACGGTGCCGACGAGGAAGACGGCGAAGTGCGGCGAGAAGGCGAGCCCCAGGCTGACGAGGCCGGTCCCGCCGACCGAGACGAGGATCACGAGCCGCTCGCCGTATCGGTCGGCGAGGATCCCGCTCGGGAACTGCGTGAGCGCGTAGGCGAGCCACATCCCCGAAAGCGCCGTGCCGATGACCGCGTTCGAGACGCCGAACTCCGCCGTCACCGTCGGGACGACCGGGCTGATCGCCAGCCGGCCGACCATCGTGACGAAGAAGGCGAGCGTACACAGCGCGAGGACGGTATCGCGGTATCGTCGGTTCCGTATCACGGCGGCGTCGATCGGCGCGGCGATCCGCGGCCTCGTCCGTCGCCGGAACCGCGTCCATGTCCGAGGGCGTCGCCGGAACCGCGTCCACGCCCGGGATCGCGTCCATGTCCGGGGACGTCGCTATCCGACGCCCGTGGGCGCCCGTCGAGTGAGCACACGATCGCCGTTAGACGACGATGACGTCGTTTTCGAGCCGACCGATCCCGTCGATCTCGATGGCGATCGTATCGCCCTCCTGAAGCGTGAAGTCGTCCTCGGGAACCAGCGAGGTCCCGGTGAGGAGCACGGCCAGTTCCGGGACGGCGTTGTGGCGGGTGAGGTACGACGTCAACTCCTCGCAGCTCCGTTTCATCTGGTCCGTCGAGGTCGACCCCTCGAACCGTGTTCCGCCGTCCCGTTCGATCGACATCCGCATCTCGAGGTCGTGGGGGTCCCCGATGGAATCGGCGGAGGCGACCGACGGGCCGATCGAACAGCAGCGGTCGTAGACCTTCGCCTGCGGGAGGTAAAGCGGGTTCTCTCCCTCGATCGACCGGCTGCTCATGTCGTTTCCGATCGTGTACCCGACCGGCTCGCCGCGGTAGAGGACGACCCCCAGCTCCGGCTCCGGGACGTCCCACGTCGAGTCCTCGCGGATCCCGACCGACTCGCCGTGGCCGACGGTCCGGTTGGGCGTGGCCTTGAAGAAGATCTCCGGGCGCTCGGCGTCGTAGACGTGGTCGTAGATGTCCGGCTCGGAACTCTCCTCCTCGCGGGCCTGCTCGCTGATCTCGTAGGTCACGCCCGCCGCCCACACCTCGTCGGCGCGCGCGGGGAGCGTGGCCGCCGAGAGCGCGCCCGCCGGCAGCTCGTCGGACGTCTCGATCGCCGCCTCGGCGATCGCGTCGATCGTCGAGCCGCTTCGCGCGGCCGCCGCCGCCAGCGCGCGGAACGACCCGATCGGCGTCTCCGCCGTGCCGAGATCGAAGACGCCGTCGTCGGTGCTCGCTACCAGTCCGTCCGCCGTATCGTCCAGTCGGTAATACTGCATGATGGGTCTCCCGATCGACGTCGCGATCGGTTGTCGTCTCGAACGGTTGCGGGTGAACGGTATAAAAACTGCGGTCGGTCGTTCACGCCGGGGAGACGCCCACCCGGAGACCGCTCACCAGGAGGTGATCTCCACGTCGCGAAGCGGGCGGTCGAGCGGAACGGAGACCTGTCCGCCGGTGTAGTGTGAGACGTAGAACCCGACGATGATCTCGAGCGAGCGGGTCGCCTCCTCACCGGTCGACTGGTTTTCCGCGTTCCCGTCGAGCAGGTCCTGGAGGTGGTCGGCCGCGTTCGCGAACGACCGCTTGTAGTCGTCCTCCCACGTCCAGGAGCCGTCGATGTCGGGGATCTCCCGTTCTACGTGCTCGCCGTCCTCCAGCGACCAGTAGCGCCACTCGCCGTCGTCGTTGTTCATGTACAGTTTCCCCTCCGAGCCGATGACGTTGAGCGTCATCGAGGACTCCTCGCGGGGGATCGTACAGTCGATCGTGGTGAAGGTCCCGTCGTCCATCACGACGAACCCGCCGCCGCCGGCGTCGTCGACGTCGCGGTCGGCCGAAAGCGAGTCGACCGCCTCGTTCTCGCCCGTGATGTACCCGCTCACCCGCTCGGCGCGGGCGTCCAGCAGGTAGACGAGCGTGTCGAGCAGGTGCGTCGAGTTCCGCAACAGCTCCATGCGGAACTGGGTGCTCACCGACTTGACGTCGCCGAGCAGCTCGCCCCCCTGGACGTGATCGCGAAGCGTCCGCAGCTTGTCGGTGAACCGGAACGAGTGGTTGATCACGAGCTCCGTGTCGGTCTCCGAACAGACGTCGACCATCCGTTCCGCGTCGGTCACCGAGGAGGCGATCGGTTTTTCACACCAGATCACGTCCGGATCCGCGGCCGACCCGGCGGCGTCGACGACGTGGTCGTGATGGAGGAACGACGGCGTACACACGGAGACGACGTCGAGGTCCTCGGCCTCGAGCATCGCGTCGTGGCCCACGTAGCGGCCCGACTCGGGGATCTCCCAGGCCTCGCCGAACGTCTCGAGCTTCTCCTCGTCGACGTCCGCGACCGCGACCAGCTCGATGTCGTCGGTCTGGTCGTAGCCGCCGGCGTGGCTCGCGTCGATCTTCTCCCTGCCGATCGCCTCCTCGTCGTGCATCCCGAGGATGCCCATCCCGGCGATTCCGCCGGTTCCGATGATCCCGGCGCGGTAGGGTTCGCTCATTCGTAGACGTGGACGCTGCCGGTGGCGTTGTCCTGGATGAACTCCCAGTCGTACTCGACGCCGAGGCCGGGACCGTCCGGCACGGGCACCGTCCCGTCCTCGTCGATCGTGTCGATGAGGTCCGAGTAGTCGCCCTTGTAGACCGGCGGTGCCGGGTTCTGGGCGCCCGGATGGACGAGGGCGAGTTCGTAGTAGTTGGCGTTGCGGGTGGCGGCGAGGCAGTGGCGCTGTGCGGGGCCGGGCGCGTGATACTCGACGTCGAGCCCGAAGCCCTCCGCGGCGTTAGCGATCTTCATCGCGCCCGTGATCCCTGCGTCGTACTCGGGATCCGCGCGGACGAAGTCGGTCGCGCCGTTCGCGATGAAGTCCACGTGCGGTTCGAGCCCGCGGACGTGCTCCGTCTGGAGGATCGGCGTGTCGATCTTCTCCATCAGCTTCCCGTGGCCGTGCTGGGTGATGCCGCCGTCGCGGTAGGGGTCCTCGTACCAGTAGAAGTCCTGTTCGTCGCACGCCTTCCCGACCTGCAGCGCGTCGCCCCACGTCTCGTACTCGCAGGCGGGATCGAGCATGAGGTCCATCTCGTCGCCGACGCGCTCGCCCACCGCGTGCACCGTCTCGATCTCCCGATCGAGGTCGCGGGAGGCGTCGCTGCCGCCCCAGCCGTGGATCTTGAAGCCGGGATAGCCCATCTCGAGGCAGTCCTCGGCGAAGTCGGCGAACGCCTCGGGCGAGTCGAGCCCGCCGTTCTCGTCGCCGTGATAGGTGGAGGCGTAGGCGGGGAGGCGCTCGCGGTAGGTGCCGAGCAGCTCGTGGATGGGCGCATCGTAGTACTTGCCGGCGAAGTCCCAAAGCGCGATGTCGATCGGACCGATTCCCATCCGGTCGTACTTCCGCAGCGCGCGCTTGATCTCCGACCAGTGGCGCTCGCGCTTGAGCGGGTTCTTCCCGATCAGGTAGTCCGCGAACATGTTGATCTGGGCCGCGCCGGGCGAGTTCCCGCCCACGTACTCGCCCGTGATCCCCTCGTCCGTGTGGACCTCGATCGCGAACAGCTTGCGTTCGAGCGTCGATCCGGGCTCGTAGACGATGTTGAACCCGGACTCGTCCATCCCGACGTTCTCGAGGGGATAGCTGAATTCCGTGCTCTCGATGCGTGTGATCTCTGGGCTCACACGAGGGGATTCTCGATCCGGTTTAATAAATGTATCAAAGACGCCGTCGATCGCTTCGTCGTTCACTCGGCGTCGTCGATCGCTTCGTGGGTGTGTTCGAGCGCCGCGGCCGCGCTCTCCGCGAGGTGGACCGCGTCCACGCCGGCGATGATGTAGTCGACGCCCCACTCGAGGCGCGCCTCACGTTCCTCGGCCGTCGTTGCGAGGGTTCCGACCGCGACGCCGGCGTCGTGGGCGACCGAGACGACCTCGTCGATCGCCGCCTGGAACTCCTCGTTTTCCCACTCGCCGAAGAGGTCCATCGACATCGACAGGTCGACGGGACCGATGAACACCCCGTCGATGCCGTCGACGGCCGCGATCTCGGCGGCGTTCTCGATCGCCGGCTCCGACTCCAGCTGGACGTGTCTGACGAGCGATCGCTCCACCGTCTCGACGTGCTCGCCGAGGTCGCGGCCGTAGGACGCGCGGCTGATCCCCAGTCCGCGTCGCCCCTCGGGCGGATAGCGGCTCGCCTCGACGATCGCCTCGGCCTCCTCCGCCGTCTCGACCATCGGGACGAGCACCGCGTCCGGGCCGAGGTCGAGCGTCTTCTTCAGCGTCGTCGGGTCGCCGTCGGGCACTCGAACGAGCGCCTCCGAGTCGCCGGAGGCGCAGTCGATCCCCCGAAGGATGTTCTCCATCGTCTCGTAGGAGGTCGGGGAGTGTTCGGCGTCGACGCTGACGAAGTCGTAGCCGACCTCGCCGAGCAGCTCGCCGACGGCCGGCGACGGGAACGTCGCCCACGTGCCGACCAACGGCCTCGATGCTTCCGCCGCGTTCTGGAGCCGCGTATCGGTTTCCATGCCCGGCGTTTCGAGGGCGGGGGTACATATACTTTTGATTCCGGCCGGTTCCGCCCCGAACGCGCCGCCGTCGTCTCAAAAGTGCGCGAACTTGTCCCGGCGGTAGAGGTCGAGTTCGCTCACGGTGTTCGGCGGCCGCTGTTTGGCCGCGAAGACGATCGCCTCCGCGATCTCCTCGGGTTCCGTCACCTCGCCCGGCTCGAACCGGTCCTTCAGCGGGTCGTCGCTCTCGGAACCGAACTCCGTGCGCACCTCGGTCGAGTTGACCACCGTTACGCCGATGTCGTCGTCGCCCACCGCGCCCTCCAGGCTCAACGCGAAGCCGCGGGTCCACCACTTCGTGGCGGCATAGACCGGGTTGAACGGCCGCGGGTACTGCCCGGAGAAGCTCCCGAGGAAGACGATGTTCCCGGAGGACTCCCGGAGGTGCGGCAGGGACCGCTGGGCGGTGTAGAACATCCCGTTGACGTTCACCTGGGTCATGAGGAGATACTCCTCCTCGGTCAGCGACTCGACGTCCTTGCCGACCCCGAGCCCGGCGTTGGCGACGACGACGTCGAGGGCGCCGAACGCCCCGACCGTCTCCTCGATCGACGCCTCGACCTGGTCCGGCTCCCGGACGTCGGTCGGCACGACGAGCGCCTCGACGTCGTGTTCCGACTCGATCTCGGCCGCGATCTCCTCGAGCCGTTCCACCCTGCGGGCCGCGAGGGCGACGTTCGCGCCCTCCGCTGCGAGCGCGAGCGCGGTCGCCCTGCCGATTCCGGAGGTCGCTCCCGTGACGAACGCCGCCGCGTCATCGAGCGTGTCTGCGTCCATTGCGTCTCGATCACCCGCAAGCGTCAGCATAAACGTACCGCCGCCGGACGGTTCTCCGTCGGTTTCATCGGTTACTCCTCCCTCGAGATTCCTCCGAAACGGGCGGTATTCCGGGCGACCCGCGTTCGGCCCCAACGAAAGGGTTATGGCCGTCGTTTGCCAGATACCCGCACATGGTAGAAACCTTCACCGGCTACCGACGACCTGGCGGACGGATCGGGGTGCGGAATCACGTCGCCGTGATCCCGACGTCCGTCGCGGCCTCCGCCGTCGCCTCCGCGGTCGCGGAGGAGGCGGGGGCGTGGGCGCGAGCGACGCCCCACCAGCTCGGAACGAGCCAGCCGAAAGCCGCGCGCGAACAGACTGAACGGGTCCTCGAGGGCATCGGCCAGAACCCGAACGCCGGCGGCGCGCTCGTCGTCGAACTCGGGACCGAGGACATCGACGCCGGGACGCTCGCGGACGGCATCGCCGCCAACGGCACGCCCGTCGAAACCCTCTCGATCCGGGAGGTCGGCGGCACCGCGGGCGCGGTCTCCGCGGGCGTCGAGGCCCTCGATCGGCTCAACGGGGAGGCCGAATCCGACCGGCGCGAGGAGGCGGACGCCTCCGAGCTGGTCTTCGGCGTGGAGTGTGGCGGCAGCGACGCCACGAGCGGGATCGCGGCCAACCCCGGCGTCGGCGCGGGCTGTGACCGGCTCGTCGAGGCGGGCGGGACGGCCTGCTTCAGCGAGACGCCGGAGTTCATCGGCGCGGAACACATCCTCGCCGAGCGCTGCGTCGACGAGGAGACCCGCGAGCGGCTCCTCGAGCGCGTCGACGCCAGGGAGGCCCTGGCCGAGAACATGGGCGTCGACATCCGCGGGGCACAGCCCTCCCCCGGCAACCAGGAGGGCGGGCTGACCACGATCGAGGAGAAGAGCCTCGGCGCGATCTCCAAGGGCGGCACCTCGCCGGTCCGCGGCATCGTCGACTACGGCGAGGACCTGCCCGTCGGCGGCGGGCTCGTCCTCATGGACACGCCGGGCTACGACGTCGAGAGCGTGGTCGGAAAGGTCGCCGGCGGCGCGCAGGTGATCGCCTTCACGACCGGACGCGGCAGCACCACGGGCAACCCCATCGCCCCCGTGATCAAGGTGACCGGGAACCCGAAGACCTGGGACCGGATGTCGAACAACATGGACGTGAACGCGAGCACCGTCTTCGACGGCGACTCCATCGACGCCGTCGGCGGGCGCGTCTACGAGACCTTACTCGAGGTCGCGGACGGCCGCCTGACCGAGGCGGAGAACCGCCGACTCGAGGAGTTCGCGATCAACGAGATCCAGCCGCGTGAGCTGACCTCGGAGGTGAGCGCATGAAGGGACGCGTTCTCGACGACCTGCTTTTGATGATGGCCGAGGACGACTCGGTCTCCACCGCAGTCGAGGACCTCGAGGCGGGCACCGAGGTCGTCTTCGACGACCGCCGGATCGTCGTCTCCGAGGACGTCCCGTTCGGCCACAAGGTCGCGTTGGAACCCCACGACGCCGGGGACGCGATCCGAAAGTACGACGAAGTGATAGGCACCGCCAGCGCGCCGATCGAGGCCGGCGAGTGGGTCCACACCCACAACTGCGACAGCACCCGCGGACGCGGTGACCAGGCCGCGGCCGAGGAGGGATCCGCATGAGCGGCGCCGACGCTCCAGCCGGGACCTTCGAGGGCGTTCGCCGTGGGGACGGCACGGTCGGGGTCCGCGATTCCGTCCTCGTGTTGCCTTCCGTCATCTGTTCGCACGTCGTCGCCGAACGGATCGCGGAACGCGTTCCGAACGCGATCGCGGCGCCACACGACCACGGTTGCGCCCAGATCGGCGCCGACGCCGATCAGACCCGGCGCACGTTCCTCGCGCTCGCGCGCAACCCGAACGTGGCCGGCACGGTCGTCGTCGGGCTCGGCTGCGAGGTCGTCCAGAGCGACGAGGTCGCGGAGGCGCTCGAGGAGATGGACGTTCCCGTCCGCGAGCTGTCGATTCAGGGCGCCGGCGGCGTCGACGAGTGCATCGAACGCGGCGCGGCCGCCGCGGCGGAGCTCGTCGACGACCACGTGGCAGACCGGTCGCCGTCCTCCCTCGAGGACCTCACCGTCGGGGTCGTCTCGAGCGACCTCGACGAGTCGACGGTCTCCGAGGCCGATCCGCTCGTCCGCGAGGTCGTCGATCGCGTCGTCGACGCCGGCGGTCGCGTCGTCGTCTCCGGGAACGAGCGGATCGCCGCCCACCCGGACGCGGCACGCGCCGCGACCGATGGCGACGACGTCGAGGAGTCGATGTCGGCACTGATCGAACGGCACGGCCAGAACCCGGATCGGGCGACTCGGGTCGGCCGCGCCGCACGCGGGATGTCCTTCGAGGACGCGACGGGATCGTGGGGTAGCCACCCCGTCTCCGAGGTCGTCGAGTACGGGGATCAGGTCGGCATCGACGAGGGAGTCGCCGTCGTGGACGCGCCCTCCCGGTTCGCCGAGGCGACGACCGGTCTCGCGGCCGCGGGCGCGAACCTCGTCGTTCACATCACGGGTGACGGGGTCGTCGCCGGCCACCCGATCGTTCCCGTCCTCAAGGTCACGGGCGACGCCGACACCGGCGAGGCGCTCTCCGAGGACATCGACGTGCTCGCGACGGAGACCGACGCCGACGACGTGGTCGATCGGCTTCTCGAGGTCGCCAACGGCGACGAGTGTCGCGCGGAGGCCCACGGCATCACGCAGTTCGCCATCACCCGCGTCGGCCCCTCGATGTAGCGGGTTCGGCCCGAATCTTTCCTCCCGTTTCGTCCGATCGGAACCGTCTCTTCAGAACGAACTCGCGGAGAACCCGCCGTCGACGACCACGATCTCGCCGGTCACGTAGGCCGCGGCGTCGCTCGCGAGGTAGACCGCCGCGCCGGCGACGTCCTCCGGGCGACCCATTCGGCCGGCGGACGCGCGCTCCGTGACGCGTTCGTATCGGTACGACCCCTCCGCGTAGGCGTCGGCCGTCTGCTCGGTCGCGATGAATCCCGGCCGGATCGCGTTGACGCGGATCTCCGGTCCCAGGTCCTTCGCCGCTGCGCGCGTGTACCCGTCGATCCCCCCCTTCGCGGAGGCGTAGGCCGCCAGGTCGGACATCCCCTGCTCGGAGGAGATCGACGCGATCGAGATCACGGACTCCAGATCCGTCGCGTTCGCGAACGTCTGCACCGTCCGGTGGACCCCGACAAGCTGGACGTCCAGGACGTGTTCGAACTCCTCGTCCGTCACGTCGCGGACGGAGGACCTGGCGATCGCGCTCGGCGAGTTCACGAGGACGTCGACGCCACCGAAACGCTCTACGGTTCGTTCGGTGAGCGCCTCCAGCGAGTCCCGGTCGGTCACGTCGCAGGTCGCCTCCAGGGCCTCGGCCCCGCGATCGCGGATCTCCTCGGCCGTGGACGCCACCTTCGAGTCCGTCCGGCTCGTTGCGACCACGTTCGCGCCCTCCTCGGCGAACGCGAGCGCGATCGCCCGCCCGATCCCGCTCGTTCCGCCGACGACCACGGCCGTCTTTCCGGAAACGCTCACCGGGGCGTACTCGAACTCCTCACGCTCGCCACCGGACTCCTCCCGATCGTCGTTCGTCTCGGACATGCGCGATCGATCGATCCGGGATCGCAAATACGTTCCCGTCCGCGTCGGTGCCGGCGACGGCGCGTGTCGAACCCGTGTGCGTTTCGAAACGCTTTATTCCACACGATCGACCCTATGGGTATGCATCGAGTGCGATTTTGCGACCCGGCGGGAAGCGTTCGAACCGGCGAGTGGACCGACGAGGGGATCGTCTTCGACGGCCGGACCTATGCTCCCGAATCGGTCGAGATCCTGCCGCCGTGTGAGCCGACGAAGGTCGTCTGTGTCGGTCGGAACTACGCGAAGCACGCGGCCGAGACGAACTCGGAGATCCCCGACCGACCGCTGTTGTTCCTCAAGCCGCCGAACGCCCTGTCGGCCCACGGCGACACCGTTCCGCTGCCGGCCGGCAAGGAGCGGGTCGAACACGAGGCCGAACTCGCCGTCGTGATCGGCGAGCAGTGTCGAAACGTACCCGAGGAGGAGGCCATGGAGTACGTCGCCGGCTTCACCTGCCTCGACGACGTCTCGAACCGCGACGACCAGCGGATCGAACGGAACTGGGTCCGCGGGAAGGCGTTCGACAACTCCTGTCCGATCGGGCCCGTCCTCGCGACGCCGGAGGAGGTTCCCGAGGACGCCCGGATCAGCCTCCGGGTCAACGGCGAGACCAGACAGGACTCCACGCTCTCGCGGTTCATCTTCACCGTTCCCGAACTGATCGCGGAGATCACGAGCTACATGACCCTCGAGGCGGGCGACGTCGTCTCGACCGGAACGCCCGAGGGCGTCGCTCCGCTCTCCGACGGCGACCGTGTCGAGGTCGACATCGAGGGGATCCGAACGCTCGAACACACGGTTCGACGCGATTGAGCTTCGGCCGTCCGTTTCGACTCCTGCTCGAGGCCGACGCTGATCGCCCTCGACGCACGATCCCGTCCCACGATGTAAAACGATCATTTGACGAGTTCGTCGATCGATCCCGGAATTCCGACCGGCGTACTCTCGCGCGAGCGGATCGAGGCGACGAAAAACACCGATCAGCCCGACCAGAGCGAGGACTTCCACGCGGTCCGATCAGTTCGGTATTGGGAGACGACCACGTCGGGTTTCCCTTCAGCACTGTCCATCGTCTCCACCGTGCGTGTGGCCGGCTTTACCGATCCGCCGATCCGTGCGAACGTTACACGCATATGCGCGTCACGCCATCCGGCTCGGGACGCATCAGTTCGTCTCCGTGACCAGGTCGTTTTATTATATGGGACGATGATTCGGATCGAAGCGATCCGGCGATCGTCGAGACCGGTGGTGTCTCACTGCACCGTTCAAGCGGAGCGAGCCGCCTCCACCGCGTCGACGAACTCGCGGGCGCTCTCGCGCACGCCGTCCATGTCGTCCGCCTCGATCGCCTCGTAGTCGACGAGCGCCGAGCCCGCGCCGACCGCCATCGCGCCCGCCTCGAAGTAGTCCGCGACGTTGTCGGCCGAGACGCCGCCGGTCGGCATGATCGGGACGTCGCCCAGCGGACCGTGGAGGGCGCCGATGTGGTCCGGTCCGACCGTGGAGGCCGGAAACAGCTTGAGGACGTCCGCGCCGGCGTCCATCGCCTCGACCGCCTCGGTCGGGGTCATCACGCCGGGGACGGCGACGACGTCCTCCTCGTTGCAGGCCTCCACGACCGACTCGTCGAAGTCGGGCGCCAGGACGAACTCGGCGCCGGCGTCGATCGCCTTCCGTGCGGTCGGCGCGTCCAGCACCGTCCCGGCCCCGACGACCGCGTCGGTGTCGCCGAGACGCTCGTCGATGGTCCCGATCATCTCCGCGTAGCGGTCGGCGTCCGCGGTGACCTCGAGGGCGGTCACGCCGCCGTCGTACATCGCCTCGGCGATCTCCCCGACCCGGTCGGCCGGAACGCCGCGCAACACCGCGACGACGCCGCTCTCCTCGAGCCTCTCTACGACCGCCTGTTTCCCGTTCATGAATCGGCCTTCGATCGGTCCGCGCAAAAAGATGTGCGATCCCGGGTATCGATACCGCTCCGATGACCGTGTGGGGTGTTTTCGCGTGTCATTTGACGTGCGCGTTTCTCGGAATAATTATCACTTAGATAAAAATATAGAATATAAATACTACATCGATCCATCCCGGACCGTTTCATACACTATCGATTCGATAAATGTCGTTTACATGGGTTATTCGGTTGAATTAAGCGATGTTTCCGATCTTCACCGTCGGTGAACTGGCTGGCATTATTTTTATCTGTATATCGTTATGTATCGTTTTTAACTATACTTTTGATATTCATCTCGACGTCGCTGAATCTCGACGACAGAGGGAACGAACTAAGCGGTTCGACGGCGAACGGGAGGACATGATCGAGCGACCGTTGCGAAACCGGTGTAGCGGCACGGACCCCGCTCCGTGCTTCGACGCCCGGCGTTCGACTCGTCCGTTCCCGGGGGCCTCCCGTCGCTCCCGATTCGGGGGGGCGACGACGTGAGCGGCGACGAGGAACTCGCCAAGGACCTCGGACTGCTGGCGGCGTTGACGATCGGGATCGGGACGATGATCGGCGCCGGGATCTTCGTCCTCCCCGGCACCGCCGTCGCCCGCGCCGGTCCCCTCTCCGCCGCGACGTTCGTCATCGGCGGCGTGATCGCGCTGTTCACGGCGCTTTCTGCCTCCGAGCTCGGGACCGCCATGCCGCGGTCCGGCGGCGCCTATTTCTACATCAACCGCGCGCTCGGTCCCCTGTTCGGATCGATAAGCGGCTGGGCCAACTGGCTGGGGCTGGCGTTCGCCTCCGCGTTCTACATGTACGGGTTCGGCGAGTACGTCAACGCGCTCGTCGGCGCGCCCGCGCTCGCGCTCGGCCCGGTCTCGCTTTCCGCGGCTCAGACGATCGGCCTCGTCGGCGCGTTCCTGTTCATCGCGGTCAACTACGTCGGTGCCAAGGAGACCGGCGGCCTCCAGAACGTGATCGTCATCACGCTGTTGGCCATTCTCGGGCTGTTCACGGTCGTCGGGCTGTTCAACGCCGACCTCGAAACGCTTCGGCCGATCGCGCCGCCGGGCACCGCGGGCGAGGTGCTTCCCGTCACGGCGATCGTCTTCGTCTCCTACCTCGGGTTCGTCCAGATCACCTCTGTCGCCGAGGAGATCAAGGATCCGGGACGCAACCTCCCGCGGGCCGTCATCGGCTCCGTGGTGATCGTCACCACCATCTACGCGCTGTTCCTCGTCGTGTTGCTCGCGGCGGTCCCCAACGAGATGGTCGCGAACAACGACACCGCCGTCGTCGAGGCCGCACAGTTGCTCTTCGGTCGGTACTCGATCTTCGGCGCCGGGCTCGGAATCGTCGGATGGGGGCTCCTGCTCTTCGGCGGGCTGCTCGCGACCGCCTCCTCGGCGAACGCGTCGATCCTCTCCTCCTCGCGGATCAACTTCGCGATGGGCCGGGAGAAGATCGTCACCCCGCAGCTCAACGAGATCCACGGTCGGTTCGGGACGCCCTACCGCTCCATCGCCGTCACGGGCGTGCTCATCGTGGTCTTTCTCGTCTTCGGCAACCTCGAGGTGCTCGCCACCGCGGGCTCCGTGTTGCACCTCATCGTCTACGGCCTGTTGAACCTCGCGTTGATCGTGATGCGCGAGGCCGAACCCGCCGACTACGACCCGGACTTCGAGGTACCCCTCTATCCCGTCGTCCCCATCGTCGGCGCCGTCACCTCCTTCGCGCTCATCGCCTACATCGAGCCGCTGGTCATCGCGCTCTCGGCCGTCCTCGTGGCGTTCGCGATCGTCTGGTACTTCGGATACGCGCGCTCGCGCGTCGAGGATTCCGGCGTTCTCGCGGAGTGGATCCTCGACCGCTCCGACGAGCTGCCCGACGCCGCCGTCTCCGCCGCCACGTCCGTCCAGCCCGACGGCGGGACCTATCGGGTGATGGTCCCCCTCGCGAACCCGAACACCGAGGCACACCTCATCTCGCTGGCCGCCGCGATCGCCAAACAGCACGACGGGACCGTCGTCGCCGTGAACATCGCGAACGTGCCCGACCAGACCTCCCTCGCGGCCGCCCGCGATCGCGGCGCCCACGACGCGGCCTACGACCTCCTCGATCGCGCCAAGGACGACGTCGAGACCTTCGACGTCGACGTCGAGACCCACGTCATCCTCTCACACCGGACCTTCGAGGAGATCTTCGACGCCGCGAGGACCTACGGGGCCGACCTCACGGTGATGGGGTGGGGCGAGGACTCCCACGGATCGCCCGGCCGGGCCGAGTCCGCGGTCGACGAGCTGGCCCACTCGCTGCCGAGCGACTTCCTCGTGTTCAAGGACCGCGGGTTCGACACCTCCCGCGTCCTCGTTCCCACCGCCGGCGGCCCCGACTCCGATCTCTCCGCCGCGGTCGCGCGCATGCTGCGCGCGGAGTTCGACTCCGAGATCACGCTGTTCCACGTCGCCGACGATCGCGACGCCGGCGAGCGGTTCCTCCGCGAGTGGGCAACCGAGCACGACCTCGAGGACGCGGCGATCCGCGTCGAGACCGGCGACGTCCAGGAACGCATCGCCGAGGCCGCGGCCGACGCCACGATGCTCGTGATCGGCGCCACCGAGCGCGGCCTCCTCTCGCGGCTCGTCCGCGGGTCCCTCGTGTTGGACGTCCTCTACGAGGTCGACTGTTCGGTCCTCCTCGCCGAGAAGAAACACGAACGCGGGCTCCGCGAGCGGCTGTTCGGGGCCGGCGCCCGCGAACGCGAGGTTTCGAGCACGGCCGCCTCGCTCGACTCCGACGACGAGTCGACGAACGGCTCCTTCGAGGAGCCCGCAGAGGACTCCTCCGACGGTTCTGCGGAGGGCCCCTCCGCCGGATCTACGGAGGGCCCCCCCGAGGATCGATAACCGGACCCTCCGTACCCCGTCCTTTTTATCCGATACCGCGGTAGAGGGTGGTATGAACGCGGACGACGGCGTCGACGGTGGGCCCGGTTCGAGCGAGGCGTCCTCCGACGATGTCGACCTTGCGACCCTCCTCGACGTCGCGGACGCGACGGGGATCGTCGACGACGTTTCGACCGTCGAATCGGTCGAAACGACGCTTCCGTCCGGTTCGGGGACGCCGGACGGTCTCTCCTCGATCCTCGTCGCGATCGGGGACGGCCCGCACTCCGGGGCCACCGTCGATCTCGCGAGCGCGCTCGCACGCGAAAGCGGTGCGTGGCTCGAGCTGTTCCACGTCGTCCCCGACGGGGGCAGCGGTGGCGGAGCCGTTTCCACCGAAGTCGAGGACGCGAGTTCGCCGCGTCACCGGGACGCGGCGAACGACTCGGACGACTCGGACGGACCCGACGACGCGATCACGGCCGGCGAGGGGCTGTTGTCGGCCGCGAAGGACCGCGTCGGCGAGTGCGACCGGATCGACACCTGGCTGTTCGAGGGCGACTCGCCGGCGAGCGCCATCGTCGAACAGTCCTCCTACTACGACGCCGTCGTCCTCGGTGCCCCGACGAGCGGTCGAGTCGAGCGGTTCGTCCTCGGATCGACGACCGGAACCGTCCGATCGGACGCGGTCTGTCCGGTCATCGTCGTCACCGCCGCCGGCTCGACGCCGATCGTCTTCGGGTGATCGTCGGTTCGGTCCTCACCCGCCGCTCGACGTTCCACGCTTGGCCCAACCCCGCTCGCCCCGCCGCTCGACGTTCGCTATCCGTCCGGGTGTCCCCGAACGATCTCCACCCCGCTGGAGGCGCCGATGCGCTCCGCGCCCGCCTCGAACATCGCCATCGCCTCCTCGTAGCTTCCGATCCCGCCCGAGGCCTTCACCGGAAGGTACTCGCTCATCAGCTCCACGTCGGCCACCGTCGCGCCGCCGTCGGCGAACCCCGTCGAGGTCTTCACCATGTCGGCGTCGGCGGCGACCGCCGCCTCACAGGCGCGGTGGATCTCGGCCTCCGAGAGGAGCGCCGTCTCGAGGATGACCTTCACCGGGATCGGTACGGCCGCGACGACGTCCGCGAGCTCCGCAGTCACCGTGTCCGTCTCGCCGGCCTGCAGCCGGCCGACGTTGATCACGACGTCGAGCTCGTCGGCGCCGTCGTTCCAGGCGTTCTCCGCCTCGTCGTGTTTCGAGGCCGCCGACGACTGCCCGTGGGGAAACCCGATCACGGTCGCGATCGTGACCGGACTCGTCGCCGTCGCACCCTCCAGATAACACGGGGGGATACACGCGTTCATGCCGTACTCCTCGGCGGCATCGAGCACGGACGAGACGTCGCTCCAGGTCGTCTCCGGGCCCAACACGGTGTGGTCGATCCGGCTCGCGAGCTCCCGTCGGTCCATGTCCGCTCCTCGGGGGCACGGTAGAAAGGTCTGCGGGTCGCTCCAACCCGGACGGGGCCTTCCTCGGTCGGTGGGTCGCTCCGTCGACCCTCCGCGGCCACCCGCCGGCTTATTGGCGATGGACGACAACTGGGTCCCATGACCCGCTTCGACGCCGCGACGGAGACCGAGCGGCGACGGCTGTTCGCGGACGCGGTGGCCGCACACAGGCGCCGTTCGAGCCCGGTGATGACGGTGGACGTCGACCCCGACGACGACACGACCGACGGCGGCGACGTCGCGCCGTGGATCCAGCTCGCCGGGACGGAGGTCGTCCTCGACGTCACGGACGCGGAGCTCGAGCGTCTCAAGGACCTCCTCGGGGAGTACCCGGAGTTCCGGATCGACGAGCTCGAGAGCCCGGAGGACGCCGAGGGGACGAACGCGGTCATCACCGCCCGCTCGGACCCGAACCGGATCGCGGGGTTCATCGAGGCCGCCTTCCTGCGCGTCTTCGAGCTGGAGGAGGACTACCGCGCGTGGGTCACCGCGGTTTGAGGCCCTCCGATCGCCGGCGATCGTCCGATCAAGACTATACGGGTGGGGATCGAAGCGCCGGTATGACCGAGCTGCTCTCCCGCGTGCTCGTCCCGATCGCCAACGAGGCGGACGCCGTCGACACCTACGATTCGCTCTCCGGGTACCTCGATTCGGAGACGACGATCCTCGTCGTCCACGTCATCGAGAAGGCCGGCGGCGGGATCGACAAGGCGGGCGTCGAACAGCGCGAGGAGATCGCCGAGACGGCCTTCGAGGCGGTTCGAGGCCTCGCGAACGCCGACGACGTCCCGGTCGAGACCGGGATCCACTACGGAACCGACGTCGCGGAGACGATAAACGCCGCGGCCGACGAACGCGACGCGACCGCGATCGCCTTCCGATCGCGTGGCGGCGGACGGATACTCGATTTCCTCTCGGGCAGCGTTCGAACGAAACTCGTCACCGGAAGCGACCTCCCCGTCATCGCGTTGCCCCGCGACGGGATGGAGTGATGTCGGCGCGCCCGCGAACGGCCCGTGGGCGCCTCGATCACTTCGACGCCGTTCCTCGACGCACGTAGAGGTACGCGAGCACCGGGACGATGGTCAAAAAGAGCGTCGCGGCGGCCCACGCCCACGGGTAGGAGATCTCCCGATCGCACGCGTCCCGGTAGATCCACGTCGCGGCGGCGACGACCACGCCGTAGACGACGGCGTAGTAGACCCCGGCTCGGACCGTAGCGAGGGAGACGAAGAGCGCGATCCCGTCGAGAGGGGTCATCTCCAGGGCCGCGACTCGTCCGTGATCTCGCCGGCGATCGGCGTCCGGATCGTCTCGACTGGATCCTCGGCGTTCGCGAGCGCCCACATGGTCTTTACCGTCGCGGTGCCCGGAAGCATGTCCTCGCCCTCGATCACGCCCGCATCGAGGAGGTCCCGGCCGGTGTCGTAGACCCGATCGCAGACCCGCCCGGCGAGACACTGGCTCGTCATCACGACGAGCGTTCCGTCGTCGACCAGCTCCTCGATCCGCGGGATGAGGTCGGTGTTCACGTGTCCGAGCCCGGTCCCCTCGACGACGACCCCCGATTTTCCCTCGAGGTACTCGAGCGCGGCCGGATCCATCCCGGGCGTGAACTTGAGAAGCTCGACCTCGGGGTCGAGGTCCGGGTCGATGTCGAGGTCGGTCGCCCCCCGGCTCGTGTGCTCGCGGCGGAACGTGATCGCTTCCTCCGCGGCCTCGCCGTCGGCGCCCGCCTCGCTCGCGGTCGCGTAGTCGATCTCGGCGAGCGGCTTCGCGCCGATCGTCTCGAAGGCGTCGCGTCGGGAGGTGTGGTTCTTGCGCACGCGCGTGCCGCGATGGAGCGCGCACGCCCGGTCGGACTCGTCGGCGTGCATGCAGACGAGCACCTCCGCGCAGTCGGATTTGGCCGCCTCGACCGCACAGACCGCGTTCATGACGTTGTCGGAGGAGGGGCGGTCGGCCGACCGCTGGCTTCCGGTGAGGACGACGGGAACCGGCGTCTCCAGCATGAACGAGAGCGCGGCCGCGGAGTACTGCATCGTGTCCGTCCCGTGCATGACCACCACGCCGTCGGCGCCGGCCTCGATCTCCTCGTGGACCGCCCGGGCGAGTTCGCGCCAGATCGAGGGATCCATGTTCTCCGAGAGGATGTTGGCCACGACCCGCCCGCGGTAGTTCGCCCGTCCGGCGAGGTCCGGGACCGCCCGGAGCACGTCCTCGGCGTCGAACCGGGCGGTGACAGCACCCGTCCGGTAGTCGACGGTCGAGGCGATCGTTCCGCCAGTCGAGATGAGCGAGATCGTGGGCAGGTCCTCGCCGAAGTCGATCTCCGAGACGGCGCCGGTCTCGGCGCCGTCCCCGTCGTCGATCGCGTGGACGTCCGTCTCGAGGACGTCGACGGTCGCCTCCTCGCGGTCGACGCCGACGTTGTAGCCTCCCTCGAGCTTCAAGACGAGCCGATCCGGCGTCGTGGAGGGCATCAACACGCCCTCGTTCGTGACGCCCGCGCGCTCGATTCGGACGCGGTCCCCTGGGTTCATACGCCCCGATTGCCACGGGGTCGACTTGAATCCAACCGTTCGGGTCGCCGCTCAGCCGGTCAGCCCGCCTCGAACCCGGTTCGCGATCCGAAGCACCGTCTCGTGTGCGCCCACGAGCACGCAGACCGCGACGACGATCGTCGCTGCCGAACGGGCCGTCGAGAGGAGGCCGAGCGAGACGATGAGCGTCGTCGCACACGCGGGCGCGTGGTTCGTCCGGGTGGCGATCATCGCCCAGCTCGTCGCCGCGATGGACGCCATGCCGGAGGCCGCAAGCCGGAGCCCGTCGATCGAGAACGGCGGCGGCGAGGCCGTGAGGGCGACGCCCTCCGCCAGCAGGTGGTAGGCCGCGAACCCCGCGATCGCCCCGATCAGGTGGCTGCCGACGACGCGGTAGGCCCGATCACGCCCCCCGCGCCTGTCGAAGGCCAGCAGGAACGCGGAGGGGCCGAGGCTCGGAAAGACGAACGGCTGTCCCGTCGCCCAGGCGACCGCGCCGAGGACGGTGAAAAGCAGGCTCGCGTACAGGCTCGTGTACACGCGGCGTCTGACCACGCCCCGCGTGTTTCGCCCGCCTGTGCAAAAGCCGACCGGATCACGGTGCGAGGAGCAATCCCCCGACGGCGATCGAGATGAACACGAGCTTCATCGCCGTGTTGACCGCGATCACCTTCGTTCCGAACTCCGGGCCCCAGATGCCGAACTGGAAGGGGATCGACCGCTTGAACGTCGAGACCGCAAAGGAGACGATCCCGCCGAGCAACATCGTCGCGACCGCGGTCCGCGGCGTGAACGTCTCCCCGATGAGCGGCGCGATCGCGACCGCCCCGGCGGTGGTATCGAGCGAGTAGACGGCGACGATCGCGACCGATGCGCCGGGCAGCCCGAGCGCCGACGTCAGCGGCTCCGCGACCCCGGTCAGCGCCTCCACGTCCACGTTGTTCACCAGCGCGATCACGAGCGTGTAGACGATCGCGAGCCGGGGAACGATCCGGGCAAGCGTTCCGTAGGAGCTCTCGGCGGCCGCGACCGCCCGATCCCGGGTGGTGCGGTCCGCGTCCGTCCCCGCGTCGACATCGCCATCACCGCCACCGTCGTCGCCTCCGCCGCCATCGTTCCCGGTGCCGTCGCTTCCCTCCGAGACCCCGTCGATCGCGGCGAGTGCCGACCGGTCGACGTTGCGTGCGGAGAGGACGAGCCCCCCGATGAGGACCCCACAGACGGTGATCGCGAGCGAGATCCCCGCCCGGATCGAGACGTACAACACGCCCGTTCGAAGCCCGAGGATCGGGATCAACACCGGCGCGTAGTAGGTGAAGACGTGCTGGAGGAACCCGAAGAACGTGTTTATCATCACGGCCACGATCGTCGCCCGGTCGTCGAGCAGCCCCGACTCGCGGTACTCCGCGAGCGTGGCGTAGCCGGCCGTCGTCGACGCCGCGGTGGTGAGGATCGCGGTTCCGACCTCGTCCGGCAGGTTCGCCGGCCGCGTCAGATAGCCGGCGACCCCCGCGACGTGCTCGATCAGTCCGAACTCCACGGCGAGGTTCGCGGCGTAGACCCCGAGCGCGATGAAGACCGCGATCCGGACGATCCGCGGGAGGACCTCACGAAGCAGCGACGCCGCCTCCGCCGCGAACGCCTCGGCGCCCGGGACGACGGCCGGGGCGCTCTGGAGGGTCGAGCCGGGGTCCGCGATCACGGCGCGGGCGGCGATCGCGGCGAGTTCGAGAAGCGCCGGTCCGACGGTGACGGCCGCGTTCACGGCCGGGATTGGAGCGGGGGAGACAAATTCCCGTCGAAGCCGGCCGATCTTCGCGCCCGATCATCGACGGTCCTCGGGGTCCGACTCCCCCTCGAATCCCACCTCACCTCTCGAATCCCACCTCACCCCTCGAAGCCGTCCTCCCACCGGAAGGTGCCGTTCCGCTGGACGACCTCGCCGTCGATCTCGAGCGTGGAGTCGCCGGAGACGTCGGCGATCAGATCGACGTGGACCGCGGAGTCGTTGCCCGACTCGCCGGCCGGCAGGCAGGCGTCGTAGGCGCGACCGAGCGCGAGGTGGACGGTCCCGGCCATCTTCTCGTCGAACAGGATCGAGTCCGTGGCCCGGTCGATCCCGCGGTTCATCCCGATCCCGAGTTCCCCGATCCGCCTCGCGCCGCCGTCGGTCTCCAGGACGGACGCGATCGCCTCGGCGCCCGTCTCGGCCTCGAAGTCCGTGACCTCGCCGTCCGCCAGGGTGAGCCGGACGTCGCGCACCCGCGTTCCCTCGATCGTCATCGGAACGTCGAAGCGGATCTCGCCGTCGACGCCCGCGGGCGCCGTGAACACCTCGCCGGACGGGAGGTTGTGGGAGTCGTAGGCTACGGAGGCCGCCGAGTTGACCGCGGTCCGGCCGGCGATCGACAGCGTCAGGTCCGTCTCGGGCTCGCCGTCGCGTTCCGTGCGGATTCGGACCATCTCGCCGTCGTCGAGGAGCTCCTTCAGGATCGCCATCTCCTCGGCCAGCGATTCCCAGTCGCGGAGGACCGCATTGTAGACGAACTCACGGTGCTCCTCGTGGGCCATCCCGGCCTGCTGGGCGAGGCTCCGGGTCGGGTGGACCGTCGAGACCCAGTCCGTCTCCATGCGGGCCTCCCGGATCCCGCGTCGGGACCTGGCGTACCCCTGCCGGATCCCGTCGGACACGTCCGCGGTCGCGGCCGTGTTCCGGCCGCCGCCGAGCCGGAGGTACGCGTCGGCCGCCTCGAGGAGCGCGAGCTCGTGGGGCGGGTCCGAGTCGAACTCGGGCGGCTCGGCCTCGAAGTCGCCCGAACTCGCGTCCTCACGCCCCTTCAGAATCGCGCGTTCGACCTCCCCGGACCCGTAGAGCGTCACGACGTTCGCGCCCCGCTCGCCGAGCTCCCTCGCGACCGCGACGCCGAGGTCGTGTGCGTCCTCGGCGACGCTCACGACCACGTCGTCTCCGGCCTCGATCCGCGCGCTCCAGTCGACCAGCACCGCGGCGTGCTCGCGTACGCGTTCGTCCATGATCTCGTCTCGTCGCGTGGTCTGAAAAATGGGTCCGTCTCGTCGTGAGGCCGGAAACATGGGCCCGTCGTCGTGTGGCCGGAGACCCGTCCGGTTCGATCCCTCCGAGACCGTCCTAGAGCACGAGCGAGATCGCCTGGTTGAGGAACCCGATCGCGAACACGCCGACGAGAACGACGGTCGCGATCACCACGATCGGCGAGAGCAGTTCGTCGTTCTCCTCGTCGACGATGTATCGGTCCATACCCGGCGTTCTCGACGCGTCGGTTTACCGCTTTCGGGGCTTTCTCTCGAAAGCGTGCCCGATCACTCATCGGGGACGAGACAGTACGCGTGGCCCGGAACCTCCACCCTCGTCTCTTCGTCGTCGTTCCAGTACCCGGAGAGGACGGCGCGTTCGGCGTAGTAGATCCGTCCGTCGTGGGGGACGGCCGCGCTCGTGACGTGGCCGTTGTTCGCGACCGTCCAGCGCACCTCGCCGGTGTCCTTCTCGAGCGCGTAGAGGTTCCCGTCGTAGGACCCCACGAGCACGGCGTCGGAAGTCACGGTGAGCGACCCGATCACGCTGCCGTGGACGTTTCGCGACCAGATCCGGTCGCCGGTCTCCATGTCGAGCGCGTGGACGTGGCGGTCGTCGCTTCCGACGTAGATGATCCCCGTCTCCGGGTCCACGCCGGGATTCGACATGATGATCTCGCCCGTCTCGAAGGACCACAGCTCCGTGCCGTCGACGACGTCGAGACAGTAGAAGAAGCCGTCCCAGGAGCCGACGAACGCGCGCCCGTCGTACTGGGGGATCGTCCCCTTGACGTGGTGGTCGGTCTCGAAGGACCACTCGAACTCGAGGGACGGGAACTCCCAGCTGTAACAGACCCCGTCGTTCGAGGCGGTGATCATCCGCTCGTACTCGGGGTCGATCGACGTCGAGGGGTGGGGCATCCCCCACAGCCGGTCGTCGCTCCACAGCGGCTGGCCCGTCTCCGCGTCGACGGCCCACATCGTGCCGGCCGGCGGGTGGTTGTACTCGACGACGACGTACAACACGCCGTCCCAGTAGGCCGGACTCGATCCGATGGCGATGGCGCCGTCGAAGGCGATCCGGGAGGTCCGCCAGACCTGCTCGCCCGTCCGCACGTCGAACGCGTAGAGGTCACCGTCGTAGCCGCCGATGTAGGCCACGCCGTCGACGATCGTGGGCGTTCCGTGGATCCCGAGCGACGTCGCGCCCGTCCGGGCCGTCCACCGACTGCGCCCCTTCGGGGTGACCGCGTGGACGAGCCCCGTGTCCGCGGGGATGACGATCGTCTCGCCGTCCGGCGTCGGGCGGGGACTCGCCTTCGCGGCCGTGTGGCCGATGTAGTTGGCCGGGAACTGCCAGTTCACCGCCACCGAGTCGGGCACGGTCGCATCGGGGTAGTACCCGAGCCGGCGCAGCCCGCGTCTGAACATCGTCACGCCGTCGTCGTCCGGATACGTCCGATCGCCGGGAAGCGGTTCCGGGTCGAAGTCCGCCTGGCTGCGGTCGTACCGCGGCCCGGTCCGGAGTCCCGAACAGCCGGCGATCCCGGCCAGCGAGCCGGCGGTCAGTCCCGCCAGGAACCGGCGGCGGGAGACGGTTCGACCGTCGGGCGTCTCGTCCTGTGGGGGCGACATCCGATCGATCCAACCGACCGACCTCACGGGTATAGCTGTTGTGCTCCACGGCTCACGTGCCGCCGTCGCCGTCTCGCTCCTCGTCGCCCGTGGTGATCGAGGTCTCGAAGCTCACGCCGTCCAGGTGGGCGTCCGGATGGTTCGGCAGGTACGTTCCCTCCCTCCCGCAGTCGGTGGCGAGGCGACACACCTTCCGCTCGGGCGGCCAGACGACCTCGACCACGCTCCCGTCGCGTCCCTCCGCGTCGGCGTCCGAGGCCTCGGATCCATCCACTTCGCTCACTCGAACGTCGAGATCCTGTCGGTAGGTGAGCGTCCCCCCGTCCGGCTGGGTCAGCGTGATCGAAAGCGAGACCCTGCCGTCGTCCTCGGGCACGGGGACGGCCGCCGCGTCGACGGCGTCCTCCCCGCCGTCGCTTCCAGCCGCCGGCAACCGAACGCGCTCGGCATCCATCCGCCAGGGAACGGCGAGGGATCCGTCGGGATCGGCCACGACGTAGCTCGCGTGCTCGTCGCCCGCACCCTCGATGCGAACCCTCGCGCTAGTTACGCGGTCCGGGATCCCCACCGTCGCCTCGCCTTCGAGGACCGCGCCGCGGCGGACCTCGATCCGCTCCAACCTCGGCGTCACGTGCCGGTCGCCCGTCGGCGTCCACTCGCCGCGGTAGGTGTAGCGGTGATACTCGCGGTCGGGATAGGCGTCGAACACGGTGAAGTCCTCGCCCGGGTCCCGATCGAGCGCGTAGACGACCGGCCCGTCGAAGCCCGGATCGTTGCGGAGATACTGGAACGGGTGGTTCTGCCACTCGCCGTAGGGTGCGGGGATGATGACGAGCGCGTTCTCGAACTCCGCCGTCTCGATCGGCTCGTAGGCGGTCTCGTACTTCTCGGCGTGGGCGGCGTTTCGATCGACGGGCTCCGCGACGACGGCCGCGTTCGCTCCCCCGGCGAGGAGCACGCCGGCGAGCACCACGGCCGCCAGGCACGCGCGGACGACGGTTCCGTCGGGATCGATCCCCGTCCCGTCCGACTCGAGGAGGTCCCGGATCGCCTCCCGAGCCCGACGCCATCCCACGACGACGCCGATCGCGGCGAACACCGAAAGCGGAACGAGCAGGTCGAAGTGGTAGATCGGCCCGAACTGCGAGACGATCCCGTTCGTCGGGTCGTCCATCGTCGCGAGGACGTTGTAGTTGCCCCAGAAGGCGACGTTGCCGAGCGGAACCGTCACGAACAGTCCCGCGAGCAGCTTCCCGGACGTCCCTCGGATCGAACGGTCGTCGAACTTCCCGATCGAACGCCCGCCGGCCTCCTCGCCCATCCGTGCCGCTCGCCGCCGCCCGGCTCGGCTCCATCGGCGGAGCGCCACCGCGAGCCCGCCGGCGGCCGCCGCGCTGCCGAGCGCGCCGGCCGTGAACCACCGGGTCAACAGGTACCACAGGACGTATCCGTTCGCGCGCAGCGCCAGCTCCGGCGTGTAGACGATCGAGTGGCCGAGGATCCGCCGGCGCCCGAATCCCGGTCCGTCGAGGGGAGCGAACACCGCGTAGGGGAACGTGGTCGCCGACCCCGTCATGCGGGCGTTGTAGGCGAGCGTGACTCCGACGAAGAGGAGCCCGAACAGGGCGGTGGCGAGGTTCCGCCGGATCGGGGAGGGAAGCACCCCCCACCGGAGCGCGTCCGGTCCGCGCTCGCGGATGCGGCCGAGGACCCCCTCGTCTTTGCCCGCGGCGATCACGGCGTATCCGGCGTGTGCGATGAAGGGGGCCGCGAACAGCACGGCCGTGTAGGGCCGCGAGAAGAAGGCGATCCCGACCGCGATCCCGGCGAGAACGCCCCACCGGATCGACTCCTCGCGGACGCCCCGGAGGTACGCGACCGCGAACGCGAGGTTTAACGCGGTGGTCGGCGCGTACGGCAGAAAGACCGACGTGGTGACGACCGCCATCGGCGCGGCCGCGAAGACGACCGCGGCGACCACGCCGACCCGCCGGTCCCACGCCATCGAGGCGAGCCGATACACGAGAAAGGCGTTCGCGGCCGCGACCGCCGCGAGGGTCACGCGCGGTTCGCCGAGGAGGCCCATCGCGACCGCGTACATCGCGGACGGAACCGGCGAGTACTTCGGGTAGAGCCGCCCTCCGTCCTCGATGAAGAACCACGGGTGGAACGCGTCCGCCAGTTCACCGGCGTGAAGCTCCAGTTGCCCCTCGAGCAGCATCGCCGCCTGCATGAGATAGACCGCCTCGTCGTGGTTGCTCGAGTGATAGGCGAAGACGGTGGACGCGACGGTGAAGACGACGACTCCCGAAACTCCCGCGATCAGGGCCGCCAGCCACGTCTCCGGTAGCGCTCGGCGCACCCGGCGCTGGCCGGCTGCGAGCGTCCGGTCGATCGTGGCGCGGATTCGTTCTAACACGATTCGGGTGCGGGTCGACGGAGGCGAGTCGGTACCGATCTCAGAGGGCGCCGACGTCCCGCATCAGGTCGACGGTCGTCTCCAGGTCGGAAAGCTGCGCGAGGTCGATGTCCGGGACGTCGAGCTCGTCGATCGTCGGGAGGTCGCCGACCGGCTCCACGCCCGGGATGAGCGGGTACTCGAACGTCGAGGTCGCGAAGTAGTCCTGCGCCTCCGCCGACAGCAGGTGGCGGACGAAGTTCTCCGCGACGTCCGGAACGTCCGTCCCCTCGACGACCGCGGCGCCGGCGACGTTGAAGACCGCCCCGGCGTCGCCCTCGGTGAACGAGGTCGCGATCGGCGCCTCGGGGTTCCCGTCGAGCACGCGCTGGATGTAGTAGTGGTTCGTGAACGCGGCGTCGATCTCGCCGTCGGCGATCGCCTGACAGGTCACGAACTCGTCGGGATACTCCTGGATGCCCGCATCGAGAACGCCCTGGAGCCACTCGCGGGTCGCCTCCTCGCCCTCGATGATCCGCATGGCGGTGACGAACGCCTGACAGGACCCGTACGAGGGGGCCCAGCCGAGATCGCCGTCGAACTCCTCGGGGTACGCCATGATGTCGTCCGGGAGGCCGTCCTCCGAGACGTCGTTCGTGTTGTAGGGGACCGTTCGCGCTCGGCCGGAGGTTCCGATCCAGTTCTCGGTGTGGAACTCGGAACGGATGAGGTCCGTGAGGTCGCTCGAGAGCGACGCGGCGTACCCCTCGTCGGCGAGCGCGCCGAGCGACCCAGCGTTGACGGAGTAGAAGACGTCGGCCGAGGTACCTTCGCCCTCGGTTGCGATCTGGTTGACGAGGTCGGTCGAGCCGCCGTAGCGGACCGTGAGCGAGAAGTCGTCGTAGAGCTCGTCGATGTAGCTCACGAGCTCCCCGACGAGGAACTCGCCGCGGCCGGAGTAGACCGTGAGCTCGCCCTCGAGGTCGGGCATCTCCTCCATGGAGGTGCCGCCGGGGGCGCCGCGTCCCTCGCGACCCGACCCGATCTGCCCGACGTCGGAGCCGGTGTCGCCGTTGCCGCCGCCGTTTCCGTTGCCGCCGCCGTTGCCATTTCCGCCGTTCCCGTTGCCATTTCCGCCGTTTCCGGTACAGCCCGCGAGCCCCGCGGCCGTGATCGCGCCCGCGGTCGCGAGGAAGGTCCGACGATCGGCGGTCTCGCGCCGGTCGTGAGGTTCTCCTTCCCGTGATTCCGTGTCCTCTCGTTCGCGTGAAGGGTCGGATGACGTCATGTGTTTTAGGTCAACCTAAATCATTAAATAGTCGTCGATTCAGTCGTCCGCCGCAGCAGGGGTCCGGGCCGGCGTCTCGAGCGCGTCGAGACACTCGATCCACTCGAGCATGTGTTCGCCGACGTGGGTGAAGAACGCACCGTTGTTGTACTCCTCGTGGGATCCCTCGGCCAGCTCCCTGCCCATGGCCTCGAAGACGCCGGCGAAGGAGTCGGCGTCGCCGCCGACGTCGTCGACGATCTCGTAGAGGTGTTCGTTGAGCTCGAGGCCGGCGACCTCGTTTTGGAGGTCGTCGAAGGTCGACCGCGGCGCCTTGTTGTGCTCACAGAGCGGGAACCCGTTGTAGATCGTCTTTCCGAGGACGTCGCAGGCGCGTTTCAAGAACACGCCGCTCCAGATGTCATCGAAGCGGCCGACGTCCCACTCGTTGTCGTCCATCGGGAGCTGATAGAAGGCGGGGATGACCTCCCGTTTGAACGCGAGGTTCATCGAACACACGGTCAGGTAGTTGCCCTCCGCGGCCACGAAGTCACCGGTGAAGTCCGACCGGCTCGTGCGGGTCTGTGCTTGCCCCTGCAGGTCGCCATCCATCAGGATTCGGACCGCGTCCAGGTCCGGAACGTTGGTCCAGAGCCCCTGGGAGGCGACGACGTCGTCGACGGTCTCCGTCGACGTCTCGACCGTCTCGTCCATCGCCGCGTAGGGGTACCCGCGCGGGTAGAGCCCGTGTTCGTCCGCGCGCTGGTAGAGTACGTTCACCCACCGCTGGTCCGAGGAGACCGACTCGATCTCGCCCTCGAACGCGAGGTTCTCGAAGTGGCGTCCGAAGAAGTCGTCCTCCGGCTCCGGAAGGGTGTCGTCGTCGATGAAGAACCCGTACTCGAAGCGGTCGTTCGCCCACATGTAGAGGAGCCCGAAGCTCGTCTCGGCGTGGCTCGCCGCCGGAACGAGGTGGCCGTACTCCGATATCCCGTGCTCCTCGTACCACTCCTCGCGACGCGTCCCGTCGAAGACCTCCCCCGAGACGCCCTCGTCGGCGAGCATCGCCGCCATCTCCTCGGTATCACAGAAGTCCTCGGTGACCAGTACCACGTGCAGCCGCGAGAGATCGAAGCCGTGTTCCCGCGCGTTCTCGAAGTACGACCGCATGCACTCGTACTCGCGGATCGTCGGAACCACGACGCAGACGTCCTGACTCATCGTTGTTCCACTCCTTTTAGGGTGACCTAAAAGCCTGTCGGGATCGAGCCAGCGGCAGCAACGCTTTGCCCGTGGGCATGGTAGTTGGTACCATGAACGACACGGAGTTCGTCCACGTGGCCTCGCTCGACGACCTCGCCCGGGAGGGGCGACGCCTCCTCGCTGCCGGCGGGCAGGCGATCGCCGTCTTCTACGAGGGCGGCGAGGTCCACGCGGTCGACAACCGGTGTCCCCACATGGGGTTCCCGCTCGACGAGGGGACGGTCGACGAGGGGATCCTCACGTGTCACTGGCACCACGCCCGGTTCGACCTCTCGTGTGGGGACACCTTCGATCCGTGGGCCGACGACGTGCCGACCTATCCCGTGGCGGTGCGCGACGGCGACGTCTACGTCCGCCCCGAGGAGGAGCGCGAGGACCCGCCCCGGGTACACTGGCGCAAGCGGCTGCGCACCGGCCTCGAGGAGAACCTCCGGCTCGTGATCGCGAAGTCGGTCGTCGGCCTCGACGACGCGGGCGTGGACTACGTCGAGCCGTTCGGTCAAGCCCTCACGTTCGGGACCGAGTTCCGCGAGGCCGGGTGGTCGTCCGGGCTCACGATCCACACGGCGATGGCGAACGTTCTCGACGACCTCGCGGACGATGACCGTCGACGGGCGCTCTATCAGGGGATCGTCGAGGTGGCCGGCGACTGCGCGGGCGAGCCGCCGCGGTTCGACCAGCCGGCCTTCGACACGCGCGACCCCTCGCGCGAGCGATTGAAGTCGTGGTTCAGAGAGACCGTCGAGGTGCGCGATCGCGACGGCGCGGAGCGGTGTCTCCGGACGGCGATCGAGGCGTTCGACGAGGCGACCGTCGCGAACCTCCTCTTCGCCGCGGCGACCGACCACCGCTATCTCGACGGCGGGCACACGCTCGACTTCCTGAACAAGGCGTTCGAGTCGCTCGATCACGTCGGGTGGGATCGCGCGGATCGGGTCCTCCCGAGCCTCGTGTCGAGCCTCACCGATGCCGAGCGCGCCGAGGAGACGGCGGAGTGGCGCCAGCCGGTCGACCTCGCCGCCCTCCTCGACGACGCCTTCGAGGAGCTTCCAGAGCGCGCGTCGGGCGACGGGTGGACCGAACCGGACGACCTCCTCGAGACCCTGCTGGGCGACGATCCCGAGGCGATCGCGGACGCGCTGCTCGATGCGGTCGATGCCGGCGCGACGCCGCGGGACCTCGCGGGCGTCGTGCGGGACGCCGCCGCCACGAGGGTGGTGCGGTTCTCGACGGGGAACGAGTTCGGCGACTGGAACACGGTTCACCACACCTTCACCTACGCGAACGCGGTGTACTTCGCGACGCGTCGCACGGACGCGTGGGAGCTCCACCGCGGCGTCTTCGACGCGGCGATGAACGTCTACCTCGACCGCTTCCTCAACACCCCGCCGGCACCGATGCCCGACGGCGACGCGAGCGTCGACTCCGAGGCGGCCCTCCGGGGGCTCCTCGAGACGTTCGAGACGGAGGGCGAGGTGAACGCGGCCGGCGAACGCGTGGCGGACTTCCTCGCGGCGGGCGGCGATCCGGCCCGTCTCAGGGAGCGGCTGGGACACGCGCTCGTTCGCGAGGACGTCGGATTCCACGTCTTCCAGAACGTCGAGGCGGCGTTCCGCGGCAGCCGGACCGCGGGTGAGCGCTCGGACCGCTACCTGATCGGAACCGCCCGCTACCTCGCCGCACACACCCCGACCCGGCGCGAGCGCGATCAGACGTTCCGCATCGCCGATCGTCTCCACCGCGGCGAGAAGATACACGAGTGAGGGGGGTTCGAAACAGCAGGGGTCCGAATCGCGGGCGGTCGGCGATCGCTACCTCCGTGACGTGACGGGATATTTAACGACCCCGACGAACTGTAGCGTATGCAGACCCACGTCGTCTTCACGCGGAGAGAGAACATCGGACGAAATTCTGTTTAGTACGAACAGAACCACTCGTCAGTATCTTCATAAAAGGTCTGAAGAGTATTCTTATGGAATAGTCCAAGGAAACACAGGGGATACTGCTGTTCGCTTGTGTTGGTGTGTCGTAGGAAGCGATTTGGGTCGCTCAGGCCGCTGTCATTCATAAACGCCTCTCTTTCAAACACGATGTGATAGCCGGCGAAATCCCCAAGATCTCCCGCTTTATTGAAGGCAAAACAAGAGAACCCACCGTGTTGGAAATCAGTTCTCAACCCGCGAAGGAAGGCCAATTTTCTGCTATAGAGAAGTCGGTCTGTCCCCCCTGAAGTCGGGGTGAAGTCACGGCTTGCTAGAGATATTCCATCGGGGGAATGCTGATTGAAGAGTACCCGAATCGTCTCATTGAACGAATAGAGCGATGCGAGGTAATTGTGGAGGAGTCGGAGTGCTTCAAACCCTTCCTCTTCCCGCTCATCATTGTGGCAGATGAATATTGGATTCGTCTCGAGATCCCCGTCAACATACTCATCTATCTCAAAGTAATTCTGATCAAGGGTACGCTTGGCTACGCTCAGACGCGTTCTGTTGCCATCGCTGATCCCTCTATCCGGCCTTACGGCTAGTCCGGCGATCTCCTGTATTTGGAATTCGCACTCAGATGAAGAATCAGAGGACACAGAAACCGCTATTCGTCCGCGTCGTCGTTGAATTTGACAGCACGGAGCGCACGCTGAGCGGTCACTACGTCACCGTCAACCACTGTGGCAACCTTCTCAGCCGTGGGGACGTCACGTTTCTTAGCCATCTCGATCGCAAATATCCGCTGAGAGCTCTTAACTATTGGGCACGGGTTGCGATTAGTGTCGGTTTGTATATCATCTGTTGCTGGAGTTCGGCGTAACTGATTCCGCCACGCTTCAGACTACGAAGGTCGCGGAGCGTACTCTTCTGACAGGCTAATGTCGTCCGGTTTTCGGAGAGCGGCATCCGTATGCAGATCCTGTTGGATTATAGGTGAACCCTCGCTTCATCAGGAGATGCCTTACACTCAAAGACGCGGTCGCGGGCCGGAGTAGTCGGCGGGATTTATGACACTCGGACAGGTTGGATGGACATATCCACTATGTCTAAGGAAACGGGTCGCTCTTCTGAGCGAAGTCAACGGAAGGAACTCCCGATTGAACGGGGGTTCCCGATTGAGCGAGTGAATGAAATCGCACAGAAAGAAGGGCGCGCAAAGCAGTACTACCGGCCTATCTACACGATGCACAAGTGGTGGGCACGGCGTCTCGGCTGTGTCTTTCGGTCTATCTCTCTGTATTCCCTCTTGGATGACTCTGATAAGGTCGAAGTTCACGAGCCGGGCGAGAACGGAACACTCGGGGCTTTCGGTGGGGGCCACAGCGAGGTTGAGAATCTAATTGAAAGCGTCGATATGGCCGACCCGGAGAGTCTGTGGGAACTCTATCCAAAAGATGTGAGGATTGGAGACAAGAAGATTCTCGACCCATTTATGGGCGGTGGCACGTCTCTTGTCGAAGCCTCACGTTTCGGTATTGAAGCGGATGGATACGACCTAAATCCGGTCGCGTGGTTCGTCACGAAGAAGCAACTTGACGCGGGGCAGAGCGACGTTGAGGAACTTGAAGAAGCATTCGAGCAAGTCAAAGAAGACGTAGCCGACGAGATTCTTGACTACTACAAGACCCCGTGTCCGCATGGCGACCACGATGCCGACGTAATGTACAACTTTTGGGTAAAGGAAGTTGATTGCGTCTCTTGTGGCCACGACGTTCCTCTCTTCAACGACTTCCGGTTAGCGGCAGGGCGATATGAACACGATGATGAAGACGTTTGTGTGTGTCCGGATTGCGATAAGGTCGTACACGTTGAGGATTACCGAAGTGATTCAACCTGCGAAAACTGCGGATTTGAATGGATTCCAAGTGAGGGTAACACGAGTCGGGGTGGAAAATACGCCTGTCCTGAATGTGGGCAGAAGTACAATATTGTAGATGCGATTGAGGAACAAGAGGGCTACAATCTCCGATTGTATGGGATAGAATATTACTGCCAGGTCTGCGATGAAGCGGGTGAGTCAAGAGGTACATACAAGGGATACAAAGAGGCCGAACAGGCCGACTTTGACCGGGTTCAACAGGCACAATCGGAGTGGGAAAGGCGTGAAGACCTACGAGAGTACATTCCCGAAGAGGAGATACCTGAAGGGGCGATAACAGCGGCATCCGAAGTTTCCGGAAACGATGTTTTCCAACACAACTACACACATTGGTCGGATATGTACAATGAGAGACAATTGCTCTGCCTCGGAAGTATACTGAGATCTATAAGCACGATTCAGGATTCTAATACCCGAGAATTTCTTCTCCTAACATTTTCTGAAGCGTTGAATTACAACACGTTGATGAATATATACAATCCAAATTATAATAAAAACACGAATATATTTAAGAATAATTCGTTTACCCCGCCTACAGAACCAATCGAAAACAACGTTTGGGGAACGGAATACGGTACAGGAACTTTCACCTCAATGTGGGAAATGGTGAAGAAGGGAGTAGAGTACGCTAATTCACCAACAGAAAGGTACGTAGAAGGCGGAGACACAAAAGAAAGCCCGCCATTCAACAAGCCGATTGGAGAGGACGCAAGCGTTCATCAGGGAGATATGCGATTGATTGAGGCTGAAGATGAATATGATGCCGTCATTACTGACCCACCCTACTACGATAATATCATCTATTCAGAAGTTTCTGACTTCTTCTATGTTTGGCAGAAAATCTTGCTTGAAGACGAATACGAAGGGTTCGACCAAGAAAAAACGCCACGAGCCGAGAGTATAGTTGCCAATCCGTATCTCGGGAAGGGGTCGGAAGAGTTCGAGTCGGAACTTCACGAAGCGTTCTCTGCAATTCACAAAGCACTCAAAGAGGACGGCGTTCTCACGTTTACTTACCACCACAGCAATTCCGAATCGTGGGGTGAATTACTTGAATCGCTTTGCGAAGTTGGTTTCGAGGTAACTGCAACCTATCCCATCTCTGCGGATATGAACAAGTTCATCGGGGGAGAATCAATTGAGTTCGACATTATCATTGTTGCCCGCCCTGCGGGCGACAGACAGCCAATTTCGTGGAACTCGCTCCGCCGGAATATCGTTCGGACGGCCAAGCAAACTCATCAGCGCCTCACCGAAAATCGCGAACTCTCCGAGGGCAACATTGGGGTTATCGAGATGGGACGGGCCTTCCACGAATACTCGAAACATCACGGGGAAGTACAGCGTGGCGGGGAAGTGATGAGCGCCAAAGAGGTTGTGGACGAAATCTATGGTATCATCCAACAGGGGAGTGATATTGGCGAGGTTGATGTATTCCTTGACCTGCTTGAGATAGATGACCCCACGTACAACGACCTGAATATGCTGACGCGAGGAACGAGTGCAAACCCCGATAAGATGAAACAGACGCTTCTCTACCGGATGGCTGCCGGAGAGTTCATCCTCGGAACGTGGGACGACGAAAAGCGGCAGGCGTACATCCAAGAACGGGTGAACGGCGAGGGCGACAATGGATTGACCCCGCTTGACAAAGCCCAATTCCTTCGTCATCGCTACGAGCAAGGCAAGTCGATTCAGAACTACCTCGAAAAGTGGACGGTACCTGACGACCTGCGGGAACTCTGTGGTGAGCTAGCCGATGCAAGCGGTGACGACGTCTATCGACGTATCCTCGGTGGCGATCGGACGATCGGCGATTTCTGAGTCGACCTTCTCCTTCTAAGAGCTCCTTCCTGCCGAGTTCGAACACGTAGAGTTAACACCGTAACACCTGCCGATTCTTACGAAGCCCGTGACGGGAGCAGGCACGCACACGAACGATGTACAATTGAACGGTATGCTACTTGAGGGGATATATAAACGCCCCGACGTAGTATAGCGTATGCAGACCCACATCGTCCCGGTCGGCTTCGACTACGACCGGCTCATCGCCCCGCTCGTGCGGGACCAGCTCGACGTCGACCAGGTGGTGCTGCTCGAGGGCGCGGTCGGCAGCGAGGCCAACGTCGAGTACTCCCGGCGGCTCGCCGAGAAGCTCGAGAAGGACTTCCGGAACCTGCTCGGCGCCGAGACCGAGCGGTTCGTCGTCGAGGACGTCTACGACTACGACGCCGCCTTCGAGCAGGCCTACGGGCTGATCAACGACGAGCTCGACGCCGGCAGCGAGGTGTGGGTCAACGTCTCGGCGATGCCGCGGACCGTCTCGTTCGCCTTCGCCACCGCGGCCCACTCGATCATGGTCGAACGCGAGGGCGATCGCGACCGCATCCACACCTACTACACCGTCCCCGAGAAGTACCTCGAGACGGAGCTGGCGGAGGCGCTCCGGACGCAGTGTGACCTCCTCGAGGACCTGCGCGACGGCGAGGTCGACGGGAGCGACGACCGGCTCGCCGAACACCTCGCCGAGGCCCGCGACCTCCTCGCCGAGTTCGACGAGCGCGGGACGACGATCGGCGCGAAACAGTTCGGCGACGACCACATCATCGAGCTGCCGGTCGCCTCCTTCTCGAACGTCAAACCCTTCGAGGAGCTCATCCTCTTCACCCTCGGCGAACACGGCGTCTTCGAGTCCGTCTCCGAGCTGGCCCAGACGCTCGCGCGCGAGCTCGGCGAGGAGTACACCGACTCGTTCCGCTCGAAGGTCATCTACAACGTCGACCAGCTCGGTCCCGGCGGCAAGGGCTACATCGAACGCGAGGAACACGGCAAGTCCTACCGGACGCGCCTCTCGCGCATCGGCGAGCTGTGGGTCCGATCGCACGCCGACGAGTCCGGTCTTTAGTCGGGCTCTAGCCGTCCGAATCACCGGACCCGCCCGTCCGGAAGGACAGATCGAGCGCCGGCGCGCTGTGGGTCAGCGATCCCATCGAGATCACGTCGACGCCGGTGGCCGCGTACTCGCGGACGTCGTCCGGGGCGATCCCGCCGCTCGCCTCCGTGATCACCTCGTCCCCGATCGCCGCGGTTTCTCCGGCGCTTTCGATGCGATCCACGGCGTCTTCGACCTCCTCGGGTTCCATGTTGTCCAGGAGGACGACGTCCGCGCCGGCCGCGGCCGCCCGCTCGGCCGTGGTCGGATCCTCCGCCTCCACCTCGATCCGCGTCGCGAAGGAGGCCCGCTCCCGGAAGCGCTCGATCGCCGTCTCGAGCCCCATCTCGGCGACGTGGTTGTCCTTCACCATGACCATGTGCGAGAGGTCGAGCCGGTGGGTGTCGCCGCCGCCCGCGACGATCGCCCGTTTCTCCAGTCCGCGCAGTCCCGGCGTCGTCTTTCTCGTCCCGGCGATCCGAACCGACTCCGAGACGGTCCGGGCCGCGTCGACGGCCCGCCTCGTCCGCGTCGCGATCCCGGACGCGTGGCCGGCGACGTTGGCCGCAACGCGCTCGCCGCGCAGGACGTCCGCAGCCGGCCCGATGACCGAGAGCACGGCATCACCCGGTTCGACCGTCGTTCCGTCCGCGACGGCGTCCGTCACCTCGACGTCGAGATATTCGAAGACGGCCGCGACCGCATCGATCCCGGCGGCGACGCCCGGCTCCTTCGCGACGAGCCGCCCGGTCGTCTCGCCCGGCACGTCGTTGGTCACGTCGTGATGCCCGACGTCCTCGCGGAGCCACGCCTCGACCGTCGACCGTTCAATCCGCATCGAGGGGCGCCTCCTCTTTCTCGGTGCCGTTCTCCCCCTCCGCTTCCGTCTCGAGGTGGTGACACCCCCGGGACTCGTCGTTTTCCGCCGCCGCTCTGGCGACGAGCAGCGCCGTCACGCACGCCCCGCGGAGTTCGTAGAGTTCCCGGCTCGTTCGCGTCCGGGTGTAGGCGTCGACCTCGCCCTTCAGCCGGCGGAGGACCGCCTGTGCGCGCGAGATTCCGCCCGGGTCCCGGACGATCCCGAGATGCTCGTCCATGACCCGCCGCAGCCTGGTGAACTTCTCGGCGGCGAACCGCTCGGGCAGGTCCGGATCGCGATCGAGGAGCTCGGGCGCCTCGATCGGCTCGGGCTCGAAGCCTGCGGCCGCCTCGCCCGCGCGTAGCCCCCACACCAACCCCTCGAGCAGGCTCGTCGACGCGAGCCGGTTGGCGCCGTGGACGCCCGTCCGCGCGCACTCGCCGACCGCGAAGAGGCGATCCAGCGACGCCCGCCCCACCGTGTCGACGTCGATCCCGCCACACAGGAAGTGCTCGGCGGGCGCGACCGGGATTCCCGATTCGATCTCGACGCCTCGCTGCGCGCAGGCGTCCGCGAGGTCGGGAAAGCTACCCGTAAAGTCGATCGGCTCCACGTCGAGGACCACCTCGCCGGTTCGATCGCGCTCGGCGGCGACCGCACGCGCCAACACGTCGCGCGGTGCGAGTTCGGCGTCCGGGTGGTAGTCGGGCATGAACCGGTCGCCGTCCGCGTTCCGCAACACCGCACCCTCGCCGCGGACGGCCTCGCTGAGGAGGAAGGTCCCGCCGTCGTCGCGGTCGGTATCGTTGCCGGCTCCACCGTTGGCGTCCCGATCGCCGGCTCCACCGGCGAAGGCGGTCGGGTGGAACTGCACGTACTCCATGTCCGCGACGTCCGCACCGGCGAGGGCGGCCATCGCGATCCCGTCTCCGGTCGCCGTCCGCGGGTTCGTCGAGCGTCGGTAGCAGGCGCCGATCCCGCCGGTCGCGAGGATCGTCGCGCCCGCAAAGCAGGGCGCCCGCTCGTCCCCTCGTTCGAGGATCGCTCCGTGGACGCGCCCCTCGTGGGTACAAAGCTCCAGGGCCGCGGCGTCCTCGAGCAGCGTGACCTCCTCGCGGGACGCGAGGTGTTCGAGGAACGGCACGAGGACGTGTTTTCCCGTCGAGGCGTCGACGTGTCGGATGCGCGCCTCCTCGTGGGCGGCCTCCCGTCCGTAGTCCGAATCGAACTCGACGTCGAGGGTGTCGACGAGGACGTCCCGGACAGCCCCGTCCGCCTCGTTTGCGAGCACTTCGACCGCCTCGGGATCGCTTTCGCCGTCGCCGGCCGCCAGGATGTCGCGCTCGAGCGCCTCGGGATCGCCGCGGGTCACGGCGATCCCGCCCTGTGCCCAGTAGCTCGTCGAATCTCCGGGTCGGCTGGCCTTCGTCGCGAGGGTCACCTCGGCGCCCGCTCGAGCCCCCGCGAGCGCGGCCGCACAGCCCGCGATTCCGCTGCCGATCACGAGCAGGTCGGTGGTTCGGTCGTCCATGTTCAAAGCTCCAGCATCCGTTCGATCGCGAGCCCGGCGAGTTCGGCCTCGCGTTCGGGTACCTCGATCACGTTTCGCGCCTCGCCCGCGACGAGCTCCTCCAGCACCCAGGTCAGGTAGTTCGGATCGACCTGTCGCATCGCGTTGCAGTCCATGCAGGCGTCCCCGCAAAGCGGCACCACGTTCACTTCCGGGTGCCACCGTCCGAGGTGCTCGGCGAGGTGGATCTCCGTGCCGATCGCCCAGGTGTCGCCCGGGTCGGCGTCCGCCACCGTCTCCCGGATCGTCGCCGTCGATCCGACCACGTCCGCGGCCTCGACGACCTCCCGGCGACACTCGGGGTGGACGATGACGTTCGCGTCGTCGAACCGCTCGCGAACGCTCGCCACGTGGTCGGCGGTGAAGCGCTCGTGGACCTGGCAGTACCCGTCCCACAGGATGACGTCCGCCTTCGCCACCGCGGCGGCGTCCTTCGAGTCCGGATCCCAGGGGTCCCATTCGGCGATCGCGTCGGCCATCCCCAGACGATGGGCGGTGTTCTCTCCGAGGTGTTTGTCCGGCAGGAAGAGCACGGTGTCGCCGCGATCCAGCGCGTACTCGAAGGCCTCGTGGGCGTTCGAGGAGGTGCAAACGAGTCCGCCCTGGTCGGCACAGAACGCCTTCAGGTCGGCGTAGCTGTTCATGTAGGTGACCGGAACGATCTCCGAGTCCGGCGCGGCGGCGGTCAGCTCCTCCCAGGCCGTATCGACCTGCAGCGCCTCGGCCATCCCGGCCATGGGACACGACGCCTCCATGCTCGGGAGGATCACGGTCTGGTCGTCGTCGGTGATGACGTCCGCCGACTCGGCCATGAACGTGACCCCACAGAAGACTACGTACTCGGCGTCGGCCGCCGCGGCGCGTTTGCTCAACTCGTAGGAGTCGCCCACGAAGTCGGCGTGTTCGACGATCTCCCGTCGCTGGTAGTTGTGACCGAGGACGACGACGTCGTCGCCGAGTCGTTCGCGTGCGCTCTCGATCCGTTCCGTTCGATCTTCCTCGTCCAACTCTCGATATTGAACGGGTAACTGTTCTAGATTATCGTATTTGAAGAGGCTGAGGTCGGTGTCTATCCCGACGGATTGTAACTCTGGCATCGTCTGGACTCTATATCCTATCCACTCCTGTATACGCCATATTGATAATATTTTCTCTTCAATAACACTCATCTTCCGATCGTGGTCGTCGATCCGGCATGTTGGATCGACTTCGCTCGTTTCGCCCGATTCGGCCGCGTCTGGTCGTCGTTTCGCTCGTGCGACGTGTCGATCGGTGAAGCCAGCGGAAGTTGAGACTACGAGCGGAAGTCGAGACTACAAACGGAAATTGAGACTACAACGAGTCTAGCGGCCCCTAATGCGCGAATTTGACCGGTTCGATCAGCGAAAACCTCCTCAGATCCCCCCTCAAACGGCCGATCTCGTCACACTGCAAATTCCGCCCGCTCCGACGGTCACGAGCCGGACTCTGGCTTCTCGACCTCGGGGTCGTTCCCGGACAGCAGCCCCGTGGCCATCAGCCGTCGAACGATCGCGACCAGCCCGTTGTTGAATCCGCGGCCGAAGACCCCCTGCTCGTGTTCACGGCCGTCTCCCCCAGTTTCGGTGAACGAGCTTACCAGGATCGCCTCGCGGTCGGCCAGCAACAGCCGGCTGATCTCGGTATCGTCACCTGGAAGCGGTGACCGGCTCAACCAGTCCAACCCCGAGACGAACACTTCGACATCCGGAAGGACGTCTCGAACCGCGGTCCGGAGATCCTCGTCAACCGTCCCGATAATGACGTTCACGCCCCGTTCCTGGGCCGACCGCAACTGTTCGACCAATCGGTCGGTCAAAATACTTCCGTGGCCGATCACGAGGATCAACTCCTCCGTCGCACCCTCGATCAACTGTCGTGTCCGACTGGTAATGCCCTGGTCGCCCGAGATGGCCCACACCTCGTGGGTGGCCTCCGTCGACTCTCCATCATCGGTCGGCTCGAGATCGCTCAGGGTGCTTCGAAGGGACTCGGTGCGCTCGACGTACTCCGACTGGAGGGTATTGACGGCCTCGTCGATGGAGACCGCTCGAAACACCTGTGGGTTTGAATGTTGAGTCTCCACCAGTCCTTTCGATTCCAACACGCGAATCGCGTCATAGACCCGCGTTCGGGGCACCTCGGATGTCTCGCTGATGTCCCTGGCCGTCCCGCGGTGTCTGCGTGTGAGCGCCACGAACGACTTGGCCTCGTACTCTTTGAGCCCGAGTTCCTGGAGCAATTCGATCGCTTGTTCTTGGTTTGTAACATCATCCATTGGTCCCAACCTCGGCTGCAATCGTCCCGTTCGTTCCCTGGGTGTTTAGTACGTCGTACCGAGATTCTCCCGTGTAATTCGAATGATCACACGATAGCGGCCTAATCGAGCTTTTCGAGACCAGCGAAAACGGTACAATACACCCATTTACTCACTTAATCACAATACATCTATGTGGGGGTAGCACGGACAGTAGGTCGGCGTGTAGTCGCAGATCTGGTCCCAACCTCTCTGTCGCTACACGCCAGAAATCACCACACCTGGTGATTTTCACGGGATTGGTGAGGATCTAATGTCCGGCGACCCATCAGACCACGCACGGTCCACAGCTATCAAGCAACTGAAGGCCCTCGGGCTCAGTGCCTACGCCGCCCGGACGTTCGTTGCACTCGTCAGTCTCGGCCAAGGAACCGCCCGAGATGTGAGTGAACTCGCCGATGTCCCCCGGACACGCGTCTACGACGCAGCTGACGAACTTCGTGACCGCGGCCTCGTCGACGTGAAGCGATCGAACCCCAAACGATTCTGGGCGATTTCGACGGAGACGGCTGGCCGGCACTTTGAACAGGAATACGACCGCCGCGTGACGGCCCTCACGGACGCCCTCGATGGGCTCGAAACCACGAACCGGTCCAGTCAACAACGGGGCGTCTGGACGGTGACCGGCCGCGAAACCGTGGCCGAGCGCGTGGTTGATCTCATTTCGGCGGCTGACGACGAAGTCGTCTATATGACCGCCGAGGAGCTCCTCACGGAGGAGATCGTCGAAAGTTTAGCTCGTGCAAGCGACGATGGCGTGTCGATCCGCCTCGCGGAGATGTCGGACGGTACTGAGGACCGCCTCGAACGAACCGTCCCCGGCGCACGACCCTTCGAGTCGCTTTGGGACTGGTCGGACACGCCCGCCGGCCGACTTTTGATGGTCGATCGAGAGAGGACGCTCGTGAGCGTCCTCGTCGACGGTAACGGTGAGCATCCGCCGGAACCACGCGATGAGACTGCGATCTGGGGTGCGGGCCGGACGAACAGCCTGGTGGTCGTCCTGAAAGCGTTGTTCACCTGGCAACTCGACGACGACCACGACTCGCACGACGAGTAATCACCCGCATACTCAACACGAACCGATCGAGATCCGGATCGAATCGAGCGAGTCCGCGATCAGGGGGAAGGCGATGCGTCCTCTCGGTGATCGTCGATGGCCTCAAGCAGGGAGAGGACGTCTTGGAACTCCCGGCTTCGACGCACGGTTCCCTGGTTGGCGTCGTACTCGATCACGTTCGCGTCCTGTAATATCGGCAGGTGAACGTGGTGAAGTTCGAGATCCCGACGTTCTACGGAGCCGCTTTCTTCTGGTTGCTGTGAATCCGTCCCTTCCGGATGTCGTATGAGCTGGTCGACGGTCGTCGCGCCTGGAGCGTCACCCACCCGGCGGAGGATCTGTCGTCGCTGCTGTTTGATCAGCAGCCGTAGTGCCGTCTCGGTCGAGATTCGTTGTTCTGAGTTGCTCATTTGTAGTCCCACCATGTCCAGTCGGGACATCGGTTCGCGCGAACATGGAATAGCCACTTCACGGATCTCTCGGAAACCCGTATCGTTAACCCGGATCCTCAACGGTACGGACGGCCGAGGCGTGACTGTACGAAGCAAGGAGGAGAGGTTCTCAAAGCCATCTGCATTGATACAGTCGGTCTGGATACGGAATTCCACATTTGATATCGCTCTATGTGATTTATCCGGACGCACACGCTCGCCGTATTCGCGCCGCTTTGCCGGATCCGTGTAAATACGGCCGTCGATCCCGGGGGTTTCACGCCGATCTCGGGGACTCTCCGCTCGCCTTCGAGAGCGATAGCGAATCCTTCGACGCCGTCGTGAGACCACGCTCCGGCTCTGCCGCGTGGGTATCACTCTCCGGCTCCCCCGTGACCGTGATTCGATCGGTGCCGCGGTGTGGATTGGCCACGATCGGATTCCCACGAGAAACGCACGAGCGTCATCCGTTCGAACCGTGGTTCTTCGTTCGAGTCGTCGCGAACAGGATACACCTCGTTCGCATCATCCGCCAAAGCCCCGTTCGAGTCATCCGCGAAAAGAACAGTCGCGCGCGATCGCCGATCGTCGTGTTCGACTCAGGCCGGAAGCGTGTCGATCCCGTTCACCTCGATGAACCCGAACGAACACTCGGGACACCGCCACTTCCGCTTCTCGCCGAGGTGTAGCGTCATCGCCGCGGTTCTGTAGAACGTCTGCGCCTCCTCACAACGCGGGCAGTCGACGGATTTCTCCAGCGCCATGATCGCGGATTTACGGGGAATCATGTTGAAGATGTTGTTTCGGCGGGGACGTCTGTCTCCCAAGCCCGACCCGACCGTCGTCGATCGAGGGAAAGCGGCGTCTCCTCACGTCGATGGGCAGTCTATAAATCAGATAACGCAATATACAATGTGCTGGTCCAGCGATTGAGGCCGGTTCATCGTTCGCGACCGCAAACGGGCGAGCCGTCGGTCCCTGCCTTGCGAATCTATAAAGGTCCGGTACCTTTGTTGACACCTGCATGGCTGACGAGGAGATCGACGACGTGGACGGAGCGATTCTGTACGCATTACAAGAGGACGCTCGAAACATGTCGTCCGGGGACATCGCGGAGCGAACCGACACCTCGGACAGCACTGTCCGCAAGCGCATCCAGCGCCTCGAGTCCGAGGGCGTGATCAAGGGATACAGCGCCAGCGTCGATTATCAGACGGCGGGCTACCCGCTTCGGATGTTGCTCTACTGTACCGCCTCGATATCCGAACGGGGCGACCTCATCCCCGAAATCCTGGCGATCGACGGCGTCGTATCGGTTCAAGAACTGGTCACCGGCGAACAGAACCTCCTCGTGACGGTCATCGGCGAGTCGGATAGCGACATCACGCCCGTCGCGCAGGAACTCCTCGACATGGGACTGACGGTCGCCGACGAGGTGCTGGTTCGGAGCCACGAGACGACCCCCTTCGGCAAGTTCGACCCCGAAAACGACGAGTAGCCGGCGACGTATCCGGGACCCGCCCGGTCACACACCGAACGGTACGTATCGGATCGACCGGATCAGTCGTCCGAGCTGCCTCGAGAGGGGCGAAACGACCCGTCTACCGGAAGCGCCGTTCCCGTGGTTCCAGTTCGATCCCGGGGCCCAGTTCGATTTCGTGGTCCTGCTCGCTTCCGTGACCTCGTCCGATCTCGAAACCCGCGATCGTCGTCGTTCGCGGCGTCCTCCACGTGGTCTCGATCCGCCATGCGATCGCGTCGAACCGGCCGTGTACGACCGATGGCGACCGCTTCTCCTTCCTCTCTGGTCACGTCATCCCTTTTCTAAACATAACGTTCTATAATACACTTTCTAAAGAACGTTTTGGTAATATAGGTGGATTTAATAACCAGTATGTTCGTAGTGGTGATGAAGACGGAAAACGACTCCCGAGTTTTCCTCGGTTGTCGTGACGGATCACGGACGTGCCGAACGATGTCAGGACACGACTCAACCACGACGGTCGGAGCACTTCCGGACGCGACGGCGAAGTCGCCGTTCGCGTCCGTCGCACTCACGTGGCTCGCGTGGTCCCTCTTGCTCGCGAGCATCGCCACGCTCGGCGTCCGAATCCGGACCGGGGCCACGTGGGAGATCCCCGGCCTGGTCGTCGTCGACGGACTGACCGCGCTGATGTGGGTGGTCGTCACCTTCTTCAGCGGCATCGTTCACAGCTACTCGCGCCGCTACATGGCGGGAAGCGCCCACGAAACGACCTTCTTCGCCACGGTGTTCGGTTTCACCGTGGTCGTGATGGGGTTGGTCGCGGCCGATCACATCGCCCTGTTCGGGCTCCTGTGGCTGACGATGGGCGTGCTGATGGCGAAGCTCGTCGGCATCGTCAGCGGTTGGGACCAGGCGCGGGCGGCCGGGACGGTCGCACGCAAGTACTTTTTCGCCAGCAGCGCGCTCCTCGGGATCGCGTTGACCGCGCTGTGGTGGGCGACCGGAGCGACGACCGTCTCCGGGATCGCTGCGGCCGACGGCGCGCTCGGCGGTCCGGCGTGGCTCGTCGCCGCCGTCGCGCTCGTGCTCGCGGCGATGATTCAATCCGCTCTCGTCCCGTTTCACGGCTGGCTGCTCTCCTCGATGACGGCACCGACGCCGGCGTCGGCGCTGATGCATGCGGGATTCGTCAACGCTGGAGGCATCCTGCTCACTCGCTTCGCGCCGGTCATCACCGTCGATCACGCGCTCATGCTCGCGGTCGTCGCCGTCGGTGGGGCGAGCGCCATCGGCGGGAAGCTGTTGAAGTCGGTCCAAACTGACGTCAAGAGCAAGCTCGGCTGTTCGACGGTCGGCCAGATGGGGTTCATGATCATGCAGGCCGGACTCGGCTTCTTCGGGGCCGCCATCACCCACCTCATCCTGCACGGCTTCTACAAGGCCTACCAGTTCCTCGGCGCGGGCGGACAGATCGAACACGCCGCCCCGAGCGGGACGACGAAGCACACGGTCGGGCACGTGACGAGCGTCGTCGGAATCGTCGTGGCGCTTTTGACCGGCCTCGGCGGCGGCGTCCTGTTCGCGGCATTGACGGGGAAGGGAGCGAACGCGGACAGCGGGCTCCTGTTGATATTCTTCGTGGTCTTCACCACGCTCCATGCGGCCCGCGGCGCGGTCCAGCACACCACGCTTTCCGTGACGGCCCGCTACGTTGCGGTTCCGTTGGTCTTCTTTCCCGCCATCGCCGTCTACGGCGTGGTCTATGAGGGCGTCTCGGGGCTTTTGGCCGTCGACACGGCAACCACCGAACTGACCCTGATACACGGCGTCATCGCCGCCGTCTTCGTCGGGATCTACCTCGGCATCGAGACCGGCATCCACGAACACAGCCGGCGTCTCTACGTGGCTCTGTTGAACGCCAGCCAACCGTCATCGGATACGGTGTTGACCTCCACGGAGGACTACAATGAGCACTGAATCCACCATTTCCGACGCCATCGACGAAGCGGCAGCCACCGTCGGATCCCTCTGGCCCATCCACTCGTTCGTGACGGCGAACCCCCTCTCGGGATTCGAACATCGGCCGTTCGACGAGGCGGTCGTACGGGCGGCCGACCTCCGGGGTGGCCGTGGCTACCCCGACCCCGAGACGTTCCGGGAGGCGCTGAAACGCGGCCGGATTGACCCCGAAACCCTCGAATCGGAGCTCCACGAGGCCGGTTACGACGACGATCCCGAGGTGCTTCTCGACCGCATGTCCGATGCGGCCAACGCCGAGGGGGATGATTCGGACACCGTCGAGGACCACGTCGACCGCGCGTTGACGAAGTGGCTGTCGGCCTTCCTCGAGGAGGGCAGCGCCCACTGGTCGATGCCGAACCGCGATTCGGGATTCTACGTTGCCTTCCGTGAGGTGGCCGAATACGACGGAGAGATCCCCGACGAAGGCGTCCTCGCCGACCTGCCCGCGACGCCGACGGAGGCCATCGGGACGGTGCTCGAGCCGCACCCGGAGGACCGGTGGGCGTCGATCTTCGAGGAGCAACTGGCCGCCCTTCCGGGCTGGACCGGGTTCATCAAACAGCGGGTCGACGACGAGGGATCCTGGCAGTCGACGTACCCGATCTCGTTGGAGGGCTACCTGGCGGTGCGGCTGGCACTGCTGGATGCCGTCGGCGCCGACATCGAGCCGTCGAACGACGCCGTCGACGTGACCCCGGCCGACGAACTCGCCGGGGCGTTCCTGCGCGCGTGGGAGGCGACGTATCGCGACACCCTCGTCGAAACCGTCGCCGCGGAGAGCCGATCGCTGGACGACGGCGATACGTCGGATCGGCCGGACGCCCAACTGGTCTTCTGTATCGACACCCGCTCGGAGGTCATCCGGCGTCACGTCGAGGCGACCGGCAACTACGAGACCCACGGATACGCCGGCTTCTTCGGCATTCCGATGGAGTACCACGGATACGACGCCGACGTGTCGGTCGATGCGTGCCCGCCCATCCTCGAGCCACAACACCACATCACCGACGTTCCGATCGACGACGACACGCAGGGGAGATACGACCGCTGGTCGGGTATCCGCGGGGCCGCGGACGAAGTCATCGAGACGCTACAGGCCAACGCCACCACGGCCTATGGCTACGTCGAGAGCGCCGGGAGCGGGTACGGCCTCGCGCTCGCGGCCCGCACGCTCGTCCCCGAGCGCGTTCGCGACCTGTTCGACGTCGCCGACGGGTTGGCGCCCGACGACCACGAGTTCTGTGACCCGCTCGTCCACCATCCGAACACGTACGCCGGCGAGTTGCCGGTGGGACTGACCACCGAGGAGAAGGTCGAGTACGCCGCCACCGCGTTCGATTTGATGGGCTGGACCGAGTTCGGCCGGCTCGTCGTCTTCACCGGCCACGCCAGCGAGACGACCAACAACCCCTACGATTCGAGTCTCGACTGCGGTGCCTGTGCCGGCAGCCCCGGGGGACCGAACGCCCGCGTACTCGCGGCCATCTGCAACGATCCCGAGGTCAAGACGGCGCTCCGGGAACGCGGTTTCGACGTCCCCGAGGACACCGTCTTCCTCGCCGGCGAGCACAACACGACGACCGACGAGATCGAGCTGTACGACCGCGACGTGCCCGAGAGTCACGCGGACGACCTCGAGCGGTTGCGTGAGGACCTCGACGCCGCTCGCGCGAACGCGGCCGCAGAGCGCGTCGAGTCGATGGGCGGCGACGGATCCTCTGGCGTCCGCGAGACGGAGCGTCGCGCCGCCGACTGGGCCGAGACCCGTCCCGAGTGGGGGCTGGCCGGCAACGCCGGCTTCGTCGTCGGCCCCCGCGAACTCACGAGCGATCTCGACCTCGACGGTCGCGCGTTCCTCCACTCGTACGACTGGTCGACCGATCCCGACGGCGAGGCGCTGGAAGCGATATTCGCCGGGCCGGTGGTCGTCACCCAGTGGATAAACGCCCAGTACTACTTCTCGACCGTCGACAACGCCGCGTACGGCAGCGGGTCGAAGGTGACCCACAATCCCGTCGGCAACATCGGCGTCTATCAGGGCAACGGCGGCGACCTGATGACCGGCCTCCCGCAGCAGTCCGTGATGTCCGCCTCCGACGAACCGTACCACCAGCCGCTTCGCCTCTCGACGGTCGTCCACGCCCCCGTCGAACGCGTCAACGACGTCCTCGCCGACCAGGAGACCGTGGCGAAGCTACTGGACAACGGTTGGCTCTCCCTCACGGTCGTCGACCCGACGCGGGATCACCGCGCGTTCCATTACGAGGGCGCTCTGGAGTGGACGCCGTCGTTCGAACGGCACGAGACGAACGGACGAGAGCCGATCGCTCCTGCTGCGGTCGCGGACGACTGACCTGAACGATCGCGGATGGGAAGTGGGCGACCGCGGATGGGTGTCGGATCGAAACACGATCGCTCGATCCGCGGCCGATGGCTACATGGTCCCGCCCGGTCTCACCCCGGTATGGACGCCTTCGTCACGAGCATCGACGTCCGATTTCGCGACATCGACGCGATGGGGCACGTCAACAACGCGGTCTATGCGACGTATCTCGAACAGGCTCGAACCGACTACTTTCGTCGGGTTCTCGAGGAGGACATCGCGAAGACGTCGACGGTGATCGCCACGCTCTCCATCGACTACCGCGATCCGATCCTCCTCGAGGACGAGTCGGCGACGGTCGAGGTGACGGTTCCGGATGTCGGCACCTCCAGCATCCCGATGGAGTACACCGTCCGCACGGACCGCGGCGTCGCGGCCGAGGCCGAATCCGTGCAGGTGCTTTACGACACGGAGGCGGAGACCTCCGTACCGATCCCGGACGACTGGCGCTCCACGATCCGCGAGTATCACGACGAGTAGGTCGATTGGGAGAGCCGTCCCGATCGCACCGCCGGCAATTGCGATGTGCGGCCGTCAACGATCACGGTCATCCGGCCGTCAACGATCACGGTCATCCGGCCGTCAACGATCACGGTCATCCGGCCGCCAACCTTGATACGCTCGCGGGCCAAGGCCCGCCATGGCGATCACCCTGTACGCGCTCGAGGGCTGTCCGTGGTGTGAGGCGGTCCGGGAGGCGCTCGATGCGGCCGAGGTGGAATACGGGATCGAGTGGGTCGACCCGCTGCACTCCGATCGCGACGAGGTCAAACGCGTCAGCGGCCAGCGTGCGGTGCCCGTGCTCGTCGACGAGGAGCGCGGCGTGACCATGGCAGAGAGCGCGAACATCGAGACCTACGTGGAGCGGACGCTCGCATGAGCATCTACACGGGCCGCGGCGACGCCGGCGAGACCGACCTTCGGACGATGGAGCGGGTCTCGAAGACCGACCCCCGGATCGAGGCCTACGGCACCGTCGACGAGGCGAACGCCCTGATCGGGACCGTCCGGCCGACCGGACACGACGACGTCGACGACCTGCTCGCGGACGTCCAAAACCAGCTGCACGTCGTCCAGGCCGACCTCGCGAATCCGGATCCCGATCCGGACGATCCCCGGATCGACGATGACCACGTCGACGCGCTGGAGACCGCGATCGACGAGTTCGACGAGGAGCTGGAGCCGCTCCGGTCGTTCGTCCTCCCCGGCGGCGGGGACTCGGGGGCGGCCCTCCATCACGCCCGGGCGGTCGTCCGCCGGGCGGAGCGTCGGGCCGTCCAACTCGCGCGTGCGGAGTCGATCAACGAGACGGTCGTGGCGTATCTGAACCGGCTTTCGGACGCGCTTTTCACCCTCGCTCGCGTGGTCAACGCCCGCGAGGGCGAACGCGAGGAGTCACCGACGTACTGAGCGGCGATCCGCCGACGTACTGAGCGGCGATCCCGGCGAGGGGGACATGAGAGGACCACATTCTGTCGTCCCCACAAGGACTATATCCGTCGGCCGCCAACGAGCAGGTATGAGCAAGCACTTCGAGGACGCTCGATACTACCTGGGACGTGCGGCGGAACACGCGACTGCGGGCATCAAGGAGGAACTGGAGCCGATCGAGGCGCGGGTTCGAGACCTCGTCGGCAAGGAAGAGGAGCCGGAGCCCTCGCGGATCGACGCGATCAGGGATGACCTTCGCGAGCTGGAGGAGCGGGCCGAAGGCGAGGCGCGCGAGGCCGTCGTCTCGGCTCGCGAGAAGCTCGCGGACTATCGCGGCACCGACGCCGACGAGGAGTAACCGGCGTCGCCGCCGGTCGCGACAAGGTAATCCTTAAGTCGGAACGTCGGGTAGCGATCGGTGCGGGTTGGTGGTCTAGCCCGGTTATGACGGCTCCTTCACACGGAGCAGGCCGGCGGTTCGAATCCGCCCCAACCCATACGCAGTCCGTACGGTCCGTAACAGTCCGGTTTTCTCGTGTTTCAACGTCCTGCGAGCCATTTTGCAGGTTTCGAGGGAACGTATAATCCCCCGTGATTTCGTTGGAACCGTGCGGACTGCGTACGGACCCCGCCTCCGTCTGGGACTCGTAATGTACAAACCCGGCGAGAGTAATAAGCTTAGGGGAGGTTTGAACGAGTTCCTTAGGGTGTGCTAAAATCGTTCCTAGGGAGTCTATTTCGGTGGGTCTGTCGTGTGTTATCTGATCAGATGCGTGCTTACTGCCTGTCGAGGGTTCTACCAGCTCAAGGAGAGGCTGATAGTCGTGCGAGATACTTGGGTGCGAATCAGCCACATGAATGTGCGGGAACGCTTGTCGTCCGGATTAGTAGATACAGAGGAGCACGCTATCGCCCCAGTCACCAATCTACTTGGATTTTGACAATAGAGACGCCTACATACCGAGGCTGGACAACACGATACGCGGGCGCGAACATCCATTGCTCTAACTGTCAATTATTGGGTTTTATGTGAACACCGAATGTTCTCAGTGGTAACATCGCATTTCCGGCACACATGGCCTCGTGTACATATTCATTTGACTCGCAGGACTGGCAGAAGGAGCGCGGGGTAGATATTATTGATCACTGGACGTGGGACTGTCCCCACGAGCAATACGGAGAGAACACTGAGCGATGTATATTCCACATGTCGAGCCATGCTCGAGATGCTGCAGGGATTGGTGAGGGGGAGTTTCGGGAACGGTTTATCGAGGACATCCTCCGGGGAGAGGAAAATGAATTACATGGAGCGACTCTTGACGATTTACCGCTGGATTTTCTTTCACTTCGGAACACAGCAGACCGGCCGATCAACTTGCGGGCGAACACATTTCAACAACTGTCATTTACGAATGCTCAGGTACGAAGCGCCATACTGCTAGACTACAGTACGTTTACTGATTTTGATGTCTCCCACGCCGTGTTTGACCACGCATTAGGCCTCCAACGCGTCGTAATTGACGGCACGTTTTCGGCAGTGATGGCGGATTTAGACAGAATATACGGAGAAGGACTGACAGCTGCCGAAATCGACCTTGCAGAGGCCGAGATCGACCGTGCCGGGTTCCACGAAGCACATATCGATGTCTTCCGCTGCCCCAACGCCAATCTCTCCGTAATTCTGACTGAGGCGACATTTTACGAGGAATTTACTGTTGATAATGCGATGTTTGAGACTGTAGTTGATGGGCAAGAGACTACGTTCGAGTGTTCTTGTACCATCAGTGAGGCTGAGTTCACGGACAAGCTCCGTCTGGAAGAGTCAACGTTTGACGACGGTCTCGAAATCGAAGGCTCGACACTCCAAGGCGTAGGGCTAGCGTATGCAGATGTGGCCGGCGATCTGCGGATTTCAGACTGTACAATAGACACACTGGTCCTAGATGCCGCAACCATCGACGAGGAACTGTGGGTTCAAGCAATGTTCGGGGAAACGCTCCGGGCTTCTAAGATAACCTGCGAGAAGGCATGGTTTAGCGATGTCACAACGGACAAAGTGGATATCTTTGATATCGATGTCGATCAACTCGTCATCTCAGCTGATCACGTGGACGAACTCCATATCAAGTCCTCCGATCTCCCGTCACTCCACATTAGCGATGGCGAATATGACTCAATCGGGGTAACTGATTCCGTCATTAGAGATTTCGCCATCATCGGCTGTGAGATTCATTCGCTGAACCTCGTTGAGGTTACAATCAACGGCGATCATCAACAGAACGAAATCGGGGATGCGAGGTTTAGAAACACCGATGTACACGATATTAGCTGGCGAGGATGTCCCGTAGACAGGAACGCCGAAATCAGGTTTATTGGTGGATCTCTTGAGGAAGGCGATCTTCACCAACCAGACAGCGGCTGTTTCCGATTTGCTTTCTACCAAACCACCGTTGGAAATATTCAATTCCACAATATCAACGGCGACGATCTACAGCAGGCACATTTTGTTGCACCCGACTTCGATAATTTCCCGTTCGACGACTACACAGCCGAACTCGCCCCTACCTGGCGATTGAATGTTACCCCAGAGTTTGAAGACGCTGACTTTGATCCCGGCCAACTGGAAGCCTACCAGACGTACCAATCAGCCCGTGCCAGTGCGGGAGCTTCCAACCAAGAAGATGCCCGCGCCGGGTTTTACAAACGTGAAATGCAGTATCGAGGCGATATTCTTCGAGACAGGTGGAGTGAGGACCGGCACTGGGACTCCCTGTTCAAATGGCTCGAGTTGCGGTTACTGGACTGGATTTGCGGCTATGGCGAGGATCCTGGTCGCCCGGTTCTGATTGCGATTGGAACGATCAGCATATTTGCCGTGATATACACATGGATGCTCTGCGGCACTGGGACAACAGCTGACAACTTCCTCACCGGAATTACGCTAAGCTTTCAAGCATTTGCGACACTGGTATTCGGTCCGAGTGAAACGTTTTATGGATTGCCCGGTCGATTCCTGACAAGTCTTGAGGGCGTTATTGCCACGCTTCTGATCCCCTTCCTCGTGTTCTCTCTCACGAAGTCAATCGACTAGGTTTTAGAAATGAGGTCGCCAGTTGTGGTGAAGTTTGGTGCTGCTCCATCAATTCATCAAAGCACAAAATATCAGAGAACGAGAGCCAAACCCGCATGTTACCGATGAAGAGATTCGGGAGATTACTGAAGACACCGGTCTAAAAACGAATAGTGTCGTTGCTAGTGTTGGAAGATCTAAAAAGAGTCTAAAAGATGTTTCCCTTTTTGATGATGGTATCACCAAGTATTCTGACCTACCTATGACAAAATACCGGGACCCCGAGGCCAATATCCACAAGCTTCGGGATAGTGGCCGATTCGATTTCGGGATAAATGCGTCAGATAACGAGCCAGAAGATCATAGTGTTACTGTTGACGAAGACCAGGACGATAACCGAAATTCTGAAGATTAACTAGTTCGCATATCCGCTCTATCTGAATACCATCTGTCCGATATCATCTAATAACCGTTTACAACTCTTATTCAGAACAACGTTACTGCCCGCTCACCCACGCCCAGTATGGCGCCCACACGTGAAAAGTCACTTAGCGAGCGGGAATTTGAACTCTTGCTAGAAGGCGCAGGACGCATTGATGACCCAACGCGTCGACTCGAAGCCCGCGCTGCGATTCTTATCGGAGGCCGACTCGGCTTACGCCCAGGGGAGACGACTCATCTAAGCGAATCATGGGTGGACCTCGAGCGACAGATGATCCAAATCCCTGACCACCATACCTGTACCAAAGGACGAGACGGCGACATCTGCGGGTATTGCCGACAAGCGGTCGAACAGCGAGTACGCCACAACCCCGAACGTGACTTTGACGATATCGCAGCCCAATATTGGCTCCCGAAAACGGAGGCGGCGACTCGAGCAATCCCGTTTCATTTCTCGTACCGGGTTCGGGTTGCTATCGAACTCTTGGTGGCGGAACACGGCGGCTGGCCGTACTCCTTTTCGACCTTACAGCGACGACTAAACACGGCACTGGATTGCGCGCCACAACTTTCCAGCGATGCGACGTCGTTACACGGATTACGGGCAACAGCGGCGTCACATCATGCCAGTCGCGGGCTGGATTTAGCCGCGCTTCGGGCAATGTTCGGTTGGGAAGATATCAACACCGCACGGCAGTATCTCAATGTCGACGGCGCAATGACCCGACGCGCACTCGACGCTATCCACTAGCGATTATGGCTTGGGACCATTCTGTTCGAGCACATCGTATTTTTCAAAGACCATTTCAAAGTAGTCCCTGTCCATAATCCGAGGATTTGACACCCGATGGAAGTCATCGAGAATAAACTGAACGTCTTTTTTGTCCAAGTTGTAGGCGTGCATGGCTGCCGCGTCAATTTCGGCCTGAATACGACGCCTTTCTTTGGTAATGGTTGCTGGCTGAATATCGCCTAGCCGCTGGCGCATTTCCTTAAACTGATCACCATAACAGTTGAGTTTTGCAGCCCGATCAGAAATATAATTAAACCAATTGTCTCCGTCTGTGAGACGCGGCATCTGTGATTCTTCGAATTTATACTTAACAATATGAGTATCCACCTTCGTCCTCATCAGATAGTCAAATGGGATACTATTGAGGACCCCGAGAGCAGCGAATAATTCCTGGTCAGTAAACACCCGTTCATAAATATCGTGCATCGGATATTCGCTTAGATCCTCCTCAGTAGGATTTACTTTGTATGGGCGAATTGTTGAGAGGGTGTGAACTGTGATTGCGCCCTTTGGGATGACTGACGCGACCAGCGTTCGTTCATTTGTTGAGTTCGCTATTTCACGTATTGCTATACGGTATTCAGTACAATCTAGAAGAACATCCTCTTTTGATAGTTCTGGCCGGTCGTATTCCTCTAGTAGACTATTTACGAATCCTTTCTGTGACCCGGTTCCATTGAATTTCTGATAGATGGCCTTCTTTATGCTAATATCTGGATTATGTGATCGGAAATTTTTCATCCTCACCCGATGCTTTCCGCTCTTTTCAGGTCTATTTTCGTTAACGCTCCAGAGAGAAATTGGAGCCAAGTCATCGGCATATGTATCATCATACGAATATTGATAGATATTCTTACCTTCGAAGACAGGATAATCGCCTTTGTCTTTTTCTTCGACAAGGTAGTCAGATTCCTTTGCCCGATGTAGCTCTTCAGCATACATTGACGCATACCAGGTATTATCAATATCCGCAGAAACGGGTGGATGGTATAGGATTTTGTTGAGTACCTCCACCTCTCTTTCAGAGGTTATATTTGGAAAAATTCGAGCTTCTGGAGAGTATTGATCCAGAACACGACTTGGAATAAGGAAAGTGTTTTGTTCAACATTCCGAAGAACGCCAAGGCTGTTCTGTTCAAATATGCCTCTCACCTCTTCTGTATTCCCCCCATTCCTCAAGGAAATAATTCCGAATCGGTATCGAGAGTCGATTTCCTTGAATATGCCCTTGTTTTCGAATCCGATTATATCTTGGATTTCAGTATGGTCTAATGCGTGCTTGCGCAAGTCCTTGGCAGAAGCACCGTTAAAGATGTTCCCAGGTAGTATCAGAGACGTGTAACTTCCACCACCTAGTAAATCAAAAACACGCTCAAAGAAGAGCATTGATAGGTCATTTTCATTCTGTACTTGTTTTCCGTTCACTTCGGGAGTTTGAAGTTGGTATTCGTCACTCTCATTGAAATATGCTGCCCCCCGTTCCAGTTCCTCTTTGTACTCCTCCCACCCCTCTGCTATGGAATCTTCTTGGAGGAGTTCCTCCATTTTTGAATCTTTGCTATCGGGCATCCGAGTGCGGAATGCCTCATCGTATTTTACGAAGTAATCATCACGATTTGGCGACAGGACTTCCCAGGGAGGATTACCGATGATAACATCAAACCCGCCATCCCGATAGACGGTTGCGAATTCCAGCACCCAGTGAAAGGGATGGTTGTTTTCAACTTCTCTAAGCGTGGCGTCTTCTAATCCTGCTGTTTGGAACTGTTCTAGAATCTTCTTATTGAGACTTCGGCTATGTCTTTCAATATGCGACTCCGCTAAATCTCTTGCATTTGTCGCCTCAGTTGTAGATCTAGCATCCCGATGGCGTTCTACAGCAGTAATAACATCGTCATACATTTCTCGGACACTCTGACCCACCCCACCACCATAGTTAGTCAGAGACGCATCACCCTCATCATTGGCGATCTCTTGAACCTCAGTAAAACCGATGAGCGAGTTCCCCTGACGGATGTTGAAGTCGATGTTTGGGAGAGGTTCTACTTCGCTCGGCTCATCTTCGATGTCCGCAACCATTGACAGCCACAGCCGCAGTTTACAAATTTCGACCGCACCCTCATCAATATCCACGCCATACAAGTTGTTCAGTATCACTGTGCGTTTTGCGAACAGCGACGCTCCGCCTCGCCCTTCGTTAATTTCTTCTAGCTCATCACGGGTACGAGCGTCTAACTCCCAGGCTTTGCCTTCTTGTTCGAGTTCTTGGAAGTACTCAATGCTCTGGAGGTAGATATCAACGAGGACATCTTGGGCGGCGAGAAGGAATGCCCCACTTCCGACTGCCGGGTCAAGGACATGCACCTCTTTCAGAATATCGTGATAGAGCGTTTCGACGTGCTTCGTCTCGACATTTTCAGTCGGAACTTGCTGAGTAATCGCTCCACCATCCGCTACGGCTTCGGTCCCACCCCTAGCTTTCGCCGCCGGGAAGCCAAAGACATCATCAATTTCGTCATAGTCGGCATCAACGGCCTCATTGAGTTGGTCAAGCAGGTACGGGTGGATTGTCCTGCGAGACATGAACCCAGTAATTTCTTCGGGCGTATAGTACGCGCCCATCTCTTTCTGGTTCACCGTCTGCTCGAAGATATGGCCCAGAATCGCCGGGGAGAGATTCTTGGGATCAACAATATCGAGGCGTTCGTCTACGTTCCAGTTCCAGTCCGATAGGAAGTTTAGAATATCATCGAAAAGGGCGTTTGTCTCTCCTGCCGATTCACCGAGCTTGGCGTCTGGGAATTCCTCTTCAACTGGATTCTTCGCGAATAGCCCACCGTTAAGATAGGGGAGACTTCCGAAGGCGGGGTTCTGACTGTCTTCTGCGAGGTAGTCAAAGAACAGCGGGCAATAGAAGTTCTCGTATCGGTCATTACCTGTGTCAACGACCTCATTTGGCTGTTCGTGGAGGTAATTCGGATTACGATCGAGGAGTCGCTTTTCCTGGATGAAGTACAGGAATATCATCCGGTCGAGAATAACCTGTACGTAGCGTTGCTTTGCGCCACCACGGTCCTCGGGGATTCCCGAGACTTCCTGAACGAGGTCAGTCCGTAGCGCTTCAAACTCCTGGTAGAACTCCTTGACGACCTTTTGTGTATCGTACAGCGTATCATAGATTGCCGTAGAAGAGCCCTTTTCGATAGAGTTGAGCTTTTTTAGGATAGTGTTCTTCTCCCCGTCCTCACGGGTGAATTGGTCCTTGGTAAAGGACATCTTCTGATGTTTGATGCGACCGTGTTGCTGCCCTTCCCAACTCCGCATCCGGGTGAGAAACGTGAATTCCTCAAAATTGTCCGTGGCGACGAGGTTCGTGTGCTGAGACCGATTGTCCGGTGTATGGTCTGTTGCTGTTTCTCCAGGTGAAGCATTCACTAAGCGAATGAACTCATCATCAGCAAGTTTGAGCACAAGTTCGTTGTCTCCGCCTAGATCCGGACGCCGTTCTAGCCCCCGTTTCTCGAATGAATCCGCAATATCTCCAAGCGAAACCCAGTTCGCGATATCGTCCGCTGTGATCTGCTGGAGAGTCATATTCCCACAAAGCCACGTCTTGTTATCAATGTTGTCGGTGACTTTTCCCTTAGTTCTGACTGGACTGGCCGTGCCGGTGTGACTAAAAATCGAGAGTAGAACCCAATATCTTAGAGTGTTATTTGTTTTCTACTGTAGAATAGTATATTATAGCATATCATTGGGTCCTCCAGAGCATTGAGTACTTCCAAGAACTCGAACAAGAAGGCAAAGCCTGGGAGTTAGACGCTCGTACCCGCGATGAACTGGAGAAGTTTACCGAAGGGCAGGGTGGGGCATCGCTATACGCGAAGCGTACAGTCATTTTGAATAATTTGTACGGCGTCGATATCGACGACGGAGCAGTTGATATCTGTAAGCTACGACTGTGGCTGTCGATGGTTGCGGACATCGAAGACGAGCCGAACGAGGTGGAACCCCTCCCGAACATCGACTTCAATATTCGACAGGGGAATAGTCTCCTCGGCCAGGCAAAAATCGAGATTGAAGGAGATGATAATGGCGATAGCGATCTTGATTCCTGGGAGCAGAAAGCTCGGTTTGAGGACGTTCAAAAAGCAATCCAAAAACATAAAAATACTGAAAGCAGCGGAGAGGCGCGTAAATGGCGTCAGGAAGCGGAAGAACGGATTGAAGAACACCGTGGAAAGTTTGACCATATTCTTCGACGAGAGTTCCAAGACGCAGGGCAGGACGAAATCACGGTGGGTAAAATACGTGAATGGGAACCGCTCCATTGGCCGTTGGAGTTCGCCAATGTCTTCGCACAAGAAGGGTTTGATGTGGTAATCGGAAACCCTCCATGGGATCAGATACGGCCAAGTCGAGACGATTTCTTCCCAAAGTACGACGAACGGTTCCGAACTCGGCGTCCCTCTGAGAAAGATGAGATTCAGAGTGAGCTGTTGGAGGATGACGAAGTAGCTCAACAGTGGGAAGAGTACCAAGAAAACATAGAGGTACAGATGAGGTACTTCACGGATGGTCCGAAATACCAACTCCAGACACCGAAGGTTGCCGGCCGAAAGGATCCGAATGAGAATAACATCGCTGGACTGTTCGTAGAGAGAGTATTCGACCTCGTCAAGGCAGACGGATACATAGCTCAGGTTCTTCCAGGGGTCATCTTCAACGGGTCTTTCTCGAAGGATATGCGGATGAAGATGCTCAACGAATCCACAATTACGTCACTTGTCGGATTCGAAAATAAGGGTATCTTCGACGGGATTGACGATCGGTACAATTTCGCGGTAGTGACATTCAAGCAGGATGGATACACTGAAAATCTAAAGGGCATCTTTGAGCAGCATGACCTATCTATCCTCCAAAACCTTGAACAGGAGACTGCGAAAATTCCCCGCGAGGTTCTCGAAGAGTACTCCCCCGAAGCACGGATTTTCCCATTCGTGTCGAGCCAGCAGGAGGTGGATGTCCTCACGAAGCTGCTAGACCATCCATCAATTCAAGATGACGTGGAAGGTACATGGCGCATCCATCCGCATCGAGAGATCCATAGTGCCCGCGATGCCGACCGGTTCTTTGAACAGGGTGAGTATCCAGTCTACGGTGGTCGGAACATTCACCAGTTTATTTACAATAGTGAGATACCCGGGTCAGCGGAACCAGCTGAATATTGGAGCCTGGCAGAAGACGATGCGCCCGACAAGAGTGCCAAACATCGTGCCCGTGAACGCGCATTCAATAGTGGGAATCTTAAAAAGGCGATTTATACTGAGTTTGGTGGTAAGCAAACGAGTAAATCCCAGAAACAGTTCGTGAATGACCTATTAGAGCAGTACCGAGGTGAACCGTTGTCTATGGATGATATCCTGCTTGATTCGTCGGAATATCGGATAGTCTTCCGGAACATCACAAACTCAACGAATGAGCGGACGATGATTGCGTCTGTAGTTCCGAAGGATGTTATCTGTCACGACAAACTAATCACGGTTCGTCCTTACGAAATTTCCCCTACCGAAGAGGATCTCCAAGAATCCCCACTCCACGGAGCCTATAATAAGGCATTCACTGGCTGGGAGCTGTTCGTGGCTCTTGGTCTGCTGAATAGTATTCCGTTTGACTTCATTATGCGGACCAAAATCGACACGACCGTTGTTACGTACAAGTTCAATGAGTCCCAGATTCCTCGGCTGACCAAAGGTGACGACTGGTTTGAGTATATTTCCGAGCGGGCCGCGAGACTCAACTGTTATGGTGATAAGTTCGAAGAAATGCGGGAGCGTCTTGGCGGACTCAACCCGATAACCGATCAGGAAGCTCGAAAGCGCATTCGCGTAGAACTTGACGCTGCGGCGTTCCACGCCTATGATCTAGAACATGAGGATATGGAGTTCATCCTAGACGATTTCTACCAGGTTTCTAACCCACGACTGATGACGGAAGAGTACTTTGACCAGGTCCAGAAGAAATACGAACAACTTACAGAGAACGGTCCGCTCTCGTAATTAGCGGCCTACCACACCCCAGCACATCAACTGTGCCTGAACATCGCTTTCGCCTACAAGTTTCGCTTGGTACTCCGTCGACCCCTCTACGTTCTCTTTTAGGAAGTCTTCTAGCGCTTCTAGGAATTCCTCAGGCGGCCAATCTGGGAACGAGTCATACTGATCGTTATACCGGAACGTATCCCGGAGAATCCGATCCTCGCCAGTGTTCGCCAGCTTCACCGCTTCAAGGCGCTCCCCAAGGTCGTCAGCCCATTCTTCGAGTGTTTCGTACTCGTCCACCGGAGCAGACCTCCCGGCGTATTTTGGTTGGAGATGCTGGTCGATGAAATTCAGAATCGTCTCTTGTTCCGGCGAGATGCTATTACCCTGCTTGAATATCTGTTCTGTTTGGCCCTCCCGAATCGTCTCCAGACGACTATTCAGAACATCTTGAATCGCCTCACGATTCGACATCACATTCTCCGCGTCCCCTGTGATCGGCTTACCACTAACTGAAGGATCAATCTTGAGCGTGCTGACTGGTCGTTCCTTCACGTCGTCGGTGAATGGCTTGTAGTAGAAGGCCCGTCGTACACGCCCCAGTGGTGATTCGTGGTCGTCATCATCGAACCAGAGGTGCGCAAGCCCGAACACACCCGGGCGTGGTCCTGAATCATGGTCCGTAACGTTCGTGTATAGACGTTCGCGTTCCTCCGGGGACTCCTCAAAGTAGTCTGCGGCGTACTCAAAGTCGTCTTCTGAGAGGCCGAAATCTTCGTTCAATTCCTTCTTCAGCAAATACCGCTCGTACGCCGCGTGTTCGTTACTGCCAGCATTCCGGAGCAGCGGATTCTTACTCGTGTCATCGAGTTCATTAACGTCCTCAACTTCCCGCGATTTCTGGAGTGAGTCCTCGATTTCGTCCACCTGTAGCTCCCCAATCGTCTTCTCGGTATCAACGCCGGTTTGCTCCAAAAGCTGGTCTTCGTTCGGGTCGAGGATATTGTTCTCCTTCCCGACGATGAGTGCGATGTCGTTAATTTTCGCTTGGAGCCGCTTTAGCAGCTTAATCGCCGCTTCGATATCCCCGTCCGGGTAGAAGTTGTGGACGTACTTCTCCTCGGTACTCCCGATCCGATCGATACGTCCTACGCGCTGGACGATTCGCATCGGATTCCACGGCAGGTCATACGAGACCTGGACCGATACGTCCTGTAGGTTGACCCCTTCGCTAAGGGTGTCAGTTGCCACGACGTACTGGAGTTCTGATTCCCCTGACTCAGATAGTGTTTGCTGATAGCCAGAGGCCTCAGGGGCGAAGCGCTGAATGACATCTTGTTTGTTTTCGTCGCCACCCTTCACGACCGCACTGTTTGCCTCCGTGAGTGGTGCATCGGGACTATCTCGCAGCGTCCGATAAACGTAGTCCGCCGTTGCGCGGTACTGCGTGAAGATGAGTACCTTCTCATGATCGTAGCCATTCAGCACATCCGCAAGGCGGTCGATTTTCGGGTCGCGGAACTCCCGCAGTGAGAAGACCGTTTCGTAGAACTCCCGCGTTGCGTCGTCGATGTCGCTGAGGTCACTTCGCGGGTATAGGATCGGATTGACTTCGTCCTCCGGGACAGTCGGGAGGACGCCCGCATTGTGGTCGTGAAGCCACTGTCGCGTCGACACAGCGTGATCGTTCACGCCACCGGCGTCACGGGCAACGTCACCGATGAACTGCGAGAGGAAGTACGCTAAGAGCGTTAGGTCCTCTCGAATGTAGGTCTTGACCTCACCAATCGTCGCATCAGCTAATTCGTCCGGACTGTCGGTTTCGCCAGCATCATCCGCACGCACGGCGGTTGTGTCGAATCCAAACTCCTCGAGTGTCTGTTCAAGATCTTCGGCAGCGTCCTCTCCTTCGATGAAGTCATCGATTGTCTCCGGCGTGTCTCCGTTCTGTACGGTCCGTAGCATGTCGATGTCCTCGTCTTCTGGGAGGCCATCGAGTAAGCCGAGGAGTTGGCGTTCGCTCTGGTGGAGTGTCTCGATCGATTGGACGAACGCGTACGTTGAGGACTCCAGCCGCTTGAGTAAATTCAGTTTGTATAGCGCTTTGAGTGTCCCCCCTGCGTTCGGATTCTTCACCGTAATGTGTGGCAAGTGAAGTGCGTCCATCACGTCCGGAAGCATCTGATAGACGGGCTGGTATGCCGCCGGGAGGGAGTATTGCTCCTTGCTGAGCGTGGGGGGTTTGAAGCTCATCTCGAAGTCTTCTTCGTCCTGAATTTGGTCCTTGACGTGCTTTCGCGTCCGGAGAACCATCACCTCATTCAAGATCTTCGAAATCTCCTCGGAGTGGCGCTGGAGCTGCTCCGTGAGTTCTTGTTGCGTGGCCTCACTGGCGTCTTCTTTTCCGGCGGCGATTTTCTTCCGCGTCTCGGAGAGTTCGATGTACTCCTCGAATGCGCCGAAATCCAGGGAGGACTTGTTGCGGATTTCTTCGGCGCTCGTGAAGAGGCTGATAAGATTCTCTAAATCCGTCGCTGAATTGTTGATCGGCGTTGCCGTCAACATAATCATAGTCTTCCCCCGGAGTTCGCGTAGGTTGGCGTGCCGGCGTGTGCCCTTGTAATCGTCGTCGTCCTCTGGGTTAGGTCGCCACTTCCCGTGGTTCCGGAATCGGTGGGCTTCGTCGATAAGGAGGACATCAAACGTGTCCTTCAAGTCCTGAACTTCCCCATAGGTGAGATTCTGAAACTTGCTGATGCTCATCACATCTAAGTGCGTCCCATCGACTTCGAGACCGAAATACGGATTTCCGTCTTCGTCAGTATCGTCTTGAAGGAGGTCTTCCCACTGTTCGGTTAGATTCGCCGGCACAATGAGCAGACAGTGGTCACCCCGTTGGCGGTAGTCGTGGAGGAGCTCCCCGCCGATGAAAGATTTCCCGAGGCCGACGGAGTCAGAGATGATACAGCCATTAAACTGGCTGAGCTTCTCCTTCGCGCTTTCGTATCCCAGTGTCTGGAAGTAGTAGAGCGGGCTATCGCGGATGTTGACGTTGCCGCTTAGTTCGTCGTACGCCAGCAGCTTGTACAACTCGAAGGGCTCGATGTAAGTCCCCAAGTCATCGGGCGCATCGTCATCATCCGAGTCGTCTTCTTGTTGGTCCTGCCAGTCTTGGTACTTCTCGCTGTTCTCGATAATTCGGATGAGTTCTTCGCTGAAGTCCTCCGCGTTGGCCCACTGATTGTCGTACCAGTATTCGAACGCCTCTGCTTCGGGGCGATCTTGACTCGTAAGGTTTAGCTCGATATTGTTCCGGTGCCCACTCGCGGTGAAATTCGAGGACCCCACAACAGTCGCACATGGTCGCGTATCGGTATCGTCGTCTTCCCAGTCAGCATCGTCTTGTGGAGCGCGGAACGATGCGCCCTTCGCGTGGAAGTAACCGTTTTTGGGATTGCGCACACGGACACTGACCTTGTTTTCGGCTATGAAGTCCCGGAGCCGGTCCAGTCGGTCCAGTTGAGCGTTGTTGAGCCCCTCGATACTCTCTTCCACCCCCTGCTCTAGGTCAGCTCGCAGGCTTTGCCCCTCCCCGATTTCGTCCGCTGTACTCTGATTCGTTTGGCGTCCCATGAGAATGCGAATTGGGGCGTGTCCGAGTTCTTCGGGATCGGCAAGTTGTTTGAGATCGTCGCGATACAAATCAAAACCGGAGAGATAGAAGTACCCTGTCGCGATACGCGCTTCCTCAATCTGAGGAATGATTTTATTATAAATATCTTCGAGTGTTCTATCGGAATTGTCGACTAGAGGGGGGAGGGAAAGCATTCTGTTACTGGCACTCATGTTGCTGTTAACTTAGTATTTGAGGGGGACGAAACGGTCGTGTTTAGTTTGGAGCATTGAGCCAGGCAGCAAATGCTTGGAGCCAATTTTCGGCGGTTTGAGGCTCAACATGGCTAAAACAGTTCGAGAAGGACGATGTTCGGCGTTTGAGTTCTCGAAAGGTTCGTTCGATGGCATTCCGATTCCCATGGCGTTCTGTCTGAAATCGGAGCCCAGCTCTGGCAAGCGCAGTTTGGAGGTGTTGAGCGACATCGACGCGAAATACGGCGGAGTCAATATCGTGTTTCTGGTGAAGTTCTCGGAGAAAGATCTCGGTTAATGCGGTCGTTGTCGTCGAAAATAATCGGAGATGCAGCAGATCGTTCGTCTCAGGATCAGCTGCAGCGTACAGCCAGAATTGCTGATCATTGAATCGAATCACGGTCTCGTGAATCGCAACGTGATTCGGGCTTCGACCGTCCGTGGGCTGTAGATCGGCCTTCTGTATCCAATTCGTGGATTGCCTTGCGCGACCGCTCGACACCACGTTTCCGGCGGCTGTGTAGATACGCACACACACTTTCATGTCATCGGGCGCGAAAGCCGTCATTAATGTCGGCCTCCGACGCAAAGACTGAGTTTGATTTTGATGAGTTTGACACCACTGTCTCAGACGACGACCTTCGCGAACTCGCCGACGTGACCGGCGACGACACGTACACGCGAGTGCTCGGAGATCGCGACATCACCAGCTACTGAGCGTCGGTCCGCATTCGCCGAGTCTTTGTAGCCGGTTACGCCCGAAACAATTGAGTCAGTTGGGGGTGTACAGGTAGACAGCTGCGTATGAGCACCGAACTGCCCGACCGATTTGACCGCGATCTCGCTGCCCCATCCGAGACTGCAGCGCGTGCACGACGAGCACGTCGTCGGGGTGTCGCCCTCAATGTAGAGTGGGAGGAGGCGTTCGAGATGTACACGGCGCGGGCAAACCGAGATCCGAGACGGTTTGTCCGGTTCACGCGCTGCGATCGATCAGTCACGGATCCGATCATCACCCGTCGCGGTGTCAACAACGGTTCGTCGGATGAGATGGACTGATTCGCTCCGGCGATCGACGGGAATCAGCCCTCGATCGCGGTGTCGTCACAGCAATCCCTCCAACCCGACCGATAGTACCGACCGATATGTCCAATACAGCTCACCAAGACCGAAACGACCGATTCGAACAGATCGCGCTTACGGTCCGGAATAGGGACGCCGGTCGATGTCGTCGATGCGGGACGCCGGAAGGCGAGGAACGACTGAGTGTCCATCACCTCATTCCAGATTCGCACGTGCCCGACCGATTCGATGCTCACCTTCCGGTGAATCTCGTTTCCCTGTGTCGAACGTGTCACTCTGAACTTGAGCCCCGATCGTTGGATTACCAACTCGGTGCCCTTGAGATATCAGATTTGGAGGAGCTGTTGCTCTCGGAGGAGACTCGCGAGGCAGTCAATACACGACTTATTCAGACCGGGCCGGATGAACTCACTATAAAACCCATTACGAAAGCCGACTCAGAGATGTTTCTTGATGCGGATTTTGCCGACACTGCGTCTCAACGAAGCCTCTCCGAGTTCTGAACGGGATCGGTAGCTGCCTGTCGGTGTGTGCCGTCACCGACATCGAGACGCCTCGACTTGACGGTGCACACGACGCTGCCAACCGGACGTTCGTCTGCGGCGACGAGGACGCGTTCGAATGGGTCAAAACTCCGATCGAGTCGTCACCGTCGACGCCGGCAGTGCGCCGTGATCGATCGGATCGGTGAGAACGGGCTGCGTGACTGACGAGCGACCGGTCTCGGCGATCCGAGCGTGAGAAATCAGGTGCGTTTCCTGAGCCCACGTCCGTCTTCGACGCCTATTGGCTTGTGCCGCCGGGCTTCCGGGACATGGTCACACAGGCTCCACGCAGCACCTCAACGCTCGATAATTGATCGGTTGCCCCGTGACATGGAACCTTGGATGGTTGATGGAGAAACGCTCTTGGAGCGAGTCACACCCCCGACGACGTTTACCCGTCGGTGTCTGTGAGTGGTACGGATTATTACGCGTGGAGAAGATTTATCCCGTCTCAGGTCGAAAAACAGCGTATGGAAGAACCGCGCGAGGAGTTGGCGGCCGATGCCGATGAGCGTCCTGAGGCACCGGACTTCGAGGCCTTGACTCCCCCGGAGGAGTTGGTGCGCGGTGATCGAACGCGGGACGATTTCTTCGACGCCGTCCTCGCACTCCACAGTCCAGCGACGGCGAACGACGTCGCCGAAATCGCGGGACACGGTGTCGATGCCGCACGCGAGTACTTGGACTGGTTCGAACGAATGGGAATCGTGACACAGGTCACGGACTCACCAGCCACCTACGAACGGAATCAGGAGTACCTGAATTGGCGACGGGTCCAGAAACTCCGGCAGGAGTACGCCACTGAAGAGCTTCTCGACCTTCTGAAGACGGAGTCGGAGCGCGCAGCGAAACTGGAGAGCGAATTCGACGTCGAATCGCCGGACGAGATCTCGCTTGCGCGATATGCGAGCGAGACCGATCGATCCATCGAGGATGTCTGGGAGCGTCTCTCCGCGTGGCAAACAGCGCGTCGTCGGGTGGCGCTGCTCGAACGAGCCCTCACGACCAAATCCGGTGACGGCGCTGATCTACAATCTGCAGTATGAGTGGCGGCGACGAAAACTCGTCTGACCTTCTTTGCGGTGCGCCGATCGATTTCGACCGGATCGACGCGATCCGAGAGCGTTTCTCGGCTGATGATCGCTTCGAGCGAATCGATGAGCAACCGGCGTTTGCGCCGGATCGTCTGGTGTGTGTGTACGATCAACGATTCTACCCGGAACGAGTTCGTGCTGCTCGCTTGGAGGTCGTCTGGTTCGAGAACGGGGACTTCTCGCTTCATTACCACGAGGAAGACGAGACCGGTGAGTTCGATCACAGATGGGACAGACACCCATCCAGCCATAACGCCCGTGACCACGTTCATCCGGGGCCCGATGCACCGACGCCTGGTGATGACACGTCACATCCAGCTGATTGGCGCGATGTGCTCTCGATGGTGATTTCGGAGATCGAAACCCGACAGCGTGCCTTTTGGGGCGAGTAGAATATCCGTCGCAGTGTTCGAGCGCCCGAACGTATCCCTTTTTGACCCCAGATACCTGTTGTCTGTATAATGCCAATCCCCGGACAGATACCCGGACAGTACAATCTCGTCATTGAGGAAGGACTCGATGTCGTCGATCGGGTGTCCAACTTGGATGTACTGTTCGTAGTCCGCAAAGGCGTCGTCCCGACCAGCGGGGAGGATCACGATTCCGGTCATCTCTTGCATACCGATCACGGATGAAAGGCAAATACGTGGCTACAGACGCCCGCGAACAGTCCCGGTGGCCAAACGCTTATTCCTCTTTCAGCACGTATGCAGTGCAAACATGGCAACGTCGACACGGGACGGGACCGCACACGAGGACGAGATCCGCCTCTGGCAGGAGGATGACTGGTGGATCGCCAAGGACGTCGAGACAGGTGTGACAACCCAAGGAGAGTCCCGCGACGCTGCGCTCGAGAACCTCGATGAAGCGGTCGCACTCCATCGCGGAGAGATCGGGCACGAACCGACGGATGAGGAGCTCGAGGAGTTGGGGATCGATCCGGCGGACAACACGACGGGCGATGAAGAACCCCCGGACGTGCTCAAATAAATGGGGAGACGGACCTTTTCGGGACACGAGGTCGTGAAGGTTCTCATCAACGCTCGTCATCGTCAGGATCCGAGGAAACGTACTCCTCGAAGTCGTCCGAGGTGAGACTCATACCAGATCTCACCTGCCGATTCGCAAAAGGCTACTGGTGGTACTTGGGAGAGTGTTCAAATAAGTCCCTCTACCCTGTTCAAGCAGTCTGACCTGCGTAAGGTATGTCGAAATCTAAAACAGAACATCTCGCTAGAGTAAACAGTACGTTACAGCAGCTGGATCAGTCTTGTGTTAAGAAATCTAGTTCCGAATACTCGTACGTGTAGCACTTGATCCCGTTCGCCTCACAGTGCTTCGTAAGCTCCCCCGGCGAGACATCCTCCTCCTCGAAGTCACCTAAGAATGCGACTGTTACGTTGCCATCGCTGCGCTCCTCGAAGCCTTCGACGACGACCGCCGTGTCCGGATCACTATGGCTGGTCTTGATCACCTGATCGCCCGGAACGTATGGATTCTCCGCGAACGCGAGGTTCTCGTGTTTGTACGTCCAGAGCTTGACGTCCTGGTCATCGCAGTACGACGCGAGGATCGCGGGGTGGTAGTCACGCCATGCACCAGGTCCCTCGTCGAGCGTACTCGGGAACGCGACTCGCACCGCTTCGCCGTCCATTTCGTGTCCGAACGCCCCGGTGTTCTGTTCCGGCGGGAGTACCTCGACGACGATCCCTACCGATGGTTCCGCGTCGCCGTCCTTCACTACCCGATCCCCCGGTGAGAACGGGTTCTCCGGCTTCTGGTTCATGTGTGCGGTGTTGGGGCCGAGGTCGAGCAGCTCGTTCATCGGTCGAGCCGCGAGGTGGTCGAGTTTCTCCGGGGAGTCGCCCGAAAAGGCGGCCTCGGTTTCGACCTTCGACGTCAACGTCTCGAGGCGTTCCCACCCGAGCAGCATCAGACTGTCCTCGTTGTCCCGGTGCCAGACCATCACGACGATGTCGTCGTCGGGGTCCCGATCGACAAGGGACTCGGGGAGAAAGGCGGAGACGTCTCGGGACGACTTCACGTCGATCGAGTACCCGAACACCTCGAAGTCGTGCCCGGCAAAGCTCTCGGGGTTACATCGCCGGATCGCCTCCTCATTCTTCCACTCCCACATCTCGACGGGGAGATACTCGCGACAGAACTGCTCGAAGGCGAGTTCACCGAGGTTGCCGATCCGCTTGACGTCCAGGTCGTCGGCTCCCTGAATGACCGCCTGGTGGTGGGCTCGTTCGTGATCGATCTCGTCCGGGGTGAACCGATACATGGCTTGCGTATCAGCCAGCGTCTAGAAATAGCTTCAGTATGGAACCGTCGGTAACGGAACTCCGTGCGGTGTTACAATCCCGATCGTCGACGACCCCCCTGCTGTTGCGTGATTCTCCCCGGACCGGTCGGCGACGCCGATGCGTCGGCCGGCGGCCTCCCCCTTGCTGATGCGTGTTCCCCCCGGACCTACGCCGCGTTGAGGTAGTCGTCAGGGGGATACCCGGCCTTCGAGACGAGCTTCCGTGCGTCCTTCCGGACGGCTTGGTTCGCGGGACGCTCCTCGTGTGTCCGGATGTGTTCTTTGATCGAGGCCGCCACCTCGTCCATCAGATCAGGTCCTGCGACGTCGGTAACACTCTGTAACGTCTTTCGATAGCCCGTCTCCGATGCCGGAAATCCCTGACGGGAGCCGAGCACCTCATCGTTTACCGCCGCGATCTCGTAGAGATGGCCCCTGATTCGCAACTCCAAGTCTCGATGCACGTCGTGGATTCCAATCCGAGTCCCTATATAATCAGGGACTGCCGACAGTAGCAGTCCGCCGTTTGCCATCACCAGCAATCCCGGAATTGCTAATATCTGAATACCGAAATTGCCAATGCCCGTATCCCGAAGTTGCCAACGTCCGTATCCCGAAATTGCCAACGTCCGTATCCCGAGATTGCTAACGTCCATGTCGCGAAATTGCCATTGGACGATAATCCAGGATTACCAAGGGCTGGGTACCCGAGATCACTTCAACAACCAAAGTCGTGACGCGCCGGGACGACACAGCACCAGGTCACGACCTGGTTAGCAAGTTAGCTATCGAATAGTGGGACACCACTCACGCGCCTGAATGCGGAGACGGGAGCTGAAGCAAGCATTCTGTCGGAGAAGTCGAATTTCCGGAAGCCAGTTCACCAATTATTCTACCCAGCCACCAATTCTGACAATTTCACCAATCCCAATTAATTGGACCGTATTTATACTAGGGAGAGATTGAGACGGATGATGGCCGGTAGAGAACTGGAACCAATCACACCGGAGGACGCGATCGACTGGTATCTCGATCACCGTCGCGACGAACTCCGGAAGGCGACCCGGTACACGCATCGCTCCGCGCTCAACATCTTCCACGACTGGACGGAAGAAGCGGACCTTGCCGATTTGAATGACCTCGGTGGTCGGGATCTCGTGGCGTTCAAGACCTGGCGAAAGTCGGAGACCGACATCAAGACGGTTAGTCTGAACGGGACGCTCGCGGTTATCCAACGCTTCCTCCGGTTCTGTGAGACGATCGACGCCGTCGAGGAGGATTTGGCCGACCGCGTCCCACTGCCCAACGTGCCGCCCAACGAGGAAGTCCGAACCGACGTCCCCGAGGACAAAGCCGTCGAAGCCATTCGATCGTTCTATCACCGCTTCGAATACGCCTCTCGCCGTCACGCCCAGTTCGAACTCGTGGCCGAGGTCGGCATCCGCCTCGGGGCGCTTCGAGCGATCGACCTCCACGATATAGAGACAACGGAGGCGGTCATCCACCTCCAGCATCGCCCCGAATCGTCGGACGTGTACGGGACGCCGCTGAAGAACGGCGCGGACGGGGAGCGAATCATCAACATCCCGCCGGAGCTGGTGGACCTGCTCGAGGCCTACATCGGTCACAACCGCAACGACGGTACCGATACGTTCGATCGCGAACCACTCTTCACGACGACGAACGGGCGTGTCTCGACGACGACCATTCGGCGGGATTTCTACAAGCTGAGTCGACCGTGCGAGTACGCACCGGAGTGTCCCCACGACCGGGAGATCGACGACTGCGATGCAGTCCAGAACGCCGAGGCTGCCAGTTGTCCCTCCTCGTTCAGTACACATCCGCTCCGGAAGTGGGCAATCATGTCGCAACTCGACGCCGGCCTTCCGAAGGAACTGCTCAGTGACCGCGTCGACGTCTCCGTGCCCGTTCTGGACAAGCACTACGACCAGCGGACGGAGGAACGGAAGTCGCGTCGGAGACGGGAAGCGCTCGAAGCAAACCTTTCTCAGTACGCGATGACGGACGGCGGTCGACCTGTGGACGAGAATAAGGACTGATTGACTCTGTTGAAATCTTCTGGAATTGACAGGAGAGGCGTACTGAATACAGAGGATCTATTCAGCAGTGTGTTTGTCACTTACTCAACCTCGGTCAGAAAGGGTGTGACCGAGACAGAGAGTGTATCCAACAGTTTATCTAAAACTGCATTTATGCCCTATCAGGAGCAAATGTACATCGATCATCTCCATACTGTGGGAAAAGTCCCCGATTGCGAAGGGGTTTGGGATCAGGTTGAACGCCCCGAATCCGTGATGCTTCGCGTCGATGTGTCCGTGAAGCCGACCGAGGGACACAAACATCTTTCATCACTCAGTACACCGGTACTGAACCTCTACGGTTCTGGATGGTCGTACTCCTGAAACGCGTACTCCCCTTTTCGGATTGCCCAGTACTTCGAGTCCGCTTCGAGAACACGGTTGTGTCTCAGGGCGATCTCAAGTAACTCGCGTGCTTGCTCCGAAGCAACCTCCTTCTCGTCGACGACGTCCACGAGTTCGTCAGTTGTGCATCCAGGATGCTCGGCAACCAGCTCCACGATCGCGTCGACGTCGTCACTCGGCATCGTCGACGTCTTCAGCCACCCAGTACTTCCCGTCTCGCTCGACGATCTCGCCTTCGTCGACGAGCTCCTCTAGGACGTCCGCAACCTGCGACCCGTCGTAGTAGCCATGCGTCGCGATCACGCTGATCGACGTCGCCGGCGACCCACGGTTGTGCTTGACGACGCTCCGAACGAACTTCTTGGATGGCCGCTCGCGAGACTGGCGTGGCTCCTCGGACATACGCGCTCGTTCGTGAGCAACGTGGATAGGTCTTCGTGACGTCGCGAAGAGAGAAGCAGCCGACCGAACCTGGTGAGTGGTGTGGTAGTTTGTGGTGATGTGGAAAGTCACCGGCCGGCTGCGAGTTTTGTTCCTTTGTAGGTGATAAAAAGGACACCGATCAGTGACCACTCCAGAATAGCTGAATCAATTAGATAACACCGGTGATAGAACCAATCACTATCCCGATCGTGACTAGTAGAATCAGGTCACCAACTCCTAGCTGACCATCTTTACTATTACCAAGAAGCCATGTGACTATCGCAGATCGCGGAACACCATTAACGATATTCCACCCCCGATCGTTATCGCTTGACATACAATAACAAGGACGAACATGATATAAACATATTGCCAAGATGGTCACGGTCTGACCCAGGTTCAAGGTGATTCAACCGAGCGGATCCTCACGAGGAATACGTGGGCGGCCTCAAAATCGTCGACGTCGCCATCGTACATCATGGAATGAGGTCATAACCAGCCTGCAGTCCTTCCATAGTCAGCTTCGCACCAACCTGTGTTCCGATACCAGCACCATACTGTTTTGCTCGCCCAACGAGGTCGCGAAGACGAGACTCATCTGTGTTCGCATCTTCGATTTCATTCTTGAATTCACGAATTAGGTCTTTCAAATCCTCTGCCTCCTCATCTTCAAGCATTGCATCGTCAACTTGACTGATGATTTGAGTGTATGCCTGTGATTGTGTGACCTCTGTTTCCTGAGTTACATCGGTATTTTGCTGGATAATGATCGGGCGCATCTCTGTGACTTCATCGATCTGTTCAAAATCAGCAACATCTAAATCGAATATATCTGCAATTTGCTCTGTTTGGAGTTTGATTTTCCGAATATCCTCATTTGCAGCCTCAACTGTCTGCACACGCCGTAGTGATGCCCTTGTCCCTTCTACCGGATCAATTTGATGTATACGTTCGTTATCTGGATATTCATCCAGGAAGTCCTCGAGAATCTGATTAAACTGTTCAGCTACCGTCTCTGAAGAGGTAGGTTCTTTCACCTCCAGCATTTCAGCTGCTTGATCATGAACACGCTTCAGGGAACGTACGAGGTATGAATCGACCATAACTCAGCATATCATCCTTTGCGAATAAATCCCTATGCAGCGTTGTTCAATCGATGTCGACTGTCCCGAGATCCTCGATATGATGCTCCTTGGGAATGACTCGTTCCGCGTGGAACTCTCTGCTTTCAGAAGGTGGATCCATCTAGCTGTCGGAGTCACACCCGAGGGACCGGTAGGTGTGGACGTCTCGACCGCAGTTAGATACGTTCTACTGTCGTTGATTCTTCATCAAAGCTGACACTCCCTTCAGCTTCGGAGAGACGTACACGAACCAACGCTAATTGGTGTGGTATCTGGAAGTACTCCGAGATCTCCTGAAGATTTCGTCCGCCATTCACGTATCTCAGGAATTTCTCCTGTTCGGGTAGTCGTGACCAACTATATGGTCGGATGACTACTGGGAATATGTACCTGCCTAGTTTTGGGACTAGCAATGTTTCAGGGATGCCATATTTAGCGTGATGTGTAGTACGATTCACACGGGCGAGTACTCGGAGTATATCGCTCAAAATGATGAACGAGATCAACCTATTATTTTCGCCCGAACGTAGTAGCCCGTGTGCGACCCTATTTCGGATATTTCCGCCAAATTGCTGTCCAATGGGTTCATTATACATATATCGAATATACTCCAGAAAATCCTCGTCGACATATCCTTTTAGTCTCGGGATAAGGCTACCGAGCGTACGAGTCCCCGTCCCTTCGTCCATAAGAGCATCCACATCTTCACCTTTCTCACGGAGAAGGTTGTATAGTACCGCCTCTATCTGAGTACCTCCAATATGAATAGCCTCCATATGGTTTTCTTCGAATACATTTGTGACAATCCGAGTTAGATAACTCAAATTGTCAGAATCAAGATCCGGTATCGAGTTTATAAATCTGTAAATGTCTACCTCCATTAGGTCGCCTTCATAGATTAACTTGTCAAGTACACCGATTAGAGTTGACGTCGCAATTCGGGCCTCAATGGAGTATCTTGCTGGAAGATCTGCCTCCTTGGGGTCAAACTCAATATAGTGTCCCTGTAGTGAATACATAGTTTTCGAGAGTGCGTTATGAAGACCATAAGTATCTCCACCCTCCCGAAACGCTGGTACAAGTTCGTCCCGAGTTAACAACCAGAATAATGCTGCATCTGTATTATATACATACTTGATCTGATTGAATTGTCGAACAAATTTGATTACACTATCTTGGTGCAGGTATCGCTGACGGGGTGAATCGACGACCGCACCTTCTCGTTTTAATTCACGAGATGCAGATTTGATTGCGGATCGCAACCTTTGTTTCAACTCCCGCATTTCGTCATCAGATAGATATTCACGTACAGCCTCGTCCTCTAAGGCCTCTGCAAGCTCGTTAGCTTCAAGACCAGCCCCTCTTTCTGATTGAAGATCTGCGCTTAGTCGATAGGTCTCAACATAGCGTTCTTTAAGATCTTGGGTGGGAATATTAAGCACATCAGCTAACTCCATAGTATGGCTAAGCACCTGGCGTTCCTGGAAATATTGCTCTTTGTCAGACAATTCATTTACCACTTGCACACACAGACCAAATGTCCTTTTTTCGGGAGGGGAATCCGGGGAGAGAAGAAATTCGTTGTCCAATAGTAACTGAAGCAAGCGACGTAAATTACCTAGGTGAATATCTGACGTAGCGGTGACCCTATCGATTAGTTCAACGGCCCTTTCAACCTCTAATCGGCCTGCAGAATCGATTTGACTCTCAAATTCTACGATAGCTTGGAGACAAAAAATTGCAACAGAATGCCATCCTTGGCGCAGAGCATATTCATACTCTAGATCTAGCAATGCGATTGCAGCTCGTCCATTGTTATACGCTTCCCGGCTATTATATCCCTGTTCGTCTCTCTTATCCCACTCAACAGCGGCCCCGGCCGCAACTAGGGCTCTACTTCCGGTACTTGAATTCTCTACCAATTCCCGGATCTGTTCATCAGGTGAATCGCCAAAATCTTCTGCTACGTCTATCCAACCAAACACCGACCGGAGGCTCGCCATGATATGGAACTCTTTCTCGGGATTATTCTGTGCTGCTTGCCAAGTTTCGTCAAATTCCGATTCATCTGGGAAATAATACCCATACCTGTCATCTGCGACAAAATGGAGGAGCATAAATGAACTCACAGTTGGTGATCATATAGTCTCTTTGTCGAAATGAACTAGAAAAGCACAGCCCGGCGGCGACGGTGGTGAGTGGTGATGTGGTGGTGAGAGTGGTGTGGGTGGATGTTGTCGACGGGCTGTATCTTTCCTCCTGATCTGTGTGTAAAAACAGCGTCGGTTGAGCATTGTCGGTCGCAATCGTCACTCTCTCAACCGAGCGGATCTTCACGAGGAACTCGATAGAACCGTCGCTCTCCATTTACTTCAATCAGAATCTTGTCTGGAGGGAGTTTTTCTTTAACCTCGTTCTTCACACGCATCAGATGTTCTCGATCAGGCGGTGCTAACCCAACCCCCTCCCAATCGGATAAGGAAATCGGGAATGGACCTACCTCTTCTATATCGTTTGATCTTGGAACGTTGAGATCACTCGCTCCCGCCTGATGTGTCGAGTTCGGCGTTACAACCAACCAGTCCCCATCGGTAGTGAACCAGTCCGGAGCAAGAACCTCATTTTCGTCATTCACATCCAGCACACCGTATACATCGACCTCATCTCCGCTCATATGTCAATACTATCGCCCCCAGAACATGAGTGATGGGTGATCCAATAGGTGTCAAGTAACCCTACAGCTCATTCATCAGATGCTCGGTCTTCTTTCGTTGAGCAGCTGTCTTGCGGACCTCGATGAACCCGTCGACATTCAGGTTGACCCACATTTCGTCGTCACGGTTCTACTTCTCGATGATCTCTCGCCCCTTAAGGTAATAGAGATCGGCTGGACTATGGATTGCGGATGGCCGGTAGACCGGTGGTTTCAGCTACCAACTACGTACCGAAAGAAATTGACATCCTCCTTTACATTTCGAGCGTCTTGTAGGTTGGAAAGTGCATTTTCTGCGGAGAGGCTGATATTATATGATGAAAACCATTCCTCTCTACTCTGCCTTTTTCGTTCGTCTCGATTATCTGGAGTGTCTGCTTCCCGTGCTTGATTATAAGTCTGGTGTGAGTCGAGAATGTAGCTCATCTGCCGATAGAATGCCATAACATGGCCGATCTCGTCATCAGTTAACCGACCAAGATACGGGAGGTGTTGATCGTACATCTTCGTCGATACTTGATCTTCAATCTGTATTCGAACTGACCGTATATCGTTTTCTTCCTCCGCAAGCGATTTCAAGAGTTCTTCCATCGACTCCATCTCACCGTAAAGCGCGCGTCGCGTCCGTCTCGACTGCCTGTACTCGCGGTGAGTACTCAGCACGTATGTCGAGATTGCACTAAACAAAGCGCCAGTGAGGATGTAAAGCAGTTGTTGAGGTAGCACGTCGACAACACGAATGACAAGCGAGGTCTAAATATCCCGGTATTAGGGATGACGACTGACGCTACGAAGTGTCCTCGACAACACGCTCATCGAGTACTCGATACCCGTGCCGACCCCGCTCAACGAGCTGTGGGGACGGGTGCTGCTGCCGATCGACAGCCGAATTGAGCGATGATCTAGGGTGGCTCAACGTGGTAGATCGGGATATAGTCGATACCGTATTTGGAAAGGTCACACGCTGCAAACGCTCGGTCGCACGTGTAGAGGTCGATGTGGCGATTTAGTCCCCACGCAGCAACGAGTACCGGGGCGTCCTTCGCCTGAATGTCTAACAATTCTCCGAGAAACGAGTTTGAAGGTGCGATCGCTTCTTGCCGATGGTCCATTCGCTCTACACTCGACTGCGACGGCATATCAACAGACGGGGAGTGGACAGCAATTTGTGTGAACAGTTGCTTTGCGCGCTCGATATGATCTGGTTCGTATCGTGACTTCGGATTCTCTAATCGGCTTATCACCTCATTAAAGATGTAGGCCGAGACATAGACATCTCGCTCACCACGTGCAGCCTCATTGACAAGGTCTGCTGGTTCAGAATCCCGGAAGAGACACCCGTGTAGCCAGATATTCGAATCGAAAAGATCCATTAACTGCGATCGAGCAACTCGTCTTCCGGATCCCGTGACTTAGTGGAGGTGTCTGACGATCGCTCGTCAGGTTCTCGAAAGTCGATCGGACTCCATCCAGCTTCCTCTTCAAGCTCGTCAAGCTCCTCAAGCGTCTCCTCGAGGTCGACCTCGGATGAGAGTGAATCCGCGATCTGGTTGGCAGCCGATTCAGTCATACACGATGCTACGCCCCCAGAGTAATTAAGTATGGGGCTGAGATGTCACTCGCCATCGTCAGACACTCCCAACCTCTCGTTTCGTGATGTCGATGCCCTTTTCGGCGAGATACTGCGTTGACTCACGACCCCAGTCCTCCTCGCCGGACCCCTTCGTCAGCAGCAAGTACACCTGCGAGTCGCCGAACGGCCGCATCGTCCGACCCGCACGTTGGCCAGTCTGTGACCTCGAGGAGCACATCGTTGACGCGAGGATGGCCACCTCCGCGTCGGGCAGGTCGATCCCCTCGTCACCGACGCGGGAGATGATCAGCGCCTCAAGGGCTCCCTCTCGGAACTGCTCGTATAGTTCCTCGCGATCGGCGTGGCTCGTCTCGGTGCATAGGTTACGAGAACTGTGTATCGAGGAGCTTCTCCGCATGTTCCACGTCGAACGCGTCCGATCCTCGGAACACTGACAAGGGTAATTCTCGGTCTTCCTGTGCGTAGTCTTCTTTCCAGAGCGTTGCTAGCTCTTGGAAATCGCGTGCTCGGACTAACCTGATATGGGTTCCAACCTGCATCTCCAGTTGTAACGCATCCGATTCCGCTTTTTCAGTGAAATCAGGCGCGATGATCAGGAACCACTCGACATCGTGCTGCTGGCTTTTCGTGTCGATGTAATTTTTTATTTTGCTTCGAGTGCTGCTCCCGAGCCGAAATTTCTGACGTCGACGTTTGTTGTCCCACAGCAACCACTCCTCATCTTGTTCGATTTCACCGTCGGCGACGACACCACTCGAATGCTGACCGAGTTGGTTCGTCCCCTCGAGGTTGAACACCTCGCTAAAGATCTCGGCTGTGGCGTCCTCGAAGAGAATATCCATCTTCTCACGAGGGTTGTCTGCGTCAACGAGATCCTGGATCTGCGGTGGTATCTCGGTCACCGACCCATCGGCGATCTTTTCGTAGGTATCTAAGTACAACTCAACGGCGGGATCGTCATCGTCAACCGTCTTCTGGGACTGCTCGAAGTACTCGATAATCGCCGACACCATCTCGTCAGTCCTTCGCTTGTGAGCATCCAAGCCGTACTCGTCCACGATCGCTTTCAGGTCGTCTTTCGGGACCACTTCTTTCAGCAACTCGCTGGGGTAGACACCCGATTTGACGATGTTTTCGCGACGGTTCGCGTTCTTACCATAGTTCTTTCCGGTGACATCAAACACCTCACGAGCGTCGATGAGAACCTGTTGCCGGTCGAAAACATCGAGTGTATCCAGCATCCGCTGAAAGTTCGACTCAGACATCTCATAGTATAGCCAGTCCTGAACGTAATCGATGTAATCATCTGGGATGCCGACGAGTTCACCGCCGTCATCAGGGCTGACTTCATATACGAGTGCCTGCTCTTGGAGCGACCAGAGCCCTTTCTCGATCGTCTTCAGTGCGTGTTCGGGGTTCTCTGACCGGGAGACTTTGGGAAATCGTCCGATTGCAGAAAGCCGCTGGAAGAAGTCGAGCCACGTGAAGTAATCGCGTTTGTGTTCACAGGAGCGGTTGTGTAGCTCAAAGTAGCTATACACCATATGAAGCTCCGAGTCATCGATCTGGTCTTTGTAATCGACCGCTGCTTTCGAGAGGTGAAGTAGATCGTCGGACTCTGCGAATGATTCATCATCATATGACGAAATCAAGTCGCGCTGCCAGGCCTGAACCTCATCCAGAAGCTCGTCCTTCTCCATGCTGTAGTCGGACTGCTGGATCAGTTGCCGGAGGATACCGTATCGGATAGTGAGTGCTTGATAAGCCGAATCATTGATCTCGCCGACACGGGGTGGTGTGAAGTTGTTCAGCTCCTCCCGGACACGTGTCTCGGATACGAGCGCAGGGACGTGTGTCTCGAGATAGGCCTCTCGATTGTCGAATCCATCATGTTTGAACTCCTCTGGGTCGAAATCGCCAACCTGGAGTTTTGTATCAGCCTTTATGAACCGATCACGCTCAAACCGGTGCCAGTTTTGATCGACAAGATCTTCGAGTCTCATATCTAGAGATAATTATACCACCAGTACTTCAATATAAGTCCTCAAATACACCATCCTCAAGACGAACGAAATCACATCCGGGGCTAGCCGCCTCATCCACTTGATGTCGCGAAGAGAGAAACAGCCGGCCGAACCTTTAGTATCTGACAGTCCGCTCATGACCGTATGCCCAAGTGCCCCGCGTGCGGGACGGCCGTGACCGACATAGCGCAGTACTGTTCGGAATGCGGGACATCGCTTGACGACATCGGGGAGACGCAGGTCGCCGGCTCTGACGTCGATCTCGAGCGAGAGGCTGATCGATCGAGCAACACGTCCCGGGAGTCGATGTTCTATATCGGCGCTGTGCTCGGTGTGTTCGGCGTCGTCGTGTTTCCGTACGTCTTCTTCCTGGTCGCGCTACCCGAGGCGATCCTCCATCTCGTCAGAGGTCACGGAACGCTCGAGTACCTCTCGCGGGATGCCCGAGACAACCCCGCCATGAAAGGGACGTTCTTGATCTTCCGGTGGTACGGGAACTTCCTGATACTAGCGTTCTTCGCCGGGATCCTCATCGGATTCCTCTTGCTTATCTAGGGCGGCTTCTCACCTGCCTCATCCTATCGCTCAGTCTGGGCGCTTATCGAGCACCTCCTCGAGAATCAGCTGGGTATCCTCGGCGGCAGCCCGTCCGGGGACGTCCTCCGGGAGCTCGACTAGCGCGCGGCCGAGGAACACGCGGGCGTCCTTGAGGTCGTCGACATCAACCACGAGTTCGTGCTACTGTTTACGGGTACGAGTGAGTAGCAAGGTAAACATCAGGATACCGAGGCCTGCAGCGACGATTCCGAAACCAGTTACTGGAAGTGCACTCGGCATCTCACTGCGCGCCTCAATGTGTGTATTTGTATATGCTTCTCCCCCTGTCCGTGTCCAATTTGCGGTATTACCATCTACCTCATCCGCATTAGATTCTACAATATTGCCAGGCATATGTAGAGTATAATCGAGAACCAAGCCAGACATAGCCTCTCCACCGAGTTCTGATGTTTCTTCAGATTGTGCAGACTCATTCACGAATGCAGTATCTGTGTATGTGAGTTCACCATCATCCTCTTCGAGTGTAATCGCATCCATCTCCGAACTCGGTATCTCGGATAGCTGGATGTTAATCGTCGCTTCATCTCCATCGATCTCCTCACTATACTCGATACGATCAGACTCCACATCAACATCATCCGTCATTTGATCGCGGAGGCTCTCATACCCCTCTTCCTTAGCTGCTTCATTCAGCCAGCCATAGACTGTCGTCGAGGTCGTGATATTCAGATCATACCGTTCGATCGTGTTCGCATCCCCTACCTCTGCAGTCACTGATATCGTCGCACATCCTGAAAGCCCTACTAAAAGAGCTACTGCAACCGCTGCGAGTACTTTTCGATTCATACGGGCGTAATATGAGAGACGATATATAGTGGTTTGGGAGGTCATAACACAGATTTTTGGATCTGTTGAAATCCACTGATATTGACAGGAGTGACGTGCTGAATACAGAGCATCTATTCATCAAAATGGAAGATTATAGCACCAACAACAACGCCCAAAAATAGGAATGGCATAACAGCCAGTATAACTATTCCCGACATTGGTTCTGGGTTGTAATAGATATGTAAAACTAGTTTAAACCAAAATAAAGGAAATGATATAGTAGGCACTAGAAGTAATTGCCCACTTTAGGAACAGAGAGTTTGTCGAGAGCGGTGTCGATCGCTGTTGTTAGCTCATCGAGCGAGTCAAAGAAGCGGTTGCTAAGAGCCTTTTGCAGCTGTCTCCAGCATTCTTCGACCGGATTCAACTCCGGTGAATACGAGGGTAACGTCACGAAGGCGAGGTCGTCACGGGCCGCCAGGTCCGTGACCGCCGACGCCTGAAAATACGGCGCTCCGTCCACCACGACGATCAAGTCATCTTCGAATTCTTCGCATAATGCCAAAATGAAATGTTTCGCGTGTTCAGCCGTGACGTATTCGGTAAATCGAGAGAAGAAGCGATCACCGTCCTCGGTGATCGCGCCCAGCAGACACGTCCACTCACGTTGGCCTGAAAGCTCGACAGAGGGCCGCGTGCCCTGTGGAAACCACGCGGCACGCGGCTCAACTTGGACGGATTTCTTGGTTTGGTCGATACAGACTACGGTGGCGTCCATTTCCCGCCGCTTTTTTTGAGCTCTTCGTGGAACTCCTCTTGCTCGTCTTCGTCGGCTTCGGCGGCTGAGCGGCGTGGTTTTTGATAGCTCAATCCCGCTTCTTTCAACAGCCGCCGGCAGCTGGGGATTGAATACTCGACGCCGTACGTTTCTTCGAGATACTGTTGGGCAAGCGCCGGCGTCCACGCCGGCGCGTCGATCCCAACCTCTTCAGGTGATTCGTGAACGGTTTCTTCGAATTTTTCTTGCTGTGATTCTGAGAGTTTACGGTTTCTCCCAGTTCGTTTATCGTCAGAAACGGCTTGCTCAAGCGACTCGTCGGTGTCGAGTCGCTTGAGCCAGCTGTAGATCGTCCGCCGCTGAACATCGTACCACTCGGCTAGCTCGGTCTGCGTGACACCGTTCTTGTACGCGATTGCGGCTAAGAGCCGTTGTGTCGGCTTCTTTCCGTCCACGTCGTCAAGAGCGTCTTGCAATTCCTTGACGGAGATCTCGTCGAGATGTTCCACTATCTCTTACAGCAGTCTCCGAGCAAAAAGTTCTAACGGTTACTATAGAAATGTTATGGACAAGGAAATAAATGCGATCACCAAGGGACCGGAGGTCTTTGGAAGGGAAGCTGCTGCAAGCGGACTGTACTCTTCAATAAACATTCTAAATTTCCATTCATACATTAAATCTAAATTGATGTTACCAAACATTTTATATTTACCTCGCTCATGATATTCCCGGACTCTTCTAGCACAGACATAGCTAATACCGCCCGTTACTACCAAACCAAAAAAAGAAGCTATGTAAATGAACTCACCCAGTTCAACCCAAAGAAGTGATGCAACTACTGCAGGCCAAAACAGCATAGGTGGCGCCATTTTCAATACGTTATCAATACCGAACGGCATACTGAATTCAATTATCCTTATTGCTGGTAAATGTAGTGTCGGTCAGGCTATCAGAATTGCTGAATTTGCGCTGTGTATTCAGCACGGTCTCAGAGAACTATCACCGAGTGAGGGTTCCAACAAGACCGACTGATTCGGTTCCGTCACCCGATTTCTTCGGGTTATGTTCCGTTGCTTGCAGATCGGCTCCCCGTTCCAACTTCATCTCGAACGACGAAATAGAGAATCCAGACGATGATGCCTCCGAAAAACGCGCCGAGCGCCCACGCGAGCGTATGGCTGCTGTTCCGTTCCTTTGCGTCCCGATATATGAGCGCAGTCACGACCAGTGCTGGGATGAGGAATATCCCGGTGACGATAAATATGATCAACAGTTCTGGACCGACGGGGACGCCTTGAAGGAGGGGCATTATCCTACCAATTAGGAGATCGTTGATAAAAGGATTCCCCCCGAGATACGTATGACGTCCGGAAACGTGTCTTACCGGATCAAGGCGTGAATAGCACGCGATTCCTACTGGATGCGGAGTGTATCAATAGAGATAGAACAACGAAATTCGTTCTTGTACAAGATATCTACCTCCATAGTGTCGTACTACTCTAAAAATTGGAGGAGCTACCGAGAGACTCTCAGATGTTCTCGAGATACCCTCGTCGCTGCTCTAGCTTGACCTCCTCTGATCTCCGATCGTAGTGCTGTTCGAGCACGTCACGGCTCACGTTCATTCGATCGCTTACTACCTCCGTCGGCACGTCCTCAGTCAGGAAGTGCGTAATACTGCCTCTCCGAATCGCGTGCGGACTCACGGACTCCGGACAGGGAGTATCGGAGTCGTCTTCACAACCCGGGCACGGGGCGTCCCTGAAACACGGTGCGGTCGTCTTGTATACTGCCCGACGGATCCCGGTTCGGCTCAAGCGACCGTAACAGCTCGTGAAGAGCGGCTCTCGGCCGTAGTCGTCGACCTCGTCAGCACGGTCGTGCTCGACGAACGCCCGAAGCACCTCGGCGAGCTCGTCGGTAATCGCGACGGGCCGTTCGCCGCTCTTACCGTTCTTCAGAGTGGTTCCTTCCTCGGGTCGGTGCACAAGTCTGATGTATCCGTCGTCGACGTTGACGTCGCTCAGGTCGATGGAGTTTGCCGCGCCCAGTCTAATGCCCGTCTCCCAGAGCAGCGCGATGATGGCGTGCTCCCGGGAGGCGAAGTGAAACTTCCAGAGGTGTTCGAGGACCGCCTCGGCCGCATCGGCCTCGAGCATGTCGTCGCGCTGCCGTTGCCCGGGGCTGAGCGTCGGAACCATGACCTTGTCGTAGAGGTTCGGCGGGACGGCCTCGATGGAAGCGGCCCACTTCAGGAACACGCGCAGCGAGCACATCTGGTGGCGCAGCGACATCTTGTTGATGTCGTGCTCCTCCATGTGCCAGAGCCGGAACTTGTGGAGGTCCCGGCCGGAGAGGTCGTTCATGTTGTCGATGCCGTTCTCGTCGCACCACGTGCTGAAGTGCTTGGATCGGTACTTGTGACTCCGAACCGTCTTCTCGGTACAGTGGGTCGCCTTGTGGTCGAGAAACAGCTCGCGCGCGGTGCTCGGATCGATCGGATCGAGGTCGTGATTGTCGCTCATTCTATTTTCACGAGCCCCGTGTAGAAGGCGTGAAGCGGCCGAAATCGGGGGAGAAGCGAACTAGCGCACCTCGAAATTAGTCCGCCCCAACCCATCCGGAATCCGCACGATTAATAGTACTGTCGTGGCAGCAGTATCTCCTTTTCATGATCGTTGTGTCCCCGTCGTGTGAGATGGTCAATACTTATTGCTATTGATTGTCATACTCTCACGTGGATTTCCAATGAGCGATACCGAAGCCGTACTCGACCATCACTTGGAGGCGTTCGCCACTCAGGATTTAGACGAGGTCATGATCGACTACGCGGAGGAGTCGACCGTCGTCACGAACCTCGGCGTCTTTCGCGGGATGACTGAGATCGAGGGCCTGTTCGCGGACATCTTCGACGAGTTCGGACAGGAGGGGTCGACGATCGAAGTGATCGATACGATCGTTGAAGACGAGTTTGCCTATCTCCTCTGGCACGGCGAAACGCCGGACAACGTCTATGAGTTCTGTACGGATACCTTCTACATCCCTGCCGAGACGATCGAGTTCCAGACGTTTGCCGGCAAGATCGAACCCAAGGACTGAACGGCTGGTACCCATTGAGTCCCGTCCGTCGAAACACCGCCAACATCGGGACTGGACCCACGAGCTGTTGAAGACTAAAGTGGTTCGACCACGTCGTCCGGGGGTTGCTGCATACGGAAAACCCACGTTCCGGGAGCGACGGGAGTCATTGCTCGTAGATGTAGACCGCTCTCCCCTCGGAACGTTCGCCTGCGACGATCATCGTCCCGTTTGTGGTCGCTATCGCGTCGCCGAACCGCTCGGATGAACCGGGCGCAGTGAAATATACCCCTCGCGGATCGTTCGTACTAGACGGCTGATCCAGTTCGTAAACCGCACCGACCGAGTCGTCGAACCGAGCGTGCGGTGCGCCGACTAGCAACGCATCACCATCCATCACAACAGTGTTACCAAAATACCAATCGGAATGGCCACTGGGGGCAGTGTACATCCGTTCGCGAGACCACCGTCCATCTGAACGGTCGAACACGTACGCTGTATCGTTGCTGTAATCGCCGATCAATGCCGTCCCATCACCCACCGAAACCGACCAGCCGAAGTGGTCTCCCCCCGTCGCTCCGGAGAGGGTCGTTCGGTGGCCCCAGGTACCGCTCGATCGGCTGAAGACGTGAACGACACCCGATTCGGCGCGCCGACGTTTCGGTCCTGACTTCGGCGGCATTCCGACCAGTATCGTCTCGCCATCGATCGCGGTTGATCTGACGGCCCGTCCGTCGTCCCGGTCAGCACCAGACAGCGTCTGTTTCCGTCCCCATTCCCCGCTTTCGCGTTCGTAGACGTCTACGAGCCCGTCGCCGTCCGCTGTCCGCAGGACGGCCGTATCATCGTCCACCGCCATCGATTCGATGTAGACGCCCTCGGTTAGCTCCGTCGCAGCTGCCAGCCGTCACCGTTCGATCGCTCGAACACCGACACGGGGATCCGCGACGTCCCCGAGTAGTTGTACTCGTTGCCGACCAGCAGCGTCGACTCGCTGGCCGCGATCTGCCCGCCGAAGTAGTCGCGTTTCCGTTGCCGACCAGTCAGCGTCGTCGTCTGGTCCCAACCGTTCTCCAACGGCTCAAACACGGCCACCATTCCGGCTTTTTCCACGCCATCGCGAGCAGCCTGGGGAACGCCGACAAGGACGGCATCGCCCGTCGTAGCGACCACCTGCCCGAACGATTCCGATCGATCAGGCCCGCCGAGAGTGGCCACCGGAGACCGGGATTGGGAAACCGCGGTGAACGGGTTCGGCGAGACAGTCTTCCAGCTTTCGCGTTCGGGGTTGGAACGGGTTTCGTCCCCCGAGAACACCTGCAGACAGCCACCGATGCCGGCGAGCGTTCCGCCCGCGAGACATCCCAGGACCGTCCGTCTCGTCTGCTCGTCGCTCACCATAGTTCACTTTCGATGACTGATGCGGAATAGCTTTTGTACAGATCGATTCGCCAAACCTGCTCCGATCGAAGCGGCATGTGGGACACGCGCTGGATATAACACGGGAAGAATACGGGGGGTTCCCTGGATAGTTATAGTAGATGTTAGAAATAGTTACTCACTTTTGGAATAGAGAGTTGTTCAAGAGCGGTGTCAATCGCTGTTGTAAGCTCGTTGAGTGAGTCAAAGAAACGATTGCTGAGCGCTGTTTGAAGCTGTCTCCAGCATTCCTCGACTGGGTTCAACTCCGGCGAATACGACGGAAGCGTCACAAACGCGAGGTCGTCACGGGCCGCGAGGTCCGTGACGGCCGACGCCTGAAAGTACGGTGCTCCATCGAGAACGACGATCAAGTCATCTTTGAATTCTTCACATAATGCTAAAATGAAATGTTTTGCGTGATCGGCAGTGATGTATTCTGTGAACCGAGAGAAGAAGCGATCACCATCTTCGGTGATCGCGCCGAGCAAGCACGTCCAATCCCGTTGGCCGGATAATTCGACAGACGGCCGCGTGCCGCGCGGAAACCACGCGGCACGCGGCTCAACTTGGACGGATTTCTTGGTTTGATCAATACAGACTACTGTGGCGTCCATTTCCCGCCGCTTTTTTTGATCTCGTTGTAGAACTCGTCTTGCTCGTCATCGTCGGATTCAACGGCTGAACGGCGTGGTTTTTGATAACTCAACCCAGCCTCTTTCAACAACCGCCGACAGCTCGGGACTGAGTACTCAACGCCGTAGGTTTCTTCAAGGTATTGTTGTGCGAGCGCCGGCGTCCACGCCGGCGCGTCAAGGCCGACCTCTTGGGGTGATTCGTGGACTGTTTGCTCAAACTCTTGTTGCTTTGTTTCTGAAAGTTTCCGCTTTCGTCCAGATCGATGAGCATCAGAAACAGCCTGTTCAAACGGCTCGTCAGTATCGAGCCGCTTGAGCCAGTTATAGATCGTTTTTCGTTCTGTATCGTACCACTCGGCAAGTTCGGTTTGCGTGACACCATTTTTGTACGCGATCGCGGCTAACAACCGTTGTGTCGGCTTGTTTCCGTCAACATTGTCAAGCGCCTCTTGGAGTTCTTCGACGGAGATCTCGTTGAGGTGATCCATTAGATACTATATTAATCTCTGAGTAAAAAATTCTATCGGCTACTATATAAGATCGTACGGATCATGATGTGCCATATGAGAAAAGACGGGACGACGACACAGTTCGACAACGTCAGCTACACAAAAGCTGTTGCGCTTCAAGAGGTCGGTATTTGGTGGGTCAAGGATGTATATGAAGCAGATTTGGAAGATCTGATGGCCGCCGAGGGTGTCGGGGAAAAGACGGCGAAAAGTATGAAAAACCAAGCTGAGCGTGAATTTGGTAGCTGGTGACAATTTCGTTATAGGAACGGATGTCGTGGATCTGTTCACTCACGGAACCACGATCAGTCCGTCACCGGCTCACGAAGTCGTATCAGTATCAACGGCGTCAAGATCGGGCTCGTCGAACTCGAGTGCTTCCGCGACAGCATCCGGAAGAGCCGGGCGAGGCGCCGATTCGTGGCGCCCGATTTTCTCGGTCTTCCGCGTGTTTTCGTAGAGGGCCCGAGCGACCGGGACTCCGCGGAGATACTTGTAGTCGTGGAGGATCTCGATTCCCCGCTCGGTGAATCCGTAGAACTGTGCCGGAAGATCGCGTTTCCCCTCACTTGGTTCGTACGTGTAGCGTGCGAGAAGCCCGGCGTCGATCAACGTCTCCAGCTGGTCTTTGATTGCTGCCTGACTCTTCCCGGTCATATACTCGAGTTCGGCGAGCGACATCAGATGGGCGGGGTGGCCCAGCAGCTCCTGGATGATGAGATGGCGCGTATCCTGGGACAGCAGCTTGAACAGCCGCTGCTGTTCCGCGAACGGCCCTGTCTCGGCCGTGCCCGTGTCGGTTTCGCTCATGTGTGACGTTACGAGGAGGGATGCAATAACAGTTAGGTTCATCCAAGTTGGTTAAACTAGAAAAAGACAAAGTGATTCAAAGGAAATAAGCTGGAGTGGCTTGAACCGGCAGCTAATGGCCGATCCAAGCCCTCCGACGGAAGCTGCGGACATTATGACTGTCGTTCACGAGGCCGTCGGGGGCATCGAGCTTGAGCCAGCGGAGAAACGAGATATCTGGCGGTTCACACGGCGTGAACTGCCGTATCTCTCGAGTCAGCGGACGTCGTATTTCATCCTCGGGAGCTATCGCGACCCCCATCTCCGCCGGCTTCGCGCCGTGCAGAACGAACTCACGAAGCAACTCGGTTCCTATCCGTTCATCATGGGTGATCTCCTCGAGCTTCCGGCTGAGCGGCTCAATACGTTCGATATCATGTTTTCGTTGCTCGCGACATACAGCGACTACATCGTCGGTGTCTTTGAAAAGGAGAGCGGCGGAGAGGCTCCTGAATTGGGCGAAATTGATGACTCACCGTATTTCGCCAAGTCGTACGTGTTCCCGCGTGATTACGCGTGGGTGACTGACGCCAACCTGGAATCGAAACGGCACGTCATTCAGGCCGCCCTTGAGATTGCGTTTTCGGACGATTTGTCGGGGGATGAGGTCCAATCGCAGATCGAATCGCTCGTTGATCGCACACGAGATACCGATCTCGACATCGACGAACAGGCGATTTGGGATGTGATCGACGATCGGACGGGTGAGGGCGAAGAACCGGCAACGTACAGTTGGGTCCATCTCAACAAGTTCCGCAAATTCGAACTCCACGAGCGGTGCTTCCCGTGGACGACGGAGGACGAACTTCGAAGTGCGGTTAACGAACTCCCGTCTCCCACACCACGTCCCGAGTGGGAAGAGAGCAGGGAACGGTGAATACAGCTCCGAGAAGCTGGTCAAGAACGAGGATGCGCCGCGGCCGGGCGAAAAGATGAGCGTGCGTACTGAGGTTTCTTCAGCCGTCGCGTCCCGGTTCGACTCTCACGGCGGGCTACACGCGTCGATCACTCCCGCCAGCCGGGACACGGTCTGGTCACGGCGCCCTCAGCGGCCGAGGCGAACATCGAGGGGTACTTCGCCAGGACGCCGCGGCCGTACTCGAGTTCGGAGGGGCTCCAGTCGTCCAGGCGCGCATCGATCTCGTCCTCCGAGAGGCCGACCGCCAGGGTCCGTTCCGGCACGTCGATCGTGATCGTGTCGCCGTCCTCGACCGCCGCGATCGGGCCGCCGGCGGCGGCCTCGGGTGCGACGTGGCCGATCATGGGGCCGCGGGTGGCGCCGGAGAAGCGACCGTCGGTGAGCAGCGCCACGTCGTCGTAGCCTGCGCCGACGATCGCCGCCGTGACGCTGAGCATCTCCTGCATTCCGGGGCCGCCGCGGGGGCCCTCGTTGCGGATGACGACGACCTCCCCGCCGTCGAGGTCGCGGTTCTCGACGGCCGCGAACGCCTCGTTTTCCCCGTCGAATACCCGCGCCGGCCCCTCGAATCGGTACTCGTGCTCGCCGGTCACCTTCAATACGGCCCCGTCCGGCGCCAGATTTCCCCGGAGGACGACGATGGCGCCCTCCTCGTCGATCGGGTCCTCGGGCGGCCGGACGATCGCCGGATCGGGCGTCGGGGGATCCACCCGTTCGACGGCCTCCTCCAGCGTCTCGCCGGTGATCGTGAGCGTTCCGCCGTCGACGTGGCCGCCGTCGATCAGGTACCGGAGGACCGCCGGAACGCCGCCGTTGCGGTGGAGATCGTGCATCGTGTACTCGCCGCCGGGCTTGAGGTTGCAGACGTGTGGCGTCCGCGCGGAGATCGAATCGAAGGTCTCGAGTTCGAGGTCCACGCCGGCCTCCTCCGCAAGCGCGAGCAGGTGGAGGACGGCGTTCGTCGACCCGCTGATCGCCGCCTGCACCGCGATGGCGTTCTCGAAGGACTGTCGGGTGAGGACGTCGCTCGGTCGCAGTCCCGACCGGAGGGCGTCGACGACGACCTCGCCGCATGCTTTCGCGACCGCCTGTCGCTCGTCGGTTTCCGCGGCCGGCGAGGCCGATCCGATCGGTGCCAGTCCGATCGTCTCGGCGATGGTCGCCATCGTGTTCGCCGTCGCCATCTCGGCACACGATCCGGCACCCGGGCAGGCCGACCGTTCGAGTTCCTTCAGCTCCGCTTCGGTCATCTCGCCGCCCAGGACCGCGCCGACGCCCTCGACGACCTCGACGCCGCTCACCTCCTCGCCATGGAACGTCCCGGTCGGCCGCGAGCCGCCGTATAAAAGCACCGTCGGAAGATCCGTTCGGATGCCGGCCATCAACATGCCGGGGAGGTTCTTGTCACACCCCGCGACCCCGACGATGGCGTCGAGCCGCTCGCCGAAGGCGACGAGTTCGACGGAATCGGCGATGACCTCCCGGGAGATCAACGAGGCCTTCATCCCCTCGTGGCCCATCGAGACGCCGTCGGAGATAGTGATCGTTCCGAACTCGACGTGGACGGCGCCGGCGGCATCGATTCCCTCCTTCGCCGCCGCCGCCACCTCGTCGAGGTGGGAGTTGCAGGGGGTGATCTCGGCGGCCGTGTTGGCGACGCCGATCATCGGCCGCTGGAGGTCCTCGGCGTCGAGGTCCATGGCGTGTAACATCGCCCGGTTCGGGGCGCGTTTGACGCCCTCCGTGAGATCCTGGCTTGGGAGCCGGTCGTCGGTCATACCACCGACCATGACACCGGCTCACCTTAAACTACGGGACGGCGGAACGCTGACACCGAATCGGATGGCGGACGTCGGTGTCAGGGGAGTAGATCGACGATCTGGGGGACGATGCCCAGGCGGACGGCAGCGCCCATCGCGCCGAAGATCAACACCGCGATCAGCGCGAAGACGTAGTAGACGTTCCAGGCGGTCGTCGGGTGGAACCGCTCGGGGAGGTTCTTCTTGACGACGTACCAGTTCGCCGGGAAGAAGACGATCTCCGTCACCGCGAGGATCGCGGCGATGTAGAGGATGAAGGTGACGGGGATGTTCCCCAGGACGAAGACGGTGATGCTGCTGACGAGGACGACGAGCGTCAAGACGACTCGACGAATGAGGTCGCTGTCCATGTCCTCGTTCTCCATCGCCATCGGGAGCACGTCGCCGACAGCACGGGACGCGCCGTCGAGCAGGGTGATGACCGTCGAGTAGAGCGCCGCGAAGGCGCCGACCATCATCGCCCAGAAGGACCACGGACCGAAGGACTCAGAGAGGATCTGTCCGATCGCGACCGCGAACCGCCCGTCGCCGGGCGGGTTCGGATAGAGCACGTTCGACGAGAGAATGACCATCACGGCCAACAGCACGAAGCTGAACGCGTAGCCGATGTTGAAGTCCCGACGCCCGGTCTTGATCCACTGTGCGATGTAGTCGTGGTATTTCTCGTTTTCCGGGTCGAGTCCGTGCTCCTCGAGCTGGTTTGCGCCCTCGCCTTTGGCCATGCTCCAGCTGCCGATCAGGACGCTCGTGCTGAACCCCGTCGGCGCGAAGCCCGCGGCCGCGGCGAAAAGCGCCACGAATCGGACCGTGCGGTCGCCGGCCAGATCGAGCGAAAACGCCGTTCCGGTCACGACGTCCGGCGACGGCGGGCCGACGATCACGCCGATGACGAGCAGCACGCCCAACGCGATCGTGAAGCCGACGAGGATCTTCTCGAGCAGGCTGTAGCGCGCGAAGAACACGAGTACGCCGGCACCACCCACGAAGGCGACGAAGGCCTGTGGCACCGCAAGCGGCGTCAAGAACGAGACGATCGCCGCCGTACTCATTCCGACCGCGCCGACGATGGCGATGTAGAAGACGCCGAACACTAACACGGTGAACCACTGCATCCAGTTTTTCGGCCCCGGAAGCTGGTCGTATGCCTCGACGGGGTTGCCCCCGACGCCGTAGTTGTAGCGGATGCCGAGCTCCCACGCCCCGTACTTGGCGATGTAGATGATCGCGAACACCCACACCGCAAAGAGGCCGAACGTCGCGCCGAACTCGGGTCCGACGGCGATGTGGCTCCCGCCGATGCTGATCAGCGCCCACAGCATCGAGGGGCCGAAGTGGTCCGAAAAGAACCCCTTCCAACCGCTCGAGGGATACTCGAGGTCGACGGAATCGCCCGTATCAGCGGCCATTCTCGGTCCTCCGTTGGGTCCCGTCTGTTCGCCACCGGCTCCGGCGTCGTGTGACGTGGATCTGCATGCCTATACACACCATTGGCAAAGAGCGCTCATATAAGTACATCGATGATCGTTACTTTCAGACGCGAGAACCGCGATCGAGCGGATCACGCACCGGGATCGCTTCGGCACACGGTATCGCGTCCGATCACGCTCGCACCACGCCGGCAGTCGACGTCCGATCACGCTCGCACCACGCCGGCAGTCGACGTCCGATCACACTCGCACCACGCCGGCAGTCGACGTCCGATCACGCTCGCACCACGCCGGCAGCCGACGTCCGATCACGCTCGCGTCACGTCGGTGATCTCGAACCGGGCACCGCCCTCGTCCCCTTCCGTCACATCGATCGACCACCCGTGGGCGTCGACGACCTGTTTGACGATCCGCAGCCCGAATCCGGTCCCCGACTCCGCGGTCGAGAACCCGGCCTCGAAGACGTCCTCGCGGTCCTCCTCGAGTATCCCCGGGCCGTCGTCGGCGACGTAGAACCCCTCGCCGCCATCGGGGTCGCCGACGGTCACGCTCACGCCCTCGCCGCCGTGCTCGACCGAATTACGAAACAGGTTCTCGAGGAGTTGTTGTACGCGACTGCGGTCCGCCTCGATCGTTCCGTCGACCTCGACCTCGAGCGTCGCTCCTCCGGCGTCGATCCGGTTCCAACATCGCTCACACACCTCCGTGAGGGCCACCGGCTCGACCGCCCGCACCTCGTCGCCCTCGCGGGCCAACGTGAGCAGGTCCTCGATGAGGTCCTGCATCCGATCGTGGGCGTTCTCCACCGCCTCGAGGTGGGGACTATCGCAGTCCTCGCTCGCGAGTTCCGTTCTGCCGACCGCGACGTTGAGCGGGTTTCGAAGGTCGTGTGAGACGATGCTCGCGAACTCCTCCAACCGCTCGTTTTGCCGCTCCAGCTCCTGTTGGCGGCGTTTCTGTGCGGTGATGTCGGTGTCGAGACCGACGAGCCGCTCCGGCGTCCCGTCGGGACCGGTCGAGACGTACGCCTCGAACCGGATCCACCGCACCTCGCCGCGGTCCGGGTGAGTTCGGAACTCGCAGCCGACGGTCGCGGTGTCGGCATCGATCGACTCCTGGAGCGTCGCGAGCTCCTCGCGGTCGTCGGGGTGGACACATCGCTCGTAGAACTCCCCGCTCGTTTCGGCACGGATCGAGGGAATGCCGTAGAGACGCTCGAAGGGCCCGTGGCGCGTCTCGACGCCGGTTTCGAGGTCGATCTCGAAGAGGATCGAATCGGTCGCATCGAGCGCGAATCCCATGCGTTCGCGGATCGCCTCGAGCTCCTCCAGCCGGCTCCGATCGGTGACGTCGACGTAGAGGGCGTGCGTCCCGATCACCTCGCCGCCTCCGTTTCGACGCGGAGTCGCACGAAGCATCGTCTCTATCTCCTCGCCCCCGCTCCCGAGAAGGGTTCGGGATTCACGCGAGAAGTCGCCCGAAAGCGCCCGTTCGTACCCGCCACCGTCGAGCAGGATCTCCGCCGATTCCTCCGTGTAGACGTCCGCAAGCGGTCGCCCTCGAAGATCCTCGCGGGAGTACCCGAGCCGTTCGGCGAACAGCTCGTTGCAGTCGTCGATGGTCGGCTTTCCGTTCTCCCGCCGCGTGAACGCGAACATCACGGGCGCCTCCTCGAACAGCTCCCGGTACTGGTTGCGGTACGCCTCCCTGATGTCGATCCGGTTGTAGGCGTGGGCGATCGTGTCCGCGAGCTCCGAGAGGAGCTCCCGTTCGGACTCGCCGAACGCGTTCTCGTGATTCGCATACACACACAGGACCCCGTAGTTCGTGTCCTTGTAGGCGAGCGGGGCCGCGGCGACGGCCCGGTAGCCGCGTTCGAGTGCCTCCTCGCGCCAGGGCTCGAAGTCCGCGTCCGACTCCACGGCTTGGGAGACGGCGATCGACCCCTCCCGGAGCGCCCTCCCTCCCGGTCCCCGTCCGGTCGGCCGATCGTCGGCAGTCACGTCGATCGAATCGAGGTATCCCTCCTCGATCCCGGCTGCTGCCCGAGGGATGACACGTTCCGTCTCCTCGTCCACCGCTCCGATCCAGGCGAACCGATAGAACGCCGATCCCGTGAGCGTTCGACAGACCTCCTCGTTGATCCCCTCGCGGGTTCTCGCGTCGATCAGGACGCGATTGATCTCCCGAATCGCCGTGGTGATGCGGTCACGTCGCTTCCTCGCTCCCCGATCGCGCGACCGGTCCACGGCGTTCGCGATGCGGCGTGCGAGCAGATCGTATCTCCCCTCGTCCTCGCGTTTCGGCAGGTAGCCCGCGGCTCCCCTGGCGATCGCCTCGCTGGCGATCTCCTCCGATCCCTCGTCCGTAAACAGGATGAACGGGAGATCGGGATCGCGATCGACCACCAGATCCAGTAGCTCCAGCCCGTCCCGTTCGGCCACGTCGTACTCGCTGACGACGCAGTCGATCCCTCCGTCGAGGCGATCGAGTGCCCTACTCGCTCCGATCGCCGTCTCGACGTCGAGGCGATCGTCGCTACGCTCGAGACGTCCCGCGGACTCCTCCGCGAGATTCGGCTCGTCGTCGACGTACAGTACGCGTATCCCCTCCGGATCGGGTTCGGTGGTCATCCCCGGTTCTCCGTTTCGATAGTCGCGGCGGTCACGACGGCGTCGACGTCCACGAGTTCGGACGCCGGTCTCGGGTGTTCGTTCGCTCCTGGCGGCGGGATCGATCCTCGTGTCACGTGGACGGTACTCACTTTTCGGATCCGGATAATGTAACTATCTCTTCTGATAAATAACCACGTGCTCGGAAGGGATCGACGGTCGCGATCGGGGGTCGTCGACCGCGACGATGAACGCTGATGACGGCCTCGCCGATCGGTACCATCACCGCCGTCACCGTGTTCGGAATCCACTCGAACTACGAACGACACAGGGTTGGACGAGACCGTGACACTCACTCGCGTCCGAACCGGTTCGTTTGATGCCGCAGACACCGTCGCCAGCCGGATCCTCGGCGAGGATCCGTTTCCGAACGTTTTCGAGATCGCTCACGTCGAATCCGATGACGTGAGGGCGTCGATAGGGACGTTTCGGAAATATACGGATCAGGAACTCAGTTTCACGGGCGCGTCCAGCATCCGATTGTGCGAATCGCGTGACCTCGGTGCGATATTGAGCTTCAATGACGACTTCGACGGTCGCGTGGAACGAATCGGACCAAGGCACTGGGAGACTTCAGCCCTCACTGCTCGTCAAATCAGAAATGTTCGCCCGGAACACTAACGGCCGGTCTCATCTCCGGCGGCGTGCCGCGTCAACCGGGAAACCCTCGTGCCGGGCGGCCGGATGCGTTCCGGCGGACGGTCGAGACGCGATCGACCGTGCGATCGCGTTCGACGACATGTTCCGCGCCCGGGTTCGCCGCTCGGTCATCGCTCCCGGATGTGGGACGGCTCCGGCGGGGACGAAGGCGCGTACGCGTTCTACCCGTCGGACGCCCTTAACACGTCCGGCCTCACGCGGTCGGACCAATGACCGTCGACTCCGCTACTCCTCGGCGCTCTCCCCGTTCTCTCGTGGCGCGTTCGCGGTGATCGGATCGACGCCACGTCGGCGGGCGTCGAGTTCCGAGAGCCCGTAGACGAGCCCGACGAGCACGACGGCGCCGATCGGCAACAACACGATCGGCGGGATCCCGACGAAGCCCCACACGAGCAGCAACGCGATCGCCACGACCCCGACGGTCACGGCGTAGTACAGCTGCGTCCGGACGTGATCGATGAGGTCCGCGCCCGTGAACGTCGCGGAGAGGACGGTCGTATCGGAGATCGGCGAGGTGTGATCGCCGAATATCGCGCCGGAGAAGATGGCCCCGACCATCGCCGCGACGAGGGTGTGGCCCGCCGCGCCGCCGCCCGTGATCGTCCAGGCGACGGGGATGACGATCGGCGTCAGGATTCCCATCGTTCCCCAGGAGGTGCCCGTCGAGAAGGCCATGAAGGCGGCGATCACCACGACGAGCGCGGGGAGTATCGCCGGATTCACGACGCTCTCGGCGACGCCGGCGACGTACTCGCCCGTCCCCAGCGCGTTCACCACCTCGCCGATTCCCCACGCCAGCGCGAGGATCGATATCGCCGTGAGCATGATCCCGAACCCCTCGATCGTCGTGTCGGTCGCCTCGCCGAGGCTTACCACGCCCTGGAGCTTTCCGAGCACGAACCCGGAGACGATCATCGCGAACGAGCCGTACATGAGCGCCTGATCGTAGGCGGCGTTCGTGACGCCGCTCCAGAGCGCGCCGGTCGGGTCGGACGCGAACGCCGAGGCGGTGAACCCGCCGGTCCAAAGCGCCGTGGCGATGGTCACGCCCACGAGGACGGCGACGGGACCGAGGAAGTTGATCAGTCGTGGGTGGTCCGCCGCCGGCTCGCCGAGTTCGGCGGCAACGTCCTGCATCGGGCGCGCGTCGTCGCGGTTCACCTTTCCGGTCGTCCACGCACGCCGCTCGGCGGTGAGCATCTCGCCGAAGTCGCGTCGGGTCCCCACGATGAGGAACACCATCACGATGGCGAGGATCGAGTACATGTTGAACGGGACGGAGTTGACGAACACCTCGAAGACGGGCGGGTGATCGGAGACGCCCGCCGCCTCGTACCCGTCGTCGATGAGCGAGAGCTGGAAGGCGACCCACGAGGAGATCCCGAGCGTCGCCACCGGCGCGGCCGTCGAGTCGACGATGTAGGAGAGCTTCTCGCGGGAGATACGCAGCCGATCGGAGGCGTCCTTCATCGCGCTGCCGACGATCGCGGTGTTTGCGTAGTCGTCGAAAAACAGGATCACGCCGAGCGCGCCGATCGCGAGGCCACCCTTCCGTTGGGTGTCGAGGCGGGCCAGCGCCCAATCCCGGATGGCGTACGACCCGCCGAGGTTCCAGACCATCGCCACGCCGGATCCGAGAAAGAGGGTGAAGACGATGATCGTCGCGTGGAACTCGTCGGAGACGGCGGCGATGATCCAATCGAACGTCGGGAAGAATCCGAAGCCGGCCGAGACCACGCCCGAGGCCCAGCCCGTGGGATCCGAGAGGAGGTTCGGCCCGCCAGCCTGGAGGATCCCGCCCGACCAGATGCCCAAAAACAGCGACAGTACCGCCTTGCGCGTGACGATCGCCAACGCGATCGCGAGCAAGGGTGGGATCAACGATGCCGCGCCGAATTCGGCCATACCTTCGAGATTCTCCCGGTTGCGACTTAAAACCATCCCGGAACTCGTCCGAGTGGTTCGTCGCCTCTCCATCGAGTAGTCGTCGCCTCTCCATCGATTCGTTCCTCGACGTTCCGGATCCGAACGCACTTATGCGCTTGTGACCCACACCCAGCAATGACCGTACGAGTCGGCATTCTCGGTGCGACCGGCGCCGTCGGACAGCGATTCATCCAGCTTCTCGAGGACCACCCGACCTTCGAGCTCGCCGCGGTCACCGCGAGCGCGGAGAGCGCGGGGAAGACGTATCGCGAGGCGGCCAAGTGGCGCGTCGACACGCCGATCCCCGAGGACGTCGCGGAGATGGAGGTGTCCACGACCGAGCCGGGATCGGTTCCCGACGACGTCGATCTCCTCTTCTCCTCGCTCCCCTCGGGGGCCGCCGCGTCGGTCGAACCGGACTTCCTGGAGGCGGGCTACGTCGTCTCCTCGAACTCCTCGAACGACCGAATGGCCGAGGACGTCCCGTTGACCATCCCCGAGATCAATCCCGAACACCTCGAGTTGATCGACGTCCAACGCGACGAACGCGGGTGGGACGGCGCGCTCGTCAAGAACCCGAACTGCTCTACGATCACGATGGTTCCGACGCTTGCCGCCCTCGACCGCTTCGGGCTGGAGGTCGCGAACGTCTCGACGCTCCAGGCGGTCTCCGGCGCCGGATACTCCGGAGTCACCTCCATGGAGATCATCGACAACGCCATCCCGCACATCGGCGGCGAGGAGGAGAAGATGGAGACCGAATCCCGAAAGCTCCTCGGCGAGTTCGACGGCGCGTCGGTCACGCTTCACGACGCGGACGTCACCGCCTCCTGTAACCGCATCCCGACGATCGACGGCCACCTCGAGAACGTCTTCGCCGAGCTCGCCGAGGACCCGACGCCGGAGGACGTCCGCGAGGCCATGCGCGAGCAGCCCTCGGCCGACCTCCCCAGCTCGCCCGACCAGTTCATCAAGGTCTTCGGCGACGACGAGCCGGAACGCCCCCAGCCCCGACTCGACCGCACCTACGCGGACGGGATGGGAGTCGTCGCCGGCGGCGTCCAGACGACCTCGGGGGGCGTGAAGTACAACTGCCTCGCACACAACACGATCCGCGGCGCCGCCGGCGCGTCGCTCCTCAACGGGGAGCTCCTCGTCGAGGACGGCTGGATCTGAGCGACCGGCGGCGTCCGCTCGTCCCGTCCGGCCGATCGTCCCGTATCCCGCCCGTGGATTTATCCGATGTGCCGCCGTGGTCGCGTCCATGCCCGGAACAGCCGTCATCGCCGGATTCGGTCCCGGATTCTGCGAGGAGCTCGCCTGGACGCTCGCCGAGGAGGGACACCCGGTCGGCCTGATCGCCCGGAGCCAGGAGTATTCGGAGGACGTCGCCGATCGGCTCCGTGAAGCCGGCCACGAGGCGATCGCGATCCCGGCCGACCTCACCGATCCCGACCGCGTCGAGGCGTGTTTCGACCGTCTCCGTGACGCGTTCGGTCCGATCGAGGTGCTCGCACACACCGCCAGCACGGTCACGAGCGGAAGCGACGTCGAACTCGACCCGGACCGGCTCGAACGCCTCTGGCGACTGTACGCCTACGCCGGACTGTGCTGTTTCCGCGAGGCGCTCGCGGACCTGCGCGGCACGGGCGGGACGGCCCTCTTCTTCGGTGCAGCTCCCGAGGCGGGAGATTTCGCCTTCAAAAGCGGGAAGGGGGCGACACGCGGGCTCGCGCGATCGCTGGCCGACGAGTATCACTCCGAGGGGATCCACGTCGCCCACGTCGTCATCGACGGGATGCTACTCAACCCGGACGTCTACGAGGGTCCGGGCGAGGTGGACGAGGACGACTACATCGATCCGGCGGCCGCGGCTCGGAGCTGTTATCAGCTGATCGACCAACCCGACCGGGCGCGGACCTTCGAGATCGACCTCCACGCGCGGGACCCGACGACCGGACGGTGAGGCCGATGTACCGCTGACTGCGCTCCCGAGACGAGCCGGGTTCGCCGCTACTCTCGGGCGGCCGCGAGCGCATCCGCTACCTTCTCGATCGGATGGGGCGGTTGATCCCCCGTGGACCGCCCGTCACCGCATCGCTTTCCGTCGGACCGCTCGCCGCCGGACTGCTCGCCGTTGGACCGCTCGCCGAGTTGGGACCGGCAGGACCCGCCCGGCGCGACGACGACGTCGCCGCCGGCGTCGTCGACCTGGTCGAACAGGATCCGACCGATCGCCATCGAGAGGTCGTGGTGTTCGGCCTCGTATCCGAACGATCCGGCCATTCCGCAGCATCCCGAATCGAGCGGGTCGACCGCGTAGCCGGCCCGCCGGAGGACCCCGACCGCGTGATGGTCCTTGTTCGTCGCCTTCTGGTTGCAGTGGCCGTGGTAGACCAACTCCTCGCTCGACGCCTCGAACGCGAGGTTCTCGTCGACGCGTGCCAGATCGAGGAACTCCATGACGCTGTGGGCGTTCGCCGACACCCGCTCCGCGTCCTCGCCCTCGAGGAGGTCGCGATACTCGTCCTGGAACATGACGGCGTCGGAGGGCTCGACGAACACGACGCTCGCGCCCGCCTCGACGCGCGGCGCGAGCGCCTCGACGTTCGCGCGTGCCCGATCGCGGGCGACGTCCAGAAAGCCGGTCGAGTGGGCCGCCCGCCCCGAGGGGGCGAGATCGTCGGGGATCTCCACGCGGTAGCCGGCCGCCTCGAGCACCTCGACCGCCGCCTTGCCGGGTTCCGGATAGTTGTAGGTGGTGTAGGTGTCCGGAAAGAGGATCACGGTCCCCTCGGCGTCGTTCTCGGCGACTGTGGACCCGCCGCGGGCTTCGAACCAGTCGATCAGGCTCTCCGAGCGGAACGTCGGCAGCTCGCGATCGCCGGCGATCCCAACCGTCCGTTCGAGGACGGCTCGAGCGCCCGGTATGGACGAGGCCAGATTCGAGAGGGGCGCGAGCCGGCTTCCGAGCCGTGAGAGGCGATCGACGTCCCGAAACAGCCGCTCTCGGAGGCTCGCTCCGTGCGATTCGTGGTGGCGGTGTTTCACTTCGGCTTTCAGCTTCGCCAGATCGACGCCGGTCGGACAGTCGCTCTTACAGCCCTTACAGCCGACACACAGGCCCAACACCTCCTCCTGGAAACGATCTGAGTGAAGCTCCTCGGCAGGCAGCTCCCCGCTTATCGCCGCCCGCAGCATGTTGGCGCGCCCCCGGGTCGACTGGACCTCCTCCCGGGAGGCGCGGAAGGTCGGACACATCGTCCCCGAGTCGGTCTCCCGACAGGTTCCACAGCCGTTACACAGCTCGACGAGGTGGGAAAACCCGCCCTCGTCGTCGAAGTCCATCTCCGTCACCGGCTCGATCGACTGGTACTCCGGGCCGTACCGGAGGTGTTCGCGGTTGTCGGCGCCCACGCCGCGATCGGAGTTCGGCCCCGGGTCCTCGGGTCCGTCGCGGTAGACGACGTTGCCCGGGTGCATCTGCCAGTCGGGATCGAAGGCCGTCTTCACCTCCTTGAACGCCCGCCAGAGCGTCTCGCCGTACATCTTCGGGGTGAACTCCGTTCGGGCCATCCCGTCGCCGTGTTCGCCGGAGAAGGCGCCTCGGTGTTCCAACACGAGGTCCGTGACGTCGTCGGTGATCGAGTGGAGCGTCTCCACTCCCTCGTGTTCCTTCAGGTTCACGATCGGCCGGATGTGGAGCGTCCCCGAGCCGGCGTGAGCAAAGTAGGCCGCGGAGGTGTCGTGGGACTCCAGGATCGACTGAAAGCCCTGGACGTACTCGGCGAGCTCCTCCGGCGGCACCGTTGCGTCCTCGATGAACGGGTACGGCTTCGGGTCGCCCTCCAGGCTCATCAGGAGGGGGATCGCCGCCTTCCGGAGCTTCCAGAGGTCGGCCTGGGCGCTTTCGGAGTAGGCCTCGACCGCCGCGAAGGCGCGTCCCGCCTCGCGAAAGTGCGCGTTCGTCCCGTCGATGGCGGCCTCGAAGTCGTCGACGAGCTCCGAGTCGAACTCGAGAAGCAGCGCGGCGGCGGTTCCCTCCGGGATCGCCTCGACGTATTCCGCGTAGCCCTCGGAGTCGGCCGCGAGCCGGAACACCTCGTCGTCCATCAGCTCGACCGCGCTCACCTCGAACTCGAGCGCCTCCGGGACCGCACGCAGCGCGTCGATCAGGTCCGAAAAGCAGTAGAGGACGAGCGCGGTCTCCCCCGGAAGCGTCACGAGCGAGAGCTCGGCCTCGACGACGACCCCGAGGGTCCCCTCGGCGCCGACGAACAGCTTCGAGAGGTTGATGACCCGTTCGCCGTCCCCGTTCTCGTAGATCGCCTTCTGCAGGTTGTATCCGGAGACCGACCGCTTGAGATCGGGGTACCGTTCCTCGATCTCCGCCTCGTTCTCCTCGATGATCCCGCGGACCGTCTCGTAGATCCGCGCCTCGGCGTCGTCCCCGTCGACGATCGCCTCGTACTCCGGCGAGTCGAGGACGACCTCCCGGGTGTGGATCGCCTCGCCGTTCGCGAGCACGACCCGCAGCTCCTCGGTGTAGGCGTCCGTGATCCCGTAGCGCACGGAGTGGGCGCCGGTCGAGTTGTTCCCGATCCCCCCGCCGATCGTCGCCCGGCCGGAGGAGGCCGGATCCGGCGCGAACTTCAGCCCGTGTTCCGCGAGCGCGTCGTCGAGGTGGTCCTGGACGACGCCGGGCTCGACAACCGCTCGACGGTCCTCGGGTCGGATCTCCCGGATGTCGTCCATGTACCGCGTGAAGTCCAGGACGACACACCCCGGCCCGACCGCCTGTCCGGCGAGTGAGGACCCCGTCCCGCGGGGCAACACCGGAACGCCGTGGTCGGAAGCGGTCCGAACGGCCGCCTGAACGTCCGAGACGTCCGTCGGGAAGACGACGCCGGCGGGACGCGCCTGGTAGACGCTTCCGTCGGTCGCATACAGTACCTGGGCGTACTCGTCGAACTGGACCTCGCCCGCGACGCGTTCGCGGAGATCCCCGGCGAGCGCCGCGTACTCCTCGACGTCCGGCCTGGCGTGGCCGAGCGTCGCCGCTGATGCCGCCGGATCGGGGTCCGGCCGCTCGTCGACAGCCATACCTCCCGACTCGGTCCCCGCCCCATAAAGACTGTCGTCAACGATCGGGAGGATCCGGTCCCCTCGTCGTTTTCACCGGATCGGTTTCATCGGAGCGTCCACACCGGGTCGTTTTTCCGGGTCGTTTTTACCGACACCGAACCCACACGCGGTATGCGACTCGCACGGCTGCTCACGCCGGAGGGACCGATCGAGGGGCGCTACGAGGACGGGACGGTCGTCGCCGACGACGGGGTCTACGAGGTCGGGACCGACGGCCGGCTGTTGGCTCCCTGTGAACCGTCGGCGCTCTACTGCGTCGGCCGAAACTACGCCGAGACGCTCGATCAGATGTCCTACGAGCGCCCCGAGGAGCCGGACTTCTTCATCAAGCCGCCGACGAGCCTCCGCGCTCACGGCGAGTCGATCCCCTACCCCGAGTGGACCGAGGAGCTGACCTACGCCGGCGAGCTGGTCGCCGTGATAGACGAACGGTGCCGGGATCTCGAACCCGGCGAGGTTCCGGACGTCGTTCGCGGCTACACGATCATGAACGACGTCGACGCCCTCGATCAGGTCGGCAGAACGGCCCGAAAGGCATTCGACGGCTCGGCCCCGCTCGGGCCGTGGATCGAGACCGACGTCGACCCCTTCGACGTCGAGATGGAGACGTTCGTCGACGACGAGCGCCGCCAGGAGGCGACCACCGAGTTGATGCTGTTCGATCCCCACGAGATCGTCTCACACCTCTCGCGGCGGTTCACGCTCCGTCCCGGCGACTGCATCGCCTTCGGGAGCCCCGCAAACCCCGGCCTCGTCGAGCCCGGACAGACGGTGTCGATCACCTACGAGGGCGTGGGAACGCTCGAGAACACCGTCGTGGACGCCGCGTTTCCATAGGGCGTCGACACCCCGCCTGCTGTCCGTTCGCACCGTTCACACGACCCGATTTCGAAGCGTCTCACCGCTGTCGAGTCGTTCGAGGTTTTCCGCGAGGATGTCCGCACATCGCTCGAAGTACTCCGGCGTGTTCCCGGCGTTGTGGGGCGTCACCGTCGCGTTCTCGAGGCGCCACAGCGGATGGCCCGCCGGAAGCGGCTCGGGATCGGTCACGTCGAGCGCCGCGCTCTTGATGTCGTTCGTCCGCAACGCCGAGACGAGCGCGTCGGTGTCGACCACGCCGCCGCGGGCGATGTTGACGAGGACCGCGTCGGAACGCATCGTTCGAAGGAGATCCGCGTCGACGAGCTTCGCCGTCGTCTCGGTGAGCGGACACGCGAGCACCACGTACTCCGCGTCGGTGACGGCCGCGTGAACCTCGTCGAACCCGTAGACCTCCTCCGTGGGGCCTCCCTTCTCTGGCGAGTATCGGACGCCGACGGTCTCGACGTCGAAGGCGTCGAGCCGTTCCACGATCCCCCTGCCGATCGCGCCCAGTCCGACGACCGCGACGCGTGAACCGGACACCTCCGAGACCGGGTGGGTGTGCCAGCTCTCGCGTTCCTGGTTGCGAATCGACCGCGGGAACCGCCTCGCGTGGGCGATCAACATCCCGATCACGTACTCGGAGATGTTCGGAACGTGGACCCCGGCGCCGTTCGTGACGGCGACGCCGTGGCGCTCGAAGGCGTCGAGATCGAGGTGGCCGGTCCCCGCGTAGACGCCGGCGAAGAGCTCCAGGTTCTTTGCGATCTCGAGCTGTTCGGGCGAGAGCGCGAATCCGGTCGACGCCCGGACCGTCCGCAGGTGCTCGCGTTCCTCCTCCGGCGTGTCGGGGTGGACGACCGTCAGGTCCGGACGCCGCTCGCGAAGCGCCGCGGCGTAGGTCGTCCCGTCCATTCCGTGGATCTTCTGTCGTTGGACCAGCACGTCCGGATCTGACATGCGCGGGCGTTCGTCGAGCGATCGGATAAGCCCCCGGCTCGCGGCATGTCCGTCCTCGTCGTCGAAGACCGACTTCCGGCCCTCGACTGGAGGCGAACGCTACCCCTCGAACCGCGCGCGTTCCGCGTCGGCGACGTCGCCGCCGTAGACGTCGAGCAGCCCGTCGATCGCCGAGCCGAGCGTTCGCATACACGCGCGTTCGGACTCGAAACCGAGGTCCTCTGCGACTCGCTCCGCCGGATGACCCTGCAACGCCTTCGCGACGAGCACTTGCTCCTCGCGTGCGGAGAGTTCTCCGTCCGTCCCACGGAGGAGGTACGCGACGGCCAGATCTCGGATCGCGCCGGGGACGGCGTCGTAGGTTCCGGGGCCGACGGCCGCGGCCGCGGCGGCGCGCCACTCCCGGTCGGAGAGGTCGAGTTCGTCGGATCGCGACGCCGGACACGCGCCGAGACACGCCCGTATCACGTCCGGATCGACCGCCCGAAGCGCGTCCGAGAGGCCATCACGGGCACGGTCCGCGAGCGCGTCCGCGTGCCGCGCGAGCAGCCCCTCCCCGGCCTGGCTCGCGGGACGGAGCATGACCGCCGAGTGCTCCCCGGAGGCCGCGTTCCGCGTCGCCGAGACGTGGACGGTGGAATAGCCCGCCCGGCGCCAGAACCGAACGAGCCGCGGCGTTGCCCCGTAACTGACACCGAAGTAGTCGACCGCACCCTCGTCCTCCAAGGCGCCCCCCGTTTCGCCGTCGACCCCGCGTTGGTCTCCCGTGGCGGCGAACTCGGCGTGGATCCGATCGAGGAGGCGGCTTCCGAGCCCCCGGCCTCGAAGCGCCGGATGGGTCGCGATCCGCATCGTTCGCAGTCCGACCGGGCGTCCGGCCTCCTCGTCTCGGAGTTGGCTCGTGAGCACGTCCGGGATCATGTTCCCCCGAACCCGCGATCCCTCGTACATCGAGGCTCGACGCTCCGGATCGAGTCCCCCTTCGCGAGCCAGCAACGCGACCGCGAGCACGTGTCCACGCGCCATCAGCGCGCGCACGGACAGGTTCGGCGCGTCGAGCAGCCGAGCCAGGTCGTTCGGTTCCGTCCGGTAGTGGGCGAACACGAGCAGCCCAAATGCCTCGGACAGCAGCTGCTCGTCGGCGAGCAGTGCTTCCGGCTCGAGCGATCGGTACTCGATCGGGGAACCGTCGAGGGGCTCGCCCACAGCGACTCCGGTCGAGAGTTCCTGCTCCGACCTCCCTTCGTCCTCGATCCGCAGATCATCGATCGCGGGCTCGGGTGCCGGAGCCGCGTCGAGAAGCAGCGCGTGGAAGCCGAACCGCTCGATCGGATCGCCGCGGGCGTACCGGATCGGCTCCTCGAGGCGGACGTCGCGGACCGTTCGGTCCTCCTCGCGTTCCGCCTCCCGGAGTCGGTCCCTGAACCGAACCGAGAATCCCCGCCCGGCGCCCTCGTAGCCGTGGATCGTGGTGGCGAACGCGATCGCGTCCGCCGACAGCAGCCGCTCCAGGGTCGCGACCGGAAGCGCGGCGGCCTCGTCGACGATGAGGGCGTCCGAACGGGAACGGTCCGTTTCATCACGCATCCGTTCCGTGTGTTGTACCCCTTCCGTGTGCCGTGTCGTCCCCCGTCCGTCCACGCTCGCGGCGGCGGTCTCGGGCGACACGTACTCGACGGCCCCGCCCGCGTCGGTTTCGAACCGTCGCCCGTCCTCGTCGACGGTTTCGACCGCTTCGAGACCGGTCAGGGCCTCACGGACTCGATCGAACAGGCTCGAGACGTTCGACGTCTCGGGGGCCGTGACGAGTACCCGCTCGCCCGCCGCGGCCAGGGCTGCGGCCGCGAGGCCGGCCGCACTCGACTTTCCGCGACCCCGGTCCGACTCGAGGACGACCGCCGCGTTCGCCGTCGGTCCGCGAAGCGACTCGAGCGCACGAACCGCTCGAACCTGGTCACGCGTGAGACACGAGTCGTAGACGAGGTCCGGAAACGCGTCGTTCGCCGACGATCGCATCGACGTTTGGGCGGATCCTCCCCGACGCTCCGTCGACTCAGTGAGTCCCCGAACCCTGACCCGCACCTCGGGGGGGCCGTTCGTCTCCTCCCCCTCGCGAACGCTCGCGATCGCGATCCCCTCGTGTTCGCGAAGCGCTCCGATGAGTCGGCGACGAAACCGGCCGGTCACGTCGTCGATCGTGTACGGCGGCACCGCGAGCCCCTCGTCGAACCCGTCGTGAATCCCGGGCCAATCGTCGAGATCCGGGGTGAGGAGTACGAGGAGCCCGCCACCGTCGACGGCGCCGAGCACCTGTCCGAGCGTGTTCGGCCGGAACCGGCCGTGACAGTCGAGGATCACGACCTCACGCGTCGTACCCAGAAGCTCCCTGGACCTCCTCGGCGAGACGCGATCGAAGCGAAACCCCTCCCGCGTCGAGACGATGGTAACGTCGGCGCCGTCCACGTTCGCCGCGTCCACGGCCGTGAACGCGGCGTCGATGCCGGCGTCTCGATCCCCGGCGAGTACCACTCCCCGTCGTTCGTCGGTCCGGATCGCCTCCGCGCGGAGACGCGAGACGAGATCGAAGAACGCGGGATCCCCTTGGACCGCTCGGTCCGCAGTCATTCGTTTCGAATTGGTCGAGCGAGCGTATGTCGCTTTCGGGGGAGGACGTCGCCCGTCCCGACCCCATCGGATCACGAGACCGATCGGTCTCCGTCGCCTCGGACCTGGCGATCGCGTTCGGAAAGCGGCCGTCGCCAGCCGAGAGGCTTAACGCGCCGGGGGACCTCGATCGGAGCATGTCGACCGTCACGCTCGTCGGAACCCGACTCGCGGACGTCGGCCGCGAGTTCGTCTACGGGGGGGAATCGGACGCCTGCGAGGGCTGTCCCTATCGCGGGCAGTGTCTCAATCTCACGGAGGGAACGCGCTACCGGATCACGGACGTCCGCGAGAACGCGCAGACGCTCGAGTGTGCGGTCCACGACGGCGGCGTTCGCGCCGTCGAGGTCGAACCCGCCTCCGTGCCCGCGAACGTCCCCTCCAGGCGGGCCTACGCCGGAAGCACGACCGCTCTCGCCGGCGACTGCCCGCACACGGAGTGTCCGAGCCACCAGTACTGCGTGCCCGACGGCGTCGACTTCGAGGAGGAACGGACGATCCAGCAGGTTCTCGGCGAGCCCCCACACGACCACTGTCCCCTCGATCGCGACCTCACCCTCGTCGAGTTTGCTCCCGAGGAGCAGTGATCGGCCGATGGCGGCGATTCCGACGGCACCGATCGATGGGACGACCTCCGGTCGACGATCGGAGCGGATAACGGATCGATGAATCGATGAACCGATCGCGGTTCGTTCGGCTGGCCGTGCTCGCGTTCGGGCTGCTGCTTCTCTCGTTCGTCTCCCGCGGTCTGGCCCGTCTCGTCGCCGGCTACGAGACGGCGATCCTTGTGTCGGTCCCCTCGCTTGTCCTCGGCGGAATCCTCGCCGTCTACCTGACCCTTCGTGGTCTCCTCGACGTTTCGGGCCTCGTTCGGATCGGCGAGTGAACTCCGATCCGGATCACGGAGTGCGATCTGAAGGGCGGGTGAGCGATCGCTTTCCGAACCGATGATGGCGAACAGCCGGCATCGCTTGACGGTCGCGCGGGGAGGACGCCGGACGATCGCTGCTCGCCGCGCGGCGGGTCGTTATCGCACGGGGCGGCTGGGTCGTAATCTGTGATAAACCGTCGGATCGGTCCCCCCTGATCGTAACTTTGGAAGGTTACGCGGACGGGGATCCGACCCCGGTGTTTAAGCGCGCATGGGGACTTCATGCGAACATGAACGAACCGCTCTCGGACGATTTCGGTCGGGAGGTCACCGGCGTCCGGGTCTCGTTGACCGATCGCTGTAACTTCGACTGCGTCTACTGTCACAACGAGGGGCTCGGCGACACGCGCGGGCCGATGGAGCCGAGCGAGAACGAGATGACCGCGGACCAGATCGTCCGGTTTCTCGAGGTCGTCGAGGGCTACGGCGTTCGAAAGGTGAAGTTCACCGGCGGCGAGCCGATGCTCCGGGAGGACCTCGAGGAGATCATCGCTCGAACCCCCGACTCGATGGAGGTCTCGATGACGACGAACGGGACCTTCCTCCCCGGACGCGCCGAGGCCCTCGCGGAGGCGGGCCTCGATCGCGTGAACGTCTCACAGGACGCCCTCGAGCCGGAGGCGTTCGCGGAGATCACGAAATCGGGCGCCTACGACCGGGTGATCGAGGGCGTCGAGGCCGCCCTCGACGCCGGCCTCGCTCCGGTCAAGCTCAACATGGTCGTCTTCGAGCACACCGCCGGTTACGTCGAGGGTATGGTCGAACACGTCGCGCGAAACGACGGTCTCCAGCTACAGCTCATCGAGTACATGCCCGAATTGACCGGGCGACCGGAGTGGAACATCGACATCGAGCGCGTCCACGACTGGCTCGCCGACGTCGCGGACCGGGTCGAACACCGCGAGATGCACGACCGGAAGCGGTACTTCGTCGGCGAGGGTATAGTCGGCGACGACGACGGCGACGCGGCCGATACTGAGGGTCCCGGCGGCATGGTCGAGATCGTCGATCCCGTCGAGAACGAGGAGTTCTGTGCGAACTGCGGGCGGGTGCGCGTCACCCACGAGGGGTACCTCAAGGGCTGTCTGAACCGGAACGACGACCTTCGCTCGATGGGCGAGATGTCCCGCGAGGAGATCGCGGAGACCTTCGAGACGGTGGTGGCGAACCGGGTCCCCTACTACGGCGAGTACCTGATCGAGACGGAGGAGGGCGACTACGAGATCAACGACGAGTACCTGGCGACCCCGTCGGTCGCGGACTGACCCGTCGGTCGTCCGGACGGATCACCTCTCGTCCGGCCGGTTGATCCTTCGTTCCGCCGATTCATCCCTCGTATGCGGCCCAGACGTATCGCGTTCCGTAGCTGCGATACGGTCGCCAGGCCGCTGCGATCTCGCGCATCTCCTCGCGGCTCATCGCCCCGCCATCCGCGTACAGTTCCTCGATCCCACGTCGGACGGCGAGATCCGAAAGCGGCAGGACGTCCTCGCGGCCGAGCACGAAGATGAGGTACATCCGGGCGGTCCACTCGCCGATCCCGCGGATGCGCGTGAGCGCCGCGATCGCCTCCTCGTCGCTCGCGTCCGAGAGACCCGACGCCGTGAGATCACGTTCGTGGAACGCTTCGGCCGCGTTCTGGAGGTACTGGACCTTCGAGTCGCTGAGGCCCGCCTCCCGCAGGCGAGGTTCGTCCGCGGCCAGTACCGAACGCGGCGTCACCTCGCCGTCGAGGAGCGCGAACGTCCGCTCACGGATCGCCTCGGCCGAGGCGGTCGAGAGCTGCTGGTTGATGATCGAGGTACACAGCCGTCGAAACGGGTTCTCGGCCGGCGTCACCGCGAGCGCGCCGTGGCGATCGACGAGTTCCGCGAGAACCGGGTCCTCGCGGAGGACCGACTCGACGTCCGGGGGAAGCGTTTCCGTCGACACGTTCTCCGATCGGAACTCGAGAACGAAACCGGTTTCGCCGCGCGTGGCCCGCCGCGTCGGCCGCGGCTTTCCCCTCGGGTCGACCACCCACGGCGGCGACGATTGAAGGGATTTATTAGGGTCCCCACACTCCCTACGAATGCCCACCAGGGCGCTCGGTTGGTGTAGTCCGGCCAATCATTTCGGCCTTTCGAGCCGATGACCGGGGTTCAAATCCCCGACCGAGCATTTCTCGACTCGACCACGGGACGCGAGCGACGGCGACCATCCGGTCCATCCGGTTCCGTCCTGTCCCGAATCGCTGCAGGTATCGAACGCCTATCGACGATACGATCGAGGAACCGTTCACGGGTTCGACCGAGGAACCGATCGAACGTGTTCTTTTTCGTCCTCGCGTCCGTCCCTCGGGTATCGACCGTGCGCCACCGAACCCTCCTCGCCGCCTGCACGCTCACGGCGGCGATCGCGACCGCCGGAAGCCTGTACTTCAGCGAGGCCTTGGGACTCGTCCCGTGCGTGCTGTGTTGGTACCAGCGAATCCTGATGTACCCGCTCGTCGTGGTCCTCGGCGTCGCCACGCTCGAGGGACGAGTCGGCGTCTGGCGGACCGCACTCCCGATGTCGACGCTCGGGACCGTCGTCGCCGCCTATCACGTTGTCCTCCAGCGCTCCTCCGGGCTCTCCTGTGGGATCGACGGGTCGTGCGGGGCGATCCTCTGGCACGGGCTCGGCGTGTTCACGATCCCGCGGCTGTCGCTTCTGGCGTTTCTCCTCGTCACCCTCGGCGTCGGCCTTCTGGCGCTTTGCGACCGCGGGATCGCCGATCCGCTCACCCTCTGCTCCTCTGAGCGGCGGTGAACGCGATTCCGGGTTGACGTGGTCCTGGGTCGACGTGATTCCGGGCGGCGTGACCGACGGATCGAGAGCGCGCCCCTTTCAAGCGATCGCGTCCAACGGAGGGTATGAGTCTCCCCGAACTGCCGGACGGCTGGCGCGTCTGGAACGAGGAGCCCGAGGGTCGGGTCATCCTCGTTTTCCGTCCCGACGTGTTCTCCGGCGACGCCCTTCCCGCGGAGTGTCTGCCGACGATCTACGTGACCAACGGGTCCCGTCGCCGTCGCCCCGGCGCCGGCCAGTACCGCACCGGGGAGTGGCACGTCGTGTTGTTCCTCGAACCCGAGATCGAGGCGCTCGCCGAGACGTACGGGGAACGCGAGACGGCGCTCGAGTCGGCGGCGGACGTCGCACGCCGGTTTTCGGACGGCGCGATCGACTATCGGGACCCATACCAACGGCCACGAGAGCGCTATTTCGAGGAACTCGACCGACTCGTCGGCGAGTGATTCGGGATCGAAACGACGAGTCGGCTCCGTGACCCTTCGTTCGTCACTCCAGGACGATCAGTACGTCACCCATGTCCACGCTGTCGCCCTCGGCGACGTGGACTCCGGCGACGGTGCCGCCGCGTTCGGCGACCACGTCGTTTTCCATCTTCATCGCCTCCAGCACGCAGACGACGTCGCCGGCGCCGACCTCGTCGCCCTCGGACACCTCGACGGAGAGGATCGTCCCCTGCATCTCCGCGTCGATGGACTCGCCGCCCTCGGCCACCTCGACGCCGTCGTCGCCCGACTCCTCGTCGGAATCGGACGGCGCGGACGGACGCGAGGACCGATCGGTTGAGCCGGCGGTCTCCGGGACCTGGATGGCAGGTGCGCCGTGTTCCTCCAACGAGACGTCGAAGCGCTTGCCGTTCACCTCCACGGTGAACTCGCGCTCTCCGGCCTCCTCGTCGGAGTCGTCGTCCCCCTCCGCCGTCGGGGCCGAGTCGTCCGCGTCCGGTCCCCATCGGCGCTGCGCGTCCGCGATCCGGTCGGGATCGAGCTCCTCGTCGAGGTACTTGGTCGTGTGGGTACCCTCGAGGAACCGGTCGTCCTCGAGCATCAGCCGGTGGAACGGGACGATGGTGGTCACGCCCTCGATGTCGTACTCGGCGAGCGCGCGCCTGGAGCGAGCGAGACACTCCTCGCGGTCGCCCCCCCAGACGATCAGCTTCGCGATCATCGAGTCGTAGTCCGTCACCAGCTCGTCGCCTTCACGGAGCGCGTCGTCGAGCCGGACGCCGATCCCGCCGGGCGGGTCGTAGGTCTCGAGGGTTCCGTCGCTCGCGGGCTGGAAGTCCTCGGCGGCGTTCTCCGCGTTGATCCGGAACTCGATCGCGTGGCCGTCGAGGTCGACGTCCTCCTGGGAGACGGACAGCTCCTCGCCGGCTCCGACCCGCAGCTGTTCCTTGACGATGTCGAGTCCCGTGAGCTCCTCGGTCACGGTGTGTTCGACCTGGATTCGGGTGTTGACCTCGAGGAAGTAGAAGTTCGTCTCCGGGCCGAGCGGTTCGTCGCGATCGCGGTCGGGATCCTCCTCGACGAGGAACTCGACGGTCCCGGCGTTGTAGTAGCCCGTCGCCGCGACGCCGCGGCGTGCCGCCTCCCCGATCCGCTCGCGAAGCTCCGTTGAGAGCGCCGGGGAGGGACCCTCCTCGATCACCTTCTGGTGGCGCCGCTGGAGCGAGCAGTCCCGTTCGCCGAGGTGGACCACGTTCCCGTGGCGGTCCGCGACGATCTGGACTTCGACGTGGCGCGGCGTCTCCAGGTACCGCTCCAGGTAGACGGAGTCGTTCGAGAAGTAGGCCTCGCCCTCACGTTTCGCCGACTCCAGCTTCGAGGCGGCCTCATCGGGCCCCTGAAGCACCTTCATTCCGCGGCCGCCGCCGCCGCCCTCGGCCTTGATGGCGATCGGATAGCCGTGTTCCTCGCCGAACTCGTGGATCGCCTCGACGTCCTCGACCGGCTCGGTCGTCCCCGGAACGATGGGAACGTCCGCCTCCCGCATCGACTGGCGGGCCTTCGTCTTCTCGCCGAGACGCTCCATGGCCTCGCTGGCCGGGCCGATCCACGTGATCCCCTCCTCGCGTTCGACCCGGTCGGCGAAGCTCGCGTTCTCGGCCAAAAAGCCGTATCCCGGGTGGATCGCGTCGGCGTCGGCCCGTCGTGCCGCGTCGACGATCGCCTCCTGGTCGAGGTAGGAGTCGGCCGCGCGGGCGGGACCGACGTTGTACGCCGAGTCGGCGTACCGCACGTGGCCGGCGTGCTTGTCGGCGTCGCTGTACACCGCGACCGTCTCGATCCCCAACTCCTCGCACGCGCGCATCACGCGGACCGCGATCTCGCCGCGGTTTGCCACAAGGACCGTATCGAACATTCCTGTGGGTGGTTTCCGCAAGCGGGTACCTGACTCTATCGGTTCTTCGTGGTATCGCGGGTCGTCGATCGTCGAACTCGCTCCCGCTCTCGATCCGAGCTGTGTCCCGCTCTCGATCCGAGCTGTGTCCCGCTCTCGATCCGAGCTGTGTCCCGCTCTCGATCCGAGCTGTGTCCCGCTCGACCGAGATCCTCACTCGGTCTCGGAGTCCGGGTCGACGACGTCGCCGGCGTCGGTGCGCTTTGCGTATACGTAGACCACGACCGCGGTCAGAAACCAGACGGGCGCGCCGACGCGAACGGCAAAGAGCACGCGTTCGCCCCACGTCTCCAGGGCGACCTGCGTCGACAACAACGCCACGATCGGGGCGCCGACGAGGATCGTGGCGACGAACGTGGTCTGCATCACCCACCCGTAGTCGACGCCCTCGACCTCGGTTCGTTCGACGGGTTGCACGCGAGCGACTTGGATCCCGGACCGTATCAATCCGCGGGGTTCTCCTCAGTCCGAGCTCAGCTGTCCGGCTTCGATCGGATCTCCCGCGGATGAACGGAGACGCTCGATCTCGTCCTCCGAGAGGTCGACGTACTGCATCAGGATGCCGACCTCCTGGGTGGTGAGCGCGCTCGGGTTCTCCGACAGCTTCCGTCGGAGTCTGTCGCGATCCATGATCGCGGTCGGCCGGTGGAACTCCAGGTTGCACTCGACGTAGTCCACCGCCGTCCGATCCAGCTCCTGTTCGACCATGTTGACCGACGTGCCCACGAGCTCCTCGAACTCGCGTTGACCCAAGGCGAGATACAGGATGGCGACGACGCCACGCATCCCGTCGCGGAGTTCGACGTCCGGATCCTCAAGCGCCTTGCGGACCTCCGTGGATGACCAGTACGGATAGAGGTGTCCGAACTCCCGGAACGCGTCCGTGATACGGTCCCTGATCCGTTGGCGGTACTTTCGGTCCCGATCGCCGTTGACTTCACGATCGCTTACGAGGTGCTCCCACAGGGTCTCGGTCAGCAGCCGTTTCGTTCGGGGGCCGCTCGTCATGGCGATCGTGGCGGGCGTCCCCTGTCGGAACGTCCGTCGGCGATGGGCTCACGCTCGAGCGCACACACGATCGCCACCGGGCCTCCGGAGATCCGCAGCGCCGGTTCCCCGGTACCGTGAGGGTTCGATTCGACCGTCGAGACGGATCGTTTCGAGGTCATCGACCGCCGGCTCCCGTTTCATGTCTCCCGCGATCGCCTCCCGAGGCGATCCCCCGTTCGTCGCCGAGCCACCTTCGAGACACCATGGATCCACGTATCCCTCCTCACCTCCAAAAGTCCCACAACCGTTTTCCGAGGCGGAAAATCGGGATCCGAACCCGGTATGGATTCACCCATGGCGTCCTCGGAGCGCGAGGCGTTCCGAAAACAGTTAAATCCGGGCAACCCGTGATCGAACTCACAACATGTGAGACCCGACGACTCTCACTCCATTTTCGACGTCTTCGGCGACGACTACACCCGTGAGATACTGGCTCTCGTCCACTCCGAGCCGATGACGGCCAAGGCCATCGCCGATCGCTGCAACAGTTCCCTTCCGACGGTCTATCGACGCCTCACCGTGCTACAGGACCTCGATCTCGTCACGCCGAGCATCCGATTCGACGAGGAGAAAAACAGACGGAACGTCTACGAGAGCAATCTACAGAGCGTGACGTTCGAACTCGAGGATGGCCACATCGAGGTGGACGTGACCTACAAGCGGGACATGAGCGACAAGTTCGAGGAGTTCTGGAGGGAGCTGCAGTGACCGGAGCGGCGAAAAGATACATACCGACCGCGCGAATACCTTTCCGGAGGTGAGTTCCATGGTCGCGCCGATCGTGTTCTGGTCGTTCATCGCGCTTAAGGGGTTACTCCTACTCGCCGGCGGAGGGTTGACCGTCATCAGCTACCGGACGTCGCGGCGCAACGAGAACGCGTCGTTCAGGTTCGCCACGTACGCGTTCCTGCTTTTCACCGCTGGAGTGCTGCTGGAGGGGATTTACGCCCTGTACGACCTTCAGGTCCACGGCGCGTACGAACTCGTCGGCGCCGAACTCCTCGCGATCAACAGCGCGGAAAGCGTCCTCATCCTCGCCGGGTTCGGCCTGTTTTTCTACTCGATCTACTCGCTTTGATCCGCGTCGATCGAGGCTGCAAGACTTAAAACGTCGACCGCGGAATCCTCGTGTATGACGACCACACGCGATCTCCGGAGAAAGGCCGGGGAGGAGCCGATCACGATGTTGACCGCCTACGACGCGCCGACGGCGGCGATCGTCGACGAGGTCGGCATCGACGTGATCCTGGTCGGAGACAGCATGGGGAACGCGGTGATGGGCTACGACTCGACGGTCCCGGTGACGATGGAGGACGTCGCGAGCAGGACGGGATCCGTCGTCCGCGCCACCGAGGACGCGCTCGTGGTCGCCGATCTCCCGTTTCTCTCCTTCGGCGTCGAGCAGTCGGAGTCGATCCACAACGCCGGACGGCTCCTCAAGGAGGAGGGCGCCGACGCCGTCAAGATCGAAAGCGGCCCCCACACCGTCGCCTTGACCGAGGCACTCTCGGACGTGGGAATCCCCGTGATGGCCCACATCGGATTGACGCCCCAACACGTCAACGAGATCGGCGGGTACCACCGCCAGGGGACCGAACGGGACGCCGCCGCGGAGACGCTCGAGATCGCGGCGGCCCACGAGGACGCCGGCGCCTTCGCCGTCGTGATCGAACACGTCCCCGCCAACCTCGCCGCGGCGATCACGGACCGGCTCGAGATCCCCACGATCGGGATCGGCGCCGGCCCGGACTGTGACGGACAGGTGCTCGTCAGCACGGACGTATTCGGCCTCTCCGACTGGTCGCCGCCGTTCGCCGAGCGGTTCGGCGACGTTCGCGGCGAGATGCGACGGGCGGCCGAATCCTACCGGGAGGCCGTCGAGAACGGGGAGTTCCCCGGTCCCGAACACGCCTCGATCGAGGAGGACCTGGAGGGCTTCGACGATCGCGAGTGATCCCGGCTGACTGGTGACACTCCGATCGGCTCGCCCTGGAACGTCATCCGACCTCGCTTTCGAGGAGTTCGTCGAGACGCTCGACGCGGTGGTCGCCGAGCACGCATCGCCCCCGCTCGCGGTGGCCGAGGCGTTCGACGTGGACCGCATCGAGCCCAGCGTTCCAGGCGGCGCCCACGTCGGCCTCGCCGTCGCCGGCGTAATACCCCCGGTGTGTGGTCGGGTCGACGTCGAGTTCCGCCATCGCCGTCCGAAGCGGGTCGGGATCCGGCTTCCACCCCGTGTCCGCATCGCAGCAGACGACCGCGTCGAAGTGGTCGCGAAGGTCGAGCCGGTCGAGGATCGGCTCGGTCAGAAACGACTGACAGTGCGTGATGAGCCCCGTCGGCCCCTCGATGTTGGCGAGCACGCGCTCGGCGTCGGGGTGGAGGTAGGTCGCCTCGGCGCGCGCGGTGGGGTCCTCCGCGGCGTGGAAGGCCGGCCAGAACTCGTCGGGATCGATCCCCCAGGTCCGTAGCGTCTCGTTTCGCGACCCGGCCAGTCCGTGCCAGAGGATCCGGACGCGATCGTCCGAGAACGCGTGGCCCATCCGATCCTCGACCCGGTCGAAGACCTCGCGCGTGTACGCCCACTCGGCGTCGACCAGCGTCCCGTCGAGGTCGAACAGGTGAACGTCGTACGCGCTATCGAGCATGTCCGAACGTACGGACCCGACGAAGATGGCCCTTGTGGTCGTCGAGGCGTCCGTTCCCCGGCCCGCCGTCGCGACGCGAGCAGGACCTCAGCGATCGCTGCCTCGACCAAGCAGGCGGTCGGCGAGACTGCCGAGCGACTTCATCGTCACGTTCACGTAGAGTCCGACGAGGAACGCGACCCCGGCGGTAAACCGGGCCGTCTCGGGCTGTCCGGGGGCGAGCAGAGCGGTCGAGAGGAGATACACCCCGGCGCCGAGGACCCACGCGACCGGGATCCGAAGCGCAAGCTCGACGAGGCGGTCCATGTCGTCCGTCTCGTCGTACGACTCGATGCCGGACATGAGCTTCGTGAAGATGTACCCCAACGCGCCCATCGACGCGTACAGATAGACGTACGCCGGAACGCTCACCCCGTCGCTCGATCCGCCGTCGGCGTCGACCAGACCGAACCCAAACGCGCCCGTGGAAACGACGACGCCGACGATCGACAACGCCGTGAACAGCGTGATGAGAAGCCAGTTCTTCCGCGCCCACGTGGTCGTAGGAGCCGTGGCGGACGCGTCGTGGCTCGTGGATCGACTCATGAACTCACCCCTGGACGGGCTCTCCGAAACTGTAGATCAACCAACACTCCGAAACCGTATAATACTACTCCCCGCCCCACCGATCTCCGTTCGGATCTCTCGTGGCCGGATACACCGATGCCGCTCGGCTGATCGACGGCGACACGCTTCGAGCGGTGCGCCTCGCGATCGGCGGCGATCTGGGGTCGTTTTCGCCACCCCCGGATCCCGATCCGGCGCTCGTCGACGTCGTCGATCGGCCCTTCGAGTCGGTGGAGGACGCCGCGGATCGCCTGTCGCGACTCGAGTCCCGGTTGCGCGAGCGGGGTGATCGACGCGCCGTGTTCTTGACCATCTACGCGCGGATGACCCGCGAGGTCCACGACGGGATCGAGGGCGGCATCTTCAGGGACCCGACCTGGATGCGACGGTACGTGATCGCGTTCGCGAACCACTACCGGCGGGCGTTTCTCGCGTTCGAACGCGGGGAACTCGAGCGGGTTCCGGACCCCTGGCGTATCGCGTTCGCCACCGCCGTTCGTGGCGACGCCCTCGTCGTACAGGACGCAGTTCTCGGCGTGAACGCCCACATCAACTACGACCTCGCGCTCGCGATCGACGAGATCGGCATGGACCCGAATCGAGCTGACAAACACGCCGATCACCGGGCCATCAACGGGATCTTGGCCCGTCTCGTCGACGTCCAACAGGACGCGCTCGCCGAGATCTACGCGGCCGGAATCGACGACGTCGACGCGGCGTTCGGCCGTCTCGACGAGGCGTTCACCCTGCTCTCGATGACCGAGGGCCGCGAGCAGGCGTGGCGGATCGCGACCGTGTTGACCGACGTCCACGTTCCGCCGATCGCGTCCTACGCGAGGTGGGTGCTGTGGGCCACCGCCACCGGCGGCGCGTTCTTCGCTCTCGGTCCCCGGCTCGATCCCACGCTTCGACGGACGCTTCACGCGGTCGAATCCGAGGGAACCGATCTGGACACGGCCGTCGAGTTGATCCGAACGCGACTCGAGGAGTCCGCGGCCACGTCCGACGCCCCACGCCGGTGACTCTCGCCATGGCGCGCGTGACTCTTCGGCCCGTTCCGACGTGTGAGGGTCCGATCGGAGCATCCGTCGTCCGCCCCACGGACACCGTCTGTTCTAAATAGTCTATATAGACATACATTGACGTTCGTAACCTATTCGACGGAGCGCGTCGTACGTCCCGGCATGACTGCGAGGAACGGATCGCTCGGGAGTGAGCCGCCGTGACCCAGACGGGTATCGAGGGCGCGCTGGTGGCGGAGCTCGACGGGCCGGTGACGCGGCTCGTCGTCGCGACCGCGCTCGGGCTGTTCCTCGGCCTCGAGCGCGAGTGGTCCCAGAAGACGGCGGGGATCCGTACGTTCGCGCTGATCAGCCTGCTCGGATCGGTGTTCGTGCTCCTCGATAGCGACCTGCTCCTCCTCGTCGGCGGCACGTTGATCGTCGCCCACGCGGTCCTGCTCGCGGTTCGCGGGCTGCTCGCCGAGGCGTACGACGGGCTCTCGTTGACGACGTCGATGTCCATGCTCGTCGCCTACAGCATCGGAGCGCTCGTCGGCGTCGGACGCTACATCGAGGCGGTGACGGTCGCCGTGTTGTCCTCGCTGCTCTTGGTGTTGAAACGCGAACTCCACGAGTTCGCCTGGGGGCTCTCGAAGGAGGAGGTCCGGTCGGCCACCGAGTTCGCGATCCTCGCGTTCGTGGTCTACCCGCTTTTGCCCGACGAGACGATGGGTCCCTGGAACGCCATCCAGCCGCGGGTCATCTGGCTCCTCGTGATCGCGATAAGCGCCATCGGCTTCGTCAACTACGTGCTCGTCAGACGCTACGAGGGCCGGGGACTCGCGGTCACCGGGTTCTTCGGCGGGCTCGTCAACTCGACCGCAGTCATCGCGGAGATGGCGAAACGTGCGGAATCGGATCCGGGGTTGCGGGACCTCGCCGTCGGCGCCATCCTCCTCGCCAACGCCGCGATGGCCCTGCGTAACGCCGTCGTGGTGGCGGCGTTCATTCCGGCCGAGGCGCTCGCTGTCGGCATCCCCCTCGGCGGAATCGCGGTCGCCGGCGTGGTCTCCTCGATGACGACGAGCGACTGGCACGCCGACGTCCGGACGGACCTCACCTCGCCGTTCAGCCTGCGGAACGCGCTCACCTTCGGGGCGCTGTTCCTCGTCGTGCTGCTCGCCTCCGCCGGGGCTCAAGAGACGTTCGGCGCCAGCGGGTTCGTTCTCACGACGTTCCTGGCGGGGCTCGTCTCCTCGGGCACCGCCGTGACGACCGCGGTCACGCTCGCGAGCACCGGACAGATCACTGCCACGACCGCCGTCTGGGGCGTCATCGCTGGAACGGCGGCGTCGATCCTCGTGAAGGTCGTCTTCGCCGCCACGATCGCCCGCGAACTGGTCCGGCCCGTTCTGGCCTACAGCCTCGTGTTGATCGCCGTCGGCGTCGGCCTCGGGGCCGCATCGCTACTCATCGTGTGAACCGTTCACTGACGCCGCGTCCACGAAGAGAACCGCGATCCCGAAGAGTGCAGATGTTCGTTAACCGTTTCCGAACATCTGGCGCATCATAGATCAAAAGGAACCACAACGGGGTCCCAAACCGATCCACCACACAGTAGTTCAGAATGCTGTGTTGAATAGCGGTGCTTGCGTGGACAGTCAGAGTTTGAGTCAGCTTGTGGGCCAGTGACGCGAGTGATTTCAAATACGGTGTTACCGCACCGCGGGCCAGAGGTCGCTATTCAACACACCTATGGAAACGCTGCTAGCCGACCAAACCACGTCTAGCGACAAAATGATTACGTCGTCCGGGGATCTGTTCCTTTCAGAGCCGGCAGGCGGTCGAAACGTGTCTGCGGTGCGGTCGCCGTCTAGCGATAGCAGATGCTAAAGAAAGGCTCCGACCGACCGCTGAGGGCCGCTAGTTTGGCGGCTCTCAGCTCTCTCGTCTGTCTGCCCGGCCAATGGCCATCATCGTTCGGAGAGGCGATCGTGTGACTCGGGACGCCAGCACGTGAAGCAGAGATTCACCTATTCGGCTCTGTTGAAATCCTTACCAACCTACTTGTTTATCAGAAAAAGACAATAGATTACCATTTATACAGTTGGCCTGGGTCGGGCGGGAATTCGCTAAGTTCGAGGTTGCGTGGGTACGGGTCGGAAAGGATTTCGGCTGGCTCACGAATCTCGCCACTGGTCAAATCGTATGATGCGAAGACACCGATATAGCTACCTTCGCGGTATCGTTTGATGTTGTGGTTTGAGAGTGCGCGGTGTATTCGGGGTTCTGCATCCGATGGCAGGTTATCGAGGTGTCGGCGGAGACCGTAGACAACTAACTCGCTGTCGTCTGAATTCCGTGCGCGAACGTGGAAGCGAACGCGATTGTCCTTCGTGTCGATCTCGATGATTTCCATGCCAGAATATGCGAAGCCCCAGAATCTTAGAAACTTGGGCTCTGTTGAGATACTCAGGAAATGATATATTCTGACCGGATGTGGTCAGTACAGATGATTAATTAAGTGCCTCGAATAAAAAGAATGAGATATGCCAGAAGGAAATCCTTCTACACTTTTTGAAAAGAAACGTGAGGGACGCCCACCAATAGATATTCTCGGTCTTGCAGCCGGATTAGCGGTGTTCGCAGCCCTCTCATTCTTGTTTGCGGCATTGTCCCAGTTATCGGGGCCAGTTGTTGAAACTGGGATCAGTCCTCAAACAGTCGCTGCTCTCCGATGGAGTGCGATAGGAATTGTACTTGGCGTACTGGCGGTCTTTGTATATCAAGGAAGGCTCATCGGCTGGTATGGAACACTCGTAGCGGCGGTGGTTGGTGTGATTCAGGCTGTGAGGATAGATATTCCATTAATGATATTGATTATCTACCTAACACTTCCGTTGATCGTGCTCACTCTCCTGTTGGTACGTCGTGACACATTTTTGCGTCGTTAGATACGCACCTTTCAGTGACCAGTTGTTTCAGACAAGAACTTATCTGAAGAAGAGGATTTCAACAGAACCACCTATTCGGGCTTTCCCGGATGCCGCGTCCCGCGGCATCCGGGCTGTAGCATCCATGACTCGGGTTTTTTCGCACACGGACCAGTCAACAGAACGTGCTCGATGGCACGTGAAATCCGTCGGTTTCTTGCGCCCTATATCTTGTTTCACTCTCCTAGGGTAGCAGAGTTTCCATCGAGTCAACAGAGCCAACAATTCATATCGGAGATTCACACTCGGGGCACCTCTCTCCCCCCTTCAGTAGATAGTCACTCGTCGTCGATGAGTTTCGTCTGCGCCGTTTTTTCGTGAATATGATCGGTTGTAAACACAGCTCCCTGCTGATTGAGTGTATTGAGTACAGTATCGTTGACATCACCAAATGCAAACACATGGGACGCGAACGGAGCCGAGTTGGGATCTTCCCCGAATGAGAGACGATGATCAATCATCCCGATGGCGGATGCCTCTGCGAGCGCCGTGTGCCACCAATCAGTGGACGTATCTCCCTTACACAAATACAGAATCGTATCAACATCGTCGCGGTACAGTTCGGAGACGACCTTATCAGTCCACTCCTTCATTCCCGAGTACGGTGGATTAACCCACACTGTGCCGAACCATGGCTGTACGAGTCCGTCGTCGGCCTCAGTGTACACAGACTCTGCAATCGGGCTTTCTTCCGCACCTGCAGCCGCATCGAGGTCGAAACCGCCGACCGCCTCTGCAAGCGGTCGCAGAAAATCTGGCGGTGTCGCCCACTCATCCGTTTCGGATGATGTGAATAAACTCATATCATTGGTCGGGTTCCCGCCGTCTGTCATCAATCGCATCTTTTGCCCATTATATCTAGCATGAGTTGTACCGACATCGTTGTTTCTCTCATCGTGGGGGGAAGCAGAGGAGATCTTTTTTGACATATATGGTAGTTGTGTATGTACTATCATTTCTTTTGCGACGGTTATCGACAAGGACGAGACGTGAACATATATTTGCTAGTGATGGCATCGAAATCGTAACAACCGTGACTGCGAAGCTCGACGTTGGGACTCTCACGCACACCCACGACTTACTCATTACTAAACATCATCTGTTTCGATCATCGGCCCATGGAGCCGCTCCGAAAGTCTTCGAGCTTGTTCCTTTTGATGAGGGGTTCGAAAGGGTACTGCCTGTTCTTTGTTAGGATTTTCCCTAACACTTATCGGAGCAGGGTGCGTCGACATACGTGTGGATGAGCGATGATGTCACCGTACTCGAAGATGAGATCGAGGCCTATGCCGACGGCACTGTTGCGCGGGTTCGCGTGCTCTCAGTCCCAACCTCGGACCGGTTTGAGGACGGGATCAAGTACGCATACCACTACGGCGAAGCCGGCGCGGACGAGCCGATCATCCGGTTCGACAACCACCACGGCGTCCACGAGCTCCACCTCGGGGGCGAGACCTTCGAGATCGACTACCCCGGTCTTGCGGAGATCTTCCGCGCGTGGCGGGCGGCGCTCCCAGAAGAGAAGCGCGACGACTGGTAGCGCGTTCGAGCACGGTGACCGACGTACTGGCCGCGACCGATTCCAACCGACAACCCCACACCACCCATGACTCAGACACTCCACGTTCGGATCAAGTCCGGCGACCGTAGCGACCTCGAAGAGCGCCTCGAAGCGATCGATGCCGGCGAGGACGTCGAACCCAGCGAGCCGACGCTCTCGATCGAGAACCTCGAAACGTTCGGCCGCGTCTTCCGCTCGACCAACCTCGAACTCTTAGAAGCAATCGTCGAACACGAGCCAGGGAGCATCCGCGAGCTCGCGCGCCTCGTTGACCGGAACCCGCCAGAAGTCCTCGAAAACGTGAACGAGCTGGCCGACTACGGCCTCCTCGAACTCGAAGAGGATGGCCGGGCGAAGCGGCCGGTCGTGTGGTACGACGAGATCGACGCCGACATCCCGCTCACGACTGGGTCGGGACAGGGGCGCAAGGCGAACGCCTGACCCAGCGGGGAGACACGGATGGGCGACGACGTCGACCCTGAGGATCCGCGTCCTAATGGTCACTACCACGTCGACCGCAACGCAGAGTGGTACTACGTCGACGACGACCTCGCGGGGACGATCGCCCTCGGGCCAGCGACCGACGGCGGGCCAGGTGACGACTGGGTGCTTACGCTCTCGGCCGCGACGCCGGACGGCGATCCCGATGCGGCCGAGCGTGTCGCCGTTCGCCTCACGCCGTGGGCGCTCCACGAACTCTACATCGAGGCGCGGAACCTCTCACCAGACGCTCGCCAAGCAGGACACAGTGCCGAGTGTGGGCTCTGCGGTGAGCAGGTCCCTCTCGATCTAGCGTGGCCGGACAACCGCAAGCGACCGTGTCACCCAGACTGCTACGCCGACGCGTTCGGTGCGCCGCTCTGGTACGATGGACAATAGTCGGGTGTCGACAGAGCGTCAAAGATGAGCGGCAACAGGCTTCTCGTCGCTGCTGGCGCGACCGTACTGTGGGTACTCTTTGGAGTGCTCTTGTTCGGGGTCACCAGCTGGGCGTCGGCCTTCGAACTCGCAGTCACCGGCCCGTTCTTCGACCTCTCATCGGTGCTTGATGCTTGGCGACTAGCTGGGGTTATCATCGGTGTCGCCGACGTCGCCCTCCTCTGGGACATGGCTACTGGGGGGTGAGGACGAAACACCGATACCTGTCCTGATACCCAGCCACCAGCTGCTCGTCCGGGAGGAATCATCGGCCTGTCCCTAAGATTAAGCGGCTCTGTTGAAATCCTATTCTTCAGACATGTTCATACCTGAAACAGTCGGTCGATGAGAGCTGCGAACTATCCTATGCTCGGAGATAAAACTAATAGACAGCGCATGGTACCCGGTTCTATGGGGTACAACGCCCTCGGCTTGGAGCAGGTCTTGCTACTCTTGCTGGGCGTCAGCATGGTTTTGATTGGTGGAGCAGGTTTACTCGGATTCTTCTAACTGAGCTTACTGTACTGAGCGGTTCGTGAGTCCACTGTACTGAGCGATTCATGAGTCCCCTGTATTGATTGTGATCAGGATATCTGTATTAGCGATCAAGAAATTCAACGGATCCAAATCGTTCTAAACGTGTCTGAATAATGTCTGAAGGCCACGAGGACGTAGTTGTACCAGTTGTGACACCGAAAGTCTCAACAGTTCCCTCTACGGTCGTATTGGACTCCTTCATTTGCTCACTGAGATAGGTGTATGCTGCAATCTGTAGTTGATACCGCTGGTGTGTTTTCTCGGTCGGTTCAGCTAATGCTATCTTCACATCTGACAGGATTCGCTCTCCGTTCGGGTACTCAATAACGAAGTCGATCTGTCCATGAATCTCGAACTCGACTCCGCCTGATTCGACAAGGCCATCGATGGGCCGCTCAACGCTTACGTCTGTTCGCGGATCCTCAATTCGCTCCCATAGATTGGAATCAACGAATCCTACGAGTACGCGCTCGAAGAACGCATACATAGCGTCACGCTCGGCGACGCTTGCTTCCGACGCAAGATCATCAATTACATCATCGAAAGTCTCTCGAACATTCGAATTCATCGCTCGTAGCGATGTTTCGGTAATCCCTCGGGCAACCAACTCCGTGAGCACTGCGTGGAGACACGTCCCGACTGCCTCGGGTCCCAGCTGATCAAATAAGAGTGGAAGATCGTCGGGGACATCGTTCGTGTCTGTGTGGAGCGATTCTCCAAGGAGATGTGGGATGGTGTACTTGTCGAGGTCTTCAGTCAACGGGTACATTGTCGAGGGATTCAGGAACCGTGGAATCCACTGTTCGAGCTCATTAGGCTGTGGTCGCCGGGTGACGACGTTAGCAGGGGATAGTTCGGATTTTGCGGGGCTCCATTGGGCGAACAAATCGACGTCGTTGACTCCGACTTCAATCGCGTCTCCGTTTGGGTCCGATCTATCGAGTTCTAATGTGTACGAGTCAGTTCCCTTCTGTCTGAATTGGAGACCGTCACGGATCGTATCTAGCCAGCGGTCACGAAGCTGATTTTCTCTAGTATCAAGCGGTAGGGGTACGATCAAATGGTCTCTAGCTCGTGTTAGCGCCACGTACAGCAATCGCCACACCTCTGCACGTTCATTTGCGACGACACGGCAGAGCCGCTCAGGACCGACGAGGTTCTGACGGTTCGTGGATTCACACACGGTGTCGGACCACTGAGCTGTCGCCCACCGAAGCCCGGTATCGCGGTCCCAGCCGCCCGGTGAGTCGTATAGTCCACCGTCGAACGGCGGGAGCGTAATGTCATTAGGAACATCGGTGTTTGTGGGTGGGGCGATTCCCGTGATTGATCCCTGTGTGACGAATCGTTGTGTATGGGGTCCCAGCGACCATACATTGAATCCGGGATCGGCGATGGCGACGACGTCGTCTTGATCACCTTTTGCGTCGTGTACAGTCCGGAACTCGACGTCGTACTCGCTGCCCACAGTGCTTGGTTGGGACGGCCCCTCACTGGGGCTCTCAAAGAAGGGTTGGACGAGCTCAACCAAGTCCCCAGGTGCGTAACGTGTCTCTCCCTCCCACTCGGTAATCGTCTCGACAAGCGCATCGAGATTTGCGACTCGCTGGGCGGGAGCGACACCGGACGCGAGTTCCCACGGATCTGCCCGAAGTGCGAGCGACTCGATTATCTCCTCGATATATACGCTGGCCGGCTGTCGGTGGACCATATCGCGTCTGTCACGGAGGCGGCGAAGTCCACGTAGCACGTGCTGCTGTTCCGCCGACATCCTGCTCACGTCGTCGAGCGCGTGATCTATGTCCCACTCTTGACTTTCAAAGGTATCCGTGTCGATATCGACTCCCAGTTCGGACCCCGTGAGCAGTGCCTTCGTTTGCTCCGGAGAACCGGGCTCTTGTAACCAGTCACAGACAGCGAATACTGTGCCGACCGCAGGGCAAGCAAATAGTCCCTCTGCCGCAGTGCGTACTCGGAGATTCTCGTTATCAAACGCCTTTTTGTACTCCGGCATCCGCGCTCTGCGCCGAAATAACACCGTGACGTTTAGAGGAGAACCGTGTTCGTCACAGAACGTTCCGTCCGCAAGCCCCTTTGCGATGTGAGTTGCTAACTTGTCTGCCTCGCCAACACCATCATCGGGAGACGCCCACGTGTCGGTTCCCGGGCGGCCAGCACCGTTAAACGCAGAGATATGAATGGCGGCATCATCATCTCCGTCACGGGCTGCCTGTAACCGGGGATATGCTACATCTAGACCACCCAGGTCTCCACGGGCTGGGTCGGTCAACATCGGTTCACCGATGGCGTTGATGCCCGCTGCGATATCGGGAACGCACCGGTATGTGGTCGTTGCGGTCCGATTTTCGTGAGGATCCCAGCTAATGCCGAGGTACTCTCCGTTGGTGGTCGCAGCGTCGAACCATGTCGGGTCTGCGTGTCGCCACAGGTAGATTCCCTGACGGACGTCTCCGCAGGCAAACACCCGTGAGCCTTCCGTCACGATATGTGACAGCGCGGCGTGCTGAATAGCAGAAACGTCCTGAGCCTCGTCGATGATCAAACTACGAATCCGTGATTGATACGTCTGTAAGACACGATCGCGGTGCGTGTCATTGACCTCACGAAGCGGCTCTGGGAGCCGAGATCGATCAACGGACTCGTCAAAGTACGCGTCCACGAGATATGCGACATCCGTGTGGGAGACGACACCCAATTCCCGGACGACGTCTTGGTAGACCGTGCGATAGGCCGCCAAAATCGTACAGAAGTCGTCGATCTGCTCAGACCATGCGTCGTACAGTTGGCGGTCGGCATCGAGCAGTCGCTCTTGGTCGGGCACAGCCACACGATCTCTGACGCGCTCTCCAACATCGTCGTCGCCGTCTTCTCCGCTACCGTTGACAAACCGCTCAACGGACTGTGCGATATCTTCGAAGGACTCGGATTTTCCGCCGGGGTATGTGGCATCCCGCGTCTGTGCCAATTCCGAGTGAAAATCCGCAGTCGACAGACGTTGATCGCGGCAGAACGTCACGGCGGATTTGAGCATCTCAGCTACACTATCGTCATACTCTCCCTCCGGATATGCGGCTTCTAGATCTCGGAGTCGTCGTTCGTGATCCGGGTCATCCTGAAGAGCCTCGTAACAGTTTCGGTGAGCTCGATGTAATAGCGCGTCATTACCAACTGAAGGCATCTCCTCGAATCCTGCGTCATGGGAGATCTCTTGTAGGACACCACGAAGGAGGCTGTCAACAGTTCCTACGTACGGGGCCTGGCGTGTACGCTGTAAGAGATATTCAAGCTCTTCGTCGGTGACTTCGGATGCGATGGAGACGAGATCGTGTTCAACAATGGTTCGCAGCCGATCGCATACCTTCGGGACGATGTCGGCAGCCTCGTCACGATTGAACGATATCACCGCGACGTGCTGTTCCGGCGTCGGATCACCAGCGACGTATCGGCGGAGGATATCCTCGGCGGCGATGTGGTGTGCGACGACGGATTTGCCGGCACCCGGAACACAATTTAGCGTGAAGAGCCCGGTCTCGTAATCGAAATAGGCATTCCTGATCGCCTGCTGTGCGCCCCTCAAAACGAGGGGATTGTCGTCGCCAATTTCACTCATTGTCATTTCACCTCTCCGGTGAGATATCTCTGAAGTTCCGGTGGAAGGTCCCGATCGGTTCCGACGAGTTGGCTTCTACTTGCTTCGGACACATGCTCGTTGTCGAGGTATTCAAGGAACGGGGATCGCGGGACATCCTCACCGTCTGTGGTCCGTGTATGCCGCATCACGACCGCACATCGGCTTGCAGCACGAAGTGTGTCCACGAACTGGTCTCGGTCTCGGCCGCCTGCCCACGCGGGCTGTGGTGCGAGAAGCCGTGATCGGCCCTCACCCCGAAAAACCGCTTCTCGGAATTCTGGTGGCAGAACTGACTCTGGTGGTTGCGGCCATCGTTCGGCGGTCAACCCCAGCGCGACTACGTATGGAACGTCGAGCGCCCAGACGTCGTTTGCTTCCAACACGTCCACGGCACGCGCGTTCGAGTGCTCTCTCCGCCCCGGTCGCTGTGTGACGATCACGCTGGCCAGTTCGGCGACGTCATCCCACGACTGTTCGACCGTTTTTTTGTCGAGTCGATCAGCGTATTTGTGACTCAGTTGTTCGACGAGCGTTCGAATACGCACGACAGCCCTTGCGTCAGTTTCCGTGTCGAGCAGTGCTGGCGAGTCTGTAGCTTTCGTCTCCGGAAGTCCGTGCTCAGCATATCCCTCAATGACATCACTGAGCAGTTCCCTCACGAGGCCTGGCTCCGGGTCGGGAGCAGCACTTACCCAGTCCACGTACTTCCAAATGCGGTCGTCCACGTCACCAGAAGCTTCGATTACGTCTTTCCACCCCCTGGTAGTCCGCGATTCGCGCGGAAGCCGCCTGATCGCTTTCGACACTGTCGCGGGGTCAATCGGCCATGTATCGGATACTTCTCCGGTCGGCGACCAGCCCAGTTCGAGTGGCCGAAGTAGGGTATCGAGTTCTATAGACGACTCAGAAAGCGTTTCACAGACAGCATCAACGAGAGCATATGGCCGTGTCCGAGTTACTCGGAGCTGTGTCCAAAACACTGGTGTGAGTCCATATTGGATGGCCGCTCGGAACAACGGTTCTTCGTAGGGGTCGAGGTCGCGGACGACGACAGCCACGTCGCGGATCGAAACATCTTGGTCACACAGCGCGGCCACGACCGCCATCGCGCTTCTCGCTTCCTCTCGCTGCGTCGACGACACGATTTCGACTGTGGGGGTTTCTGGTGGATCGATCGGCCGTGTGAGCGTGAAACGGTCCGATGCGGTCATTCGAACACCTCTGTCCCGGGACCAGTGACTGCAAGTAGGTGCCGTGCCCGCTTTTTGAGGTACACTCCACTTTCAGAGCGGAAATGGATGTGGACCTTAACTTCCGTTGTCGCAAGAATTCCATGGACGAGATCAGTGTGAGGTGCGGAAAGACTGCTGAGTCCGAGTAGCGTGAGCCGTTCGATATGCGGATACGCGCTTTCCCACACAGAACCATCCGTTGCCACGAGTGTTTGAGTCGCTCGTCGGACCAGTTCTGTTTCCGAGATTGCCTTTGAGGTCCGCTCCCGGAGATTACGTTCCACGCCAAGCGCGATGTCGAGAAGCTCTGTAGCCGTTGCGTCGATCGGACTGTACAAATCACCGGCCGTATCTCGCCACGCTGCGACTCGTTCAGGGTGAAAATTTGTGACTGTCTCTACTTCCGTGCGAATTTGTTCGATCTGCTGTGGCTCACGCGAAGCAAGCCGGGATGAGAATGCGATGTCTGGCGACTCCTGAGACATCGAATCCTCAAGAACTGAACGGAGCAGGCTCAAGCGATCGATCCGGTCGATAGTTGCAGTCGGACGTTCATTCGACTCTAGGAGCCGTTTGCTGAGCTGAACGGGGTCTTCGAACGAGAAGGCGTCTTTCGGGAGATGCTCTTCCCGAAGCCGCCGCTGAACGTTCCGCTGATGGAGTTCAACCGGAGACACTACGAGTTCTGTCGGTCGTGTACACTGACGGGCCCTCTCGAAGAGCTCGTCTTCGTCAGCGACGTGTAGCGTCAGTTGTTCCTCTTCGCTATCGACCAGCCTCTGATCGCCTTCCATGGATTCTCGACGGTATCTATCCGTTTCCACGTCTACAGTGTCCTCCCGTGAACCATTGTCAGTCACTATATATCGGCCTCTTCGAACAATCCCGCTAATCGGTCGACGACTTCATCAAGTTCATTTGCATCCATCGGCGCGTCAGGGTGCTCACTGTCGTCGAGGGGGACTCTAAGCGCACCTGCCCTCTTGTTGATGTAAAATGTCGCCCTATACGACCGGCCAAAGAGCATCCCAACAGTCGAATGGGAGACCCCGGCATCAAGAAGTCGCCGTAAGAGCTCGTCTCGAAGCCCGTCCACTAGTTCTTTCTCGCTTGTGGGCAATCTGGCTCGGACAGTGCGCCCGATGTCAGCAGGATATCCCCATTCACCAGTGTCGAGGTCTTTATCAACCAGTGGTTGGTTCAATGAGCTCACCTTCCGATCGACAGACATCAACGTCCACAGGCGCTCAATGATCGATGTCCGAGTCGATCCATCGGTGGCTTCTCTGATCTCGCTAGTTGTCGCTGGCCCGTTCTCGTAGAGGTAAGTGAGAATTCCGTAGTCTTTGTACAGCAGGGTAACCTCGGCGGCGATGTCGTCGAGGTCGAACGGAAGGTCATCGGCCGTTATCCGCTGAGTGACCAAGTGATGGCACGGAATACACATTGTCGTCCCGTTGTCTGGGTGGTCACGGTCGACGTATTCCGGATTCTCTTGCATATGGTGTGCTTCCAAGTCGATATTCCCACCGCGTTCAGGGCCCAACCGTGCACATACCTGACACCGATACCGGTCTCGTTCGAGGATCTCTTCCCTAACACTCGTCGGGAACGTGTTGTATCCCCCGTTACGAACCATCTGTCACCCCCGTGTACGCTTCATCGCTATACGGGGTGACGTCTTCTGCCAGTAACCATCGGGAAAGAATTTGTTTAGCGTCGGAATCAACCTTCCAACGCGAGTATAACTCGATCACACTAACAAACAGGTTTGAGTTACTATTCACCGGGGAAAGACACTCCAATAGTTGGTTCGTCTGGTCGAACTGATTCGTCAGTTTCCGAATTACCGATCCGTCGATCAGATCGTCCTCAGAGGTGCGAGTCATTCAGAATCCTCTGGTTCGTAGCACGCGCTTGTTATCTCCCGAATGTGTTGAGCGACGGGTTTCGTTACCTCGGTTGATTCGACCTGTTTAGCTCTCTCGTCGTAAGCGATGACGCCTATGTCGTCTAGCATTCCCAGGTGTGACTGTATCAGTGCGATATACACTGTCGTCCGCTGTTCACCCGATACTTCACCAGGATCGATGAGATTCTCGATCGCAGCAATTTCCCGAGCGAGCTCAGAGACGGACACTACACCGTCCGTCTGAGAAAGCGACAGGAGAACCTGCCGTCTTCGGCTATTGGACACAGCTTGGAACGCGTCATCGGGATCAAGAGGCATCGCGCTGTCTTGATTTGGTTCTGTCATCGAACCTCCTCAGCGAGATTTTTACCACGATGTGTGAGGACGATCAACTCGTGCCCAGAGTCACCGATTAGATCGAGATAGCCCCAGTCTGCAAGTTCACACAGTCGTTCCCCAAGCGTCTCTGAAGTCAATTCAGTTTTTACTAGGAGGTCTCTGCGTGTCGTCGTTCCTCCGACAGCGCGTGTTTCCGCGACGATTCGTGCGTCTTGTGTGTCGTGTGCGGAGAGTGATTCCTCGGTCCTCCGAGAGGCAGAGTTATCACTCTCGACACGGTTAGTGTCGTTTGCTGTCATTGGTGGCAGCGTTGTTCCCCGGTGTCATCGCACCGGGGGGCGTTTTCAGCCACTTGTGGGTAATGGATCGATTATAAAAACTATTTGTATATTAAGTGAAACTCCCTCGTGATTTGGATGGTGAGCTGTATCTACAAGCTCCTGAGAGGGGGTGTTAGACCGGATGTAGATCAGTAGCTCTGTTGAGATCTCCGGTCGATGATCATCTTGGGCTGGTCATTGTCGATACAGGATACACAATCTTCAGCGACGAATCGTTTCGGATGAGAATCTATCTGAAGACAGGAAACCGATGAGGATATATTCTGGGAGGCTACCAATTTATCGAGAAGTGGACCTGTTTTACGTTGGCATAAATCCCTCGCGTGAAATCATCCCAATCGGTGACGTGAAAATGCTGCGTCGTGTACTCATGAGGATCTTCCGGACGATCCCAATCACGTAGGAAAGAACGTAAAGTGCGATAATTCGACAGGGGAACAACTCGACCTATATCTAATTTATTCTGTAAGAATTCTCTTTTTCCATAGAATGGGTTTTTACAGAGGGCACCGTCAACACTAGCCTCTGAATCTGACTCGAATTCCACAGTCCGAGTCGTTCGTTCTACGATGTCTACCGGAATGCGCTCAGGTCGTTGAATTCCATCAGTAGGAATCTCCACGCTTTCTGCTGTGGTGAGGTTCACTTCACTTTGCTCGGCAAATTCAATCAGCGGACGAACGTCGACGGGTTGGCCATCGATCAAGAAATTCACTGTCAAATGTCGGTACCCCGATTGCGACGTAAAAGGTGCCGCGTAGATGAGTAGACTCGATTCGGGATATCCGATATCTAGATCACAAATGAGGACTGCTTGGTCATGGTCATACAATTCTAACTGATAGCCGGAATCCTCCGACTGCGAGTATCTGTCTTCTCGGTTACGGAGATTGGCTACGAAATTCCGATATCCGCTGCCAATCCATGCTCCGTTTGACTGGTTAATCGTGAAATGGCACTCTGGTACAGAAAGACCGAACAGGTTATCTAGAACTGCAAATACATGTTCTGCCCGCTCTTCAGGAATATAGTCAAGCTGTGCCATGACTCGGTGCGGATTATCCGGAAAGTAGTGAGGAGTAAATAAACAAAGTTCTGAGATGTGCCCTTCCGGGCATTCAATAAAATAATTTGAGATACCCTCCTCTGGTTCAGGGAGCCTTAGAAGTCCCTCCTTGTCATTTTCCGAAAGAGTTCCTAATCGTTCTTCGAAGTAGTTCTGAACTTCGTGACCAGAAAGATACCTCACTTCGGTTTGCCGCCGAATCGGAAACAACGGTTCTTCAATTCGATCATGCTCATAACTCAGCAAGTTGTCTGTCCCTTCGACGAGAATTGCCAGTTGAGTCTTTCCCTCAATATCTAGAATGTCCGTGGAAAATTGCGGAATTGGTTCTACATAGTGACTAAGCACATCGGAGATTGATCGAGCAATTTCATCGCTCGATGTAACATTCTGTATTCTATCGGGTCGGCCATGCGAATCTTCGCGGATTCCTAAAACGATGGCACCACCTACAGCGTTAGACATCGCAGCGATCTCCTTCGCAACTTTACGGGGACCGACCTCTTTGGACTTATATTCGAGTCGTTCAGACTCTTGTTCTCCTCTCCGGATTTCCTCTTCTAGATTCATTAGATAAGTAATGCTCTATTTTGGACTTAATCCTATACATCTAGATTAGCCGCCTCTGTTAGAGATCTCGATAGTAAATACATCGAGAACGAGCGTACGCAAACCCTATTGGGCTATTGAGGATTCAGAGAAGTCCTCCCCTTTCCCAAGGAGCAGTTCGGTTCCGGGTTCTCGACTGTGGCGACTTGGTCAGGTGCTGTGGTCGATGTAGTCGGCTTCCCATTCTGCCCGCGCCTGAATCTCTCTAGTACCCCGACGTGTGGTAGTGTACTCATTGGTCCGTCTATCTCGCTGACTTTTTTCGACAAGTCCCTTCTCAACAAGCGTGTCGAGATTCGGATAGAGACGACCATGGTGGATCTCCTTTTCGTAGTAGTTCTCAAGTTCGTCCTTAATTGCGAGCCCGTGTGGATCATCAAGGCCGGCGATTACGTACAGCAAGTCGCGCTGAAAGCCAGTAAGATCATACATGTCTTCATATTTCGTATTCATGTTTTGAAATACTACTGATCTTCGAAATGATACTCATGTATCATATTTGTCGAGCTATTCACTCCGGAATAACTAGGTCATAGAATTCAGCAGAGTTATCCTATTGGCTTTGTTGAAATCCTCTTCTTCAGACATGTTCTTGTCTGAAACGGCTGGTCGCTGAAAGGTGCGAATTAGCTGTTGACATTTCTACCAGCTTAGAGAGATGTTCTGATAGCCGTGCAAGATACAGGGCGCGAGTCTTACACGACAAACTGTTCAAATCGTGGTTGTCAAATTGGTCGATACAGCGTGATGGGTCTCCGTCTCGCACAGATTTACGACGACGTCCTCAATGCTGTCCATACCCTGCTTTTCACTGTCTTGATGGGTATTCTTGGGACATGTCTGATCCGACAGCACCGGTATCGGGTCGTGATTTGTGACAATCGTCGTACTTCTCCTGTCGCTGGTCGAGTGGTGCGGCCGGAACGCGCTCGGATCGTGTGGAACTGGTACGGGAAGGTCAAGTCGTGAGGCTGACGACATGTTCACTCTTCACTGTTTTCGATGATCTCAATGATCTGCTCCGGGTAGAACGCGAAATTAACATTCAGCGGGCCTTCCTCTATCGAATGCGCGGGCGATTGCAGAGTCGATGAGTGAATTCCGAGGAAGTACCGCTGCGGCTGCTTATACACGACGGGCCCGCCATCCATCTGATCGATTATCGACGGTGTTGTGAAGATTGGGCTTCCGCTCATCCCGGAGTGCGTGTTCGCGTCTGTTGCGAACGCGAGATTCCCCATAAATCCGCCGCCGTAATGACTAGAGATCAGGGCACTCCGGATTATCGGCATGTAGTCGTTCGGTTCGATCACTGGGTACCCAACAATCATCGCTTCCTCACCTGCTGTTATCGGTCGTTCATCAGGGAGGAAGTTTGGCGGGCCGATCGGTTGATTGATGTAATCATCCAAGTCGTCGTACAATTCGAGCACTGCCAGGTCGGGTTGCGGTTCAGCGGAGTGTTCCATCCATTGCCGCTCGCCGTCCTTCACTAAGTCTAGTGGGCGGCTGATACGGAGCATCGGTGCGTCTGCGTTGTCTCGCAGGTAAATCCGGGCTTCCTCGGCTACGAATTCTTCTTCGCCGTCATCGTTCTCCTCAACGAAGACGTGCCGGTTCGTGACGAGATAGTCTGTCTTCTCGCCTTCCTGCTCGTATCGGAATAGTGTCCCTGTTGCGTGACCGCCGCCCGGTAGTTTGATCGGTGTGACGCACAGGAATAGCGAGTCTAAAGGGTTGTTCGGCATGCTCATGTTGTGTTCCGGTAGAGTAGGCCGGGTTATTGACGTTGGTGATACATCGAGTAAGACCCGGGAAGGCCCGTTAAACGACCGTCCCTCCTACCCGTAATCGTAACCGGGTTGGCCTGGTCACTGCGCATAAACAGTGAACGGTTGCTTCAACGCATCTGAGGCGAAAGAAAAAAGCTTCCGTCCTGCATGGAATCTCTATATCCGTCACACCGCTGCTGACAGCAAGCAAGTAGCTGACAAAGCCGTTGCTGTATTGAATACCTGCTGCTAACCGAGATATAAAATGTAGACTAGAGGGGTTACAGCGGCCTTACTCGTCGTCGGAGGTGTCGCCGGGCCGTGTGTTGTCGGGGCTGTCTCCGCCCTTGAATGTCTCGTGGGATCCGAATTGTCCGAGGTCGGGGGCTTCACCGTCGCCGGAGGAGCCGCCGTCACCGGAGTTTCCTTCGTCGGTCATACTGTAAAGAGGAATAGTGTACCTACCACTAAAAGGATGACGCCGAGGATAGAGGTGAGAAGGGCTCTATCGACGTCTTTGGACTTGTCTTCTGTTGTTGGCTGCATAGCGTCGATGTCGTCTGCGTGGATCCGTAGTGCGTGGGAGAGGTATTCGTCTTCTTCGTAGTCGTGGTTGGATACGGCGCGGTACATCTCTGTTTCAGGGCCTGTCCTGACGCTTTCTCGTTCCTGAGTTTGGAAAGCGGTGTATGTGGAGTAGCCGAGTACCAAGGCAGCTGCGGTGAGGATCAGGCCGGGGATCAAGGTAAGTTGATTTAGTCCGGATTGAATCGGTACGAGTGCTGCGAAGACTGTAGCAACTAATCCGTTGAATTGGACGATTCGCCAGGATTTCTGAGTGACATCATTGAGAGATTGGAGTTCGTGGTCAAGGACTCGCCGTGCGTCCTCAAGTGCGTGGTGTCGGGCTTCTGTGGAAGAGTCAGTTCCCTCAGATTCTTGCGTCTCTGTCTCTTCTACATTGCTTCGCATACTTTGCGATATAAGCGGTGAAATAAGAGGTTATGGGCGTAGAGTCTTCAATTCCATTGCTCATGCCGGACGAAAAGAACTGACAATGACGAGCTCCTTTGAGCCTGTAACAACATTGTCTTGCTGAATATACGCTCTGTATCTCGCAAGCTACTACTGACATGTCGTGGAGAGGTCGGAGTTCGACATCGGTACGTGGGCCCCCTGTACTGACCGTACCCGGAGCAGAACGTATCACTGGCTCAGAATTCTAATAGAGCCAAAAATCAAAGTAACACTAAATCTGCCTCAGTACCTATGGGCAATGCTGGCGACGGAACAATTGTCACAGTCACGAGCACGGGAGAAGTGACGATTCCCCCAGAGTTCTGTGACAAACTCCATATCAATACACGGGGGCGAGTCCGGTTCGTTGAAAATGAGGAGGGAGAGATTGTAATTCAACCAGTCAAGCGTCCGTCGGAAATTCGCGGCGCACTTGCATATGAGGACGAGGAAGAAGAGAAATCAGCCACGATGGAACTCCGTGACGAGCGAGAGACAAATAAACAGAAGGATGATGAGAAGTAGAGACTGTCGAAGCAAGATGGTGGTCATCTTCGATGTCGAGATATCACGCGCTTTTTCGTTTGACGAGGCGAGAGCACGCTCATCACAACAGCAGCCCCGCCAACCGGTACCCCAAGAAGCGGACGAGACTGATTTTCTAGATCCTCCACGATCGTGTGTGTAGTGGCTCGACGAGTCACTTTACAATATTTTATGTGGATTAATCTCACGTCGACAAGCGCATGACGAACGACGACGTCGAGGACGATTCGAGTGGATTCAAAACAGAGCAAGAAGTGCTCGAAACAGCATCGAGCGGTCCAAGTGTCAGATCAATCCAACTTGGAGAGGGAATCTCGCCGACTCGAATACTTGTAGAAGTGGAGCGAGAAGACGGTTCGAAAAAAGAGTCGACCGCCAGTATCGAACTTATCAATCTCTGTCGACACGACGCGGGAGACGACGTCTATGACCCAGAGTCCAAGGAACTCGATTATAGTGAACTAGGGAGAGACATCCGGATGCGAACCGACGCTTTACTCGGACATCGACTCCCGAGCTCCCTCGTCGGGACGAATCTGCCAGACAAGTCTCCATCCGATCCCTGAGGCGATTTCGCAGAGACCGTGAAGATGAGGATGAGGGGGAGTCTGGCAGCGACCTACTCCGCTGAGAGCGAGATCGTGACTGAGAAGCAGGGAGAGACCTTGCGGTCATGCGCGCTCTCCTAATTGCGATATTGACTGATGTATCCCGAATGCGGCAGTCTACTCTGAAATCTGAAAGTGTTCTATCTCATCTGATCCACACTTGGGACACTCATCTGCGCGCGACATTAGATTCTCGCCGCACTGACGGCACTCCACGACTACCTCTGTCTCGTCACCGGGCATTAGCCGAGTAAGTACTGTGCGGATACTCATGGGTTCCAAGTTTTTGATGGCTGTGAGTTAATGTTACTGGCGATATGTATCCACCGGAAATTCGGTGCGTTTGACCCGTAAAGCCGCCAAAGCCTTACGTTCTCCCCCGGATGAAATTCATTTGGAAGGAACACTGTCACACGCTCCTTCCACCCCTTCCATGAACGCTGACGAATCGTCCCTCGGTCGTTGCCCGAAATGTGGTGAGGACATATCTGAAGCATGGATTCTTGTTGAATACGAAAAGAACGACGGCACCGAGGGCGTGTGGACCGAGTGTCCGGCGTGTGGGGACGTTGTAGCGCCGGAATAGGCAGACAGCAGAGTAAAGTGCTCTTCGTCGCGTATCCGGTGTAAGGTTTACAAATGGAGATTTCAGAGGAACTTCGGTGTCTGTTCTCGGGTAAAGTCGAAGAGCGTGATGGGTCATATGTGGTTGAGATTCCGGAGCAGGAACTCCGCCTTGGCGATCTACAGGCAGAGGAGACGTATCGTGTGGCTGTTCTGCCGGTACCCACGACCAACGAGGCCAACAACACTGACGCTGATCCACAGGTCGATCAAGTGCCACAGACGCCCCCTATCGAAGAAGGCGAGCAACGCACCGTCGAAATCGAAGATATTGGTGATCAAGGCGATGGTATAACCCGTGTTGAGCGCGGTTTCGTCGTTATTGTTCCTGACACCAAACAGAGCGAGCGTGTCACTATCGAGATTACTGATGTGCGCGAGAATGTCGCCTTCGCGGAAGTTGTTGAGCGCGTCAGTTACTACGAGTAGTTCCAAGGGACCCTGCGCGGCGAACCTTGTCCGCCACTAACGACTATTCTGCCGTCGTTTGTAGCGATGGGCAGAAAATTGTTTTTTCAGACTCTTACACGCCCAGTTAGTGTACAGCCCTAATCTCTCCTCGTGCTGGCACATAGCAGTTCGATTTTGTGGACTGAGTTGTTATTGTTATAATTTTGTTGTGTTAACACTAGGGGCGTAGCTTTACCACACCTTCCTAACACTAATAGTAGTACAACACGTAACACTAAACAGACATGGCGAAAACGAAGGTCCAAGTTACCGAATCAGAGGTCACTGATCGAGACGGAAACACCCGCGAGACCAAACAGTACCGGGTCACCATTCCGAAAGACACGGCTGAGTTCTTTAGTCTGTCACAGGGTGATGAACTCGAATGGGAGATGGGTAGTGCAGCAAACAAAATGGAGCTGACGGTCCACCAGTACGATGACGAGTGATGAAGAGACTCTCATAGCCGACGGCTACACCCGACTCTCTCAGGACAGCGACCGGTCTATACCACGGCAAAAAGAGAATATCGAAGCATATGAGGCCGTGATTAACGACCGGGACGACTATCCTCCGGTCGAACTGAACACGATCTATAACGACGGCAGGTGGTCAAGCGGATTCTCAACAGAGGACCGTGGAGAGTGGCAGCGTGTGATGAAACGCATCGAACATGGAGAGACAGACTTGGTATGGGCCGATGGAAAGCGTCGGTTCGCCCGAGATTTTGATGACACTATGGAACTCATCGTGGCCTGCCGTAAGAACGATGTCGAGCTCCACGACATCGGATCCGGGCCAATAGATTTAGACGATCCAATGACTGTTGCTATCGAACTCTTACAAACTGCCTCAGAGCACGAAGCAATGAGGAGATACATCGAGAAGTCGATTGAGGAGACCAAAGAGCGCATTTCGAATGGTTACTACCATGGGCAGCCTCCGGTTGGACTCTGTTTTGATGGTGACAAACAGTATCTTGTTATCGAGGAAGAACACAAAGAGGATATCCGGTTGGTATTGAAACTTGCCGACAACGGCAAATCCACCCGTTGTATCGCTGAGGAAGTGCCGTGGACACATCCGACCGTGGCTAAGATTCTGAAGCGAGAGCAGGCGTACAACCACGCAATTGCGGGGGGACGTCTTGGCCACCAGTTGGAGACTCTTGAGAAACCAGCGTAGGATGTGTGCCGCGCGGTGGACGAGGCTGACAGTAGGTGACTACCTTGCTAATAGCTTGATCACGGATGAAATTAGATAAGAGCGAGATCTACCCATCCACTCTAATATATCATATTCTCCAAACTTACCCTTTTAAATAACTACAAATTTAGCTTGTGTGTGACTGCACACGATAGAAAGCCGTCAGCTACAGACGCCCTTGGTGTTGATACGTACTTCCGCATGTACATTGGGGCACTACGAATAGACGATCGTGCCCGTCGCCTGATTACCTGCTATGTTATTTTACTTGCAGGGCGACTTGGAATGCGATTACAAGAGATACAGCATCTTCGTGAATCTTGGATCGATTGGAAACGCGGAGAGATTTGTATCCCTTCGTTCGACCCCTGTGGATGTAGCCGATGCTGGGTTGGCGCGCTTGACGTATGGGGACGAAAAGGGCTGAAGGAACTACAAGAGAGCGGCGAGTGGGAATCCGGGGTCTCGTGGAAAAATCTGAAAGCCGAACAACGAGAAGATGTAATCAAACGAGCTGAGTTCTGTACTCCCGAAAACCTACAGAAAATCGTCTACACAAGCAAGTGGTCTCCCAAATATGACCGGTCTGCACGCGTCATCGCGTTCGGCTGGTCGTATCGAATCACTGCTTGTCTAGTGACTTTTTTCGATGAGTTTGATTGCCTTGACTGGCAACAGCATTCTATCAACCGGCTGTTGAAAGAGGCCGCCGAAAACGCCGACGGTGTGGACTCGTCAGAGATTTCTGCCCACCCTCTACGGGCGACAGGTGAGACATTCCTCGCAGATGCATCGGTGGATGTGAAGATGCTTCGTGATCTTGCAGGCTGGGAAGATCTACAGACAGCGCGATACTACATAGCAAAAAGCGGCCGTATCAACACTTTAAAATTATATAACGTAATGGGAAAGGGCGACGAAGCGCCACCCGTTGTGCCCGAGGACCCCGAACATCAGTTTCCGGTCATTGGAAACCCATTCCCGTTTCAGAACGAACCGTTCTCCCCGGTCAGTCCTGACGGCGATGCGTATGATGAAGATGTTCGTCGAGACCGCCATCGGGAGCAGCAAAACCAGCCACTTCCGTTACACCACCCACGCGACGTGAACCTACCGTACGATCGCGCTGGCTTCCCCGATAAAGATCAGATTCATTACGACCCGAATGATCACGAACTCCCCGGGCACATCGACCGTGATTCCGATCGTGTCGAAACGAAGGACGGAGTCCCAGTTACCGAAGCGACGACGCTGGTCGATGTCGAAAATCCTCATCGAGTCCCACGATCGCGTGATCCTGAACCTGGTAAGCATCGAGCCGATTGGGTGAACAGTAAACTCGATGAATTCCTCGATCAAGATAGTGATGACAATCCCGCTCTTTCAGTTGTCGGTCTCGGTGGAGCCACCGCTTATGGAACGTTTCGAAGCGCCTCAACAATTCGCACTCGACTTAGTAGAGAGTGGAACAAATATTGGATGACCAATGGTGGGGCAGCACCCAATGCTACGAAGTTTGGGAAGGGTGTTGCCATGTATGTCCTACTGATTGTGTTACCTCTGGCGGTGAACTTCGGATTCATTTTCGAGTTCTGAACCGCGCGCCAGCTGCGTTCGGCCTGTGATTTTTTATGTAATGACCACAGATCGAGTGCTCTGAAGTTCGATAACGACCACACTTCGACTTGATCTGGGCGCACACCGTTGTGTCGAGTGAATCAAATTCTCCTCTAGTACGGTCGTGCTGTCACTCCGAGCCACAGGCTATCAGCAGTTATATTTCTGACCCTATCACGCACTCGTCGTTTTGTTTCAGATTGTCTGTCGATGTTTTTCTACATCTAGCAATTCTAAACTCTGTTGAAATACTATTCTTCAAATATATTCTCACCCGAAATAGCCAGTCGCTGAAGACTGCGCGTCTATCACGCGCTATCAAGACATCGTCACCTTACAGATTCATAAAGTATTACTCTGGCCCCCGGGACGGTCCAATATGGCTGTCTCGACGACATCTCCTCTCTTTCTGCTCTATGTTGGTCTCTTCGTCGTGGCTGCATTGGCCTGTTTTATAAGTCTCACACGCCTTCAACGTATCACAAATGCTGATACGCGACGGGGATTGTGGGCACTCCTCCTGACTAGCGGCGGGTGGGCGACCGCTCACGTCGGATTTCTCGTCTCTCCAACGATATCACTCAAACTCGCGTGGTATACGTTCGGGCTCGTGCTGGGACTCGCAGCTGTCGGCGCATGGCTCTACTTCTGTTCAGCGTATACTGGTCGGACCTACCATCGAAATCCGACATACCGTCGCCTTGCTATCGCCGTCTACATCGTACTTGTCGCGGTGAAGGTCACCAATCCTCTCCACCAAGGATACTTCACGACGACAGCCGTCGCCACCCCGTTCCCTCATCTGTCCGTGTACACAGGGCCGCTACATTGGACTGCAATGGGGCTCTCGTATGCACTCGCCTTTGTCGGCTATTTCATGCTGTTGGAACTGTTCACCGAGATCGATCTCGACACACGAGCGCTCCTCGCTCTCGTTGGAATCACCGGCCTGCCCGTCGTGTTCGATATCATCGGGTACACCACGCCCTACCTCATCGACATTACCTACGAGCCGCTCGGGGTCGCCGTCTTCGCCGTTGGTGTCGCGTTCGTCTATATCGACCAGTTCGATGCCATCCAATTGGCCGGCGAACGGGACGAGCCAATTATTGCACTTGACGCGAGCAACCACATTCGAGACACGAATCGCGCTGCGCAGACCCTCTTCCCTGACCTTGACGGTGCCGAGGGCACCCCTCTGAAGACGACACTTCCACGAGTAGCTGACTGTCTTGACAGCGACGACGCTATTTTGAAACTCCAACAAGAGGACCGCCCCCGGTATTACCATGTTACAGAGACACCGTATGGGACAGCAAAAGCTGGGCTCGGCCGAACCATCCTTCTGACCGACGTGACTGACCGTGAGCGGTATCGTGAGGAATTAGTGCGACAGAACGAACGTCTCGAACAGTTTGCCAGTTTAGTGAGTCACGACCTCCGTAATCCTCTCAACGTGGCCACAGGGCGGTTCGAATTACTCCGCGAGGATGTCGAGGAGGTTGCAGAGAATGAACACGCAGCAGCCATCGAACGGGCGCTAACTCGGATGGAGGACCTAATTAGGCAAATTCTCTCGCTCGCCCGTGATGGCCAACCAGTCGAGCAGTGGGATGCAGTGTTGCTCTCGTCGGTCGCACAGAACAGTTGGGAGATGGTTGAGACAAACGCTGCCGAGTTACGTGTCGAGGACGACCTGACGTTCAAAGCGGACCCGACACGGCTCCAACGACTGTTCGAGAACCTGTTTCGGAATTCAATCGATCACGGCGGCCCGGACGTGACGGTCTCCGTCGGAGTGCTTCCTGACCGGCCGGGATTTTACGTGGCTGATGATGGGCCCGGTATCCCTGAGAGTGACCGTGAGTCCGTGTTCGACCCGGGGTATACGACCCGCGAGGAAGGGACCGGGTTTGGACTCGCTATCGTCGCCGAGACAGTTGCTGCACATGGGTGGAAGATACAGGTGACTGAGAGTGAGACCGGTGGAGTTCGCTTCGAGATCCTCGGCGTTGAAACCGTAGCGTGATTCTGTACTGACAGGCTCTGACTGTTCTGCAAAATGTGTCCGCTGCACTGAGCGATTCGTGAGTCCCCTGTACTGAGCGATCTGTGCTTCATCTGTACTGGCCGGAACTCGGGCAGAACGTGTTCCTCGAAGAGGATTTCAACAGAGCCGGCGCAGACTAAACTCGTTGATGACAAGTGACCGTGACGGAGACGATATCCTCACGTCTCAGATATTCAATACCAGGTGACTACATACTGAGGTGAGAGGTACACACCACAGTGTACACTCGTCGGAAGGGATCCACTCTCCACAATCACGCCGGGTTGAGACACCAGCGCTAGATGGTGTTTGACGAGAAGGTGGGGACCAGTTCAATAATTGGATATTCCGTCGTCTGCGCAGTTTCGATACCATACTAAAGAATAGACTGCCTGAGACGGATTTTATATATCCTCGGCTATACCTATCTGAAAATGGGTAATTCGTCTGACGACACGTACACGCTTGAGCAGGCTAAGGAAGAGATCAACATCCTCCGGCGTGTCGAGGGCGATGTCGTTGAAGCAATCGAGAACGCTGAGAATGAGGAAGTCCTTCTGTATCTCATCGAGGAGCAAGAACTCGACATAGCCCACGATGGGAAACGCGGTCTCGGAAACGTCCGGCAGGCAGTCCTAGAGTCACGTCTCGCATCAGATCGATTGAAGCGTCTCGTCAGTCTTCGCGGTGATGAGACACCTGAAGACATCCTCGTCCCCGAAGATGTCGTGCGAAACGCCAAGGTCGCCCTCGAAGCCGGCAAACCCGTCGTCCTCTACGGACCCACGGGGACCGGGAAGACGACGTTTGCGAAGCAGTTGGCCCGGGAAACAGGTATTGGATACTCACTCCACACCGCGACACCCTCATGGACGCCGTCGGACATCATCGGCGGAATCAGTCCGGACTACACCGGTGAATCGCTCAGCTACCGGACCAAGCTCGGCTGTGTCTCGGAGGGTGTTCAACGAGCTCGCCGGTTCGACGTCGAATACGGAGTCATCCTCGACGAGATCACCAGGGCCGACATCTCGAAGATCTTCGGACCTCTTTACACCGCGATCGAAAACCCGCACCAGACGATTTTCGAGACTGATGAGGGAGAGACCATCGAACTCGACGAGCGGGTGAACATTATCTGTACAATGAACATGTCGGACCGAACCGTGAATGAACTCGATAACGCGATCACCCGCCGATTCGCCATGATCGAGTTGGACGAGTACGAAGAGGACAAGCGACGCCAACTGTTCAAAGACTGGCTCGACACGCACATTTCGGGACAGACCGACATCGACGACGCCGAGTTACTCCGTCTGTTTGAGCGGGACTACGAAGGGATCAACCACGGCAACGAGTCCACGGCACAGGGTTCAATCATGCGATTTGGCCCGATGCACTACCGCGATGTCGCCGTCTTCGTCGGTGTCGCCTGCCGAGAAGGCGGGGAGTACGAGTACGACCAGACCGATTCGGTTGGACAGGCCTTCCGAACCTACATCGTTCCCCGGCTGTTGAACTCCGCAGCGTTCCCGCAGGTGGAACGAATCGCGGAACACTACCGGGCGCTGAATGATGAGTTCGAGGAATTCGACCTCTCCCCGGCTGCTGAACTCGCCGAACGTGAACTTGAACAGGAGCGACGCCAGATGGGTTCCTACGAGTAATGAGTGCCGTCGACGAAGTCTATCAGTACGGGCGGGATACATTCGACGTCCCTGAGCGGGGGGAAATCCGGATAGAGGACTGTCCGTCGTCCATCACTGATCAGCTTCGTCGCGCGTCTTTCACACGAGAGAGTCCCGGCGTGTTCACGAAGCGCCAGAATGCTCTCGACTCCGACCAGCAGTACGACGTTATCACGGTAACCGTGGAAGGCGACGACGGCGACGTCATCCACGTTTCTGCGACCGATATCGTCGGGGCAGTGAGCCTGACCCCGTCGTCGAAGGTCACGATTACCCCGAAGATCGACTGGGGCCCGATATTCGACATGCTCCTGGCGGTATACGATCAGAACCGTTCGATCGACTACCACGGCATTCCGCTTCAGGATTTCCTCTCTGACGATATCGAACTCGAAGACGTGCTCGTCGTGATGGCGATAAACTACTTGGAGGGACTTGAGACGATCCAACGCAACGGGTACATTCGAGACCTAATCTTGCGGCGGACCAACAGCCTCGAAGGACGAGGAGAGATTGATGTCGAACAAACCCTGTTGAATCACGCCCGGGGAACTGTCGAGCCGAATTGGATCCGAAACGAAACAGAGTACGACAACGCCGCCAACTCGCTGCTCCACTACGCAGGGAAGACGCTGCTCCGACTGTTCCGACAGAATGCCTCGGAGTACGACCATCCCGGCTACGATCGCATCTTCTCGGAAGTTCATCGAGAGGTCGAACGCTTGGAGGGCATGGGTGTTGACAGCGGACTGGGCCGCATCGACGAGTATCGACGCATCACACTCGGTGACCTTCCGAAACAACGCCAGTACTACCGGAAGGCGTTCGACGTCGCAAAGGCGGTATTGTCGTCGTCGCTCGGCCAGCAGCTCAAGGACGGGCCCCGAGAGTTGGTCGTGGACTACGTCTTGAACATGGAGTCGCTGTTCGAGCAGTACTCCCAGGTGGTGATCGAACGCGAACTCGCCTATATCAAGTCCTACGACCATTTCGATTCGGTCGCCAACGTCAAACCCTCGTCGTCGCCGTCGGTCAATCCCTTCGAGGGCGAGAACCAAATCTACCACGCGCCCGACCACGCCCTCCAAGAGGGGAAAGAGACCATCGCTGTCCTCGACTCGAAATACTACGCAGAAGGGCACGACCCGGTCAAGGAGTCTCCATCACGATCGCGGTTGTTCAGCTACGCGTATCTCCTCCACGCCGACAGACTCGCCTTCCTCTGCCCGTTGCTCGAACCACGACGACGTCGAGTCACACAGACCGGCGCAGAGTTGGAAATAATCTCCCCGACAGGCGACTTCTCACTAGACAAGTACGACGAAGTCGTACACGAGTATCTCCATAGCGTTCTCGCAGATATCCATCCGGAACTTGAACCGTTCTACGCAATCGCGGAGAACAAGCTTTGCTTGGACGGTGTGAAGGAGAGCGACCTCAGTAGGGCTACCGACATGAATGGCCCCTTCACATTCCAAGACCTCCGAGACTTCTCACTTCGGGTGGTAAAAGCGGCCGCCGACGAGCACTCGTACAACGTTCGGAACCGCTACGACTTAGAGCATGACGGGGATTGGACGCGAGACCAGATCGAAACTCGCTGTGAGCGACGTAACGAGTACACGTGGACCTGTCTCCCCGTCTTCTATGAGGAAGACCATCAAGATTGGATCGACCTATACTTCCTCAAGAGGGATACAGGGGAAGTCGAGAAGGAAGGGCCGTTGAAGCTTCTGTGAGTGGACCTCAGAAAGGCGTAACGAGCCAGTCTCCATCTCCTTCTCGTTCGATTTGTGCCCCAAACACATCCTGTAAGGAGTGGAGCTGGTCATCGTAGCGAAGGTCGTACGTCTTTCCCTGGCGATGGAACGACCCCTCAACGACGAACTGAACCGTCGGATTCTGGTACTCTAAATCGTTCGCTCGTCGATCCATTGCACTATTGAGCTCAGTACGGAGTTCGTTGTCCGAGAGGGCGTCTTCGAGGCCGATTACGGAGACTTCATCCGGGACATCGTCTTTCTGAAGGCGTTCGATGAACTCCTCGATCGGCATTCGGTGATCGAAGGTGTCGTGCGTGCCCTCGATGACGAGATTGTAGCGTCCGGGAATCTGTCCGGGTCCTGCCATTAGTTGATTCACAGTTTCACAGGATAAAAAACGGGTTGCTGTCGCTTGGCCATACAGAGACTCCCAATCGAAAAGGCTCACACAACGGTATAGATCATCTCTGGTCGAAGGAATAGCAATCCACCAATTCCCATAATCATGAGCGATTTTAGGTCTGTGTATCGAAAATTGTCTACCGAGGCATTGAACGCGATCATGCCGAAAATCAAAATGAGACCAATTCGTTGACCGGCGATAAAGCTTTGAGTGAGAGCTGAAACTTCTGCTCCAATCACACCTTCGCCGTACTTGATGAACAGACCAAGAAAGAACGTGGCAAGGAAGAATGGGAGTGCTTCGATCTTGCCCGCAAACTGATCTCCGGACCATGCTGTCTTGGTATAGCGATCTCCACTTTCGAAGATTATGCCGCTAATCGAGGCAGCTATGAGACCGTAGATGAACGCTTCCATCAGATTTGCCGATAGTTGTTCGACCATCTCATCAAAGGACACACGAGGGAGCCATAAGATTGGGTACCTGATTGCTGGGAAGGAATACAAAAACTACCCCGTGAGTACACAAAAACACCTGATTTCTACCTCTCTGAAGGAGAGATACATGTTCTTCATACTCATCTCTTCGAAGACACGGTATAATCGGCTAACCTCTGGGTTGAACAGAATTGTACGAGGGGATTTTCCATGACTTCAATTCCACAACACTACCAATCGCCGTTAGAATTCGGAGAGCCCTCGTTGAGACTCCGTGCTGGTGAGGTCTTCGTCAATGAATTCCTGCGACTCAACCTTTGAAATGCCCTTCACCGAGACCTCGGCCGAACCAATTTTATTCAGCCGTACGTTCAGCGCATTCCGAGTTGTCTCAGAGAGCATCAGTTCTTCTCGGTCTTCTACATCAAGAACACGAAGTTGGTAGTCCAATGAACGAGACTCAAGCTCGGAGTGACATGATTGGCATAACGAAACGAGGTTTACCGGAAGGTGAGCATCGAATCGGTCAGGGATGCGCGAATCTGGGATGAGGTGATGTACGCTCAACCGCTCATCACCTTCTGTCGTCTCGCACCACCGACATCTACCAGCGTCCCTGTTTCGGACTGAGAGTGCGATCTGTTCGAACCGTTGCTTTCGGTCTTGGTGCGTGCTATCGGACATATCTCTTGTTTCAATCGAGGTTGTCTGGGTTTATTTCTGTGATGCCCAGCATCAGTGTGTGAGTTATCATCGACTGGGAAATTAACCTGCTCCTCGCTTCAGTAGCTCGTGATGTCTCGGTCGCCGAGTACGCGCGTATAGGTGTCGTCACCAGTCACGTCCGCGAGCCGTCCGGCGAGCTCGCGGAGATCGTCATCGACACCCCACTTGTCAACGTAGTTTTGGACGGCCTGTCCCTTCTCGTACCGGTACCGGAGGAATTGGAGCTTGTCGAGATTTGAGAGATGTTCATCGCCGTTGCCGTTGGTCCGCTCTTCGATATACGCCCGACGCTTTTCATTGTCCCACGTCCCAAGTTCGAAGCCGTCGTCGGTGTTGTACAGACACATCTCTTTGAGGTCCTCTGGCGTGGCATTGGTGCCACGACAGAGCTTATTGATGTCGTCGAACGATGGATCGGGACTATCGAGCAGATCAATAAACACATCTTCGACGCCGATGTCGCTGGCCTCCTGAATGATGCCGTAGATCTCTTGCACGACCTCCTTTGCGGACATTATCTCACCGTCGCGCTGTACCTTACCGTGATGCTTGGAGTACTCACGGAAACACGCGCCCATCTCCATCACTCCAATGTCACCACGGGAGAGCTCACGGTTCTCTTCGAGTTGCTTGCGTGTGCGGCGGGCCGTGCGGTAGATGTCTCGGCGGAGAGATTTCCAAGAAGCCGATGTTCGCTCAGTTGTTGGCCTAGCAACTACGATAATATCAAACGAGACTGCTTCTCCTTGAATGAATTTCTCAATATCTGCGGATACCGGATGAGTTGCTGTAACTTCAAATCCGACCTCACAGAGTGCTTCAAGCAATTCACCCCATGACTCGGAGTCGCTATGGTGGTAAGTGAACGCAAGTGCGCCATCGTCTTTTAGAGCAGTATGAATGCTCTCGAATCCTTCTTTAAGTTCGGATTCAAATATTTTGACATCCTTATTTTCGGCTGGGTTCGAGACAATACTCTTGGCTCGTGGAGTCGCTGTTGGGTTGAACCATTCAAATTCTTTTTTCAGGAGCTGTCGTTGCCATACATAGAAATAGTCCGAGAGCTCAGAGTAGAGAATATTATCGTAGTAGGGGGGATCTGTAAGTACCAAATCAAATTCGTTTTCGTACTCCAAATCTCGGAGATCGTTACAAGTCACCGATGATTCTTCACCAATAGGTTGTGAGAATGGTGGTGTTTCGTGTGTATCTCCATCAGAGATATACCGCTCTGTGGGCTCGTTCGCATATTCTACACCTTTCTTGACCATCTCCCACATAGCACTAAATGTACCGGTGCCGTATTCAGATCCCCAGACATTATTCTCAAGAGGGGTGATTGGCGGATCAAAAGAATTCGTCTTGAAAATGTTGGTGGCCTTATTATATGCTGGGTTATACCCAATCATCATTGAGTTATAGTTGAGTGATTCAGAGAAGCACAGTAGAAGGAACTCTCGGAGATTATCATCCTCCAATTTATCGATGCTCTGAAGTAATTTCGAGAGAGCCAGAAGCTGTCTGTCATTATACATGTCGGCCCACTCTTCATATCCATATTGGAGAATATCATGGGCCCCGGGAGCAGAGCCTTCAAATTGAGTTGATGCAGTATACCATCCCGGGCGAATATCTACAGACGGGACGTAGTTGCGTAGTTCTTTACTCTGCTTCCACTCTTCCTTTGCTTTCTCAAATAGTTCCTCGTCTGCTTCTTGTGGGCGTTTATAACCCTTATACGCCGCTCTGTTTTTACCGGAGTCGTCGCAGCACTCACAGTAGTATTCAATTGCGTAAAGCCGGAGATCGTATCCGTCCTGTTCCTGTATCGCATCTTTAATCCCATACTTCTGCCCGCAATCCGGACAATTGTACTTTCCACCGCGTGAGACATTCCCTTCTTTCGGGACGAAATCATGACCACAATCGTTACATACACTCTCCGACTGCCAGTCATCCACGAGGGTGACCGATCCACAGTCCGGACAGAGAACGTTGTACTTGTCATCGTTCTCATAGCGGCCTGCTGCGATCCGATAGTCCTTGAACAACGGAACGGTGTGTCCGCAGGAGACGCAGTCCAATTCTTTTACCCAGAAGTTGTACATCACGTCGGCATCATGGTCACTGTTCGGACAGGGCGTTTTGTAGTACTGCGTAATTTCGTCGGCTACATCTTCCTTCACCTGCTCAAAGGCTCCTTCCAACTCTTCGACGTCGGTCTGGCCGGCTTCGAGTTGTTTCTTTGTGACGAACCAAGCAACGGGATTCAAGTCGTTACCGACGACCTCTGCGCCGAATCGAGACGCTTCGACGAGCGATGTGCCGCCGCCCATGAATGGATCGAGGATTTTCTTGTCTTCGATGCGGACATCCTTCGGGTAGAGCTCCCAGAGGCTCTCTGGGTCCGTCATATCCACGCGTTCGAGGAGTGAGGCGACGTCGAGGTCGGACTCGCTGTCGGCGTCGTCACCGTAACCAGCGAGTGTGCCACCTTCGTGACCCGGCTCATACACCGAGACCTTTTCCGGATCATCGAGCAGGGTGTAGAGAGAGACAGCACGGAAAACACAGCCCAGCCGCCGTGCCCACCACTTGTGCATCGTGTAGATAGGTCGGTAGTACATCTTTGCACGCCCCTCTTTCTCGGCAATCTCATTCACGCGCTCGATCGGGAATCCTCGTTCAATAGGGAGCTCTTTCCGATCTCGGTCCTCTAAGCCTTCAGACATAGTAGTTAAATACCAAACGAATCCCCGCCGGTATATCTGTTTGGGAACTCTCCACGACAATATAATTATACCACCTCTACAAACAAATATTATTCAATGGATGTCTCAAGCCCCTTTGTGAATAGGACAACGGAAATGAATCGCCTGCAGAGTGGGCTTGGTCCTGAATCAAATGCCCAGATGTATACGGTTTCAGGACCTAGCGGTTTCGGTAAATCGGCACTGCTTGATGAATTTGCATCTACCTGCGAATCAGAAAATATTCCGGTCATTCGTTACGAGATCGGGAACCCAGACACAGTACAAGTCTTTCTCCAACGATTATTAGAGGAATGGGAAGCGGAATTCCCGAATTCGGTTAGAGAAAAAATAAAGTCAGAAGTATCACCATCAACGATAAAATCAATATCTAGCGCTAGCTCAATACTAGATCCATCCGGAGGTGTGGGTAGTGCTGTACTCGGGACAACATTAGCCAAACTATTCAACACTGATGATGATATAACAGAAACAATTGATCCAATTCATTTTGTACTCGATGTCATCAGAAAGGAATCCGAAAATCACGACCAAATTGTTTTAATAATAGATCAATATGACGTAGGAGGTCTTAATGAGAATAGAAAAAAGAAATTTAATTCTGCTTTTCAGGAAATATCTCGTGATCTACCGGATAATGTTACATGGTATATTGGTTCTTCCCGCCATATTCCAAACGAACCTGAGAATATATTACGGGTGGGGCTGAGTGAGTTAGATGATCACGCTACAGAAGAGTTAGTTCAAAAGCACGGTTTTTCAGTTGAGGACGATGTGATCGGTGAAGTATACAACCGTACTCGTGGCCATCCATTTATCCTCAATAAACTATTAACATTGGCTGATAATACCGGACTAAAGAATATACTGAATGATAGTCCGTTAAACAGACCAGAGCTAATAAATTACCTAGAAGATAGTCTTCTTAATGAATTGACGGTTGAGGAAGAGCAACTTCTTAGAGATTCATGTGTCCTTCGAGAACTGAGACCTCATATATTAAGCGAAATGACGGATCGATCTCAGGCAAAAGTTCGACAGTTACTGGCAGGTCTCCACCAACGTGCAATTGTAAAACGTCGAGAAGAAGCCGGTGAATGGGTTTATCGCTGTCATGATCTACAGCGGGATTATATACTTGATAACGAATCCTCTCGTGAAAAGCGAAAAAATCGTATGAACGCAGCCCGAGCATTTCTAATCCATGGGGGAGAATTTTGGAATAACACCCAAATGTCTGAATCAGGTAGAGAAACACAAGATTATACACTGTATCTGGGACACATGATGAATTTTGATTTTCAGCTTGAGAAGATTACTGATACTCACGATATTGGCTTCTGTATTGATCAAATATTATCTAATGTAAATAGTATTGAAAAAGAACAAGCGATTAATGCGATAGAACACTATTATTCTACTAATTTAAGTTATGAAAGTAATCTCGACACAGATGCTATTTTGGGTGTGATTCTCTGACAATTTTGTCATTCAAAAGTAATTCTACCAAGTCTAATTCATCGTATTATATCAATACTTTAGAAATATCTGCCGGCTTTTTCTAGATTTAAGTGAAATTCTAAATCTGTTATGTGAGTATACAGTCTTACTTTTGGAAGCTGATTTCGACCTTTAGACTTGACGCCTCGTCAGGCATTAGTTCGAACAAGTCCTGTATCTTCGTGTAGTCCTGCTCGGAGCGGAGCGTCAGGCTCACTTGCGAGCGCTCGATGTCGGCAGTTCCCTGAAGCGCGCCAGGCACACCCTCTCGATCCGGTAGCATGAACGTGACATCACCGTACTCGACGGTCCCTGTCTGATGCTCACGTCGCCACTTCTTGCGCATGGCTGCGACGTCGTCGCCGTTGTACTCGAACCGCCACGTCTCTGAGCCGACATCAGGGATCCGAAATGGATACCCCGGCACCCAGTCGGATGCCTTCTCGGAGCCCGTCGGCCCGACGACGTACACCGGATCCTCTTCGCGGCCGAGGTTCTGCAGTAAGAACGTCTGTACCATGTCTTCGGTGACGGTGCTATCGAAGCGATCAGCGACCTTGCTCAAGGTGAACTGATCGCCAGTATCGAGCTCGTCTAGGTGGTCGATAATCTGACCCCCAATACGGTCAGAGACTGTCGGAACGATCTTCACCGTCATGGGGTTACGGTCGCCGAGAGAGTCCAAGTACCGCCCGCCCGCTTCTAGCACGTATTCGTCGATGAGGAACTCGTTCACTGCCTCGCGGGCTGCTGTCTCGGTCTCATCCGGTGGGAGGAACACCGATTCGTCCGCACGAATCTCGCCGATGATCGTTTCGAGGTTCGCATACCCCTCGGTCTCGATTGCTTCCTCGATACGCTCAGCGAGGTACGATCCGCCCACAGTCGTCGCGCTCCCGATATCGCGGAGCGTCGCATCAGACTGCGGCTTGTCGAGAATTTCGTTGCCCCGAACAACCACATACTGGTCCTCGCTGTTCAGCCGTCCGATGGCACGCAACACGACGTCGTGGCTGTCGCCGTCGAGCCAGACCTCGCCATCCTCGACCATCTCTAACTCGAAGTCGCCGATGTCGAGCGCCGTCGTCCCGCTACCGAACCGCTTGCGGAGTTCCTGTTCGACGTCGTTCACTCCCCACACGTCCACGTCCTCCTTCCGGACTAGGACGGTGTCGAGCGAGCTTCCCGAGAGGTCGTCGCGGAACCCATCGGAGTCACGAGCCAGTACCGGTTTCCCATCGAGTGCGTCCACGGTAGCGTTCAACACGTCGTTCGCGCTTCCGGGGATCGGGAGTTCCGGGTCACGGAGGAACTGCTCGTACACGTCCTCAATCGAAATCTCGCCGCGCCGCTCCATCAGGTCGGACACGATGGGCCATACGTCAGACTGCAGGTCGAAGGGGTCAGCCGCTGCGGAGTCCGCGATGTTCGAGGCGTCGAGCTCCGGGCCATCGGATACGTAGACATCGAGGTCCATCGGGGCCACGAGATCAAACTCTTGGAGCAGGTTGTCGCCGTCTAGAACCTCTCCATAGAGCAACTGCAACTCTTCACGGAGCTCGCTTACCTCCTGGTCCTTCATCGACTGAATAGACTCGCGGATCTCGTCGTCGAGAGATTCGTCGGCGAGGACTTGACGAGCACCTTCGATGTACCGTGCCTTGTCGATGTACCGGGTTCCGGATTCGATCGCCTTGTCCCCGGACGGCTGTACGAACACGAGTGTATTCCGCCACTCACGTCCGCGACTGTCGTTCGTGATGACGCGCTCGACCTCCTCTTGTGTCCACTGGTCGTCTTTCACGACGACCTTGATGTCACGGTCGTCCGGGACGTCACGGATGTCGTCAGTTCGGAAGCCAACGGGAGACGCGTTTGAACCGAAGATGTCGGTGATGAAGTCCGCGATTTCAGCTTTTGCTGAGCGCTCGGAGACATCGACAGCTGCGTTTCGAATGAGTGCGTTGGGGTTCTGGCGGTCCCGGATAGCGTACTTCCCGTTCAGCTTGTGGAGGTGCCAAGCGACGCCGTGTAGTCGTTCGAGGTTGAGCACGACGTCAGAGACGAGGTCGCCCGTCTGGTACGCGCCCATCACGATCTCCGAGACCTCAGCGCCCTCTCCCTCACTCGGCTTTAGTGAGTAGAGGAGGATGGTGTTGAGGATACGACGACCGTGGGGGATGTCGTCCTCATCTACTCGGTTCTTGATATCGCCAGTCGCGGCGTTCAGTCGTTCGTAATTGATCTTGGCGATTTCATCTTCGAACTCAATCCCATCGATATCCCCGTGCGTTATCAGGTCCGTTTGGTTCTCCATTTCGAGGAGAACCTTCGAGAAGAGGTAGATCATCCCGCGCGTGTTCTGGTTCCCTTCGTCGGCGTAGTACCGCGTCTCAAGTGCGTCGAGGAGAACGGGATGGAAGGGGTATAGATCGTGCATCTCCGAGAGGAGACCGTCGGGGACAGTGACATGGTCCGACTGGTCATAGGCGTCGAAGTACCCGTTCACGATCTCACGGGCGGCTGATTCGTCGGTGTCCTCAATCAGCCGGTGGTGGAGAACCTCGCGCTTGTCCACCTGGTTGTTCATGTTGACCTCGACCGCCTGTTCCCGGTTCAGAATATCGTGGACCTCGGAGTCCTCACGGAGGACAGAGACGATCGTGTAGAGCTCCAAATCGGACAGCGCTGTCGATTCAAGCAGAGATTGGAGGAAGGCCTTGTTCGCGCTCTTGCGGTCTCCTTGGAGCGTATCGAACCAGTCCTCAAGCTCGTCGACGAAGAACGCGACGGTGTCGTCGCCGACGGCATCCTGAATCGTCTGCATATCCGGGTAGCCACCGGACTCGTACGTCCCGGGTTCGTAGTCGAGCGCTTCGAAGAACGGTTCCCAGAGGTACTCGTACTGCTCGTTTTGCATGGAAACCGTGATCGGAACTGCTGTGTCTGGGAGTGCCGATTCGAACCCATCTATTTCTTCGGTTGCCCACGACCCCGCAGCGAGCGGATCGTCGAAACAGTGGTACAACGCCACCATCTGGTGGGATTTCCCACTCCCGTAGGGACCATAGAGAATGTGCGTACCACGAGGATCTTCGCCCGTGAGAGAGTCGCGGAGTATCGATAGAGCTTCTCGAAGACCCTGGGTCATCAACGTGCGATCGAAGAAGAGTTCGGCATCTGACTCGAACTCATTAGCGTTATCCACGTTGTAGAGTTTTACCTGCCCGTCTATCTGCCCGTCCTCTCGAAGCTCGCGGCTAAGCGTAACCGTGTCTTCGAGAGTCTTGGGCAGGGAACCTACTTCCGACATGCGTTGATATATACATAGCCCACTACAAAACAGATAAGCACTATGGTGAGTCGATACCGTTTCTGCTAGATGAAAATTGGGTGCGATCGGGATATCATCTTTCGAATTCGGACAGGTGATCGCTCCCTATTCCGGCAATTTGCGTTCCCGTCTGATATAAGCATGCCAAGGCTGCCGAAGGAGCGAGTTTGCCAACCCCAGCGGCTATGATGTCTACCGACGTATTCTCGGCGGTGACCGAATTCTCGGAGACTACTGATCCCGAAGCCGTTACGATTCGGCCTTTCCCGTCACTTTCGAAACAAATTGTTCGATAGAACCATATTCTCTTCTGATTTCTCGATATGCACTGTTGCTCATTCGTTGTATAGATTGTGGCTGGTAAGCAACTTTGTAATCGCAGGCTTCGTTGAGTACCTTACGAGCCACATCGATGTGCTTGAAATCAGCGATTGTGTAGAGCATATCTGCCGAAATATCACACCAATATCTCTGACTGATTACGTCGCTATCGAATTTGTGCCCCACTCGCCCAAAGAATCGATAGTGATCATTACGATAGAAGATTAAATAATCACCTTCGGTCATTTTGTCGTAGAACTTTTTATTCAGCTTACTGTTTTTCACACCCCATATCCGAACGTTTTCTGCCGTATCCACTTCATCAAGAGCTGACGTGTGTATCGGTAGTTCAGTAAGATCGACCGGTGAAATTACTGTTCGCTCAAACTCCGGGAAAGTTATCGGAACCAAAAACGCATCTCGACTCATTATTGAATCTATCTTACGCCGTCTACAAAGTTTTGGCCTTTATACACTCTCTCACTCACCACGAACAACTCTCTGAAGGAGAGTGATATGTTTGCTTGGCCTAGATCACTGATTTGTAGTCCCGAGACTTTCACAGTATCTCCCGTACCTCACGACTCCGTCAGTAGTCACAGAGATTCAGGTACACGAACAGCTGTCGTGACGCATCGGCTTCTCCCTGATTCTAAGACCTCATTTTAAGTCTATAGGTTGGCAGTCTGAAGGGTCAGTAATTGATATTGAAATTTGTCGTAGACAGAGCACATCGCTACACAACATATTTGACGGTCAACTAACTTTCCAACTATATGAGCGATTTTGACCTCGTAGATATCGAGGTCACCCATGAGTCAGCGGACGATGTTCTATACACAGACCTTGGTGAGACAAGTGAAAGTCATCTTCATACTGTTCAAGCAGTTCGTCTGCAAGCTGGTCAGCCAGACTCTGAACTTCGTTCCCTGAAACAGCTTGATGAGAATTCGGTCAAGATGCTCGAACATCAGGTCGATGCGGCGTACCGGGCTCTGTTCGAAATGGACGGGAAAGCGTTACTCGCAGACGAGGTCGGCCTCGGAAAGACGATCGAGGTTGGAATGATACTCAAGGAGATGCACTTCCGCGAGACTAACGATTCTGTCCTCATCTTGACACCCGCCCAACTGGCCAAACAGTGGCAAGCGGAACTTCGGGAGAAATTCGGGTTAGAGTTCGTCTGTAACTACGATGACGACTTCAACGGATTCGACAGCCACGACTACATCATCGCCAGTATCGACACGGCCAAAAGCGACAGATACCGACAGGCGGTGCTCAAACGCGACTGGGACGTTCTCGTTCTCGATGAAGCCCACTACGTGAAGAACGAGGAGACGGATCGATACGAGCTGATCGACCAACTCAGGTATAACTACGCGTTCTTTCTCACGGCGACGCCGATACAGAATGAACTCACCGACCTCTACAACGTCGTCTCACTACTCCGTCCGGGCTTGTTCGGAACACGTGATGTGTTTCACCAGTATTTCATCAATAGCGACCAGGAAACCCTCGTTAACCGTAACGAGCTTCAGGACCGGTTAAACAAGGTGATGATCCGGAACCGCCGTGAAGATACAGATGTAGACTTCACAGAACGGCGGGTCGATACGCGGAAATTCGATCCTTCACCGGCGGAGCGTGAGCTCTACCAAGCCGTATCCGACTACGTCAAGGGAGCTTACAGCCAGGATCAAGGACAGAAACTGGTGTTGATGCTTCTCCAAAAAGAGGTCGTCAGTAGTCCTGAAGCGCTTGAAACGACGATCCGGAAGAGACTCGATGACCAGTCAGAACTCACGCAGACGGAAGAGTTGGAGTCGATTATAGACCTCATCGATAATATTGACACGGTCACCAAACAGGAGCGACTGCTCGACATCGTCGAAGAGGCACGCGAAAACGTCGAGAAAGGACGCGTGATCGTCTTCACACAGTTCCGTGCCACCCAACGCCGGGTAGCTGAAAGACTGGCGTCAGAGGGCTACACGGTCCACTCGTTTCATGGCGGCCACTCTAGCCAGGAGAAAGAAGACATCATCGAGAGCTTTGAGGAACAGGGCGGGATTCTCGTTTCGACAGACGCGATGTCTGAGGGACGTAATGCTCAGTTCTGCAATATTCTGGTAAACTGGGACCTCCCTTGGAACCCGATGCGTGTTGAACAGCGGATCGGTCGTATCCATCGGATCGGTCAGAAACGGCAGGTCTACGTGTTCAATATGGCGTTGAAGGATACTGTCGAAGAGTATGTCCTTGAACGGTTATATCACAAGATCGATATCTTCCAACAGAGTGTCGGTGAGCTAAGCGAGATACTCACGAGGTTGGAAGAATCCGGGAAAAGCTTCGAGGATGAGATCTTCGAACGGCTGGTCAACGCTAATTCCGAGGTCGATTTGGAGAACAACTTTGACGCGATGGCAGTCGATCTACAAGAGCAACGCGACCTCGCCGAGAAATTGGAGGAATTCAATAGCGGTGTCTTCGAGGGATTCGACTTGGGGGCCAGCGATGACTGACGCCGCCGTACCGGTGACCCAGTCCACAGTTGAGAGTTTCACAGCGCGGTATCTCCGATCACTCGGCTGTCAGATCGATATACGAGACAACGAGTGGCAAGTAACGATTCCGGAAGATGTAGAGACCAACCTGCCGAAAGGCCAACACAATCTTCTCTGTGATACCGTCAAAGACCTAGATGAGACACACGCTCTCCTGAATCCCGAAAGCTCGTTCTTCCAATCGGTCCTCGACGACGCGAGCGACCGTGTACCTCTCGGGAGCATCAAGATCGGCTCAGCCGACACGGAGATTATTACGCCGGATTGGCTAGAGGATGGCCCAGTCTCAGTATCAGAGATCGACTTCACACCTTACTATGACCGAAGGGCACTAGTCATTCTCTTTCAGGTATCTGTTGAAACCGTGAGCGAGTATCAACAGGAATTCCTCCGCAGCATAGGTATCGATGTTCGGTCTAATGAGATTCTCCCCAATATCGACGAGACATTTCTAACCTTGACGCATTCGGAGGCTACTACTCTCACGTCGGGGGAGTTTACCGTGGAACCGACACAGGCGGAGCGGCTAGTAGACGTGTCTCGTAATTCTGTCCTCACTGACATACAGCCACAGATCGACGAAATCCACGAAGAGGCGTCTCGTGCCGCTGACGCAGAACTCGAAGAGTACCGTCAGTTGCAACGACAACGAGAGGACGAATTCGAGACAAAGATCACGCGTCTTCGGTCCAAGATTGAGGACCTCAACGAGTCGGTCGAGAATAAGAACCAGACGGAACGAGTTGAGGCACTGAAAGAGCGGCGAGAACATAAATCAAAGCTCGAAGAGGTTGAAGCGGAGCTCAAGGAACTACACCGCCGACGAGAGCATGGATATCCGGATCAACAGCAGGAGATTCGGGAGCGGCATGGATTAGAAGTAGTCGTCACCCCCGTCACCATTACTCAGGTTGAATATGAGCGCGGTGATGCCGAGTTTGACTTAACTGACCGTAATTCGACGGTATCGTTGACGGTCGGATACGGAAGTGGAGTTGGCGTGACGGAAGAGATTGATTGCGACACTTGCAACCAATCACTTTCGGAAGAAAATCCACTCTGGTCTATCACGAATGGCATTCAGTGTGGTAGCTGTGGTAGTGAGTAGCTCATCTGGTCCTGTGGTCATCAGTCGTTACTCCGCCTCAACAATAATACGGGGTAGAATAGTCGTTCGCTGAAAACTATGGATAAATCACTACCTGGCATTCTCGCTGGGTATTTCAATATATACTTGATCTTTTCTTTGTTTTCACTGATCTTTTATCAAAATATCTCCATTAGGGTTATAACAAGTAGGGCATTACGTATGGGTGCAGTAGCATACGAGTCCGATAAAAATCCCTCACTGTGCGCGGTTGCGAATCGCGGGGATGCCCAGTCCCGCGCGGTGCTCGTGTTGCCTAGCAGTTGGCCTCACGGCTAGGGTAGCACGATGCAGATCACAACACACAATATACCAACTGGGACTGACGAGACGTATAGTAACACATCAGGCACTAGTGACGACCAAGACGAGAGCGACGACGACCCAATAAAGAAGCGTCCCGCAATTCGTTTCAGCGAGACTGTCCTCAGAGAAAATTTTTTTTCGAGCAAACTTGTGAGAGTGTCCCTGCGACACCTACAAACAGATACTGGGAAACGGAAAATCACCAGACGGGAGGCAGTCGAAGATGAGAACGACTTGCCCACTGACCCGATTTTACCTTTCGATCACTGCCACTACTACTACTGTCACGTGCCAAAACGTTACGTACGTACGTACAGACAGACACGATCGTGTCAGTCTGACACGTCGTCACTCACGGGGTGGTCAGTGTGACGACCTCGTCCCGAGTGAAACTCGGGTGGGAAGTCCCGAATGATCGATGGGCCGAGTATACCGCCAAAGTCGAAGAGAAGTGGGGTGAAACCCGTCTATATGCCGGCGTTCAGATCGAGGAGTCTTGGCGTGAGTACCGCGACGTTCATGCCTTGGAGAGCTATGCCAACCGTCTATTAGAGGCAGCCGGACTCTCTCGTGAGGTTGATAGAAAAAATAATTTTCCGAGTGTTCCGTCTCTCGCCGACACCGAATCGAGTCGGCAGTTCGTTCGCGTCCACGAGGATGTCAAACACGGAATGGAGCAGTACGCTGCGGCGAACGACCTCTCGAAACATGAAGTTCTACGCGGCGTGATCGCGTGGTATCTTGGTGGGACTAGAGAAGAGCGTCTCATCAAGAAGCTCGAACGTGTCGTTCCCGAAGCAGAGCGGTCCTTCGCGCAAGACAAAGATGACGGCTCTGACATAGCGAACGGTCTTCGGAAAACTGAGCGCACTACCCGGGAGATTGCACGTACCCTTGGGAACAGTTTTTCGGAGAAAGATCTTAAAAGGGCCATCAACGATAAGACCAGCGGGACAGACCACTTCCACAACAAGTTCACGCCGCGCGTGGTGGAGTACAAGGGCGTGAAGCGCTGGGAATACGACGAAAGTCCCGATATCTATCTCTCGTCGGAGGTTTCGAAGAAGAAGCAGACGACGGAGATCGTGTCCAATCTTGTTGGTGACTGTGAGGGGCCACCCTCACCGTTCACAAAAAAAGAGTTCACACGAGCGCTTTACTTCGCAGGCATCGAAGAAAACTCGAATAGCCGGGAGGCGGTGAGCGAGTACAGAGATCGCGTCCTCGAACGTATTGGGTTCGCCTGGTCCGATGAGACTGAACATTTCGAACCGGTGGATAATTCCAATATAGGGGCTAAGTCAAACCCGAACGCGGACAATGAGGATGGGACTGACCTGAACGCGGATAGCGAGCCTGTTGCCGACAAGATGGCCAAACTTGAAAACGCGACACAAATCCGTGCGGACGGCGGTGGTAGTGAGGACATGAGCTAGTAGGTCCGTGTATTAGAAATGTTGGCCGGGTAGTTCAGTCGTGCTCTCATCCGGTGCTTACTACTGACATCTGTTGGTGTGGGTTACTGAACCCAGCCCAGCGACGGTCGATAGATTGATCGGAGGCCAAACGTGATCAGATTTCTATAGCAGATTCAATCTGACGTGGTTATTATTACATTCCACATAAGAAATATTTATAAGATAATAAGTTGCCGCGGCATAGTCACCGGTTCATACCTCGTTGATAATCTGTAATCAGTTGCTCATCATCATCCTCGACGTACTGCATTGTCTGATTGATTCGAGCATGCCCAGCCAACCGACGGACTTGATGTAGATCGAGTGAATCTACGTCATTAACCCAGTGAGTGATAGCCGACCGTCTAATCCGGTGTGATGTCACGAACCATTCCTGTACATCATCATCCGGTTCTGGGTCAGGTGGGCGCAATGGCCGCTGTACACCCGCAGCTCGCGCTGCGGATTTGATGATATTGTTAATCTGAGTCGGCTGCATCTCATCGCTGTGTGTGGTTACTAATATCCTCCCTTCACCGGGATCAGCTACGCCACAAAATCCGTGTCGAACACGTTCACACCATCGCTTGAGTTGAAATTTAAACTCTCTCGGGAAACAAACATCACGCCGGATCAGTTTGGGGTGCTCTTCCGGATTAAGTTTCGCTGACCGAACGTTGATCAGACAATTGTCCCAATCAATGTTCTCAACTCTCATCCGACTAAGTTCATCTGACCGACACCCAGTATACCAGGCTAGCCTGACGACGATTTCGTTGCGCAGACGCGTCTGTTGCTTCGATCCCGGTACATTTTCAAACAACTTTTCGACCTGTTCCGGGAGAAGTGCAAGGATATCGTTCGATGGGGAGCGAGAACCGTCAATATCTTTCGAAGAGAGGCTATGCTGCCGCTTGTATTCAGACTGGTTCTCGTAGATCCGATAGTCATTCTTCAAATCAATTGTGTCTTTGTTGGGGCACGGATGCCCATTAGCAAGCGTCAGTTGATTGTGCGCTTCGTCGTTTTCCACGACAGAGTAAAACGACTGAACTGAACGGTAGTAGCTCCCGACAGTCGTATCTGCCAAATCAGTATTATTCTGTATATACCCTCTCACGTCACTGGTCTCGGCAGCGAGTGGATCAATTTCATTCGATTCACAGAATGCCAACCAGTAGCGTACTTCTCGGCGACGGGTCGTGACTGTGGAGTCTGAGGTCCCTGTCTTTTGACCCGTCAGACTATCCAAGTATAGGCCAAGCAATTCCTCCGAGTGTGCGGAAATAGTTTTGTTGTCAGGTGTCGTGTACTCCCCCTTGTAGTTCCGCATTTTAGAACCTCATCCAATGACGTGTCCCATCCACGATAGCGCTGTGGACATTCTCCGTCGTTTCCTGTTCGAGGTGGAGCAGCGCCTGTCTGGCTTTGTGCTCTGGTTCGCGGAGTTGACCGGCAAAGTGGTTCGCAGATCCATCAATAGCGACTCCCGTATCGGTGCTCCGGAGTGTATCAATAATGAACTCGATATATTCTTGTTTACTCATCTCGCCCCTTCCACCCATATCTTTCAGCGCGTATTCGGGTATGTCTCTCGGGTATGCCGGTAAACGCGGCAAGATATCCATTGCTAGCTCCTCAATACTCTCAGTGTCGTCACTGTCCTCTGTATCACCTACAGCTGCCAAAGTGTCGATCTTACTGTTTGCAGCGGCGATATCCCGATGCAACTCGTCAAGCTTCTCTGACAATTGTGAGACATCTTCACCAGAGCCGGTGTCATCCGTTTGTTCAACAGCTTCTATAGGGACGTACTCGTTGTTGATTTCCCGATCCACAGCACGTTGAACCAGCGATGACATGGTTTCACCGTCTGCGAGCGCTTTTTTCCACTCCTTCTTTTTTGCCCGAGCGACCCGGACATTGAGTTTGATTTTGTTCCGCTGCTCGTTAGCCATAGCAGCAGCTTCACAGACTTAATAAATAAAATGTGGGACCCCAGTGGGGTTACTCGTTTCCAAACATCTGGCGCATCATCGGGTGCATCTCCATGAGCTGTTCTTCCGCGATCTCCTCGTAGAGCTTGTAGGTGATCGAGACCGCAAGCAGCAGTCCCGTTCCTGAGACGCCGCCGACGGTGCCGAGCATGTTCGCCATCACGGCGAGCAGCCCGACGAGGGCGCCGCCGATGACGGTCACCTGCGGGATGTACCGTTCCATCACCTTCTCTACGACCTGCGGGTTCCGTCGGAACCCGGGGATCTGCATCCCGGAGTTCTGGATCTGCTGGGCGGTCGCCTCCGGGCCCATCCCGGTGGTCTCCACCCAGAAGATGGCGAAGATCGCGCCGCCGACGACCATGAACGTCAGGTCGATGGCGATCCGGATCGCGATCATCCACGGCTCGGCCGCGGTCTCGCCGAGGAACCACATCCACTGTTGGGGCTGTTGGATCGGGTTCAGGTAGTAGAACACGCCCGAGACCGGCTCGCCCTGGTCGCCGTAGACGCCGAGCCACGCCGGCATTCCCTGCCAGGTCCGGTTGAGGATCTGGCCGAGGAACTGGACGTTCGCCTGCAGCGCGCGAACGAGGATCATCGGCAGGACGGACGCGTAGATGAGCTTCACGGGGAAGCGCCCGCGTGCGCCCTTCACCCGGGCGTGCGAGAGCGGGATCTCCACGCGAACCGACTCCGCATAGACCACGACGACGAAGATGAAGACCGTCGTGAACAGCGCGAGCACGTTACCCGGCGCGAAGAGCAGGTTCTGGAGCCCGTCGGCCGTGAAGATCGACCCGATGGTCAGATCCCCGACGATGATCCCGTACCAGCTCGCGAAGAATCCGACGTTGCCGAGCGCCGACCAGCTGAAGAACCCGCCGACGATGCGCTGGCTCACGCCCGCGATGATGAACAGGCCGACGCCGGACCCGACGCCCCACTTGCTCACGATCTCGTCCATGAACAGGATGAGCACGCCGCCGACGAAGACCTGTGCGAAGATCAGCGTCTGTACGCCGAAGGTACCGATCGAGAGCGCGTTCCCGACCGCGGGATCCGCGGGAAGGAACCCGCCGGAGTAGACCATCGGTGCCGCGGTCAACGCGGTGACGACGAACACCAACAGCTTCTGGAGGCCCTGATAGAGGACCTGATCGCGCGGGTCGTCCGTGTCGAGCCCGAGAAGGTTGGCGCCGCCGAGCAGCTGGAGGACGATCGACGCCGTGACGATCGGGCCGATCCCGACCTGCAGGAGCGACCCGTGTCCGCCGGCCAGGATCGACCGGAACTGGCCGAAGAAGTCGCTGCCCTGTCCGGCCGCCAGCCCGAACGGGTTGATGTTGGTGAGGAAGAAGTACACCATCAGGATGGCGCCGGTCCACGCGAGCTTCCGCTTGAACGGAACGTGGCCCTCCGGACGGCGGACGGCCGGCATCCGCGTGAGCACTGGTTCGGCGGCGTCCTTCCAGCTCATGGTTATGCGTCGTCTGCCTCGGCGTCTGATGTGTCTTCTGGTTCTTCGTCGGCCGTCTCGGCGCGCTCGGAGAGGACGGCCTCGCCGCCGGCCTCCTCTATGAGCTCGCGTGCACCGGCCGTGAAGGCGTCGGCGGTGACGCGAAGCTGGCCGCGGACCTGTCCGCCGCCGAGCACCTTCACGACGTCCGCCTCGTAGCCGTCCTCGGCCACGTCACGGGCGTCGATCACGGTCGTCTCGCCGTCCGTCTCGGCGAGGTCGTCGGCGACGTAAAGCGCCGCGTCCTCGTCGAGCTTCTGGACGGAGACCTCCCGAACGTCGACCGCTGCGCCCTGGGGGCGCTTGAACCCGTACTTTCCGAGCGGTTCGTAGTTGTGGTACTCGTGTTTCGACCGGCCGGCGGCCCCGCGACCGCCGCGGTGGCCGGCGCCCCGGCGGTTCTTGTGCGTGCCGCCGCCGTGGGTCCGGGATCCGCGCTGTCTGCGTTTCTTGTCGGTCATCGCATTGCCTCCAGCAGCGAGTCGATCTCCTCGCTCGAGTGGCGGCCGAGCTGGCCGCCGTCGACGATCGGATGTTTCACGCCGTCGTGGCCGCCACGCGGCGGGTGCAGCCGAACGGCCGGCGAGAGACCCTGTTCGCGAAGCGTGGTCTCCTCGTCGACGAGCGCCGCCGCGAGCGCCTCCAGGTCGTCGTAGTCGGTGTTCTCGGCGATCCACTCGTCGTCGACGTCCGCGGACCCCTCGAGGGGCTCCCCGCGGCGGGCGATCGTCCGTTCGACCGCCTCGACGCTCGGCTCGCCGAAGGCCACGAAGTCGTTCACCTTCGTGATCATGCCGCGGTAGGCGTCCGTCTCGGGGACGAACGTCGCGTGATTGACGCGACCAACGTTGAGCATCTGGAGGGTGTCCTCCACCTCGTGGCTCATGTTGACCTCGCCGCGGAGCTGTACGATCGCCTGCATCACTCGCTCACCTCGTCGTAGTGCACCTGTCGTGCGTGCTGGGGGGTTCGCGACTGTGCGGCGTTCTCGAGCGCGTTGAACGTGGCCTTCGCGAGGTTCACGGTCGTCCGCGTGTTGCCGTTCGAGCTGGTCCAGGCGTCCTGGACGCCGGCGAGTTCGAGGATGTGGCGCACCGTCGGCGCCGCCGCGAGCCCGAGCCCCTGCGGGGCGGGCTTGATCTCGACCGTGACCGATCCGGCCTTCCCCTCGGCGGTTCGCGTCAGCGAGTTCGTACCGCCGGGCTGGTCCTCCCACGAGCCCGATCCGCGGTCGACCTCGATGACGTTCAGCTTCGCCACCTCGATCGCCTTCTGGATCGCCCCGCCGACCTGTTCGTCTCTGGCCTGCGCGTAGCCGAGGTAGCCGTCGCGGTTGCCCACGACGACCACACATCGGAACTTCACGCGCCGTCCCGAGTCGGTCATCCGCTGGACCATGTTGATGTCGAGGACCTCGTCCTCGAGCCCCGGGAGGAGCTGATCGACGATCTCCGGCTCCTTCAGCGGGAGTCCGGACCGAAGCGCCTGGTCCATCGAGGTGACGTCGCCGTCCTGTACCTTGCGGCCGAGCCGCGTGCGCGGCTCCCAGCCGTCGTTGTTTCTACTCATAGTCCTCCTGTATCGTGGCGAGCACGTCGTCGAAGTGCTCGGGGAGTTCGGTGGCGTCGAAATCGCCGCTGTAGAGCGGCTCGTCGAGCTGCTCGGCGTACTCGGCGATGTGCTCGCCGCGGTTGCGCGACCAGTCCGCGAGAACGCTCTCGTTGTGCGGGATCTCGAGCCCTGCGTCGATTGCGCCTTCCTGTACCGCAAACACCTTGTTGCCGGGCGTCGCCGTGTTGAGACCGATGTCGAGGACCGCCTCCTCGAACCCGTCCTCGAGCGCGCGAGCGCCGAGGATGTAGCCCGTCAGGTACGCGCTCGGAAGGTTCCCCGTTGGCGCCTCCCAGCCGTACTCCTCGAGGTCCTCACTCGTCGCCGTGAGGTGTGTCTCATCGCCGTTCGATCCGGGGGTGACCAGCTGCGCCCTGACGTGAGCGTTGCTCACCCGGGCGACCAGGCGAGGCTTGCCCGATTTCAGCAGGCGCAACCTCTGGTGGTAGTCCGTCCGGACCTCACGACGACGGCGCATCGGCACCGTGTATCGTGGTCCTGTTGCCATCAGTCGTTCACCTCGTATCCGTACTGCGTCCGGATGTACGCCTCCAGACGCGCGACGTCCTCGAAGTCCCCGCCGCTCGCCTTGTTGTAGAGCGTGCGGTACTCGGAGGCGTCGAGGACGTCCTCGTCGTCGCGAAGTTCCTTGAGCCGCGCTCGCTGTGCGCGGATCCGGGCCTTCCAGTCGTCCTTGTCGCTCTTTCGAGCGCCGGATTTACCCTTGCGGGTGCCGGCGCCCGTCCGGTGACCGTACGAGCGCTTCTCCGCGCGCTCTCGGGCACGGCCGCGCGAGTTGGACTTGGCGTCCTTCGCGCGGATCGTCCCCTGCTCGATCAGTTCTCGGACGTCCTCTCGTGTGATCGCGTCCTCGATCTCCTCTTGTGCGCCGGGGTCGAGCCAGACGCGGCTCTTTCCGACGTCGAGTTCGTCGGCCGCGAGTCGCTTTTGTGCTGAGAGATCGGTCATTCTTCGACCTCCACTTCGACGTAGGTCGGGTTGAGCACGCGGATCTCGCGTTCCTCGGCGACCTCCTCGATGCGCTCGCGCTTTCGCGCGCCGACCGACCCGGCGATCCGAACCGCCTGCGTGTCGCCGTCGACGCCCTCGAGGTCGTCCGCGTTGTGAACGCGCACCTCCTCGAAGCCGCTCGGGTGGAGTCCACGTGCGGCCGTCGGCGAGCGGAAGCCCGCCTCGACGGTGTCGCCTTTCCCCTTTATCCCCCGTCGCTGCTTCGACAGGTTGCCCCTCGGCTTGCGCCAGGAGGTGGGGATCCGCTTTTTCTTGTGGTAGTCCTGTCGGTTGAACTGCGGTTTGCCCTCGCGGTGTTTCTGTGCGAGCGCACGCGCCGTCTCGTCGTCGAGGTCGGGCGTCTTCTCGGCGTACCCGCGCGGGCGCAGTTCGGTCTCGACGTCCTCGTCGTCGGCCGGTTCGGCCTCCTCGGACGTCTCCTCTTCGATCTCGGCTTCCGTCTCCGATTCGACCTCGAGCCCGCCGACGTCGGCTTTGATGCGCGCTGCGAGCGCGTTGCCGACGCCGTCGACCTCGGCCAGTTCGGACTGGGAAGCGGCCTTCACGTCCTCGACGGTCTCGTAGCCGGCCTCCCTGAGCGCCTCCGCTTTCGAGGGGCCGACGCCGCTTATGTCCTCGAGTTCCTCTGGCATTTAGACTCCACCTGCCTTCGGCTTCTCGACGATGTACACGCCGTCCTGGAAGACTCGCGTGTCCTTGTCGGAAACCCTCGTCAGCTGTTCGATGTCGGCGGCGGTCTGTCCGACGTCCTCCTTGGAGGGGCCGGAGAGCGTGATCTCCTCGCCGTCGACCTGTACGTTCGTGTCCCCGCGGATGGGGGTTCGCCGCTCCGCCCGCTCGCCGAGGAAGTTCTCGATGACCACCTCGTCGCCGTCGACCGAGACCTGCATCGGGAAGTGGGCGTAGAAGACCTCCATCCCGTACTCCCAGCCGTCGGTCACGCCCCGAATCATGTTCGAGACGTGGCTCTCGAAGGTGCCGACCGTCGCGTTGGTCTTGGCGTCCTCGTTCTCGGCGGTGATGACGACCGCGTCGTCGTCGATCGCGACCTCGACGTCGGGGTACCACAGACGGCGCGTGACGCTGCCGTTGGGTCCCTCGATCGTGAGATCCAGGTGATCGATCTCCGCGGAGACGTCGTCCGGTATGTCTATTTCGACTCTGTTCATTGTTAGTAGACGTATGCGATCACTTGGCCGCCGATGCCCTGTTCGCGGGCCTCGTAGTGGCTCATGACGCCGTGGCTCGTCGTGACGATGAGCGTCCCGTAGTCGCGGGCCGGGAGGAACCGCTTCTCCCATCGCTCGAACTCGTCCGCGCCCGCCGAATAGCGGGGCTTGATGACGCCACATTCGTTGATCGCGCCTTTCAGTTCGACCTCGAATCGTCCGGCCTTTCCGTCGTCGACGAACTCGAAGCCGCCGACGTACCCGCGGTCGTAGAGGACCTCGAGCACGGAGCCGATCACGTTCGAGGCGGGCTCTACCGTAAACGACAGATGACCGACGCTCTCGGCGTTATCGAGTCCCGCCATGGCGTCGGAGAGTGGGTCGTTGCCTGCCATCGTTAGCTGTACTTCCTGAATCCCATGTCTCGGGCGACCTCGCGGAAACACTGCCGACAGAGGTTGATCTCGTATTTCCCGACGAGTCCCTGCTTGCGTCCGCAGCGCCGGCACTCGACCTGCTGGTCCGTCCGGCTCGTGGCGTGTTCGCCCGTTGGTTCGCTCTCGGTTCCTGCGTCGCTTTCCGCTTCGGTCTCGCTCTCGCTCATTCGGCGACCTCCAGATCGAAGTTCTCCTCGAGGAACGCCTGCGCGTCCTCGGCGGTCATCCGATGTGATTCCGGGATCGACCGGGTAACCGTATCGCGCTTCGAGACGCGGTAGCCCGGCCGGACGATGGAGACCGTCACGTCGAGTCCGTAGATCCCGACGTTCGGGTTGTACTCCTGGCTCGGGAAGTCGGTGTGGTCGTCGATCCCGAAGCTCAGGTTCCCGCGGTCGTCGAACTGCGAGGCCGAGACGTCGACGAGCTCCAGCGCGGTCGCGAGGAACTCCTCGGCGTCGTCGTTTCGCAGGGTGACCTTCGTGCCGATCGGGTCGCCCTCGCGGACGTCGAACTCGGCGATCGTTCGCTTCGCCGTCGTTCGAACGGACTGCTGGTCGGTGACCGCCTCGATGATCTCCTCGGCGTCCGCCAGCGGTTCGCCGCCCTCGCCCACGCCCATGTGGACGACGACCTTCTCGATCTGCGGCTGCCGCATCTCGTGTTCGACGCTCATTCGTCGTCACCTCCGGTGAAGTTCTCGTCGATCACGACGACGTACTCCTCGACCGTCTCGTAGGCGTCGTCGTCGGTCTCGACGGTCACGGCGTTGTCGCCGGACCCGAGGGTCACGTCGATCGACTCGACCGTGCCGATCCGGCCGGCGTGCTGGCCGGCGACGGCGGTCACGAGCGCGCCCTCCTCGTAGACGAAGTGGGCGACGATCTCCTTCGAGTCGTTGTCGATGACGATGGAGTCCTTCGTGTGATACTGGTCGGCCTCCTCCGGATCGACGAGCACGTTCGTTCCGTCGTGGAGCGTGAGCTGCAAGTCCCCGCCGGGGACGGTCGTCTTCTCCGTGATCCGTCCGAGGCGGCTCCCCGCCGACTCCGCGTCGATCGGGGTCAACGCGAGCCGTCCCCCCTCGTCGGGGAAGACGCGGTAATACTCCTCCCGCTCGGTGAACGCCAGGATGTCGAACATCCCGATCGGCCGCTCCTCGTCGGAGATGGCGTCGCCGTTCACCAACACGGAGTCCTGGTTGAGCGCGTAGCGCGCCTCCTTGCGGGTGTCCACGTACTCGAGGACGTCCCGAAGCAGGATCAAGAGCGGAACCCCGGATCGCCCGTGCGGGCCGGCGTCCGCCTTGACGGTGAACGTGTCCGTCTTGCGCTCGACCGGCCAGGAGTTCGGTACTGCCAGTCGTTTCTGGTGGTTCGTCATTCGTTATCCTCCAGTAGCCGCGCCTCGCGGCGGTCGTCCTCGAGGTCGAGCTCCGTGACGCGGACGTTGCTGGCCGGCAGCGGACGGGGAACCTCCTCGCCGTCCGCCTTCTCGACCGTGACGTCCTCGACCGTGATGGTCGTGTCGCGAAGCGACACCTCGACGACCTCGCCCTCCTCGCCGGCGTGGTCCCCGCGGAGGATCTCCACCGTATCGCCCGCGTTGACGCGGACGTTTCGCTGGTCGTACTCCTCGCGGAGCTCGTCTGCGAGCGTTGCACGAACCTGCTTTTGGCGCTCGTGCAGCGGCGCGGTCTCCGTTCGTTTTCGCTGTTTGCGTGGCTGTCGCGTCATGGTTAGACGATCATCGTCGCGGTGGACGCGATGCTCCCGAAGCGTTCGGCGACCTCGCGGGCGACGGGGCCTTTGATCTCCGTGCCCCGCGGCTCCTCGAGGTCGTCGATGACGACGGCGGCGTTGTCCTCGAACCGGACGCGGCGGCCGTCGGGACGCCGGATCGCCTTGCGCTGGCGGACGATTACCGCCTCCAGCACCTGGCGTCGCATTTCCGGGGTCCCCTTGGTGACCGAGACGGTCACCTTGTCGCCGATGCCCGCCTTGGGGTGGCGGTTCTTCGTGCCGGAGTAGCCGTGCACGCTGATGACCTTGAGCTCGCGGGCGCCGGTGTTGTCGGCGCACGTGATGAGCGAGCCCTTCTCGAGGCCCTGCGTGACGTCGGCCTTCAACGCCTCCATCAGGCATCACCGTCCAGCACTTCGACGACGACGTGGGATTTCGTCTTCGAGAGCGGTCGCGTCTCCGCGATCGTCACTTCGTCACCGACCTCGAGGGAATCGAGCACGCCCGGCACGTGTGCCGGGATGCGCGATCGACGCTTCATGTACCGATCGTATTTCGGCACGAAGACGTCGTATTCCCGCTCGACGATGACGGTCTTTTCCATATCCGTCGACACGACCGTTCCCTCTCGGGTCTGGCCGCGGACGGAGAGCTGTCCGTAGAACGGACACTTCTCGTAGTCGTACTCCTCCGGTTCGTCTGGTTCCGGAGGCATGGGTACGTCAATTCCTATCGCCATACTGAGACACCTTCCTCGGTGCGTTCGGCGGGTCGTGAGAGCAGTCGTGTGCCATCCACCGTAACGTAGACCGCGTCCTCGCACTCGCCTAGGGAGCGGCTCGTCCCGTCTCCGGTCTCGGAGTCGTCCTCCGAGACCGAAGACGGGAACGGGCGAGACTGACGGGGGCGGACCCCCGCAGTATCCCGTCCGAGTTCGGACGCGGACCCCGGGACCTTCCGGTCGCCGGCGGCTTCATCTGTGCGTGCGTTCGCGGTCGCGGCGACGCTCGGCGCCTCGACGATCGCGAACTCGAAGGTCGTCCCCCGCTTGGGGACGCGTTTGTCCCCCGTCGCCGTGCGGACGACGATCGTCCGCTGGCTCTCCGCGACGACACGGCCAGCGACGTCGACGAGGTCGCCGTTGCTGGCGGCGGCCACCCGTACCGGGAGGCCGATGAGTTCGTGTCGCGTGAGCGTTTCGGGGGTGATCACGGATCGTGGTTCGTGGCCGCTATTCGTCCTCGAGGTCGCCTTCCTCGGTCTGGATCGTCTTGATCCGCGCGATGGTGCGTTTCAGCTCGCCCATCCGACCGGGACTCTCGGGCATGCCGCCCGCGGCCTGTTGGGCCTTCACGTTGAGCAGCTCGGTCTCGAGTTCCTCGAGTTCGACCTCGCGTTCCGCCGGGGTCATGTCGCGGATCTCGTCGGGGTGGAGGATCGCCATTATTCGTCCTCCTCCTCGTCGGCCGCGTCAGCCTCGTCGGTGGTCTCGGATTCGGTGTCCTCCTCAGCCGTGGATTCGGTCTCCTCGTCGGCCGCGGACTCCATCTCCTCGACGAGTTCCTCGGCCTCGGCCTCGACGTCCGCCTCGAGCTCGTCGAGATCCTCTGCGTCCTCGCCCTCCGGCGTGCCCGTCTCGACGGGCTCCTCGGGGGAGGTGTCGGTCGCCTCGGAAGCCGTCTCCTGGCTCTCCTCGATGACCTCCTCGACGATCTCCTCGTCGATCTCCTCGTCGGGACCGCCCGTGGGCACCTCGACGTCCTCGTCGGCGCCGACGTCGGGGACCTCCTCGGGCTCCTCCTCGAGGAGCGACTCGACGCCCTCCTCGGCGGACGCCTGTTCGACCTCGGGAACCTCGGCGTCCTCGCGGAGCTCGAAGTCGTCGGGAAGCTCCGCTCCCGGCGGGATGATCTTGACCGTCACGCCGATCGTTCCGAGCTTCATCACGGCGACGCCCTGTCCCTCGTCGACGACGTTCTCCGCGGGCTCGCCGTTGTGCTTGATGTAGCCGCGGTTGAACTTCTCGACGCGCGAACGGGCGCCCGTGACCTTCCCGGAGAGGACGATCTCGGCGCCGAGCGCGCCGGACTCCATGATCCGGTCGATCGTGGTGTGTCCCGCCTTCCGGAAGTACCAGCCGCGCTCGAGCGCGTTCGCGAGGCGGTCGGCGACGATCCGGGCGTTGAGGTCCGGCTCGTCGACCTCCTGGACGTCGATCTGCGGGTCGTCCATGTCGAAGCGTTCCTCGAGCGTCGAGGTGATCTTCCGGATGTTCTTTCCGCCCTTCCCGATGACCATGCCGGGCTTTTCGGCCTTCAACACGATCTGGGTGCCCATCGGCGTCTTGGCGATGTCCATGCCGCCGTAGCCCGCACGACCGAGCTCGTCAGCGAAGAACTCGTCGATCTGGGCCCGCTGTAGGCCGTTCTCGATGAATTGGTGTTCGTCTGCCATTATTCGTCGTCCTCCGTCTCCTCGATGATGAGCTCGACGTCACAGAGGGTCGTGTTCCACGGCGAGGCGCGGCCGAACGCGCGGGGCTGTCGTCCCGGGCGTTCGCCGACCTTGTGGGCGGCGACGTGTTTGATCTCCATCTCGTCGCCGTCGAAGCCCTGTTCGGTCGCGTTGTTCTCGACGTTCTCGATGAGCTTGAGGAAGTCCTTCGAGGCCTTCTCGGGGTACCGTCCCGCGTCCCAGCCGTCGATGTCCGATCGGTGACCGACGCCGGTGTTGTGCTGGCGGAACGGAACCGAGCGCTCCTCGTCGATGACCGCCTGGAGGTACGTCCGCGCCTCCGCGACGGTCTTTCCTTTGATCTCTCGCGAGATCGCCTTGCTGTGCTTCAGGCTGATCGGCCGCTCGCGGAGCATCCCCTTGGCGGTCGTCTCCGGATCGGCCTCGACGCTGTAGTTGATTCCCATGGGTTACTTGAGCGGCACGAACTTCGAGGACCGGGTCGCGCCGATGCCGGCCTGCCCGTGTTCGACGGACGTTCGCGTGAGCTGGAACTCGCCGAGGTAGTGGCCGATCATCTCGGGTTCGACCCGGACGCGCTCGAAGCTCTGTCCGGTGTAGACCTCGAAGGTCAACCCGACGAACTCCGGCAGGATCGGCATGTCGCGAAGGTGCGTTCGGATCGGGTCGTTGGCCGTCCCCTCCTCGGTTCGTTCGCGAGCCGTCTCGAGCAGCTTGCGCCGTTCGGCGCCCAGCCCTCGTTCGATGGTTCGCCGCTGGCGTGCGGGAAGCAGTTCCGCGACCTCGTCGACGTCGAGTTCCTGCAGCTCCTCGAGCGTGTGACCGCGGTAGGCGAACTCCTCGCCCTCGCGGCCGATGCGGTATTCCGAGCTCATGTGTCTCCTCCTCGTCCGGTCCGCTTCGATGCGATGTCGCCGACCTTCCGTCCCGGCGGGGCGTCACGCGAGACGGACTTCGGCTGTCCGGGGTGCTGGCGACCGCCGCCGCCGAACGGGTGGTCGACGGCGTTCATGGCCACGCCACGGACGCGCGGGTACTTCGTGCCCCGCGCCTTCATCTTGTGATGTTTGTTGCCGGCCTTCACGAACGGCTTCTCGGTTCGGCCGCCGCCGGCGACGACGCCGATCGTCGCGCGCGACTGCGGGTTGAGCCGTTTGACCTCGCCGCTCGGAAGCTGGACGACCGCGACGTCGCGGTCGTGGGTCAAAAGCGTCGCCGAGACGCCGGAGGCGCGGGCGAACTTGCCGCCGTCGCCCGGCTGGCTCTCGACGTTACACACCGGAACGCCCTCGGGGATCTCCGCCAGGGGCAGCGTGTTTCCGGGCTTGATCTCGGCGCTCACGCCGACCTGGATCGTCTCGCCGGTCGAGACGCCCTCGGGCGCGAGCACGAGTCGACGATCGCCGTCCTCGAACTCGATCTCCGCGAGCGGAGCCGAGCGGGCCGGGTCGTGTTCGATGCCGACGACCTCGCCGGCGATCGTATCGTCGCCCTCGTTCTGTTTGTGCGATAGCTCCGCCTTGTAGCGGTGGGACGGGGCTCGGAACGTCGAGCCGCCGCGTCCACGCCGCTGTCCTTGAATTCGTCGTCCCATGTTCAGAACACCCCGATTCGGGAGGCGACCTCGGTCGCGTCGTCGTCCGGCGAGAGCGTGACCGTGGCCTTCTTTTTCCCCTTCGGCGTCACCTGCGTGTTCACGTTCTCGATGTCGACGCCGTAGCGCGTCTCGATGGCGTCGCGAACGTCGCCTTTCGTGGCGTCAATGTGGACGAGGAACTGGAGCTTGTTGTCGAAGTCCATCTCGTCCATCGCCTTCTCCGTCACGAGCGGGTGTTCGATGATCGAGCTCATCGGTCGGCCACCCCCTCGATCGCGCTCTCGGTCCAGACGGTGAGCCGTCCGGGGTGTGCGCCGGGAGCGAGGTCCTCGGCGTCGAGCTGGTCGGCCGTCGCGACGTCGACGCCCGCGAGGTTGCGGGCGGCCCGCGACGGCTCCTCGCTCGTCACGACGAGCACCGACTTCGGCTGTCGGTACTTTCGACCGCGGGTCTTCCCGCGGCCGGCTCGGATGGATCGGCCGTCCTCGGCGCGCTCGATGTCGGCGTCGAGCCCGACCGTCTCGAGGAACGCGAGCGCCTCCTGGGTCTTCTGGAGGTCCTCGAACTCGTCGGAGACGACGAGCGGAAGCTCGACGTCCTCGTCGAAGGCGTGCCCGCGCTCGGCGACGATCTCCGCGTCCGTCGTGGCCGCGATGGCCGAGCGGACGGCGAGACGTCGCTCCTTGTCGTTGAGCTTCTTCGAGCGGTCCTTCTCCGTCTTCGGCGGGTGGGCGCGCCGCCCCGAAACGACGTTCGGGACGCGGCGCGCCTGACCGTTCTCCTGTGGGATGTGTGCCATCCCGCGGCCGGAGCCGGGCGACTCCGCCGGGGTTCGAAGCCCGGCGAACTCGTCGGAACCGTACGCCTGCTTTCTGTTTGCCTGTGCGACGGAGACCGCACGCCGGATGAGGTCCGGGCGGAACGCGGTCTCGAAGACGTCGGGGAGGTCGACCTCGCCCGCGTCGTCGCCGTCCAGGTCTCGTACTGTTGCCTTCATGGGTTATCCCTGGTTGGATGCGGTTGATACGTACCGGACCTCGGGGTCGAGGCGCGGCTGGTCGTTCGGTCGGATGGCCGGCCGGAACCGGAGCAGTCGTTTGTCCGGACCCGGAAGCGAACCCTTGATGAGCGCGTAGGAGCCGTCGACCTCGCCGTAGTTGACGAAGCCGCCCTCGACGGAGGCGTCGTCGCCCTCGCCGAAGTCGATGAGGCGCTTGTTGAGTTCCGTGCGCTGGTGGTAGCCGGTCTGTCCCTGCTGGGGAACCGTCGAGCGGACCCGGGAGGGGTTCCACGGACCGAGGTTCCCGATCCGGCGCCGCCAGCCCTGGCGGGCGTGTTTGCCCTTCCGCTTTTGAACGCCCCACCGCTTGACGGGGCCCTGGGTTCCCTTGCCCTTCGTGACGCCGGAGACGTCGGTGTACTCGCCCGCGCGGAAGACGTCGCCGAACTCGTGGGCGCCGCCCTCCTCGACGAGCTCGAGCGCGAACTCCGCGCGCTCCTCGAGCGAGCCGCCGCCGACTCGCGTCTCCATGACGTCGGGTTCCTTCTTCGGCACGTTCGCGAGCTCCGAGGGGGCGGTGTGTGTGATGACGCGGACGTCGTCGACGACGTCCTCATCCAGGAGCTCCTCGAGCTCCTCCGCGTCCTCCTCGAAGGTGTCCTCCGCCGGCAGGTCGAGGGCGCGGTCGAGTTCCTCGTGGAACTCGCCGCCCCAGACCTCGGTCACCGGCTTCTTGCCGTACGGCGTGTCCTCGTAGGCGCGCAGGGCCACCGCGTACATCGGCGGCGTCTCGACGACCGTGACGGGAACGGACTCCTCCATTCCCTCACGGGGCGAGTTGGCTTCGTCGTTGACCATGACGACGTGGGTCATTCCGGCCTTGTAGCCGGCGAATCCCTGGAGCGCGGGTGCTCCGTCGTCGTCGGGCCACGAGCGGATGCGGGGCACCTCGCTCGACGCGCGTTTGCGCGGTCCAAAGCCCAGCGAGCCTTTGCGTGGTCGGCTTGGTTGTGGCATGTGTTTACTCCGTGAGTGTGAGGGACGCGAGGGACGCGAACATCGCCTCCTCCGTTCGCACCACCTGGCTTCCCTGGTTCGGGATCGTGTTCACCCAGAGGTCGAACCCCGGATCGGGTTCGACGGGGCCGCCCTTCGCGGCCCGGACTGCCTCGGGTTCCACCCCGAGCATCTCCGGAAGTCCCCTGCCCGGCGAGCCGAACGCGACGATCGGATCGTCGACGTCGGCCACCGTTCCGACGAGTTCGCCGAGTCGCGAGACGGAGAGCCGCTCCCCGTGTCGCGACGTCGCGATGGCGTACCCGCCGTCGGCGAGCACCTCCGGGAGGTCCGCGCCCACGACCTGGAAGCCGTCCTCCGGCTTCCCGGTGATGCGGGCGCGGACCGGTTCTCTCGAAGAGATCCTGATGGTGACGCGCTCCCCCCGCTCGAGTTCCATACCGGATGGAACGAGCAGCGAGATCGGGTGTTCCCACGGCGGGGAATTGACCCGAACGCGGCCGTCAGGTCCGACCTCGGTCACGAGTCCCTGTGTTTTCGACTCGTCCCCGTCGGGGGTCGAGCCGGTCCGTGACGGGAGGCGAAGCGGCGGAAGGACGCCAACGTACGCCAGTTCGTCGCGACGGTCCCAGATGCCCGATCGCAGATCGGGCGGGGTCGCGGCGTACCGGAGTACGGTGGCGACGAACTCGCCGCCCCATCGGCGTTCGCCCTCCCCGTCGGGGAAGACGACGAGCCGGGTCGCCGAGAAGACCGCGGCCGCGCGGGCCACGTAGCCGAGTTTGCGAGTCGCCTCGCGTTGGTCCTCGGCCTCTCGGACGACCGACGACGGAACACACAACGTGAGTCCGTCCATGGGTCGCCTCGTCACCAGACTGTACACTCCATTCCGGATCCGATCCTAAAAGGGTAGCGGAACGAGTTCGCCACTGAGGACCGTTCACACGCCGATTGAGAGGCGTTCACGGGGGGGAGGCCATCGACGATGATCCGCCACGATCGTCCCCGCACCCGGTCGCCGTCGCGGTTCCCTACCGCGATCTCGCGATCCACGAACGTGGATCCGTCCTGGCGATCGATCGGGAGCTCACCGAAGCGCGTCCTCGATGGAGCGACACCAGGACAGTAGCCACTCGTCGCGGCCGAACCGCGACACGCACTGCAGCGCCATCGGCAGCCCGTCATCGGTCCTCGATGCCGGAACCGTGACGCTCGGGAGCCCCGAGTGCGTCCACGGCAGGTTCATGATCGGATCCCCGGTCGACTCGAGCCCCTCGGGCGCCGGGCCCGGCGCGGCCGGGCTCACCAGAACGTCGAGGTCGTGGGTCTCGAACGTCTCGTGGAGTCGCTCGCGAAGCTTCGACCGGCCGCTTCGAGCTCTGGCGAGCGTCTCGACCGACGTCTCCCGTCCCTCGTGGACGAACTCCGCCGTCGCGTCCGCGTATCGGTCCCCGTACTCGGAGAACCGGGCGTCGTGACCGATCGCCATCTCCGCGGACATGATCGCCTCGTGTCGCTCGTTTATCTCCTCGATGTCCTCGCCGAACGGGTCGATCCGGACCGTCGTGTACCCGGCGGCCTCGAGACGCTCGACGTGCGCTTCGAAGTGCTCGCGCCCGACGTCCTCGGCCTGCTCGAGATACGGTCCCTCGAGGACCCCGATCCGGGACAGATCCGGCGGGTCGTCCCCCGCTCGCCAGTCGTCGTAGAGGACGCCCGCCGCCAGCTCGGCACCCTCGACGTGCTGGGTGAAGAACCCGACGTGGTCGATCGACGGCGCGACCGCGATCGTCCCGTCGATCGGGATCCGGTCGTGGCTGGGCTTGACGCCGACGATCCCACAGAAGGCCGCCGGGCGGTTCGTCGACCCGATCGTCTGGGTCCCGAGCGCCAGCGGACACAGACCCGCCGCGACGGCGGCGGCGGATCCGCTGCTCGATCCGCCGGGGGTGTGGTCCGGATCGTGGGGATTCCGCGTCGGACCGGACTCGAAGCAGGCGAACTCCGCGGTCACCGTCTTGGCGAGGACGACGGCCCCGGCGTCCGTGAGCCGCGAGACCGCCTCGGCCTCCGCCCCGGAAAGCGCCTCGGCCGGGACGTCGGATCCCGCACGCGTCGGCAGGTCGGCCGTCCGAAAGACGTCCTTGATGCCCACGGGAACGCCGTAAAGCGGGGGGCGGGACTCCGGGTCCGGGAACCGCGATCGAACCCGCTCCAGGGCCCGATCGATCCGTTCCCATCGGTTCTCCTCGTCGACGAACGCCCGTAACCTCGGGTCGACCGCCTCCGCGCGCTCGCGGGCGTCCCGATAGTGCGCCTCGAGGTCGGTCGTGTCGTACCGCAGCGATCGCGAGATCGACGCGAGCGACGTGTCACCAAGTAGCTCCGTCATGCCGTCGTCTGTGGGGGCGGGGGGCTTAACGGTTCTCCCGTCGCGTCGATGCCGCCTCGAGTTCGGTTGCGTTCGGATCGATTCGGTTCGGATCGATTCGGTTTGGTTGTGTTCGGGTCGGGTCGTTCGGGTCGACTCCGGTCCCGCAACGTCGACCGATGGCCGGTTCCAACGCATCTATACGCGTGCTCGACCGAGACGAGGTGGATGACGACCGACTCGAGCACCACGGACGAGATCATGGCCGGCGTTCACCGTGCGCTTCGAGAACACGGTTACGCCGACCTCACGATGCGCGACATCGCCGAGGCGTGCTCGAAGAGCAAGTCCCTGCTGCACTACCACTACGACACGAAGGAGGACCTCCTCGTCGCCTTCCTCGATCGACTCATCTCGACGTTCGAGTGGCAGGTCGAACGCGGCGCGGATCGGCCGGCGCCGGAGCGGCTCGCCGAGTTCATCGCGTGGTTCACCTTTGGTCCCGACGCGACAGACCGCGAGCACTTCCACGTGGCCCTGTTGGAGCTTCGATCCCAGGGTCCGTTCAACGACCGGATACGCGCCCAGCTGCGCCGAAGCGACCGGATGTTTCGGGAGACGGTGTCCGACGTCATCGAGGACGGCATCGAGGAGGGAGCGTTCCGTCCGGTCGATTCCGGCGAGCGCGCCGCCCTCCTCGTTGCGGCCCTCGACGGCGCGAGGACCAGGCAGATCACCCTCGACGGGATGGCGATCGAGGGGGACACCTACACCAGGGTCGTCGCGGAGGCGGTCGTCGCCGAACTCGTCGAGCCGATCCTGACCGAGGGGACCCGGCTGCCGGCGCTCTCGGAGGTCGACGTGATGCTGCCCCGTGATTCGGACGTCTACACCTGTCGGTCGGGATCGTCATCGCGGGCGTCCGGCGCTCCCGACGTCGACGAAACCGACCGGGAATCGCGCGGTGGAGATCCGACCGATCCGGCGTAGCCGCCCGTCGTGTCACTCGATGTACAGCGAGTAGACGATCACGCCGAACCCGAACGCCGTGAGGACGCTGTTTATCGCGATCCCGATCGCGATGTCCCAGTTGAGCCCCTGATCGAGGATCCCGCCCAACAGCGCGCCGACCGTCACGAACCCGAAGCCGATCGCGAGCGCGCGAAGGGACCGGTCGCCGGTCCGTCTGTACGCGCGCGTGGCGTAGTAGGTGATGCTGCCACCGAGCAGTAGGATGGCGGTCTTCGCGACGATGATGAGCAGGTCGATATACATTACCATGTGTCGTGTCCTCGATTTCGTCAGTTTCTCGTTCGTTTCTCTCTCGTTCGTGTGTCTCGTCGTGGTTCCTCGTCTCTCAGGTCTCCTCTCGGACCTCCGACCAGAGCGCGGCGAGCCGCTCGTCCTTCGCGGGCTCCGGTCGGGATAGCTCCACGGTGAGCTCGTTCTCCTCGTCGAGCTCGACGGTCACCGAATCGAACGCCACGCTGTAGCGGGTCGTGTGCTGTCCGTCGCGGCGTATCTCCGTCGACTCGCGCAGCAGGTCGGCGTCGGTCAGCCGTTCCAGCTTTCGATAGGTGGTCGAAAGCGGGATGTCGCACTCCTCGGAGATCTGGCTCGCGGTCTTCGGCCCGTCCAGCGCGGCGATGATCTCGGCTGCGGCGTCGTCGCTCAGCGCGGCCAACACGTCCCGTGGATCCGGCTCCTCCTCGCGCGACGACGGGTCCCGCACCATGGTCGGAGGGTGTCGTCGCCGTCGGTTAAATCCTCCCGATCCGCTCGCCGCGGCGACCGAACCGGTTCGGGTTCCGCGAGCGGACGCGATCTCTCGACCCCCGACCGGGAGATGCACGACTGCGAGGGAATCGCTGACTGTCGGGGGTCACCGTCCCGACAGCCGGGCGTACACCGGCCAGGAGGCGTCCCCGTCGGGCGGCGAGGTCTCCTCGCCGTCGACCTCGACGCCCGACCCCGTGCGTGCCACGCCGACCTCGGCGGCGGGCGTCCCCCGCTCGTGGAGGGAGTCGAGGACGCCATCGACGTCGTCCGGGTCGACCGCGAGGAGCAGCGTCCCCGCCGTCGTCGCACGCCACGGATCCATCCCGAGGGCCTCACAGGTCGCCTCGACGCCGGGGCGATACGGCACCGCCTCGGAGTCGATCCGCAGGCGAACGCCCGCCGAGTCCGCCATCTCGTGGAGCCCCCCGAGCAGCCCGCCCTCGGTCGCGTCGTGCATCGCGTGGACGCCGTCGTGCTCCGTGATCGCCAGGGCGTCCCCGACGAGTCGGACCTCATCCAGCCGCGCTTGGGCGGTCGCGACCGTCTCGGCGGGAAGATCGATCGCGTCGGGAAAAAGCGAGGCGAGGAGGCCGGTGGCCTCGACGGCCGGCCCCTTCGTGAGGACGATCCGATCGCCGGGGCGCGTCCCGTCCGGCCGGACGATCCGGTCCGGATCGCCGACTCCGATCGCGGTGGCCGCCCCGACCCAGGGGTATTCACTCCCCGGATAGCGGGCGGTGTGTCCGGTCGTGATCGCCACCCCGAGGCGTCGACACTCCCCGTGGATCGCCCCCCAGACGCGGTCGAACTCCTCGTTCGCCATTTCGGAGGGAAGCGCGAAGGCCACGGAGAGGTGGCTCGGCGGGATCCCGGAGACGGCGACGTCGGAGAGCACGATGTGGAGGGCGAACCGTCCGGCGCGCTCGAAGCCGAGATCGGGGAGGATCGAGATCGGGTCCGTGGCGAGGACGGTCGCGCTTCCGCCCCCGGCGTCGATGACGCCGAAGTCGCAGCCGTGTTTCGGACCGAGCGCGACGTCCTCGCGGTCGGCCCCGAGCCGGGAGGCGACGTGTGTCTCGAAGAACCCCCGGGAGATCTTCCCGTCATCCGGCACGGCCGATCTCCCCTCCCTGTGGTGTTCGACTTCCCCGTGGTAGCCGTACTTCTCGCGGCCCCACGGCGAGGGGGCAGGACGAGAACACGACGTCGGAGGGAGGGACGACGGAAGGGGCGTCTTCGGACATGGGCGACGGTTGTGCGGAATCGCACATAAACCTCGGGAGTGCGGTCACGGATACCGGCCACGGCCGGATCGTCGCACACGTACGCCGAGAGAAGCCAAGCGTTGATACGACCGGGACCGAACGCCGGGTATGCGCATCACCGATCGGTCTCCGGGCGAGGAGGGCCGCGAGCGGATCGGCCTCGTTCCGGAGAACGTCGACGACCTCTGGCACCTCTCGCACGTCCTCGAGCCCGGTGACCGGATCGAGGGCGACACGACCCGACGCATCCAGCGCGACGACGACGAGATGCGGGACACCGGCGGGCAGCGCGAACACCTGTTCGTGACCATCGAGGTGGAGACGGTGGAGTTCGCGCGCTTCGCGAACCGGCTCCGCGTGGGCGGGGTGATCGCCGAGTGCTCCCGCGAGGACCAGCTCGGCCAACACCACACGCTGAACGTCGAGGAGCACGACGAGGTGACGATCGAAAAGCGGTTCAAACCCGACCAGCTCGAACGCATTCAGGAGGCGACCGAGGCCGCGGAGAACCCCGACGTGGCCATCGCGACCGTCGAGGAGGGCGAGGCGTACGTCCACACGGTCCAGCAGTACGGCACCGAGGAGTACGCCTCCTTCACGCGCCCGACGGGCAAGGGCGAGTACGCCCGCCCGCGCACGGAGCTGTTCGCGGAGCTCGGCGAGGCGCTTTCACACCTGGACGCGGACGCGGTCATTCTGGCGGGACCGGGGTTCACGAAGCGGGACGCCAACGACTACCTCTCCGAGGAGTTTCCCGACCTGGAGCCGTCGATCACGGTCGTCGACACATCGAGCGCCGGCGATCGCGGCGTTCACGAGGTGTTGAAACGCGGCGCCGTCGACGAGGTCCAACGGGAGACGCGGATCTCGAGGGAGGCGGAGCTCATAGACGAGCTGACCGAACGAATGGCGGAGGGGACGAAGGCGACCTACGGGCCCGAGGACGTCGCGGAGGCGGCCGAGTTCGGCGCGGTCGAGACGCTGCTCGTCGTCGACGATCGGCTCCGCCGCGAGCGGCAGGGCGAGGGCGACTGGGAGATCGACGTCAACGAGGTGGTTCGATCGGTGGAACGTCAGGGCGGCGACGTCGTCGTCCTCTCCTCGGAGTTCGCGCCGGGCGAGCAGCTCGCGGCGCTTGGCGGGATCGCCGCGCTGCTTCGATATCGGCTGCAGTGACCGCCCCCTCTCCATCGAGATCCGTGCTCGTACAGTCGAGCGCCTTCCTGGAACGGTGATCGGCTCGGAGCGGGAAACGAGGTCGGGAACGAACAACGAGGTTGGAGACGGAAAACGAGGTCGGGAACGGGAAACGAGATCGGAGTCGACGAGCGGAGAAGCGGAAGGAAGGTCGAAGAGATCCGAACCGGATTCAGTCGGCGTTCGTCGGGCCGGGCTGGGACGTGACGGCGGGTCCGGTCGTGTTCGACCCGCCCGCGCGAACCGACGGAGTTCCGGCGACCGGACCGTTCACGAACATCGCGTGGCCCATGAGGCCGATGGCGACGGTCGCGCCGACGGGAACGGCCGAGACGAGGGGGAGTCCGACGATCGTCAACGCAGCGGTGATGCCGATGAGCGCGGCCGGAATGAGTCCGAGAACGTAGTCGTAGTATCCAGTCATAATATACTCTATAGTATGAGACATGGGTATATAATTGTTTCCCATGGGTATGGAATCACTATTCCGATCCATTCCTGATGGTTTCTCATAACTTATGAACGATCGAAGGCGCGAATACACGCGTTAGCGACGTTGAAACGCGATTTCCAGTACGGTTGAAACGTGATTCCCAGTACGCGCTCGATCGGGCAGCCATCCACACAATCGCTCGATCACCACCGAAGCGCGTGTTCGATCACTGCCGATGAGCATGGTCGGCCACCACCGAGGGGCGTGATCGATCGAACCGTTAAACTCGCCGCGAGTCACACACGGCTGTAGTGAACACGAACGATCGCGCCATCACCGCGCTGGTCATGGTGGCACACGGGATGGTCCACACCTACGAGCTGTCGATCCCCATCTTCGTGGCGCTGTGGCTGCTCGAGTTCTCGACCATCGATCTCGGAATCGTCACCCTCGAGGTGACGACCGCCACGCTCGGCGTCGTCGTCACCGCCGGGTACGGCCTGTTCGGTCTCGGGGCGCTCCCCGGCGGGATCCTCGTCGATCGCCTCGGCTCTCGGCGACTGATAACCGTCTGTCTGCTCGGAATGGCCGGATCGTTCGCGCTGTTGGCGGTCGCGCCGGGCGTGACGGCCATCACCCTCGCGCTCGTGCTCTGGGGCGTCTCCGCGTCCGTCTATCACCCGGCCGGACTGTCGTTGATCTCGAAGGGCGTCGCCGACCGCGGAACCGGGTTCGCCTACCACGGGATCGCCGGGAACGTTGGGATCGGGGTCGGACCGCTCGTGGCCGCCACGTCGCTGCTCTTCTTGGAGTGGCGGACCGTGGCCGCCGTGCTCGCCGTCCCGGCCGTGATCGCGGCCCTCTACGCCTCCCGCGCGGACATCGACCCGCAGGCCGCGGTCGATTCCGATTCGGCCGCCGGCGACGGCGGGGACTCGAAGGCCGACGCCGGCGTCGACTCGCTCGGCGAGTTCGTCGCCGAGTCCCGCACGCTCTTCGCCGGAAGCTTCGCGCTCGTCTTCCTCGTCGTGATGTGCTCGGGGCTGTTCTACCGCGGCTTCCTCACCTTCCTGCCGGAGCTGCTCGGCCGGATCGAGGGCTTCGATCCGATCCCGGTCGCGTCCCTGGTCCCGGAGGCGCTTCGGTCCCTCCTCGGCGTTCAGGCGTCGGGCGGCGAGACGCTCGCGCCGGGCGATTACTTCTACTCGGGACTGTTGCTCGTCGGGGTCGTCGGCCAGTACGTCGGCGGCAAGCTCACCGACCGCTTCCCCGTCGAATACGGGCTCGCGGCGGGATTCAGCGGGCTCGCGGTCCTCGCGCTCGTGTTCCTACCGGCGGCCTCGCTGGGGCTCGGCCCGCTGGCGGTCGTCGGCGTGTTCATGGGCATGTTCCTGTTCGTCGTCCAGCCGCTCTATCAGGCGACGGTCGCGGAGTACACGCCCGCCGGAACCCGCGGACTCTCGTACGGGTACACCTACCTCGGCGTCTTCGGCGTCGGCGCGCTCGGCGGCACGGTCGCCGGCGTGATCCTCGAGTATCTCTCGGAGCCGGCCCTGTTCCTCACGCTGGCCGGGTTCGCGACCGTCGGCGCCGCGACCGGGCTGTATCTGGGTCGCAAGAACGCCCGTCCGTGAGCGCGGGAGGATCGACGCACGGTCGAGGACCGAGTCACCCCTCGTAGCCGGCGTACTCCATCAGGTCGGCGAAGACGTCCGTCCCCATCGCCTCGCGATAGACGACCGCGGAGAGCATCCCGCCCGGGTAGACGGTCCCGTTCATGACGTGATCGACCTTGTGACAGTGCATCGGGTAGATGCCGGGGTCGGCGTCGGCGGTGAACTCGACCGTGTGCCGCTCCGCGGGCGCGACGTCGCAGACATCCATCTCGTATCGGGCCGCCTCGGGGATCGTTCCGCCGTCCTTTTCGATCCGGGTGAACCGGTGGTTGTGGACGTGCAGCGGGTGGTTCATGTAGCCGGCGTTGACCCAGTGGATCCGAACGGTGTCACCGTGCTCGACGATCATCGGCGAGCCGTCCTCGGGGTGGAGCGTTCGCGGCGCGACCTTGCCGTTCACGGTGAAGACGTCCGGATTCCGGTTTCGCGGGCTGTAGGAGACGTCCTCGCCGGCCATCATCCGGTTGAGCCGGGAGTCCCAGTCCTTCACCGACAGGAAGTACTCCCGGTCGGCCTCCTCGTAGCCGGCCGGGTCAACGCGGAAGATCCCGTACATCCCCATGTCGATGTGCCGCTGGGTCTGGAAGTGGCAGTGATACAGATGCGTCCCGGGCACGTTCGCCGGGATGGTGTAGGTGTGCTCCTCGCCCGGATCGACGGTGATCCCGGTCGTCGTCGGCACCCCGTCGTCCTTCCAGGCCTTGCGCGAGCCGTGGAAGTGGACGGTGTGCGGCAGGTGCCCGTCGACGTTGTCGAGCGTGACCTCGACGTCCTCGCCCTACGTGGTCCGAATGATGGGTCCCGGGACGCTCGGTTCGCCGCCGGCGGCCTGGAACGCCCAGACCCGCGGCAGTCGCACCGGGCCGCCCATCGTCTCCAGCGGATGCGCCTCGTGGACCGCCGGCTGCGTCCTGAGCGTCACGGAGCCGCCCTGCTCGTCGGCGTTGACGACCTCGGGCGGGCTCGTCCGCGGCAGCTCCTCGTCGACCTGCTCGCGCCCGTCGGCACCGGCGGCGTCGTCCGCGCCCGCGCCGACTCGGTTCACCGGCGCCTGACACCCCGCGAGCGACGCCGCGCCCGTGCTTCCGGTGATCGCGAGGAACTCACGTCGTGATACCGCCGTTCCGGGTGCGCCGATCCGATCTCTCATCACGTATTGACGGAGGGAGCGTCACTACATAGGGCGGTCGCGCGTTCTCGGCCCGCTGGAAGGCGGGCGAACGTATTCGACCGATTCCTTATAAATAGCGGAACGTGTTCGATTCGGCCTTTTTGTCAACCGATTTCACCGCACTCGGAAGTAGACGGCCCGCCAGACCCCGATCGCCACGGAGCCGGTCACCACCATCACGAGGACGAAGACCGGTTCGGCGCCGCCGTGAAAGAGTCCGACCCACCGCAGTCCGACGCCGATCAGGGCCGCCGGAACCCACGACCGGATCGCGAGCGGGACGGAGGCCTTCGCGGACTCGACTGCCCCCGGCGAGTACGCTCCGATCGGCGGCGCCGCGATCGCCCAGCCGATCAGAAACGGCGCGTATATCCCGGCCAGATAGAGGGGGTTCTCGAGCAGGAACGCGGTCTCGTGGTGGCTCGAGGCGCCGATCGACAACACGACCAGGATCGCGAGGACGTCCCCGACCGCAAGCGGCAGCGCGCCGCGGTCGAGACGCCTCGACAGGAAGCCGTCTTCGGGCATACACGGAGTTGTGTCGGGACGCCCCTTGTTTCGTGCGATTCGTGACGCCACTCGTTTCGTGTGGCGCGGAACCCCTCCCCTGGTATCGGCGATCGTCGCTCGACGTCGTCTCACGCGTCGGTGTCGTCGACGTCCGTCGGAACCCGGCCGACGGCGGTGTAGACGAACCCCTCCTCGAGCAGGACCGGATCGAAGCCGGACGCCTTGAGGGCCGCCAGGAGCTCGTCGCGCGCGACGAACGTCGATCCCATCCCGAGGACCGACTCGCCGACCGCGAGAAGCCGGCCGAGCGGATGGCTCGGATCGAACTCGCGTATCACGGCCACGCCGCCGGGCCTGATGGCGCGGTACATCTCCGCGAGGGCCGCGTCCCGGTCCGGAACGTGATGGAGGGCGTCGACGATCATCGCGGCGTCGACCGCGTCCGACCCGACGGGCAGTTCCCGCGCGTCCCCCCGGATCGCCGCCAGCCCGCGATCGAAGGCGCGATCCAACATCCCCGCCGACACGTCGACGACGATCGAACGCTCGACGTCGGGACGGTTCGCGATCGCCAGCGACGCGCGACCCGACCCGCCGGCCACGTCGAGGACGCGCCGGACCGGGACGTTCGCGAGATCGAAGGCGTCCGAGAGGCCGACCGGATCCGCGGCGGGCATCACCAGGTCGTACAGGCGCGCGAGCCGGTCGAAGAATCGAACGTCGCCGACGCCGTGGATCCCCGCCGATCCGCTCCGTCGAGAACGGGTCACAGCCAGCGATCGAGGGGGGCGCTCAAGCGTATCTCCTCGCCGCCGTGTCCGCGGCGGGTGTCCTCGGGCTCGAACCCGTTGGCCCTGTAGAACTCCGTCGCGGCGGGCTCCTCGGTCGGAACGGACACGCGGAGCGTCTCCACGCCCTCGCGCGCGAGGTCGCGGGCGACGCGCTCGAGGAGTCGCCCGTCGACGTTCGTCTCCACGTGGTCGGGGTGGACCCACAACGCCAGAAGCTCCGCCGCCGACCCGTCGCGGTCGGGGTGGGCGATCGCCAGCCCGACGGGTCGGTCGTCGACCTCGACGAGGTAGCCGCAGTCGGCGGCGACGGCCGCCTCCCGAACGCCGGCAGCGGAGACGTCGAAGACCTGTACTTCACGATCGTCGAAAACGGCCGTTTCTCCCGCGCGGGAAACCGCCGCCCGTAGCGCCTCGGCGTCGCCGGGACGCGCCGGTCGGACGTGCATCGTGTCCGATGGGATGTGCGACACCGTCGAATATCTTTCGACCGTCGCGAGCCGCGGCGGTCTGCCCCGGACGACCCGGGACGGTGATCGGGAGCGCCCGGACTATCGCGGGTCGATCCCGATCGTGACGTCCACGCCCTCGATCTCCCACTCCTCCGTGTGCGAGGCGTCGGAGGGGTCCGCGAGCCGCTCGCTCGTGCGCGTCTCCTCGTCAATGAGTTCGCGATGTTCCTCGACGAACGATGCGATCCGGTCGTCCTCGACGTCGAGCGCCAACCGGATCTCCGCGTCCACCTCGAGATCGAGGTCCTTGCGCATCTGCTGTATCCGCCGGATGACGTCGCGCGCGTAGCCCTCCGCCTCGATCTCCTCGGTCAGCGTCGTGTCGACGTAGACCGTTCCGTCCTCGAAGTCGGCCCCCCACATGTTCTCGGGGGGCGTCGAGACGTACTCGACCATCTCGTCTTCCAGTTCGACCGGCTCGCCGTCGACGACGACGCCGTCGCCCTCGACCGTCTCGCGGGTGGCACCCTCCAGGGCGTCCATCACCTTCTGGGCGTCGCCGCCGAAGGCGGGGCCGATCTCGGACATCCGCGGCTCGGCCTCCTCGACGAGCTCGTCGAACCGGTCGGTCACCGCGAGCTCGCGCGCGTTCACGCGCTCGAGGATGAGGACCTCGAGGCGCGCGATCGACTCGCGAACGTCCCCGTCGTCGCTCTCGACGACGACTCGGGAGACGGGCCAGCGCAGCTTGCGTCCCGCCTGCTGGCGTGCGTTCGCCGCCGCCTCCTCCACCTCGCGGAGGACCGCAACGTCCCGTTCGAGTTCGGGATCACGGCGGGACGGATCGGGGGCCGGGTACGAGAGCGCATGGACCGTCGCGGCGTCGCCGTCGAACGTCTGGTACATCCGCTCCGTGACGTAGGGCGCGATCGGCGCCAGCATCCTGATCGTCTCGTCGAGGACGGTCGCGAGGGTGGCGTAGGCGCCGCGTTTGGACGCCGAGTCGGACTCCTCCCACATCCGGTCGCGGACCGCCTTGATGTAGAACCGCGAGACGTCCTGGGTGACGAACTCGATCAGTTCGTTGACCACGTCGCTGACCCGGTAGTCCTCCCAGGCGTCCTCGACCTCGCGCTCGACGGACTGGAGCCGCGAGAGGACCCACTCGTCGACGAGTTCGAGCTCGCCGTCAGTGAGGTCGGCCTCGGCGGGGTCGTAGCCGTCCAGATCCATGTAGGGAAGCGGGAACCGGAAGGTGTTCCAGAGGATGTTGAGCTTGCCCTGGATCTCGCCCAGCCCGTCCCACTCGAAGGCCAGGTCGATGCCCTGCTGATCGTGGCTCAACAGGTAGGTCCGGAGGGGATCCCGGCCGGCGCGGTCGATCGCCTCCTCGGGGGTGACGATGTTGCCGACGGACTTCGACATCTTGCGCCCCTCGCTGTCGTTGACGAACCCGTGCATCAACACCTGCTCGTAGGGGGTCTCGCCGAAGGCCGCCGTTCCCATCCCGAGTTGCGACCAGAACCACCCGCGCGTCTGGTCGTGCGCCTCGACGATGAGGTCGGCCGGCCACAGCTCCTCGAACGCCTCGGTCTCGCCGGGGTAGCCGATCGTCGCCCAGGACGCCACCGACGAGTCGAGCCAGACGTCGAAGACGTCCTCGACCCGCCGGTAGGTCGTCCCGTCCTCCGTGATCGTCAACCCGTCGACGGTCGGGCGATGGAGGTCGACGTCCGCCGGGTCGATCGACTGGTCGACGCGATCGGCCAGCTCCTCGCGCGTGGCGATCACGATCATCTCCTCGCCGTAGTCCCCCGGCTCCGCGTCCTCGGGGACCCAGATCGGGATCGGGATGCCCCAGTAGCGCTGTCTGGAGACGTTCCAGTCTGGGGCGTCCTCGATGAAGTCACGGAACCGCTGGTCGCGGGCCCACTCCGGGAACCACTCGGAGTCCGTCATGTTCTCGAGGAGGTCGTCCTTGATGTCGGTGATGGAGATGAACCACTGGTCCGTGACGAGCTGGATGATGCCCGTGTCACACCGCCAGCAGTGGCCGTAGCTGTGCTCGACCGTGCCGTGGGCGAGCATGTGTCCGTCGGCGACCAGGTCCTCGATGATGTCGTCGTTGGCCTCGCGGACGAACTGTCCCGCGTACTCGCCGGCCGCGTCGGTGAACTCGCCGTTCGGCTCGACCGGACAGGCGATCTCCAGCCCGAGTTCGGTCCCGCGCTCGAAGTCGACCTCGCCGTGGCCGGGCGCGGAGTGAACGAGGCCGGTCCGGTCGGCCTCGACGTAGTCGGCGGCGTACACCCGCCCGGCCCCCTCGAAGTCGGGGTACTCGGCGAGGTGATCCGCGAGCGGATGGTCGTACTCCCAGCCGACCAGATCCTCGCCGGACAGCTCGGCCTCGATCTCGTAGTCCTCGTAGCGGCCCTGCTTCAGGACGTCCTCCACGCACTCGGCGGCGACGTAGAGCAGTTCCTCGCCCTTCCCGCCGCCGGTGGTGGCGCGAACCGCGTTGTAGGTGAGATCCGGGTCGACCGCGACGAAGGTGTTCGCGGGGATCGTCCACGGGGTCGTCGTCCAGATGACGAGGCTCCCCTCGCGGTCCGAAAGCGGGAACTTCACGTAGATGGAGGGGTCCTCGACGTCCTCGTACTCCACCTCGTTGTTCGCGAGGCCGGTCTCACACCGGGGACACTGGGAGATCGACCGCTTTCCCCGCTCGACGAGCCCGCGGTCCGCGACCTCTGCGAACGCCCACCAGGCCGACTCCATGTACTCCGGCGAGACCGTCCTGTAGGGGTCCTCCCAGTCCATCCACACCCCGATGGACTTGAAGTCCTCGTCCATCGCCTCGCGGTTGGACTCGGCGAACTCCATGCACTCCTCGATGAACGCCTCCATCCCGTACTCCTCGATGTCGCGTTTGGACTCGAAGCCCAGCTCCTCCTCGACCTTGACCTCGATCGGGAGCCCGTGCATGTCGTAGCCGGGCCGATCCGTCACCCGGTGGCCGTCCATTCGCTTGTACCGGATGATGGCGTCCTTGAGCGTCTTGTTCCAGGCCGTCCCGAGGTGCATCTGCCCGGAGGTGTACGGCGGGCCGTCGACGAAGAAGAACGGCGGGTCGTCGGCGTGGGCCTCCTTTGCCGCCTCGTAGGCGTCCGCGTCGTCCCAGTAGGCGTCGACCGTGGACTCGACGTCCGCGGGCGCGTACTGGTCGTCGATCTGCTCCATATCCGTGCGTGTCCGGCCGCGTATTTGAATACGACGGAGTCGCGTTTCGCCGCTTCGAGGGAGTCCTCATCGGTTCGCCGTCCCATCGGACGGTCGAGCCGCGTCGCCTCACTCCGCGAGGCCGATGTCCTCGAAGGTCGCCATCCCGCGAAGCGTCGCGCACGCGGACCGGTAGATCGGCAGCGCCAGGCAGGCGCCGGTCCCCTCGCCGAGCCGGAGGTCGTAGGCGAAAAGCGGCTCCAGTCCGAGCGCGTCTAGTTGGATCGCGCACGCGGGCTCGACGCCCGCGTGCGAGGGAAGCAGGAACGGCCGAACGTCCGGCTCGAGCGCGTCGGCCAAAAGCGCGGCCGCCCCGCTTATCGCGCCGTCGACGACGACCGGCGTCCGGTCGGCCGCACAGCCGATCGCCACTCCGGCGAGGACCCCGACCTCGAACCCGCCGACGCCGGCCAGGACGTCGATCGCGTCGTCGACACGCGCGCTCGCGTCCTGTTCGTTCGCAGCCTGCTCGTTCGCATCCAGTGCGCTCGTCTCGAGCATCTCCTCGACGACCGCGACCTTGTGATCGAGCTCGCCGTCGTCGATCCCGGTTCCGTGGCCGGTCGCCTCCCCCGGCGATGCCTCGGTCAGGGCAGCCGTGATCGCGGCCGCGATCGTCGTGTTTCCGATCCCCATCTCGCCGAGCGCGACGACGTCGGCGTCGGCCAGCTCCTCGCTCGCGATCCGCAGGCCCGCATCGATCGCCGCCACCGCGTCCCGGCGGGACATCGCCGGGGCGCTGGAGGCGTCGTCGGTCCCCCGATCGATCCGGACGTCGAGTGCGCCCGGAACCGGATTCCCGGCGATCCCGGCGTCGACGACGAGCGTTTCGGCGTCCACGGCGCCGGCGATCGCGTTGATCGCCGCTCCCCCCTCGAGGAAGTTCTCGAGCATCGCGCGCGTGGCCGCCTGCGGGTACGCGGAGACGCCGCGATCGACGACGCCGTGATCGCCGGCGGCGACGACGACGGTCGCCTCGGCGAGTTCTGGACGGGGAGCGCCGACGAGTCCGGCGATCGCGACCGCGAGGTCCTCGAGACGACCGAGGCTCCCGGGCGGCTTCGTGAGAGTCGGCTGGCGCTCGAGCGCCGCGCGCTCGGCGGCCCCGTCGACCGGCGGCACGGCCGGAAGATCGGGATCGACGGACTCCCCACCGCGGCGATTGCTTTCGCTCTCCTCGACGCTCTCCATGGACGATCGGTCCCCCATTTTCAGGCCTCGAAGTCCGGGAGGTCGTCGGGCGCCTCGTAGTCGCTCTCCCAGTCGATGTACTCCTCCTTCAGGGTCTCACAGACGACCTGGCCGAGCTCGGTCAGTCCCGCGTTGATCCCCGAGACGGTCCCCCACGAGTCGAGATCGGGGTGGAGGTCGCGCTCCTTCCAGTCCTCGGGAAGTCCCGGAGCGTGATAGCCGACGCGGTCGGCAAACGAGTCCCAAAAGAAGTCGAACCTGGAGACGAGATCGAGGTCGGCGACGATCGCCCACTCCGACTCGTCGAGGTCGCTCGTCGCCGCCCACTCCTCGAAGGCCTCCTCCCAGGCGCCCTCCTCGAGGAACGCGGACAGCTCCGCGCGTCGGTAGTCGCCGCCCGCGACCTCCGCGTCGTCGTACTCGTTCGGATCGACCTCGGAGAGCTCCGGCGGGTCGAGTACGGTCACGTCGAGGGACATACCGTTCCGTTCTCGCGACGAGGCCAAAGGTGCGTCGACTGCGTCGGTCGAATGGACGTGACGCGGGCCGGCGGATTCGCGCCGCCGACGGTCGCCCGAATCGCCCCGGCGTTCCCTCGTCGCCCCCGTGTTTCAAGGCGTCCCGGCCCGTCAGACGGACGATGACCGACGACTGCGTTCACCTGGAGTACCGGCGTGAGTCCGGCGATCGGGCCTTCGAGACGCCACGGGCGTACTGTACGGTCACGGGCTCGTTCGTACAGCCGATGCGCGCGGACGTCTGCAACGCCCGCTACGGCCTCGATCCGGAGACCGACTGCGAGTTCTACGTCGATCCGGACGATGAACTCGACGCCGAATCGGACGGCAAATTCGACGCCGAATCGACCGATGAACCCGACGCCGAGCCGGACGGCGACGACTCGGGGGCGACCGAATGACCTACGAGGAGTACCTCGAGGGGAAGCCCGTGATCATCACGGCGGCGCTCACCGGCGGCGTCCACGGCAAGGAGGCGCATCCGGACCTCCCGGAGACGCCGGCGGAGATCGCAACGGCGGCCGCCGCCTGTGAGGACGCCGGCGCGAGCATCGTCCACCTGCACGCCCGCCGCGAGAACGGGGAACGGGCCTTCTCGCGCGAGCGGTTCCAGGCGGTGACGGACGCGGTTCGCTCGGCGACCGACGACGTGATCGTCCAGCACTCGACCGGCGGGACCGCCGCCCCGGACGGCCTCCGACACGAGCCGTTGCGAACCGATCCGGCCCCGGAGATGGCCTCCCTCGACATGGGCCCGCTGAATCGGTACGAGCGGCTGACCTCGGAGAACACGCGTGGGCTCGTCGCCTCGCTACACGCGGAGATGCGCGAGCGGGACGTCAAGCCCGAACTGGAGGTGTTCAACGACGGCCACCTCAACGAGGCGCTTTCGATCCTCGAGGAGTTCGCGGATCCCCCGTATCTGAACCTGCTCTTCGGCGGCGGAACGACCTCCCCGCCCCATCCACGGAACCTGCAGAACGCGGTCGCGAACCTCCCCTCGGAGGCCGAGTTCAACGTCATCGGCCTGGGACGCCACCAGCTCCCGATGACGACCCAGTCGATCCTGCTCGGCGGCCACGCTCGCGTGGGACTCGAGGACAACAGATACCTCCGGCGCGGGGAGCTGGCGACGAACGAGCAGCTCGTCTCGCGAACGGCACGCATCGCGGAGGAGCTCGGGCGACCGGTCGCGACGCCGACGCAAGCGCGTGAGATCCTGAAGTTGTAGCCGTGGGCTGAAGATGGAACGGTAGCGGGCCGCGTTCCTCGTGTCACCCCGACGCACGGGGCGGCGACATCCGTGATGTTTAAGTGGCGATGACGGGTTCGTTCACACGCACGTACTGCAGGGGCAGCGGGGCCCCGAGTCCGGAAGGGCGACGATACGATAGGGTTGCGGTAGCCAAGTCTGGCCCAAGGCGCAGGGTTGCTAACTCTGTGGCGGTCACGCCTCCGGGGTTCGAATCCCCGCCGCAACGCTCGAACCGACCCCGCGGACGACGGGAGACCGTCGACCGCACCGACACTCCACCACAAATGAGTGCAGAAGAACCACAGGACGACCCGGCGGAGGAGGAGGACCTCCAGTACTTCGTTCGCATCGGGGGCGCGGACCTCGATGGGACGAAGACCGTCGAGCGAAGTCTGACAGAACTCAACGGTATCGGCACGCGAGCGGCGCGAATCGTCGCCGACGCCGCCGACGTGGACCGCACGGCCACGTTCGGCGCGCTCGAGGACGACGAGATCGACGCCGTCGTCGACGTCGTCGAGAACTTCGAGGATCACGTTCCGTCGTGGATGGTCAACCGGCAGAAGGACTTCTTCACCGGCGAGACCGACCACAAGATCGGAACCGATCTCTCCGAACAGCGACGACACGACATCAACCGCATGAAGATGATCGAATCCTACAAGGGACTCCGACACAAGCGCGGCCAGAAGGTCCGCGGACAGCGGACCAAGTCCACGGGACGGACCGAGGGCACCATCGGCGTCAACGTCGAGGAGATCCGCGAGGAACAGGCCGAAGAGGAGGCCGCCGCGGAGGCCGAATCGGCCGGTGATGAGGAATGACGACCGGCAACAACACCAAGGCCTACGAGACGCCCAACCACCCGTACCAGGGCGAGCGGATCGCCGAGGAGGCCGACCTGGTCTCGCGGTACGGGCTGAAGAACAAAGAGGAGTTCTGGCGAGCCCAATCCGAGCTGCGGAACATGCGTCGCGAGGCGCGACGCCTGCTCGGGGACGCACAGGGAGACGTCGAGGCGGCCCAGGAGGCCGGCTCGGAGTTCCTGACCCGGCTTCGAACCCTCGGCATTCTCGGGGAGAACGACGACATCTCGTCGGTCCTGTCGCTCGACGTGACGGACCTGCTCGAGCGTCGACTCCAGACGGTCGCCTACCGGAAGGGCCTCGCCTCCTCGACGAGCCAGGCGCGACAGTTCATCGTCCACGGCCACGTGACCGTCGACGGCGCCCGCGTCACGCGCCCCTCGAAGAAGGTCGACACGACCGAGGAGGACACGGTCGCCTTCGACGAGACGAGCCCGCTCGCCGACGAACTACACCCCGAGCGTGCGGACGCACAGGAGTAACCACCCATGAGCGAAACAGAAGACGAAAAGTGGGGAATCGCCCACGTCTACGCATCGTTCAACAACACGCTCATCACGGTCACGGACGAGACCGGCGCGGAGACGATCGCCAAGTCGTCCGGCGGGACCGTGGTGAAACAGAACCGCGACGAGGCGTCGCCGTACGCGGCCATGCAGATGGCCGAGGTCGTCGCCGAGGAGGTCAAGGCGGCCGGCCTGGAGGGCGTTCACGTTCGCGTGCGCGGCCCCGGGGGCAACCTCAACAAGTCGACGGGTCCCGGCGCACAGGCGACGATCCGTGCGCTCGCGCGAGCCGGCGTCGAGATCGGCCGGATCGAGGACGTGACGCCGATCCCGCACGACGGAACGAAGGCGCCGAAGAACAAACGGATCTAACATGAGCGAGGCCGACTTCGACGTGCAGTACATCGAACGCGAGGACCGGAGCGCGCGGGTGTTGATCCGCGGGCTCTCGCCGGCGTTCGCCAACGGCATTCGCCGGGCGATGATCGCGGACGTCCCCACGTTCTCGATCGACACCGTCCGGTTCCTCGAGAACTCGTCGGTGATGTTCGACGAGATGCTCGGGCTTCGGCTCGGGCTGGTTCCGTTGACGACGCCGATCGACGACTTCGAGATCGGCGACGAGGTGACCCTCGCGCTCGACGTCGAGGGGCCGGCGACGGCCTACTCGGGCGACCTCGAGACCGCGGAGCCGCTCGTCGAGCCCGCCGACGAGAACGTCCCCATCATCGAGTTGAAGGAGGGACAGCGGATCGAGCTGGAGGCCGACGCGGTACTCGACACCGGCAAGGAGCACGCCAAACACCAGGGCGGCGTCTCCGTCGGCTACCGGCACCTCCAGCGCGTCTCCGTCGGCGACGACCTCGGCGAGTTCGACGACGAGGAGGCGCGGATCCTCCGCGGCGTCATCGAGACGGAGGACGGCGAGGTCGTCCCGACCGAGGAGTTCGGCCACGACCTCTCCGAGCGATACCCCGACACGGAGGTGCACGTCGAGGACGTCCCCGGCGCGTTCGTCTTCCACATCGAGACGGACGGCTCCGTCGACGTCGAGGAACTGCTGCTTCGCGCGATCGACACGATCGAGTCCCGCGCGGACGAACTGCGAGAGACGGTCGCCGTCTGAACACGAGAACGACCATGACCCTTCGAACCACCACGAAACGGACGCGCGCCCTCGATGCGCCGGCGGTCGCCGCCGACGCGTCACGGGGAGCCAGCGGCTTCCCGTCGAGGGAGCGAGCCCGTTTCGAAGGAGTCCCCGCTTTCCCGCCCGCGATCGCGGGGGGACGGCGGACCGAAAGTGGTTTGAAGGGCGACGCGGTAGCGTGGAGTGCACGCAGGGATAGCCAAGTCAGGCCAACGGCGCAGCGTTCAGGGCGCTGTCCTGTAGAGGTCCGCAGGTTCAAATCCTGCTCCCTGCACTCCACTTTTACCGACTCGACCGGGATCGCGCGGCCTCCGGCCGCTCGGCCCCACGCGTATTCACGACCTTCGATACTGGAGGAGACCAATGAGTAGCAAGACGAATCCACGATTACAGAACCTCATCGCCGACCTCAAGTCGGCATCCCGCGAGTCCGACGCCGCAGTCTGGCAGGACGTCGCGGATCGGTTGGAAAAGCCCCGGCGCACCCACGCTGAGGTCAACCTGGGCCGCATCGAACGGTACGCCCAGGAGGACGAGGCGGTCATCGTTCCCGGCAAGGTGCTGGGAAGCGGTGTGCTGGAGAAGAACGTCACCGTCGCCGCCGTCGACTTCTCGGGAACCGCCCGCAAGAAGATCGAACAGGCCGGCGACGCCGTGTCGCTCGAACAGTTCGTCGAACGCAACCCCAGCGGCTCGAACGTCCGGGTGATCCGATGAACCTGTCCGAGTTCGACGCGGACGTCGTCGTCGACGCCCGCGACTGCATCCTCGGCCGCGTCGCCTCGAACGTGGCGACCCGAGCCCTCGACGGCGATCGCGTCGCCGTGGTCAACGCCGAACACGCGGTGATCACCGGCAACGAGGAGGACACGATGGACACCTATCAGACGCGAGCGGAACTCGGGTCCGACAGCGGGCCCTACTTCCCGAAGCGTCCCGACCGCATCTTCAAGCGGACGATCCGCGGCATGGTCCCCTACAAGACCGACCGCGGCCGCGAGGCGTTCGAGAACGTTCGGGTGTACGTCGGCAACCCCTACGAGCGCGACGACGACCACGAGGCCGTCGTGCTGGAGGGAACCTCGCTGGATCGGCTGTCGAACATCAAGTTCACGACGATCGGGGACGTCTCCGAGAGTCTGGGTGCTAACGTCACATGGTAACGAATACCTCAGGAAAGAAGAAGACGGCCGTCGCCCGCGCCACCGTTCGCGAGGGCGAGGGTCGCGTTCGAATCAACTCCCAGCCCGTCGAGCTGGTCGAGCCGGAGCAGGCCCGCCTCAAGATGCTGGAGCCGTTCCGCATCGCCGGCGAGGAGCTTCGCGACGGCGTCGACATCGACGTCTCCGTCGACGGCGGCGGCTTCAGCGGACAGGCCGACGCCGCCCGGACGGCCATCGCCCGCGGGCTGGTGCAGCACCTCGGCGACGCCGAGCTGCGCGAGGCGTATCTGAACTTCGACCGGACGCTTTTGGTCAACGACGTCCGCCAGTCCGAGCCCAAAAAGTGGGGCGGACCCGGCGCGCGTGCCCGCTACCAGAAGTCCTACCGCTGAGGTGATCCACCCATGATGATCCCTGTCCGGTGTTTCACCTGCGGCAACGTCATCGGTGAACACTGGGACGAGTTCAAGGAACGCGCTCGCGACGGCGACGAGGACCCCGGAGCGGTGCTCGACGATCTCGGCGTCGACCGGCACTGCTGTCGCCGGATGATGGTCAGCCACACCGACCTCGTCGACGTCGTCTCGCCGTATCAGTGACCATGTCACGAAACCACAACCGCTACGAGAAGGCACGCATCCTGGGCGCGCGAGCGCTGCAGGTGTCCTACGGCGCACCCGTGCTGATCGACACCGACGAGACGCAGCCGATCCTCGTCGCGGCCGAGGAGTACGATGCGGGCGTCCTCCCCTTCACGGTCCGTCGGGAGGAGGCGTAATGACGCGCATCACCTCGATCGCGTTGCGGCGCGTGCTCGACTCGCGCGGCAACGCGACGGTGGAGGCGGACGTCCTCACCGAGTCGGGCGGCTTCGGCCGCGCGGCCGCGCCATCCGGCGCCTCGACCGGCGAGTACGAGGCCGTCGAACGGCCGCCCTCGGAGGCGATCGCGGCGGCCCGCGAGCACGCCGTTCCCCGCCTGGAGGGGCTGTACGCGGGCGACCAGCGCGAGGTCGACGCCGCCCTTCGAGCCGCCGACGGCACGGAGGACTTCTCCGCGATCGGCGCCAACTCGGCGGTCGCGATCTCGATGGCGGCCGCCAAGGCCGCTGCCGACGTCATCGGCGCCCCGCTGTATCAACACCTCGGCGGGGCCTTCCGCGGGGAGAACTTCCCCGTCCCGCTCGGGAACGTCATCGGCGGCGGCGAACACGCCGCCGACGCGACGGACATTCAGGAGTTCCTCGCGGCGCCGGTCGGCGCTCCGAGCGTCTCGGAGGCCGTCTTCGCGAACGCCGCCGTCCACGCGGCCGCCGCGTCGATCCTGGCCGACCGGGGCGTTCCGGCGGCCAAGGGCGACGAGGGCGCGCTCGCGCCGTCCATCTCGGACGCCGAGGCGTTCGAGGTGATGGCCGAGGCGACCGACCGCGTCGCCGAGGAGGTCGGCTTTTCGATCCGGTTCGGCCTCGACATGGCCGGCGCGGAGCTGTACGACGCCGACGCCGATGCGTACGTCTACGGCGAGGAGACCCGCTCGCCCGACGAGCAGGTCGAGTACGTCGCGGGGCTCATAGAGGAGTACGACCTCGCGTACGTCGAGGACCCGCTCGACGAGGACGACTACGACCGGTTCGCGACGCTCACCGAGCGCGTCGGCGATCGGACGCTGATCTGCGGGGACGACCTCTTCGTCACCAACGTGGATCGGCTCGAGGAGGGGATCGACGTGGGTGCGGCAAACAGCATCCTGATCAAGCCCAACCAGATCGGAACGCTCTCGCAGGCGTTCGACGCCGTCGAGCTCGCCACCCGCAACGGGTACGACTCCGTCATCTCCCACCGCTCGGGGGAGACGGAGGACACGACCATCGCACACCTCGCCGTCGCGACCGACGCCCCCTACATCAAGACGGGGACCGTCGGCGGCGAGCGAACCGCCAAGCTCAACGAGCTGATCCGGATCGCCGACGGGGCGGTGTGAGATCCATGAGCCGACGAACGACAACCACGACAACGGACAACCGATGACCGAGGACAACGACGCGGTCGAACTCGACGAGGACGCGGCGGCCGAGGAGGCCGACGCCGACGTCGCCGAGGACGAGACCGACACGACGGACGCACAGCCCGCCGACGCGGCGGAGACGCCGACGGAGGCGGAGACCGAAGCAGCCGAGGCCGACGCGGATGCGGACGCCGAGGCCGAAGCGGAGGAGGCGGGCTCGCCGTTCGACGAGGACGTCATGCCCGACGAGGAGGCCGACCTCCTCATCCCCGTCGAGGACTACCTCGGCGCCGGCGTCCACATCGGCACCCAACAGAAGACCCAGGACATGGAGCGGTTCATCCACCGCGTTCGCGACGACGGACTCTACGTGCTCGACGTCTCCAAGACGGACGAGCGCATCCGCGTCGCCGCAGACTTCCTGTCCGACTACGAGCCCGAGCAGGTGCTCGTCACCTCCTCGCGGCAGTACGGCCGGTTCCCGGCCGAGAAGTTCGCGGACGCCATCGGCGCCCGCGCGCGCACCGGACGGTTCATCCCCGGCACGCTGACGAACCCCGATTACGCCGGCTACATCGAGCCGGACGTCGTCGTCGTCACCGACCCCATCGGCGACGCCCAGGCGGTAAAGGAGGCCATCACGGTCGGCATCCCCGTCATCGCGATGTGCGACTCCAACAACCAGCTCTCGAACGTCGACCTGGTCATCCCCACGAACAACAAGGGTCGCCGCGCGCTCTCGGTCGTCTACTGGCTGCTCGCCAACGAGACGCTCGACCGCCGCGGCGCCGACTCGCTTTACGCCCTCGAGGACTTCGAGGCCGAGCTGTAACGCGAACGAGACGTTTCGATCTCGATTCGTTTCGACTTCCCAACGACGATCGACCCCGTTTCCTCGCGCGCTCGACGACAAGCGCAACGCCTGTTATCTCGGAGCCTGTCTGGACGACCATGACCGTCTCCAGCGCGCCGGGGAAGGTGTACCTCTTCGGCGAACACGCCGTCGTCTACGGCGAGCCCGCGGTTCCGTGTGCCATCGAGCGTCGCGCGCGCGTCTCCGTCGAGCCGCGCTCCGACGACCACGTTCGCGTCGTCGCGGAGGACCTCTCGCTCGACGGGTTCACGGTCGAGTACGAGGGGTCGACGCGAACCCAGCCCGACGTCGACGTCGACGAGTCGCTGCTTTCGGCCGCGACCGGATACGTCGACGCGGCGGTCAGGCAGGCCCGCGAGGCGGCCGACGCGCCGGAGGCGGGCTTCGACATCACCGTCGAGAGCGACATCCCGCTCGGGGCCGGACTCGGATCGTCGGCGGCCGTCGTCGTCGCCGGGATCGACGCGGCCACGCGCGCGCTCGGCGAGCCGATCGACGACCGTGAGATCGCCCGGCGCGCCTACCGGGCCGAGTACGAGGTCCAGGACGGCCAGGCCTCGCGCGCGGACACCTTCTGTTCGGCGGTGGGCGGCGCGGTCCGCGTCGAGGGCGACGACTGCACCACTCTCGAGGCGCCGAACCTCCCCCTCGTCGTCGGATTCGACGGCGGGGCCGGCGACACCGGGAAGCTCGTCGCCGGCGTTCGCGATCTGAAGGACACACACGGGTTCGCCGCCGACACGGTGGCGTCCATCGGCGACATCGTTCGCGAGGGAGAACGCCTGCTCGCGGCGGCCGACCCCGACGCCGGTCCCGATTCGGAGCTGCTCGACGGCCTGGGCGAGCTGATGGACTTCAACCACGGGCTCCTGTCCGCGCTCGGCGTCTCCGCGCGCTCGCTCGACTCGATGGTCTGGGCGGCACGCGACGCCGGCGCCCACGGCGCGAAGTTGACCGGCGCCGGCGGCGGCGGCTGCATCGTCGCGCTCGATTCGTCCCCGGAGACGGAGACGGCGCTGTCGTTCACCCAGGGCTGCGTCGACGCGTTCCGCGCGGAGCTCGCCACCGAGGGCGTCCGCCGGGAGGACCGGCGATGACCGGCGACCGCGTCGTGGTGAAGCTCGGCGGCAGCGTGATCACGGAGAAGGACCGCCCCGAGACGCTCGACGGCCCGGCCCTCGATGCCGCCTGCGATGCGATCGCGGGCGCGCTCGTCGACGGGGCGGTTTCGCGGCTCGTCGTGGTCCACGGCGGCGGCAGTTTCGGCCACCATCACGCCAGCGAACACGGGGTCTCGACGACCGCGGGGACCCACGACGCCGGCGCCGTGATGGACGTTCACGGGGCGATGGCGACGCTCAACCGCTTCGTCCTCGATCGCCTTCACGATCGAGGAGTCGAGGCGGTCCCGGTCCATCCCCTCTCGCTCGCCGCCCGTCCGGAGGGGGCGGAGGGCGACCTCGCGCTGCCGGTCGAGTCGACCGAAACGCTGCTCTCGGAGGGGTTCGTCCCCGTCCTCCACGGCGACGGGATCGCCACCGCCGGGGCGGGCGTGACCGTCGTCTCCGGCGACGAGCTGGTCGTCGAACTCGCGAGCGCTCTCGAGGCCGATCGCGTCGGGGTCTGTTCGACCGTCCCCGGCGTGCTCGAGGACGGCGAGGTGGTCCCCTCGATCACGGCCTTCGAGGACGTGGCGGACGCCCTCGGGGAAAGCGACTCGACGGACGTCTCCGGCGGAATGGCCGCCAAGGTTCGCGAGCTGCTCGCGCTCGAGGCGCCGGCGTCCGTGTTCGGCCCCGACGATCTCTCCGGGTTCCTCCGCGGCGAGGAGCCAGGAACGCGGATCGAGTGACGGGGGTCGATTCTCCCGGAGGCTGCCTTCTCAGCGGGACGCGATCGCGTCCTCGAGGATCCCCCGCGCCTCCGCCAACAGCACCTCGCTCGCCTCCGGATCGCGCGCCTCCGCCGTCAGTCGGACGAGCGGCTGGGTCCCGGAGGCCCGGATCAGGAACCATCCGTCGTCCGTCTCGACGCGGACGCCGTCGAGCGTTTCGACGTCGGCGTATTCCCCTCGAACCCGATCGCGGACGGCGTCCATCGTCGCGGTTCGATCCGCCACTTCGAGGTGTCCGCGTCGGATCGGATAGGTCGGGATCGCATCGAGGCGGTCGGAGAGTGGCTTTGCGGCGGAGAGCGCCGCCAGCCGCACGGCGGCCAGCGGTCCGTCCGGACACGGCGTTTCCTCCGGGAAGATCCACGCCCCGGAGGGCTCGCCCCCGAGGACGACGCGGTCCTCGCGGGTTCGGCGCGCCACGGAGACGTCGCCGACGGGCGTCCGTACGACTTCCCCGCCGACGGTCTCCAGCGCGTCGTCGACCGCGAGGCTCGTGTTGACCGGCGCCGCGACCCGATCGCCGTCCCGTCCCGCCTCGACCGCCTCGCGTGCAAACACGGCCAGGAGCGCGTCGCCGCCGACGAACTCGCCGTCCCCCGTCACCGCCATCATCCGGTCGGCGTCGCCGTCGTGTGCGATCCCGAGATCGGCGTCGGTCGCGGCCACGTGGGCGGCAAGCGATCGGCAGTTCTCGGCGGTCGGCTCGCTGGGGCGTGCCGGGAATCGGCCGTCCCGCTGTCCGTTGAGGGTCTCCACGTCCGCGCCGAGATCGACGAGCGCGTCCGCGGTCACCCGGCCCGTTCCGTTGCCGAGGTCGACGACCACGGTCGTCCCTTCGAGCGTAACTCCGAGCGACTGGAGCGTCCGATCGCCGGATTCGACGATCGCGTTTCGGTGGGCGGCGGCGGCGGTCGTTCCGGCGGCGTCGGCGTACTCCCGGCGGCGCCCGTGGGCGTTCCAGGCCGCCAGGTCGTACGCCTCGCGTTCGATCCGCTCCGTGATCCGGTCGCCGTCCTCGGGGCCGAAGGCCATCCCCGAGGCGGTCCACAGCTTGATCCCGTTGTCCGCGGGCGGGTTGTGTGAGGCCGTGACGACCGCGCCGGCGTCGGCGTCGCCTGTCGCCGCCGCGCGGGCGATCGCGGGCGTGGATGCGACGCCGACCTCGCGGACGTCGACGCCGGACTCGATCAGCCCCGCCGCGAGCGCGTCGAGGAGCGCCCGCCCGGAGTCGCGGACGTCGCGTCCGACGACTACGGCGTCCGTCTCGGCGCCGAGCGCCCGTCCGATGGAGAGGGCCAGCTCCGCCGTGACCGTCTCGCCGACGGGCCCGCGAACCCCGCTCGTTCCGAACATGCCTCCGGATGGGCGCGGGCGGGCCAAAAAGCGCTCGGGATCTCCAAAGCGTTCGAGAGCCACGCCGAACGCCTCCCCGGACGTCATGCTTATTCGGCCGAACCCCCTCCGACCGACATGGACGAATCCGCGATACGCGATCTCCTCTCCGCGGTCGAGGACCCGGATCTCGGCGACGACGTCGTCTCCCTGGGTCTCGTGAACGAGGTCGACGTCGACGACGAGGACGGGACGGTCCACGTCTCGCTCGCGCTTGGGGCGCCCTACTCGCCGACCGAGACCGCCATCGCCGAACGGGTCCGTTCGACGCTCGCGGCCGAAGGGATCGACCCGGAGCTGTCGGCGCGGATCCCGACGGACGTTCCCCCGGGCGAGCAGGTGCTTCCGGGGATCAAGAACGTGATCGCCGTCGCCTCGGGAAAGGGCGGCGTCGGCAAGTCGACGGTGGCGGTCAACCTCGCGGCCGGCCTCTCGGACCTGGGCGCGCGCGTCGGAGTGTTCGACGCCGACGTCTACGGCCCGAACGTCCCGCGGATGGTCGGCGCCGACACGCCGCCGCGAACCGACGGCGAGACGATCGTCCCGCCGGAACAGTACGGGCTGCGCGTGATGAGCATGGACTTTCTCACCGGCGAGGACGACCCGGTCATCTGGCGTGGCCCGATGGTCCACAAGATCCTGACCCAGCTCGTCGAGGACGTCGACTGGGGCGAGCTCGATTACCTCGTGGTCGACCTCCCGCCGGGCACCGGCGACACGCAGCTCACCGTGCTCCAAACGCTGCCGCTCACCGGCGCCGTGATCGTGACGACCCCGGAGGACGTGGCGATCGACGACGCGACGAAGGGGCTGCGGATGTTCGGCGAACACGACACGAACGTGCTCGGCATCGCGGAGAACATGTCCGGATTCAGGTGTCCCGACTGCGGGAGCGTCCACGACGTCTTCGGCGAGGGCGGCGGCCGCGAGCTCGCGGACCAACACGACCTGCCGTTCCTCGGAGCCGTCCCCCTCGATCCGGCGATCAGAGCCGGCGGCGACGGCGGCGAGCCGATCGCGTTCTCGACGGGCGAGACGGCGGCGGCGTTCTCGGAGATCGCGGAGACCGTCGCGAACAACGCCGGAATCGTTCGCAGACGTGAGGTGAGCGAGGGATCGTGAGCGATCGCGATCCGGAAGCCGGGACCGATTCGACACCCGACGACGATCCGGGCCTCGACGCCGATCCGGACGTCGACGTCGACGGCGCAACCTCCGACGCGCGGTTCGGCGACGACCCCGAGAAGCGACGGTTCCTCCGTGGGATCGCCTCGGAGATCCGCGCTGACAGCTCCGAGAGCAAACAGGTCGCTGCCTTCCTCCAGCGGGTTTCGGATCTGTACGACCCCGCGGAGGACACCTCGCCCGAGGAGATCTACCGGAACGTCGAACACATCGTCGAGACCAAATCCCGCGGCGGCCTCGATCGCTGACGGTCGCCTCGTGGGCGAACGTAACGACTATGCCACCCGATCGCGAACGTCGGGTATGGACTGGCCACACGACCCCGACGGCGAGGAGGGGAGCGAGGGCGGTCGAAAATACGGCCACGCCGTCCTCGCGAAGAAGATCGACGAGGAGGAGGACTTCCCGCTTTCGGCGGCGGAGTACGTCGAGGAATACGGCGACCATCCGGTTCGGATCGACCACGAGACGGTCGTCTCCGTGGCCGAGATCTTCGAGAACGTCGATCGAGAGGAGTTCGAGGACTTCGTCGAGTTCCACCAGGAGCTCGGCCGAGCCATGCGCGAGGCCGGCCACTGGTTCTACGAGGGTTCGGAAACCTTCGTCGGCTCGCAGGCCTGACCGGCGATCGTCGTCCGAACCGTACTCTACGCCCCGGTCCGTGTTAACTGTACTGCAGGCAAGTTTTACACCCCCGCGTTCGATCTACGAGTATGCGGGACGATATCACGGTACAGGAAATCATGAACCGGGAGTTCCTCGGGGTCAGCGAGTCCGACTCGCTCCGGGATGCCGCGGAGCTCCTGGTTCGCGAGGAGGCGGACTGTCTCGTCGTGCTTCGCGGCGGCGATCCCGTCGGCTGTCTGTCCCCGCGTGACGCCCTCGAGGCGATGTTGGTCGGCGATGCGACCGCGGGCGAAAGCGACTCCGATCACGGAGCGACCGTCGGCGAGGTGATGGCCGATCCGGCGCCCACGATCCACGCCGACGAGGGACTCACGCTCGCCGAGGACCGACTGCTCTCCGACGGATCGAGTCGACTCGTCGTCACGGCCGACGGCGAGGCCGTCGGCGTACTCACCGAACGGGACGTGCTCGCGACGCGCCCGCCGGGTGCACGCGCGGAACCGGCTTCCGACTCGCAGGCCGGATCGGCACGCGAGCTGCGGTCCTCCACGGACCGGGTCCGGGAGTCGGAGGCGACCTCCGCTCCCGACCGCGATCGGGAGCCCGAGGCCACCCGCGAGGCGACCCAGAGCATCTGTGAGGTCTGTGGAACGCTCACCGCGTCCCTCTCGAACGTGAACGGACAGCTGGTCTGTCCGGACTGTCGGGAGGTTTGAGTGACCGCGAAGCGCGTACTCCCTCGAGGTGGGCTCCGACCCCTCGACGATCGTCCGCGTTCTCGCCCTCCGACGAGTCGATCCGATATCGGATTGGCAGTCGGGTCGGAACCCGTGTCGGAAGATGGAACCGGATCGAAGCCCGGATCCGAATTCGGATCGGAACTCCGATCGGGATTCGGATCCGGTCCCGGACCCGCCCTCGTAACCGGAAGACTCGACGGCATCGAGCGCCGCCGCTGATCCATGGACGGATCGACGACGGTCGAGATACGGGAGGGAACACGGGCGGACGTCGACGCCGTCGTGGATCTGTGGGTCGACCTCGCCGCGGATCAGCGACGGCACGGGTCACATCTCCGTGCCGACGCGAACCGGACGGCCGTCCGCGAGACCATCGCACGACGCGTCGTCCGAGACGAACTCCTGGTCGCGATCGGGACGGCGATCTCGGAGACGGACGACGGGGACGCCACGCCGCTTGGGTTCGTGATGTTCTCGATCGAACGCGGCGTCTACGAACAGGACCTCACGCGGGGGATCATCGATGCGGTGTTCGTCCGCCCGGCGAACAGGGATTTCGGGATCGGATCGCGACTGCTTGACGCCGCCGAAACGCGGCTCTCGAACCGCGGAGTCGACGTCGTCGCTCTCGAGGCGCTCGCGGACAACGACGACGCACGTCGGTTCTACCGCGAGCGGGGCTACGATCCACGACGGATCGAGTTCGAGAAGCCGATCGATTCGAACGGGACGAAGTGAGTCGACTCGTGTTCGACGAGGCGAGTCGGTTCGACCGGGGCCGAGGACGGCCGATCGAGGGACGAAGCGATACTGACTCAAGGGAGGGTATACAACCCGAATCCGTGCCAGGGGAGCATGGGCGGTTCATGCACTCGACTTGTAATCGAGATTTCCGGGGTTCAAATCCCCGCCCTGGCTCGTGGCGGTCAACCTCGCGGCTTCTCGCGACCGTTCGACTTCTCCCGTGACTCGACGTCGTGGCGTCGTGGCCGACGACGCCGCGGCTCGCCAAGTCGAACGAAGCGGTGAAAAATCCCGACGAGCGATGGACTCGCCTCCCGATCGCGATCCGAAACGTCGCGAACTCAGAGTCGGCCGACGTTCTCGACCGCGACGGACTCGACGCCCTCGACGCCGGAGAAGGCCTCCTCTACGGCCTCCGTGCCGCCGGCGTCGTCGGGGACGATGACGGTCGGCAACAGCGCGACGAGACCGAACGCGACGTCGTCGCGCTCGAACCCGCGGATCTTCGCGCCCTGGGGCAGCGAGTCCTCGAGCTTCTCCTGCAGCTCGTCCAGGTCGATCTCGGGGCTGTCCGGCATGACCTTGATTTTGGCGGCGACGTCTCCCATCTCAGGGCCCCCGGAACCCGCAGTCGGGACACTCATACAGGTTGCTCTGCTTTCGGCACTTCGCACACCGGCTGATGTTCGTGCCGCACTCGGGGCATTTGAACCGGGCGGCGTTCATCCCGGCGACCTGGATCCCACAGGAGACACACTGTTGTGCCGCCTCTTCTTCGCTCTGGCTCATGGTACAACGAACCCGTGCGCGGCTTTTAACGGTTGTTCTTTGCACCCGCCGCCTCGCCCGCCGACGTCGTTCGATCGGGGATTCCCCGACATCACCCGAGCATCAGCGGTCCGATCAACACCCCCATGAGGTGGACGCGACGGGTGCCGACTCGCGGCGGCACCATCCCGAGAAGCGTCGCAACGCCGAAGGTTCCCACGCCGGTCACCCCGGCGAAGAGGTACGAGAGGCCCACCAAAAGCGTCAAGACGCCGATCGAGAGCCGGGCGTAGTCGGCTCGGCCGACCACCCGGAGATAGGCGTCACCGACGGCGAGCAGCACGCAGAATCCGATCGCCGCGGCGATGGCGACCGCGGCCAGCAACATCGGGAGGGCGAACGGGACCGTCGCCTCCTCGAGTGCGACCATCACCCCGGTCCGCGGCGTTCCGAGGGCGACGAGCGCGAACAGCGCGAAGACGGTGTTGCTCGTCGAGGCGCCGCTCGTCGCGACGACGAACCCCCGATCGGCGGCCGACCGCGGGATCGCCGGAAGCGCCGCGGTCGCAGCGATCGCCGCCGAGACTCCGGGAAGGTAGCCGACGATGGCGCCCGAAAGGGATCCGGCGGACGCCGCGACGCCGAGATCCCGTCGCTCCATCGCGATCCGCGCGTCCGACTGGGGCGGAACGCCGGCTCCGTCGATCGCGTCGATCAGGACGGGCGCGCCGAAGAGTCCCGCGAAGAGCGGCGCGAGCATGCCGCCGGTCGAAAGCGGGGCGTCGGGATCGACGTCGAGCGTGACCGCTCCGAGCACGGCGCTCGCCAGAAAGACGACGAGCCCCGCGATCGCCGCCCGGCGTGAGGACTCCGTGACGAGGAGGAACGCGACGACGGACGCGAGCACGAGGACGATGTGTGCTCGGATCGTCGGATAGGCACGAACCATCCCCCAGGTGATCGGGATCGCGAGCGGCACGGCCAACGCGACCGCCAGCCCGGAACCGACCGCCGAGAGCCGGATAGCCTCCCGGCCGCGCCCGGCGATCACGAGCCGGTGGCCGGGCAGGGAGGCAACGGCCATCGCGGCATCGGGGACCCCGAGCGCCAAAGCCGGGACGACGTCCAGGAAGGTGTGGACCACCCCGGCGCCGATCATCGCACAGCCGATCAAGAGGGGATCGGCGGGGACGCTCGGAGCCACGCTGGCCAGAAGCAGCGCGAAGTTGTTGGCGTGGAGCCCGGGAACGAGACCGCTCACCGTGCCCAGCGCGGCTCCTCCCAGGAGGAACGCGATCGCCGCGGCCGCGAAGCTCGGATCCACGACCGGGCGCACGATGGGGTCCATCCCGCGGACTTGGCCGCGGCTTCGGACATAAACCTCCGGAGTCGTTTCGATTTCGGGCGCCGCTCGGGATCCGATCGTCGTCGAGGTAAATTCGGAAAAGCGCTTACGCCGCGGCGTTCGTCTGGGTCTTCTTGCGGGTGACGTAGCCCGCGATGCGGTTGCGAACGCCCTTGGACTCGACGGTCGTCAACGCCTCGACGCTGTCCTTGTTCGTCTCGAAGTCCGTGTTGAACGAGTCGGGATACTCCTCGAGGAGCACGTTACCCAGCTGTTTGATGTACTTGGGCTTGATGGCCATACGGGCGGTATCCTCGGCTCGAACTAAAAGGGTTCGTTCCGGTCTCGCCACCCCGTCAGCTCGTCGATCCGGGCGAACGCCTCCCGCTCGCGGGGACCCCCACAGCGGTCTACCGTCCCCGCGAGACGACCGAGGCGCGCGAGCAACTCTCCCTCGTCATACGCGGCGACGTCGAGACGCGAGGCGGCCACCGTCGCCTCGATCACGGCGCCGAACCCGCGATTGATCGTCGGAACGCGCTCGGCGATCACCGCCGACTCGATCGGATCGAGTTCCCATGTCGCGATCTCGGTGTCTCCCTCGTGGTCGATCCCGACGCGGGTCGCCTCGATCTCGACCCACGCGTCGGCCTCCGGAAGGATCGCTTCCGAACGCTCCTCGATGGCGAGCGCCGCCTCCACGAACGTGCGGGGATCGACCGTGAACTGGACGACGCCGCCGCCGCGACGCTCGAAGTTGCCTCGCGTGCGCGTTCGACCGTAGGTTCGTGCCGTCACCGTCTCGTCCTCGTCGTCCGGGGCGTGGAGTCCGAGCGCGGCCACGTTCCACCGGTCGTTGGGCCCGAGCGTCGAAACGATCGACTCCGTGACGCCGCGGAGACGGACCGGCCAGCCCGCCGCGGTCGCTTCCCCGTCACTCGAGTCGACCCTTCCCTCACGTGTCACACCTGGAGCCCCCGTTCGAGCGCGACGAACAGCGCCGCCGCCGTGAGATCCGCCGTCGTTCCCGGGTTGATCCCTTCGGCGTGGAACTCCGCTGCCAGCTCCGCCGCGGCTTCGAGGTCCTCGCCGATCGCCGCGGCGCGCCGGGTGACCCCCCGTGCGGTTTCGGCGCCCTGGCTCGCGGCGACGAGCGTATCCGGCCGATCAGCCAGGATCCGAAGGAAGGCCCTGGCGGCCCGGTCCGTGACGGGGCCGTCGTCGTTTCGGATCGCCTCCGCGGCCTCGAAGGTCCGATCGAAGCCGGTCGTCCACTCGATCGCGTTCCCGTCCGGGACCCGGGCCTCGTCGGGGGGTTCGCCAGCCCCTTCGACCGCGCTCTCGGCGGCGTTTTGAGGTCGTGCCGACAGCTCCATGACGTCGAGGAGCGACAGCTCACGGCTTCGAAGCGCCGGTTCCGCCTCGGCGCCCCGGCGAACGTCGAGGGCGTCAGCGTCCGGCGGCGGGTCCGCGACCGCGACGTCCACGTGCTCGAAGGCACGGTAGAACGCGGCCGCGTCCTCGACCGTCGTCCGCTCTACGACCCGAGATACGCCCTCTGGCGTGAGATCGCCGTCGGCCGCTGCGGAGACGAGCGGCGTCAAGAGGAGCAGGCAGCCGAACTGCGTGTTCCCGCCCGACTGCCGGCTCATCCCCGCGACGGCGCGTTCGAACGCGACGCCGACGGTCGCGCCGCGTTCGGCGCGTCGGAGGCCGCGTCCGGACCCGACAGCACCGGCCATGAAGTGTTCGAACCGCAGGTCGCCGAGATCACGCTCGCGGTCCACGTTCCCCGGCTTCGGCGTCCCGGAGACCTCGAGCAGGAGCGCGAGCTGTGCGTTCTCCGCGGGCGTTCGATCCCGGGACGGAAGGGGCGAAGTGGTCGCGCGCTCGCCGTCCGCGTGGCGTCGGTCGCTCACGGCTCGGCGCCCTCCGGATCCGTTCGGAGTCGTTCGTCTCTCCCGTCGTCTGACGGGTCGACGGTATCATCGGACGCGTCGACATCCTCGTCCGCCGCGGCGAACCTCTCGACCGCACGCGCCACGCGCTCGAGCACCCGCGGATCGTCGCTCGGACGGCCGACGCTCACGCCGTCGGCGCCGAACGCGAGGTACTCGCGGACGCTCTCCGCGCCGCGGACCTCGTTGTTGGCGATCGTCCACAGGTCCGCCGCGCGGTCCACGTCCGCGATCACCGATTCGGAGTCCATCGCGTCGACGTGGACGATCGCCGCACCCGCGTCCTCGATCGCGGCCGCCACGACGGCGAGGTCGACGCCGGGAACCTCCGCGCGGACCTTCACGCTCACCGTCGCGCCCGTCTCGGCGGCGGCCTGGACGTATCTCGAGAGGCGGTCGCGGTCGGCCAGAAGGGACTCCCCGCAATTGACGGCACACAGCTCGGGCTGTCGACAGTGGGCGTTGATCTCCAGGATCGCTTCGTGGTCCGCACATACGCGGGCGACCTCGCGAACAGGCTCGATCGTGGCGCTTCGAACGTTCACGGCCGGGCGAACGTCGACCTCGGCGAGGGCCTCGAGCTGCGCGTCGACGAACGCGACCGGATCGGGAGGCAGGAACTCCTCGCGGTCGCGTTCCACGAGATCGCGCGCCGCGGAACGGCTCTCCGGATCGAGGGCGATCCCGCCGAGGAACGCGCACCCCACGTACGGCGCGGCCGTTCGCGCCCACGCGGCATCGGAGCGTCCGCTGAGGCTCGCGGCGGCGACCGGCGGATCGAAGGGGACTCCCGCCTTCCGCCGGCGTGATTCGGCTCGGGTCATCAGTGATCCGGCTCCGTCGTTCGACCGGTCGCGTCGACTCCATTCGGATCCGATCCGGCTCCATCTCGGTCCGCGCCGGCTTCGACTGCATCGAGCGCACGTCGACACGCCCGCGCGACGCGTTCCGCGTCCGCCTCGTCGTCGATCCGCGTGTCGGTTCGGACCACCTCGCGTTCGAGTTCGGTTCCGTCGTCAGCATCGAGCACGAAGGCGTCGACGAACGGGTACGCGTTCGCGACCCCCCGAGTGCTCGGTTCCCGGTCGGTGCTGGCCATGAGCTTCCCGGCGGGCCCCGAAAAGACCGTGTCCTCGACGAACGGCGAGACCGCGACCACGGGCGTTCGAGCCAGCGCCTCCTCGACGCCGGGGAGCGCGAGCATCGGGCCGATGCTCGTTACCGGGTTCGACGGACCGATCACGACCGGGTCCGAAAGCGCCCGCTCGAACGCCGGGGACGGTTCCGCACGGTCGGCGCCGCGGAACTCGACGCCCTCGACGGCGGGGGACGCCCGCCTCCCGACCCAGTACTCCTGGAAGTGCATCTCGCCGGCGTCCGTGTGCACGATGGTCGCCACCGGCTCGTCGGACATGGGAACCACCTCGAGGTCGACCCCGAGCGCGTCCGCGAGCGTACGGGTGACCTCGCTGAGCGAGCGTCCCGCATCGAGCAGGCTCGTTCGCGTGATGTGGACCGCCCGGTCGCGGTCGCCTATCTCCATGAACTCGCCGACGCCGGAAAACCGCCGCCACCGTGCGATGTCCCGACCCGCCGTCTGTGCGGCCTCCGGGAGGTACCGCGGTCCCGGATCGAGGTCGGCCGCCTCGGCGAGCCGGGACAGATCCTCGTGTGTCGCCGTCGTGTCCCCCTCGATCCCCCACCACGTCTCGCGATCGAGGAGGCCGGCCTCGTGGAACAGCACCGTATCGACGTCCGGACACACGAGGTGGCCGCCGATCTCGACGTCGTCGCCCGTGTTCGCGACGACCGTGATCGCGTCGGGATCGAAGACCGATTTCGCCCCCGGCAGGAGCTTCGGCGTCCCCGTCCCGCCCGCGAGGAACGTGACCATATCGAGGGATGGCCTCCCACCGGTATGTATGCTGCGTCGTCGGCGATTCGAGACGCCGCTCGCGTCCGGCGGGGACCCGAACCCCTATCTCGCAGCGCCGATCAGAGGACGTATGGACACGCGTCGTGCCCTGCTCGATGCGCTCTCTACCGGTCCCGTCGAGGGCCCCGAACTCGCCGATCACCTCGGAATATCCAGGGCGGCGGTCTGGAAGCAGATCGAGGCGCTGCGCGCGAACGGATTCCGGATCGAAGCCGGGGAGGAGGGATACGCCGTCCGATCGGTCCCGGAGTACGGCTCGGAGGCGATCCGGTTCGGACTCGAGGCTCCCTACGGGATCGAGTATCACGAGTCGATCGAGTCGACGAACGAGCGAGCGCGGGAGCTGGCCGAGTCGGGCGAGACCGACGTCGCCGTCGTGGCCGACGAACAGACCGGCGGTCGCGGGCGCCTCGATCGAGAGTGGACGTCGCCGTCCGGCGGCGTCTACGCCTCGCTCGTGATCCGTCCGGATCTCCCGCCGGCGCACGCGGCGATCGTCACCCTCGCGGCCGCCGTGGCGACGACCGACGCCTGTCGGGAACTCGGCGTGGACGCGCGGATCAAGTGGCCGAACGACGTCCTCCATCCCGACGGTGCGGGCGAGCGCGGGGGTGCCAAGCTCGCCGGCATCCTGACCGAGATGACCGGTGAGTCCGACCGCGTCTCCTGGATGATCGTCGGCACCGGCGTCAACGCGAACGTCGACGCCGCGGATCTCCCGCCGGGTTCGGCGAGCCTGCAGTCGATACTCGGCCACGAGGTCGACCGACGGCGATTCCTCCAGCGGCTACTCGAGCGGCTCCACGAGCTGATCGAGACGCCCGACGACGTCCTTCCCGACTGGCGCGACCGCGCGATGACGATCGGGGAGCGTGTCCGCGTCGAGACGACGACCGACGTCATCGAGGGGACGGCAGTCGACGTGGAGTTCCCTGGCGCGCTCGTCGTGCGAACCGACTCGGGACGACGGAGGGTTCTCGCCGGGGACTGTCGGCACCTACGACCGATCGAGGAGGTGGACTCCGGATCCGGATCCGGACGCGGGTCCAACCCCGACGGCTAGCTGCTTCCGGAGGCCTCGGAGCCGGTCGCGGCGTTCGTTGTCTCGGTCTCCTCGCCCGCGGGGGCGACCTCGGTTTCGGCCTCGGCCGCCGCCTCGGAGGCGTCGACGCGAACCGTCAACACGGGAACGCTCGAGCCACGTACCACCTTCTCCGCGACGCTTCCGAGCAGGAGCCGGTCGATCCCGCCCCGACCGTGGGTCCCCATCACGACGAGGTCGCAGTCCTCCCGCTCGGCGAAGTCGATGATCTCGCGGCTCGGCGACCCCTCGACTATCGCCGTCTCGACCGGAACCTCGTAGTCCGCCGCGATCGACTCGACCTCCTCGACGGCGGTTTCGGCGTCGGAGCGAAGCAGATCGTCGACGCCGTCCCACGTCGTCTCCATCGGGAGCCCGGCGTAACTCGAGACGTTGACAACGTAGAGCGCGTGGACGCTCGCGCCGTGAACCGCCGCCAATTCGAGCGCGTGGCGCACCGCTCGCCGTCCCTCCGTCGATCCGTCGGTCGGAACCAGGATCCGGTCGTAGAGAACCATGGCAATATACCACACGGTAGCGGATGAACCCCCATAACTGTTTGCACGTTTTGCCGGTTCTCGTCCATGGTCGTTCGTTCTCCCCCGCGAGCGCCTGCGATTCCCCGCGACCGTCCCCTCGCGGGCGCTTCGACTCACCCTCCCTCGTTCTGCTCGCTCTCGAAGGTCGGCGGCTCCGGCTCGATCGATCCGTACGCGACCGTCCGCTCGCCGAGGGTCGAGACCCGCTCGCGAAGGTCCTCGTCGGCGAATTCCCCGTCGACGATGGCTGACTCGGAACGCGGAACCGCCGCCTGGTAGGGAAGTACCCAGGCGTTGAACGCTCGACAGATCGAGCGCAGGTGGTCGAGCGCGGTGATCGGAAACGCGCCGCCGGCGACCGCGAGTAATCCGATCGTCGTTCCCTCCAACTCGTCGAATCCGCAGTGGTCGAGGGCGTTCTTCAACACTCCCGAACAGGAGCCGTGGTACATCGGCGTTCCCAACACGACCGCGTCTCCCCTCGCGACGGATTCGCGAAACTCCTCGGCGTCGCCCTGTTCGTCCAGATCCGGGTTGAGCGGCGGGAGGTCGAACCGTCGAAGATCGAGATGTTCCGTGCTCGCTCCCGCCCGCTCCGCGCCGGCGAGCGCGGTCTCGACGGCAGCCCGCGTCCGACTTTCCGAACGCAGACTCCCGGAGACGCCGACGACGTGCAGATCGCTCATAGATCGACCCCGACTCGTGACACCAAAAAACCGACGACCCGTCGCCGGAGGTTTATCACCGATCGCGCCCCACCGTCGCCGCCGTGAGTTGAACACGGACCACGACGGTCGAGGCGGGAGTCCGGCACGCCGTCGTGGCCACCATCGGATCGCACACGTGCCGGCTGTTCGCCATCCACGGATCCGGTTCAGTCGTCCACATCAAGCGGAGGCCCAGATTCGGCGCCGTGTTCGGCTTCGATCGTTCGATGGACGCCGGTCACTCGTTTCGAACGACGCGGAACCGCCCTCCGCAGTTCCCACAGCGGTACTCCTCGGGTCGTTCAACGAGCTTCGATCGGCGGTATCGCGCCAGCCGATCGCCGCAGTCGACACAGCGGACCCACCATCTCGGGTCGACGAAGCGTTCACAGCGGACGTGCGTCTCGAGCTCCGCGGCGAGTCGAGCGAACGCATCGCCGTGGCTCGGATCCCCGCGTTCGTTCAACAGATGGGCGTGAACGAGCTCGTGGCGGATCGTCGCGGCCAGTGCGTTCCACCCCCTGTTCTCGAACTGTCGCCGTGCGAGGACGATCGATCGGGGTTCGCCGTCTCGATACCGGACCATCCCGGCACGACGTTTCGCGCGGGTGCTGAGCCGCCACTCCAGGTCCCCGACCGACACGGTGAGATCGTGTTCGGAGACGACGTCCCGGGCATACACCCGCGTGACCGCGAGCAGCTCCTCGTCCGAACAGCCGGATTCGATCGCGTATCGGTCGATCGGCGGCATGGATCACTCCCGGAGCCGTGCCACGGGCGGATCGCGCGACTCGTCCATCCGGACGAGCCCGTCCGCGGCGAGGTCCTCGAGCAGCCCGCGTAGCCACTCGCGTCCGTGTTCGCCCTCGGGCGAGTAGTCGACCCGGATCCGGTGTCCGAGGTCGTCGAACGCGAGCGCGTCGTACTCTCCGAGCGTCCGGACGATCCGTCCGCGGAACTGGCGACGGCTCCCCTCGAAGCTCGGCTGAGTGGGAACGTCGGGCGCGGTGAAGTCGCCGGTCTCGTAGGCGCGACACCGTCCGCGCCAGGGACACCCGGCCTCTTCACACCGCGGTGTCGTCCCACACGCGACCGCGCCGAGTTCCATGATCGCGTTGTTCCACACGCGCGATTCGCCCTCGGGCATGAGCGTTCGTGCGGCGGTCTCGAACGCGTCCTCGTCGTCTCGAACCCCGAACGCGCGGTGGAGGACCCGTTTCACGTTCGTGTCCACCACGGCGTCCCCGGCGTTGAACGCGAAGGAGGCGACGGCGTTGGCGGTGTATGGCCCGACCCCCATCAGCTCCTGCAGTTCCGCCGGCTCCTCCGGGAATTCGCCGTCGTACTCCGAGACCACCTGCCGAGCGGCCTCCGACAGGTACTTCGCCCGGTTGTTGTAGCCGAGCGAGTGGTCCGACCAGAAGGCGACGACGTCGCTTTGGTCCGCCTTCGACAGGTCCTCTACCGTCGGCCACGTCTCGAGGAAGTCCTCCCAGGCGGGGACGACCCGGTCGAGTTGGGTCTGCTGGCTCATCACCTCCGAGACGAGAATCTCGTAGGCGTCGTCGGTTTCGCGCCACGGAAACTCGCGGTGGTCCTCGCGGTACCACTCGATGAGCCCCTCGCGAATCTCCGTGGCGTCCTCCGGGATCAACTCGCCATCGTCGGTCGGTTCCGGGCCGCCGTCCTCGGCCGAACCGGTCGTGGTCACATCCGATCCCGAGGCCGGCGTCGATCCGTTCCCCGAACTCGTCATATCGCCGCTACGTGCTTCGCTCGTTTATACGGTGGTGGTCCCTTCACGGGCAGTGCTTCCGTCGTCGACGACGGATGCGAAACCGGTTTGAGGCCGCCGCCGCTGTCGGGAAGCATGACGCTCGAGGATCTAACCGCCGACGTCGAGGACGCCTACGGCGATCTCGACGGGACGTTCGGACTCGATCTCGACCGGGAGACCAGAACGGAGCTTGCAATGTTGGTCGCGGCTATGGAGGCCGATCCCGAGGAGTTGGTTCGCCGAGGGATCCACGCGCTGTTCCGGTCGACCGTCGACACCGGCGACCTCGACTTCCAGCTTCGAAACGGGTACGACGTCACCTACGACGAGTACCTGATGGGGATGAGCTACGACGAGATGGCCGGCGGATCACAGTATCCACAGCGCGACGACGATCGCCGCTACCAGATGTGACTCACGGCTGGTAGGATTCGAAGCACGGATCGGATTCGAGTCGCGAACAGGAACGCGTGCGTGTCGCTCGAGGCGATCAGGCGTCGACGTACTGCGCTTCCCACTCCGTCCGGGCGTCGATCTCCCGTTTCCCGCGGCGGGTGAGCGTGTAGTAGTTGGTTCGGCGATCGCGTTGGCCCTTCTCGACGAGTCCCTTCTCGACGAGGGTGTCCAGGTTCGGATAGAGGCGCCCGTGATGGATCTCCTTTTCGTAGTAGTCCTCCAGCTCGTCCTTGATCGCGAGTCCGTGCGGCTCGTCGAGTCCAGCGATCACGTAGAGCAGATCCCGCTGGAATCCTGTCAGATCGTACATCGGTGAGTTCCGTTCGATAATTCTTGTCGTATTATGATAAATATGTCGAACGATTATTCGGATGTAGCCACGGTATACGGCCAATACGTCTGGATATCACATCTGATGATCCGTTCAGATGGTTTACTACTCCGGCGTGCAGTATCCATATCCGATCGTACAGGTTAGCATCTCGACGTTCCGATATTCCAATAGTCGAGAACCGATCTCGGGTGACAGCCGTGATCGGCGACGGCTCCCGAACGAATCCGGGATCCGAAAGACTGGGGAGTCGTACGACGTCGAGACCCGAACGGAACGGCTTTAGGCCGACCGGTGTTAGCGACCGAAAGCGATGGACGACCGAACGCGCGAGTACCTCCGCGGCCGGTTCGGCGACTACTACCGCGTCTCCTCTCCGTCGATGCCCCCGCAGGCGAACGAGCGCGAGTGGGGGCACATTCCGTGGACGCCGGGATCGGGCACCACCATGGTGCGCCACCGGTCGCTCTTCGATCTGGGGAACCCGGACGCGTTCTTCGCGGAGACCGCTCCACGCCACGCGTACTTTTCGGCCGCCAGATACGACACTCCCGGCGCGTCGACGATGTCGAAGAAGGGGTGGCGATCGGCCGATCTCGTCTTCGATCTCGACGCCGACCACCTCCCGAGCGTCGACCCCGATTCGGCCTCGTACGCGGAGATGCTCGCCGCGTGTAAGGACGCGCTCGTCCGGCTCGTTCGATTCCTCGAGGAGGACTTCGCGTTCGAGGACCTCGAGATCGTCTTTTCGGGCGGCCGCGGCTACCACGTCCACGTTCGCGATCCGGACGTCCTGGAGCTTGCGAGCGACGCGAGACGGGAGATCGTCGATTACGTTCGGGCGATCGACCTCGACGTCGACGGGCTGATCCACACCGTACAGGAACGCGGCACGAACAAGCGCGTGCTTCGTACCGAAGGTGGGTGGGGCAAACGCGTCCACGAGGCGCTCGTCCGATACGCCGAGGAGCTGCGCGAGCTTGACGACGAGGCGGCCACCGATCGACTTCAGGATCTGGAGGGGATCGGCGAGGGACGCGCCGAGACGATCCTCGGCGCGTTCCGGCGGAACCCGGAGGCGATCCGGGAGGGGAACCTCGAGGCGGGCGGCCCGGGCGCTCGACGGCTCGTCGAGGCGCTTTGCGAGCGGGTGACGGACGAGACCATCGCACCCGTCGACGAGCCGGTGACGACCGACACACACCGGCTCATCCGCCTTCCGGGGACCCTCCACGGCGGAACCGGCCTCGAGGTTCGGCGGATCGACCGCGAGGACCTCGCGGCCTTCGATCCCCTCGTCGATGCGGTTCCCGACCGATTCACCGGGCGGTCGATCGCGATCGAGTGTTCAGAACGAACGACGATCGAGCTGTGTGGCGATAGCTTCATACTGGAGCCCGGAGAAACGACTGTCCCGGAGTACGTGGGCGTCTTCGCGATGGCCCGCGGACGAGCGAGGAAGGCACCGGAACGATGAATCTCGATGAACTCCGCTCGGTCCAGGCGAAGGAGCGCCGAAAGGATAGCCTGCAGCATCTCCGAGACGCGTTCTACGACGACGTCGCCGCCTACATATCGGATCTGCGCGACGCGCGCGATAGACGAGCCGAGCAGGTGGAGAACCCCTTTTCCGACGACGACGTGCGGCGGCTCTCCGATGAGATCGAGACCGCAGAGGAGGTCGCCGAGGCGCTCTACGAGCGTCGGGTCGGCAAGGTCGTCAAGCTGGCTTCCTTCGCGGCGGCCGACATGCCCGTCGAACAGGAGGGAATGACGAGCCAGGAGCGCGCGCTCTTCGAGGATCTCGTCGAGCGGATCGAGCGGAACAAGTCGTCAGTCCTCGACGTGCTATCGGGGACGACCAAGGCGGGCGAGGCCTCGTCCGACGCAACGGCGGATCCACCCCGCGTCGACGCGGAACCGAACGCTCGCCCGGAGTCGCTCGAGGCGAATCCGACTGAAGAGGCCTCGACCGACCCCGTGGAGGGTGACTCCCGGTCGCGTCCGTCGAACGATGAGCCACCCGTGCCGCCGGAGGATCCGCCGGGATCGGCCGGGATGGACGGGACCGAATCGGCAAGGCCGGACGGGACCGAATCGGCAAGGCCGGACGGGACCGGTTCCGCGAAGCCCGACGACGGCGGCATGCTTGCCGATGCGATGGCCGGGGGGGACGCCTCGGACGGATCCGACGATCCGTCCGGGGACTCACCCGCCGCCGTCCCGAGCGGCGATGCGGTCGCCGGGGATGGCCCGAACGCCGACGGCCCCCCAACCGGCTCCGCTACGGGGTCCCACGAGGGGATGCAGCCGCCTGACGATGACGGAACGATCGGGGATCCGAGCGACGACGCGGCGGCCGAGGAGGATCCAGAACGGACCACGGTTCGGATCAAACGTGACGTCGGATCCATACTCGGCGTCGACGAGCGCGAGTACGACCTCGAGAGCGAGGACGTGGTGCGTCTCCCCTCGAGCAACGCCGAGCCGCTCTTGGCCCGCGATGCGGCGGAGCGGATCGAGTAGCGACCTCCTCGGGAGCCGTCGCGATCGCACCGGTTCACCGGTCGGTTCGACCGAACGGCTCCGACCGTCGTGTTTTTGTTGCCGCCCCGCCACCTCGGAGCATGCTCGAAGTCGGCGCCACCGCACCCACGTTCTCGCTTTCGAACCACCGCGGCGAGGACGTCTCGCTCGAGTCGATCGACGCCGAGTACGTCGTCGTCTACTTCTACCCCCGAGCCGACACGCCCGGCTGTACGACCGAGGCGTGCGGCTTCCGTGATCGATGGGACGCCTTTGCGGACGCCGACGTGACCGTCGTCGGGATCAGCGACGATCCGGTCGAGGACCTCGAGTCGTTCGCCGCGAAACACGACCTCCCGTTCGATCTGCTCTCCGATCCCGACGGGGCCGTGGCGTCGGCCTACGACTCCTACGGGGAGAAGAACGTCTTCGGAAACGTCGTCGACGGGACGTTTCGAAACACGTACGTCGTCGACTCCGACGGGGAGATCGTCCTCGCCTACGAGGGCGTCGACCCGGAGGCACACGCCGAGGCGATCCTCGAGGACCTTCGGTCAGTCCGATCGACCGACGATTGAAGCGTCCCGGAGACGACCGATCCCTCTCAGCGACGGCCGCCGATCGCCGCCCGGATCCCGGGCAGTTCCCGACGGATCGCCTCGCGTTTGACGAGCACGAACCCGACCACGATGACGCCGAACCCCGCGACCGTCCAGCCCGTCACGGCCTCGCCCAACAGCGCCCAGCCGGCCACCGTCGTCACCACCGGTACGACGTAGGAGGTCAAGTTGATCTGGAAGGCGCCGAGCCGCGAGAGCAGTTCGAAGTAGATCGCAAAGGCGATCGCACTCGAGAACACGCCGAGGAAAACGACCGCGACGACCGCCAACGGCTCGGTGGAGGGAGGCATCTGCGGCTCCCCGCGAAGGAGGCTGAAGGCGTGTAACACGCTCGCGCCGAAGAGCATGGCCCACGCCGTGAGCGTCAGACTCGAGAAGGAGGGATCGAGTTCCTGGAGTCCCACGCTCCCGACCGCGGCCGCGATGACGCCGACCAGGATGATCGAGACGCCGAGGGTGACTCCCGACGAGAGGTTCGCCGGATCGGGCTGGGCGACGAGGGCGACGCCGAGGAACGCCAGCCCGATCCCGACCACGTCGCGGCCGTCGATCCGCGCGTCGGCGACGACCAGGGCGGCGACCGCGGCGGTGGCGATCGGTACGAGGCTGTAGGTCACGGCCGCGATGCCGCTCGTGGTGTACTGCTGGCCGATGAACAGGACGGAGTTGTTGACGCCGATCGAGAGCCCGCCGCTGAAGGCGATCGCCAGCAGGTCATCGCGCGTTCGCGGCGGCGCTCCGCCCCGGTATCCGAGCGCGTACCCGGCGAGAACGATCGCGGCGAGATCGAACCGGTAGGCCGCAAACAGGACCGACGGGTAGAACTCTAATCCGATCTCGATGGCGATGAACGAGCCGCCCCACAGGGTGGAAAGCAGGAGGAATCCGGCCGCATCACGATAGCGGGACACGATCCGATCGCGGGCCCGGGGGGACATACCTCCTCGCATCCCCGGACGACTTGCCGGATGTCGACCACGGGACGACCGACTGGGGTCCGCTGGGTCAGTAACCGCGGCTGATCAGGTACTCCGCGATCTCCGCGAGCCGCCGGCGCGCCTCATTGTCGGGGAGGACCTCGAGGTGCCGCTTCGAGCGCTCGGTGAGCTCCTCCGCCTTCTCGCGGGCGTAGTCTATCGATCCCGACTCCTCGAGGGCGGCGACGGCCGACTCGACTTCGGACTCGGTCACTTCCGCCGGCGTCTCCGCGTCGACGAGGGCGTCGACGTCGACGCCCTGTTGACGGGCGTGAAGCGTGATGAGCGTCTCCTTGCCCTCCACGAGGTCGGAGCCGCGCTGCTTTCCGAGATCCTCGGAGGGAACCGTCAGATCGAGGACGTCGTCCTGGATCTGGAAGGCCCGCCCGGAGTCGATCCCGTAGCGATACAGGGCGTCGACGACCTCCTCGTCGGCGCCCAACAGGACGGCCGGCGTCGAGGCGGCCGCCCCGTAGAGGACCGCCGTCTTCAACTCGACCATCTCCAGATACTCCTCGGGGAGAACCTCCGCACGCCGCTCGAATGCGACGTCGAGCGCCTGCCCCTCGCAGATCCGGGTGCACGTCGAGGCGAGCAGCCGCATCGCCTCCAGGCCGTTTTTCGGATCGGCGCCCGTCTCGGACATGATCTCGAAGGCCTTCGAGTAGAGCGTGTCGCCGGCGAGGATGGCCGTCGACGTGTCGTAGGCCTCGTGGACGGCCGGAACGCCGCGTCTGAGGTCGTCCTCGTCCATGATGTCGTCGTGGATCAGCGTGAACGACTGGATGACCTCGATCGAGACGGCAGCACGCATCAGATCGACGGGGTCGCCGGAAACGGCGGGGAACGAGCGATACTCGACGTCCGACGACTCGACGTCGACGTCGGCGATCGCCTCGCCCGCCAGTAGCGCGACCGTCGGCCGGAGGCGTTTGCCGCCGGCCTCGAGGATGTATCGCGAGGCCTCGTACAGCCGCTCCGGCTCGGCCAGCGGCAGCTCCTCGTCGATCGCGGCGTTGACGAGTTCGCGCCGCGTGCGGATGGTCTCGAGTACCCGTTCCTCCGTCGCTTCGTTCGTCATTCGACGAGCTGGAAGGTGTTCCCGTTCTGTGTGACGTGGAGGTCACGCCCGAGTTCGTAGCCCTGGGAACGACACAGGTCGACGTACGGCGCGAATCCTTCGAGGTTCTGGTGGGCCGGAATGACGTGTTGGGGCTGGAGGGCATCGAGCATCGTGTAGTGGCCCTCCTCGCGCAGGTGGCCGGAGACGTGGATGTCGTCGTAGATCCGGGCGCCCTGCATCCGGAGCAGCTGTTCGGACTGGTAGCGCTGGCCCTCGTTGGTCGGCTCCGGGATGACCCGGGCGCTGAAGATGACCTTGTCGCCGTCGTCCAGCTCGTAGGGGGTCTCGCCGCGGCCCATCCGGGTGAGCATCGCGCGCGGCTCGCCCTGGTGGCCCGTGACGATGGGCAGGTAGTCCTCCTTGCCCTCCTTCATGATCCGCTTGAACGTCCGGTCGACGGACTTCCGGTGGCCGTACATCCCCAGGTCGCCGGGGAAGTCGACGAAGTCGAGACGCTCCGCAGTCCCGGAGTACTTCTCCATCGAACGGCCGAGCAGGACGGGCTGGCGACCGATGTCCCGGGCGAACTCGACGAGACTCGAGACCCGTGCGATGTGGGAGGAGAACGTCGTTGCGACGATCCCGCCGTCGTAGTCCTCGACCGAGCGCATCACGTCGCGAAGGTGTTCGCGCGCGACCGACTCGGAGGGGGTCCGACCCTTGCGTCCGGCGTTCGTACAGTCCTCGATGTACGCGAGCACGCCCCCGTCCTCGCGGCCGATCTGGCGGAACCGGTCCATGTCGATCGGGTCCCCGATGACCGGCGAGTGGTCCATCCGCTTGTCGAGACCGTACACGATGGCGCCCTCGGGCGTGTGGAGGACCGGGTTGATCGCGTCGATGATCGAGTGAGTGACGTTGACGAACTCGAGTTCCACCTGCTCGGAGTCGCCGATCCGCATCGTCCCGCCCGGGTTCATCTTGATCAGGTCGTTGTCGACCTGGAACTTGCTCTCGCCCTGGATCTGCTGTTTGACGAGCTCGATCGTGAACGGCGTCGCCACGACCGGCGCGTCATAGCGGTGGGCGAGCTTCGGGATGGCCGCGATGTGGTCGAGGTGCCCGTGTGTGGGCACGATCGCCTGGACGTCGCCCTCCAGTTCGGACATCACCCGGTCGTCCGGGATGGCGCCCATGTCGATCAGATCGAGGCTGTGCAGCTTCTCAGTCTCCACGTTGTCGTGGATCAGGACCTTGCTCAGGTTCAGGCCCATGTCGAAGATGACGATGTCGTCCCCCGCACGGACGGCAGTCATCTGTCGGCCGACCTCTTCGTATCCGCCTATCGTTGCGATTTCTATTTCCATAGTTGTCTCCTCGAGCATCCAAAGCCGCGTACACGGCGATACTGCTCACTGAAACCCGCAATCTGGGGGCCAAGGCCCCGGCGTCTTACAGCGCGTCGGCGAGGGCCCCGCTACGGCCGAGCCGACACCGGCTCGCCGTGTCCCGCGGGATGGTGGTAGCTGGACGTACACGTGCGCCTCTTAAAAACTGTGTGGGTTGACCTGCGAAACCGCGGCGTTCGATCAAAAGACCGCTCGGAGGACGAGGAGGACCGACGTGCTCACCACGAACAGCCCCGCGAGCACGACGGCCGCCGGACGCATCCCGACGTCGAAAAACTCCCTGACGTCGATGCGAAACCCCAGCCCGGCGAAGGCGACGAGGAACAGCCAGCTCGAGACCCGATCCATCGCGGCGATCTGCGCGCTCGAGAACGCGCCGAGGGTCGCAAGGACCACGAGGGCGAGGAACCCGACGATGAACGCCGGAACGGTGCGCCAGATCCGAAGGAGTCGCATTCCGGTGAACGCCTCGGAACCGCCATCACGGGAGTAGTACGTCGCGTACCCCACCGCCACCGCTCCGATCAGGGCGTTTCGCGCGAGCTTGACGATCACGGCCCACTCGCCCGCGGGCTGTGAGTACGCGAACCCGGCGGCGGTCACGGGGCCGGTGCTGAACATCGTGGCGCCGGCCCACACGCCGAAGACCAGATCGGAGAGTCCGAGCGTTCGACCGACGATCGGGTAGACCACGAGGGTGACCGCATCGAAAAGCAGGATCGTCCCCGCCGCGTAGGCGACCTGGCGGCGGTCCGGATCGATGCTTGCGGCCACCGCGGCGACGGCGGAGACGCCACAGATGCTGGACCCGGCCGCGAGCAGGGATCCGAGCTTCTCGGGCACGGGCAGAAGGAACCGCGCGAGCACCTCGACGGAGACGATGCTCACACAGACGGCGGTGACGACGACGAGGAGGACCGGTCCGCCCGCCTCGATCAGGCGCTCGAGGCCGACGCTCGCCCCCATGAGGACGATTCCCGCCTCCAGCCAGCGGCCGTGGGTGTCGACGCCCGGCTCGGCCGATTCGGGAATCCCGACGGCGTTCGCGATCAGGGCGCTCACGCCGATGACCACGACGAGGGGACTGCCGAGCGGAACGAACTCCGCCAGCCACCGGGCGATCAGTCCGCACACGACGAGCAGCGCGAGTCCGGGCACGAGACGGCGGATACCGGACATATTCACCTCGAGATGTCGGCGTCGATCCGGCTTTCGCGAGCGGACACGGCGGGCGTCTCTCGGGAGAGACGTTCGCCATCGAGGGTCGCAAGCGCCCCGTCGAACGCCTCACTCGGCGGCGGTCGTCGGATCACTGTCCGCGATTTCGACCCGCGACGGTTAACGCTGCTGGTGGCCACTCGTTTGTCGCGGATGTCGGCGAGTATCTCCGATTCTGGGGACACGCACCCGACCACGACAACGATGATCGGCTTGTCGCGGTAGCGAAGCCGGAGATTCGAACCCGAAGATGCGAAGCCGGAGATGTGCTGTGGAGGATGCAACGCCGGAGATTCGACGTGGAGGATGTGACGTCGGAAGGTGACCCCACGTTGAGGGGTGATCGACGTCGCGAGCGTACGATCGTCGTCGGTTTAAACGCTCCAAATTGCCGGGAACGGCTGGACCACGTGCTATCGGTTCCGATCGGAGTCACGCGTGGGTATATATATGATAAATAACTAAGGTGTCTCGGCTGAACGTTCATGGTAGGTGATATCATGCCAAAAGCCGGAGAAGCGATAGAAAACGCGGCGCGACTCGAGGAGATCGAGTTTCCGGAGTTCACCTCCCAGCTGATCTCCGATACGTTCAACGCGATCGTCACCTCGATGATCCGCCAGCAGGAGGCGTACGCCGACCTGCTGGAGAAGGTCTCACAGTCCGTGGCGGACTTCGAACAGGAGTCCGTGAGCGCGCGCGACGTGACCCAGTGGCTCATCGGGAACTTTCCGGGGGACTCCCGCGGGACGACCACCGTCGGCACCCTCGACGATCCGGGTACGCTCTCGGAGACGGAACTGGAGATCCTCGAACGCAAGCTCACCTCCCAGGTCGAGGAGATCGGCGTCGAACTCCCCGGTCCGGGCGACGCCTCGGGCGGAAACGGCGACGAGGCGACCTACGACCTCACCGAGGACGACGTCGGGAACATCCGTGACGCGGCGCGACGGAAGATCGCTCGCCCCCGTCTCGAGGCCCTCCAGGACCTCGTCTCCCAGGGGATCGTCAGGGTCGTCGTCGACGACGGAACGATCGAGACGCGCGTGATCTTCGAGACGGTCGCCTCGGAGTACGACACCTCGAGCACGTACGAGAGCGAACGGACCCGAAGCCAGTACGGCGGGCGAGCGGGCCTGACCCTCGGGTCGTTCTCCATCGGCGGGTACGGCAGCCGGCAGACGACCTCCGTCTCGACGATGACCGAACGCGAGCGTTCGAGCAGCCGGGCCAGCGTCGAGATCATGGGCGGCGTGACGATCAACGTCCGCGGCGACTATCAGGCGCTCCGCCCCGAGGGCGGAGGCGAGGGAGAAGGCGGCGGAGGCGGGGGCGGAGGCCCCGCCTGATCCTCCGACGGTGCCGTCGTTATCCACCGTCGTCTCCTCGCTCGTTCGGGACGCGGCCGCAGGCGCGACCGCCGGCGAGCGGGTCGCGGCGCTCGACCGTTCGGACCTGGAGGACCGCCTCTCGGACCCGCCGGAGTCGTTCGTCGAGGAGTCCGAGATCGACGCCTTCCTCCGGGAACGCTTCCCGCCCCCGGAGGAGCCGCCGATCGACCACCTCACGAAGGCGCTCCACCCGGCCGTCCGCGATCGCTACCTCGAGAGCTGGCAGCCCGGCGAGACGGCGATTCGCCCCTACGAGGTTTTCCTCCACCCGGCCGACGTCGGCGAGGACGGCCAACGTCGCTTCGAGGGGCTCGAACGACTACCCGGGCTCGATCCGGCGGACCTCCCGCTGGAACGCCGCGGGGATCTCCCGTTCTTGACGCCGGAGGCGGTCGGCCGGATCCGGGACGCCGCCGCGAACGCGATCGGAACCCGACGACGCGATGCGATCCGGACCGTCGCCGAATCCGGGATCCCCGAGCCGGTCGTCGAGGACGTCGAAATGGACGTCAAGCTCGCGATCGACGAGGACCTCGACGCGAGGGCGATAGACGCACGGGCGGCGACCGGCGTCGAATCGCAGGCCGTCTGCAGCCTCTCGGCGCGAATGCACTTCAGGTGACCGTGACCATGGTACGACTCGGCGATCTGTTGATCGAGGTTCGAAACGAGATCCAACGAGGCATCGACGCGATCGAGGTCGAGTCCGACGCCGCCGACCGGGAGGGCCCGAACGTCGAGGTGGCGTCGGTCGAACTCGACATTCCCTTCGGGGTCTCCGAGGAGACGAGCGACGGTGAGCCTTCAGCGGAGGAGGCCCTCGAGAGAGGATCGCTCGCGAAGGAGGCCTCTCCGACGGAGTCGCCCGGGGATGAGTCGGCCGCGGAGGGGGATGGGGAAAGAACGGAGAAGGGGGAGAGACGCCCGACCGCCGACCTCGACGTTCGCCCCGGCGCGGCGGGCGGCACCTTCTCGGTTCGGTTCGCGCCGAGCGCGCGACGTCGACGAACTCGGTCGGCCGATCGGAAAGCGGAGGGATCCGCCGACGGCACGCCCGACGCGCTCCGGTCGATGGACCCGCTGATCGCCGATCGGATGCCCCCCTCGTGGTTCCCCGACGGGATGGACCGCGGGAGCGAGAGCGGCGACCGGGACGTCCAAGGACCGGAACGGGGCGGGATGGCGGGATCGGTCCTCGCCGGAACCCACCCGACGTTGATCGATCCGCCGGACGTCGACGAGGGGGAATCCGCCCCCGGTTCCGACGGCGGAAACGGGCCGGGGACGGGATGGGAATCCGACTTCGAGGTCGACGCCGACACGCCCCTCGAGGCGGTTCCCGGCGTCGGCGACACCTACGGGGAGCGACTCAGGGAGGGCGGGATACGTGACGTTCCCTCGCTCGCCGAGGTTCCGGCCGACCGGCTCGCGGAGGTGATAGACGCCGGATCGCGGCGGTCCTCCCGGATCGTTCGGACCGCCGAGTTGATGTGTCTCGGCGTGAGACCTGACACGGCTCGACTGCTCGCGGTCGCCGGCTTCGACGGGGACCGGCTCGCGGCGACGCGTCCCGACGACGTCCTCCGAGCGGTTCGCGACGTGCTTCCCGAAGTACGGCTTCCGGACGGCTACGACCCCGACGAGTCCGAACTCCGCTGGGTCCTGGAACGTGCACGAGAGACACGGGAGGAGTGAACCCGAGGGGATGGGCAGTGGAGGAGGTGGCCCTCTGTGGGGATGGTGGTGAACGGAGCGAGATGATGTCGGGCGTGTCGGACGTTCTCGCCCCCGTCCGGTCCCGGTATTTTTAATACCTCGACGGGAGGCGCATAGGACATGAGTGGCCGACCCCTCGACGTCCTCGAATCGTCGCTCGACGATCCCGTAACCGTCCACCTCAAGGACGGAACCACGTACTACGGGCTGTTGGCCGGATACGATCAGCACATGAACCTCGTGATCGACCCGGAGACGGCGGAGGCGGACCGGGTCCCCGACGAGGAGGACTTCGCCGTCGCGGTCGAAGACACAACGATTATACGCGGCGATAACGTCGTCACGATCAACGCATGACTGGAGCCGGTACGCCCTCTCAAGGGAAAAAGAACAAGACGGTCCACGTGAAGTGTCGACGTTGCGGCGAGAAGTCCTACCACCTCAAGAAGGAGCGCTGCTCCTCGTGTGGATTCGGCAAGTCGGCCAAGCGTCGCGAGTACGCCTGGCAGTCGAAGTCCGGCGACAACTGACCGCGAACGACCGACCCGACGACAGCGACCGCCGTTTCTCCACGATCTCGTTTCGACCCGTCCGAGAGCTGCGCGGCCGTGGTCGAACACGAAGAACGCCGAATGTCTCAGAGCCGATCGAGGAACTCCGCGAGGACGGCGTTGAAAGCCGCCGGCTGCTCGATCATCGCGAGGTGGGCGGCGTCCGCGACGAGGGCCCGTTCGCAGTTCGGGATCTCAGCGGCGAGGAACTCGTGATACGACGGCGGCGTGAGCCGGTCGTGTTCTCCGACGACCGCGAGGACGGGAGCGTCGATCGCCGACAGGCGGTCGCGAACGTCGAACTCGTGGCAGGTTCGAAAGTCCCGCTCGACGGTCGCCCCCCCGACCTCCCGCATCGCCGCCCGTGACTCCTCGCGGTACTCCTCGGGTGCGTCGTGAAACAGCCGGCCGTCCGCGTGGAGGAACTCGATCGCCCGCTCGAAGTCGTCGGCGAGCCATCCGAGGAGGTCCTGGAGGACGGCGAGTTTCGCGCCGGTTCCCTGCAGAACGAGCCCATCGAGATCCGTCTCGTCGGCGCGTTCGATCGCGATCCACTGGGCGACGGCGCCGCCGAGCGAGTTGCCACAGAGGACGCTCGCGCCCGTCTCGTTCGCGACGGCGAGCACGTCGGCTGCATAGGCGTCGAGGGTCTCAACGCCGGGAGCGGCCTCGACGTCCGCGCTTTCGCCGTGGCCCGACAGATCGAGGGCGACGATCGAGCGCTCCCGCAGACGCGCCTGCGCCCTCCAGACGGCGTGTGTACCCCCGCTTCCGTGGATGCAAAGCGTCGTCGGACCGTCGTCTCCGTCGGCGAGAACGCGATAGGCCGTCTCGCGGCCGTGGTGGGTGACCCGTTCCATGCGGTCGCTTGGATCGCGAGGTACAAAAAGCGGTCCCGCGCAAGCGATCGCTCATAGCGGAGGGGAACACCCGAGTACGTCCGGGTCGATAGAAGTCGACCGGAGCGGATTCGATGTCTCGAACTGCAAACAATCTCTCGATGGTTGACTCGACGCCTTCCTGCGGTATATCGACGAAAGGTTTATATAGTTACTCGCCTAACTTGGAGTTAGGATTAGAATGAGACAGACCCAATTCACCGACGGCGACGCGCAGGTTCGCCGCTACGAGTATCCGGACCGATGGGTCCTCGCGGCCGATCTCGGCGTCGCCGACGATCAGGTCACCGTCGACACCGTCGGTGACACGGCGATCGTCGTCATCGACCGGAACGGGACGGAGGCCGAAACGGAGTTCGACCTCCCCGGACCGGCCGCGGACGTCGCGGTTCGAAACGGCGTGTTGACGATCGAGGTGGAGCGATGAAGCTCACCGTCAAGCCGCTGAAACAGAAGGACGCCGGCCGCCGGCTGGCGGCCATCGACCGCGTGGCGGCCGAGGAGCTCGACCTCTCGGGCGGCGATTTCGTCCGCATCGAGGGGTCGACCGGAGGCGCGATCGCGCGCGTCTGGCCCGGCTACCCCGAGGATGACGGCACCGGCGTCGTTCGGATCGACGGCCGGATGCGCCAGCAGGCCGACGTCGGCATCGACGACCACGTGACCGTCGAGAAGGTCGAGGTTAAGCCCGCGGAACGCATCACGATCGCGTTGCCCCAGCGGCTCGGGATTCGCGGCAACATCGACGCGTTGATCCGCCGTGAGATCGGCGGCCAGCCCATCACGCCCGGACAGAACGTCCAGCTGCCGCTGGGCTTCGGCTTCATGGGCGGCCAGTCGCAGGCGGTCCCCCTGAAGATCGCCTCGACGACGCCCTCGGGAACGGTCGTGGTCACGGACGAGACGGAGATCGAGATCGCCGAAAAGCCCGCCGAGGAGATCATCGAGGGTCCCGCCGCCGAGAGCGGCGCCGGCGGGGACGCGACCCCGGACGTCGCCTACGAGGACATCGGCGGCCTCGACGACGAGCTCGAGCAGGTCCGTGAGATGATCGAGCTGCCGATGCGGCATCCCGAGCTGTTCAAGCGCCTCGGGATCGACCCGCCCAAGGGCGTCCTGCTTCACGGCCCGCCGGGCACCGGCAAGACGCTGATCGCGAAGGCCGTCGCCAACGAGATCGACGCCAGCTTCCATACGGTCTCGGGCCCCGAGATCATGTCGAAGTACTACGGCGAGTCCGAAGAGCAGCTGCGCGACGTCTTCGAGGAGGCCTCCGAGGACGCGCCGGCCATCATCTTCATGGACGAGCTCGACTCGATCGCCCCCAAACGCGAGGAGGCCGGCGGCGACGTCGAACGGCGGGTCGTCGCCCAGCTGCTCTCGCTCATGGACGGCCTCGAGGAGCGCGGCCAGGTCGTCGTGATCGGCGCGACGAACCGCGTGGACGCGATCGACCCCGCGCTTCGCCGCGGCGGTCGCTTCGACCGCGAGATCGAGATCGGCGTCCCCGACCGCGACGGTCGCAAGGAGATCCTCCAGGTCCACACCCGAAACATGCCGCTCGTCGACGGGATCGACCTCGACGAGTACGCCGAGAACACCCACGGCTTCGTCGGCGCGGACCTCGAGAGCCTGGCCAAGGAGTCGGCGATGCACGCGCTGCGTCGCATCCGCCCGCAGCTCGACCTCGAATCCGACGAGATCGACGCGGACGTCCTGCAGTCGATCCAGGTCACCGAACGCGACCTCAAGGAGGCGCTCAAGGGCATCGAGCCGTCCGCCCTCCGCGAGGTCTTCGTCGAGGTTCCCGACGTCACCTGGAACGACGTCGGCGGCCTCGAGGACACCAAAGAGCGGCTCCGCGAGACGATCCAGTGGCCGCTCGAGTACCCCGAGGTCTTCGACCAGCTCGACATGCAGGCCGCAAAGGGCGTGTTGATGTACGGCCCGCCGGGCACCGGCAAGACGCTGCTCGCCAAGGCCGTCGCCAACGAGTCCGAGTCGAACTTCATCTCGATCAAGGGTCCAGAGCTGTTGAACAAGTTCGTCGGGGAGTCCGAAAAGGGCGTCCGCGAGGTCTTCTCGAAGGCCCGCGAGAACGCGCCGACGATCGTGTTCTTCGACGAGATCGACTCGATCGCGACCGAGCGCGGACAGAACACCGGCGACTCCGGCGTCGGCGAGCGCGTCGTCTCCCAGCTGCTGACCGAGCTCGACGGCCTCGAGTCGCTGGAGGACGTCGTGGTGATCGCCACGACGAACCGCCCGGACCTCATCGACTCCGCGCTGTTGCGCCCCGGTCGGCTCGACCGCCACGTGCACGTGCCGGTCCCCGACGAGGAGGCTCGCCGCCGGATCTTCGAGGTCCACACGCGTGAAAAGCCCCTGGCCGACGACGTCGACCTGGACGTCCTCGCCCGGAAGACCGAGGGCTACGTCGGCGCCGACATCGAGGCGGTCGCCCGCGAGGCATCGATGAACGCCTCCCGGGAGTTCATCGCCAGCGTCGACCCCGAGGAGGTCGGCGAGTCGGTCGGAAACGTCCGGGTGACGATGGACCACTTCGAGGACGCCCTCGAGGAGGTCAACCCGAGCGTCACCGCCGAGACCCGCGAGCGCTATGCGGAGATCGAACAGCAGTTCGAGCGCTCCGAGGTCGAGACGGACGCCGAGGCCGTCCCCGGCGGCGCCTTCCAGTAGGCGCAAACGAGCCGCTCTTCAGCCTCGTCGGTCCGTTTTTCGCATCGTTCGACGGATACCGGCGTCGCTCGCTCGATTCCGGCGTCGTCCGTCCCTCCCGGCATTGTTCGACGTCTTCCGTTCGATGCGATCGAAGATCGTATTGGTGAGGACGACTCCACAGTTAGACACGTCTAATCCAGCCGGACCGATGACTATCGACCGAACCACTCGACGAGCCAGCACTCGTCGATGCGCTGCCGTGGATGCCCTCTCGACCGAGCCCCCGGGCAGCCGAAGCGGACGTCGAACGAGCCGCCGATCGCCGGGCGATCACTGATGACGACCTGGATCGAGGTCGCGACGATCGCGTTTCTCGCCCAGCTCGCGGTGTTGCCGGGCGAGAAGGTTCAGTTCATCATCGCGGCGCTCTCGACGCGATACAATCCGCTCGTGGTCGTCGCCGCGGCCGGGAGCGCCTTCGCCGGATGGACGGTGCTCGAGATCCGCTTCGGAAGCTACCTCCAGACGGTGCTCCCCGGCGTCTACCTCGATCTGTTGACCGGGATCCTGTTCCTGTTCTTCGCGGTCGCGTTGTTCCGTTCTGCGCCCTCGAGCGGCGACGTCGACGCACAGCCCGACGGCGGGCTGGCCGCGGTTCTCGACGGCGATCTCGACGTTCGCGTGCCGTATCTCGGCTGGCGGGTGCCGAACGTCATGGGCGGCTTTTTGCCCATCTTCGCGCTGATGGCCTTCGGCGAGTTCGGCGACAAGACCCAGCTCGTGACGATCGGCCTCGCCGCGCAGTACCCGGCGTTCCCGACCGCCATCTGGGCGGGCGAGATGGCCGCGATCATCCCGGTGAGCCTGCTCAACGCCTTCGTCTTCTTCCGGTTCGCACACCGTTTCGACCTCCGAAAGGCGCACTTCGTCGCGGCCGCCGCCTTCGGCTTCTTCGGCGTCGACACCCTTCAGGCCATGCTGACGGGGGTCTCCGTCTGGGACACCGTCGTCGAGACGGTGGCGTCGGTGATACTCGCGCTCGTGTGATAGCCTCGTTCGGGCAGTGGACGGTGTCGTTCGAGCGGTGGACCGGTGTCGTCCGGGACGGCGATCAGGACTGGGACGTCACTCGTGTCCGTTCACCCCGACCGGTCCGTACGGCTCCTCGAGGTACGCGAGGTCGCTCTCCGAGAGATCGATGTCGAGCGCCTCGACCGCGTCCTCCAGGTGTTCGACGCTCGTCGTCCCGATGATGGGCGCGTCAACCGTCTCCTGGTGGAGGAGCCACGCGAGCGCGATCTGCGCCATCGTGACGCCCTTGTCCGCGGCGAGTTCCGCGACGCGTTCGTTGATCTCGTCGCCGCCGTTGGCGCGGTAGGTGGCGATCCGTTCGGCGAACTCGCTGTCGTTCATGTACTCGCCGCGAACCGTATCGAGGAACTCCTCGTGGGGACGGGTGAGGTACCCCCGCGCGAGCGGGCTCCACGGAACGACCCCGATCCCCTCGCGATCACAAAGCGGGAGCATCTCTCGTTCCTCCTCGCGGTAGGCGAGGTTGTAGTGGTTCTGCATCGTCTGGAATCGCTCCAGCCCGAGGTCGTCGCTCGTGTGTAAGGCCTCCGAGAACTGGTGGGCCCACTGCGAGGAGGTGCCGATATATCGGACCTGATTCCGGCGGACGGCGTCGTCGAGCGCCCGGAGAGTCTCGTCGATCGGCGCGTCGTAGTCCCACCGATGCGTCTGATAGAGGTCGATCGTGTCCATCCCGAGGCGGTCGAGGCTGTTCGACAGCTCCTGTTCGATCGCCTTGCGCGAGAGTCCGGCGGCGTTGGGGTTCGTCTCGTCCATCTCGCCGTAGACCTTCGTGGCCACCACCTGTCGATCGCGGTCGTACCCCTCGAGGGCGTTCCCGAGGACGCGTTCCGACTCGCCGTTCGAGTAGACGTTCGCCGTATCGAAGAAGTTGATTCCGAGGTCGATCGCCCGCTCGATGATCGGCCGGCTCTCCTCCTCCTCGAGGACCCAATCGCGCCAGTCGTTCGATCCGAAGCTCATACAGCCGAGACAGATCCGGCTGACCTCCATGCCCGTGTCGCCGAGCGTCGTGTACTCCATGGTACGATCACTCGTGGATCCGGACCATAAGGGTTGTGCCCGCGTGCCGCTCACTCGAGGTCGCTCCCCCGATCGTCGAACTCGGTCGTGATCCACGCCTCGGTGCTCGAGACGAGCACCAGGGTGTCTGTCACGTCCTCCATTGCGTCACAGAGCGCGTCGAACAGGAGCGCGAACTCGCGGTGGACGAGCGGCCGATCGACGCCGTCGTCCGCGAAGGCCGTCTCGACGACCTCGTTGCGGAGCTCGTCGACCGCGCTTTCGATCCCGCGAACGCTCGCGATCTCGTCCGCGATGGTGCCTGACCGTGAGGGGGACCGAAGCAGCCGGACGTATCGCGAGACGGCCGCCGAAAGGGCGTCCATCCCCCGGATCGCAAAGCCGGCCATCTCCACGTAGCGGTCGAAGCAGTCCGCATCCCGCGGGGGGCGAACGGTGACGAGCTCCTCCGCGATCCGTTCCGCCACGTTCGCGATCACGTCCAGCCGCTGATAGAGGTCCAGCACCTGCGAGGAGTTGCGGTGGATACGGGCGTTCAACAGCCCGACGTCGGCGGCGTCGGCGTTCGTTATCTGGCCGGAGATGTCGCGTTTGAGCCGGTCACAGTCGCTCTCCAGGTTCACGATCGAGGCGGCGACGGAGTCGGTTCCGGCCGTGGTCTCGTCCGTCCCCTCCGCGAGGTACGTCTCGAGCAGCCGCGGCAGGAGCCCGACGCATTCCGAGATCCGATCGAGATAGTCCTCGGTCCGCGAGACGATCCGGTCGTCGAACCGCGAGTCGGAATCTGCGGCCATCGATCGATCCGCTCTCGGGAGGCCGAAAGTAGGTTGCTAAGAGACCTATATACCGGACCGATCCGTCCCGTATCGTTCGGTATCGATCCATCCCGTATCGTTCGGGAGCGATCTGTCCAATAGCGTTCGGGAGCGATGCCGAAGTCGGCGATGACGACTTGGTCCTCGACGCCGTCGGACCGAACATGGGTCATCCGGTCACCTACCGCTGTCCGCGCTGTGGGACGCTCGCCGCGATCGAGCGGGAGGGCTACCTCGCCGACAAGGCGGTCACCCCGTATCCGCTCGAGGGGTGGACCTACGTCGAGCCGACCGCGGAGTTCGACGTTCATCGGGAGGGAGGTGACGCCGAGACGGAGAACGCTCCCGACGGCGTGCGCTTCGTCTGCGGGAAGAGCGACGGCGTCGACTGGGACCCCTCTCCAGGAACCGCCGATGAAGAGGACGAACCGGGGGGCGAGAGACGCGATGAACCCGGTGAGATCGGCTGTGGCGAGCCCTTCTACCTCTCGTTTGTCCGGTTCGAGAACGGACGCGAGGTCGATCCCCGCTCCGACTCGACCGGAGAGCGCGTCCGGCTCGCCCTCGGCCGGGAGCCGGCGAGTCCGCGTGGCCCGTCCGGGCCGGGCGGGCCCGACGGGGACGGGTTTCGGGGATGACCCCGGTTCGGTCCGGGCCGAAAACTCACCCCTTGATGTTGCACACCGGGAACGTTCGGGCGACCTTGTCGCCGATCCCGAGCTCGTCGCTGACGCGGACGACCTCGTCGACGTCCTTGTAGACGCCGGGCGCCTCCTCGGCGATCGTGGCCCCGCTTTGGGCCTTCACGTAGACGTGGTCCTGTTCGGCGAGGTCGTCGCGGACGTCGCCGCCCCAGAACTCCTGTTTGGCCTGCGTCCGACTCATGAGCCGGCCCGCGCCGTGGGCGGTCGACCCGAAGGAGACCTCGAGGGAGTTCTCCCCGCCACGCAGGACGTACGAGCCCGTGCCCATGCTTCCGGGAATGATGACGGGCTGGCCGACCTCGCGGTAGGCCGCGGGGACTTCCTCGCGACCGGCCGGGAACGCCCTCGTTGCGCCCTTGCGGTGGACGTACAGATCGCGTTCCTCGCCGTCGACCACGTGGGTCTCGCGTTTGGCGATGTTGTGGGCGACGTCGTAGAGCAACTCCATCCCGAGGTCGTCGATCGGGTCGGCCTCGAAGACGTGTCCGAACACCTTTCGAGTCCGGTGGGTGATCAGCTGGCGGTTGACCCAGGCGTAGTTGATCGCGGCACACATCGCGCCGTAGTACTCGTGGGCGAGTTCGGAGCCCGCGGGCGCGGCCGCGAGCTCCTTGTCCGGGAGCGCCTCGAGGAGGTCGCCGTGTCGTTTCTCGATCCGCCTGAGGTACTCCGAGCACGTCTGGTGGCCGAGCCCCCGCGAGCCGCAGTGGATGAGCACGACGATCTGATCCGGCCGCAGCCCGTAGACGTCGGCGACGTCCCCGCGGAAGACGTCCGTGACCCGCTGTACCTCGAGGAAGTGGTTTCCGGAGCCGAGCGAGCCGATCTGGTTGCGTCCCCGGTCCTTGGCCTTCTTCGGAACGTATTCGGGGCGTGCGTCGGGCCTGCGCCCCTCGTCCTCACAGCGGTCGAGGTCCTCGGGGACGCCGTACCCCTCCTCTACCGCCCACTCGACGCCGCGCTCGAGGACCGCCTCGACCGTGTCGCGGTCGCCCTCGACGATCCCGCCGCCGCCGAGCCCGGAGGGGATCCGGTCGAAGAGGACGTCGACGAGCTCCTCCTCGCGTCCGCGGACGTCGTCGTAGGTGAGGCTCGTCCGGACCATCCGGACGCCGCAGTTCGACACGACGAACCCGTTCGCCAGGAAGTTGTGTGCGTCGTGGTCGACGCCGATGTCGAACACCTCCCTGCGTCCGCGTTCGGCGATCGAGACCACCTCAGCCGCGATCGTCCCGTTCGCTCGAACGGTGATCGATTCGCGGAACTCCGCGAAGTCAGGGAAATCCGCGGGCGGGCGGGGACGACCCTTCCGCCCGTCGTACACGCTTCGCTCGATGAACCGGCCGTTGACCTCGCCGAAGCGTGATTTGATCTCGCCGATCTCCACGCCCCCGTCGGCGAGCGCGCTGGCCTCGGCCGCGATGCGCGCACGCTCGTCGATGACTCGCTTCTTGTGCTTGAGGTACTGTGCAGCAACGAGCGCGTCGCGCCGCTTCCGTTCGGCATATCTGTATCCAACCCGGGTGAAAAACCGGATCAGGTTTTCGGCCTCGGAGCTGACGCCGAACCGGAACCGGACCGTTTCTCCGACGGTCGTCTCGGTACGTTCGACCTCCTCGAGCGCGTTCGTCCTGATTCCGAGTTCGTTGAGATGGCGCATGAGATCCCGGAGGAACTGTTCTCCAGCCTCACGAACTTCGACGGTGCGGTTGTGCGAGACCGACGGCGCATAGAAGTTCTTCCGTGAGACCGTGTCGGGCGCACTCATCTCGGCGCCGAAGAACGCCGACAGGTACAGCGCTCGCTGCCAGTCCGCGAGGCGATCGAGATACGCCGGTACGGTGAAGTCGGATTCGACCTTGCGCCCCTCCGGAACGCCGAGGCGAACGAGGAGCTGTGTGAACGCGTTCGAGTTCGACCGAACGCTGTACTCCGTTCGGGTGAACTCCCGTCCGTCGATCTCGTGGTCACGCTCGCGTTCGTAGATCCGGGACGGAGTGAACCCGAGCGCCTCGATGTCCTCCTGGATCGCCTCGAGATCCTCCGGATCCCCGTAGAACCACGACAGCGAACCGCTGAACGATCCGTCCCCGGTGTGATATCCGGCCAGCTTGAGCAATCGATGGAACGCCTCGTCGGTCGAGTACAGCGGGAGCAGGTCCCGCTCTTTCAGCACGCGAACGAGCTGTGGATCCTCGTCCGCGAAGTCCGATTCGTCCAGGACGACGAACTCCGGCGGGGTCTCGTCCGGGAGCCCCTCGAACGGGTGTACGAACACCTCGTCGCCGACGTCGATGTCGCCGAGTTCGGACATCCCGTCCGTCGTTCGGAACGGATGATCGCTCGTCGCAGCCACGGTATCGCCGGTGTCCGTCTCCAGTTCGTACACCGTCCGTGGCTTCGAACGCGTGAACAGTCGAACGTCCGAGTCGACGGGCCCGTCGTCGGCCGCGACGACCGCCTTCTCGTCCTCGAAGCGATCCTGAAGCTCCTCGATCCGGCGGCGACGACCGAACGAGAGCAGAACGTCGGTATCCCCCGGCAGGCAGTTGATGTCATACCCGATCGCTCCGGGCGAGATACAGCCGCTCTCGGCGTCGATCGCGCCCACGCCGCCGACCGGGAAGCCGTATCCCTGGTGACCGTCGGGCATGCAGAGCGCGTGTCCCGCGATGCCGGGGAGATGCGTGGCGTTTCGAAGCTGGGTGAGCGTGTCGTCCCCGGAGATCTCCTCCAGGAGGTCCTCCGAGGCGAGCACGCGGGCGGGGACGTTCATCTCGCCCTCCTTCGGGATCTCCCAGACGTGCTCTCGAACCTTCCGCAGCCGGACGCCGTCGAACTCGCGGGTGGTCATACCGGAACAACGCGCCGCCGGGGAAATAGCGTTACGACCCCGGCTCCTCGGCCGCCCCCGCCGGCCACCACCGTACGTCGACCGTGGCGCCGACGCGATGGGCGAACGTTCCGCCCAGAACCAGCCCGTACACGAGGTGTGAGACGGCGATGACGACGCCGACCTCGATGCCGGCGGTGACGCCGGGAAGCGGAAGGGCGGCGATCGGCAGCGAGGAGCCGTCGCTGAACGCGATCGACGCCGGCAACACGACACCGCCGGTGAGCAGCCCGAGCGCGGCGGAGTGTGCGACCCCGAGCGATAGACACCCGCTGACGGTGGTTCGTAGCTCGTCGAAGAACGGCCGATCGAAGGCCGCGACGAACAACACGCCGAAGGCCGTCGCGATGGCCAGGTGGACGGCCCATCCCGCGGGGGCGCTCTCGACGCCGACCAGCGCGCCGATGATCGCCATCACGTCGGTGCCGAACTGGAGGACGACACCCATTCCGACCCCGCCGACGAGCCCCGCGATCGCTCCGGACGTCCAGGCTCGCGTTCGATCCATCTGTGACATACGTTACCAAACACCTCCCGGACAAAGAATCTTCCCCCGTTCGGCTCGCGAGGTGGACGAAAGTCTACGGTCAAAGTGGGTTGAACGGGCGGCGGAGACACTCAGACGTCGAAGACGACGTAGGCGTACCACCCGTCGCCGCGGGGTTCCAGGCGCATCTGCGAGTAGGTCACGGCCTTGACGTCGCGGGCCGAGACGGACTCCAGTGGGACGCCGCGCGCGCTCGCGACCAGGGTCCATTCGGTTTCGTCGTTCGACCGGTCGGTTTCGTCGTTCGACCGGTCGGTTTCATCGTTTGACCGGTCGGTTTCATCGTTCGACCGGTCGGTTTCATCGTTCGACCCCTCGAGTTCACACCGATGGTCGACCGGGAGCACGCCGCGAACGTCGCGCTCGTAGATGAGGCGATCGAGGTAATCGAACAGGAGCGCCTCGCGGGACTCCGCCGTCACCTCGATCGCGAAGCGGTCGCCGGTCTCCGGCCACTCGTCACACATCGCCGCGGCGAGCCCGTTCGCCACGTCCGCGAGGACGTCGGCGAGCGTGCCCGCGGTCGCCTCGACCGCGACGTCGGCGGTGTGATCGCGGAGTTCGAACGTCACGTTTCCGACGGTTCGTCCGGCTCCGTCCTATCGGTGTCGGTTCGATCCTCGCTTTCGTCCCCGTCGTCCGCGTCGACCGCCGAGTCGGGATCGAGAACCGCGTTCACCACGTTCCCCCGGTCGCGGGAACGGTGGTCATCGCGATCGAGCCGTTCCTCGAGCCGGTCGACCATCGAGAACTCGCGAAGCGGGTTGGGCGAGACGGCCGGTGAGACGCCGCCCTCCTCGCCGATCGACTCCTCGATCGCCACCCCGCTCGTCACGAGCGCCCGGATCCCCTCCTCTACGGTCATGTCGACCTCGACGACCCGCGAGCCGGGCACGAAGACGACGTGACCGCCCATGACCGGGTTTGGCGCCATGGGCAAAAACAGTGTACGCGTCTCGCCCGCGTCCTCACGGTGGTCGCTCTCCTCTATCGGGTCCGCGATCGACGACGGCGTTCGGCTCGTGACGAACGCGAGCGCGTAGACCCCCTCCGTCGGGAACTCGACGAGGACGACCTCCTGGAAGTGTTCGCCGTCGGAGTCCAACATCACGTCGGACATCCGACGGAAGCTCTCGTAGACGGCTCCGACGCCCGGGACGCGCTCGATGACGCGATCGAAGTAGCTGACGGCCAACTCCCCGTATCGCGAGGAGTTCGCGGTCAACCCGACGAGGAGGATCAACGCGAACAACACGATCGGCGTCGCGACCTCGACGAGGAGCTCGCGGCCGAGAACGCCGTATCCGGGTATCGAGATTCGCGGCGAGAACGGCAACACCGCATCGGAGAGGAGGTCCAAGTAGACGTAGACGTAGTTGAAGGCGATCGCGAGGACGATGAGCGTGATCAAAAGCGGCACGATGACCGCGACGCCGGTCAGAAAGGCGTTCTTCAGGATCGCCGCCGGCCGAGCGTCCGATAACTCCATCACGCCGATCCACGACGGAGGGAACCAAAACGCTTCGGGGGTTCGCTCGGACGGGTGAATCATCGTCCGGACGGAGGAGAATCATCGTCCGGACGGACGGAGGAGTTATATTGAGCCCGCGCGTTACTCCCCGTCAGTGAGCGTTACCGTCGAGAAACGGGTCGATCGTCCGGGGGACGCGGACCACGTCGAGGAGGCGTGGGAGCTCAAAGAGCGGATCCGCTCGCGGGACGGCGTGCTCCGGCAGCGACGAGGGTTCTTCGTCGACGCGTACCGACGGTCGAGGACGCACCTCCTCTTCGAGGACGATCAGCTTGTCGCGTTCGCCTCGGTGCGACGCGACGGATACGTCCTGTTCCTCGCGGTCGCCCCCGAGGCGCGCGATCGCGGCTACGGGGAGCGGCTCATCGCTGAGATCGCCGAAAACAACCGCTCCGTGACCTGCCACGCCCGTGCGACCAACGAGAACGCGCTCGGATTCTATCGCCACCTCGGCTTCGACGTCGAGCGGCGGATCGACGGCTACTACGAGGACGGCGGGGACGCCTATTACCTGAAGCTCGGAGGCGACTCGCTTCGAGATCGGCTCTCGGACTTCGTGCGTCGGTGACCGGCTCGAACCCCGCACGCCGACCGCTTCGCTTCGGTTCGCTTCCGTTCGATTCCGTTCGGTTCGGTTCGGCTCGGTTCCCGCCGGCATCACCTCTCCGGGGTCGATCCCTCGTCGCCGGAATCGGTCCCGTCGGCGTCGTCGGTATCGGTTCCCTCGACGTCGTCGGCATCGGGCCCTTCGAGCGTGATGACGTTCTCACGGCCGATCCGAAGCTTCGAGACGGTTCCGTCATCGGCCATCCTCGAGAGGACCACGCTCACCTTGGATTTCGACCAGTCGGTCTCCTCGACGATCCGTGTCTGTTTCACCCGGCCGCCGTGCTCGCGGAGGATCGACTCGATCCGGTCCTCGTCCGACAGCATCTCCGCCTCCGTGATCGCGGTCGCGGTCGCGGCGTCGGCGTCTTCTCCGCCCGTGGTTTCGTCGACGCCGGATCCGCCGGTAGAGGTCTCCTCGACCGTGTTCGTCGACCCTCCGCCAACCGGATCGGACCGATCGCCGTTTCGAGACGCGGGCCGTGTCCCCGACCTCGTCCGGATCGCGATCGCCGCGGCGAGAATCACGGCGGCCCCCAACACGCCCCACAAGAGCGGGTCGCTGCCGTTCCCGCCCGTTCCGGAGGCCTCGGTCGGCGAACCCGACGTGTTCGCGTCGTCGGCCGCTCCCGTTTGAAGCGCCGTCGCCGCGTCGGTTGCGCCCCCGCTCGTCGATCCGGAGGCCGTCCCGTTCGTCGCGTTCCTCGCGAACACGACCCGCGGGCGTCGATCGGTGAACCGTCGTTCGCCCTGCCAGGTGATCGATGCGCTCTCCGCGAGCGACTCGGGGTTCGACGGGGTCCCCTCGGGGTCGCGCGAGACGAACGAGAGGTCCCCGCCGGGACGGACGACGAGCTCCTGGTCGGGTCCGAGGTAGAATCCCCCCTCGAAGACGTCGCCGACGGTGACGACGTCCCCGTCCACGGCGGCGAATCCCCGCCAGGCGAACGAGAGCTCGATGACTCCCACGTCGGATCCGAACCCCGAGTCGACGAACGCCTCACGGGAGAAGTTTGCAGCGGCCATCTCGCGGTCGGTCACGTTCTCGCCCTCCTCCGCGAGCCCCGTCGCGTCGGCCTGGAAGTTCCGGTAGAGCTCCGTCTCCTCATCGTTGAACCGGTCGGCGAAGGCCTGGAAGTCGTCGCGTTCGGACTCGTTTCGGAGGGTTCGTTCGTACCGTAACGTCCAGTCCCCCCGCCCCGATTCGTCGACGGTGATCTCGATCGCGCTCCGGTCGAACCCCGCGAAATCGACCTGACGGGCGTCGGGATCCGAATCCCGGTTCGGCGCCCGGACCGCCGCGGCAGGGGAGACGTCCCCGACGGATACGGCGGCCTCACCGGGGGACACGCCGCCCGTTGGGGTGGCGACCTCCGCGGGGTCAGTGCTCTCGACCGCGATCGCGACGCCGGCGGTGCCGGCCATCGTCGCCCCGACGAGGAGCACGCAGATGGCAACACGGAGGACGGAGGTGCTCCTCATCCGTTCGATCGCGCTCGCCGCCGCGTAAAAGCGCTTGCGCACCGTCACTCTCTCGGGTTGCCCGAGGGCGTCACTCCTCGTCGGACCCGTCCGTGGACGTCTCCTCGTCCCCGTTTTCGTCCTCGTCGGCGGCCCCCGCGTCGTCCTCGAGCGCCTCGAAGGCCGCGGCGATCTCGTCGTCGGAGGACACGTGGTACCCGTCCGCCTCGGTTATCGTCGCGATCGAGAGGTCCTCGGCCACGAGGTCCTCCTCGTACTCGGCGAGCGCCCGCACGGCCAGTTCGACGCCCTCCTCGACCGTGGCGTCGGGCTCCCACTCCTCCTCGAGGAACGCCTGGATCTCCTCCCTGCCGTTTCCGATGACCGTCGCCTTCCACTCGTGGGGCGTCCCGGAGGGGTCGGCGCCGAACAGCCGGGGCTCGCCGTCCTCGAAGCCGCCGAGCAACAACGCGGCACCGTAGGGTCGGGTCCCGCCGAGCTGGGTGTTCTCCTGGACGTGGTCCGTCACGTCCTTCGTCAACGCCTCGACGCCGATCGCCTCGCCGTAGCGCAGGCGGTTCATCTGCGCGCGCCGGCGCGCGAAGTCGATGAGCTTGCGCGCGTCGGCGACGTGGCCGGCCGAGGCGGTTCCGACGTGGTCGTCGAGCTTGTGGAGCTTCTCGATGCTTTCGGCCTCCATCAACGGTGACGAGGCGCGGCTCATCGCCGCGAAGACGATCCCGTCCGCCGTTCGGATCCCCACGCTCGGCGCGCCGCGGGAGACGGCCTCCCGGGCGTACTCGACCTGATAGATGCGTCCGTCCGGGGAGAAAAGCGAGGTTCCCCGGTCGTAGGCCTGCTGGTCGTTGTTCATCGTCGCGGCCCTCCGAACGTGTCCGTCGCGTCCTGCGTCATTACCCGTCGATAGCGGCTCGTCCGGGAAAAACCCTCCCTATCGGGGCGCTCGTCGCGGAGGCGATCGTCCCCCACGGGCCCTCACCGCGATCGACGCCGATATCTCGAGAAGGACAGCTCCTCGCGGTCCTCGCGGTCGAGAAGCTCCCACTCGTCGCGGTCCCACGACGGGAAGGACGTGTCCCCCTCGTGGCGCTCGTGGATCTCCGTGATCAGGAGCTCGTCCGCGATCGGCAGGAACGCCTCGTAGACGGTCGCTCCGCCGGCGACGTAGACCACGTCGACGCCGAGCTCCTCGGCCGCCTCCGTCGCCCGATCGATGGCCTCGTCGACGCCGCCGGCCGGAACGGCCCCCTCCGCGAGGTCGAGATCCGACCGCGAGAGCACGATCGAGATCCGACCCGGAAGCGGCTCGCCGAGGTCCGAAACGATGCTCTCGTGGGTCCGACGGCCGAGGATCACGGGATGGCCGGTCGTCGTCTCCTTGAACCGTCGCAGGTCCGCCGGATGGTGCCAGGGCATCCCCCCGGAGTCGCCGATCACGCCGTTCTCTGCGATCGCGGCGATCATCGAGATCGTGAGGTCCTCCGGAACCGGCGGGTCCCGCTCGTCCGGTCGGTTCGGTCCGCTCTCGTCCGATCCGTTCATTCCGCCACCGAAAAGGCGATCCCGTCCGCGGAGTCGTACTCGCGAAGCTCGACGTCCTCGAAGGTCAACTCGTCGAGGGGCTTGTCGGCGATCTCGATCCTCGGGCGGTCGCGCGGCTCCCGCGAGAGCTGCTCGAGCAGCCCCGGTACGTGGTCGTAGCCCTCCTCGCCGTCCCGCTCGGCCGGCGCCGCGTCCTCGAGCCAGGCTCGAACGTCTCGGTAGTCCCCCGCGCGTTCGACGTCGCTGAGTCGGTTCTGGAGGCGTTCGAGGTTCTCGCCGTACCACTCGCCGCGGTCGCCCTGCCCGCAGTAGACGTGGGCGTCGACGATCGTGTGTCCGAACTGCCCGAGTTCGAAGTCCGTCCGCTGTGCGATGGCGGTCGCGAGCAGCGAGTAGGCCGCGACGTTGAACGGAACGCCGAGCGCGATGTCGCCGGAGCGCTGGGTGAGATGGAGGTTCAACCGGCCGCCCTGGACGTTCACGACGAAGGTGTAGTGGCACGGCGGCAGCGTCGAGACGGCGGCGTTCGCGGGGTGCCAGGCGTTCACGACCATGCGCCGCGAGTTCGGGCTCTCACGCAGCGTGTCGAGGACGTACCGGATCTGATCGAAGGTCCGCCGCTCGGTCCCGTCCGCGTCGGTCTCGACGGTCACCCATCGATGCGCGTCGTCCGGCCAGCTCTCGCCGGGGAGCCCCTCCTCCGGGATCGGGTAGCGCCGCCAGAACCGGCCGTAAGCCGTGTCGAGGCGACCCTCCTCGTCGGCCCAGGCGTCCCAGATGCCGGTGTGTTCCGAGAGGGTTCGAACGTGTTCTTCACCCGAGAGGTACCACAGCACCTCGTGGATGAGCGAGTTCCATCGGAAGCCGTCCATCCGCTTCGTCGTCAAGAGCGGGAACCCCTCGGAGAGGTCGACCGTGTACTGGCCGCTGAAGCTCGCGATCGTGTCCACGCCCGTGCGGTTCGGCTTGTAGACCCCCTGAGAGAGGGTCTCGTCGACGAGATCGAGGTACTGTTGCATGGGTGTCGGGCTCGACCGGGCGGTCGTGGACGGCCGCCGGATCGAAGTCGTCCGGAAAAGCGCGGCCGATCCACTAAAATCGACGCATCTCGGATCCGGTCTCGGAAACGGTCGGTCGAGAGCGGTCGCGTCCCGCCCGACACCTTCAGGGACTCCCCGTCCGACCAGGGCCCATGGAGCTGTTCTGGCACCGCCGTGACGTCCGGCTCTCGGACAACGTCGGGCTCGCGGCCGCCGCGGACCGCGGTCCGGTCGTCCCCTGTTTCGTGTTCGACGACGACGTCCTCGAACACGCCGGCGCGCCGCGCGTTCGATACCTGATCGACTCCCTGTCGGCGCTTCGTGAAGACTACCGCGACCGAGGAAGCGATCTCGTGATCGCCCACGGCGACCCCGCGAGCGTCATTCCGGAGGTCGCCGACGCGCTCGGCGCCGATCGCGTCATCTGGAACGAGGGCTACTCGGGGCTCTCGAGGGAGCGCGACGCCCGCGTCGAGACCGCCCTCGATGACGCCGAGGTGGCGATCGACCACGAGACCCACCACGACGCCGTCCTCCAGAAACCGGGATCGATCCGGACGAACGACGGCGAGCCATACTCCGTGTTCACCTACTACTGGCGGAAGTGGCACGACCGGGCGGTCGATTCGCCCGCTCGCACGCCGGAGCCGGACGATCTCGTCGACGCCGATCGGATCCGATCGCGGCTCGAGTCCGGCGTATCCGGATCCGTGACCGACAGCGTCGAATCCGCCGAATTCGGAACCGGTGAGTCGATCACGGTTGGAACGCTTCCCGCCATCTCGGCCCTCGGGTTCGAGGAGCCCGACGCCGAGCTTCCGCCCGCGGGCACCGAGGCGGCCCGATCCCGGCTGGAGGGGTTCTGTGAGGGCGACGTGTTCCGGTACGAGGAGAAGCGGGACCTCCCCGCCGAGGCAGCCACATCGAAGCTCTCCCAGGACCTCTCGTTCGGCACGATCGGGATCCGAGAGGCGTACGCCGCGACCGAGGACGCGATGGCCCGCGCACGCGAGAGCGATCTCGACGAGGTCGACCTGCCGGCGGAGGCCGACCCGGAATCGAGCGTCGAGGAGTTCCAACGCCAGCTCGCCTGGCGGGAGTTCTACATGCAGGTCCTCCGGTACAACCCCGACACCGTCTCCGCGAACTACAAGACCTACGAGAACCCGATCGAGTGGCGCGATGACCCCGAGGGGCTCGCGGCCTGGAAGCGCGGCGAGACCGGCTACCCCATCGTCGACGCCGGGATGCGCCAGCTCCGCGCGGAGGCGTACATGCACAACCGCGTGCGGATGATCGTCGCCTCGTTCCTCACGAAGGACCTCCTCGTCGACTGGCGCGAGGGGTACGCCCACTTCCGCGAGCGGCTGTGTGACCACGACACCGCGAACGACGTCGGCGGCTGGCAGTGGGCCGCCTCGACGGGCACCGACGCACAGCCCTACTTCCGCATCTTCAACCCGATGACCCAGGGCGAACGCTACGATCCCGACGCCGAGTACATCGCGGAGTACGTCCCCGAACTCCGGGGCGTCGACCCCGATCTGGTCCACGAATGGCACGAGCTCGACGACGATCGAAGACGGGAGGTCGCCCCGGAGTACCCCGCGCCGATCGTCGACCATTCCGAGCGCCGCGAGACGGCTCTCGCCGCCTTCGAGGCCGCCCGCGGCGAGGACTGATCCGGCGGTCGGTGATGGTTCACGCTCGCGATGGGGCGAAAGTACTTCGCAACCACCTGCTGCGAGTATCGGCGCGAGCAGCAGGAGCGTGGGACCGGATTCGATCGATCGTGGGACCGGATTTGAACCGAGCCGAGACGGTCAGCCTCGCTCCGCTCGGCTGTTGCGACTCGTCGGGTTCAGATCCTCAACAGTCAGTTGCTGCGAGCATCGCCGCGAGCAGCAGGAGCGTGGGACCGGATTTGAACCGCGAGGACTCGCTTTGCTCGTCCTCTGGGCTCAAATCCGGTCCGACTCCCTCGCTCACTTCGTTCGCTCAGTGCGTGGGACCGGATTTGAACCGGCGGACCCCTACGGGATAGCGTCCTAAGCGCTACGCCGTTTCCGTGCTTGGCTACCCACGCGCGGGCGGACGTACTCGAAGGTCGCCAAAGAACCTGTCGGACCGGTTCGCGATCGCCGGACGATCACTCCTTCGACGGCCGCCACCCCACCCTTCGCCGGTCGACCTTCCGCACGCTCGTCGACGATCGTTTATATACGTCCGCGGCATACGGGAACCATGTACCGGGCGAGCGATCGGGTCGCGAACGAGACCTGGATCGACCGGATCGAGACGGCCTGCGACCGCCTGGATCTCGGCGATTCGGTCGCGACCACGGCCGCGGACCTGTTCCTCTCGAACGTCCCGGAGTCAGACCGCTCGAAGCGGACGATCGCCGCCGCGAGCCTCTATGCCGCCGCGCTCATCCGGGGCGACGAGCGGTCCCAGTCCGCCGTCGCCGACGCCATGGACGTCACCCGACTCAGCGTCCACAACCACTGGAAGTCGGTCATGGACGAGGCCGGGTTCCGACCGCCGACCTGGTGAGGGCGACGCCGTGCGAACTCACCGATCGCCGCGAAGGAGCCGACCCAACTCGCCGAGAAGAACCGCGGCGACGCCGATCGCGAGCGCGGCAGCGAGCGCGACTCCGATGGATGCCGGGATCGACCCGCCGAGAGCCTCGACCGGGACCGCCCTGCCCAGAACGTCCGATTGCGGTCCCGGCGCGCACTCGTTCACTCCCACCAGCGCGCCCCCGAGCGGGCCAAACGCGAGCGCCACGCACGCCAGGAATCCGCCCGCTGTGACTCCACGTGCGATCGCGGCCAGCGCCGAGAGGACGCCGATCGCCAGCACGTAGGTCCGCGGGGTCGCGAATCCGCCGCCCACGATCGGGACCGCACCGTAGCCGACGATCAACGCGCCGACGACGCCCCACCACACGGGACGTTCGAGCGACTCGCTGCCGATCGCGAGCCGTCGAATCGACCCGGTCGCCGTCATCGCGGCCGGGTGGCCTCACGGCCCTCGCGGTCGGGGGTGAGGTTGCCGTGTTCGTCGATCTCGCCGCGGACGATCCGCGTCGAGGAGATCCACTCGCCGTCCTCTGCCGGGACGTGGTCGACGACCACGACCTCGAGGGGGTCGTGGCCGCGCTCGCGGCGGATCTCGTTGATGCGCTCGCCGCCGTCCTTCGTCTCCGGGGAGACCACGAGCGCGTCGAACTGCGGCTCGGTGGCGATGCCCGTCGGCTCCGTGAGTTCTCGAACCTCGAACTCCCGACCGTGTTCGGCCGCCAGCGGCTCCAGTTCCGACTCCAGGTCCCGTTTCCGTTCCTCGTAGTCCCGGACGTACCGCTCGACGTGTCGGGTTCGCGGGGCGAGCTCGTCGGAGGTCAACCCGACCGTGACGTCCCCGAGCTCGAAGGCGCGCTCGAACAGCTTGCGGTGGCCGTCGTGGATCGGATCGAAGGTGCCACCTAACGCGACGTCCATATCCGCCACTCGTGGGGGCGAACCTTAAAAGGTCGCGAACCGACCGCGCCGGAGTTCGTCTACTCGTCCGCCTCGTTCGTCGTCCGTCTCGTCTACTCGTCCGTCTCGTCCGTCTCGTCCGTCCCGTCTCCGACGCTCACGCTCTCGTCGTCGGAGTCCTCCGAATCGGCGCTCTCGACGGATATCTGGACCGGCTCGGAGGTCGACCCCGCGTCGGCTCCCGGTCCGCCGCCCAGCCGCTCGTCGAGGTTGAACACCGTGTTCAGCTCCGATTGGACCTGTCCGACGACGCCGCGGACCAGCTCGCTCGGCGCGATCGCCTCGTACTCGTAGGGGTTGTTGCCCGCGCCGTCGCTCTGGCGTTTCCCGCGCTCGACGGTCCCCTCCTCGTGAAGCTCCGCGAGCGCCTCGCGGACCGTGCTCGGATAGAGGCCGGTACCGTCGGCGATCTCCTCGCTCGTGCTGTGGGAGTTCTCGCGCAGGTAGACGTAGATACGCGCGCGCGTCTCCGTCTCCAGTAGCCACGACAACAGGTCGACGACGCCCTCGTCGAACTCTCGAACCGCCTTGTCAGCCTCCTCGCCGAGCTTCTCGCGGGTCTTTCTGATCCCCTCGCGGGGACCGTCCGCCGTCGTCTCGTCCGTTCCTATTCCCTCATCCGTTCCCGCTCTCTCGTCCGGTCCGCCACTCGGCTCCTCGTCGGGCCCGTCATCGTCGTGGTCGCTCATGGATACCGATCACTCACCGCTCTGCGGGGAAAAGGGTTTCTCGTGGCCTCGCATCCGACGGAATTCCTCGGGGATCGATCCCGAGCCGTCGCGTCCCGCCGGGGACTCACCAGCGGCGAAGCAGGAGGTCCCGCCGGAGGGCCTCGACGCCCTCGTTCCGGAGGAGGCGACGTTGACGCTCGGCGCCGCTCTCGCGGTCGAGCACCTCGCGGATCCCGGAGACGTCGAGCCGGTCGCATTCGCGTTCGACGACGTCCTCGAGCGCGATCGTACCCCCGCCGTCGCGGGCGATGAACGAGGCGTCGTGCCCGTGGCGCATCGCCCGCCACTTGTTCTCGTCGAGCAGCTCCCGGCGCAGTCGCGTCTCGTTTCCGGCGTCGACCGGGCCGTTGGTTCCCTCGCCGCGGTCCGCCCGATCGTATCGCTCGGCGAGGTCCTCGACGAGCGCGTGGACGTACTCGACCACGGCCAGCGTCACCTCGGGATCGCGTTGGCCGTCCGGAGCGCGCACCTCGACGCTGCCGTGGCCGGTGTGCGGGCGGACGTCGAACCACAGCTCGCCGCGGTCCTCGATCGAGCCGTACTCCACCATCCGGCGTTCGTATCGCTGGAACGCCTCGAAGTCCTCGAATCGGGAGGGGATCCCCGTGTTGGGCAGGTTCTCGAAGATCTTCGCCCGGGCGGAGGCGAGGCCCGTGTCGAACCCGTTCCAGAACGGCGAGTTTGCCGACAGCGCGAGCAGGACCGGCGCGTACCACCGTAGCTCGTTCGCGATCCACACCGCCTTGTCCGCGTCGTCGACGCCGACGTGGACGTGGACGCCGGAGGTCGTGTTCCGGTGTTGGGGATACTGGATGCGCTCGAGCTGGGAGCGATACCGCGGCTTGCGTGCGTGATCGAGCTCGCGCCACCGCGCCGCCGGGTGCAGCCCGGCGCCGGCGATCCGGTAGCCGCCGTCCTCGGCGTGGTCGACGAGGGCGTTCCGAACCTCCCGGAGATACTCGCGCGCTCGCGAGGGCTCCTCGATGACCGGCGTCTGCACCTCGATCGTACACGCGAACAGTTCGTGGTCGACCCCGCCCGCGATCGCCTCCGGCGGTTCCGGCCCGTAGACGAGATCCGAGATACCGGAGGTGGGACGCCCCGACTCGTCGACGATGAAGAACTCCTCCTCGATGCCGAGCGTTCCCATCCGGTCGAAGGCGTCGCGCGAGCCGAGGTCCATCACGACCCCCTTGTTCGCGGGGGACCATATATGGTCGGAAGCCGGCCGATCGCTCGCAGCGGCTACCGCGGCGTCGCGACGATCCCGAGGTGATCGTCGTGATGCGGCTCGAGCCGGCGGTCCTCGAGGATCCGGTAGGCGTCCGACAGCCGCGAGCGGACGTCCGAGAAGACGGCCTCGGGGTCGGCCGTCACGTCCTCGCTTCGGGCCTTGATCGCGAGCAGGAGTCGACCGTCGTCGCCGAGAAACCGCGCGTTCCGAACCGCGACCGCGGCCTGCCCGCGGGTGGCGACGTCCTGGACGAGGAGGTCGAGGTCCGATTCGACCACGTGGGCGTACGTCTCGGGACGCCGCGCGTCCTTCAAAAGCGGGAAGAGCCGGTCGCGGTCGGCGGCGACCCCGAGGAGCTCCCGCATCGGGCGCGGCGCGAACTCGACCGCGTAGGTCGGACCCGCGAAGTCGGCGACGTGACCGACGGTCGTCCCCGCGGCCGCGCCGAGATAGAGCGTGCGCTCGCCGCCCTCGAGGCCGACGTCCATCCCGAGGTCGATCATCGCTCCGAGCTTCGATCGCGAGGGATCCCACGCGCGCCACTCGCCGTCCGTGGGCTCCCCGTAGACGGGCTCGCCGCGCGTCGCCAGCCGCTCCCTGCCGCCGATCGTCCGGCGCTCGACGCCCGCCGGAAGCGGTTCGTCGCTCATCGGTCGGCCTCCGCGGGGTTTTCGACGGCGTTCGTGTCGGCACCGTCCTCGTCCGCGCGAGCCCGGATCGTCGCCATGCGCTCGCGCAGGTCCTCGTGGATCTCCTCGCGGTAGTCGCCCGCGTAGTGGTCGATCCGCGCGGCGATGGTCAGCTTCCCCGCGAACGCCCGCGCGGCGGACCCGCGGTCCTCGGGTCGCGTCTCGCGGACGTACTCGTGGGTGAAGATGATCCCGTGTTTCGGCGAGGGGGCGTGTCCCTCGAGGTGGGCGAACAGCGCGTCCTCGGCGCCGAGCACCTGGACCGTCCCCGAGGGCTTCTTCGCGAGCGGCTCGAGTCCCCCCGCGAGGGCGATCAGCCGGCTCGCGAGCACCGGCCCCGCCATCGCCGAGAGGTTCGGCGCCACGCTCGGGGCGGTCCGCTCGATGAACCCGCGGATCGCCTCGGCCTCGTCGGCGAGCTCGACCACCCGCTCGGCGAGCGAGATCGCTCGCCGCTCGGCCTCGATCTCCGGGTCGCGCGTCGCGACCTCACGGGCCCCGTCGATTCCGGCGTCGACGTCCGCGAACAGGCCGCCGCCCCACTCGACGGCGCGCTCGGACAGCTCGTTCGCGGTCCGCTCGCAGTCGTCCATGGCGCGAACGGCGTGTTTCAACTGCTGGTCGTCGGCGCGTTCCCGCTCCTCGACGGCCGAGCGCGCGGCGTGCAGCGTGGCCCCGTGGAGTCGATCGTAGTAGTCGTCCTCGTCGTCCGCGAAGCCGGAGTCGATCGCGTTGGTTGGCCAATCTCGAGGTGCTTCGGCCGATCCCTCGGCGATCGCCGTCGCCCCGGACTCGACGTCACCCGGATCGATCCCCGTGAACCATCCCGCTCCATCGGGATCGTGGCTGGTCATACGCCGTCTTGTGGTCGACCCCGTATATGCGTTCGCGAAGCGATCGGGGCGGAACTCTCCGAGTCGTCGTTAAGCGACTCGAGTTAATTCGGGCCAATGACCATCGGAACCATATGTGTGTTGGCGACGACGACCGTTCGGTTTCGGTGTGGCGGTTCTCACCCAAAGACGGTTTCTCTCCCGGTCTCGAACCGGCGTGTGAATGGGGACACGAAGCTGGCTGCAACGCCACCAGGTCGCGACCTACGCGGTCGCGGTCGGGCTGGCCGTCGGCGTCGGGGTCGGTCGTCCGGAGAGGGCCGGATTCGTCCAGCGGCTGATCGAGCCCGTGCTGGCTGTGTTGCTGTACGTGACGTTTCTGGAGATCCCGTTCGTTCGGCTCCGCCGGGCGTTCACGAGCGGCCGGTTCGTGGCGGCCGCGCTCGGGATGAACTTCCTCGTCGTCCCCGTCGTCGTCTGGACGCTGACCCGGGTGCTCCCCCGGGAGTCGGTCGTGCTCGTCGGCGCCCTCATGGTGCTTTTGACGCCGTGTATCGACTACGTCATCACCTTCGCCGAACTGGCGGGCGGCGACTCCGAGCGGATCGTCGCGACGACGCCCGCGTTGATGCTCCTCCAGCTGCTGTTGTTGCCGGCCTACCTCTGGCTCTTCATGGGCGCGGACGTCGCCGCGGTCATCGAGGCCGAGCCGTTCGTCGAGGCGTTCCTCACCCTCATCGCGCTCCCGCTGGCGCTCGCGTGGGTCACGGAGGCGTGGGCGACGCGGTCGTCGAGGGGGCGATCGTGGCAGGCCGCGATGGGGTGGCTGCCGGTGCCGATGATGGGGGCGACGCTGTTCGTCGTCATCGCCTCCCAGCTCCCTCGCGTGCAGGAGTCCATCGGCCGGATCGTCGCCGTCGTCCCGGTCTACCTCGCGTTCCTCCTCGTCATGCCCGTGATCGCTCGGCTCGCGGCGGGGGTGTTCGGGATGGACGCCGGCGAGGGGCGCGCGCTCGTGTTCACTTCGGTCACCCGGAACTCACTCGTCGTGCTCCCGCTCGCGCTGGCGCTGCCGGCGGGCTACGAGCTGGCGCCCGCCGTCGTCGTGACCCAGACGCTCGTCGAGCTGATCGGGATGGTCGTCCTCGTTCGAGCGGTTCCGGCGTGGCTGATCCCGGAACCGCCGGCGGGCCGGCCGAACCCGGACGAGTCACACGACGGATGACGGAGTGGGCGAGGGAGTGTGATGGAGTGGTGAGCGAGTGGGAGTGTGGCAAGCGAGTGGGAGATCGAGTGACCGAGGAATTGCTCGTCGAAACACTCAGTCTCCGAATGCCGTGGGTTTAGGCTCGCGGCCCTCGAAGAACGGCGACGATGACTGATCGTGTTTCGGCCGGCGGGACCTACACCCTCGTCGTCTCGCTGCCGGAGGCGACGACGATCGCGGTCGGCGCGCTCGGCGACGTCGCGTTTCCGGCCGGCGGCTACGCCTACACCGGGAGCGCACTCGGCAGCGGCGGGTTCGCCAGGGTGGACAGACACCGCGAGCTGGCCGCCGGCGAGCGGGAGACCCGCCACTGGCACGTCGACTACCTCCTCGGCCACCACGCGACCGCGATCGAGGACGTGGTCCGGACCGCCGGTCGCGACGTCGAGTGCGCCGTCGCGAATCGGCTCGGTGACGGCCCCGCGCCCGGATTCGGCGCGTCCGACTGCGGGTGTTCGAGCCACCTCGCCCGCCGGGAGTCGGTCGAGGCGATACGTGCCGACGTCGAGGACGCACACGCCGAGGCTACGGAGGTGGAAACGGAGCCCTGACGGCGCTGGTCACGACTCGTCGCGAAGGGCGGCTTCGAGCAGTTTCTCGCCCTCGTCGCTCGAGACGGTGAGGTCGGGGACCGGGATCGGGTTGCGGTCGTCGTCGATCGCGACGAAGACCATGTAGGACTCCGTGGTGAGTTCCTGGTCGCCCGATTCGGGGTCCTCGCGGAACACCCGCGTTCGAATGCGAATGCTCGTCTCGCCGGTGTCGTAGACGTACGCCTTCACGAGGGCGATCCCGCCGACCGGAACGGGACGTCGAAAGTTCACCTCGTCGAGGTGGGCGGTCACGCACGTGTCGCCGCAGAACCGCATCGCACACATCGCGCCGAGTTCGTCCATCCACTTGAGGACGTTTCCGCCGTGTGCGGTACCGAGGTTGTTCGCCTGGTTCGGCTGGACGAACCAGCGATTCTCGAGGTAGGTGTCCATCAGATCCGCCATGCTTCGGTCAACTCGACCGGCCGGGATGAACGTTCGGATCGACCGCGGCTTAGATCCCCTCGAACTCGTCGTCCCGCCCCTCGAACTCGTCGTCCCGCCCCTCGAACTCGTCGTCGGGACCCTCGGACCATCGCTCCGGGAGGTCCTCGGGGTTGGGGTCGTCCTCGACGTCGAACCCGACCGACTCCGGCGGGCGACCCCCCTCGTCGATCACGGGGTCCGAGACCACGATCGGACACTCCACCCGCACGGCGAGCGCGAGCGCGTCCGAGGGCCGGGCGTCGAAGACGAACCGCTCGGGCTCGCCCTCGTCGTAGCGCTCGACGTCGACCTTCGCGTAGTAGGTGCCGTCGCTGAGGTCGTCGATGCGCACGCGGTCCACGGCGCCGCCGAACTCGGTGAGCACGCCGACGAGCAGGTCGTGGGTGAGCGGCCGCTCGAAGGGCTCGCCCTCGAGGGTCATCCCGATCGACCGCGCCTGCTCGGGGGTGACGAAGATGGGCAACACCTCGCCGCGAACCGCGAGGACGACGGCCGGTACCTCCTCGCCGTCGAGCCCGCGTCCGGCGCCGATCGCGACGACCTCCGCCTGATGGTCCATACCGGCAGTACACGCTCCGGTGGCTTGTAGCTACTCCCCGCGGATCCGACGACGGCCGACGAGTCGTGGATTGCATCGCGTCATAGGTGCCGGCAAAATCCTCTCGTGGCCCGGGCCACCGCTAAGAATCGCCCGTTCCAAACAGATAATACGCTTCTGGGGAAAACATGGACCAACTGCCGGGTTCACCAGATGACTTCACAAGAATATTCTCGTCGTGACGCGCTCGCGGGTATCGGATCGATCGGCGCCCTCTCGGTGGCCGGCTGTCTCGGAGGGGACGACGGCGGCGGCTCCATCGGGACGGCGCGCCTCTCCACCGGCGCGACGTCGCTCATCGCTCCGGTGATCGTCGCGGAGGAGCTCGACGCGGAATACGGCTTCGAGCTCGAGGTCGTGGTTCGCGACTCCATCTCGGCGTACTACGGCGACTTCGTCGGCGGGACGTACAACACGCTCCCGTTCGGCGTGGAGTCGGCCGCGGCGCGGTACAACGAGGGCGTCGATCTCAGCGTGATCGGCGGGTTCACCTACTCGAGCATGTCGTGGGTGACGAACGATCCCGACATCGAGTCCGTCGAGGACTTCGAGGGCGAGACGATCGCCGTCCCGCTCGGCTCCGGCTCGTTCGCGGTCGCCGACGCCGTGGTTCGCGAGCAGACCGGCCAGTCAGTAGAGGAGCTCGCGAACAACGTGATCAACGCGCCCGGACCGGGCGGCTCGCCGCCCGAGGTGGTGACCGGAAACGCGTCGATCGGCCTCTCGTGGGAGCCGGCGCTCAGCAACTTCCTCGTCCAGGACAACGAGCTGGAGGCGATCATCGACGTTCGCGGCGAGTACCGGGAGCTGTTCGACGCCGACTCGTTCCACCTGCTTTGGGCCGTCAAAGACGAGCTGCTCGAAAACGATCCCGACGCGGTCTCCGGGCTGTTCCAGGCGAGCCAGGACGTCGCGGAGATGTACGCGAACGACCTCGAGGGAACGATCGACATCCTCACCGAGGAGACCGAAAACGAGCCCGAGCCGCTGCTCGAGGCATTCGACAGCGGTCGACTCGAGTTCGCGATGGAGCCGCTCGGCGACCTCCAAAGCGACATCAACACGCAACTCGAGACGTTCGCCGACCTCGGACTCATCGAGGAGATCCCCGACGACGAGCTCTTCCACGAGGTCTAACCCCGCATGGTAGACCGGTCGACGATGGGGCTGTTCGGTCCCCGCGGAGCGTCGCATCTGCCGCCGATAGTGCGGACGATCGTTCCCATACTCGGTTTCTTCGTCGTTCTGCAGGCGTTCTCGTTCGTCACTCCGCCGTACATCATGCCGTCGGTCCTCGAGATCGCCTCCCGGTACGCCCTGTTGTGGGTGTCGGCTCCCGGGGCCGTCGCCTCGACGTTCCTCCGGATCATCGCGGGACTCGCCTTGGCGTTCGTCGTCGGCGTCTCCGGGGGGGTCGCGATGGGGCTCAACACGACCGCACGGGAGTACGGCGAGACGTTCGTCAAGTTCCTCACCGGGATTCCGGGGCTGTCGTGGGTGTTGATCGCGGTCCTGTGGTTCAGCAACGTGCAGGTCCGGATCGTCTTCGTGTTGTTCATGGTGCTCTTCCCGTGGTACACCTTGAGCACGATGGACGCGGTTCGCGGGATCCCCCGCGACTACCAGGACATGGTCCGGTCGTTCCGGTTCTCGACGCGCGAGTACACGCGCAAGCTCGTCGTTCCGTACATCCTCCCCGACGTCGTCTCGATCTCGAAATCGAACATCGGCTACGCGGCACGCGTCGTCGTCGTCGCGGAGCTGGTCGGCGCCTCGGCCGGGATCGGCCGGGAGCTGCTCGTCGCCCAGAGCCAGTTCGACATCGTCGACATCTTTGCGTGGACGTTCGTACTGGTCACCATCATGCTCTCCCTACAGGGGGTCCTGCTCGTCGTCGAACGCACCCAACTCAACTGGCGCAAGGCGGGAGGTGAGTGAGCGTGGGGCTTCCGATCGCCGTCGAGGAGGTCACGAAGGAGTTCCGGACCGACGACGGAACCGTCACCGCGATCGAGGAGTTCGACTTCGACATCGAGGCCGGCGAGGTCGTCACCCTGGTCGGGCCGACCGGCTGTGGGAAGTCGACGATCCTGAGCATCATCCTCGGCGTGCTCTCGCCCACCTCCGGCGAGGTCGTCGTGGACGGCCGACGGCCCTACGACGACTTCTACTCCTTCCGCGGCGAGATCGCGGCGGTGTTCCAGGAGGACCGGCTCCTCCCGTGGCGGACCGCGGCCGAGAACGCCGGGTTCGGCCTCGAGGCGCTCGGCGTGCCGGAGGACGAACGGCGGCGACGCGTCGAGGAGTGGTTCGACACGCTCGGGCTGTCGGGCTACGAGAACGCCTACCCCCAGGAGCTGTCGGGCGGGATGCGACAGCGGGTCGGACTCACGCGCGCCTACGTGACGGACCCGGAGATCCTGCTTTTGGACGAGGCGTTCGGCCATCTCGACGAGGTGACCGCGACGAAGCTCAGAGAGGACTTCCTCTCGCTCATCGACGGCGGCGAGGGCCGAACCACGACGATGTTCATCACCCACGACATCGACGAGGCGCTCATGATCGGCGACCGGGTGCTGGTCTCTCGGTCCCCGGGGAAGATCATCGACCGGATCGACGTTCCCGAGGGGCTCCACGAGGATCCCGAGCGCCACCACGAGTATCGGACCCGCATTCTCGACTCCCTGCGATGAGGTTCAATTCGACCGTCCCACCTTCAGGCGATATTCGCTGACAGGGGAACGCTTGATACGTCTCCGACCCGGACCCGCATCATGGCGATCGATCTCTCGCTTCCGCTCGAGGAGGGAATGCCCGGCTTCCCCGGCTATCCCGGCTACGAGACGTCACAGCTACAGGACTACGATCCCGACGGCAAGGTCTCCCATCACGTCTCGATGAACACCCACCAGGGGACTCACATCGACGCCCCGGCCCACTTCATCGAGGGCGGCGCCACCGTGGACGAGCTGTCGCTTGAACTGCTGTGTGGACCCGCGCGGGTCGTGGACCTTCGGGCCCACCGCGGCGAGGAGATCACCGCGGACGTCCTCGAGTCCGCGGCGCCCGACCTCGCGGCCGATCGGGTCCTGCTTTTGACCGGCGACGTCGACGCACGATTTTACGATCCCGACTTCTTCGAGGAGGCCGCGGTGTTGACCGTCGACGCCGCACGCTGGCTCCTCGAGCGCGACGTGAAGCTCGTCGGAAACGACTTCCTCACGGAGTCCATTCGGGTCGAGGAGCGCCCGGTCCACCACGCCCTCCTCGGCGAGGGGGTTCCGATCGTCGAGTACCTCTGTAACGTCGAGGACGTCCTCGCGGAGACGACCGTCGAGTTCCGCTGTCTCCCGTTGCGGCTGCCGGGACTCGAGGCCGCGCCGGTGCGCGCCGCGGTGTTTTGAGCCCTCGGCGACTCACACCGACCGGAAACAGCCGGCCGAAGTTGCAAGAAGCGGAAGGTCCGTATCCCTGGAGTACGACCATCGTCCATGGCCGACGAAATGGACGCCGTCGTCTTCGAGGAGCACGGTGGGTTGGACGTTCTCGAGCACACGACCGTCGACGTGCCGGAGATCGGACCCGAGGAGATGCTAGTCGACGTCAAGGCGTGCGCGCTCAATCGCCTCGACATCTTCGTTCGAGAGGGAATCCCGGGCGCCCACCTGGAGTTGCCCCACGTCTCCGGAGGGGACATCGCCGGCGTCGTCGAGGCGGTCGGCGACCGCGTGGACAACGTGGAGCCCGGCGACCGCGTGCTCGTGGATCCGCGGATCACCTGCGGCGAGTGCGAGTACTGTCGAAAGGGCGAGACGAACCGCTGTTCGGACGACGTTCACGGCAACCTCGGCGAGGAGTACTGGGGGGGATTGGCCGAGTACGTCGCCGCCCCCGCGAGGAACGCGATCCACATGCCCGACGGCGCCGGCTTCGTCGAGACCGCGGCGCTTCCCATCGCGTACGCGACCGCCTGGCGGATGCTCGTCTCGCGCGCGGAGGCCGATCCGGGCGAGACGGCGCTCGTGCTCGGCGCGAGCGGCGGCCTCGGTACGGCCGGCGTGCAGATCGCCGATTATCTCGGAGCCGAGGTGTACGCGGCCACGAGCTCCGAGGAGAAGGCGGAACGCGCCCGAGAGCGCGGCGCGGACCACGTGATCAACTACGAGGAGGAGGAGTTCGACCGCGCGATCTGGAACGCGACGGACAAACGCGGCGTCGACATCGTCTTCGAACACGTCGGCGAGGCGACCTGGGAGGGGTCGATCCGGAGCCTCACGAACGGCGGCCGGATCGTCACCTGCGGCGCCACGACCGGGCCGAAGGCCACGACCGACATCCGGTATCTGTTCACCCGCGAGGAGACGATCCTCGGGAGCCGCGGCTGGCAGCGCGACGAGCTCGAGACGGTCGCCGACCTCGTCTGGCGCGGCGAGTTCGAGCCCGCGATCGATCGAACCCTCCCGCTCGAGGAGGCGATCGAGGGCGTCGAGGCGATGGAGGACCGCGATCTGACCGGCAAGGTCGTCATCACGCAGTGAGATGGCCGGAACCGTCGGACTGGACTTCACCCCGGGGCCGGACGACGAGCCCCACCTCGGACGGCTCCACGAGGAGACCGCCGCGGCCCATCCCGATCGCATCGCCCTCATCGACGGGGAGTCGGGCGACGAGGTGACCTACGGGGAGGTCGAAGATCGCATCGCTGCGGCGGGCAACGCGCTCGCCGACCTCGGCGTCGAGCGCGGCGACCGTGTCGCGCTCTCGTTCCCGAACGAACTCACGTTCGTCTACGCGTTCTTCGGCGCGGCCCGCCTCGGCGCGGTGCCGGTGCCGGTGAACGTTCAGGCGACCTCGGCGAAGATGCGCTCCGTGATCGACGACAGCGACGCGGCGGTCGTCGTCACGAGCGACGACGAGTCGATCCTCCCCGAGATACGTGCGGCGGCGACCGCGATCGACGCGATCGAGACGGTGGCGGTCGCCGCGCCGGAGCCGCCGGGGATCGACGGCGTCGACGTCGTCGACTTCGCGACGCTCCTCGCGGAGGCGGACGCGAGCCTCGAGCCCGCACCGGTCGACCCCGACGATCCGGCGATGCAGCCGTACACGAGCGGATCGACCGGCGACCCGAAGGGCGTCGTGTTGACCCACGGCGGCTGTGCGTGGATGATCACCTGCATCCATCGGCTGCACTTCCTCGACGAGGACGACCGGGCGATCGTCGCCGGGCCGCTGTACCACAAGAACGCGATGGTCGGCGCGATCAAGCCCATGCTCGCGATCGGCGGGAGCGTGGTCGTCATGGACGGCTTCGACGCCCACGACGTGATAGAGGCGATAGACGCCCACGACGTGACGTATCTCCGCGGCGTTCCCGCGATGTACAAGATGCTCGTGAACGCCACGGAGGCGCTCGCCGACCACGACGTCGAGAGCGTCGACTGGGCGGTCTCCGGGAGCGCGAGCCTCCCCAACTCGCTCATCGAGGACGTCCGCGACGTCTTCTCCTGTGACATGGGCGAGGCCTACGGCCTGACCGAGACCGGCGGCCCGATCACGCTCTCGCCGCGGTGGGGGCCGCGCAAGCTCGGAAGCTCCGGGCTGGCGTTGCCCGGCGCGGACATCCGGATCGTCGACCCGGAGACGAACGAGGAGTTGCCCGCCGGAGAGACGGGCGAGCTCGTGATCGCGGCCCCGAGCAACGGGTCGTACTACCGACGGCCGGACACGGAGGCGGAAGCGTACTTCGAACGCGACGGCCGACGCTTCCTCCACACCGACGACCTGGCCTATCAGGACGAACAGGAGTACCACTACATCGTCGGCCGGCTCGACGACATGTTGATCGTCGGCGGCGAGAACGTCTATCCGGCCGAGGTCGAGAACCTGCTCCAGCGACACGAGCGGGTTCGAGACGTCGCGGTCGTCGGCGCTCCACACGCGGTCAAGGGCGAGGCGCCGGTCGCGTTCGTCGTCGCCGACGACGTCACGGAGGAGGAGCTGAAGCAGTACACCCTCGAGAACGGGCCCGCGTACGCCCACCCGAGGCGGGTGTTCCTCGAGGACGAGCTGCCGCTTGCGAGCACCGGGAAGATCGACCGAGACGCGCTGGAGGCCGCCGCCCGCGAGCGGATCGAGGGCGGCGAACTCCGATCCAGCAGACCACACCACAATGAGTGACCACATCGACCGCGAGGAGGCAGAATCGATACTACAGAGCGCGCCGTTTCACCAGTTCCTCGGCGTCACCTTCGCCGAGTACGAGGAGGGACACGTCGTCATCGAGTGTCCGTTCCGCGAGGAGTTTCTCGTCAACGAGGACAAGGAGATCGTCCACGGCGGCGTGTTGAGCTCGCTCGTCGACATCGCGGGCCACTACGCCGTACTCTCGTCCGTCGACGCCCGCGTGCCGACCATCGACCTGCGGACGGACTATCTCCGACCGGGTCGACGCGGGCCGTTCACCGTCGAGGCCGAGGTGGACCGCGTCGGGCGAAACGTCGCCGTCGCGGACGCGGAGGTCCGACAGGAACAGCGCGGCGAGACGAAGTCCGTGACGCTCGGGCGGGGCTCGTACGGCGTCTCACACGTCGAGTAGTCGGAACCGAGGCGGCTCCGGCGGAGCGTCGACAGCGTCGGCGACGCGGGAACGCGTCGCGGTTTTTGTAATCCGGCCTCACTCGACCGTTCGTTCGAGGTACTGTCTCGCCGCCTCCTTGATGACCATCTCCGGGCCGACGACGCAGTCGTGCCGGAGCTCGGGGAAGGTGTCCTCGAGGAGGTCGACGACGAGCCCGTCGACGTTCGCGACCTCCTCGATCGGTCGCCCCTCGAGGTGGACGGAGAGCATGCTCGCAACGGCCTGGCTGACGGCGCAGCTGTCGCTCTCGAAGGCGATCGCCTCGACCGTGCCGTCGGGGGCGACCTCCAGGTGGAACTCGCCGTCGTCGCCACAGGTCGTCTCCCTTGAGGACTTGACGAGCGTCGGGTCCGCGAGCCCGCCGGCGTTTCTCGGGTTCCGGTGGTGGTCGAGGATCCGATCGTGGTATCGATCGGAGGCGAGATGGCGGGGGAGTTCGTCCGCGGCGGCGTCGACCGCCTCGAGGAGCCGGTCGACCTCCGCCTCGGTGTTGTAGACGTAAAACGACGCGCGGACGGAGCCGGGGATCCGGAGCCAGTCGTGAAGCGGCTGCGTGCAGTGGTTGCCGGCGCGGACGGCGATGCCCCGGTCGTCGAGCAGCGAGGACATGTCGTGGCCGTGGATGCCGTCGACGTTGAACGAGACGAGCCCGGTGCGCTCCTCGCCCGACGGCGGGCCGTAGGTCTCGACGCTCTCGCGCGCCTCGAGACGCTCCAGCGCGTACTGGGCGAGCTCGTTTTCGTGTCTCCGGATCGCGTCCATTCCGATGTCGTCGAGGTAGTCGGCCGCGGCCGCGAGCGCGATCCCCTCACAGATCGGCGGCGTGCCGGCCTCGAACTTCCAGGGGAGCTCGTTCCAGGAGGCGTCCGTGAGCGTGACGTGTTGGATCATCTCGCCGCCGAAGAGGAACGGGTCCATCTCCTCGAGCAGGTGGCGCTTCCCGTAGAGCCCGCCGATCCCGGTCGGTCCGGCCATCTTGTGGCCCGAAAAGGCGAGGAAGTCGACGTCGAGCGCCTCGACGTCGACGGGTCGGGTCGGAACCGACTGCGCCCCGTCGACGAGGATGTACGCGTCGTGGTCGTGAGCCATGTCGGCGAGCTCCCCGACCGGGTTCACCGTTCCGAGGACGTTCGAGACGTGCGTGACGGCGACGATCGCCGTGTCGTCGCCGATCAGTTCGGCGGCATGGTCGAGATCGAGTCGTCCCTCGTCGGTCACCCGGACGTGTTTCACCTCCGCCCCGGTCCGTTTGGCCACCTGCTGCCAGGTCACCATCATCGCGTGGTGTTCCATCTCGGTGGTGACGATCTCGTCGCCGGGGCCCAGCTCGGACATGCCGAGCCCGTAGGCCACGAGGTTGATGCTCTCCGTGGAGTTCTTCGTGAACACCATCTCCTTTCTGCCGCCGCTCGCCCCGACGAACTCCGCCAACCGATCGTGGGCCTGCTCGTAGGCCACGGACGCGCGGTGGCTCAACTCGTGCATTCCGCGGTGGACGTTCGCGTTGTACTCCGTGTAGAACTCCTCGAAGATCTCATAGACCTGCCTCGGGGTCTGCGTGGTCGCGCCGTTGTCGAGGTAGACGAGCGGAGCGTCCCCGACGGTTTGTTCGAGTATCGGGAAGTCGTCCCGTATCGTGGACGGAGCCGGTTCCATGTATCTACCCGTCGTAGGCGCCGACGGGTAAATACTTCACCGGTCGATGGAGCCGAATTCCGAGAGCGTGGTTCCCGAGAGCGGACGGGTCACGACTCGGCGAAGTAGCCGAGGTTGTAGTGCCAGTAGACCCACGCGAGCGTGAAGACGATGGCCGCCCCGAGGAAGAAGACGATGCCGGGTTCGAGCAGCGAGACGGCGTGTTCGGCGGCGGCCTCGGCGCGCTCCGCGGCCGCGCCGTCGAAGGTCACCTCGACGATGGGCGTCTCCGTCGTGCCGGCCCCGGCCGAGTCGGCCGCCGGGGTCGTCTCCGCCATCTCCGTCGCGGTCGGTTCGTCCATCGACTCCACGTCGACGGCGTCGCCCGAGCCCCCGTTGCCGTCGTCGACGCCACCGGCGTCGCCGTTCGAGCTGACCGAGTAGCCGTCGGCGCCGGCCCCGCCCTCCGGGACGGAGACCGACAGAAGTGACTGGACCGCGAGCGCCGCGAGCGCGAGGATCCCGTAGCCGCCGAGAAGCCGTTTCAGTGCGGTCTTGATCCCGTCGCCGCGGGTCGACTCGCCGGCGAACAGCACGAGTGGCTCGCTCGCGGGCGCGTAGACGTTCATCTCGCGACCCTTCTCGGAGTAAACCGTGTCGGCGACCCGGACCAGGTCGGCCTCCCGGAGGTTCGAGAGGTGGTACTGGACGTTCTGGAGCGAGGTGTCGAGCGCGTCGGCGAGTTCGGACGTCGTCGCCGGCTCCTCGTGGAGCGTTGCGAGGACGGAGCGGGCCGTCTCCGAGGAGAGCGCGGCAAAGAGCTCGTCGGCGTCCTCCTCGGAGACGTCGACGACCCGCGGCTCCTGGTCGCCGAGGGAGACGTCGGGGGTGGAGGGCAGCAGCCGGGACATACCCGACACTCACACAGCAGCCTACAAATCCCTTGTGTCGGACGATTCCGGACTCCTCCCGGCGCGACCCCTCACGACGAAGCCTCCCGACGGAAGACTCTTGAGCCGACGGTCGCCAGAATCGGTATGCACGTCACCGTCGTCGGCAGCGGCTACGTCGGCACGACGCTTTCGGCCTCGCTGGCCGACATGGGCCACCGGGTCACGGCGATCGACATCGACGAGGCGATCGTGGAGAGGCTGAACGCCGGCTCGGCGCCCATCCACGAGCCCGGCCTCGACGAACTCGTCGCCGAACACGCCGGCGACCGCCTGACAGCCACGACCTCCTACGCCGCGATACCCGACTCCGATCTCACCGTCCTGGCCATCGGCACGCCGTCGAACCCGGACGGCTCGCTCGATCTCACGGCGCTCGCCGCCGCGACGGAGATGACCGGCGAGGCGATCGCCGACGCCAACGACGGGGCGATTGCGGACGCCGAAGGTGAGACGTCCGGCGACGCCACGAACGGAGCTTCCGGCCCGGATCGCCACCTCGTCGTGGTGAAGAGCACGGTCGCGCCCCCCGCGCTCGCGGAGCTTCGGGAGGCGCTCGCGAGAGGTCTCGACGGGGAGCGCCCGGACGCGGACGCGAATTCGGATACGGATCTGGATACGGGTGCGGGCACGGATGAGGACGCGAACACGGACGCAGTCGACTCGAGCGCGGACGTACTCTCGCGGTGGGGCGTCGAGCTCGCGACCAACCCGGAGTTCCTCCGGGAGGGGACCGCCGTCGCCGACTTCCGCGATCCGGACAAGCTCGTCCTCGGCACGGAGACCGATCGGGCGCTCGAGCGCCTCGAGGAGCTCTATGAACCCCTCATCGCGGAGACCGACGCCCCCGTCGTTCGAACCGATCCGGAGAGCGCGATGATGATCAAGTACGCGAATAACGCGTTTCTCGCCGCGAAGATCTCCCTCGTCAACGACCTCGGGAACGTCTGCAAGGAGTTCGGCCTCGACGCCTACGAGGTGATGGACGCGATCGGACTCGACGACCGCATCTCCGAACGCTTCCTCCGATCGGGGGTCGGATGGGGTGGCAGTTGCTTCCCCAAGGACGTCGATGCGATCCGCGCCGCGGCCCGCGAGGCGGGCTACGATCCGGCGCTGCTCGAGGCCGCGGTCGAGGTCAACGACCGCCAACCCGAGCGGCTGCTCGAGCTACTCGAGGAACACGTCGACGTCGACGGCGAGCGCGTCGCGGTGCTCGGGCTCGCGTTCAAGCCCGGCACCGACGACGTCCGCAACTCCCGGGCGATCCCCGTCATCGAGGGGTTGCGCGAGCGCGGCGCCGATGTCGTCGGGTACGACCCGGTCGCGACGGAGACCATGCGCGAGCACTTTCCCGACCTCGAGTACGCCGCGGATGCCGCCGAGGCGCTCGAGGGAGCCGCGGCCGCGGTCGTCGTGACCGATTGGGACGAGTTCGCGGCGCTCGACGCCGAGTTCGACGCGATGGCCGAGCCCGTGGTGATCGACGGTCGACGGATCGTCGAACGCCGCGAGGGACTCGTCTACGAGGGCCTCACCTGGTAGACGGTCAAGCGTCGAAAACCGGCTCGTTGAGCGCTCGATGTCCGCCCACCGTCGTCTTCACTCGGAGGCGACGAGCGAGTCGCCGTCGAACGCGGACCGGTCGGCATCGACGTCGAGCTGGTCGAGGATCGTCGGGGCGATGTCGAAGAGGTTCACGTCGTCCCCGATCTCGACGTCGGAGTCGGTCGTGTAGAGACACGCGTTCTCGAACTTGTGCATCCCGTTTCGGGGTCCCTCCGAGAAGACGTCCTTGTCGCTGCCGAATCCGGCCTTCAGGTCGAATCCGTCGGCGGGGATGACCACGAGGTCGGGAGCGATCTCCGTGTGGTCGCCCGCGAAGGCGTCCTCGCCCTTCACGATCCGCTTGCAGACGGAGCGGCCGTCGGGGCCCTCGAGCCTCTCGAGGTCGGCGATCAGCTCCTCGCGGACCGACTCGTAGTCGTCCTCCGGGACGCCGCCGCGGGGCTCGCGCCCCTCGAGGTTGAGGTAGAGACGACCGGGGATGAGCGAGTAGGCCCGGGCGTCGTCGGCGATGTCCTCGAGGGAGTCGGGGGCGTCGTCGTCACTCCCGTCGTCGTCGGCCGCGGCGGCGACGCCGTCCTCACCGCCATCGCCCGATTCCGCCGCGTCGTAGGTCAACCAGCCCGCCTCCTCGAGCCAGCGGTTGAGGTCGACCTCGTACTCGAGGTGCGTAAAGCCGTGATCGGAGGCGACCACGAGTTCGGTGTCGTCGTCCAGGCGCTCGCGGATCTCGCCGATCGCGGCGTCGAGCTCGCGGTAGAACTCGAGGAACTCCTCGGCGTACTCGCCGTCCGTCGCGTAGTCGCCGAACAGGAAGTGGTTGACGCGGTCGGAGGTCATGTACACGCCGAAGAACAGGTCCCAGTCGTCCTCGTCGACGTAGTGACGGAAGACGTCCGTGCGCGCGTCGAGGGTATCGTGTGCGTTCTCGATGAAGTCGGTCTTATCGTCGTCGTGGCCGAGCTTCGCGTCGGCGTCGATCGCGTAGTCGTACCGCTCGAGCGTCCGGCGCACCTCGTCGTCGCTCGAGGCCTTCTCGACCGACGGCGAGAGGAATCCGGAGACCTGTCGCTGGATCCGGCTCGAGGGCGGGAACGTGACGGGAACGTTGAGGACGGTCGCGTCGCGGCCGTCCTCGGTGACGAGGTCCCAGAGCCTGGTCGCTCGAACGTGGCTCCCCATCGGGACGTACGTCTCGTAGGAGTCGCTCTCGCGGTCTTGAAACCCGTATACGCCGGTCTTTCCGGGATTCTGGCCGGTGGTGAGTCCCGGCCAACACGCGCTCGATTCCGGCGGGACGATGCTCTCGATCCGGCCGCCGGCTCCCTCCTCGGCGATCGCGTGCAGGTTCTCGAAGACGTCAGGATGCTCCTCGACCAGGTCGTGGGGAACGCCGTCGATCCCCAAGAAGACGACCCGGTCATCGGAGCCACCGCGCAGCTTGTCGAACAGACCCATGTTCCGGATCCGGTGTTCGCCGCGGTTAGCCCTTCGGATGTCCGACGAATACTGCCCCGACCGCGGTCGCGTCGATCACGCTCTCGCCGGCCGGTATTAGGATCGAGACGGAACTGAACAGACACGATGCCCCAGCGTGGCGGAAACGGACCCAAACCGGCGAGAATGCGCCCGTATTCGGGCGATCGAAATACCGGCAGACGTCGAGCGCGGTATAAATGGTCTGGGATATCGGACCGCGGGAATCAGGTAGAAAGCCTCATACGTGCCCGTTCGCACCTATCCGGTATGTCGAGCGCGTTCCCGGAGTACGTCGACGTCGACTACGACGACGGCGAGGGCGAGTCGCCCGACGACTACCCGTCGCTGCAACACAAGATCGAAAAGGCGATCGAGGTGACCCGGCGGGGGCTCGAACAGTACGACAACCCCGCGGTCATGTGGACCGGCGGGAAGGACTCCACGCTCACGCTCTACTTCATCAACGAGGTCGCCGACCAGTTCGGCTACGAGAAGCCGACCGCCGTCTTCATCGACCACTACCAGCACTTCGACGAGATCACCGACTTCGTCGAGCGGTGGGCCGACGAGTGGGACATCGACGTCGTCTACGCCCGCAACGAGGACGTCGGCGCCTACGTCGACGAACACGGGCTCGAACCCGGCGACGACGTCCCCGTCGAGGCGCTCTCCGAGCCGAACCAGCATCACGTTCGCGACATCCTCGAGTACCAGGAGGACACCTTCCCGTTCCTGCTCGACACCTACGTCGGCAACCACCTGCTGAAGACGGTCGCGCTCAACAACGCCCTGGAGGAACACGGCATCGACGGCGTCATCTCCGGCGTCCGCTGGGACGAACAGGAGGCGCGCGCCGACGAGACGTTCTTCTCGCCGCGCCACGACCCCGACATCTACCCGCCCCACGACCGCATCCAGCCCATCCTCCAGTTCGCAGAGGCCGACGTCTGGGACGCCTTCTGGTACTACGTCGTGCCCGACACCGTCGCGGCCTTCCCCGACGACGGCTACGTGCCGGAGTCGGCCGAGGACCTCCCGGAGGGCGTGAGCCAGGACGACGTGCCGATCTCGCCGAAGTACTTCGCCGGCTTCCGGTCGCTCGGCAGCGAGGTCTCCACCGAGAAGACCACCGCCGAACCCGCCTGGCTGCAGGACCTCGAAAACACGACCGAGCGTGCCGGTCGGGCGCAGGACAAAGAGGACCTGATGGAGCGCCTGCGGGATCTGGGGTACATGTAGGCTAGGCCGTCGAGCGACGTACGGCGCCCTCTCGATCGAAGAAGCACGGTATTGATACGTCGGCAGTCGAAATTCGACCGTAATCGCGATCCCTAACTATGAGATACGGTCGGACCTCGATGATCAACTTCCTGTCGCGGGTGGTGATGTCCGTCTCGGGCTTCGTCGCGACGATCGCCCTCACGCGGACGCTCGGACAGGAACGATATGGGACCTACGTCGTCGTCCTGTCGGTTCTGGCGTGGGTCGCGATCGCCGGTGAGCTCGGGCTTCCGCAGGCGATCCGAAAACGAGTGAGCGAATCTGACGAGGGGAACTACGTCGTCACCGGCGTTCTCGCGCAGTTCGGGCTGTTCGCGGTCGTGGCCGTCTGCCTCTGGATCGCGCGACCGTACCTGAACGAGTTCATGGAGATAGAGGCGACGTGGATCCTCATTCTGATGCTTTCCGTCCGCCTCGGGATCGGTTTCGTCCGTGCCATACTTGACGGACAGCTTCTCGTCCACGTTTCGAGCGTCCTCTCTCCGGTCGAGTGGACGAGTCGAAGCATCGTGCAGGTCGTTCTCGTGTTGTCGGGGTTCGGGATCGCCGGGGCGTTCGCCGGATACGTCGTGGGTGCCATCGTCGCGATCGCGATCGGCGCATACTTCGTGGAGATTCCGAGGAGGAAGCCGTCGCGTCGGGATTTCTTCCGACTCAGATCGTACGCCCAGTTCTCGTGGCTCGGGTCGATCAAGGGACGGACGTTCATGTCGATGGATACGATCATCCTTGCGGTGTTCGTCTCGAATAGCCTCATCGCGGTCTACGAGGTGGCCTGGAACCTCGCATCGCTGTTCGCGATCTTCGGCAATTCGATCAGACAGACGCTCTTCCCGGAGATGAGCAAGCTCTCTTCGGAGGGAAGTTCGGACGGTGAGATAGCCGGTTTGCTGCGTGTGAGCCTCGCGTACGCCGGTCTGTTCATCATTCCGGGACTCGTCGGCGCGGCGATCGTCGGGGACGTCGTCCTGACGGTCTATGGATCCGGATTCGAAACCGGATACTATATCCTGCTAATTCTCACCTTTGCGCGATTGCTCTACGGATACATGGGCCAGTTCCTGACCACGATCGACGCGATCGATCGGCCGGATCTGACCTTTCGGATCAACGCCGTCTTCGTTGTAGTAAATCTCGTGTTGAACGTTCTACTCACGTGGCAGTTCGGCTGGTACGGTGCCGCGGCGGCGACGACCGCGTCTGCCGGCATTGGGCTACTTCTCGGCTACTACTACGCAAACCACGTCGTCGACGTCGTCGTTCCAATCGCCGAGATCGGAAAGCAGTGTCTGGCTGCCGGGACCATGGCCGGGATCGTTTTCTTTGGACGAGCCGTGATCGGTGAGTCGTTGCCGATCGTCGTCGTTCTCGTCGGAGTCGGGGCAGGCGTCTACTTCGTGGCGCTGTTCGGTCTCTCACAGGAGTTCCGAACGACGGTGCGTGAGAACATGCCGTTCCCGATTCCGTTTTTCGCGCCGAAGTAGACCGGTCGTTTCATCACTACTGCCCTTCCTACGACAGCTACATGGAGACGAATATTCGGACGTGGCTCGCGGAGATGCGCGAGCGATTCCACGAAACTCCGACTCGGGCGCCTCTATATGTTGTCTTTACGTGGTATCTGGCAATCTGGTTCGGTATAACTTCACGATTCCCGATCGGAACGAACGTCTACGAGCGGGACTGGGACGTACTCATCGTACTTGATGCATGCCGAGTAGACACTCTCCGAGAAGTTTCAGACGAATACGAATTCATCGAGAGCGTATATGAGGTGTGGTCTATCGGAAGCCATTCCGCGGAGTGGATCGCACAGACGTTTTCCGAAGAGTATCGGGCAGAGATCGAACAAACCCAGTACATTACGGGAAATGCACACGCCACTCGAGTTCTCGAAGAGCGGAGAATGCCTCCGATGGCGATGCACAACACGACGCCGATCGAGTTCTCCAAGTGGGATACCGTCGATATCGATGCGTTCGCATCCATCGATACGGTGTGGGAGAACTACAATAACGAAACATACCGCGTTGTTCTCCCGAGTACGATGACTGATTACGCGATCGATGCCGGGCGAGCGAGAGATGACGATCGGATGATCGTCCACTACATGCAGCCCCACCTCCCGTATATCGGTCAGTCGCTTCCGGAGGGTCGACCGCCGACTGAGTTCGAGCAGGAAGGGTACGAAAAACTGGAATCGGGTGAAGCCTCCCGAGAAGCCGTATACGAGTTGTACAAGGACACTCTCAGACTCGCACTGGACGAAGTCGAAGTTCTCCTCGAAAATCTGGATGCGGATCGGGTTGCCATTACTGCAGATCACGGGGAGGCGTTCGGGGAGATGTACGCCTATGGTCATCCCGAAGGGTTCCCACACCCGATCGTGAAGAAAGTCCCGTGGGTCGAAACAACGGCGGAAGATCTTCAAACACAGAAACCAGATTTAGAGATGGATCAAGAAGTTAGTGTTGATATCGAAGAACATCTCCGTGATCTCGGATATCGTTGAGGTGTCTGTAGCTTTAGAAAGTTTCAGGATTACTCACGGTAACACCCATAATGTAATAGATGTGGAACAGTATTGAACAGATAATATATGAAAGACGTCGTGTGATTCACTGGTTGTTCTGTTGCTTCGATTTCACTACTTCCGTTTGGTGTATGAATTGAGAGGGAGATCTTCGTAACTTCGGGACCGAGACCAGTATGACCCCACATACCGTACTCGCCGAATGCTTTCCAGTGATCGGCTAGTATTATAACGCACTCGAAATCCTCAGTCAGTAACTCATGCTGTTGTCTGTAGATATCAGATAAATATCGAACACAGTCATCGTACGCTGACATTACGTCCTCGCTGGTGACTTTTTGGTCCTCATCGGATATTATCAATTAGTTGGTAGGATATCAGTTGGATTGACAGTTTGATATTCCGCGGGCGCCTTGTAGGGTCCGTGTGCGGTCGTGTTTAGTTACGGAAGTGAAGGGGAGTGATTTCTTGCTGGTCTATGGCAGAAATCGCCCGCCTCAGCGGATGCACGGACTGGATTGAGTTGGATTTTGTGGAGCGACAGCGGACACCCGAGCGTGCGATGAAGATCGGTATTCAACTGCAGTTAGCGGGGCTCTCGCTGTCGAATACCGTCTCTCTTCTTGAGGATCAGGGTGTCGGCGGACGCGCAAGGCAATCCACGATTGGATACAGAAGGCCGATCTACAGCCCACAGACGGTCGAAGCCCGAATCACGTTGCGATTGACGAGACCGTGATTCGACTCAATGATCAGCAATTCTGGCTGTACGCTGCAGCTGATCCTGAGACGAACGATCTGCTGCATTTCCGATTATTTTCCACGACAACAACCGCAGTAACCGAGATCTTTCTTCGAGAACTTCGCCAGAAACACGAGATTGAATCCGCCGTATTCCTCGCCGATGGCGCCCAACACCTCCAAACTGCGCTTGCCAGAGCTGGGCTCTGATTTCAGACAGAACGCCATGGAAATCGGAATGCCAGCGAACGAATCTTTCGAGAACTCAAACGCCGAACGTCGTCCTTCCCAAACTGTTTCAGCCATGTTGAGCCTCAAACCGCCGAAAATTGGCTTCAAGCATTTGATTCCTGGCTCAATGCTCCAAACTAAACTACTCTTGGAGAACGTCGACGCCGCCGACGTCATCATCACCGCAGACCACGGTAACCCTTTCGGCGAATACACGATTCACGGACACCCCGAGGGGATGCTGTTGCCGTGCGTGAAGAAGGTTCCCTGGGTGGAAAGCGATGCTGTAGATAAGAAAGCGTTCGAACCGACGACAAATCATATGAACGTTGAAGACAATAAAACCAAAATCCAAGACCTTGGATATGTATGAAATCATCGAATTACGTACGTGGATGCAAGTAGAATCTATGGACCCTAGTTCTGATAGATACTCACGTATTCGGGAGAATACTTCATCTCTATCTCTTCAAGAGACTTTTACTAGTACCCCTTCTTAGAGAGAAAAAAGATGGAATCGAACAGCGGAATTGTCACGTTACATGATATTATTGAACGAAGTGCGAGGGATGGGCTGGATTTACAACGTGATGACGGGTCATTCCCGCCAGGGCGGAACTACACCTACGACGAGCCGGAAACGCCGGTGCGAACAACCTCCCACTGGTTGCTGGTTCTAACGAAGGCGTACAAAATATCCAGAGAGACAGTGTTTGAAGACGCAGCAAATAGCGCTATAGATTATCTTCTATCCGACGACGTGCGTCCATCAGGATTCACATACCACTGTCGGAACGTCGAATCGAAGGACAAGTGCAACGGGCTGGTAGGACAAGCAGCGCCGATCCGTGCGCTAGCACGAACGAGTGAGGTCTTTGAGCGATCAGATGCTAGGGAAACAGCCGAAGAGGTGTTTCGATTACACCCATTCAGCGAAGAGTTGGGCTTGTGGGAGAGAGTGGAAACCGATGGGAGTACTCTGTCGTTCGATCGGACGCTGAACCACCAGATTATATTCTCCGCGGCAGCCGCCGAGATCGCGCCCACCGTCAACATTATTGAGGAACGCATCGGGAATTTCTTAGATCATCTCTCAACCAATATGCGGCTTCACTCCAATGGTCTCATAAAGCATTACGTTCGGCCCCGTTTTATCGATACAATCTGTTCAATTAGTTGTGCGCCACGGCGTCGATACGATATGCTCATCAACGAGATCGCGTTTCACTACTATTCGTATTCTGATGAACGTCGGAAGAAAGAACGAGGGTATCAGACGGTGAACCTAAATGCACTTTCGAAGCTGAAACCTATCTTTCCGAATCACGAGTTCTGGAGGTGTGAGAAACTATCACGAGCCCTTGACTTTGTTCGCGACAACGAGAACGACCTTATTAGGGGTATCGATACGAAACACGGAAGCTTAGTACAGGGTATTAGTATAGCGAAGATTCTGCACCGCTTTGAGGGGACTTCAATTGAGGAACATCGGGAGCGAATAGTGTCCGACCTCTGTCTAGAAACTGACACGGTCTTTGATATTCTTGATATTGAAGGAGTTGACGAGAACACCCGGATTGCGCTAGTTTCAGTGCTCACTGATCTCCCAGATATGGACCTTCCGTGAATCACTAACTATGACTGGTTGTGAAGAATGTTCTAATCAGTTCGTGTCGATTGTTATCCCAGCCTATTCGGATCCGGAGGGTCTCCGAACCACTTTAAAAAGTGCTATTGACCAGTCATACAACGATTTTGAAATAATTGTAGCGATCACTCCAACTTCGGGAGAGACTCTTGAGGTAGCTGAAGAGTTCAAGACCAAATACCCCGATATAGTTCATATCGTCAAAGTTGTTGAGACTGGCCGGGCAAAGGCGAGGAACGAAGGAATTGCTGAAACAAGGGGTGATATCATCGCCTTTGTTGACGCAGATATCTGGTTGGAGCCGAACTGGTTGAAATGTGCAGTTACCGATCTTCGGAAAAATGATGCTGAGTATCTTGCTTGTCAAGTCAAGATCTCTTTAGATGAGGGCGGAGAAAGGTTTGTTGAACGCTATGATCAAGCACTTTCAATCCCGGTACAGCACTACGTTGAGGACTACAATTTCGCTCCGACTGCAGCATTATTACTAACTCGAGAATTAATTAGAGAGGTCGATCATTTTGATCCGGAATTGACGTCTGGTGAGGATCGGGAATTGGGGAACCGGGTTTATAACAAGGGCTACGACCTAGCCGTGAGTGATTGCGAGGTTTATCATCCTCCTCGAACAACAATCTGGGAACAAATTCAGAAGGCGATCCGAATCGGAATTGGGATGGAACAGCTCCGAAATCGATACCCTGACCGTTATTCGTTTCCGAGCCTCTTCTCGCCTCTCTCATATGCTCCACCGAGTCCAAAACGATTGAAGTCGCGACTAACGAGCAACAGTTACACCACTTCTCTCATTGAATCGATCGGCTTCTACTTGTTTAATTACACACTCAAACTATTCCAGCAGTTTGGTCGATGGAAACAATTCCTTTCCAATTAGTATATAGTAAATTTCAGTACTTCACAAGGCTCGTTAGTTAGAACGTCTGCTTGGTGAGGATGTGCACTCCAACAAGCAAGCAGACAGTAAGATTTATGAAGACCAGATTCTTGAATTTCTCGTTAACCAGCTTGACGAGGGAGTCCCGATCTCCTTAGCGAACAATGCTCAAATCACTACTGAGGCCATCTACGAGTATTTCGTCGGCGCTTGGGCCGACAGAACCTCTGTCTCTACGCTCTGTGCGTCGAGTCAGAACGGCCCCGCTGCCGACACGATCCTCTATCATCTGCGGACGAAGTTCGAGCCGGAACGGCTCGAGCGAGTTGCTAACATGCTTCTTCGGAAGGATCTCGATGAACTACTTCCCGAGCAGGTGGAGGTCTGTGCAGACCTCCCCTGCGACCCCACTACGGTGATGAAGATGACACGAATGGACTCATCCACTCGGTGGCAAAGCGTGGAACTACCGCGTTCCACGCCTATGCGACACTCTACGCGCGTGTGAAGAACAAACCCTACACGCTGTCGGTACACCGTCTCGAAGACGGCGATACCGCCGGCAGTGTCCTCGCTGAGTTCCCCGGAGTGCTCGACGTCCTTGACACTGAGGTCAAGGCCGTCTATCTTGATCGCGGATTCTACAACAGTAAGTGTTTCACGTTACTTCAAGCGCATAACTACGCGTACGTGACTCCGATCATCCGGTGGGTTGAGACGATTCAGCAAGAACCCTCGGAAGGGTAAAGTCGCGTCATTCAGTATGATCTGACGGGAAAACTCGACTGTACGTACCTGAACGGGAAGTATGACGACCACGGCGTGGCGCGTCACGGCTACGCCGCTGACGCGCCAGTTATCGAGACTCCGCGAGACGCTCGATACCACTACAGCAAGCAATGGCGACGACAACAACGCGAGATCCAACGGTACGAATGCTGTACGTCGTGGTGAGTCTGCTGTTACAGAACGTCTGTTGGTACCTCCACTACGATATGTGGCGACGCCCCGCCGAGGCGGTCATCGCCTCTGGTAGTGGCCGTATAAGGAATTCGTCAATATGGTTCGACGGGCTGCGTGGACGGCCCTCGTGGTGCGTCGGACTGTCCCCACGACTCAGCCACAGACGACCGGTTTTACCGGTGGTCACCGACCGAGTACGCCGTTTCGTGAGTGGCAACGCTGTCGCTGTCGGCGTCTGACTGCCGTCGACAGCGACGGCTCCGGGTTCGATCAGCTTTGGTTAAGCGCTACCGACAACTCATTACGCCGGAACAGGTGACTCAGATCAGTTTAGTTGACGATGCTTTGTGAGGTACTGAGATTTGAAACTTCAACCGCCTCGTTCCTAATACCGTCCAAGCCCCTTAATAAATGTTTATACAGTGGGGGTTCTGGAAAGTGATTATATGAGCCGGAATCAAATTTGGGAACCAATCTTAGTACGTCTAAAAACTGCTTTTTTACTAGAGGATTTATTTATGATCCCTCTACTTTCCGGTATCTGTCTATGGTACTCTTCGTCCATTAGCACAGGCGCTCTGTGGGGAGACGAAGCTCAATATGCTGTGGCTGGCACATCAATTCTTGCAGGAAATCCCTTCGTGAACATTGTACATATGTTCGCGCCGTTTGGTAAGTACATAATTGGAATTAGTCAGTTGATTTTCGGAACAACATCATTTGGTGCTAGAGCCGGCATTGTTCTAATGTCACTTATATCCCTTTTTATACTTTATTTCGTAGCAAGACAATTGCAAGGACCGAAAGCAGGGATATTATCTGTAATCTCACTTTCCACGATCCCTTTATTCGCAACACATGCAACATCCGCAATGCTCGATCTCCCTCTCGTCACTGGTGTAACCGTAATTAGTGGACTTACGCTATTAGAGGCGAAAGTATCGGGGACAAAGTGGCGCGATGTACTTATTGGTTTTTCAATTATCATAGCATCGGCTTCGAAGTCCTATGGTTTCATATATATTCTTGGTCCTTCTCTATCCTACCTTTTTTTGCGTAAAAATAGCAGGAATATCGGAGATACATTAATTAGAGTTGGAATTTCTATGGCTATTTCATTTATTTTGGTCTATCTTCCATTGATGCTTGCAACTCCACCAGATTACTACAGTGGGGTTGAATTACCTATGGGTCTCGCTTTCATTTTTGACCTACCAATCGTCGGAGGATTGACCTACGCGTTTGGTTCATCGTTTTACTTTAATATCTTTGCAGGCCACGAGGGGAGTACTTCCCCCTCGATAATCACGACTATTATGTGGATTGTTGATGGTGGGCCGTTTGTATTAATTGGAGTGATCGCTTCAATAGGAGCCTATATTCTCCCTGAACGCTGGCGTCTAGATCCGTGGTGGTTACCTGCAATTATGATTCTTCCGCCGATATTTATTTTCACTCTCATACTTCCAAAGGGATTCGCTCGTTTCGCCCTTCCTATATTTCCGATAGCAGTCCTTATCGCGAGTTTGGTCAGCTGTCGTATCTTACAGGACTTGCCGTTTGATCGAGTACCTCAGCTGGTAATTGCAGTAGCGATACTGGTCGCAGCAATATCACCAGCCAGCGCGTTCCTTTTCGTTGATCAAACCCTTTCCGCGGATTCGCAATACGACGATATAGCAGGATTTCTGACCTCAACTGAGGGCGATATAGTAGTGGTAGCGAATGGTCGACACGAACTGATGTGGTATTTACGGGATAGGTACACGGAGAAGTACTACCGCTATCTGAACGCATCAGTAGTTCGGGATTACAATACAGAAAATGGTAGTATCAAATTATTGGGGGTACCCAAGAATGTTGATCTTCTTACTCGGATCAAGACAGAACATATTGACTATGTTGTATTAAGCGAGAACTCCAACGATTACGGGAAAGTCAATAATTCCGCCAGAACAGAATTAGTGTATACGCTATCCGCGTATAGAACAAACGAGAAAGGTACATACCAAATTTCGATCTGGAAAGTGGAGAACCAGAAAAATAAAAAATCTAATGCGTAATGGTGGATTATTGATTCCGAATATGTTTGATGTAATCATCCCTGTGTACAACGATCCTACTGGAATCAAGACAACAGTTAGAAAGTTAATATTTGATATTGATATGGTAGGAACCACGATCTATGTTGTCGACAATGGGTCAACTGACGAAACTCCAGATGTAATTCGAACACTTTCAAGCGAGTTTAATAGCATAAAACATCTTGTCGAAGACAATATCCAAGGCTCCTACGCTGCCCGCAACAAAGGTATTCAACACGCAGAAGGCGACGTTGTGGCCTTCCTTGATGCCGACGAAACCATTGATGACGACTGGCTCGAAACAGCCCTGGAAGTGATGGATGAGCAGGATGTCGACTATCTCGGTTGCAACGTCGAACTGACGCTCTCCGAGGACACTCTTGTTGGCAGGTACAACACACACACTGGCTTCCCAGTGAAACAATATCTTGAAGAGGAACATTACGCCCCAACCTGTGCCCTCCTCGTTCGCCGGGAAGTCTTCGAGGACGTTGGCCTATTCGACGCCAGACTCATTTCCGGCGGCGATCGAGAGTTCGGCGATCGAGTCTACGAGGCAGGCTACGACCAAGGGTACTCCGAGGACGCGACAGTCTACCATCCGGCTCGCACGTCCTTTGAATCACTCGCAAAGAAGAACGTTCGTGTCGGCCGCGGGTTCTGTCAGAAACAACGCTACTACCCTGAGCGATACGGAAGCCCCGGTATCCCGCCGACTCCGAGCGGTTCGGGCGATAACGAGAATGTGGATGATTCCGAATCCCTACGTACACGCATCGCCTTTCTGTTCCTCTCGATCGCGATGCTCGCGTGCCGCGGGATCGGCTACTACTACGAGTTCCTCTTTGGCGAGAAGCGGGACGACATTCCGGCCCCTACGCGTTAGCCTTCTCCACGACTCCCGACGTTGTGATCGCGTATAAATATCCCAACCCGACGGCCCCGGTAAACACGCCGATAGCTACCAGCTGGAGGACGGCTGCCACGGACGGCGATCGAACGAGCCCCTCCAACCGCCGCGGAACGCGATCGGTGAGCAGCCACTGCAGGTAGTCACCCTTGTCGTCGGGGGCATCCGGATACAGCAGGTCCAGCACGCGCTTCGAGTAGCCCTGCCAGAACGATCGCTGCACTAACCACGGGAATTCGCCGCGGTACTCGAACAGGGTGTGTTCGACCACGGCATCCTCGACGAACACCATTCCCTTCCCGAACTCCTCCAGCAGGCGGATCCCCACGGGCGCCTCGTGTGCCTGCAGGTGTTTGTCCCCCTTCCGGCCGGTGTTCGGATCGTACCCGCCGACCGCGAGGAATTTCTCACGTTTGTACGAGATGTTCGATCCGTACGTGTTTCGAACCTCCTCGCCGTCCTCAGCGAATCCGGGTTCGACACAGCCCACCAGCCAGTAGAACTCCTCGGGGAAGAAGTCCGGCTTTTCGCCCATCCAGTTCGGTCGAACGTCGCCGCCGACGGCGATCGCGTCCGTCTCCTCGTAGACCTCGACCAGATTCTCGATCCAGTCCTCTTCCGCCACGCCGTCGTCGTCGATGAACGCGACGATCTCCCCGGACGCGAGTTCGGCGCCCTTCGTCCGGCTGTAGGAGATGCCGCGGTTCTCGTCGTTATTGTGGACGATTACGTTCTCCTCGCCGCCGAAGTCCGCCCGGACGCGGTCGTACACCTCCTCGTTGCCGTCGACGACGAGCACGACCTCGATCGGCTCGTACGTCTGGGAGAGGACGCTCTCTACGGCCTCCGTGAAGACCTCGTAGCGATCCATCGTGTAGGTGCAGACGACGACGGAGACCTTCATTCGGCTCGCAGTTGCGCGGTCGGCCGAATAAGGATTACTAACGCACGTTCGCGGCCCGTCGGATCGAGATATGACAAGGCTTATGCGGATTTTGGAACTCGAATCGTACAATGAGCGACCAGACCGAGCCAGACGACCGCCCGGGCGAGTCCGTCCTCGACCTCCTCGAGCGATGGTACCACGTCCCCGCGATCGTCGCGGTCCTCGCGGTGATGCTGTACTCGCGCCTCCGCGCGTACGACAACTTCATCGTTGACGGGGAGCCCTACTTCCGCGGCAACGACCCCTGGTACCACCTCCGTGAGACGTCCTATCTCCTCGAGAACTGGCCCTCGACGATCCCCTACGAGGTGTGGACCGGCTTCCCGTACGGGAGCCACGTCGGCCACTTCGGCACCCTCTGGGACCACATTCTCGCGGTCCTCGTCGTCCTCTCGACGCCCTTTACGCCGAGCGGCGAGGAGGGGATCATCCGCGCGATGCTCGTGGCCGCCCCGATCGTCGGGACCGCGGTCGCGATCCCGACCTACTTCATCGCGCGTCGGTTCCTCGACCGGCTCTCCGCGGTCGTCGCCGTCGTCGTCCTCGGGCTCATCCCCGGGACCTTCCTCAGCCAGACGATGGTCGGCTTCCCGGACCACCACGCGGGCGAGGTCCTCTTCTCCTCCATCGCCGTTCTCGCCTTCCTCGCGGCCTTCGGCGTCGCCGAGCGCGAAAAGCCCGTCTGGGAGCTCGTCGCGGACTCCGACTGGGAAGCTCTGAAGCGGCCCGCCGGCTACGCGGCCGCGGCCGGGGTCGCGCTCGCGCTCTACATGGCGACCTGGCAGCCCGGCGTGATGATGGTCGGCTTCACCGGGATCTTCCTCGTGATCAAGATCACGAGCGACGTCGTCAACGGCGACAGCCCGGAACCGGTCGCGTTCGCCGGCGCGGTCTCGATGGCCGTCGCCGGGCTGTTGATGGTCATCCCGCTCGACGACCTCTCCTTCGGCGTCACCGCCTACTCGCTCACGCAGGTCCTGCTCCCGCTCGGCACGGCCGCCGGCTGCGTCCTCCTCGCGTTCCTCGCCCGCCAGTGGGAGGCGCGCGGGATCGACGCCCGGGCCTATCCCGCGGCGGTCGGCGGGCTCATCGCCGCCTCCGTCGGCGCCTTCGCGCTCGTGCTGCCGTCCGCGTGGGGAACCATCTCGCACAACCTGCTCCGGACGGTCGGCTTCTCGACGGGCGCCGAGACGCGGACGATCGGCGAGGCCCAGCCGCCGCTCATGCAGCAGGGCTTCGCGGAGTTCGTCCTCGGCCAGTACGGCCTCGCGTTCTTCCTCGCGCTCGTGGCGCTCCTCTACGTGATCGTCCGGCCGCTCGCCCGCAGCGACGAACCCCGCGAGACGGGCTACGTCCTCGCCGGATTCGTCCTGATCGGCTCCGTCTACGCGGTCCCGCAGGCGTACGACGCGATCGGCGGGGCAGTTGGCCTCACCTGGCAGGTCGTCGGCCTCGCGATCGCGACGGCGCTTCTCGTCGGGGCGACCTACCTCCAGCGGTACGACTCCGAGGACCTCTACCTCGTCGTCTGGGGGCTGTTCATCCTCGCGATGGCGTTCACCCAACAGCGGTTCAACTACTACCTCGCGGTCGTCGTCGCCGTCGGCGCCGGCTACACGTTCCAGCTCGCGCTCGACGCGCTCGATCTGCGCGGCAAGTCGCCCGTCGAGGCCGCACGCGGGATCGAGGGCTGGCAGGTCATGGCCCTCGCGGCGGTCGTGTTGGTGCTCGTCGCCCCGCTTTTGTTCATGGTCACCCCCGCGTGGGCCGCGGGCGCGAACAGCCAGCCCGGATCGGTCGTGGAGTGGGACGACAGCCTCCAGTGGATGAACGAGGAGACGCCCCACCCCGGCGAACTGGAAGGACACGACAACGCGATGGACTACAACGGCGCCTACGAGCGCCCCGCCGACGGCGACTTCGAGTACCCCGAGGGCGCCTACGGCGTCCAGTCGTGGTGGGACTACGGCCACTGGATAACCACCAGAGCGGAGCGAATACCGAACGCGAACCCCTTCCAGCAGAACGCCGTCGAGGCCGCGAACGTCCTGTTGGCGCCCAGCGAGGAACGCGCGCAGGCCGTCCTCGCGAACCAGAGCACGGAGGGCGAGAACACCCGGTACGTGATGGTCGACTGGCAGATGGTCCACCCGAACTCGAAGTTCGGCGCGCCGGTCACCTTCTACGACGACGGGAACGTCTCGCGTACGGACTTCCTGAAGCTGGTCTATCAGCCGAACCAGCAGGGCGGGTTCACGCCCGTCACGCAGGTGCGCGAGCAGCGCTACTACGAGAGCCTGATGGTCAGGCTCTACGAGTACCACGGCAGCGCGAAGGATCCGGAGCCGGTCGTCCTCGACTGGGAGGAGACGCCGGTGCAGTCCCAGGACGGCTCACAGACCACCATCCGGACGGTTCCGGAGGGCGACCAGCGGTTCGCCCGCAGCTTCGGGTCGATGGCCGAGGCCGAGGCCTACGTCGAGAACCAGAGCGGGACCGCCCAGATCGGCGGGATCGGATCCATCCCGAGCGAGCGCGTCGAGGCGCTGGAGCACTACCGACTGGTGCACGCGAGCGACGCGAGCGCCGAACAGTACTTCAACGCCGGACTTCGTGACACCCCGGCCGACTGGGTGAAGACCTTCGAGAAGGTCCCCGGCGCGACCATCGAGGGCGAGGGCGCGGAGCCCGGCCAGGAGGTCGAGGCAGCCGTCGAGATGTCCTACCCGGACTCCAACGAGACGTTCACCTACCGGCAGTTCACCACCGCCGACGAGAACGGGGAGTTCTCCTTCCACGTACCCTACTCGACGACCGGCTACGCGGAGTACGGCCCCGAGAACGGGTACACCAACACCAGCGTTCGTGCGACCGGCCCCTACGCGATCGGCACCGCGCCGACCGCCGACAACGGCAGCCTCACCTACAGCACGGGCACCGTGAACGTCACCGAGGGACAGGTGGTCGGCGAGAACGAGTCGGTCTCCACCGTCGAACTCCAGGAGGAATCGCTCCTCGGCGACGACGGGAACGCGACCGACACCAACGAAACCGACGTGACGAACGGGACGGACGACGGGTCGGGTTCGGACGGGACCAACGGAACGGACGACGGATCGGGTTCAGACGGGACCAACGACACGACGAACCGGATCACGATCGCCGGCTCCCCACACCGGTCCGCTGACGCTTCGATCGCGGCGGTCTAACCCTCGATGGTCGACGCGCGCGAGTGGCTCGGCGTCTACCTCCGCGGGGTCGCAATGGGCTGTGCGGACGCGGTCCCCGGCGTCTCCGGCGGCACGATCGCGTTGATCACGGGGATCTACGAGCGGCTCATCGCCGCGATCACCGCCGTCGACCCCGACCGGATCCGACGGGTCCTCGCGGGAGCGAAGCCCGCGAACCTCCCCGACGCGCGGGCGGCGTTCCTCGAGCTTGACGGCCCGTTCCTCTGTGTGTTGGGTGCGGGCATCGCGACCGCGATCGTGACCGTCCTCCGGATCGTCGAGCACCTGCTCGAGGCGGCGCCCGTCGCGACCTTCGGCTTCTTCTTCGGGCTGATCGCCGCCTCGGCGGTCGTGCTCCGGTCGGAGGTCGACCTCTCGACGTCCGGAAGAAAGGCCGCCGCCGTCGTCGGATTTCTCGCGGCCTTTCTCACCTCCGGGTACGCCGAGAGCGTCTTCGGTGGCGGTCTCGGCGTCGTCTTCGTCGCCGGTGCGATCGCCGTGAGCGCGATGGTGCTGCCGGGGATCTCCGGGTCGCTCCTGCTCGTGATCCTCGGCCAGTACGAGCGGATGACCGACGCCCTCTCGGCGTTCATCGACGGGATCGTGTCCGCGGTCGCCGCCGGCGATCCGGACCCCGCGATCGCGGCCGCGCCGCCCGTGGTCGTCTTCCTCGCCGGCGGGGTCGTCGGCCTGTTCACGGTCGCCCACGCGGTGCGACGCGCGCTGGAGCACCGGCGAGCCGCGACGGTCGCCTTCCTCGTGAGCCTGATCGTCGGCGCCCTCCGCGCGCCGGTCGTCGAGGTCGATCGGACGCTCGCGGCGACCGGCGGAAGCTGGAACGCGGCCGCTCCGGAGTTCCTCGGAGTCGCCGTCGTTGGCGCCGTCGTGGTTCTGGTCCTCGATCGCTACTCGGGTGCGATCGAGTACTGAGGCGAACGTCCCTCGAACACCGATGCGAACGTCCCTTCGTATTCCGCTCTCGCGGTCGTCCTTCGACGCCTCGCCGATAGAGGGATTTTTTTGCTTGCGGGTCGCTCACGTACGTATGAACTCGACGCTTCGAACCCCGACCGACCGAGCCTGTGAGAACTGCGGGCGCCGCGAGCGGTGGGACGCCGATCGCGAGAGCTGGCGCGTGGAGGAGCCCGGAAACGTCTACTGCATCCACGAGTGGGACATCAACGGGGAGTTCGTCCCCTTCGATGACGCCGACGTCTGAACCGCACCGTCGCGAGCCGGCTCACTCGTCCGCGACGTCCTCGTCATCCGCATCGTCGGAGCCGTCCCGCTCGTTCACACCGGCCGCGTTATCTCTCCCGTCCCCCACGAGCAGTCGCTCGAGCACGCTCGCCGTCCCGTCCATGTATCCCGCAGAGAGGACGTGATCGGCCGCCTCGCGGGCCGCCGGGTCGGCGTTCGCCACCGCGTAGGACTCGCCGGCGACCCGGAAGGTCGAGGCGTCGTTCTCGCTGTCGCCGATCGCGACGAACCGATCGGGATCGTACCCGCACGTCTCACAGAGGATCTCGAGCGCCGCGCCCTTCGAGACGTCCGGGGATTTGACGTGGTAGGCGTAGCCGGTGTCGACGACCGTCTGTCCGTGGTCGGCGGCGATCTCGCGAAGCAGCTCCTCGTCGGCGTCCGTCGAGACGGCCACCTCGGTCTCGCGCCAGCGGTTGACCGTCGTCCGTCCGCCCCATCCCAGGTCGCCGCCGCGTTCGAGGAACTCCTCTATCACGTCCCAGCAGGCGTCCGGATCGCCGGCGAACTCCGTGTTTCCCTCCGTGTGAACCACGCCCCCGTTCTCCGCGATGACCGTCTCGGACCGCCCCAGAAAGTGCGCGAGCGCGACCGGATAGGGGAAGGCCTTCCCCGTCGCGAGGACGACCGGCGCCTCCCAGTTCGGGAGGATCTCGAAGACCCGACGGTCGACGCGATGTTCGGGGGTCGTCAACGTCCCGTCGATGTCGAGCACCAGCGGTGGAACCATGCAGGGAGGCCGGGAGCCGAAGGCAACCCGCTTACGGTTCGTCGGCGGCGTGTGTCGTCGTCGGTGTGTCGTCGGCCGTTCGTCTCGACGATGGTCCGTCGTCCGTCCGCCGCCCGCCGATCTCCGTCCGCCGTCCGTCGGACGCCCCGTTTCACTTATACCGTTTCGCGGTCTGTGACCGGACGTGCCGCTTCGTGGCGATCCGATCGAGGAACTCTCCGTCCCGTCGGACACGACCGTCGAGGAGCACGACCTCGTGACCGACGGGGACGTCCTCATCGGCGGACAGGCCGACGTCGAGTTCGGCGTTCGGGGACGTAACGTGATCGCCGCGGAACGCGTCAGGGTCGGCGGGGACATCGAGGCGGAAGGCGACTGCCGTCTCGACACGTGGTGTGAGGTCGCCGGCAACGTGCTGGTCGGCGAGGACGCCTATCTCGGCGAACGCGTCCATGTCGGCGGCCGGCTCATGGTCTCCGGCGACCTCGACATCGGCGACGACGTCGACGTCGAGGAGGGATTCGAGGCGAACGGCTGGATCGTGGTCAGGAACCCGGTCCCGACCATCGTCTTCTACTTCGTCGTCCTCTCACAGCTGCTTCGGGCCGGCGAGACCGAGGCGGCCGACGAGCTGGCGAGGGCCCTCTCGGAGGGCGGGGACGCCCGCGATCCGCTCTCGATCCCCGAGGGCGCGGACGTCTCCGACGACGCCTGGCGCGTCTCGACGCCCGCGACGATCGGCGACGACTGCCGGCTCCACGGGAACGTTCGCGCGCGAACGATCGAGGTGGGACGCGACACCGAACTCTTCGGGTCCCTGCGTGCCCGCGGCGACGTATCGGTCGGCGAGGGAACCACGATCCACGGCGACGTGACCACGAGCGACGGGACCGTGACGATCGAGCCCGGCGCCCGCGTGCTCGGCGACGTCTCCGGACGGGACCTCTCCATTTACGAGGGGGCCGACGTCGACGGGCGGCTGCGAGCCCGCGGCGAGATGCGGCTCGTCCGATCGACTCCGGAGTGACCCCCGAAGTGAACTCGCGCTCGCGAGGAGTGGGTTTTAATCGGTCGACTTCGTACCCCCATCCGAGATGTACGATCAGATCCTCGTGCCGACCGACGGAAGCCCGGCGGCCGACGCCGCGATCGAACACGCGATCGACCTCGCGAGCCGTTACGACGCCCGCGTTCACGCGCTTTACGTCGTCGACGGCTCCGCGTACTCCACGCTCGAGGCCGGAGCGGAGATCGTCGTCGAAGCCCTCGAGTCGGAGGGCGAGGAGGCCATAGAACGCGTCTCGAAGGCCGCCGAGGAGGCGGGCGTCGAGGTCGTCTCGAGCGTCGTCAACGGGACCGCCTATCGGACGATCCGGGAGTACGTCGAGGACAACGGGATCGACCTGGTCGTGATGGGAACCCACGGCCGACAGGGACTCGACCGCTACCTGCTCGGCTCCGTCACGGAACGCGTCGTCCGAACCTCGGACGTGCCGGTTCTCACCGTCCGCCACGAGGAGTGACGTCCTCCTCGGCCCCGACGGCGATCACAAGACAGTAGGGACCCCCCTCCAATACCCGGACGCATGCGCGACTGGCTCTCTCACCGCGTCGCCGCGACGCCGAACGCGACGGCGCTCGTGCGCGCGGCCGACGGCGAGTCGTGGACCTACGACGACCTCGATCGGCTGGTGGACGGGACCGCCGGTCGCCTCGCCGCGTTCGGGATCGACTCGAGGACCACCCTCGGCATTCACCTCGCCCCGCAGGTCGGCTACGTCGGATTGATCCACGCCGCGATGCGCCTCGGCGCCACGTTCGTGCCGATCGGCCACGACCTCACCCCGCGCGAGATCGCCGACCGCGCCGAGGCGGCCGACGTGGACGACGTGGTCTGTGGCGCGGAGACGGAGGCGACGGCGGTCGAGGCGCTCTCGGACGCCGACGTCCGCGTCCTCTCGGTCGACGATCCGGACCGCGACGGCGTCCACGCGGTCCACGACGCCGACCCCGGCCCGATCGGGGAGCCGACCTGGACGTTCGCGGACACGCTGTGTCTGCTCTTCACCTCCGGAACCGGCGGTCGACCCAAGCCCGTCGAGGTGACGGCCGGAAACGCGTTCTTCTCGGCGGTCGCCTCCGCGTTTCGCCTCGGCGTGCGACGCGACGATCGCTGGCTCCTCACCCTGCCGTTGCATCACGCCGGCGGCCTCTCGCCGGTCCTTCGAACGGTGCTCTACGGCACGACGATCGTCCTTCGCGAGGGGTTCGATCCGGGCGGCGCGGCCGACGACGTCGACCGGTACGACGTCACCGGCGTCTCGCTCGTCCCGACGATGCTGACCCGGATGCTCGACAGCCGCGGGACGCTTTCGGACTCGATTCGTGCGGTCCTGCTCGGTGGTGCGCCGGCGAGCGAGCAGCTCGTTGAGCGCTGTGAGAACTACTCGATCCCCGTCTATCCCACCTACGGCATGACCGAGACGGCCTCACAGATCACGACCGCCACGCCCGAGGAGGCCTTCGATCATCCGGGTACGGTCGGGAGACCGCTCATGTGGACCGATCTGACCGTCGTGGACGACGACGGCGACCCCGTAGAAACCGGGGAGGTCGGCGAGTTCGTCGTCGCCGGACCGACGGTCACGCTCGGCTATCACGATATGCCGGAGGCGAACGACGCCGCGTTCGGCCCCTTCGGACTCCACACCGGCGACGTGGGCCGCGTCGACGCCGACGGGTACGTCCACGTCCTCAACCGTCGCGACGACCGGATCATCACCGGCGGGGAGAACGTGGAGCCCGGAGAGGTCGCCGCGATCCTTCGATCACACCCCGACGTCGAGGACGTCGCGGTCGTCGGGATCGACGACGAAACCTGGGGAGAACGCGTCGGCGCATTGATCGTGCCCGCGAACGACGGATCCGACGACGCAGAGGGGTCGAATCGGGATGACGGCCACAACGGCCCAGCGGAGCCGGATCGGGACGACGGACGCAACGACGCCGACGAGCCGACCCACGACGGGGACGAGCTGCCGGCGGAAAGCGACACCGGAAACGAAGGTGACGACCGCCCCTCCCTGGACGAATCGAACCCGACCGACGAACCGGTCTCGATGGACGAGCGGGACCTGATCGAGCACGCCAGATCGGAGCTCGCCGCGTTCAAGCTGCCGCGCACGATCGCCTACGCGGCGGATCTCCCCCGGACGGTCTCCGGAACGGTCGATCGATCGGCCGCGAGAGCACGACTCGAGGAGCGCGGCGAACCGGTCGAGGTTCCGGAGATCGACTTCGACGAGGCCGGCTTCGAGCCGGCCGATCCGAAGCCCGCTCGCGACGGCGCGACGGATGCCGAAGCGGGACGAAACGCGGACGGTGACGATGGGGACGACCCCGACGTGGTTGAAGGAGACGTTGCCGTGGCTGAAGACGACGGCGGCGATCCGGACGCCGATCGCGGTGATCCGGATGTCGACGGCGGCGATCCCATCGCTGCCGATGAGGGCGGGAGCCGGTCGGCCGGCGATGCGATCGGGGACTCGGACGCTTCCGACGCTTCCGAGGATTAGCGGTCGAACGAGCGGGCAGCGCGTTCGAACCGAACGATCACGTCGAGCGCACGAACGCCCCCTATTCGTTTTCCGGACTGCTCGGGTGGTAGTCGGTGTCGTACTGGCCGGGTCGGTCGTCGACCCGGTCGGGATTGATCCGACCGCCGAGCAGCATGAAGTCGAGGACGGTGACGTACAGCATCGCCTCGACGACGGGGACGGCCCGCGGCGGCAGGACCGGATCGTGGCGGCCGACGACCTGTATCTCCTTTCGCTCGCCGGTCTCCCAGTCGGCGGTGTGTTGCTTCTTCGGGATCGACGTCGGCGCGTGCCAGGTGACCTCGCCGTAGATCGGCTCGCCGGTCGTGATCCCGCCCTGGAGGCCGCCGTGGTCGTTTCCGACCGGCACCGGATCGCCCGCCTCGCTCACCGTCTCCGGGTGGTCGCCCTCGTCGAACTCCCAGTCCTCGTTGCGGTCCGAGCCGGCCACCTCGACCGCGTCGGTCCCGAGCCCGAACTCGAAGGCGGTGGTCGCCGGGATCGACATCATCGCCTGGCCCAGCCGCGAGGGGACGCCGTCGAACCGCGGCGCGCCGAGTCCCCGGGGAACGCCGCGGGCCTCGAAGTAGATCGACCCGCCGATGGAGTCGCCCCGCTCCTGGTAGTCGGCGATCAGCTCCTGCATGCGCTCGGCCGTCTCGGGGTGGCCACAGCGCACGTCGTTCTCCTCCGCGTGTTCGAGCATCTCCTCGAAGGAGACCTCGGGCGCCTCGATCTCGCCGATCCGGTTGACGTGCGCCTTGATCTCGACGTCGTGGTCGGAGGCGTCGAGAACGGCCTTGGCCACCGCGCCGGCCGCCACCCAGTTCACCGTCTCGCGCGCGGACGAGCGGCCGCCCCCGCCCCAGTTTCGCGTGCCGAACTTCGCGGAGTAGGTGTAATCGCCGTGGGAGGGCCGCGGGGCGGTGACGTACGGCTCGTACTTGCCCGACCGGGCGTCCTTGTTCTCGATCACCATGCCGATCGGCGTCCCCGTGGTGTAGCCGTCCTGGACGCCCGAGTTGATCGTCACCTCGTCGGGCTCGCCCCGCGAGGTCGTGATCATCGACTGGCCCGGCTTGCGCCGGTCGAGATCGCGTTGGATAGACGACTCCTCGAGCTCGACGCCGGCGGGACAGCCGGAGACGGTCACGCCCATCGCCTCGCCGTGGCTCTCGCCGTAGGTCGTCACCTGGAAGAGACGACCGAACCGGTTCCCGTTCATTACCTGCAGGTGTGTCGTCGGAACCAAATAGGTGTTGTATCCTCGCCGGACTCGATCCCGGACGTATGGCCGTGCTCGACGCCGTGGACGGCCGACGGCCCGGAATCCCCGAATATATAACCCGATGGACCGATCCACGGCGTATGAAGGCAGTCGTGCTCGCGGCGGGAAGGGGGACGCGTCTGCGACCCCTGACCGACGACAAACCGAAGGGGATGGTCGAGGTCGCCGACGATCCGATCCTCACCCACTGTTTCGATCAGCTCATCGAGTTGGGCGCGGACGAGCTCGTCGTCGTGGTCGGCTACAAAAAGGAGGTCATCATCGACCACTACGGGGACGTCTACGAGGGCGTTCCGATCACCTACGCCCACCAGCGCGAAGCGAACGGGCTCGCGCACGCTTTACTCACCGTCGAAGAACACGTCGACGACGACTTCATGTTGATCCTCGGCGACAACGTCTTCGACGCGAACCTCCAGGACGTCGTCCGCCGTCAGCGCGAGGATCGCGCCGACGCCGCGTTTCTCGTCGAGGAGGTGCCCTTCGAGGAGGCCTCCCGGTACGGCGTCTGTGACACGAACCAGTACGGCGAGATCACGGACGTGATCGAAAAGCCCGACGACCCGCCCTCTAACCTGGTCATGACCGGGTTCTACACGTTCTCGCCGGCGATCTTCCACGCGTGCCACCTCGTGCAGCCCTCGGACCGCGGCGAGTACGAGCTGTCGGACGCGATCGATCTGCTGATCCAGTCGGGCCGAACGATCGACGCGATCGGCCTCGACGGCTGGCGGATCGACGTCGGCTACCCCGAGGACCGAGACGAGGCCGAACGACGCCTCGAGGGGGACGTCGACGAGACGGAGACGTCGACGACCGACGTCGACGACCACGCCGGGGGAGGACCCGACGACGATGGGGGAGGCGGGTCCGGATCACGGTCGAACCCGGAGGGACCCGCGACGACGTGACCCGGAGTACGACGACTCGGGCCGGCGCGAGCACCTCGAGCGTAACCCGCGGCGATCGGGACCGACCGATTCGACGAGCGTGACCGCATGACTGCCTCGATCACCGTCCTGCACGTCGACGACGATTCCCAGTTCGCGGAGATGGCCACCCGGTTCCTCGAGCGGGAGAACGACCGCTTCGACGTTCTCACGGCGACCGACGCGGACGAGGGCCTCGAGACGCTTCGCGAGCGGACCGTCGACTGCGTCGTCTCCGATCACGACATGCCGGGTCGAAACGGGATCGAGTTTCTCGAGGACCTGCGCGAGGAGTATACGGAGCTGCCGTTCATCCTCTACACCGGCAAGGGGTCGGAGGAGATCGCAAGCAAGGCGGTCTCCGCCGGCGTCACGGACTACCTGCAAAAGGAACCGGGAACCGAACAGTACACGCTTTTGGCAAACCGGATCGAGAACGCCGTCGAGCGGTTTCGATCGCGGCGTGACGCCCGGACGCATCGCCGCCGGCTCGAGACGCTCGTCGATAACCTGCCGGGGATCGTCTATCGGTGCCGCAACGACCCGGGATGGCCGATGGAGTACGTCGCCGGCGACTGCGAGGAGATCACGGGATACACGCCCGAACGGCTCGAGTCGGAGTCGCTCGCCTGGGGCGAGGACGTGATCCACCCCGACGACCGGGAGGCCGTCTGGACGGAGATAGAGGACGCCCTCGCGGCCGACGAGTCCTTCGAGCTCACCTACCGCATCCGTACGGCCGCCGGCGAACGCCGGTGGGTCACGGAGCGGGGTTGTGCGGTCGGGAGCGGCGGTTCCGACGGTTCCGACGCCCCCAGACTCGAAGGAGTCATCACCGACGTGACCGAATCGAGACGGCGCGAACGCCGGTTCGAGGCCATCTTCGACAACACTTACCAGTTCACCGGGCTGTTGGAGCCGGACGGGACGGTGATCGAGGCCAACGAGACGGCCCTCGAGTTCGCGGGCGTCGACCGGGAGAGCGTCGTCGGGGACCCGCTTTGGGAGACGCCGTGGTTCGAGCGCTCCGAGGGCGGACCGGCGATCGCTCGAGAGGCGGTCGAGACGGCCCGCAAGGGGGAGCTGTACCGAAACCGGGCGACGGTTCACGGCGCGGACGGGGACGCGTTGATCGACTTCTCCGTGCGCCCCGTGAGAGACGAGACCGGCGAGGTCACCCTGCTCATTCCGGAGGGACGGGACATCACGGAGTTCGTCGAGCAGAAGCGGCGCTCGAGGCGGAACGAACGCCGGTTCGAGGCCATCTTCGACGACCCGAATCTCCTCGTCGGACTGCTCGATGTCGACGGGACCCTGCGCGAGGTGAACCGGACGGCGCTCCGATACGTCGACGCGGACCGCGAGGCGGTGATCGGCGAGCCCTTCCCGGAGACTCCCTGGTGGGGCGACGATCGCCGCGAGGACGTCGAGCGTTGGATCCAACGCGCGGCGGACGGCGATTATGTGGGGTACACCGTCGAACACGACACGGATGAGGGGGAACCGTCGGTCGTCGAGGGGACCTTCAGGCCGGTAACCGACGAGTCGGACGCGGTGACCGCCATCGTGGTCTCGGGAAGCGACGTCACGGAGCGGGCGCGCCGCGAACGCGAGCTGAAACGACAGAACGAGCGGCTCGACGAGTTCGCGAGCTTCGTCTCACACGACCTGAAGAACCCGATCTCGACGGTCCGCGGGCGGTTGCACCTCGCCTTGGAGACGGACGAGATGGAACACGTCGATCAGGCGGTCGACGCCATAGAGCGCGTGGACGACCTCCGCGTCGACCTCGCGAGTACCCTCCGGACGGGCGAGATCGTGGACGAGCGGACCGCAGTCCGTGTATCCGAGGCGGCCGAGGGGGTTCGGTCCGTGGTCGATCCGCCGAACGCCGTCTCGATCACGGTCGCCGACGACCCGGTCGTCGATGCCGACCCCGACGCGTTCCAGCGGCTCCTCGAGAACCTCGTCGGCAACTCGATCGAACACGGCGGGTCGGACGTGGACGTCCGGATCGGGGCGCTCGAGGAGGGACTCTACTACGAGGACGACGGTCCCGGGATCGACCCGGACCACAGGGAGCGCGTCTTCACGCCCGGCTTCTCGACGAAGGAGAGCGGCGAGGGGATCGGCATGGGCATGGCCAGCGTCCGGCAGATCGTCTTGGCCCACGGCTGGGAGATATCGATCGCCGACGCCGAGGAACTCTCCGGCGTCCGATTCGAGATCCGAACGGGAGGAGGCTCGTGATCGGCCTCCAGCGAGGTGGCACGGCGTGATCGAGTTCACCCGGGAGGCCTACGACGACGTCGTCGATCACGCGATGACGGGAGGGGACGAGGAGGTCTGTGGCGTGCTCGCCGGCACGTTCGAGCGCGGAGCGGACGCCGAAAGCCGCGTGGTTCGCACACGTCCGGCCGACAACGCCGCCGAGACTCCCGCGACCAGGTACCGTATCGATCCCGAGGAGCTGTTCGAGATCGTCGAGGCGATCGAGGCGGCCGGACGCGAGGTGGTCGGGTTCTACCATTCCCATCCGACCGGGCCCACCCGGCCGAGCGGGACGGACGTGGCTCGCGCCACCTGGACGGACCGTTCCTACGTGATCTGTGCGCTCGACGGCCGCCCCTTCGTCGGATCCTGGCGATGGCGCGGGGACGAGGGCCGTTTCGAACCGGAGACGGTCTCGGTTCGACCCCGGGATCGATCGTCGCGGGTGGCGGAGGACGACCGGGACGAAGCCGAAACGTGTTAGGGCGTCACGACCCAGGGGCAATCATGGTTGAGGAGGTCACTCCCGATGAGGTCGAGGGAAAACTCAAGGCGAACGGGGACGTCCAGATCGTCGACATCCGGAGCCCCCGCCAGTACGCCGACGGCCACATTCCAGGCGCGATCAACGTCCCGATGGCCGAACTCCCCCGACGCGTCGAGGAACACGACTGGGGCGAGGAGGTCGTTGTCGCCTGTCCGATCGGCCAGTCGTCGATCCAGGCCGCAAAGCTCATCGAGAGTTACGAGGCGGTCGACGACGACGCGCGGGTCGCGAGCATGGAGGGCGGCTACCGAGCGTGGGACGGCGACCTCGAGACCGAGGAGTAGCGGGGCGGGTGACCCCGATCATCTCGCGCGCCCGGACGGCGATCGTCGACGCCGCCTATCGGAGCTACTACCGGCTCAACGATCTGAACCACGACCGCCGGGTGTGGGCGCCGCCGAAGCGTGCCGCCGGCGCGTGGTTTCGAAGCTACGAGCCGCTGCCGCGCCACTGTCGCGACGAGCTGCTTTCGGCGCTCTGTTCGGAGCTGGCTCCCGGGGAGGTCGTCTACGACGTCGGCGCGAACACCGGGGTCTACACCCTCGCCGCCGCCGCGACCCGTCCGGACGTCCGGGTCGTCGCGTTCGAGCCGGACCCGGCGGTCGTCGAACAGCTCCGGCGGAACGTCGCGTGCAACGACTTCGAGGACCGCGTGTCGGTTCGCGCCGAGGGCGTCGGCGAGGAGACGGGGACGGCGACCTTTCACCGCTCGAGCTACGGCGAGCTCGGCTCGTTTCACGCCGGAAACGCCGCGGCGTGGACGGCCGACGTGCGGGAGACGACGACTGTTCCGGTGGTGCGTCTCGACGACGTCGACGCGCCCCCGCCGGATCACCTCAAGATCGACGTCGAGGGGTTCGGACGTGAGGCGATCGCGGGCGCGGAACGGACGATCGAGGATCACCGCCCGACGGTCTACTTCGAGCCCCACGTCGTCGACGCGGGGGGAACCGACTACCGGGTGGGCTGGCTCCGCGAGCGGTTCGACGCGCTCGGGTACACGGCTGAACGCCTCGCCGAGGGGTGGGTGTTTCGTCCGTGATCGGCGTCTTCGGCGACGATCGGACCGCTCCACCGAACCGAGATCGAAGAGAGGACGACGCCGGCAGCGCGCTCAGACGACTCGGTTCGTCGGCTCCTCGCCCTCGAGGATCGCAAGCAGGTCCTCGGTGACGATCCGCGAGCCGTTGAGCACGGCGTCGCGTGTCGATCCGGCGGTGTGTGGCGAAAGCAGGACGTTCGGGAGCGACAACAGGGGGTGACCCTCCGGAAGCGGCTCCTCCTCGAAGACGTCGAGGGCGGCGGCGCCGATCGATTCCGATCGAAGCGCCTCGACGAGCGCGTCCGTATCCACGAGCCCGCCGCGGGCGGTGTTCACGAGGAGCGCGTCCTCGCCCATCCGATCGAACGCCTCGGCGTCGATCATGTGTTTCGTCTCGTCGGTCAGCCGGACGTGAAGCGTCACGACGTCCGATTCGGCCAGCAGCTCCTCGAGCGACACGGAGCGGGCCCCGTGTTCACGCATCTCGTCGTCGTCGACGTAAGGGTCGTAGGCGATGACCTCGGGGTCGAAGCCGTTCCAGCGGCTCGCCACCTTGCGGCCGATGTTGCCGAACCCGACGATGCCGACGGTGAGGTGTTCGACGTCGCGGGGGAGCCCGGCGGGGTCGAACTCCAGGTTCCACTCGCCGTCGCCGGTCGTCGCGACGAACTCGGGGATCCGACGGTGGGCGGCGAGCCCGAAGGAGACGGCGTAATCGGAGACCGCGTTCGAGTTGCGGCCGGGCGCGTGCAGGACGGTGACGTCGTGGTCCTCGGCCGCCTCCAAGTCCACGTTCTCGACGCCGCCGCGGGCGGCCGCGACGACCTCGAGGTCCTCGCCGGCCTCGAGGACGGCCCGCGAGACGGGCGCCTTGTGGACGACGAGCATCGTCGCGTCGCCCACGTTCTCGACGATGTCGCTCGCGTCGTAGTCGTTCGGCCCGCGCTCCTCCATGTCCATCGTCACGTCGCGGAAGGCCGCGGCGTCGAGGTCGCCGTTCCACTCCATCCGGTCGACCGTCACGCCGTGGTCCTCGAGGGCGCTCGCCGACTCGTACATGTACTCGCTCGGCTGTTGTGGGTCACCACACAGCAGACATCGGGGTTCGCTCATCACGTATCATGCCCGGTCGCCGTCGCTTAGGCGTTTCCATATCGGCCGTATGGCCTCCAGCGCGGACTCGAAGGTGTCGCGTCGGTCGCGGTAGACCGCCGCCGCCTCGGGGTCCGGTTCGTGCGTGCGGTCGATCCGAACCATCCGCTCCGTGGCCGTCCGGTGGTCGGGATGGATCCCGGCGGCGATCCCGGCACAGATGGCCGCGCCCCGGGCGCCCGCCTCGCCGCCGGCCGGAACGATCGCCTCGCGGTCGAGCGCCGCGGCGAAGACGTCGCTCCAGACCTCGCTTCGCGCGCCGCCGCCGGCCAGCCGAACGTCGTCGAGACCGTCCGCGGGCTCCAGCTCGGCGAGCCGTGCCGCCTGGGAGATCGCCACGCCCTCGTAGACCGCCCGGAGCATGTCCGCCTTGGTGTGGTCCGTGGTGAGCCCGTAGAAGCCGCCCCGGTCGGTCGGTGCGTCCGTCGACCCGTCGAGGTACGGGTGGAACAGGACCCCGTCCGCGCCCGGGGGCACGGACTCGACGACTTGATCGTAGACGGCGTACCGGCTCACGCCCTCCTCGTCCGCCCGGTCGTGCCAGTCGCGGCCGACCTCCTCGACGAACCAGTCGAGACAGGCCGCGGCCGAGCGGTTGCCCTTGTACCGGAGCCGCTTGCCGTCGAGGTAGCGTCTGGTGAGCCCTGGGGCCGGCCCGTCCGTGCCCCCTGCCGCGTCCGGATCGTCGGGGGCGTCGGGGGCGCTCCCGCCTTCCGTCTCGCCGTCGAGGACGACGATGCTTTGGCCCCACGTTCCGACGATGAGTACCCCCTGCCCCGCGCCGTAGGCGCCCGTCCCGAGCGCGGTCGCGCCGACGTCGTGGAGCCCGGAGGCCACCGGCGTCCCCTCGGCGAGGCCGGTGGCCTCGGCGGCCGCGGCGGTGACGGTTCCACACGACTCGAAGCTCCGCGTGACCGCCGGGAGCGCGTCGAGACACGAACCGATCCCGGCGGACTCGAGCGCCTCCCGGTCGTACTCGTTCGTTCGCGGGTTCTCGAAGACGCTCGCCTCCATCTCGTCGGTCCGGACGCGGTCGGTCAGGCGGTACTTGATGTAGTCCTTGCAGAACAGCACCCGGTCGATCCGGTCGTAGGCGTCGGGCTCGTGACGCTCGAGCCACGCGAGCAGGCTGATCGGATCGCCGGCGAACGGCGCGTAGCCCAGCCGCTCGCGGATCCGATCCGCGGTGCCGTTCGACTCCCACTCCTCGAGAAGGTCGGTCGCGCGGCTGTCGGTCGATTTGATCCCCGGACGAGCCGGGTCGCCGTCGGCGTCGAGCGTGTAGAGTCCGTGTCCGTGCGCGGAGACGCCGAGTGCGGCGACGTCCTCGGCGGCGACGTCGCCGTCGGCCAGCGTCTCACGGATCGTCGCCGCGGATGCCTCGAAGAGGGCCTCGGGGTCCACCTCGCGGCGGTCCGGATCGGGCCGGTCCTCGGGCGTGTCCCGGCCCGACTGCGCGACGACCTCGCCGTCGGGAGTGAAGATCACGGCCTTGGTGCGGGTCAACCCGGCGTCGAGTCCGAGCAGGTAGTCGCTCATCGTTCGTGAACCCCGATCCGGTCGCGCGCGCCGTCGATCCTACACATATCGGCTCTCCCCGGCGCTGCCCGAGACGGTCGCGAGATCGCCGTAGACCTCGGCGATCCGGTCGCGGATCTCCTCGCCGACGACCTGCGGGTTGAACTCGGCCTTGTTCGGCGACCACTCCGCCCCCGAAAAGAACGTCTCGCGGTCGTCCTCGACCCCCTCCGGCGGGAGGATGGCGTCGGCGTGGTCGTGGTAGAACTCGCAGGCGGTCCTGGCGTACTCGTACTGATAGCGCGTGTTCGTGTTGAGCTTGCAGACGCCGGTCTCCATGAGCGCCGAGACCTGGTCGGCGGAGAGTCCCGAGGAGCCGTGGACCACGAGGGGGATCTCGTGGCCGTTCGCGCGAAGCGCCTCGTCGATCTCGGCGGCCAGATCGACGCGGAGGTCGAGGTCGCGTCCCTTCGAGACCCCGTGTTCGGTGCCGATCGAGACCGCGAGCAGGTCACAGCCGGTCCGCTCGACGAACTCGACGGCTTCCTCGGGGTCGGTGTAGAACGCCTCCGTCGTCGTCTCTCCGCTTTCGGTGCCGGCGATCGTCCCGAGCTCCGCCTCGACGAGGAGGTCCGCGCCACGGTCCTCGATCCGGTCGACGACCGCCGCGGTCCGTTCGACGTTTTCCTCGAAGGGCCGATCGGAGGCGTCGACCATCACGGAGGAGGGGTTCCCGGACTCGATGGCCGCCGACAGCAGCTCGTCGTCGTCGGCCGAGACGTGGTCGACGTTACAGAAGACGCCCACGCCCCCGTCGTCGGCGATCGAGCGGAGCTGGGTCGTGAGGATCTCGAGGCCGGCCGCGACGTCGCCCGCGCCGAGGTACTCGGCGGTGTCGCGTTTGATCTGGGCGACGAGGTCCGACTCCACCGCCTCGGCGCCGCGGACGAGGCCGGCGGCGATGTCGGGGTGGGTCACGTTGCTGGCGACGAACCCGTGGCCGTTCGACCGTGCGTTCGCGTAGACGTCGGCGAGTTCGTTCCCGCGATGGTACGGCATCATCCGGGATCCGGAGGACGTCGGTAAATAGCTTCTGAAAGGGCCGATAGGTCGGGAGTGCGGCGCCCGACGGGTCGGAATCGCGACTCGGTCGATCGAACGATCGAGTCGAATCCCGACCGACCCGCTCGAAGTGTGGATGTTGGTTAATTCTCGGAGCAGATTGGTAATAATTAATACACGCGAGCAAGGAACGGGGATTGCATGGTGTTCTCAAACCCGATCGTACCGTTCGTAATCGGGGTTGCGGCGGTCGTACTGTTGCTCGTGTGGCTCAAACTACCCGCGTTCCTCGGGCTCGTCATCGCGTCGATGGCGATCGGGATCTTCACCGATCAGATACCGATCGGGGACGTACCCTCCGAGATCGCGGGATCCTTCGGCGACGTCATGGTGGCCATCGGGATTCCGATCCTGATGGCGGCCATCATCGGGAAGACCCTGATGGACAGCGGCGCCGCGGAACGCATCGTCCGCGCGTTCCTGTCGATCACGGGCGAGAAGAACTCGGAGTTCGCCCTGCTCGGAAGCAGCTACCTGCTTTCGATCCCGGTGTTCTTCGACAACGTGTTCTACCTGCTCGCCCCGCTCGGCCGATCGATGAAGGCGCGGACGGGCGTGAAGCTCTCGCTGTACATCTCTGTGCTGGCGGCCGGCGCGCTCTCGACGCACATGCTCGTGCCGCCGACGCCGGGTCCGCTCGCGATGGCCGACGAGCTCGGCGTGGATCTCGGCATCGCGATCCTGGTGGGCGCGACGCTCGCGCTCCCCTCCTCGCTGCTTGCGGGCATCGTCTACGGACGGTTCCTCCACAGCCGTGAGGACTTCCCGCTGCGCGAGGCGATGGGCGCCACCGCCGACAGCCTGCGCGACAAGGCCGAGGCGGACCTCTCGGAGCTCCCCGGCCTCGTTGAGTCGCTGCTTCCGATTCTGCTTCCGGTCGTCCTCATCGCCTCGAGCACGATCGCGGGCACGCTCTACGAGGGCGGTTCGATCGTCACGGCGACGACGTTCCTCGGTGACCCGAACTTCGCGTTGACCGCGGCCGCGCTGGTGTCGGCGTACACCTTCTACCGCTTCGAGATGGACGGCGACGTCGATCTGTTCAACTCGGAGCTGACCGAGGCGATCAAATCCGGCGGCAACATCATCGCGATCACCGCGGCCGGTGGCACCTTCGGTGCGATGCTCGCGACGGCCGGCGTCGGCGAGTACATCGCGGGCGGCCTCGAGGAGATCGGCCTCGGCCTGCTGTTCACCGGCTGGCTGATCGCCGCGATCATCCGCGTCGCACAGGGATCCGGAACGGTCGCGATCCTGACCGGCGCCTCGATCATGGCGCCGCTCGCGGGCGGCCTCTCCGTGAATCCGGTCTACCTGATGATGGCGGTCGGCTTCGGCGGCATGATCGCCCCGTGGTTCAACGACAGCGGCTTCTGGATCATCAAGGAGACCGCGGGCATCAACACGATGGAGACGTTCAAAAGCTACGGCGCGGTCGCGACGATCATGTCGATAAGCGGTCTCGCGATGGTCTTCATCATGTCGACCGTCCTGCCGCTCGCCTGATCGAACGACACGCCGATCGCGTCCGGATCGGAATCGGACCGTGTTCGGATCGCGCTCGATTCACGATTCGCTCGCGCTTTGAACCGGCCGTGAATGGCCGCCTCCAACGGTCAACTCCCGCCGCCCACGTTCCTCTCCCCGCATTCGTTCCGCTTCGTGAGGGACACCGCCGATCGAAGGCGACCGAACCCTCACCTAGACGCCGTAGGGGTCCTCGGGAAGCTCGCCGTCCTCGAAGGCGAGCGGCGCCAGTTCGCCGACGGTGACGTTCTCCATCGACTGGAGCTCGGGGACGACGGGCTCGGAGACGACGAGCGTGCCGGGCTCCATCGTGTTCGGGATCCGGGCGATCCGAAGCTCGCTCGGGTCCGGCGTGCCGGTGATCGAGGGCGCGAGCTGGAACGCGCTCGCGTCCTCGGGAACGATGAGCGGGATGTTCGCCCGGGACGTCTCCCCGCTCGTCGCGACGTTGAGGTAGGTGTCCCCGAGATCCAGATCCGCGACGAAGTCCTCGTGGATCAGATCGGCGAGCCCCATTCCGAGACCGTTTCCGTGTGAGGGCCCCGTAAGCGAGCGCACGTAGATGCGGGTGTAATCCGGCGTGTCGGGCTCCGCCTCGCCGCGGAACCGCAGCCGGCCGATGACGTTGGTGTCGAGGCCGGTCCCGCTCACCTCCTTTCCGCTCTCGTCGACGACGAGGAGGTCGAGATCGTCGACCGGCAGCGTCGGCAGCTCCTCGTAGGCCCGCTCGAGCAGCTCCGGCTCGCGATCGAGGATCGACTCGGCGGGAACGCCCTCGACGTGGGCGGCCCGGTCGCGGGCGTTCTCGATCAGCGCGACCCCGCCGAGGATCGGCAGCTCCTCGATGAGGATCCGCGCGCGCTCGCGGATCTCCTCGCCCATGTCGCCGGCGAGCGCCGCGTTGTGCATCATCTCCGCGCCGCGGTGTTTGCCCATGCCGATCACGGACATCTTACACAGCCCGGACTCGATCCCCGCGGAGAAGTCCGTGTGCGGCTTCACCCGGTTCGCGATCAGGATCGCGTCGGCGGCGACGGCGTTGGCGTCGGCGTAGACCGGACTGCCGTCCCGCTCGCCCACCCGCTCTACGTCCATCGTCGCGCGTATCTCACAGCCGAGCGACTCCTCGGACATGTCGAGGTCGGCGAGCACCTCGCGCTGCCCCTCGGCGGTCGCGCCGCCGTGGCTCCCCATCGAGGGGAAGACGAACGGCTCGTAGCCGCGCGCCTGCAGCTCGTCGATGACGCCGCGGATCATCTCCGGGAAGTCGTGGATGCCGCGGCTCCCGGCGGTCACGGCGATCTCCGCGCCGGCCGCCAGATCGTCGAGGGCCGGCAGGTCGTCGACCGCCTCCCGGCCGGCGGCGTCGACGTCCTCGATCGTCTCCACCTCCCAGTCGACCTCGACGGGAGCGAATCGCGGGAACTCCTCGATCGTCGCGTCGTTGGCCGAGGCGAGCCGCTCCGCGTCCGGAACCTCGAGGGGAATCTCGCTCATCGTTTCGACCTTCCCGAACTCGCCATGTCGACCGCGACGTCGACCGCGTCGATCAGGCTCCGCTCGGAGGCGATCCCCTCGCCGGCGATGTCGAAGGCCGTGCCGTGGTCGACGCTCGTCCGGATGATCGGCAGGCCGATCGTCACGTTGACCCCGGAGACGGCGTCGCCCCCGGCGAACCCGAGCATCTTGATCGGGATGTGTCCCTCGTCGTGATACATCGAGACCACGCAGTCGAACTCCCCGCGGGCGGCCCTGACGTAGATCGTATCGGGGGATTCGGGCCCCTCGACGTCGATCCCCTCGGATCGGGCCTGCTGGACCGCGGGTTCGATCTCCTCGCCGTCCTCGTTCCCGAGGAGTCCGCCGTCGCTCGCGTGGGGGTTCAACCCCGCAACGGCGATCGACGGCGACTCGATGCCGAGATCCGAGAGCGCCTCGTCGGTGAGCCGGATGACGGACAGGACGTTCTCCTCGGTGACGAGGTCGCAGGCCTCACGCAGCGGGACGTGCGTCGAGACGTGGGTGACGCGCAGCTCGTCCTCGACGAGCATCATCGAGTAGTTCTCGGTGTTCGTGTGGTCGGCGAGCATCCCGGTGTGGCCCGCGTAGTCGCTCCCGGCGAGCTTCGTCGCCTGTTTGTTGATCGGCGCGGTCGTGATCGCGTCGATGGATCCGGCCTTCGCGAGCTCGATCGCGCGCTCGATGTACTCGAGGCTCGCGACGCCGTGCTCCTCTTTGACCTCGCCGCGGACGATCTCCGCGACGTTGTCCAGATCGAGGACGGGAATCCGGTCGTCCGCGAAGCTCGCGTCCGCGACGTCGTCGACGCGTTCGACCGAGAGATCGAGATCACAGACCTCGATGGCCGCCTCGATCACGTCAGCGTCGCCGATGACGATCGGTCGCGATCGCTCGAGAAGCCCTCCGTAGGCCTTCGCTATCACTTCCGGGCCGATTCCGCCCGGATCGCCCATCGTGATCCCGACGATCGGGTGTCGTTCACTCATCGCTGGAGTCTAACGCGTTCAGACAGTTAACTATCGTTGCTTCGCCGCCGAATCCGCCCGCCTTGGTCACCACGGGCGTTCCGGCCGCGACTCCGTCGGAGAGGCGACCGATCGGGATCCCGGCCTCGACGGCCCGTCCCGTGAGCCGGATCGTCGTCGCGTCGAGCGCCCGGAGAACCGCGACGGCTATGTCGCCGCCGGTGAGGAACACCCCGGAGGGGGGCTCCTCGGCCGTAATCCGCCTCGCGGTCTCGCCGAGTTCCGCCGCGACTCGACGCCTCACCTCGCTCCCGTCGAGCCCGCGTTCCGCGCCGGCCGCGACGGTCCGATCGACCGCGTCCCGATCGACCGCGGCGGTGACCACCGCGCTCTCGCCGGCGCGAAGCCGAGCGAGCGCCCCGGAAACGGTCCCGTCGTTTCCCTCTCCGGTCACGGTCGCGACGGGATCGAGTTCGAAGACCGCGTCCGACGGGACCTTCGACAGCTGCGTGAGCGTCGCGGAGTTGATGCTCCCGATCACTCCGAGCGGGGCGCCCGCATCCTTGGAGGCCCGCGCGTTCGCCGCATCCTCGTCCGTCGGCTCCTCGCCCGACCTCCGTGCGTCCGTCGGCTCCGTATCTACCGTGTCCGAGGCCGGACCCGATTCCGGGACCCTCACGTGGTCGGCCAGCCCGTTGCTCCCCACGTAGAGCGTATCGAGATCGGCCGCCGCCTCCGCGATGGTGGCGAGATCCCCGTCCGTGCGCGCGTCGGCGACGACGATCGGCGCGCGGTCGACGGCTCCGTGCGCGCGGTCGGCGTCCCCGGGTCCGGTTTCGGACGATTCGTTCGCCCCCTCGACCGCTTCTCGAAGCGCGGATCGAACCGCGTCGACGCCCTCCTCGACGACCGCCAGCTCGACCGTCACCACCCGCCGATCGAGGCTGGAAAGGAGGACGGGGATCGACGAGTCGGTCGGGCCGCCCTCGTCGGCGCCGTATTCGGTATCGGCCACCGGCGTTCCGTCAACCAGGTGGACCCCGTCCTCGGTGGTCCGGCCGCCGCCCGGAAACGCCGGCGCGACGACGGCGAGGTCGCTGCCCGCTTCCGTGAGGGCGGCGTCGATCTCCGCGGCGACGTTGCCCCGAAGCGTCGAGTCGATCTTCTTGAAGACGACCTCCGCGGGAACGCGCCGGACGGCCTCCTTTACCGCCTCGACGGCCGTCTCCCGGTCGACGTATCGGCTGTCCGTGTTGGTCCCGACGACCGACGCGTCCGACTCCAGCGACCCCTCGACGTCCCCCGGCAACGCGAGGACCGCCGTTCGATGGCCACGGGCCGCGAACCCGTGGGCGGTGTCCATCGCGCCCGTGAGGTCGTCCGCCACGATCGCGGCGTTATACATGCCCCCCGATAGCGGCGACGGCCCCAAAACTGCCCCGGATCGGAACGAGTGGAATCATCGGATGGTATTACCAACTTATATAACGGCGGAACGCCGACCCTCGCCCATGGGCTTTACGACCGACCTGGAGCCGATCGCCGACCCGATCTGGGAGGCGATCCTCGATCATCCGATGGTCGAGGCGCTGGGCGCGGGAACGCTCGAGGAGGAGCCGTTCCGGTACTGGGTGCGACAGGATTATTACTATCTGATCGAGTACGCGCGCGTGTTCTCCCACGGCGCCGCGAAGGCGCCCGACCTGGATCGAATGGGCACCTTCGCCGAGCTGCTCGAGTCGACGATCAACACCGAGATGGACCTCCATCGCGCCTACGCCGCCGAGTTCGACCTCTCGCCGGCGGATCTGGAGGCGACCGACCCCTCGCCGACGACCCGCGGATACACGGACTTCCTCGTCCGGGTTGCGGCCACGGGGACGTTCGGGGATCTGGTCGCCGCCCTCCTCCCGTGCATGTGGGGGTTCAACGAGACCGGAACCCGTCTCGCCGAGGACGGGATGCCCGCGGACGACCGCTACGCCGAGTGGATCCGGACGTACGCCGGCGAGGAGTTCACCGAACTGACCGACTGGTGTCTCGAGTTGATGGACGAGGTGGCGGCCGACGCGAGCGAGTCCGACCGGGACCGCTATCGCGAGCTGTTTCACACCTCCGCGCGCTACGAGTACCGGTTCTGGGACGCCGCCTGGCGGCGCGAGGGGTGGTCGCTTTGAGCCCCTCCGACGGCTCCTTCGAGGCGTACGCCGCCGATCGGTCCGACGCGAGGGTCACGGAGTGGCTCCGGGACCGCGCCGAGCCCGGCTGGAGCGCGGCGGTCGACAACCGGTTCGTCCGGGAGCTCGGCGCCGGTGAGCTCGACGACGAGGTCTTTCGACGCTACCTGGTGCAGGACTACGCCTTCCTCGACACGCTCGTCGGCACCTTCGGACACGCGGTCGCGACGGCGCCGACGATGGCGGCTCGATCGCGGCTCGTGGGGTTCCTCGGCGTGCTCACCGACGAGGAGAACGACTACTTCGAGCGCTCCTTCGAGGCGCTTTCGGTCCCCGAATCGGACGTCCGCGATCCGACGCACGCGCCGACGACGCTGGCTCTCGAGGACCTCCTCGAGCGCGCCGGTCGGGAGGGCGGGTACGCGGAGACGCTCGCCGTGTTGGTTCCCGCGGAGTGGATCTACCTCGAGTGGGCGCGGTCGGTCGCGGACGGGGAGTCGGGATCGACGCCCGACCGATTCTACCTCGCGGAGTGGGTCGACCTCCACGCGAACCCCGAGTTCGAGTCGTTCGTCGAGTGGCTCCGTTCCGAACTCGATCGCCACGGCGCCGCGGTCTCGCCCCGTCGTCGCCGCCGCCTCGATCGCCTGTTCTCCAGGACCGTCGAACTCGAGGCCGCGTTCTTCGAGGCGGCGTTCGAGGCGCCGGACGGACGTCGAACGGCGCCGGGCGGCCCCCTCGCCGATTCGGGAGGTGAGAACTGATGGTGACGACCGCGACCGCGCTCGGTCTCACGGTCGCGACGCTCGTCGTCTTCACGCTGCTCGGAATACGGGCCTCCAGGGGGCACGTCGACTCAGTCGAGGACCTCATCTCGGCCCGTGATTCGGCCGGCGAGGGGCGGACGACCGCGACCCTCGTCGCCTCGGTGATGGGCGTGTGGATCCTGCTTTCGGCGCCGGAGGCCGGGGCCGCCTTCGGGATCGCCGCCGTGATCGGCTACGGCGTGGGCGAGGCGCTGCCGATGGCGGTCTACGCCACGATCGGTCCGCGGATCCGGGAGGCGATCCCGGAGGGCCACTCGCTCACCGAGTACGCCTACGTCCGCTACGGGGAGGCGATGTACGCGTTCGTCCTGGTCGTCAGCGTCGCCTACATGTTCGTCTTCGTGGCCGCCGAGCTGACCGGCATCTCGCTCGCGCTCTCGTTCGTCGCCGGCGTGCCCCAGTGGCAGACGGCAGTCCTCGTCGGCGGGTTCGTATTGATCTACACCGGCTACGGCGGGCTGCGCGCGAGCATCTTCACGGACACGATCCAGGCGGTCGTCGTCCTCCCGCTTCTCGCGATCACCGTCGTCGGGTCGGTCCTCGCGCTCGGCGGTCCCGCCGCGGTCCACGAGGGGATCGCCGCCGCGGACCCCGCCCTGCTGGATCCGACCGCCCCGGCCGGACTCCGGTTCGGAATCGCGATCGCGCTCGCCGTCCTCGGTGCCGAGCTGCTCAACCAGACGTGGTGGCAGCGCATCTACGCCGCCGAGGACTCGGCGACCGTCACCCGGAGCTTCCGGAACGCGACGCTCGTGAACGGTCTCATCGTCGCCGTCGCCGCCCTGCTCGGCGTGGTGGCGGTCGGCAACGTCGCCGTGGAGAACCCCGCGATCGCCTTCTTCACCCTGCTCGAGAGCGCCGTCCCCGAGCCGGTCCTGCTGGCGGTCGTGCTGCTCGCGTTGCTGCTCGTGATGAGCTCCATCGACAGCCTGTTCAACGCGCTGGCGAGCGTGGTCACGGCCGACCTGCCGCGGCTGCTCGATGACCCCGACGATCGGACCCTCCGTCTCGGCGCACGGGGGCTCACGGTCGCCGTCGCGGCCGCGGCCGTCCTCGTGAGCCTCGAGGCGCGAAGCGTCCTCGAACTCTTCCTGTTCGCGGACCTCCTCGGTGCCGCGGTCGCGATCCCGCTCGTCGCCGGGCTCTACTCGCGATCGCTCGGCGGGCGGGGCGCGCTGGCGAGCGCCGTCGCCGGACTCGCGGTCGGCGCCGCCTACTTCCCGTTCCCGCTCGGGATCGGGGAGACGTTGCGAGCCGTGCCGATCCTCGACGCGCTGCTTCCGGCACCCGACGGGCTGTACCTGACCGCCTTCGCCGGCGCGTTCGCCGTCTCCGGACTCGCGACGCTCGCGTTCGCCCGGCTGTCGGCGGGATCGTTCGAGTTCGACCGGCTCGCTCGGGAGATCGGCCGGCTCGACGCGAAGGGGGATGACGAGCGAGCCGGCGAAGGCGTTTCGGCGGCCGGAACCGGCGACGTCGGCGAGGATCGGTGAGGACGGAGAAGTGGTGAGGACGGAGAAGTGGTGAAGAAGGAGACGCGGTAAGAACCGGTGGGGATCGTCGTCGATCCCCCGAGGCCGGCGATCGTCGCTACTCGGTGCGTGTCGGATCCAGCAGCTCGACCGGGTGCCGGTTCCCGCGCGAGAGCAGCGAGTCGAGCTGTTCCATACAGGAGGTCCCGCTCGCGACCACGGTGCGATCGCGGGTCTCGTCCGTGGAGAACTGCTCGGCGAGCGTCTCGCCGACGTCCATGCTCAACTCGTAGTACTCGTCCTTGTAGCCGAAGCTTCCGGCCATTCCACAACACTCGACGTCCGAGGTGACGACGTCGTAGCCGAGCCGATCGAGGACCGTCTCGGTGTAGGTCTCGAGCCCGAGGGTCCGCTGCTGGCAGTGGCTGTGGTAGGCCACCTCCTCGCCGTCGCCGCTCGAGAGGCTCTCCGGCTCGGCGCCGTTCTCGAGGAGGCCGTAGACGTACTCCAGGATCTCGTAGCTCCCCTCCGAGAGGGCCCGTTGGTCGGCCTCCGGAACGAGCCGCTCGTACTCGCGGCGGAACATCGCGATGTCGCTCGGCTCGACGACGACCACGTCGTAGTCGTCCTCGACGTAGGGCAAAAGCGTCTCCGTGACGTCCTCGGCCTTTCCGGTCGCGGTCGCGATCATGCCCTGTGAAAGCGGCGCGCGGCCGGAGCCGCCGACGTCCGGGATCTCGACCGAACAGCCGAGCGCCTCGAGGACGCGAACCGCGGCCTTCCCGCGTTCGGTCTGGACGTGGTTCGTGTAGACGTCCGGGTACAACACGACCCGGCGCGTGGGGTTCTCGACGGGGGACTCGCGGGCGCTCGCCCACTTTCGAAGCGTGGTTCGCTCGAAGGAGGGAAGCTCGCGGCGGCGATCGACGCCGATCACCGACTCCATGATCGAGCGGGCGGGACTGGAGCCGGCGATCGCGTTCGAGATCGGCGCGGTGGCGCTGCCGAGCTTCGCGGCCGTCTCGAAGTTGCCGAAGAAGCGCTTGCGAAGCGGCGTGCCGCTCTCCTCCTCGTCGGGGATCAACCCGTCGACGAGGAGGTCGTCGAAGCCGGGATCCTTGCCGCGGTTGATCCGGTCGCGGACCACCGTGTTGATCCACGGGATGTCGATCTTCACGGGGCAGGCGTTCACACAGCGCGAACACCCGGTACAGAGGTCGTTGAACTCCTCGGCGACGTCGAGCCCCTCGACGCCGGCCTCCCAGCCCGTCGCGATCCCGCCGGTGTAGGTCTCCCCCCCGAAGGCGTGGCCGCCGACCGACTGGAAGTTCGCACAGGAGTTCGCACACGCGCCACACCGGATGCAGTAGAGCGTCTCGCGAAGCTCGTCGTCCGCGCGCATCTCCGTGCGGCCGTTGTCGATGAGCACGAGGTGGAACTCCCGGTCGGCGTCGTCGCCGCCGAACCCTTCCACGTCGTGGTTCTCGAAGTCGATGGTCGGCGTATCGACCGGGGGCGACAGGATGGAGAGGTACTGGGGGATCTCCTGGCCGGTCGCCGACCGCGAGATGAGCTCGGCGAAGGGGTGCAGCTCGCGAATGCTCGGGATGATCTTCTCGATGCCGGCGACCGCGACGTGGGTGTCCGGGATGGCGGCGCACTTGCGGGCGTTCCCCTCGTTCGTCACGAGCGCGATCGTTCCGCTTTCGGCCATCACGTAGTTCGCGCCCGTGATCCCGACGTCTGCCGCGTCGATGCGCTCGCCGAGGTACTCGCGTGCGAAGGCGGTGAGCTTCTCGGGCGTATCGAGCGACTCCTCGACGTCGAACTCGTGGTTGAACAGCTCGGTGATGTCCTCACGGGAGCGGTGCAGCGAGGGACCGACGATGTGTGAGGGCGCCTCCTCCGCCACCTGGATGACGAACTCGCCGAGATCCGTCTCCCAGGTCTCGACGTCGGCCTCCTCGAGCGCCTCGTTCATGTCGATCTCCTCGGTCGTCATCGACTTCGACTTCACGACCGACTCCGCGTCCTTCTCGTCCATCACCTCGGAGATGTACGCGTTGGCGTCCTCGGCGTCGTCGGCGACGTAGACGGTGCCGCCGTTGGCCTCGACTGCCTCCTTCGTCTCCTCGATGAGCTCCGGGAGGCGTTCGATGGCGTCCTCCTTGATCTCGCGGGCCTGCCTGCGGTACTGTTCGTGGACGTCGGGACCCATCTCGTCTATCGCGGCGTACCGCTGGGCGTTGAGGTGTTTCGTGTTCTCCTTTATCCCGTCGCCCTCGCTTTCCATCAGGCTCCGGATCCTGTCCGCGTCGAGGTGCGGCTTCTCTGATGCGTTACTCATCGTCCTGGATGATGATGACGTGTACTCGTTCGGGTCCGTGGACGCCCTGGACGAGCGCCCCCATGTCGCCGGTCGCGCTCGGGCCGGTCGCGAGGATGAACGAGCGGTTGCCGTCCTCGAACTCCTCGTCGAGCCACTCGAACCCGGACTTCAGGTCGGTTCTGATGTCGGATTCGAACACGACGGCGACGTGTGTCGACGGGTACAGCGAGACGAACTCGTCGCCGCCCGGCAGCGACTCGATCGCGACGGTTCCAAGCGAGGCGATGCCGAGCCGCGAGCCGGAGACGCCGGTCTCGGCCTCCCGGAGCTGGTCCGGCGAGGGATCGAGCGTGACGTTGGCTCCTTCGAGCGAGACGGACTCGAAGGGAAGCTCGGCGCCGACCGCCGGCTGATCGATCGCGGACTCGAGCGCGTCCGGGAACTCCTCCGGCGTCGTCACGGTCGAAACCGTGTCCGGAAGCTCCGAAAGCGATCGTTGGAACTGCTGTACGGCACTCATACGTCGGTGGTGGGTTCTCTCGTAAATAAAGCTTCAGTATGCGGATCGACGCCGCCGCACCGTCCCGTTTCGCTGGGCCCGATCAGTCGCTCGCGGTGATCGTGACGACCGGCCGTTCGGTGTTCAACAGGACGGACTGCGTGACGCTCCCGAAGAGCGCCTTGCCGACCGGCGATCGACTCCGTCCCCCGATCACGAGGTATCTCGCGTCGACCTCGTCGGCGTACTCGACGATCTTCTTGCCCGGCGTTCCGATCCGCGAGACGACCTTCGTCTCGGCGTCGAGCTCCTCCAGGAAGTCCTCGACGGCCTCCGCCGCGGCGGCCTCGGCGACGTCCCCAGAGCCCTCCTGTCGTGACTCCGACTGGCGCTCGACGGTCCTCGTGTACTCGGACTCGTCGGTGACGTGGATCAGGTGGACCTCGTCGTCGAAGGCCGCCGCCAACGCGTCGGCCTCGAGTGCGATCTCGCGCGACTGTTCGGACTCGCTCACCGCTGCGAGGATGACCATGTGGATCGGGGCTCACCCATGGTACATAAACGTTTCCGGGGCGGCGGGGTCACTCCTCGCCGACGGACACCATTCCTTTGAGGATCGCGGGATCGCTGGCGCGTTCGAGCGCCTCCCCGATCTCCGAGAGCGGATCGGCGAAGTCGACGAGCGCGCCGACGTCGATCCGACCGTCCTCGAGCAGCGCGATCGCGTCGTCGTATTGGTTCGCGAACCGGTAGCTCCCGCGGACGTCGATCTGTCCGCGAACGAGATCGTACGTCGAGACCGGTACCTCGGCGTCGGGGGCGAGCCCGACGAGGACGACGATCCCGTCGCGTGCGACCGAATCGAGCGCGGTCTCGACCGCCGGCCGTGCGCCGGAGGCCTCGATGACGACGTCCGCGCCGCCGTCGAGATGATCGCGGACGCGCTCTGCGACGTCGCCCGCACGACCGTCGATCGCGTGGTCGGCGCCGAACGAACGCGCACGCTCGAGCTTCGAATCCACGATGTCGGTGACCGCGATCTCGCTGGCGCCCGCCGCGCGCGCACACGCCATCGCCAGGGTTCCGATGGGGCCGGCACCGACGACGAGTACCGAGTCGCCGACGTCGACCTCGCCGCGGTCGACCGCCTGGAGCCCGACGCTGATCGGCTCACAGAGCGCCCCGTCGCGGGTGGAGACCGAGTCGGGAAGCGGGTGGACGAAGTCGGCCGGCCAGGCGACGTACTCCCGGAAGGCGCCGTCGGTTCCGGGCGTCGCCATGAACGAGACGTCGGGACAGAGGTTGTAGCGGCCGGTTCGACAGTACTCACAGCGTCGACACGGGACGCCGGGTTCGACCGCCACTCGGTCGCCGGACGAGAAGCCCTCCACGTCGGATCCGACCTCCGCGATCCGGCCGGCGCTCTCGTGGCCGAGGACGAGCGGCTCCTCGACGATCCGATCGCCCATCCGTCCGTGTTCGTACCAGTGGAGGTCCGAGCCACAGATCCCGACGTCGGTGATCTCGACGAGCACCTCGTCGGAGGCCGGCTCCGGCCGGTCCACGTCGCGGAGTCGAACGTCACCGGCGTCGACGAGTTCGGCGGCGCGCATCAGCTGTCGCCTCCTGCACGTCCGAGTCGGACCGACGCTTTTGAAGCAGGATCTCCATCGATCCGAGAACGTTCCGTGGCCCTTGGTTGTTGCCCGAGCATTACTTTGGCACACGAAAACAGGTCGCATTATCCTTTCGACTACGCTGATTAGCGACGATAGGTTTCAGCAATTCGATCCGCGAGGCCACCTAGGCGATAGGCGTGAGGGATCAAACCCTTCCCGGGTCCTGATTATCATGAATTAATAATACCATGGTATAGTAACCTATTTATAATTCCAATTTGAAAGTGCTATTATGCCACACGATGGCAGAATCGATCGCAGAGACGTACTGAAAGCAACCATTGCGGCCGGTTCGATCGGACTTGCCGGCTGTAGTGGTAATGGCGGTGGCAACGGCGGCGGTAATGGCGGTGGCAACGGCGGCGGTAATGGCGGTGGCAACGGCGGCTCCGGCGGCTTCATGGAGCAGGCCCGAAGCATCGGCTTCTCCGAAAACTGGGAGGCACGCCGTACGACGACGCTTGACGAGTGGCCACTCGAGCAGAGACAGGCCATCCCCGACGAAGGCAATCGTGCTGACTCCAGCGCCTGGGCGGAATCCCAAGCGGTTCAATCCGCTCCCTGGCAGCCCCCCGAGGGGTGGGACGACACGGCGGCGGGCGATATCGACGAGATCCAGATACTCAACTTCGGATCACTCGAGTTTGACCCGGCGACGGTCGCCGCGCACGGGATGTTCGAGGATCGAACCGGTATCACGATCAATCCTCTCGAGATCACGGTCGATCAGGCGATTCCGAGGGAGACCGCGTTCCTTCAGGCCGGCGAGTCCGAGCCGGAGGCGTTCCAGGTCGTCGTGGCCGACTCGCTGTCGTCGTTCGCGCAGGCGGGTCATCTTCAAGCGATCGACCCGCTGTTCGGTGACGACTCGATGTGGGATCCCCTTCAGCCCGCCGCACAGACGCTCCAGTACGAAGGCAGCCTCTACGGCGGTCCCGTCTACCTCGAAGGCGACCTCGTGCACGTCAACGTCGGCATGCTCGAGGATCAGGGCATCGATCAGTCAGTCATCGATAGCATCGTGAACGGTGAATGGTCCTGGGACGAACTCGAGACGTGTATGCAGGCGTTCGAGGGGACGGGCGCCTACGCTTGGGCCTACCGCGGCGCCTCGCGTACCTACACGTTGCGGGACTTCAACAAACACTACTACCAGGCTGGCGGCGAGTTCCTCAACGACGACGGCACGGTTACGGTCAACGACGAGCCGGGTTATCACGCCCTGGGCAAGATGGTCGAGTGGCTCGACAACGGGTGGGTTCCGGAGTCCGTGGTCAACTTCGGCCAGGGCGATCTCGCAGACGGGTTCACCTCCGGACAGTTCGCGATGGTGCCCGTCTACGGCGACCTGACTCCCGGTGCCGAAGCGGAGTTCGGCGACGACTACACGCCGACGCTGACTCCCGAGGGTGGCTCGGACGCGCCGAACCCGACCCGTGCGGGTCTCGCCTCGCCGAACGGGCTCGGCATCAACATCAATGCGTCCGATGCTGCCAAACTGGCGGCGATGGTGTACCTCGACGCTCGGATCTCACAGCCGGCCGCGTGGTGGGAGTTCGTCGACGAAGGCAACCAGTCGTGGCACACCGCGGTCTACGAGGAGGCCGCCCAGACTGACGCCGCGCTGTATCCGGAGATCCGCGGACGACAGGCCGAGCTCAACAAGACGGAGGTCTTCCCGCAGCAGCGCTCCATCAAACAGAACATCAGCCAGGAGTGCCAGCAGGCGATCTCCGGGTCCAAGACCCCCGAGGAAGCGCTCGATTCCGCACAGAGCTACATCGACACGGTCCTCGGTCAGTAAACCACCCCGATTGGAATTTTATTTGATATGCCCCTCGAATCAGAGGCTGGATTAAAAGCACCCGAAACGACATACGAGAACCTTCACCATCGGGTATCCCAGTTCGCCAATGACCACATTCTGTTGGTGTTGATGGGACCCGCGATTTTGACCATCTTTGCTATCTTCGTCTATCCGGTCTTCTATCTCTTCCAACAATCTCTATATCTGACACTTCCCGGAGCGGTTGAACGATTCGTTGGCGCACAGAACTTCGTCACCATGTTCCAGAACGCGGAGTTCTGGGACTACTTCCTGAACACGCTCATCTACTCCTTCGGTTCCCTCGCGATCAGTCTGGGATCCGGTCTGATAATCGCGTTGGCGATCAACCACGTGGCCCACTCGCGGCTCCGTGACGCCTACGCAACCGTGTTGATGTTCTCGTGGGCGATCCCGCTCGCCGTCGTCGCCCTCATCTGGCGGTGGATGTTTACCGGCAACGAACTCGGGTTCTTCAACATGATTCTCATGGACCTCGGTCTCATCGAGTTCCCCATCGCGTGGTTATCGACGCCGACGTTCGCGATGCTTGCCGTCACCCTGACCGACGCGTGGGCACGAATGCCCTTCGCGATGCTCGTGTTGCTCGCGGGATTGCAGTCGATCCCCGAGCACATGTACGACGCCGCCAAGGTCGACGGTGCGACGACGTTTCAGACGTTCCGTGCGATCACCGTACAGTATCTGCGACCGTACATCGCCATCGTCGCGCTCATCAACTGGATGTTCGCGTTCCGCGCGTTCGCCGTCGTGTTCCCCATGACCAGAGGTGGTCCCGGCGTGTCGACTACGGTCTTCAGCATCCACATCTACCGTGAAGGGATGATCAACTTCAACTACGGCTACGCCTCGGCGGTGGCCGTGTTCATCATCGCGATCACGCTCGTGGTCGCGACCTTCTACGTGACCAAGGTCATGGGAGACATGGAGGGACAATGAGCTCCACTGACGAAACTTACGAACGGATCAGCTACGACAAACGACAGGGGTTCTGGGACGTCCTGGAGAGCCCCAAGGTCATCCACCTCGTTTTGGCCCTGGCGGTCATCACCGTCATCGTGCCGATCTTCTGGGAGGTTCTCACCTCCCTCAAGACCAACGAGGCGGTGTACAACCTCAACTACATTCCACGGGAGCCGACGCTCTCATCGTACTACCAGGTGCTCATCGGCGAGAGTTACTGGCGGGCGGTCGTGAACAGTTTGATCATCTCCTCGACGACGACCGTCGTCGTCATTACCCTCGCGGTGCCCGCTGGGTATGCCTTCAGCAGGTATCGGTTCCGGGGTGACAACATCCTGTTCATCGGCGTGTTGTTCTCTCGTCTGTTTCCGCCCATCGGCCTGATCGTTCCGTACTACCAGATCATGGCGTGGCTCGGCCTATTGAACAGCCTCCCGGGAATCATCATCGCGCAGATCTACCTTTGGCTCCCGTTGATGATCTACATCATGCGGAACTTCTTCATGTCCATCCCACAGGATCTCGACGAATCGGCACGCGTCGACGGCTGTACGCAGCTTCAGGCGTTCCGAAAGATCGCGCTGCCGCTTGCGTTGCCGGGCGTCGCCGCGTGTTCGATCCTGACGTTCCTGTACTCATGGCGGGAGTTCCTCTTCTCGTTGATCATCACGACGGACCTGAGCTCGATGCCGATCTCGGTGGCCGTCTACCAGTTCGTCGGTGACGTGTCCGTGCAGTGGGCGTCCCTGGCCGCGGCGAGCGTCATCGCGATCATCCCGACCATCCTCGTGGTGATCTTCTTCCAGCGATACATCGTCAGCGGTCTGACGGCCGGAGCACTGAAAGAATGAGCGACCAAACCGAATCTACGAAAATGAGCGAATCCGAATCAACGCCGGCAGCGAAACCGGATATGAGCGATGGCACCGCCGACGCAAACGAGGACATCAACGTCCAGATCGAGGGCGTAACAAAGGTCTTCCGAAGCGATGAGGAGGGCGAGATCGTTGCAGTAAACGACCTCAACATCGACATTCGGCGCGGTGAATTCCTCGTCTTTGTCGGTCCCTCCGGATGTGGAAAGACCACCTCCTTGCGAATGGTAGCGGGTCTCGAGACCCCGACGGAGGGCCGGATCATGATCGAGGACGAGGACGTCACCGGCTATGATCCGCGGGAACGGGGCATCGCGATGGTGTTCCAGAACTACGCGCTGTACCCGCACATGACCGTCAAGGAGAACATGTCCTTCCCGCTTCGAATCCGGAACTACCCGGACGATGAGATCGACGAACGCGTCGACGAAGCGGCGGAACTTCTGGAGATCGACGATCTCCTCGACAGAAAACCGTCACAACTCTCCGGGGGACAACAGCAACGTGTCGCGCTCGGACGAGCGATCGTTCGAGAACCCTCCGTGTTCTTGATGGACGAGCCGTTATCCAATCTGGACGCAAAGCTTCGCGTTCAGATGCGCACGGAGCTGAACGAGATCCACAAGCGGGTCGGTAAAACGACGATCTACGTCACACACGACCAGGCGGAAGCCATGACGCTTGGCGACCGCGTCGTCGTGTTGAACGAAGGAGAACTCCAGCAGATCGGTCCGCCGCAGTACCTCTATGACAACCCCGTAAACCGGTTCGTCGCCGGGTTCATCGGAGAGCCGCCGATGAACTTCCTGCAGGTCACTATCGAGGAGACCGACGGAGGATACAAGGCGGTCGGGGACTTCTTCGAGTTCGAACTTCCCGACAGCGTCGGTTCGGACCTCGACGAATGGGACGGCTCTCTCGATAACGTCTCGTTGGGCGTTCGTCCTGAAGATCTGAGTGATTTATCGGTTCTTGATGAGGACGAGTATACCGAAAACAGTACGCTTGAGGCGACCGTGAAGGTCGTCGAGCCGATGGGCTCCGACAAGTTCCTCACGTTGACCCCGCCAACGGACTCCGAAACGGAGTTCAGCGCCCGGGTGTCCCCCGAGAGTACGGTCAGTCCGGACTCGTCGATTTCTCTTTCAGCAAACCTAGAGAAGATCCATCTGTTCGACGAGAGTACGGGCGCTAATATCACCTACTGAGCGCCCCCATCTACCACCGGATCTGTTCTCGATCCGTTCACCCGGCTTTCGTCGACATCTGGACGTCTCGACTGGGGTGATACGCAAGGTATTTATCGGGCCTTGCGATGAGTGCAGGCATGGTCGATCCAGCACTCATCCTACCGCCGACCCCGGACGAACGATGGCAGCTCGCTAAACAGATGGGCGTAACCAAGGCCGTGATCCACCCGTTGGAGATCGGAGACGACAGGACCGACTGGAGCTACGACGACCTCCTGCTCCTCACCAACTGGTTCGAGGAGGCCGGGATCGAAGTCTCGGTGATCGAGGGGAGCGTTCCCATCACCCAGCGCGTACGCCTGGGACGTGAGGGACGCGACGAGGACATCGAGGAGTTCAAGCAGTTCCTCCGCGACTGCGGCCGCGTCGGGATCCCCGTCGTCTGTTACGACTGGATGGCCGGCATCCGGTGGGCCCGGACCGAGGCGCACGTCGAGTCCCGCGGCGGCTCCTACGTGACCGCCTACACGAACGATCGCATGCATGCGGACGAACAGGACGCGCCCTTCGACGTCTCGCGTGAGGAGCTGTGGGAGGCCATCGAGTACTTCCTCAACGAGGTCGTCCCCGTCGCGGAGGAGGCCGGAGTCAAACTCGGGCTCCACCCCGACGATCCGCCGCGTGAATCCGTCCGCGGGATCCCCCGCATCATCAACAGCCCGGAGGCGTACCAGCGCGTGCTCGACTGCTACGAGAGCGAGCACAACGGCGTCACGTTCTGTCAGGGCAACTTCGCCGCGATGGGCGTCGACGTCCCCGAGACGATCCGCCGGTTCGGCGACCGGATCAACTTCATCCACTTCCGTGACGTCGAGGGCGACGCCGACGACTTCGTCGAGACGTGGCACGACGAGGGACCGACCGACATGCTCGCGGCGATGCGCGCCTACGAGGAGGCCGTCGACGACGACGTCGTCATGCGACCGGACCACGTACCGACGATGGCCGGCGAGGACAACTCCAACCCCGGCTACCACACGAAGGGACGGCTGTTCGCGATCGGCTACATGCGCGGGCTCCGCGAGCAGGCGCTCCAGGAGTAGGCCGCGACGTCGTTCGACGACGGCCACGCGATCGGCCGTCCAATCGACGTGGACACGTCGCAACCGATATCGGTCTCCGGTCGAACGGTGAAGCAAGGATGGCGAACGAGGATCGGGACGACGGCCGGAACCGGATCGACGCGGTCACGAAGAGCTTCACGGTGATCCGCGGACTCCTCGAGTTGGAGGCGTGTGGGGTCCGCGAGCTGGCCGCCCATCTGGAGGTTCCGAAAAGTACCGTCCACGTTCACCTGTCCACGCTCGAGGACCTCGGCTACGTTCGAAACGACGGGGGGACGTATCGCCTCTCGTATCGGTTTCTCGAGATCGGCGGGCAGGTCCGCCATCGCGACGACATCTATCAGGTCGCCAGGGACGAGGTGGCCGAACTCGCCCGCGAGACCGGTCACGTCGCGACGGTCGGGGTCGAGGAGGACGGCTATCGCGTCATGCTGTTCCGAACCGAACCCGCCGGCAGCATCTTCAACAACGCGCCGACCGGCGAGTACACGCGAATGCACTGGACCGCGGTCGGCAAGGCGCTCTTGGCCACCCTGTCCACCGAGAAGGTGGAGTCGATCGTGGACCGCCGCGGTCTCCCCCGCGCGACCGACCGAACCATCACCGACCGGGAGACGCTCCACGAGGAGCTCGAGACGATCCGGGAACGCGGCTACTCGATCGAGGACGAGGAGCGAGCCCTCGGGGTGAAATCGGTCGCGGTCCCGATCGAAGGCGACGGCGGGATCGACGACGCCGCGGTCTCGATCGCCGGACCGAAACACGAACTCGGTCCCGAACGGGTTCGCGAGGAGATCCTGCCGGCGCTTCGAAACGTCGCGAACGTCCTCGAGTTGCGCGCGCGACATTACTAGACCCGGTTCAGAGCTAGACCCGGTTCAGAGTCGGCTCAGAGCCAGCTTCGGGAATCGATCGGGAGGCCGGCTTCGGAGGGCGGTCCGAAAGCCGGGCCCGAGGTGGTCGGAGCGACCAACGCCCCGCTGGACGATGGCTATCGTCCATTCTGGTTGGACGATCGTCGCTCACACGACGGAAACGCCACGTGGAACCGGATCGAACGAATCGATATGGGGAGATAATTACACGTGTACTCCTGTAATCATCGATCGATTACTCCGGATCAGTCTCCCATTCAGTTGTCAAAAACGCCCTCTGTCCAATGTCGTTGGACCTCTATGTGTTCCCCCTCCTCGTGGGAACGTCACTCGGGACGGCGAACGACGTTTCGGAACTCGTCGTAGTCGTCGCCGCGGTCGAGGTGTTCGACGTTCTCGGCGACGATGTCGGCCAGTCGCGACCAGTGTTTCGGGCTGTGGCCCGCGTTGTGTGGCGTGATCGTCACGTCCTCGAAGTTCCAAAGCGGGTGGTCGCGAGGCAGCGGTTCCGGATCGGTGACGTCGAGACCGGCCCCGCCGATCTCGCTGGATCGAAGCGCATCGACCAGCGCGTCCGTGTCCACGATCGGTCCCCGGCCGATGTTGACGAGGTAGGCGCTCGGCGGCAGCGTCTCGAAGGCGTCGGCGTCGATCAGCCCGCGCGTCGCCTCGGTGAGGGGCGAGGCGATGATCAGGTAGTCCGTCCGCGCGTAGGCGCGCTGGAGAGCCTCCTCCTCGAAGCCGATCACCTCGTCGGTGGGGCCGCCCTTCTCCGGCGAGTACCGGACGCCGATCGTCTCGACGTCGAACGCCGAGACCCGTTCGGCGATCGCGGTGCCGATCGCGCCCAACCCGACGATCGTGACGGTACTCCCCTTCAGCTCGCCCGTCTGGAAGTGCTCCCAATGGCTTCGCGCCTGCCGCTCGCGGCCGATTCGGAGGTTGCGCGTGTAATCGAGGACGTACGCCATCACCTGTTCCGCGATGTTCGGCGCGTGGATCCCGGACGCGTTCGTCACGGCGACGCCGGCTTCGGCCAGCCGGTCGAGCGGAAGGTGGTCGTACCCCGCCGCGACTCCCGCGAAGAGTTCGAGCTGTTCGGCGTTTTCCAGCAGTTCGTCCGGAAGCTGTACCGAGGAGATCACCCGTGCCTCCCCCGCCAGTTCGCGCTCCTCGCGGGGAGTTCGCGCCAGCTCGATCGTGTGGTTCGGCAGCCGTTCGCGGAGTTCGGCCACGTAGTCGCTCGCCGGCAGTCCGTGCGTCCCGCTTCGAAGGACGAGTACGTCGATGTCGGTCATTTCGTGTCTGTTGCTCCAGTAGACGGGTCCCACCACGGGTACAAAAGCGTTGTTGCCCTGCCGCAGTCCGGCGATCCGACGGTCCGACTCCGAACGCGCATCGACGTTGCGGATCACCGACCCCTCCGAGAAAAAGTCGTTCGAACGTGTTCGATCCGTGCCTCCTCGCCGTTCGTATCGGGAACCGTATGCGCGTTATCTACACGTTCGATCGATCGGATTTACACCGATATCCTTGTAACGCGCCGGAAGCAACTGGGGATATGACCACCGCCTCGCGGCCCAACACCAAGGTCGCACGCGTGATCGAGAAGTACGACCTCGGCGGACTCGGCGAGGACCTCGAGGAGGCGTGGACGGGCGTCGCCGGCGAGCGAACGAGCCTCCGCGATCTGGCCGACGAGTTCAACCGATCGGTGCTCGAGGCGGCGCTCCGTGCGGCCGGGGAGACGGTGGCCGAGGCGGACGTCGAAAGCGCCTATTCGACCCTCACCGACGACGACGTCTCCCGTGCGGACGAGATGCGCAAACGCCGGGAGCTCGAGAGGGCCGGAGTCGACGTCGACGACGTGCTCGGCGACTTCGTCACCCACCAGGCGATCCACACCTATCTCACGGACTACCGGGGGGCCGAACTCCCCGACCGCTCCGAGGGGCTCGTCGACCGGAAGATCGAGACGCTCGAGCGCCTGCAGGGGCGGACGTCCGCCGTGACCGAGTCGACGATCGAGACGCTCGTCTCCGGCGGACACATCACCGACCGGGACTATCAGGTGTTCCTCGACGTTCGCGTCGTCTGCGGCGATTGTGGTACCGATCACGTCGTGAGCGATCTCCTGCGCGACGGGGGATGTGACTGTGAGGTGTAATCGCGGGTGTATCTGCGAGGGATAGCTGCGAGGTGTGACCCGCCGAGCGGCCCCACACCGCTTCGGCCGCCCGGGTGATCCACCCCGCCTCGACCGCGTGAAGAGACCAAAAGTTATCAATACGGGGGTCATTACGCCACCAATGACCGACCAGGAACAGTTTGCGGATCGCGTGTCAGTACACGCGAGCAACGTCGGGGGGATCGACGAGGACGAACTGACGTTGGCTCCGGGGGTTACGGTCCTCGAGGGGCGCAACGCGACCAACCGAACGTCCTTCCTCCAGGCGATAATGGCCGGACTCGGAAGCGAGCGATCGTCGCTAAAGGGCGACGCCGACGAGGGGCGAGTCGAGCTCACGATCGGCGAGGAGACCTACACGCGAACGCTCACTCGCGAGGGCTCGGAGACCATCTACGGGGGCGACCCGTTCCTTGAGGACCCCCAAATCGCCGATCTCTTCGCGTTCCTCCTCGAGAACAACGAGGCACGCCGCGCCGTCGAACGCGGGGACGACCTCCGTGAGATCATCATGCGTCCCGTCGACACGGCGGACATCGAGGCGGAGATCACGGACCTCGAGCGGGAGAAACAACGAATAGATGGCCAGATCGAGGAGTACGAACAGCTCGAGGGCGAGCTTCCCTCCCTCGAGACCGACCGCACGGAGCTGGAGGAGGAGCTGGAGGCGGCACGCGCCGAACGCGAGCGCGTCGCCGAGGAGATCGAGGCCGCCGACGTCAGCCTCCAGGAGAGCCGCTCGCAGAAACGCGAGATCGAGGAGGCCTTCGATCGGCTTCGCGAGGCCCGTTCGGAGCTCGAGGACCTCGAGTTCGAACTCGAGGCCGAACGAACGACTCTCGAGGATCTACGGCAGGAGCGCGAGGAACTCCGCGAACAGATCGAGGAGAGCGAACAGTACGACGACGACCCCGAACGACTGGCGGGTCGCATCGAGGAGCTTCGCGAGCGCCAGCGCGCGCTCAACGAGACGTTGAGCCAGCTCGGAAGCGTCATCAGCTTCAACGAGGAGATGCTCGAGGGCAACGGACTCGAGCTCTCCGACGCTGACCTCGCCGGCGACGGCGGGACGGAACGGGTGACCGAACGGCTGATCGACGCCGGCACCGAGACCGTCTGCTGGACGTGCGGCTCGACCGTCGACGCCGACCGGATCGAGGAGACGGTCGATCGGCTTCGCGAGCTTCGCACCGAGAAGCTGAGCGAACGCAGCGACCTCCAGGAGCGGATCAACGATCTCACCTCGCGACGCTCGGAGATCGAACGCGCCGAACGCGAACGCGAACGGACTCGGCGACGCCTCGAGGATCTCGAGGAGGAGATCGAGTCGACCCGGGAGCGGATCGCCGAACTCGAGGAGTCGATCGCGGACCAGGAGGCGACGGTGGCGGATCTGGAGTCGGAGACGGAGAACGTCGGCGGCGAGTACGACGACGTGTTGGAACTCCACCGGGAGGCGAACGAACTGGATCTCCGGATCGAGCGCCTGGAGTCGGATCTCGAGGGGGTCAAAGAGGGAATCGAGGAACGCGAGGAGGCTGCGGCACAACACGAGGAGCTGCTCGACCGCCGCGAGGAGATCACGGAGGAGTTGGCCGAGCTGCGGACCCGGGTCGACCGGATCGAACGCGAGTCCGTCGAGTCGTTCAACGAGCACATGGCGTCGGTTCTCGAGGCGCTCGAGTACGGCAACATCGATCGGGTGTGGATCGAACGGAAGACCCGGGAGGTGCGCGAGGGACGCAGAAAGGTCGAAAAGAGCGCGTTCGATCTACAGATCGTTCGGGTCGCCGAGGACGGCAGCTCCTATCGCGACAGCATCGATCACCTCTCGGAGAGCGAGCGCGAAGTGATCGGGCTCGTATTCGCGCTGGCGGGGTACCTCGTTCACGAGGTCTACGAGCAGCTGCCGTTCATGCTCCTCGACTCGCTCGAGGCGATCGACTCCGACCGGATCGCGCGGGTGGTCGAGTACTTCGAGGAGTTCGCCGACTACCTGGTCGTGGCGTTGTTGCCGGAGGACGCCGAGGCGGTCTCGGAACGTGCGGCACAGACCCGGCGGTTCTAGAGGACGGCGGTGACGCCGCCGAACAGGCCGATCGTGACGAGCAGGCGACCGAGGCTTCCCAGGAACGTTGCCGCCGCGAACTTCGGGTAGTCCTCCTCGAGGACGGCAAAGGCGTAAATCGAGATCGTATCGGGGAAGAAGGGAACCGACAGGGCGATCGCGAGCCCGCCGTACCCGTACTGTCTGGCGAGCTGTACCGACCGCTTTTCGGACCACTCGAGGATCGAAAAGCGCGAGCGCCGAAGCCACCGGACGATCGGTCCCGACTGTTTGACCTCCTGGCCGATGTGGAACGCGAAGACGCTGCCGGCCGCCTTGCCGAGCGCGCTCACGAGCATGATGCTGGCGAGGTGTGCCCACGTGGGCAAGCCGAGATCGAGCGGCGCGACCAACACGATCTCGCTCGGTCCCGGCAGCGCGAAGGCGATCAAAAACGAGTAGACGAAGATGATCCCCATGCCCGGCCAGCCCGTCGCCGACTCGACGAACGCCTCGAGGCCGCCCGCGAGGGCGACGCCGACGCCGTCCGCGGAGAGAAGCGGTCCTGCGGCGGGCGGGAGCATCTCGAGCGCGTGGATCGATTCGATCGTCACGTCCGGATCACCCCCACGTCCATCGTGCATCGAGCACGTATCTGTAGATCCCGCTTATCACGATCGCGACCGCGTTGGCCGCGAGGTACGGAACGCTTCGCCACTCGACGAGCGCGAAGAGCACGCCCAGCTGGATGGGGATCGCGCTCCCCCGGACGAGGTTCGTCTTCAGGAGGCCATAGAGGTACGCCATCGTGCCCGTGTTCTGTATCGCCTGGAACGTCCAGGCGTTGTTGAGCACGTACTGGAAGACGATCGTGGTCTCGATCGCGATCGTCGCCCCGATGAGGTAGTTCAGGGACACGGAATCGACGAGAAACCACAGGAGGGCCATCTGAACGCCCGCCGCGATGGTTCCCACGATCACGAACCGCCGCAGTTGCAGGGCGAAGGGACCCTCGTGGAGGTTTCGGAGGAACGCTCGTATCATCGGTACCCGAGCGCCTCCAGGCGCGTTTCCAGGTCGTCGTCGACGGCGGCCTGGTCGCCGCGTTTCCCGTCGGCCGGTTCGCGGATCGCCGTCGCGTGTGCCTCGATGAGTGGATCGAGGCGATCCATGACCTCGCGGGCATCCGCGTCCGGATCCGTCGAGAGATCGCTCTGCTGGGTCGGATCGCTTGGGCGGTGATACAGCTCCGCGCTTCCGTCCTCGAGGTTCCTGATGTAGGTCCAGGGTCCCTCACGGGCGCTCACGAGGAGGTCTCCGTCGGCCGGTTCTCGCGGGATCGGCTGTGTCGTCACCTCCTCGCCGCGAACGGTCACGGAGACCACGGGGTCCGCCGACGGGGGCGTGCCCCGGCGAGCGCTCTCGAGGAGGCTCTCTCCCGTCCACGCCTCCGCGGCGCTCGCGCCGAGTAAGTCCGTCACCGTCGGGGGGATCGCATCGAGCCCGACGCCGCCCTCGACGCGCCGGGAGTCGGATCCCGGGACGTCGACGATGAGCGGAACGTGTATCAGCTCGTCGTAGAGCTTCGGATAGTGGGCGAGGTGGCCGTGCTCCTGGAACTCCTCGCCGTGGTCGCCCGCGAGGACGACCGCGGTCTCGTCCGCGACCCCGTTCGCCGCGAGCGCGTCGAGTACCCGGCCGACGCTGGCGTCGACCTGGCGGACCGCCGCCTGATAGAGGGTTCGAAGCTCCTCGAGGGTCCGCTCGTCGACGTCCCATCCGAGTCCGGTTCGCGTGTGCGCGTGGATCATCCGATGGGTGCCGAGCAGTCCGTCCGAGACTTCCCGGATGTACCGCGGCGCCGGGACGTATGGGGTGTGGGTGTCCATGTAGTGGATCCACAGGAAGAAGGGATCGTCGACGTCGTCGATGAAGGAGGTGGCGGCGTGTTCGACGTCGAACATCCGCGAGGTGTCGAGGAACGGCCGGTCGTCGGCGGTGCCGTTGAGCCAGGCGTGGATCCGCCGGATCGGCGAACTCGCGAGCTGGAGCCACGCCTCCACGGTCGGGTGTTTGGCGAGATAGCGGCTGTAGATGCTCGATCCGACGTTCGTGATGAACGGCTCGAACTCGTCGAAGCCGTCGTCGTATCCCCAAAACTCGGTGAGGAATCCGTTCGCGGCGTTGAATCCCCCGGTCGAAAACCCCTCCTCGGAGAGCACCTCCGGAAGCGTCTCGACCTCGTCGACGCCGATGCGACCCGAATCGGCGAAGACGGGACGCGACGCGAGGATCGACGGGAACGAGAACGGCGTCCAGTTGCCGTTCGCGAACGCCCGCTCGAAGACCGCGCCGCGGTCGGCGAGCGTGTCCATGACCGGCGTGTGTCGCGTCCCGTCGTAGGGACCGATCGCGTCGGCTCGAAGCGAGTCGACGGTGACGAGGACGACGTTCGAGACCGGTCGGTCAGCGTCCATGGTGGGGTGTGTAGACCTCCGTCGGACCCTCCGGGGCGCGGTCGCTCCGATCCCGGCGTTTTCGTCCAGATTCGAGGCGACGATCGGCCGACGGAACCCTGGCGGATCCACTACGTCTCGCCCGGGTCGCCGCCGATCCGACCGGAGGAACCATGATCATCATACGGGATCGGTCAGACGTCGCTTTATACTTTCGGAACGGGACGGTCGACCCTCCGCGTTTTCCCTCGGGGACGACCGGGCGTCGGCGCTTTCCGGCTCACGACTCTCCATCGTTCGGCTCGTCCGGCTCGTCCAGCCCATCCGATTCGCCCGGCTCGTCCCGGAGAAGCATCGCTCTCACGTACTCGTCCGCAGTACGTCTGGCGGTCTCGAGGACCCGAGCGTCCTCGAAGGTGACCGCCCGGGTTCTGGCGCCGTCGACGATCGTCGCGAGCCCCCGGGCGACGTGTTCCGCGTCGGCGTCGCAGAAGACGCCCTCCTCACGTCCCTGGTCGATCACGGTCTCGAGCATGTACCGGACGTACTCGTCGTTCCGCTCGAACCGCTCGCGAAACGTCTCGTTGTACGGCGCCTGTCCACGCATCTCCAACATCGCGACGAGGAGATCGTAGTGGTCCTCCGGAACGACGAGGAGCTGGTCGAGGAGGTGATCCAGCCGCGTCCGCGGGTCCGTCGTCTCGACCTCGTGGACCGCGGCCTTGAGGTGATCGAGGATGAACTCCAGGAACGCCACGAGCAGGTCGTCCTTGGTGTCGTAGTGGTAGTGAATGGCGGCGGTGGATTTGCCGTACTCCTCCGCGATCCGCTTCATCGTGAGGTCCGCGTATCCGTACTCACACAGCGCTCGATAGGTGGCACGCATGATCTCCTCTTCGGGATTCGGATGTGAGCGTTCCGATCGGTCGGCCATCGTCTAACTGTCCGCCGTCGTTCTGATAACTGTTTTGACTGAATATCGGGGTAGTGAGATCTGATTATCGAACGATCAGGCGCCAAACCCGATTCAACTCCGATATATGGGTTCATACCGCCGGATGGAGTATATATACAATGTTAACTGACCGATCAGTAATTGTTCACTTCGAATCATATCGCCCACGTCCTTCCGGGTTCGGTGAGCGTGTCGCGGACGCACCGATCGTGTTCGCCAGAGTGATTCGACGATCAACGAATGACAAATTCGACGTGAGGTCGAATCCGGTATCGCCGATAACGACGGTCGAACGACGGTCTGCGGTGATTTAGGGGGGTAGGTTCGGAAGTGATCGTCTCCACATGGAAAGTAAATTAACCGGTGACCGTCGACAAACGTCTAACGCCCACACGTACAACCATGACTGATGAATACGACGTGGCCATCATCGGCGGCGGCATCAGCGGGGCATCGCTTCTGTACACCATCTCGAAGTTCACGGACGTCGAGGACGTCGCGCTGATCGAAAAGGAGGACGAGCTCGCGGCGATCAACTCCCACCACACGAACAACTCCCAGACGCTACACTTCGGCGACATCGAGACGAACTACACCCTCGAGAAGGCCGAGGAGGTAAAGGAGGGCGCGGAGCTTCTCGCGGGCTACCTCGAGAACCGCGATTCCGACCGCGAGATGCACAGCAAGCGCAGCAAGATGGTGCTCGCGGTCGGCGACGAGGAGGTCGAGAAGCTCGAGTCTCGGTACCACGGGGAGGGGTTCGGAGACCTCTACCCGAAGCTTCGCGAGATCGGCCGCGAGGAGATCGCCGACCTCGAGCCGAAGGTCGTCGAGGGTCGCGATCCGAACACGGAGCTTCGCGCGCTCCAGACGCCGGACGGCTACGTCGTCGACTACGGCATGGTCTCGAAGTCCTTCGTCGACGAGGCCAACGAGGAGGAGGGCGTCGACGTCTACACGGGCACGGAGGTCACGAACGTCGAGGACTTCGGCGAGGACTTCCGAATCGCGACGACGAGCGGGCGGTTCAGCGCCGACGCGGTCGTCGTCGCCGCCGGCTCGCACAGCCTCCAGATCGCAAAGGAGATGGGCTACGGGGAGAACATGTCGCTTCTGCCGGTCGCCGGGAGCTTCTTCCTCGCCGACGACCTGTTGAACGGCAAGGTCTACACGCTCCAGATGAAGAAGCTGCCGTTCGCCGCGGTCCACGGCGACGCCGACGTCCACGACGGGAGCATCACCCGGTTCGGTCCGACGGCGAAGGTCGTCCCCGAACTCGAGCGGGGACGGCTCTCGACGGTGACCGACTTCACCGACGTGTTCGGCTTCACGCCGGACTCGTTGCTCAGCTACGCCAACATCCTCTCCGATCGAATCCTGTTCCCCTACGTCGTCCGGAACCTCGTCTACGACCTCCCCGAGGTCGGAAAGCGCGCGTTCCTCCCGAACGTCCGGAAGGTGGTTCCCACCGTCGATCTCTCCGACATCGACCGAGCGAAGGGCTACGGGGGCGTCAGACCCCAGATCGTCGACACGGACGCGAAGGATCTCGACATGGGCGAGGCGAAGATCACCGGCGACGGCATCCTCTTCAACATCACGCCCTCGCCGGGCGCCTCGACGTGTCTGAAGAACGCCATGACTGACGTCCAGCGCGTGATCGACTTCCTCGACGACGACCACGAGTTCGACGAGGAGGCCTTCCGCGCGGAGACGATCGACCAGTTCCCGCGCGGAAGCTAACGTCGAAGCGCCACGTATTCGCGGTCGTCGGCCGCCGCACGGGCCCGCTCTCGAAGCCACTCCGGCTCGATGTCGGCCATCTGTTCGAGTCCCGCCCGCGTCTCCGGCTGGTCGGGCGCGAAGCGTTCACAGCCCGCCGGAATCTCGGCGGCCTCGTAGGTCCCGATCCGTCTGGCGTGGTCGGTGATCGTCGACTTGTCCCGCGTGAGAAGCGGCCGGTGGACGGGAAAGTCCGTCACCGAATCGAGCACCGAGAGGTTCTGGGTCGTCTGGCTCGACTTCTGTCCGATCGCCTCGCCGGTCACCACCCCGGTTGCGCCGATGTCCGCCGCGACGTCGGCGGCCACGCGGTACATGAACCGGCGAAAGACGAGCATTCGACCGCTCTCGAGGGTGTCCGCGAGCTCCCGACAGACGTCGCCGGCGTCGACGACGAGGATCGAATCCAGGTGGTTCGGCGCGTAGGCGGCGAGCGTGCGGGCTGAGGCCTCGGATCTGGCTCTGTGGTCCGGTCCGCCGAAGTCGCCGAGATCGAGGTAGATCGGCGTGATCGGCGCCCCGCGGGACATCACCTCGAAGGCGGCGACCGGCGAGTCGATCCCTCCCGAGAGCAGGGCCACGAGGGGACGCTGGCTGCCGAGCGGGAGCCCGCCCGGTCCCGGGTGCTTCTCGACGAAGACGAACGCCTCGTCGTCGTGGACCTTCGCGCGGAACGTCACGTCCGGGTCCTCGAGGTCCACCTCGGGATCGCGATCGGAGACCGCCTCGAAGACCGCGCTTCCGCCCTCGCGTTCGGCGTCCTCGCTCGTGAAGGGGTGGTCCCCGACCCGATCCACGCGGACGGCGAAGGACCCGCCCGAAAAGCGGTCGGCGGCGACGTCGCCGAGCGCGTCGGCGACCGCGTCCATCGTGGGGTCGACCGTGACTGCGGGACTGGCCGAGACCACGCCGAACGCGTCGGTCGCGGCGTCGGTCGCGGCGGCCGCTTCGAGGGGACCGTCGACCTCGACGATCGGCCGATTTCGCCGGTGGCGGACGCGAGCGTCGATCCCGCGGTCGGCGAGGAGGGCCTTCAGGTTTCGGCCGAGCTGGGACTGCATCTCGTACCGGACGCGTTCGCTCTTCGTGCCGATCTCGCCGACGCGAACGAGCACGGCGTCGGCGCCCGGCGGGACGTCGGCGGCGTCCATCGTGGCTCCCGGTCCGTGATCCATCGTCGACGGTTCGTCGAGCGGCGATAAATGGTCGACGATCGTGGGGCGACTGGCGGACGTGGTGGCCGACACGCGAACGTGGAGGACCGACGGGCACCCTCGCGGATCTGTGGGATTCTTGGTTCCGGCCCCCGATCGCCGGGTATGGAACCCGACCTCGATCGTTTCACTTCGCGCCGATCGACGGTGTACGGATCGCGGGGCGTCGTCGCCACGAGCCAGCCGCTGGCCGCACAGGCCGGCATCGAGACGCTCCGGGACGGGGGCAACGCCTTCGACGCGGCCGTCTCGACCGCGGCGGCGTTGAACGTCGTCGAGCCGACCTCCACGGGGCTCGGCGGGGACGTGTTCGCGCTCTACCGGACCGCGGACGGCGAGGTCGGCGCGATGCGGGCGTGCGGCGGGGCGCCCGAGGGTGCGACGATCGACGCCGTCCGGTCGGCGGTGGCCGCCGATCGGGAGGCCGAAGGCGGCGAGTCGGACGGAGCGGTCGATCCCGACGACGTCGAGATGCCCCACCGGGGGCCGTACGCGATCACCGTCCCGGGCACCGCCCGCGGCTGGGAGGCGACCGCCGAGAAGCTCGGGCGCAAGTCCCTCGCGGAGCTGCTTCAGCCCGCGATCCGCTACGCGACCGAGGGGTACCCGGTCTCGGAGGTCGTCGCCGAGCAGTGGCGACACGGCGAGGAGGTGTTCGAGACCGACCACGCCCGCGAGGCCTTCCTGTTCGACGGAGCCGCGCCGGAGACGGGCCAGGTGGTCACGCTGCCGCGGCTCGGCGAGTCGCTTCGACGGATCGCAAAGGAGGGCGCGGACGTCGTCTACGACGGCGAGATCGCCGAGGCGATCGCGACCGAGGTGCAGGCCCGCGGCGGGTTCCTCTCCGTCTCGGACCTGCGATCGTTCGAGGTCGAGTGGCCGGACCCGGTCTCTACGACCTACAACGGCGCCGAGGTGTACGAGCTGCCGCCGAACAACCAGGGGCTCATCGCGCTCGAGGCGTTGAACGTCGCGGAGGAGTTGGGGGCGGGCGAGCACCCACACGGCTCCGTCGAACGCGTCCACCGGCTCGCGGAGGCGATGAAGCTCGCGTTCCACGACGGCCACCGCTACATCACCGACCCCGACTACGAGGACCACCCGCCGATCGGCTCGAAGTCCTGGGCCCGAAGGCGTGCTCGCGAGGTCGGCGAGGGGGCGAACCACGACGTGGGGTTCGGCGTGCCGAACGCGAACGCCGAGGACGCCGACACCGTCCTCCTGACCGTCGCCGACGGGGAGGGCAACCTCGTCTCCTACATCAACTCGCGGTTCGCCGGGTTCGGCTCCGGAGTGGTCGCCGGCGACACCGGAATCGCGCTCCAGAACCGGGGATCCTCGTTCTCGCTCGATCCGGACCACCCGAACGCGCTCGAGCCCGGAAAGCGCCCCTTCCACACCCTGGTTCCGGCGGTGGCACGGTTCGACGCAGACGACTGGGCCGCCTTCGGCGTGATGGGGGGGTACATGCAGCCGCAGGGCCACCTCCAGGTGATCGCGAACGTCGTCGACTACGACATGCCGATCCAGCGCGCGCTCGACGAGCCGCGGTGGCGCTACCGCGAGTCCGGCGAGCTGGCGGTCGAACCCCACTTCCCGGACGACCTGTCCGCCAAGCTCTCCCGACGGGGTCACCGCGTCCGGACCATGGAGGCCGGACACTTCGGCGGCGCACAGATCGTTCGCGAGGCGGACGGGGTGCTGTCGGCGGCGACCGAGCCGCGAAAGGACGGCAACGCACAGGGGTACTGAGCGGAACGTAGGGACGGTACGGCCCTCGCGACCGACCCGTCGGGACCGGAACCGATCATCGCGACACTGTGGCGGCGTCCACCGGAGGACGCGCATGGACGTCGTCGTCACCGGCGGTCGCGGGGAGCCGGACGCCGGATCGTCGATCGGCTCGCGGAGGACCACGGAACCCCCGGTCCGATCGCGGATCGTCCGTATCCGGGCGTATTCGGTCGATCTCGGGCTCGCGAGGAAAGCGGTAGGCACTTTAGGGTGGTCGAGGAAAACCTCACCGTTTATGAGCTACGACAAGGTCGAAGTTCCCGAGGACGGCGAAGCGATCACGCTCGCCGACGAGGAGACGGGCGAGATCGACGTCCCCTCGAACCCCATCGTCCCGATCATTCACGGCGACGGGATCGGCACCGACGTCGGTCCGGCCGCACAGAAGGTGCTCGACGCGGCCGCCGAGGCGACCGGCCGGTCGATCGCCTGGATGCGCGTCTACGCCGGCGCCGCCGCACGCGAGAAGTACGACGAGAACCTCCCGCAGGACACCGTCGACGCGATCCGAACCCATCGGGTCGCGATCAAGGGCCCGCTCACGACGCCCGTCGGAGCCGGGTTCCGATCGCTCAACGTTGCCCTTCGACAGACCCTCGATCTCTACGCGAACGTCCGTCCGACCTACCACATCGACGGCGTTCCCTCGCCGGTGAAGAACCCCGAGGAGATGGACATGATCACCTTCCGGGAGAACACCGAGGACGTCTACGCCGGCATCGAGTGGGAGGCCGGCACCGACGACGTCGAGGCGGTACGCGAGTTCCTCGAGGACGACATGGACGTCTCCGACGTCATCCACGACGGTCCCGTCGGGATCGGCGTCAAACCCATCTCGGAGTTCGGCTCGAAGCGGCTCGTCCGCGAGGCGATCGACTACGCGGTCGCGAACGATCGCGACTCGGTCACCCTCGTCCACAAGGGCAACATCATGAAGTTCACCGAGGGCGCCTTCCGCGACTGGGGCTACGAGGTGGCCGAGGAGGAGTACGGCGAGGACGTCATCACCGAGGACGAGCTGTGGGACGAATACGACGGCGACCAGCCCGAGGGAACGGTCGTCGTTAACGATCGCATCGCCGACAACATGCTCCAGCAGCTCCTCACGCGGACGGACGAGTACTCCGTCATCGCGACGATGAACCTCAACGGCGACTACATGTCCGACGCCGCCGGCGCCCAGATCGGCGGCCTCGGGATCGCGCCCGGCGTCAACTACGGCCACGGCCGCGCGCTGGCCGAGCCGGTTCACGGCTCCGCGCCCAAGTACGCCGGCGAGGACAAGGTCAACCCGACCGCGATGATCCTTTCCGGCCGCGAGATGCTCGATTACCTCGGCTGGAGCGACGCCGCCGACCTCGTTCGCGACGCCGTCGAGGAGACCATCTCCTCGGGCAAGGTCACCTACGACCTCCACCGACAGATCGAGGGCGGCGAGAAGCTCGCGACGAGCGAGTTCGCCGAGGCCGTCGTCGAGAACATCGACGAACTGTCGTAGATCGGTCCTCGAGCGCCCGGAATTCCCCGATTTTCCGGGGACACCGGGAAGCTCGTGGAGCCGGGCTTTTCCCGATATTGCGGCGCCGATATTCCCCGGTATCGCGGGGACGGGCTCCTCGAGATCGGCTCACCGGGGCGCCCGACGATATACACAGTAATCGTTCCCAGTATACACGAAATACTTTTAGAGCGTCCGTTCGTTCCTCGATGCGAGACCCGTTATCATGTCGCGAAACCTCTTTCCGGATTCCGAGTACGAACGACGCCTGGAGCGGACGAAACGGCGGTTGGCCGAGGAGGGGCTGGACGCGATCGTCGTCGCCGACCCGGCGAACATGAACTACCTCACGGGCTACGACGGCTGGTCGTTTTACGTCCACCAGGCGGTCGTCGTCACCCGCGAGCGCGACGAGCCGGTGTGGGTCGGCCGGGACATGGACCGAAACGGCGCGCGCGCGCGACGACCTGGCTCGGCGAGGACAGCATTCGCGCCTACAGCGACGACCACGTCCACTCGCCACACGACCTCCACCCGATGGACTACCTGGCCGGCGTTCTGGAGGATCTCGGCGTCGCCGACGGTCGGATCGGCCTGGAGATGGACGCCTCCTACTTCACCGCCAAGTCCTACACGCGCCTGGACGCGAACCTCCCCGAGGCGGACTTCGAGGACGCGACGCTGCTCGTCGGGTGGATCCGGATCCGCAAGTCCGAGCGAGAGATCGAGTACATGCGCGAGGCCGCACGCATCTCCGAGGAGGCCATGCTCGCGGGGATCGACGCGATCGACGCGGGCGTCCCCGAGTACGAGGCCGCCGCCGCGATCTACGACCGGCTGATCCGGGGCACCGACGAGTACGGCGGCGACTACCCGGCCATCGTCCCCCTGATGCCCTCGGGCGACCACACCGGGACGCCGCATCTCACCTGGACCGACCGGCCCTTCCAGCAGGGAGAACTCGTACTCATCGAGCTATCGGGATGTCGCCACCGCTACCACTCGCCGCTGGCCCGAACGGCCTTCATCGGCGATCCGCCGACGGAGATCCAACGGACCGCGGATGTCGTTGTCGAGGGGATCGAGGCCGCGCTCGACGCCGCCGAACCGGGGGTCACCTGCGAGACCGTCGAGACGGCCTGGCGTGAGACGATCGCCGAGTACGGGCTCGAGAAGGAGGACCGGATCGGCTACTCGATGGGGCTCGGCTACCCGCCGGACTGGGGCGAACACACCGCGAGCATCCGTCCCGGCGACGAGACGGTGCTCGAGGAGGACATGACCTTCCACATGATACCCGGCATCTGGGAGGACGAGTTCGGCGTCGAACTCAGCGAGACGTTCCGCGTGACCGCGACCGGCGCGGAGCCGCTCGCCGACTTCCCGCGCGAGCTGTTCACGATCTAGACCTCGAACCGTTTCCCGCAACCTCTTTCCGGTCGCTGCGCGAACCCGTCCCCATGAGCGAGGAGCCGTTCGACGACGACGTACTCGAGAGCTACAGAGAGGCCGGTCGAATCCTCACGGAGACGATGAACGAGGCCCGCGAGATGATCGAGCCGGGTGTGACACACCTGGAGGTCGCGGAGTGGGCCGAAGATCACGTCCGCGAGTCGGGCGCCGGCCTCGCGTTTCCGGTGAACATCAGCGTCGACGAGGAGGCCTCACACGCGACGCCCGACGGGAGCGGCGAGGAGACCTTCGGCGAGACGGACATGGTCTGTCTCGACGTCGGCGTGCACGTCGACGGCTACATCGCCGACGCGGCGGTGACGGTGGACTTCTCGGGGTCCGACGAGCTCGTCGAGGCCTCCGAGATGGCGCTGGAGGCCGCGATCGACGAGGCCGGTCCCGGCGTGCCGGTCGGCGAGGTCGGCGGGGCGATAGAGGACGTGATCCGCGGGTACGGCTACACCCCGATCCTCAACCTCTCGGGCCACGGCGTCGAGCGCTACGACGCCCACACGGGCCCGAACGTTCCGAACCGCGGCGTCGACCGGTCGGTCACGCTCGAGCCCGGACAGGCGGTCGCGATCGAGCCGTTCGCGACCGACGGGCGCGGCAAGGTCGGCGAGGGGACCACCGAGGAGATCTTCGAACTCGAGCGCGAGCGAAGCGTTCGCGACCGTCGCGCCCGCGAGGCGCTCTCCGCGATAGAGGAGTTCGACGGGCTTCCGTTCGCGGCCCGATGGCTCGAGATGGACGGCTCGGAGATGGCGCTGCGTCGGCTCAAACGACAGGACGTGATCAAGGGCTATCCCGTGTTGAAGGAGGACGCCGGCCAGCTCGTGAGTCAGGCCGAACACACGCTGCTCGTCACCGACGAGGGCGTCGAGGTGACGACCGCCGGGATCCACGGGTTCGACTGACCGACCATCGGCCGGCCTTGGGTTTGCTCGGCTTCACGATCGGTCGATCGTCCGGATCGCCCCTTCGACCGCCCGATCGCCGAGCCGCTCGGTCGAATCGTCACTCGTCGTTCATCCGCGTCGCGGTCTCGGCTCCGCAGCGTCGACAGACCGCGATCCGGTAGGGTTCCCGCGAGAAGCGCGCGTTCTCGGCCTTTTCGCTTTCGGTCCGGATCTCCACGCGTACTCGATGTACCGTCCGCTCCCCGCAGTCGTCGCAGGGCTCGCGAACCGCATCCGGATCGGTGGCGTGCGACGCCATGGGTTGGGGCTACTCAAGAGGATCCGATAAAGCCTCGCCCCGCGGCATCGATCGGGGGCGAATCGCCCGGATTCAAGGACGTTGCGACGCCACCGACGGTATGGACCGGATCTACGCGCCCTGGCGCATCGAGTGGGTCGAGCGGGACGAGGACCCGGTCGACGGCTGCCCGTTTTGCGTGCTGCCCGAACGCGACGACGACGTGGAGTCGTGGATCGTCGCACGCGGCGACCACAACTTCGTGTTGTTGAACAACGCCCCCTACAATCCCGGCCACGCCATGGTCATTCCCTACGACCACGTCGGCGAGTGGGGAGACCTCGACGACGAGGCGATGCTCGAGCACGGCCGACTCAAGGCGGCCACGCTCGACGCCATGGACGCCGCGATCGGCCCGGACGGGGTCAACACCGGGATGAACCTCGGGGACGCGGCGGCCGGAGGATCGATAGACGACCACATCCACACGCACGTCGTCCCGCGGTGGGAGGGCGACACCAACTTCATGCCCGTGATCGGGGAGACGAAGGTGATCGTCGAGGCGATCGACCGGACCTACGAGCACCTCCACGAGGCGTTTTCGACTCTCGATATCGCCGTCGACGCCGGTCGGAGCGGAGACGATCGGGACGAGGACGACGCCGATGGAAACGGGGACGACCGCGAGCGTGCAGCGGTCAGATTGTCGATCTGAGGAGCCGTCCGCACGAAGCTGGACCCGACGGACCGCCGATCCGACGCGCCGCCGACCCGGCGCCTCACCGGTCCCACTCGACCTCGCTCACCTCGTCGGTCTCCCGGAGAATAAACGGGCCGATCGAGAGCGTGTGTCTCGTCACCGTTGCGATCCGCATGACGTATGCCAGGAGGATCACGAACGGAACCACGGCAACGGTCGCCGCGGCAGACACCACGAGGACGAGCGTATCGACGTCGAACACCGCGACCCCGTAGGCGCCCGCGTCGAAAAACAGGATCATGCCCGTCGAGACGAGCAACGCGGGGAGGGACGCCGCGAGGATGCGACGCGAGAGGACGATGAGATCCCACTGGAAGTACAGCGTCTTGAAGTGCTCGCGCGCGGGGCCGAAAAACAGGAGCACCTCGATCAACCGCTCGAGGGCTTCGGTACTCTCGGCCGTCAGCGAGTCGCCGTGCCGTTCGTTGAGGCGCCGGGCGGTGAATATCTTCCATGAGTAGTTGAAATCCAACGCGGAGAGGATCACCTCGAACCGGCCGAATCGCGCGTCGTCGAGGCCGCCTGAGACGCGCTCTGCGTTCTCCGTGAGGCTTCCCGTGAGGGTCTCGACTTCCTCCGCCACGTCGTCGTCGACGTCGCTCGGAACCGCATCGCGGAACTCCGACGCACGCTCTCCCGCCACCTGGACGAGCGCGCGCAGGAACTGGCTCGGTCGAACCGGGCTCACCGGCGCCTCGATGGCGTCGGCGACGTCCTCGCGAAACTGCATCGCTTCCTCCATGCGTTCGCGTTGGTCCCCGACCGCCCCGAACTCCTGGGAGAGAACCAGCTGATTCAACGTCACGACGAGCGTGACGCCGGTGATCGTCGCCGTCAGGAACCCCTGAAAGAGGGTGTCGACGGAGTCCCCGCCGCCGATCGCCTCCCTGGCTCCGGGATACAGGTACCCGGTCGCCACCAGGACGACGAACACCGCCGTCGAGACGAGTACGGCGACCAACAAGCGGTCAGCTTCGAAGAGCAACCACGACTTCAGCCGGGACCGTTTCGCCCGCTCGCGGAGCCGATCGTCGGGTGCCTCGTCCGCGGACATGGAACCGTTACTCGTGGGAGACACCAAAGTACCACGGGTCGATCACGGACGCTTTCAGGCTCCGATCGGGGGCGCTTTCAGGCTCGCGCCCGGATCGGTCGTCGATGACCGCACCCCAGCTCGAGACGCCCGTGCTCGACGACCACCTGCACCTCGATCCGCGCCACGGTCGCGGGATGGCGGCCGTCGAGGACTTCCGGAACCTCGGCGGGACGCACCTGCTCGTGGTCAACAAGCCCTCCTGGCACCTCGGCGTCGAGCCCGAGGAGCCGGACGACTTCCGGGCGGTCTTCGAGGAGACGCTGGAGATCGTCGCGGAGGCGAGCGAACTTCTCCCGGGGCGAGCCTGGCCGGTTCTGGGCGTTCATCCCGGACTGATCAGTCGGCTCGTCGACGACCGCGGCTTCACGCCCAAGGAGGCTTGCGAGTTGATGTGCGGCGGGATCTCCGTCGCCGCCGAGTACGTGGCCGACGGCGATGCGCTCGCGTTGAAGTCCGGACGGCCGCACTACGAGGTGACGGAGGCCGTGTGGGAGACCTCCAACGAGGTCACGAGACACGCCTTCTCGCTCGGCGCCGAACACGACTGTGCCGTCCAGCTGCACACCGAGGCGAGCGAGGACCTGCGCGAACTCGCCGAGTGGGCAACGGAGTGCGGGCTCGAGTCCCACTGCGTGGTCAAACACTACGCATCCGGGCGGTTGCGCGGGCCGACGCCGAGCGTGATGAGCGAGCGCGAGCGTCTCGAGCGGGCGGCCGAGCGCGGCGATCCCTTCCTGATGGAGACGGACTTCGTCGACGACCCGGATCGCCCGGGCGCGGTTCTCGGCCCGAAGACCGTACCGCGGCGCGTCCGCTGGCTGTTGGAGGAGGGCTATGAGGACGCCGTCCGGCTCGCACACGTCGAGACGCCGCGTCGGGTCTACGGGATCGACACCGAGGCAACCCTCGATCGATAGACGAGACGAGTCCCGGATCACTTGGCGCCGATCGCCGCGGCCCGGACCTTCTCCAGCCGCGTGAGGAGTAACCAACTGACCGGAGCGATCGTCAACACGACCGCTCCCGCCGCCGCGACCTGCAACACGGTCGTCGTGAACCACGGCGTCGAACCCGCATACGGCAACGCGGTGTGTGTCACCTGTCCGCCCGGCGGGACGAAGTAGTCGAACAGGAGGTCGACGGTGTACCACGCGGCGGCGACGGCGATGGTCCGGAGGCGGAACGCGGCGATCCGGTGGAGGACGAACGCCTGGACCACCATCCCGAGGTGGCTGAAGAATAAAAAGAGGTACATCGGGACCGGGTTCAACTCGAGGAACCCGGGGGCGAAGGCGACGAGGACGTAGGGCGTCCACAGGCCGAGTTTGACGTTCCCGACGAACGCCAGCGCGGAGAGGTAGTCGTTGGGGCGGCCGACGGCCCACGCGGCCAACGCGATCGCGACGAGAAGCGTCGCCGCGGGACTGTCGGGGACGAACGCCCACCACGTCGCGTCGATCTGCCGGAACTGGAACCGGTAGTAGTAGAACCCGAAGGCCGTTCCGACCAGGTTTATCGCGACGATCACCCACACGTACCGCAGCGCGAACGACTCGAGCCGCTCGGGGAGGGGAGCGACCCACCGCGACAACGGCTCACTCTCGGGCGGGTCCGTCGGCGTTCCGTGCGGGCGAGCCGGGTCCGAGCGGTCCATGCGTGTCTCCTCCGCGGGCGACCACAAAGCCGTGACGAAAAGGGCTATGAATGCCCGCTTTGAAACCGTGGGTATGCGACTTCGCTATCTGCTCGCGCTCCTCCTCGTGATTCCGCTCGCGGACGCGTTGTTTCTCGTCGTCGTCGCGGACCGGCTGGGGTGGCAGATCACGGTCGCGCTCGTCGTGCTCACGGCGATCCTCGGAATGCTGCTCGTACGTGCCGAGGGGCGACACACGCTTGCCCGGATCCAGCGCAAGGCCGCCCAGGGCGACCCGCCGACCGACGAGCTTCTCGACGGCGCGTTTTTGATCGCCGCCGGCGCGTTCCTCCTCACGCCGGGGCTCGTCACCGACGCGATCGGATTCCTGCTCGCGCTGCCCCCGACACGGGTACCGATCCGCGCAGGGGTCAAGCGGTTCCTCGTCGTCCCCTACCTCGAGCGGCGTACGGGCGGATTCGCCTCGGGGAACGTCTACATCGGCGGCTTTCCGAACGGCGATGGCGACGGAAACGGATTCGGAGCTGCCGGATTTGGAGGCACGGACTTCGGAGCCGGCGGGGGATTCGACGGAACGGGATCGGGTTCCGGATCCGGCGGAGCGGCGAGCGGCTCCCGTAGAGAGGCGTCCACGGACGACGACGTCGTCGATGTCGACTTCTCGGTGGACGACGAGGTGTCGGCCGAGGACGAGGAGTCGTCCAGGAACGAGGGGTCGACCGATAGCGATGCGACGGACGATGAGGGCGTGGGTCGATAGTACCGCGACCGATCGGCGGCTTCGATCGACCGACGTCGGGTGACAATAATCGACGTACTGCGGTGCGATGTGAAAGGGAAACCCTTAAACTCCTACCAACGCAAGCGGAGAACGCGCTCGCCTGGGCCAATAGCTCAGTCAGGTTGAGCGCTCGGCTGATAACCGGGAGGTCCACGGTTCAAATCCGTGTTGGCCCACCTGCAAAAAACCCGGAACCTATCCGGGTGAAATTGGTGGGCTGGGACTCCCCAGCCATCCAATTTCGGTATTATAACGAATTTGAGGTACCTCTCTATTCGCGTTGTTTGAGGTGTTCACCAGGCGCGGGTCGACGCTGTACTGCGGTGCGTGTGACTGGAGAAGCATCCAGTCTCGACACCGGGAGGTGTCAGCCATGATCCGTCTTGATCGCGGATCAAGCGCCGACCACGAGTGTCGACACTGCGGGACTCACGTGTCCGACACGTTCCGTCGAACCTTCGGCGACGACGAGGGTCGTGTCTATCGGTGCCTCGCCTGCGATACGCGAGCCCGCATCCAGCTCGGGAGTGCCGCCGGACGCGACGTCGATTGGCGATCCCGCTGACCAACCGAATCGGAACCGTGGGACACACACCGACCAACTCGAGAACCCGAACAGTGGTGGTTCGCCGTGAGTTCGTTCGACGAACCCACCGCTGACGATCTCCGTTCCCGCAGTGATCACGCGGTTCGTGCCGCGTGGTATCTCGTGGTCGTGACCGTCTCGAGCGGTGTCGGGGTGTGGATACTGCACCGCTTCGAACTCGGTGCGCTCGTCGACCAGCGCATGTTCCAGCTCGACCAGCAGGAGCAGACCACCGCCGCGTCCTCGCGACGCGTGTAACACGGTCGGATAGCGACTCGTTGTTCTGTTCGCTAGTCAAAACGGGGTCCGAATACCGAGATGTGGCACAGCGATCACATTCCTTGCGTCAGTATTCGACTGAACCAGTCGTGTTGTGGCTCGTGCGTATTGCTCAATCGATGCCCGTGATTTCGAACCGGGCGCCGCCCAACTCACTTTCCGTGGCGCGGATCTCCCAGCCGTGCGCCTCAACGATATCCGCGACGATCGCGAGCCCGAAGCCAGCTCCGGCAGTCGTCGAGTGCCCGCTCTCGAAAACCTTGTCGCGGTCATCCTCGGGGATCCCCGGCCCATCGTCCTCGACATAGAACCCGTGCTCAAGTGTGCCAACGGTGACCGTCACATCCGCCTCACCGTGCTCAATGGCGTTCCGGAACAGGTTCTCGAACAACTGCCGGAGCCGCGAGGCGTCTGCTGGCACCGTGTCGTGGGCCATGATCTGGAGGGTGGCGCTGTCCGTCGGCACGGATTCCCACGCCAACTCCGCGAGTTCCCCGAGTATAACGAGCTCAACGTCGCCGATCGCTTTGCCTGCCTTCGACAGCGCGAGCAGGTCGTCGATGAGTGCTTCCATCCGCTCGACCGCGTCGAAACAGTGGGCGAACTCCTCCGCATCGCCGGTCTCCTTGGCAAGTTCGAGCCGACCCGATAGGACGTTCAACGGGTTCCGGAGGTCGTGACTGATGATGCCGGCGAACTGCTCGAGGCGCTCGTTCTGTCGCTGGAGTTCTGCAGTTACCTGTTTGCGCTGGAGTTCGTAACTCACCCAGCGACTCATCAAATCGACGAGCGTCATGTCCCACTCGGAGAACTGATCGGCTCGCGTGTCCCTCCCGTAGAAACAGAACGTGCCGTACACGCCATCGTTATCGTACACCGGTGCCCCGAGATAACAGGAGATGCCCCAGTCGGTGTAGCCGGCGCGGTCGGTTTGCTCCGGCGCATCCTGCGCGATGTTCCCCCATGCAAGGGTCTCTCGCTGGGTCGCCACACGTTCACAGTTCGTCGCTTCGAGCGGTACCGTGTCCCCCGCCTGGAGACTGTCGTCGTCGGCAGCGACGATCTCGAACAGGTACTCATCGCCTCGAATCTCCGAGAGCGAGCCGTACTCCGTCCCGAACTCTGCACGTCCGAGCGCGAGCAGCTGTTGGATTTGTTCGGTGAACGTGCTGTCGCGATCGGCAGTAATCGTGTATAGCTCTTTGAGTATCTGTTCACGGTGTTCGAGTTCCGCGCGATGTTGGTGCTGTTCGGTGATTTCGCGAAAGTAGATGGAGAGCCCGGTTTCGTCAGGGAACGCCCGAACGTCGAACCACTCGTCCAGCGGCGGGAAGTACTCCTCAAACGAAACGGCCTCGTCAGTCTCTATCGCCCGGTGATACTCCTCGTAGAAGATCGTGTCGACGGCATCGGGAATTTCCTCCCACAGGTGAAGTCCCTCGAACGTCGTTTCCTCGCGGGGGGTCCCCATTGCGTTGGCGAGCACTTGTTTTCCCTTCTCGTTGGCGTAGGTGATCCGCCAGTCGGTATCGACGGCCAAGAAGCCATCGCGCATCCGGTTCAGGATCGCGTTCCGCTCACGTTCGGCCGCCTTTCGTTCGGTGATATCACGGCCAATTCCGGCGAACGCATAGGGGCTGTCTTCAGGGAGCCGCGTCGCTCTGAACTCGTAAGGGATACGGTCGCCGTCCGCCGTCACCAACTCTACTTCGACAACAGCGTCACCGGTTTCGAACAGCTCGTTGATTGCTTCGGTGACGCGGTCGCTATCCGGTTGGTCAAAGAAGTCGGAGGGGGTCATCGTCCCCGCTTCCACGTTAGTGTACCCGGTGATCTCGGCAGCGGCTTGGTTCCAGAGTTCGATGTAACCGGATTCGTTGACCGCAAAGAAGATATCCTCAAGAGCGTTGACTAGAGGCGGTATGGTTTCTGTCTTCACGATACTCTCTTGTCTGCTATGGGTCCCGAATCCATATAAGAGTCTGGGGGCAGAGGTGTTCAGAACACTGTCTTCGGCAACCGCCTATTTCGTCTGGTCGATCAGGGGCGCACCGTCGTCGACGTCGAACACGCGATGTCCGTGCCGACGCCGCTCAACGAGCTGGGGAGACGAGTGATCTCCCCAGTCGTGAAACGGATCGAAAGACATCGCGCGACGGGATCGAGGCTCTTCCGACACCAGCCATATCTTTTTACTCCTTGAGTCAGGATCTCATGGTGCCTACTCACAAATTCAATGGGATTATCGGTAGGCAAGCACGGAATTGAGGGAGCTACACGCGGATTGAGTCATCGCATGTCATGCTCTCCGGGGGGTTGCGGAGGCACCCCCCGATTTCGTAGCAGAACGGAGGTTCGGTCAGTCCAACAGTCCGCATCACTCACCTCCGTTTACGGTCCTGGATCATTGGACCGCAAACGTGTATCTTGACACCGACGTCGTCCTCGCGGTGTTGAAAGCTGACGACCGGCTCAGCTCCGCGGTCGATCTCGACGCGATCGACGACCCGAAGACCTCCGTCTCGACCTGTATTGAGGTCCAGTACGCGATGGAAGACGAGTGGACCCGCGAGCGGGTCACCAGCGTGAACGAATCACTGACTGACGAAGGGATCGAACTCGTGCCGCTGCGGGAGTCCCACGTCGCCGCAGGCGGAGCGCTGCAACGGAAATACGACCGACTGAACCTCTTCGACGCGGTCCACCTCGGAACTGCGGACGGTCTTTCGGAAACGCTCGTCCCGGCTTCCGTGTTCCGACCGGTCGATCGCCGATCGCGAGCGGATCGATCGAGTCCCGACAGCGGACAACCGTCTCGAGAGAGGATCCGGAACTCGTGAGGGGGTTCGCAACACTTGACTCCCCCAGGTCGAAAGTGCCGTCGTGAGTCGCCGTCGTCTATTCGGTTCGCTTTGCGGGCTCGTCTTCTTCCTCAACCTCGCCAGAGTCGTGTTCGCGCCGCTTTTGAACGTGTTCATCGCCGAGTTCGGCATCGGCGAGGCGACCGCGGGCCTCATCGTGACGCTCACGTGGGTCGGCAGCGCGGCCCTTCGACTCCCGGCCGGGTGGCTGCTCACGCGCGTCCCACGACACCATCTCGTCCTGGCCTCGGGAGCCATCCTCGCGGGGGCGGCGGCCGGCGCGGGCGCGGCGACGACCGTGCGTCAGCTCATGCTCGGGGCGTTCCTCATGGGGACCGCCTCCGGCGTGTATTTCGTCTCGGCGAACCCGCTTTTGAGCGAACTGTTCCCGGAGGCGGTCGGCCGCATCCTCGGGATCCACGGTGCGGCGACCCAGTCCGCGGCCGTGGTCGCGGCGCCGCTCGTCACCGTCGCGGTGTGGTTCGACTGGCGGTACGCGCTGTGGACGATCGCCGTCGGCGTCGCCGTGGTGACCGTCTACGCCGTCGTTCAGGCCCGCCGGACGGAGATGCCCGCCGCGGGCGAGGCGGATCGATCGCTGATCGCGGGGGCGCTCTCGGAGTGGCGGATCATCCTCACGGCGCTGGGGCTGGCCGGGCTCGTCGTCTTCGTCTGGCAGGGCGTGTTCAACTTCTACGAGCTGTACATGCAGTCGCGCGGTCTCTCTCCGACGGCGGCTTCGACGATGTTGACGATCGTCTTCGCGGCCGGCATCCCCGCGTTCTTCATCGCCGGCGAGCTGGTCGATCGACTGCCGTCGGTCCCGTTGTTGCTCGCCATCGTCGGGTCCTTCGCCGGCTGCCTGCTGTTGTTGGTCGCGGCCGACGGCTTCGTCGCCCTCGCGGTGATCTCCGCGGTCATCGGATTCGTCATCCACGCGCTGTTCCCGGCGACCGACGCCTACATCCTGACCGCGCTTCCGGATTCCGCCCGGGCGAGCGCCTACGCCGTGTTCAGCTCCGTGTGGATGCTCTCACAGTCGATCGGCTCGTCGGTTCTTGGAAGTTTGATCGAGCGCGGCTACGCCTACGACACGGTTTTCGTCGCGGCCTCGGTGGCCCTCCTCGCGACGCTCGTCGTGCTCGCCGGCCTCGAACGGGACGGTCGACTGCCGACGTGAACCGCCGTTCGGCGACCACGTGCATCGGCATTCCCTGGAATCGACGAAAAGGGGCGACGGGGGGACGTCGCCACAGCAATGGTGGGGGGACACGATCGCGGATCGCTCGGGTCGCGTCGATCGTGCGGTGGTGGCCTCGGGATGGAGGCCACATCGGGGGTAGACCGGGAGCCGGTATTGTTATGAGCGACCTACCGTGGCCCCGACGGTCGAGGAACCACCTCTCTCGGCGGTCAACGGCCGATCGAAGGACGTCGATTCGCCTCGCTTCCGTCCTGCGATCGTGTGGTCTCGCCCCGCTCTAACGTCCCGTTCGTCCCTCGATATCGACGATTTCGGAGCCGGATCGTCGATCGTTCGTCGACCTCGAGATCAGTCCTCCTCTCAGGCTCGTTCGTCGATTCCGAGATCGCTCCGCGCTCTCGAGATCGGTCATCGGTCTCGTCGGTCATCTGAAAGCTGCTTACCTATTTATGTCGCCCACCCGATCACCGTCCCGTACATGGTGTATGAGTCCGAATCGGTCTGGGAGTTCGAGATGGCCAAGAACGTCACCTTCGGGGTCGGCGCGGCCGCGGAACTCGGCGGAGTCGTCCGCGAATTCGACGCGGACTCGGTCCTCGTGGTCACGGATCCCGGCGTCTCGGAGGCCGGAGTCGTCGACGAGGCGACCGAGTCGCTCGCTCCGGACGACTACACGGTCTTCGACGAGGTCGAACCGGAACCGTCGGTCGAGGTCTTCGACCGTGCCCTCGAGGAGGCGGCGGCGGTCGATCCGGACTTCATCGTCGGCCTCGGCGGCGGAAGCTCGATGGACGTCGCGAAGACCACGAGCGTCGTTCACGAACACGGCGGCGACATCCTGGATTACGTCGCGCCGCCGACCGGCGGGGGACGGGACGTTCCCGGACCCGGAGTCCCGACCGCGTGTCTGCCGACGACGGCGGGAACCGGATCGGAGACGTCGCCGGTCTCGGTCATCTCCCTGCCCGAGGAGGATCTCAAGGTCGGGATCTCGAGCCGCCACCAGCGTCCCGACGTCGCGCTCGTCGATCCGGGGCTGACGGTGTCGCTCCCGCCGGGACCGACGGCCTCCTCGGGGATGGACGCGCTCTCACACGCCATCGAGGCGTACGTCACCCGCCGGTACGACGCGAAGCCCGCACCGCAAGACCGGACGGATCGTCCCGATTACAACGGCCGATCCGTGCTCACGGACCAGCTCGCGAGAACCGCGATCGAGCACATCGGCGACGGGCTCCGTGACGCGGTGAACAACGGCGAGGACGTCGAGGCGCGACGGAACATGTCCCTCGGAAGCTTGATGGCGGGGGCCGCGTTCACGAACGCCGGGCTCGGAGCGACCCACGCCATCGCGATGGCGGCCGGGGCCGTCCACCACACGCCACACGGCGTCACCATCGCGTTGACGCTGCCCGAGGTGATCCGGTTCAACGCGACGAGCGCGTTCGACCGCTATGCCGAGATCGCGGAGCTCCTCGGGGAGGACACGAGCGGGCTGAGCGACGACGAGGCGGCCGAGGCGGCGGCCGTCGCGGTGGAGAAGCTGGCCGCCGACGTGGGGATCGAGGGCGGCTTGTCCTCGCTCGGGATCGGACCGGACGACGTCGATCACCTCGCCGAGCGGTCGAACGCGCTCCAGCGACTCCTCGTCGGGAATCCCCGCCGCGTCACGAGAGAGGACCTCGAAGGGATCATCGAACGGTCGCTTTGAGATCGTCGAACGGGGCGCCTCGAGCCGGTGGTCGAACCGGGTGCCTCGAACCGGTCGGAGGCCCGGAGCGTTCCCGGCGTCCGCGAAAACGGAACTTTAATGCGCGAATCGGCCGGACCGTGAAACGAGAATGATCCCGCTGCAATCTCTGATCGACGGGTTCCTGCTCGACTACCACCTGGGTCACATCCTGTTGGTCGCGTTCGCAGTGACGACCGTGGGTGCCCTGCTGCTCAAGAGCCAGCGCGTTCTCGCCGCCAACCTCGCACTGTTCGGGCTGATCTTCGCGGTCGCGCCCTTCACGACGATGTCGGCGCCGTTCATCTTCTTCGGGCTGGCGCTTCTCGTCATCGCACCGCTGCTTTGGACCACGGCCAGGTGACCGTCGATCCGGCGGAACTCGGCGGCGGCGATCGCGGAACCAGCCCCTTTTTTGCCCACCGCCGCAACCCCACGGTATGATCACGGTACGGGCACCCGCGACGAGCGCGAACCTCGGAAGCGGGTTCGATACCTTCGGTGCCGCGCTCGCCCGGCCGGCAGACGTCGTCGCCGTCTCGAAGGCGGAGACCACCTCCATCGAGGTGACCGGCGTCGGCGCACAGTACATCCCCGAGGACCCCGAAAAGAACACCGTCGGGGCCGTCGTCGAGGCGCTCGACGCGCCCGCACACATCCACATCGACAAGGGGGTTCGTCCGGCTTCCGGACTCGGGTCCTCGGCGGCGAGCGCGGCGGCGGCGGCGGTCGGGCTCAACGAGCTGTACGACCGCGGATACACCCGCGAGGAACTCGTTCCGATCGCCGCGGAGGGCGAGGCGGTCGTCTCCGGGGTCGCTCACGCCGACAACGTCGCTCCGGCCATCGTCGGCGGGTTCACCGTCACGACTCCGACGGCCACCCACGGGGTCGAGACGGACATCCCGGTCGTGGCGTGTCTGCCCGACGTCGCGGTCTCGACGCGGGACGCACGCCGGGTCGTCCCCGAGACCGCCTCCATGGATCAGGTGGTCGAGACGGTCGGCAACGCCGCGACGCTGACGATCGGGATGTGTCGCTCCGATCCCGACCTCGTCGGCTCGGGGATGTGCGACTCGGTGGTGACTCCAGAACGCGCCCGCCTCATCACCGGCTACGAGGACGTCCGCGAGGCCGCCTTCGCGGCGGGCGCGACCGGCGTCACGGTGAGCGGCGCGGGCCCGGCGATCCTCGCCGCCTGCGAGATGGACGACAGGCGACACGTCGCGGCCGCGATGGTCGACGCCTTCGCGGGCGCGGGCGTCGAGTCGCGCGCCTACCAGACGCGGATCGGTCCCGGAGCGACCATCGTCTGATCCCCGGAGCGGCCATCGTCTGATCCCCGGAGCGGCCATCGTCTGATCCCCGGAGCGGCCATCGTCTGATCCCCGGAGCGGCCATCGTCTGATCCGGGACGTACCGTCGGCGTCCCGGACCGTATCGATCCCCGAGAATCGGGGGTGGATTATTTAGGTGTGTGCCCTGTTGTGAGCTACCGTATGAGCGACGACGAGCTGTCCGATCCACTGCGGGATCAGCTGTTGAGCGCGGCGCGAACCGCGATCGGCGACGAGCTTCGAAGCCTCACGTACTTCACCGAGGACGCGGTCGAGCAGATCTACCTCCGCGGTGACTTGGAACGGAGCGCCGACCTCGTCGGGTTCGCGGAGCGCGAGCGGATGGGCTTTCACTCGAAGTCCCTCTACAGGGGGACCCAGCTCGACGACTACCAGTTCACGATCCGGGTCTTCGAGCGAGGGTACCTGACCCGGGTGATCGCCGGCGATCACGGCGTGTGGGCGACCACGGACGAGATGCGGATCGACCGGTTCGAGGAGCTCGCAAGCGCGTTGACGACGGTGCTGGAGGACCTGTAGGTGACCGAACGGGAAGAACGCGAGGGACGTGTCAGAAGATATCCGCTTTAGACGCCGCGACCCTGCAGGCGCTCCTCCTCCTCGAGCGAGTCGTTGGAGCGACCCTTCATGCCGCTTCCGGCGCCGCGGGCGATCTCGGCGAGTTCGTCGGCGTCGTCCCAGTTGTTCACGGCCTCGACGATGGCGGTCCCCATCTCCGTCGGGTTCTCCGCGCCGAAGATCCCCGAGCCGACGAAGATGCCGTCACACCCGTGGTGCATCATCAAGGCGGCGTCGGCGGGCGTCGCGATCCCGCCGGCCGCGAAGTTGACGACCGGTAGCCGACCCACGTCGGCCGTCTCGTGGACCAGATCCCGGGGCGCGCCGTGCTCGCGGGCCCACGCCTCGCGCTCGTCGTGATCGAGGCCGGCGATCTCGCGGATCTGTCGCTGCATGGTGCGCTGGTGTTTGACCGCCTGGTTGACGTCGCCGGTTCCGGCCTCGCCCTTGGTGCGGATCATCGCGGCGCCCTCGTTGATGCGTCGAAGCGCCTCGGGGAGGTTCCGAGCGCCGCAGACGAACGGGGCCGTGAACTCGCGTTTGTCGATGTGGAACTCGTCGTCGGCGGGCGTGAGCACCTCCGACTCGTCGATCATGTCGACGCCGAGCGACTCGAGGATCTGCGCCTCCTTGCGGTGGCCGATCCGTGATTTGCCCATCACCGGAATCGAGACCTCGTCGATGATCGAGACCACGTTCTCGGGGTCGGGCATCCGGGCGACGCCGCCGCGTTTCCGGATGTCGGCGGGAACCGCCTCGAGCGCCATCACCGCGACCGCGCCGGCGTCCTCGGCGATGCGGGCCTGCTCGCGCGTGACGACGTCCATGATGACGCCGCCCTTCTGCATCCGGGCGAAGCCACGCTTTACCAGTTCGGTTCCGCGTTTGAGTTCCTCGAGATCCGTGGCGTCTGCCATGGTGAAATTCTGGGTCGGAGACCACTTAACGTGCGTCCTTCGGCCTCGAACGCGCGTCCCAACGCCGATGTCGAGTGCGCACGTTCGACGTCGTGGGGCCGTGGCGCGCCGTGTTGGGAAGCCTTTTGGGTCCGATCGGACAAGTGAATCCATGGCCTCCCCGTACGAGGTGCTCGGGGTCGATCCGGACGCAGACGACGGGGAGATCGAACGCGCCTACAGGCGGCGAGTGCTCGAGACCCATCCCGACCACGGCGGGTCGGCCGAGGCGTTCCAGGACGTGAAGACCGCCTACGAGGCCGTTCTCGCGGGCGAGGGTGACGACGAGTCCCTGCTCGAGTCGGGAGAGGGATCGTCCGGAAGCGACGGGAACCGATCCCGCAAAGCGTCTTCGGGTTCCGGCTCGCAAGCGGGCGGGGAGAACGGCAACGACGACGGCGGCGAATCCGAGCCCGTCGGTGCCACGGTCGAGTACCTCGATTACGAGGTGCTCGCGGACCGTGGCTGGTCGCTCGACGACGAGAACCTCTTCGACCGGGCGGCCGACGCCGACCTCTCGTCGGCCGATCACGGGCGGTTCCTCGCGGAGCCGGACGAGACCCTCCTCGAGGCAGCCGAGAAACGCGGGTTCGCGTGGCCCTACGCCTGCCGTGGCGGGGCCTGTGCGAACTGCGCGGTCGCGGTGATCGAGGGGGAGCTGTCCATTCCGGTCAACCACGTCCTCCCCGACGAGATGACGGAACGCGGGATCCGGCTGTCGTGTGTGGCGGAGATCGTCTCCGATGAGCTTCGAGTGGTCTACAACCTCAAACACCTCCCGAAGCTCGAGGAGCTTCGCCTGCCGTCGGATCCGTTCGACCGCTCGCGCGCCAGCGATTGAATCGGACGTGCGGGATCCGGCTCGTGGGCGCGAACTCGTGAGTGAGCTACTCCCGGAGTCGATCGTAGGCCCGCGTGAGCTCCTTGAACGCGGCTTCGTCGCCCCCGTCGGCGTCGGGATGCAGCGTCTTCGCTCGCTCCCTGTAGGCCGCGCGGACGGTCTCCTGGTCGGCCTCCGGGTCGACCCCGAGGGTCTCCGCGGCCTCCCGACGCGTCGGCGCCGGATCGGCGGCAGCCGAGGCCCGGTCGGTCCGGGCTCCGGCGTGAGTTCCCGCCCCTCCGGACCGTGTTCCGCCGCGACCACCGGCCGTCCCGCGCGCCCCGTCGAAGGCGGCCTCGCGGTTCCTTCGGGCGCTGGCGCGCGTTCGTTCGTACTCGCGGGCGCGACCGTCCCCGGCGGATCGCCTCCCGCGGGTTCGCCCGCTCGACGTCCGACGCGTACGAACCCGGTCGGCGAGTCGGCCGCTGGCGTGCAGCCAGAGGAGGTAGGCCGCGAGGCCGAACGGAACGGCGACGAAGACGAGGATCGGATGGACCACGAGCCCGGCGACGGCGAGCACCACCGTGAGTCCGATGAACGTCGCGGCGAGTCCGACCACGAGCTTCCGGTTCCTCACACGTTCGGTTGGGAACGCGGAACCGTAAGCCTCCCGCCGACGGCGATGTCTCCTATGCGTTCCGGTCGTCGCTTCCGGCAGCCTCGACCGCCTGGTCCCTCGCCTCGTCCGCGCCGTCCGCGTCCAAAAGCGGAACCACGGTCAAGGCGGCCGGCAGCACCGTCATCGCGGTCACGAGCGAGAAGGCGATCGCGAGGACGGTCGTCCGACCGAAGTTCGCGAGCACGGGGAACCGCGAGACCGTCAACACCCGAACCCGAAGATGGTGGTGAAACTCGATCCGACGATCGGCCGCGAGAGCTTCGAGACCGCGGTGGCGGCCGCCGTAAGCGGGTCGAGCCCGTGTTCAGTCACTTCGAACTCGTACCGTTCGAAGAGGTGGATCCCGTAATCGACGCCGATCCCGAGGGTGAGAGAGGACATCGTGATGGTGAGCGGGTTCCACGGAATTTCGAAGAGGTACATCGCGCCCGTGACCAGCACGGCCGCGGCGCCCGCGACGCTCGCGACGAGCGTCACGGCGATCCGGGCCGACAGGAACGCGAGGGCCAAGAACCCCAGCCCGAGCCCGAACGACAGGAGGGTCATCGGGGTCAGCCCGGCCGTCACGTTCTCGATGACGTTGCGGTTGACCACCGGCTTGCCGGTGATCCGGACCTCCGTTCCCGGCTCCATGGTGAGTTCCGCGTTCCCCTCGAACTCCGAGATGAGGGTCCGAACCGCCTCACCCTCGACGTCGTCGACGTAGAAGGTGAGGAGCACCCGCGAGGGATTCTCCGAGCGAGGGTCCGCGCTCGCCGACCCGGACCCGTCGCCGGAGGCGGCGTGGGCATCGAGCGTTCGATCCAGTTTCGCCTGGGTGTCCGGGATCCCGCCGTCGGTGGCCATCTGCACGTCCACGACCGGCCCCTCGACGGCATTCACCCGGTCGTTCTCGAGCATCAGCCGCTGGTAGGTGGCGAGATCGCGGAAGCTCTCCGGCGTGTAGGCCCGGTCGGTCTCGACCACCACGTAGACGGCCTTCGGGCTCTCGACCGTCCCGGAGAGCCGCTCGAGGTCGTTCTTCTCGTCGAGATCCTGGGGCCAGAAGTCCATCATCTCCTGTTTGGGCTCGACCTGCGGGTACGCGTAGAGCCCGCCCGAGACGAGAAGCAGGGCGATGAACAGCGTGAGGAGCGGCCGTCCGCCCGTGACGTCCGTCGTGAACCGCCTCGTCGCGGCCTCCAGTCGGTCGTCCTCGGGCGCGGGATTGGAGACGGCCGCCGCGCCGCCGCTCGATCCACCGTCGACGCCGCCCTCGTCGATCGCTCCGTCGCTACCGTCGGTCGATCCGTCGCCACCGCCGATCGGACCGTCGATCGATCCGACAGCTGCGCCGTAGTCCCCGCGATCGTAGCGGACGAGCAGCGCCGGAAGCAGGGTGACGGAGAGGATCATCGCGGCGAGCACCGCGATGGCGCTCGTCACGCCGAACTGGCGGACCGGCGGGACCGCCGAGACGAGAAGCGAGCCGAGCCCGACCACGGTGGTCCCCATCGCGATGAGCAGGGCTCTCCCGGTGGTTCTGGTCGCCACCTCCGCCGCGCGTCGGGGCTCGTTGCCGGCGTGTCGCTCCTCGACGTAGCGGGTGTGGATCTGGAGGCCGTAGTCGATCCCGAGCCCCAACGCGATGGGCATCACGCCGAGCATGATCGCGTTGAAGTCGTATCCGAGAGCGCCCATCGCGCCGAACATGTATACGAGCGCGACCATGGCGGTACCGAGGGGCAACAGGACGTGCCAGCCGCGTTCGACCTTGCGGCGCATCACCACGTAGACGACGCCGAAGATGAGCGCGAACGCGCCACCGAAGAGGGCGATCATCTCGGGCAGCATCAGCCCGAACGCGGCGTTCTCGAAGACGGGCTGTCCGGTGATCGTCGTGGACATCCCCGGCGGCGTCACGGCGGCGTCCGTCTCCGCGTCGATCGCGGAGTACATCACGTCCGCGCCGCGCGTGGGCATGAATGCGCCGCGGTCGAACCGATCAACCTCGCCGTAGCTCACGAGGATGACGGTCGTTCCGGGTTCGGGCCGTAGCCGATCGACCATCGCCGCGGACTCCGGGCCCCGATCTTCGACCCGTTCGATCGACCGGCGGACGCCGGCCTCCGTTCGGGGGAGTTCGCCGTCGTTCCCCCGACGGACGACGTCCGCGATCGAACGCACCTGGCCCACGTCGTCCACGTTTTCGGTATACCGGCGGTCGAGCCGATCTATCGCCCGGATCGTCTCGGGGTCGGTGAGCCGGTCGGACTCGACGACGACGAAGACGTTGTTTCCGGCGCCGAAGTCCTCCTTGACCATCTCCCAATCTTTCGCAGTCTGGGAGTCGTCGTCGATGTAGAGGGTCATCCCCATGCTCATCTGGACGCCGGCGAGACCGACGCCGGCCGCGAGGAGAGCGGTGACGGCGACGATCGCGAATATCCGACGCCGGTTGGTCGCGGCGTACCGGCCGGTGGCGGCGAGGCGATCGCGGACGTACGTTCCGATCTCGGTCACCATTGGTGGTTATCGAAGCCGCGAGCGCAGCCGGGACCGGTAGACGACCCCGACCGCCAGCACGATGATCACGATCAGCGCGACTCCGCCGACGAGCGGCAGGCGACTCTCCGAGGGCGTCACCGTGACGGGTGCGGACTCGACGTCGGTGACGACGGTCTCGCCGAAGGCGTTGTCGTGTTTGATCGTCGCATCGACCGCGTAGGTCTTCGGCGTCGCCGCCGCGTCCGTCGAGACGGTGTAGCTCACGGTGGCCGTTTCGCCGGGCTCCAGATCGCCCACGTAGGCCGTGTCGTCGTCGGTCTCGAACGGCGAGTTGGCGTTGATCCGGACCTCGGCGTTCCGCAGGGTCCCGCCGCCGACGTTCCGGACCGTCACGTCGACCGTCTCAGTCGAGCCGGCCGTCAGATCCGTGGTCTCGACGACGGCGAACTCGCGTTCTGGCTCGACGGTCACGCCGACCGACTGCGGCTCGCTTTCGACCGGGTTCGCGTGGTCGTCGTCGTGTACGACCGAGAGGGTGAGCGGGTACTCCTGGGGGACGGTCCGGTCCGTCGCCTCGAGTTTGAACCGGGCGGTCGCCGATTCACCGGGCTCGAGCGTTCCCAGACTGGCGCGACTCGAGAGAAGCGAGAAGGGCTCGATCGGCTCCAGAACTGCCCGCGCGTCCCTCGCGGTCCGGTCGCCGGTGTTCGTGACGGTCACGGTGACGGCGCCGATCGAATCGACGTAGAGGTCCTCGGTCTCGGCCTCGTACGCGAAGGCGGGTCCACCGGTGATGGGAACCGCACCGGTCCGGACCGCGGATTCCTCGGGATTCCCGTTCTCGTTCTCGTAGCTCAATCGGAACCTCGCGGGGTAGTCTCCGGCGACGTCGACGTCTTTCGTACCGGTCTGGAAGGTGGCGGTCGCGCGCTCGCCCGGCTCGAGCCGGCCGATCGAGACTCCCTCGCTTCGGGGACGGAGGTGGGCCGACTCGAGCATCGTGAGTTCGGCGTTCCGGGCGGTCTCGGACCCGTCGTTTCGGACCGTCACCGTCACGGTGCCGTCGGCGCCCTCGTAGAGCCCCTCGCTCGTGGCGTTCGCGATCCCGAGGCGGACCGACTCCTCGACCCGTATCGTGAGGTACTTCGTCACGGTTTCCTCGTTGCGGTGGAGGATGTAGTCGTTCGAGTCGACGGTGATCCCGCGGACGTACTCGTACTGCATCTCCACCGGGACGCGGTAGGTCCCCGGCGCGGCGTTCTCGTCGACCTCGACCGTGAGGGACGCTCGACCGCTGCTTCCGGCATCGATCGTCCCCAGGCTCTGAGTGCCGGTCCTGACGGTGAGGGGCGCATCGCCCGACTCGACGTCGGCGGTCACGGCGCTCGCCGCGCCGAGGTTCACTCGATGTGATTGTACGACTTGAGCAATACCATCGATCCGCTGGTCGGTCTCGGTGGTCCCCTCGTGGCGGTTTTGAACGGCTATCTCGAGACGTTCCGTCTCGCCGGGCGAGACGACGTTCACGCCCTGTACAGTCGGTTCGAGCGTCGGCTGCGAGAAGTCGTCGTAGCGTTCGGCCGAGACGGCTCCGGCGCCGACGGCGATCGTCGCTCCGAGGAGGAGGACGGAGATCGCCAATGACGCGATCGATCGGATGTTCTGTTTCATCGTGGTTGTGGTGTTATTATACAATACTACACTTATATCTGGCGGTCGGAGATTCGCCGAACCGTCGGCGGGGCGTCTCCCCGTCCGTGGCGTTTATGCACCTCCCACGCCGTTTTCGCGTGTATGCCGACGGCGGATCCCGCGACGGTAACCGGATTGCCCCCATCCATCGCGGCCGCCCGCGAGGACCTGACCCCGATGCTCTCGCAGTACGCCGACCTGTGTGCCGCACACGAGGACGCCCTCGTGTTGTTCCAGGTCGGCGACTTCTACGAGGCGTTCTGCGAGGCGGCCGCCGAGGTGGCGCGCGTCTGTGAGGTGACGTTGACCCAACGCGAGGACTCGACCGGCGAGTATCCGATGGCGGGAATCCCCATCGACAACGCGACGAGCTACCTCGAGAGCCTGCTCGATGCGGGCTACCGCGTCGCGCTCGCCGACCAGGTGGAGGACGCGGAGGCCGCCTCGGGGCTCGTAGACCGGGCGGTCACGCAGGTGATCACCCCCGGAACGGTCGTCGACGAGGAGCTTTCGTCCTCGGGCGCGACGAACTACGTCGCCGCCGTGGTCCGGGGGAACGAGGACGGGGGTGGCAACCGGGGCGTCGACGGAGATCCCCCCCGAGTCGCCCGGGGGCTCGCGGCGGTCGACGTCGCCACCGGCGAGTGTCTCGTCACGAGCGGCGACGCCGAAACCGTCGCGGAGGAGTTGGAACGCATCGATCCCGCGGAGGTGGTCTACGGCCCCGAGACCGAGTTCCGTGGTTCCGCGGGCGGAGGCGACGCACGCTGGATGGAGACGGAGATCGACGACGACCTGTTTCGCGGGTCGGTCGCGAGCGACCGCCTGGAGCCGTACCTCGCCTCCCCGAAGCGACGGTTCGCGAACGACGCCGAGCTCCGGGCGACCGGTGCGGTCCTGGCCTACGCCGAGTACACACAGGGTGACGACGGGCCGCTCGAGTACGTCTCCCGGATACGCCGGTACGATCCCCGCGATCGCCTGCGGCTCGATGCGGCCGCCCGCCGGAGCCTCGAACTCTTCGAGAACCGCGGGCTGGGCGCGAGCGACACCCTCTTCGACGTGATCGACCGCACGAGTTGCGCGCTCGGCCGTCGGTGTCTCGAGCGGTGGCTCCGGCGGCCGCTCGTCGACGCCGACCGAATCCGGTCGCGACACGACGCCGTCGAGTGGCTCGTCTCCCGCCCGATCGTTCGCGAGACGATCGACGACCGGCTCGCGAGCGCCTACGACCTGGAGCGGCTGGTCGGTCGCGTCTCGCGCGGACGGGCGAACGCGCGCGACCTCCGGTCGCTTCACGCGACCCTCGAGGTGGTCCCGGACCTCCGGGACGCCCTCGTGGAGGAGACGGACGAAACGGGAGCGAGCGGGACGGCCGGTTCGGAGGCGACCACGGGAGCGAAGACGGCCACCGGCGAGGGGCGAGCGGGCCACGCGGACGAAGCAGGCCACGAGGGGCCAGCGGGCGGGGAGGATCGACCCGGCGACGGGAGCCGCTCCGCCGATGGGCCCTGCTCCCACCTGGAGGAGCTTCGCGAGCGGCTGGACCCGCTCGCGGAGACCCGCGACCTGATCGATCGGGCGATCGTGGCGGACCCGCCCCAGGAGATCACCGACGGCGACGTCATCCGGGAGGGGTTCGACGACGAACTCGACGACCTCCGCCGGACCGAACGCGAGGGACGCGAGTGGATCGCGGACCTGGAACAAAGAGAGCGCGAGCGGACGGGGATCGACTCGCTGACGGTCGGCCACACGCAGGTTCACGGCTACTACATCGAGGTCACCGACCCGAACCTCGACCGGGTGCCGGACGACTACCACCGTCGACAGACGCTCAAGAACAGCGAGCGGTTCTACACGCCCGAGCTGAAGGAGCGCGAGGACGAGATCCTCGGCGCCGCCGAACGGGCGGACGCGATGGAGTACGAGCTGTTCCGAGAGATCCGCGAGACCGTCGCCGCCGAGTCCGAGCGCCTCCAGGCGCTCGCGGAGGCGCTCGCGGAGCTCGACGCCCTCCGGTCGCTTTCGACTGTCGCGGTCGAAAACGACTACGTCCGTCCCGAGATCGTGGAGCCGGGGGACGGCGGCGGGGAGGACAGCGACGACGGCAGCGAGGCCGACGGGGAGGACAACGACGACGGCGACGCTCCAGGCATCGAGATCGAGGGAGGCAGACATCCCGTCGTCGAGCGAACGGGGGAGTTCGTCCCCAACGACGCGGACCTCCCGTCCGGAAGCGTCGCGATCATCACCGGGCCGAACATGAGCGGGAAGTCGACCTACATGCGCCAGGTCGCGCTCGCGGTCGTGCTCGCACAGATCGGCTCGTTCCTCCCGGCCCAGGCCGCGCGGGTCCGGATCGTCGACCGGGTGTTCACGCGCGTCGGAGCCTCAGACGACATCGCCGGCGGGCACTCGACGTTCATGCGCGAGATGAGCGAGCTCACGGAGATCCTCCACGACGCGACCGCGGACTCGCTCGTGCTCCTCGACGAGGTCGGCCGCGGCACGGCCACGACGGACGGGCGGGCGATCGCCCGCGCGGCCGCGGAGTTCGTCCACGACGAACTCGAGGCGACGACGCTCTTCGCCACGCACTACCACGAACTCACCGACCTCGCGGACGACCGCGAGCGCGTGTTCAACCTCCACTTCACGGCCACGCGAGAGGACGGCGACGTCACGTTCCTCCACCGGGTCGCACGCGGGGCGTCCTCGTCGTCCTACGGGATCGAGGTCGCCGAACTCGCCGGCGTCCCGGAGCCGGTCGTCCGGCGCTCCCGCGAGCTTCTGGAGGAGGACGCGGCGGACGCGGACGCCTCGGAGGAACTCCCCGGATCGGAGCGGGGCTCGGCGGGTCCAGACGCACTCGAGGACGGTTTCGTTCTCGGGGACCCCTCTTCCGACGAGTCGACTCGCGACGACGCCACCCTCCGTGAGTTCCTGGACGGCGACGGCTCCGACCGATCGGAACCGGAACCGGAGTCAGCATCGACATCGACATCCGAACCGGATCCGGAACCGAAACCCGGCGCGGACGGCCGGAACGGATCTCACGCCCCGCGGGACCACCTCGCCGACGCCGTCCGCGACCTCGACGTCGCCACGATGACGCCCGTGGAGGCGCTGAACGTGCTCGCCGAGCTGAAGCGGGAACTGAAGCGATGAGCGACGGATCGAGGAACCGCGACGAATACGGGTCCCACGAGGGAGGGGAAGCGGGATCGAACGGGGATCCCCCTCGGATCCGACGGCTCTCGAAGCCGACCGTCGACCGGATCGCCGCCGGCGAGGTGATCACGCGTCCCGCCCGCGTGGTGGGCGAGCTGGTCGACAACGCCCTCGACGCGGGCGCGAGCCGCGTGGGGATCGCCGTCGAGGGTGACGGAACCGAGTCGCTCCGGGTTCGCGACGACGGTCGCGGCATGTCCCGCGCGGACGCGAAACTGGCGATCGAGCGGCACGCGACGAGCAAGCTCCGCGACGGCGAGGACCCGACCGACGTCGCCGCCCTCGGCTTTCGTGGCGAGGCGCTCCCGTCGATCGCCGATGCCGCGCGTCTCGAGATCCTCACGAACGCCGGCGGCGCGGTCGGAACCCGGATCGAGACGCGGCCGCGCTCCGGCGCGGGCGTTGCGGGCGATGCCGGGGATGCGGGCGATGCGGAGGACGACGCCGTCACGGTCAAGGACGCTGGACGGGCCCGCGGGACGACCGTGATCGTGGAGGACCTCTTCGCGAACAGACCGGCCAGACGGGAGTCGCTCGCGGGGGCGGCCGCCGAGTTCGCACGGATCTCCGCGCTCGTGACCGACTACGCCCTCGCGCGTCCCGACGTCGCCTTCACGCTCGAACACGACGGCCGCGAGACGTTCTCGACGCCGGGGACGGGATGGACCGACGCCGTCCTCGGAGTCTACGACCGGGAGGTCGCGAGCCGATCGACGGAGATCGACGCGACGAGCCGCCTGCGAGCGGGGGATGGAGACGCGACCGTGAATGATGACGGCGCGGCCGCGAAGGATTCCGACGCGACCGCGAACGACGCCGACTCGGCCGCCGTCGATCTCGAGGTTCGCGGCGTCCTGGCGTACCCCTCCGTCTCGCGAGCCAGCCGCGATCACGTTCGGATCGCCGTCGAGGGACGGCCGGTGGAGGACGCCAGACTCGAACGCGCCGTCTCCGAGGGATACGGTCGACTGCTTCCGGACGGGCGCGAGCCGGTCGCGGCGGTTGACCTGCGGCTCCCCACGAGCGAGGTGGACCCGAACGTCCATCCGGCGAAACGCGAGGTTCGGCTACGGCGCGGCGAGGCGGTCGCGGACGCCGTCTCGGCAGTTGTCGAGGACGCGCTCACGGGAGCGGACCTCCGACGGAAGGCCGAGGTCGCGACGGATCTCGAGACGTCCCTTTCGGCGCCTTCGGACGCCTCACCGTTCGCCGACGTCGATCCCATCGGCCAGTACGGCGACCTCTACGTCCTCTGTGACGCCGGCGAGGAGCTCCTCGTGGTCGACGCCCACGCCGCCCACGAGCGCGTCAACTTCGAGCGGCTGCGACGCGCCTTCGAGACCGCCCGAGATCCGTCCCCCGAAGACCCGTCCCCCGAGGCCGTCGTCCCGCTCGATCCCCCGGCGACGGTCTCCCTCTCGAGCGACGAGCGCGCCGCGATGGAGGCCCACCGAGAGGACCTCCGCCGGGTCGGATTCGACTCGGAGGCGTTCGGCGGATCGACCGTCCGCCTCCGGTCGGTTCCGGCCCCGTTCGGACGCGCGGCCGACGTCGAGGCGTTTCGAGACGCGCTCTCGACGCTCGCCGCGGGCGGGCGTCCCGACGATCCCCGCGAGGAGCTGCTCGCCGATCTCGCGTGTCACCCGTCGCTCAAACGCGGCGACGCGATGACGGACGCCGAGATGGGGTCGCTTCTCGATCGCCTCGGCGAGTGTGATCGGCCCTTCAGCTGTCCGCACGGCCGGCCGACGGTGCTCTCCATCGAGGAGGCGACGCTCGCGGACGGGTTCGATCGACCGACGCGCCGGTGAGCCGGTTGACGTCGATCGCGGACGGGGCCGCTCGACCCTTTCTACTGCCTGCGATCCTTTCCACGGCTTTCGACCCTTCACCACTGCTTGCAGTCCGAACAGACGTACTCGCCGTCATCGAGCCAGCGGCGCTCCACGGTCGAGCCGCACCGGTCGCAGTCGGACCCGGACGTCGAGACCGTGCTCGTCGCGGTCGCGGGATCCCGCTCGTCGTCCCCGATTTCGTTCGCCTCGCCGTCGGCCCCATCGTCGACTTCGATGCCTCCACCACCGGCTTCGCCGTCGTCCCCGTCGCGGTTCGCGAACTCATCGAGCGATCGGTCCTCGTCCATCGCCTACGCCTCCCGTCTGAGCCGGTCGACGACGAACTCCCGCTCCAGCTCGCCGAGGAACTCGCCGAGCCGGGGGCCCTGGGTCTCATCGAAGAAGAGCCGGTAGCCCGCCTCGAAGAAGTCGGACACCTCGAGACCGTGTTCGCGGGCCGTCTCGTACATCCGGGACTGGATCGCCTCGCCGTCGTGACCCTCGGCGACGTAGTCGGCGAGGTCGTCGAGGGCCGCCTCGGTCGCCTCCTCGAAGGACGCCTCCGGGAGATCGGTCCGGAGCCTGTAGTTGTACTCGTTGTCCATGCGTTCGGCCCACCTCCGGGCCCGTTCGACGCGATCGAGGGCGTCCTCGATGGCCCACTCGGGCGTGTCCGGACCGAAGTGCCCCTCGTCGCGAGCCAGCTGCTCGCGGAACGCCTCGTCCTCGACCATGCCGAGCACGGCCGCGAAGGTGTAGGGCAGTCGAACCCGCCCTTCGCGGACCTCCTCGACGACGAGGGGGTAGGCCCGCTCGGCGAACCGAGTGAGCTCCTCGTCGTCGACCTCGCCGAAGTAGGCCCGCTCGAAGCGGTCGAAGCGGTCGACGAGCTGGTCGAGCCGCTCGAGGTTCAGATCCCGCGCCTTCTTCGGCTCGAGCGCGAAGAAGTACCGGAGGACCTCCGGCTCGAGCAGCTCGAGGATCTCCGGCACGGTGACGATGTTGCCCGACGACGACGAGAGCGCCTCGCCGTCGAGGGTGAACCACTCGTAGACCATCGGAACCGGCGGATCGATGTCCAACACGTTCTCCGCGATGTCGACGCCGGAGGGCCACGAGCCCTCCGCGTGGTCCTTGCCGAACGGCTCGAAGTCGACGCCGAGGACGTCCCACTGCCCCGGCCACTCGAAGCGCCAGGGGAGCTTCCCCTCGCGGAAGGTCGCGGTCCCCTCGTGGCCGCAGCCCTCGATCGTCGAGCCGCCGGCCTCCATGTCGGTACAGACGTACTCGACGGTCCCCGCCTCCGGATCGATCGCGGTCACGGTCTCCGTGACCTTCCCGCAGGCCGAACAGATCGGGTTGAACGGAACGTACTCGTCGTCGACCTTCGCCTGGTACTTCGAGAGCACCTCGCGTGCGCCCTCGAGGTCCGAGAGGACGGTCCGAACGACCCGATCGAAGTCCCCGCTCTCGTACAGCTCCGTGTTGGAGACCATCTCGACGGGGATTCCGAGGCGTTCCGCGTCCGCCTGCAGCAGGTTCGCGAAGTGGGCTGCGTAGGAGTCCGCCTCGCCGAAGGGGTCGGGGATGTCGGTGTAGGGCTTGCCGAGGTTGCGCCCGAGGGCTCCGGCGTCGACCTCGCCGAGGCCGACGATCTCCCCCTCCGTGTTCGCCAGCTTGCGCGGAAGCTTGCGGAGCGGGTCGCGGTCGTCGGAGGTGAACACCTGTCTCACCTCGTACCCCCGCTCGCGCAGCACCGCCGCGACGAAGTAGCCCCGGATGATCTCGTTGAAGTTGCCGAGGTGGGCGACGCCGGAGGGGGAGACGCCGCCTTTGATCACGATCGGCTCCTCCGGGTCGCGGGAGAGGACCTCGTCTGCGACCGCGTCAGCCCAGAAGTCCCGGTGGCCGTCCTCGCCGGTGGCGTGTGGGTCCGCGACGTCGGAGTCGGCGTCGGCATCGGCCATCCGGCCTACTCACCTCCGCTTTCGGGCTCGGCCGCGAGTTCGCTCCCACTCCAGGCGGCGGGGTCCTCACAGGCGTCGGGCACGATGTCGGTCCCGCCGTGATTCCCCTCGAGCACCGCGTTGACGATCGCCGACGGGTCGGTGCCGTCGAGGACGATGGACCGGAGGTCCGCCCTGTCGATGAGCTTCGCCGCGAGGAGGTCGACCGGCGCGGACGCCCCGGCGTCGCGGCTCATCGGGACGACGATGTCGACGAGCTCGCGCGGCGTGAGGCGACTGTACTGTTCGGCGTCGGGATCGACGTTCGGGTCGGCGTCGTAGACGCCGTTCGCGCTCGTCGCGTAGACGAGGAGGTCGGCATCGACGGCCTCCGCGAACTCCGCGGCCACGGCGTCCGTGGTCTGTCCGGGCATGACGCCGCCCATCACCGACACCTCGTCCCGTCGCAGCGCTCCGGCGGCCTCGTCGTAGTCCTCGGCGGGAGAGAGCGTTGCCTGCTGGCCCAACGCGGCGATCAAAAGCCGGGCATTGAGCCGCGTGACGCCGATACCGAGCTGGTCGAGCTGGACCTCGTTCGCGCCCAGATCGCGGGCGGTCCCGATGTACTCGCGGGCCACGCCGCCGCCGCCGACGACGACCCCGACCTCACAGCCCGCCTCGGCGACCGCCTCGATCGCCTCGGCGTGTGCCGACACGCGCCCCGGATCGAGGTCCGGGGCGAGCACGCTCCCGCCGATGGATACGACGACCTTCATTGGAGTCGGGTAGCTCTGTCGCGCTCTTAAGGATTGTCAAGCGGACACGGATTCACGGGTTCGAACCGCTCAGCCGAGGCGAGCCGGGACTGCGGATTTCCGACCCACCATCAGTTCCGCCGGATCACCCAAAGCGTCGCGACCCCGCCGACGGCGACGACGAGCCAGTAGCTCACGAGTCGATAGACGGTCGTCACGGCGAGCGCGTCGGTCGTCGAGAGCGCGGTGAGGGCCGTAAGCAACGCGACGAGCGTTCCCTCGATCGCCGCCAGCCCGCCGGGAAGCGGCGTCGATCCCGCGACGACGGTCACGGGGACGAGAAAACAGACGAGCAGCACTGACACCGGCGTCCCGAGCGCGACGGCCGAGAAGTAGAGCGGAAGCGCGAACAGGATCCATCCGACGTAGGCGTACGCGACCGCGACGAGCAGGGCGCGCGGCGAGCGGGCGACGATCTCGATGGACCCGTAGAGCCGGTCGATCCGGTCGCGGACGGAGGCGATGGAGATCCGATCGGTTCGGCGAGCGAGCGGGGAGACGACGGCGAGGATCCACTCGCGGAGCCGATGTCGGAACCGCCAGCTGAAGGCGGCCAGGAGCGGGAGGCCGACGGCGAGTCCCATCAACACGAGCGCGAACGGCCGAACGGCCCCCGGAAGCCGCCCGGTCGTCAACAGCAGGTAACCGAGCCCGACCCCTCCGACGGTGAAAAACGGGAGCATTCGGATCAGGTCGCTCGTGACGACGCTGGCCAGGCTCTCCTCGTAGCTGGCGCCGGTGTCCCTCGCCAGGATGTAGGCGATGAACGGCTCGCCGCCCGCCTGCCCCATCGGCGTGACGTAGTTGGCGAAGGTCGCGGACAGGAACGTGACCACGAGCCGTCGATAGGGGACGTCGATGCCGATCGCCTCGAGGACGACGTGCCAGGTCTTTCCCCACACGACGAGACACGCCAGCGCGGACGCGGCCCCCGCGAGCACCCACGTCGCCTCCGCCGTTCGAAGTCGTTCGATCGTCTCCTCCCAGCCGACGACGGCGCCGATCAGGTAGACGAGCACGATGGCGACCACGAACCCCAGAAGCGTCTTGAGGACGGCCGATCGATCGACCCAGCCCGCGCCTACCGTCTCGTCCGTGGACACGTAGTTGGCCTCACTCGAGGGCGGGAGGATTTATAAATGGCGTCCGGCTCGGCGCGAGTCACGCGCCCGTCTTCGTCACTTGGTACCACTCGCCCTCCCAGGTGAGCACGTACTCGAGGACCGCCTTGACCGTGAGGACGCCGTGGCCGAGATAGACGAGCGGCGCGAGCGCGATGGTCCAGGAGGGTCGCCCGACGCGCCCCTCGAGGGCGTCCTTGCTCCAGACCCCGCCGATCATCGCGAAGACGCACGCGAGGGGGACGAGCGCGGAACTCGTATCGACGAGCGCGAGCAGCAGGACGTGGGCGGTGAGTATCAAGAGCGCCCCGCCGGCGAGCACGGCGCCGACGGCCCGCCCGACGGTGATCAGATCGCCGAGAGTCGGCCGATCGGAGAGCGCCTCGCGGATCCGGAGGTGGGAGACCTGAACGTGGCCGATCCGCCAGCGCTTGCGCTGTCCCCAGAGATCGAAGAGCGTGTGCGGGGCCTCCATCGAGCTGGTGCACCGACGGTTCTGTACCACGGTCAGATCGGCGCGGTAACACTGGTGTGAGAAGTAGATGTCCTCGGTCAGCACGTCCGCGAAGCCGCCGACGGCCTCGATGGCCTCCCGGGTGAAGCCGGTCGCGGAGCTTTGACAGTGTGTGAACCCGACCAGGTCGCCGATCAGGTAGCCCGCCTGGACGACCACGCGCTCGCAGTAGGCGAGCGTCTCGACGGGACCGGTTGGACGGGGCACGCGACGTCCCTGAAAGACGTCGGCGTCCGCGAGCAGCTCGCCCATCGCCGTGGAGACGAACGTCGGTGAGGCGCGCTCGTCGGCGTCGAAGACGACGAAGTGGTCGGCCGCGCTCCACTCGACGGCGTGGTTGATCGCGGTGGCCTTCGACCCGGGCGACTCGTTGACGAGGCAAGTCACTTCCCCGTGTTCGGCGGCCAGCTCCTCCGCGCGCTCGCGCGTCAGATCGTCGTCGGGCTCGACGACGATGGCGATCGAAAGCGGGTCGTAGTCGTTCTCGAGCAGGCTCGAGACGCTGGCGTCGAGGACGTCGGCGTCGCGGTAGGCCGGGACGATGGCCTGAACCGGCGGCCCCTCGGTGATCCGCTGATCCGCGTCCTCGCTGCGCCAGACGTCGGCCGCCAGGAGGTATCCCGTGCTGGCGACGACGAGGCTGAACACCCCGACCGACAACACGCCCTGCAGGAACTGGATCCGAACGAAAAGCGGCGCGATCACCACGGTCCAGATGTCCGGGGCGGTCACGAACCCGACCACCAACAGCCCGATGATCGCGATCCAGCTCCCGGTCGTCTCCGCGATACGCCGCTCTATTCGGCTCATCGTTCACCTATGGTTCCCTTTCAGTATTTAAAGTTGTGGCTCCCGGACGTGCCGATACATAGTTGCATGGGGACGTTTAACGCCCGAATAGTGACGTTTCGAGACTGGCTGTCGGTATCCGCCGAGAAGGTTCGAAAACGGGGGGTCGAGGGGCTCGGCGACGTCGCCTACGACCTGTACACCGGCCTGTGGTGGCTCGCGTATCCGCTCCCCCGCGGGCGTAACGTCTACGAGCGCGAGTGGGACGTGCTCGTGATCCTCGACGCCTGTCGGGTCGACCTCCTCCGGTCGGTGGCCGACGAGTACGCGTTTCTCGAGGGGATAGAGCGGATGGAGTCGGTCGGCAGCATGTCCAAGGAGTGGATGGCGAAGACGTTCACCGACGAACACGCGGAGTCAGTCGCGAAGACGGCCTACGTGACGAGCAACGTCTTCTCCGAGCGGATCCTCTCCCCGGACCGCTTCGGGACGCTCGATGAGGTCTGGCGATACGCGTGGGACGAGGAGACCGACACGGTCCTGCCGCGTCCGGTCACCGACCGGGCGGTTCGAACGGCCCGCGAGTCCGATCCCGACCGGCTGATCGTCCACTACGTCCAGCCGCATCACCCCTTCGTCGGCCTCGATGCGGGCTTCGACGCCGACCCCTTCGGTCCGGCCCTCTCTGACACCGTCGTGGACGCCCTGAGAAAGGGTCGAATCGACTTCGAGACGTTCTGGGAGGCCTACCGGGAGAACCTCCGACTCGTCCTCGACGACGTCGAGCTGCTCCTCTCGAACGTCGACGCCGACCGCGTCGCGATCACCGCCGACCACGGCGACGCCCTCGGCGAGTGGGGGATCTACGACCACCCGGTCGGCTGTCTCCACCCGAGCGTTCGAACCGTCCCGTGGACGACCACGACCGCCACGGATCACGGGACCTATGAGCCGTCCAGCGAGATCGGAGCGGGCGGCGAGTCTGCAAAAGCGGGAGAGGAATCGGCGGAGATCGAGGCGCGGCTGCAGGCGCTCGGATACGTCGGGTGATGTCGTCGAACCGCCCCCGGACTCGGGTCACGTTCCGAACACCGCCTGCATCGCCGGGAAAGTCCTAAGCCGCTGGCTCGCCCCTCCATCGATATGCAACCGATCTCGATACTCGGCGACGGGGCCGCGGACCTCGCCGATCGCCTCGTTGACCACCTTCATGAGCGCGCCGAGGGCCGCGTGGGTCGCGTCGACGCGCTGGCCGGGAATGAGGGGGACGATCCCACCGACACCACTGCGGGTGGCGTCGCCGACACCGACGTCCGGCTGCTCGATGACGGGACGTGGACGGCGACGGGGACGGGCGCCCATCTCACGTCGCTTCTCGACCGATTCGCGCCGGATCACGAGTACTTGATCGTCATCGGTCGGACGCGGCTTCGCGTCCCGACGGTGCTCGTCGGCGGGGACCGGGATCCGGAGGACGTCGCCGGGACGGTCGTCGCAACGGTCGAGGCCGCCGCGGCAGCCGACCTCGATGCGATCGTCGAGGCGGTCGACGCCGCGGAGCCGTGGATCACCCTCGAGGAGCTGGTCGAACGCGTCAAAGCGAGCGACGAGGCGGACCGCTCGGGGGCGATCGCCTCCTTCACCGGCCGTGTTCGCGCGCGGGACGCCCCCGACGACGATCGGACGACTCACCTCGCCTTCGAACGATACGAGGGAGTCGCCGCCGAGCGGATGGCCGAGATCGCCGCCGAACTCGAGGCGCGCGACGGCGTCCTCGACGTCCGGATGCATCACCGAACCGGCGTGATCCCCGACGGCGAGGACATCGTCTTCGTCGTGGTGTTGGCGGGCCACCGCGCGGAAGCGTTCCGGGCGGTCGAGGACGGGATCGACCAGCTCAAAGAGCGCGTCCCGATCTTCAAAAAGGAGACCACCGAGCGCGAGGAGTTCTGGGTACACGACCGGTGAACGGCCGGATTTCGACCGGTAAGCGGCTAGAAATCGACCGTGAGCGACCGAGACCTGACCGGTGGGCGACCGAAGTTGGACGATACCCGATCGGAATTCGGACGCCGATCGGGCGACGGTCGGACGGACCGATCGTCAGACGCTCGTCAGTCCTCCGGCTGACGCGGGATTTTTCTCCCCCGCGCCCCTCGGGTTCGAGCATGCCCGCCACGACGGCGCTCGCACGGACATCGGCTCGCACGGGAACTCCCGCGAACCGACGGTCGTGACCGTCCATGTCGGATCCCGATTCCGCCGCCGAACGATCGGCGAACGACTCCGCCGGATCGCCTCTCCGAGCGGCCCGTGAGGGCGCGCTCGGAGGCGTCGCGGCCTACGCGATCGGCTACCTCCTGGCCTACCTCTGGAAGGCCGGCGAGTACCGCGAGACGATGGGGCGGATCGGACCGATCGCCGACCTGTTCGGGGTTGAAACGCCGGAACCCTGGCGGCTCGTCGGCTGGCTCTTCTACAACGCTCACGCGGTGGCGGCCTACGTCGACGTCGGGCTCGCGAGCTCCTACGTCGATCTGATCGCGCGCGGCGAGGGGCCGTTGGAGATCCTCTATCTCGTCCCGCCGCTGACGCTCGCCGCCGCCGGATTCCTGGTTGCCCGCCGTGCCGGTCCAAGTTCCTCTTTGGTCGAGACGGTTCGGCTCGGACCGGCGGTCGCGATCGGCTACCTGCCGCTCGTCGTGATCGGGGTGTTCGCGTTTCGGGTGGGAGGGTCGGGGCCGGAACTCGTTCCCTCCCTGCTGCTTGCCGGGATCGTCTATCCGGTCGTCTTCGGCGCGATCGGTGCCGCGATCGCGTACGTGACGGATCAGCGCTGACGCCGATCATCGTCGCTGACGTATCTGCGTCGACATTCGTCTCGAGCAGACGGCGTAAGTGTGCTGTCGCGAGCAGAAGACGTAGGTGTGCTCCTCACCCCTTTTGGGCCCTCCCGCGTCTGTGACGGAACCCGACGTCTCCCGTGAGATGGGTAGACACACCACGAAAACGCTTAAACGCCGATACGACCTACGGGGGGACATGAGCGCGGACCGGTCTGTCCTCAGACAGGCCATAGAGCGCGGCGAACGCGACGGTGGCGCGATCGAGTTCAAGGAACGACTCACCCGCGAGGTGCACCTGGCGGACGGCCGAAAGGAGTCGCTCGCCGCACAGCTTCGCCACCGGGTCCTCTCCGGCGACGGCGAGGCCACCTACGTCGTCGGGGTCACCGACGACGGCGGGATCGCCGGCATCCCGCCGGAACGGTTCTCGGAGACGATGGACGTCCTCTCGCTTCTGGCCGAGGAGGCCGACGCCCACATCCACGACGTCGAGACCTGGGGCGTCACGGCCGACGAGACCGCGGACGACCGCCGATCGGTCGAGACGGCAGGCGGCGATCCGGGTGCGGTCCATCGCGACGACGGAGACGATCGCGGACTCGTGGGGATCGCGACGATCCGGGAGGGGTCCGTCCTCGAGACCGACGACGCACACGTCGTGGTCGGCACGGCCGGCCACGTCGACCACGGCAAGTCGACGCTCGTCGGGTCGCTCGTCACCGGGCAGGCGGACGACGGCCAGGGCGGGACGCGGGGGTTCCTCGACGTCCAGCCCCACGAGATCGAACGCGGCCTCTCCGCGGATCTCTCGTATGCCGTCTACGGGTTCGACGACGGCGACCCGGTCCGCATGGACAACCCCCACCGCAAACAGGACCGGGCGCGGATCGTCGAGGAGGCCGACCGGCTGGTCTCGTTCGTGGACACGGTCGGCCACGAGCCGTGGCTGCGGACGACGATCCGCGGGCTCGTCGGCCAGCGGATCGATTACGGGCTGCTCGTCGTGGCCGCCGACGACGGTCCGACGCGGACGACCCGCGAGCACCTCGGGATCCTGTTGGCCACCGAGCTCCCGACGATCGTCGCGGTGACGAAGACCGACCTCGTCTCCGAGGAGCGCATAGAGGAGGTCTCACGCGAGATCGAATCGCTGCTTCGCGACGTGGATCGGACGCCCCTGTCGGTCGAGCGGCACGGCGTGGCGACCGCCATCGACGAGATCGGCGAGTCGGTGGTGCCGATCGTTCGAACGAGCGCGGTGAGCGGCGACGGGCTCGGGGACCTCGACACCCTCTTCGCGTCGCTCCCGAAGCGGTCGACCCCGGACCGCGAGGAGTTCCGGATGTACGTGGATCGGTCCTACGACGTCAAGGGCGTCGGCGCGGTCGCCTCCGGAACCGTCAACTCCGGCGCCGTCGAGACGGGCGACGAGCTGCTCGTGGGGCCGATGGCCGACGGCTCGTTCCGGGAGGTGGAGGTGCGCTCGATCGAGATGCACTACCACCGGGTCGACCGCGCGACGGCGGGACGGATCGTGGGGATCGCCCTGAAGGGGATCCCGGAATCGTCGCTCGAGCGCGGGATGGTGCTTCTCCCGCGAACGGCCGATCCGGAGCCGGTCCGGGAGTTCGAGGCCGAGGTCGTGGTCCTCAACCACCCGACGCGCATCCAGTCCGGCTACGAACCGGTCGTTCACCTCGAGACCGCGAGCGAGGCGGCCGAGTTCACCCCCGAGGACGGCCGGCTGCTTCCGGGCGACACCGGTCGCACGCGCGTGCGGTTCAAGTTCCGACCGTACCTCGTCGAGGAGGGACAGCGGTTCGTCTTCCGTGAGGGATCGAGCAAGGGCGTCGGAACCGTCACGGGCGTCGGCGCCGGCTCGGATCCCGCTCCGGCGGACGACTGATCCGACCCGCACCTCCGGCCGGACGGTCGAACGACGGACGCGGACCGCCGCACGGCTTTCGGACGCAGTAGGTACCTTTAACTTCGAATTCGAACACGACCATCCATGGACGTCCGCGAGGAGTTCGCATCCATCTATCGGGAGTCGCTCCCGGTCCTCCTCGTCGCGCTCTGTGGCGGGCTCTTCTCCGGGGTCATCCTCGAGGAGCTGCTCGCGAGCATCGAGCGGTTTCCGGGACTGTTGGTCATGGTTCCGGTGTTTCTCGCCACCCGCGGAAACGTCTACGGGGCCCTCGGCGGACGGATCTCGAGCGGGCTCCACCAGGGGCTCATCGAGCCGCGACTCGAGTGGAACGACCGGCTCGCCCACGCGGTCGTCGCCTCCTTCGTGAACGCGATCGGCATCTCCGTCGTGATCGCCGTCATCTCCTGGGTCGCGCTGGTACTGCTCGGTCGGGAGGCCGCACACCCGCTCGAGTTCCTGGCGATCATGCTCATCTCCGGCGTGTTGACCTCCGTCGTGTTGATCTTCGGCCTGCTCTCGCTTCTGTTCGTCGGCTATACCCGAGGACACGACCCGGACAACCTCGTGGGACCGATCGTCACCACGCTCGGGGACGTCTTCGGGATGGCGTTCCTGCTCGTCGCGGTCGGCGTCGTGGAGGTGGTCGGCTGATGGCGGCCTCGACCGGAACGCTCGGATCGTGGTCGGCCCGCCGGATCGTGGGGAACATGTTCCCGCTTCTCGTCGCGCTCTCGGTCATCGTGTTGTGGGCCGGGATCACCCTCGAGGACGCGGAGGAGCTGCTCGGCGAGTACGGCGCGCTCGCGGTGATGGTCCCGGTGATGGTGGGCATGGGCGGCAACCTCGGGGCCATCCTCAGTTCGCGGCTCACGACGAGGCTCCACCTCGGGACGACCGAGTTCGATCCGCGGGATCGACACCTGTGGGCCACGGTGACGGCCATCCTCGCGCTGGCGGCGACGGTCTTCGCCACGCTCGCGGTCGTCGTCTGGCTCGTCGGCCTGTACACCGGGAGCGGTCTGCCGCTTTCCACGCTGCTTTTCATCTCGCTTTCGAGCGGCCTGTCGGTCGCGGTCATCGCCGTCTGTTTCGCCGTCGCCGCCACCTACGGGTCCTACCGTCTCGGGATCGACCCGGACGACACGACGATTCCGATCGTGACGAACGTCGTCGACGTCTTCGGGATGCTCATCTTCCTCGGGATCGCGAGATGGACGCTCGGAGGCTGAACGGGGACGTCGGGGGCTGAACGAGGGCGACCCAACGCGTGTGAGGACCTCGCAGTCGTCGTCGGTCCCGAAACCGTTTAGGCGAACGCTCGCGCACGGTCGGTATGCCGACGGATCCCGACACGGGGTATGACCCCTCGCTTGGCCGGAAGTTCGTATTCGTCACCGGAGGTGTCATGTCCGGGCTGGGGAAGGGAATCACCGCCGCCAGCACCGGCCGACTCCTCTCGAACGCGGGGTTCGACGTGACCGCCGTGAAGATCGATCCCTATCTGAACGTCGACGCCGGAACGATGAACCCCTACGAGCACGGCGAGGTGTACGTGCTCAAAGACGGGGGCGAAGTCGATCTGGACCTGGGGAACTACGAGCGGTTCCTCGGTGTCGACATGACCTTCGATCACAACGTCACGACGGGCAAGACCTACAAACACGTCATCGAGAACGAGCGCGCCGGCGACTACCTGGGCAAGACGGTCCAGATCATCCCGCACATCACAGACGACATCAAACGCCGGATCCGCGAGGCGGCGGAGGGGACCGACGTCTGTATCGTCGAGATCGGTGGAACCGTCGGGGACATCGAGTCGATGCCGTTCCTCGAGGCGCTCCGGCAGTTCTCCCAGGAGGAGGACGACGAGGACGTCCTCTTCACCCACGTCACGCTCGTTCCCTACTCGAAGAACGGCGAACAGAAGACGAAGCCCACCCAGCACTCGGTCAAGGAGCTTCGGTCGATCGGCCTCCAGCCCGACGTTCTGGTCGGACGGTGTGAGGACCCCCTCGATCCCGAGGTCAAAGAGAAGATCGCGCTGTTCTGTGACGTTCCCACCGAGGCCGTCTTCTCGAACCCCGACGTCGAGGACGTCTACCACGTCCCCCTGATGGTCGAGGACGAGGGGCTCGACGAGTACGTGATGTCCCGACTCGACATCGACGACGAGGCCCTCCCGAAGCCCGAACGCTCGACGCGGTGGCGCGAGCTCGTCACCCGGGATCGAGACGAGGAGATCGACGTCGCGCTCGTCGGGAAGTACGCGCTCGAGGACGCCTACATGTCGATCCACGAGGCGCTCAAACACGCCGGGATCCACACGGAGACGGAGGTGAACGTGCTGTGGGTCGACGCCGACGAGATGGCCGAAGAACACGAACAACGGCTCGCGGAGGCCGACGGCATCGTCGTTCCGGGCGGGTTCGGATCCCGCGGGACGGACGGCAAGATCGAGGCGATCCGCTATGCACGCCGAAACGACGTCCCCTTCCTCGGGCTCTGTCTCGGCTTCCAGCTGGCGGTCGTCGAGCACGCGCGCAACGTCCTCGGGCTCGAGGCGGCCCACTCGGCCGAACTCGACCCCGACACGCCCCACCCGGTCATCGACCTGTTGCCCGAGCAGTACGAGACCGAGGACATGGGCGGCACGATGCGCCTCGGCGCCCACGAGACGGCGATCGACCCCGGAACGCTCGCCTACGACATCTACGGGGACGACTCCTGTACCGAACGTCACCGCCATCGCTACGAGGTGAACCCCGAGTACATCGATCGACTGGAGTCCGACGACCTGCGCTTTTCGGGACGCGCGGACAACCGCATGGAGATCCTCGAACGCGAGGACCACCCGTTCTTCCTCGGGACCCAGTACCACCCCGAGTTCCGGTCGCGGCCGGACAGGGCGAGCCCGCCGTTCGTGGCGTTCGTCGAGCGCGTACTCGAGGAGGCCCGCGGGGAGCCGGACGGACCGCAGGCCGACGAGGGGGTGACCGCATAATGGTCGACACCGACGAGTTCATCGAGGAGGCGGTGGCGCGGATCGACGACCAGATCGGCGACTCGAACGCGGTCATCGCCCTCTCTGGCGGCGTCGACTCCTCGGTCGCGGCGGCGCTCGCTTACGAGGCGGTCGGGGACCAGCTCACGCCGGTCTACGTCGACACCGGGTTGATGCGCAAGGGGGAGACCGAGGAGATCCGCGAGACGTTCTCGTTCATGGAGTCGCTTCGGGTGATCGAGGCGGCCGACCGCTACTTCGATCGGCTGGCGGGCGTCACCGACCCCGAGGAGAAACGCGAAGTCATCGGCGATCAGTTCATCCGCGAGTTCGAACGCGAGGCGCGTGACGTCGACGCCGACGTCCTCGTCCAGGGGACGATCTACCCCGACCGTATCGAAAGCGAGGGCGGGATCAAGTCCCACCACAACGTCGGCGGGCTGCCGGAGATCATCGACTTCGAGACGATCGTCGAGCCGGTCCGCGACCTCTACAAGGACGAGGTCCGCGAGGTCGCCCGCGCGCTCGGGCTCGAGGAGATCATCTCGGAGCGAATGCCCTTCCCCGGCCCCGGACTCGCCGTCCGGGTGATCGGCGAGGTCACCCCGGAGAAGGCGGACGTCGCCCGCGAGGCGTGTCACGTGGTCGAGGACGAACTCGAGGAGTACGACCCCTGGCAGGCGTTCGCCGCCGTGATCGGCAAGGGTACCGGCGTGAAGGGGGACAACCGCGTCCACGGCTGGATCGTCGCCGTCCGCTCCGTCGAGAGCCGCGACGGGATGACCGCGAGGGCCCAGGAGATCGACTGGAGCACCCTCCAGCGCATCCAGAGCCGCATCACCGGAGAGAACGACGACGTCGCCCGCGTGGTCTACGACGTGACCCACAAGCCGCCGGCGACGATCGAGTACGAGTGATGGTGGTGGTTGTCCCCCGCGTGGTTCTCGCGGGTCCGGACGAACACGACCTCGAGTCGGCCTTCGAGGATCGCGGCGCGGAGGTCAAACGCATCCGAGGCGTCGTTTCGGCGGACACGCTGCGGGACGCCGGCATCGAGACCGCAGAACTCCTCGTGATCACGGACGTCGAGGAGGCGACCGGGATCGCGGTGGCCAAGGAGCTGAACCCCGAGTTGAAGGCGGTCGCCTACGTCGACCGGTCGCTACCGGAGTTCCTCTCAGGGATCGCCGACCTCGCGGTCGATCCGGACCTGATGGAACCGGACGTGGTGGCGACGGAGCTACTGTCTCGAAAGTAGTCCATAGCCACTGTCTCGAACGTAGCCCGTGGCCACTGTCTCGAACGTAGCCCGTGGCCGCCGTCTCGAACGTGGTCGGATCGTCCGCGGCGAACCGGGTCGTCACTCGTTTTCCGACGATCCCGAGTCCACGCCCAGTATCTCGAAGGCCCGCTCGACGTCGCCCTCGAACTGGCCCAGCAGCTCGCGGGCATCGCGTTGGGTCGTCTCCGTGACCGGCGCGTGGACCATCCCCTCTCCGGGCTGGCCGTAGACGACGCTCGAGCCGAGCGGCGCCGCCGCGAGGGCCGGAAGCGCCGCCAGGTCCTCCTCGCCGTCGACCTCGATGACGGTCGGATCCGGATCCTCGATGGCCTCCATCAGGGCGGCGAGCAGCTCGCGGGAGAGCTCGCCGGGCGGGTTCTCGACCGCGATCCGGCGATCGTCGCTCGCCGCGAGCGCTCGAGCGATCTCCGCGTCGACAGCCTCCCGCTCCGTTCGGCCGTCGACGAGGGCGACGTCCGGGTTTCGCCCCGCGTTCATGAGGTGGTAGGTGACGACGTCGCCGACGGCGACGAGCGGGGCAGCCGCTCCTCGCTTTCCGTCGGCGTAGATCGCACGCGTCTCCGCAATGCGTTCTAAGAGATCGTCGGCGTCGGTCGTCACCGGACCCAGCGGCTCCTTGAACGCGTCTCGAAGCTCCCTGGGAAGTCGTAGCATCGGGGTGGATCCGTCCCGTGGACGTCCGGAACGCTATCTGACCTTCAACGCGTAGGAGCCGGGCTCCGTGACGTTCATCTCCTCGGCGATCTGGCTGTCCTCGGGGTGGGTGATGATTACGTAGCCCGCCCAGTCCTCGGTCAGCGAGGAGGAGCCACAGAGCGCACACGTCTGGGAGTCGGGATCGTTGACGTAGTGACACTCCCGACACGCGAGGCGGTCCTCGGCCATCAGTCCTCCTCCACGACGCCTTCACCCTGCTGTTCGCGGCGTCGACGCTCGGACTCGAGCCACTCGTGTTTGCCGAGCCCCGGCTGTTTGGCGGTGAGGCCGATCTTCGAGTCGCGCGGGTTGCGCTCGTCGATGCTCTTCGTGACGATCCGGACGCGAACGGCGTCGTCGACGCCGAGCGTCTTGTCCGAATCCGAGGAGGCCAGCTGCTGGTTGGCCCCGTCGAAGTTGAGGTACTCGTCCGTGATCTGGGAGACGTGCAAGAGCCCATCGACCGGCCCGATCCCGACGAAGGCGCCGAACTCGACCGTCTCGACGACGGTGCCGTCGACGACCTCCTGCATCCCGGGATCGTAGGTGAGCGCGTCGAACTCGACCTCGTAGTAGACGCCGGGGCGGTTCGGCAACACCGCCCCGTCGCCGATGTCGTGAACGTCGATGACGCTCACGACGCTGCCGACGTCCTCGTCCATTCGTCCCTCCAGTTTGTCCTGCAACAGGGCCTTCACCCGCGTCTCGGACACGTCCGCCAGGTGTTTCGGCGGCACTTCGACCGTATCTGTGAGTCGTACTCGCTTGTACATGCGTGCGCTATGGTTCCGTTATCGCCAGTGCGTTCTGACCCCTTAAACCGATTACTGGTACGTCCCGCGCCAGGATCCGGTCTCTGAGGGGTCGATCGTTCGTCGCGACGTACGTGACCGCGCCCCGTTCCGCGAGCGCGACCAGCACGTCGTCGGCGTATTCGTTCGCCGAACCGCCCGATTCCTCCGTCGTCCGTCTCATCTCCTCCGCCTCCATCCTCGTCTGCGTCGTCTCTCCGGTCCCCGTCGTGGAACTCGTGTCGTCGACCTCGATCGGGTCGGCCCGTCGGGCCAGGTCGGCGCCGACGGCCGCGGCGGTCGCCTCGGTTCCGCTCCCGTCCGCGAGGCGATCGAGCTCGGAGCGTACCGCCGCCGGGACGACCGTTCGGTGGGTTCCGAGAAGCCGATCGAGCTCCTCGAAGAGGCGAACGTTCGCCTCGACCGGCGCCATCAGCACGCTCGTGTCCAACGCGACGATCGGGGCGTCCGGATCGTCGGCGGCGGTTCGGTTCTCGGTCACCGTCTCGTCCCTCCCGATCTCGTCCGTCACGATCCGGTCGCTCGCGTTCCGTCTCGAGATCCCCGACACGCTACTTCAACGTCCCCACGCCGATGAGCCGCCAACGTGCGCCGACACGGCGGTTGATCGCGATCTGCGCGCCAGCCTCGGCACAGACGGGGCGTTTGAGGTTCACTTCGCACTCCCCCTCGCGGGCGCTCGTGACCGCGCCGACCGTGGTGGCGGTGCCGACGGTGAGCATCAGCGGCTCGCCGGTGGAGATCTCCTCGATCTCGCCCTCGCCGACGATCCGGTCGAGGAGGTCGACGTCCATCTCGAAGGCCTCGCGGGTCGGCGGCAGGGTTCCGGGCTCGCCCGCGACCTGTCCCGCGAGCGCGTCGCCCTTGGTGAGGCTCGGATCGAGTCCGGTTCCGACGCCCAACAGCCCGCCGGGACGGGCGGTCTCGACCTGCTCGCCGCCGGCCTGTAGCGACCGGATCGAGGTGGTGAGCGGCTGCCACTCCGTGCGGCCCTCCTCGTCGATCTCGAGGCCGGGACGGATCTCGAGGTCGTCGCCCACCTCGAGTTCCCCCTCGACGAGCGAGCCGCCGACGACGCCGCCCTGGAGGTCCTCGAAGGTCGCGCCGGGCCGATTGATGTCGAACGAACGCGCCGCGAACATCCGCGCGGACGCGTCGGGATCGCGGTCGGGGGTCGGGATCTCCTCCTCGATCGCCTGGATGAGGAGGTCGAGGTTGACCTCCTGTTGGGCCGAGACGGGGACGATCGGCGCGTCCTCCGCGACGGTCCCCTCGACGAACTCGCGGATCTGCTCGTGGTTTTCGACCGCCCGATCGCGGTCGACCAGATCCACCTTGTTCTGGGCGATGACGATGTCGTCGATCCCGATGATGTCGAGCGCCATCAGGTGTTCTTCGGTCTGTGCCTGCGGAACGTCCTCGGTGGCGCTCACGACGAGCACGGCGCCGTCCATGATCGAGGCGCCCGAGAGCATCGTCGCCATCAGCGTCTCGTGGCCTGGAGCGTCGACGAACGACACCGTTCGGCGGACGTCGCTTTCGCCGCCGTCCGGACACTCCTCCTCGACGGTGTACCGCTGCGGCTCCTCGAGCCCCGGGCATTCGCGGAACGTGGCGTCCGCGTAGCCGAGCCTGATGGAGATGCCGCGTTTCATCTCCTCTGAGTGCTGGTCCGTCCACGAGCCCGACAACGCCTGGACGAGCGTCGTCTTCCCGTGGTCGACGTGGCCGACGAGTCCGATGTTCACCTCCGGTTGTGTGTGGTCTTTTGTCACCGTAAGCCTCCTTTGGGAGTAATCTTGTGCGGAATTGGCTCCGTGCGAGTGATAAAGTTGCTGTTCTCCGGACGAACGGCGCCCGGACGTGGGTCGCCGTCGAGGATCTGTCGGGCATCCGTCGGAACCGAGATACAGCCGTCACGTCGGGCAGTTTCGCCGCACGTTCACCCCGCGGAATCGACGACGCTACCAATCGACGACGCTACCGTTCGTCGGTGGACGCGTCCGCGGACACATCGGCGGGCGCATCCCCGCCCGATCGGAGCCGATCGTGATAGATCCGTCCGAACGCGTTCCGCCGAAGGGTCCCGATCGCGGCCTCCTCCTCCTCGTGGAAGCTGGCGGCGATCACGGTCCCCGCGAACGGAGCGGCGTGCCAGACGATCCGGTCGACGTGCTCGGAGCCCAGCAGCTCGACGTCGGAATCGTCGTACGTCTCGGACGTCTCGAGCCACTCCTCGAAGGTCGGGCGGTCCGCCACCCGCACCTCCAGCATCGAGGCGAAGATGGCGTCGCGGGCGGTCTCGACCACCTCGCCGGTGACCCGGTCGGCGTACTCGTCGGCGTCGAAGGACATCGCCTTCGCCGTCTCGCGGACGACCACCTTCGCGGCCGGCCCGGTCTCGACGTACTGCTCGCGTGCTTCCGCCATCGTCTCCGGCGCGAACGCTCCCCGAGTGTCCATGCGCGTTCGTAGACGCGAGGTTCGGAAGGGCGTTCCGCTTGCGTCCGGACGACGAAGCGATCGGATCGCGGTGATCCGGTCGGCAATCCGGTGGCGATCGGGAATTAATTCGATCCGTCGCAGTCGTCCATGTCGGCGTCCCCGCCCGAGTCCGGATCCGTATCGCCATCCGAACCCGTATGGTCGTCCGAATACATCCGTCGCGTCAGCTCGCGGGCCTCCTCGATGATCGCCTCCGTCTCGGCGTCCGGAGCTGACGTCGTGGTGGTGCTTGCGCCGTCGGCGGCGTCGGCGGCGTTGGGAGCACCGCTTGCGTGCTCGAGATTTCGACCGCGGCTCGACGCGTCGGCCCCCCCGACGTCCGGCCGCCCCCGGTCGTGACCGTGGACGGTGTCCTCGAACACCTCGTGGTACTCGGCCGCCTCGGCGTGTTCGGTCACGTCCGCGGCCAGTTCCGCGGGCTCGCGATCGGTCCATCCGGGAGCGTGCTCCGCGAGCCACTCCTCGTGATCGCCGCCGTGTAACATCGCCGTGAACGCGAGGTGGTGTGCCAGGTGTTCGCCGTCCCGTTGGGGCACCTCACAGACCGGACACGCGTATCCCATCGGGGGACACTCGGGGTGTCGGGGACTTCAACCCGTCGCAGAAGCTCGATCGAAGCGCCCGTCGCCGAGGATCACTCCGAGACGGGGGTCGCGTCGCTGGCGTGGTACCGCTCGCTTCCCCGTTCGGTCGCCCGGTAGACCACCTCGTCGCTGACCGGCTCGACGAGCCCCGTCTCCGCGAGCGTCTCGAGGCGCCGTTCGACGTGGGCCACGTGCAGTCCGGTGTTTCCCGCGATCAGGGCCGGATAGTCCGCGCCGGACTCGAGGAGGTACCTGAGAACCCTCTCGTCGGTCCGATCGAGGTCTCGACACCGGCTGGCAGCCATATCGTGTTACACGTTACCATACCTTAAATACCTATTGGTGGATTAAACTCCCGATCGGCGCGAGAGGTCCGGTAACGGAGCCGTCCCCTCCCTACTCGACGATCGGCTCGATGTACCGCGGGACGCGCTTTCTGATGAGCCCGTAGACGACCGCGACGATCAAGGCGATCGCGACCGCGAGGCGGACGCCCCCGTCGAAGAGGAACGCGCCCGGGATCGCAAGCACGAACGAGAGCGCCACGTCTTCCGGAGCGCCGTCGTATCTGATGATCCGTCGCGGCGGGATCCACCGTCGCTCGACGTGGTGGTACACGCCGAGATCGGAGGTTGCCTCCCAGGGGGTGAGCTCCCGGGCGCCGCCGAGCGCGTCGGCGACGGAGTGGACCGCGGCGGCGAGCAGACACATCGCGATCGCGACCGTGGCCGCGGTCGGAACGAGCGCGGCCAGGCCGACCGCCGGAATCGTGGGGATCCAGTAGAAAAGCGGGTAGTGAAGCGTCCGCCGGTGCTCGCCGACGAAGAGATCGAGGTCGGGGAGGATGCCGCCCGCAATTCCCGCGAGCGCGCCCGTCGCCGCCAGCTCCGGGGCGAGGACGAGCAGCGGGAGGGCCAACACGGGCCCGAGGACGACGTGGGTGGGGGCCATCATCCGTGATCGATCGGCGGTAATCGATCGACGGTATTCACTCCTGCGGTGATGGGGCGTCGTGGCGAGCGAACGGTAATTCGCTCACGGCTACCGCGACTCCCGTCGTATCTCGGTCTATCGGAGTCGAAATCGGGACGATCGATGACTTGATGGCCCATCTCTCGAGGAAGACGGATAATTCCGATACCAGTGAGAACCCAACAAATGGGTGTGGTTCAGTAACGTTCTTAATAGTATGTACTATCGGTATGATCCGGTGTGGGAGAGATGTATCCGGGAGTGATGTCGGTTCGATCCGTGTCAGATGAAACGTCGCCGGCACATCCGCGGTCATCGTCGAATGATGATGGGAGGGGTGGCCGCTCTGTGAGGTTCCAAACGGAACAACGCGACGAGAGCATCGTGATGTTACCGCGCCGACGCTCGAACGAATCGTGGGGAAGCGCATTCGAACGATCCGGAGGGGGCTTGTGAGTCCCGACGAACCCTCCGAGATCGACTGGACCGTAGTGAAGGCGATCATCGACGCCCAGTCGCACGCGAACACGAGCCTCGAGCAGTACCTCCTCTATGTCACTCACGACGAGTTCGATCTGAACCACGAGGAGATCGAGACGTGTCTCGAGGACGCGATTCACGGTCACGAACGCGCCATCGACGATCTCCGAACGGCCAAGGCGACGCTCAACGGAGAGGACTGCGAGGACTACGAGGCTCGTGAAACTCCCGAGGATCGATGAATCCGGATTCCGGGGCTCGATCGCCCCCCGATCCGCCACTCGATCCCGATCCAGGCACGAACGTGCTCGTCCTCGATCGTTCGACGGGAGCAGCGGAGCCGCCGTTCCAGTTCCCGGACGCCCCCGTCTTGGATCCATCTGAGAGTCACGTGCTGTTGATCTCCCTCACGCGATCGGCGAAGTCCTGCCTCGAGACGTGGGATCGACAGGTCGGAGCGGACCCAGCCGAGGGCGTGATACTGTGCGCGTTGCCGAACGGGAGCGACGTCGACCTCCCTCGATCCGCGTTCTCGGCCGCGTTCGTGAACTCTCCAGGCGCGTTGACGCCGCTCGGGATCCGCATCACGGAACGCGTGGACGAGTGGGCCGAACGGGGGCGTCCGATCGACGTCCAGTTCGAGTCGATATCGACGCTGCTGCAGTACGTGGACATCGAGTCCGCATATCGATTCCTCTCGCAGCTGACTGGGCGCTGTACCGCTGCGAACGCGATCGCTCGATATCGTCTGACTCCTGCAGCTCACGACGAGGAGACGGTCGAAGCGTTATCCGGTTTGTTCGACGTCGTGATCGATCGTGACGCGGATGGGTGGTCTCGCCGATCACGATGACACGGTCGCGTATCGGTTCCGAAACGTGAGAGAATAGACACGCCACAGCCCGCCACAAGAGATGGTTGAGGGTTGCCTCGATTGGACGGTCGAGACCACGAACGGGTGCTGGTCGATCTCACGGAGGAACGGGAGCGGATTCAAGATGAACCGTGAGCGGATTTCCGGATGGTCGCGGTACGGTCTGCTCGAGGATGGTCGTTCGTCTCGGATTCATCGGGTCGGGTGTCGAAACGAAAAACGATCGTCGAAAATTCCTCTCAGATCGTCTATAATCCGAACGATGATCAAAAAGGACTTTATATTCGTATGTGGTACCCCGCATAATGCGGATTACGGTTCCGACCGATTTCGACATCCTCGAGGCCCTCTCGGATGGTCGGCGGAACAACGCGGCGAACCTCGCGTACGTTCTCGACCGAAACCGTTCGTACATCAACACCCGGCTCCCGGTGTTGGCGGATTACGGCCTCCTCAAACGCATCGGACCGGCCCCGAACAGCGGACTCTACGTGATCACGGAGAAGGGACGCGTCGTCGCGGAGAATCGGGAAGCCTACGAGTGTGACGAGACTGACTTCGACGAGCTGATCGAACGCGAACTGCAGGCACGGTAGATCGGCTCCGTATCTCCTCCGTCGGTGTTCGTTCGTCGACGAGCAATGCCGATACCGTTCGGAAGTGTCGAATCCTGGATGTAAGTCCGGAGGGCGGTTCGATCTAGGCTCGTCACTACGCTCTCAGAAACGATCCCCGTATTCGACATCGTGTGTCCGCACGCTTTCGGGTCCCGACCCATCTCTCCTGCTCCCAAATTTTTATACTACGCTGGTAGATACCAACGGTATATGCCGACAGGGCTCGAGCGAGCGGAACGTGATGTGGATCCGTGATCGGTCCCGGTTTCGTCGGCATACGGTACTTCCGAGAATGACTCGAAACAGGACGATCGACGGGCCGTACCGACGGTCCCGTCCCAATGGTGTGGGGGTAGTACAGGCATGACAACCGACGAACGAACCTTCCGGAAGCGATCGCGCGCGGTGTTTCTGGCCGCCGTGATGGTGCTGTCGGTGGCCGCGTTGAGTACGGGATTTGCGGGAAGTGCGGCGGCGGCAGAAGTTGCTGTTGGCAATAGCGATGACTTGCAAAATAAGATTGATGCTGCAAATACTGGAGATACACTCATTGTCAAAGAAGGAACCTACAGTGGCGTAACGATAACGACGGACGGTATTACGCTTAAATCTGCGTCGGATGCCGATCCAACAATTGAGGGTGGTATTTACCTTCCTAGCGAGGCAGAAGGAGAGCCAGTCGGCTCTGTTTCTGGACTTACGGTTGATGGATTCGTTATTCAGCAGACCACCGAAGGATCTCAAGCACTAGATATTCAGACTGGCGGGAGCTCCGATAATCCGCAAAGAAATATTAAATTCATCAATAATACAATCAAGGCACCTAATGACGGATATGCTGTATTCCATGGTGGTAATACTAAAAACGTCACGTATGAAAAAAACACATTCACGACCGTAGAGGGTGCAACTGCCAATAAATTAGTGTTTATTGGTGGTGAGAGATCGTACGGATCTGATCGGGGCTCAACGGAGGTTAATATAACAAACAACACATTTTCGGGGAGTACAAGCGCTATTGACGCTACTCCCAAAGATGGTGTTGGATTGGAACATGAGGCGAGCGAGAGTAAAATAAAGAATAACGACTTTAGTGGCATTCTTGATAGTGTCAATAAAAGTGATAACGTCGTAACTATATTCAAGAATGATTCTGTAGAACTCGGTGAGAATGGTCTTAGTGTAACGAGCTCAGAGGCGTTATCTAACCAGATACAACCGGTTATCACTTTTGTTGGATCCGGACAAACAGTCAATATCAATTCCGGAGATTATCAAGAATCTCTAACAATCAACACAGAAGTGATAATCAGAGGACCTTACGCGGGTGTATCCGGTGATCGTACTGATCGTAGTGACGAATCAGAAGCAACTATCGTGGGGAACCATGACATAAATGCCAATAGTGTAATTGTGAATGGTGTGGAATTCGAAGAGCTAAACAAAGAAAATGCAGTAAAAATAACGGGAGAATCAGTTACAATTAATAATTCGGTATTCGATGGGCCAAGCACTAGCGATTTCAACTCTCGAGATGGGTATGCTGTCTGGGTTGAAGGGCGTAATGCAAAAATATCTGAAAATGAATTCACCGGATTCAACGGAGGCGTTCAACTCACAAGTGACTCTGCAACAGTCGAATCAAACGTCATAAATAGTGATGTGACTGGAATCGGACAAAGCTCGGGTAGCGATGCCATTGCATCCTACATCGCGAACAACACGATCGACACCGGTGTACAAGGAATCTCTGGCTGGAATACCGACGATATGGTGATTACGAACAATACGATCACCGTCAACGACTCCGAGTACACTGAGCGCGGTAACTTCCAACAGGAACGCTCAATCGACATCTCCGGGGATAATGTCTCAGTCACCAACAACACGATCGAGAGCACCGAGACCGGCATTCTGGTCGAGTCAAGCGCAACGGCGGACGTCACGATCCGACGGAACAACGTAAGCGCCGATGAATTTGCGGTGAACGCGTCCGAGTACGAACACACACTCGACGCCACGCTCAACTACTGGAACCACTCCGAAGGGCCGAACGCGGCCGCAGGCAACGGGATCGAGGGAGACGTCACCTACGATCCGTTCTTGACGACCCAACCCGATCAGCTCTCCGTCGACACGCCCTCCGAGACGACGGAGTTCGGCCACGATCTGACGGTACCCGCGGACGGAAACGCCTACGCGGTGGCGTTCCCCGCACCGGTCAACGGAACTGTGAGCGAGGTATTCGGTGACGTCGACGGCGTCGTCTACGCGCACGACGGCAACGAGTGGCAGACCGGCTCCCAGATCGCCGATCAGGACGTCAACGCCCTTGACGCCTTCGTCGTGATCAACGAGGGAGAGGAGGATCTCCACATCTCCTTCGAGTATCAGTCCGATGACGGCGTCGCGCCGTCGATGACCTCCGCGGACCTCGAGGCCGGGTGGAACTACATCGGTGCGCCCCAGTCCGGCGGTTCGGATGAGGCCTTCTCGGCTTCGACGGCATCGGTCGAACGCGTCGTGAATCCGATGTCCGGTCCCGATAGCGTCCCCTACGACGTGGCCGGTGACGAGACGCTCGTCGGCTCGTCGAACGTCGGTCCGTTCCGTGGATACTGGGTCTTCGCGACCGACGATGGCGAGATCGGGGCGACCGTGGTCGTCGATCCGACACAGGATCAAGAACAGAGCGCGCTTTCTCAGAGTAGTTGATGAGCCAGATCTCAACGCGAAACGTCCTGGTGATCGCCCTCGCGCTGGCCGCACTTGCGGCCCCGACAGCTGTCGGGGTCGCGGTCGCGGACAGCCACGACGATAGCCCGCCGGACGTACCCGCCGCCTACTACGGTAGTGCGACGGTTAACGGTGAGCCGATTTCGACCGGAACCGAGATCGAGGCGGTCGTCAACGGCGAGGTCGCCGACACGATCACTGTAAGTGAGGAGGGAAGCTTCGGCGGACCCGATGCCTTCGATGAGAAACTCGTCGTCGAGGATGCCTCGAGCGGCGACACGGTGGCGTTCCGTGTTCGCGGTGCTTCCGCCGAGGAGACCGTCAAATGGGAATCCGGAGCGGTACAGGAAGTCGATTTGTCGTTCACCGGCGTTCCCGTCGATGATGCGGACGAAGAGATCGACCGAGGTGACGCGGAAGTCGTGCTCGAAGTCGCAGCACCCATCGAGACTGATCCGGCGACAGGGAACCCGACGGTGTCGCTCGAGGCCGAGGATCCCGAGTCGCCTGTGAGTGAGATCGAGTTCTCACCTGACTCCGACGAACTCTCCGGGGGAGTCAACGTCGTCGAACTCGATACGGAGCCTGCCGGAACTGGTCCGGCACCGGGTGATTCCGTATCGGTGACACAGATACAAGTGCCAGAGACGGCGAGTGATAACTCAGCAACGATCCGGATGAGCGTCTCGAACGATCGACTCTCCGAGATCGATGCGAATCCTGAAGACCTCCGTGCCAACCGCTTCGTAAACGGCGAGTGGCAGACTCTCGACACAAACGTCGCAGAGCAGACTGCATCCGACGTCGTTCTCGAAGCCGAAACACCGGGGTTCTCCTACTTCGCCGTGAGCGCGGTTAGTGAACCCGTTGCCGATCTTTCGCTCGACTCCGAAACCGTCGAGACCGGCTCCGATATCAGCCTCGACGCAAGTGGATCGACGACGGAGCACGGAGAGATCGTCTCCTACGAGTGGTCGGTTGCCGACGAAACGCTCACTGGGGAAACCGCCACGACGACGATCGACGAACCGGGCGAGTACGACGTCGAGTTGACCGTCACGAACGATGCCGGCGAAACGGATACCGCCTCCAGTACGATCGTCGTCGAAAGCGAATCCGACGGCGGAGAGGACGATGGAAATGACGGAAGCGACAGCGAGGAAGGCGATGACGGTGACGATGGTGCCGGTGGAGGCGGCGGTGGAGCCGCGCCGTCCGACGATGGGGACGAAGAGGATGACGTTCCCGAGTCGGTTCCGGATGACGTCGCCGTCGAAGCAGTAGAGACGGTCGCAACGCAGGTCGACGAGGAAACCGCCGAGACGGTGGCGACACCCGAGGCGACCTCCGTCGAGGAGATCCGCATCGAAAGCGATCAGGTCGACGGCGAGGTCACCGTCGCGGATCTCGAAAGTGAACCCGGAGAGACCGGACCCTCACCGGGTGCGTCCGTTTCAGTCGTACAGATCACGGTTCCGGACGAGGCAACTGACACCTCCGGAACCGTCCGCACGAGCGTGTCCGAATCAACCCTCGACGACGTGGACGCCGTCGCCGAGGATCTTCGTGTGAACCGATACGCGGAGGGTGACTGGCAACCCCTCGACACCGAGGTCGTAGAACGAACCGATGACGACGTCGTTCTCGAAGCCGAGACGCCCGGATTCTCATACTTCTCGGTGAGCGCAGTGTCGGAACCCACCGCGTCCATTGAGGCGTCCGCGACGACCGTCGAGGTTGGCGAGGACGTCGAACTCGACGCAAGCGGCTCCGACGACCGTTACGGGGAGGTAGTCTCCTACGAATGGTCGATCGCCGACGAGTCGCTCCGCGGTGAAACCGTCTCGACGACGATCGACGAGCCGGGCGAGTACGACGTCGAGTTGACCGTCACGAACGATGCCGGCGAAACCGACACCGTGACGACGTCGATCACGGTCAACGCAGTGGATACGGCGGAGACGACCGACCAGCCGCCGGACGACACCGAGGAGCCTCCGGAAACGACCGAGGAATGGATCCCGGGATTCACCGGCGTGATGGCCGTCGTCGCGCTGATCGGTAGTGCGTTAATCGCCCGTCGCTACGCCGAGTAGCGTTCGGTTCCGAACCTCGAGTTTCATTTTTTCGTTCGGATGGGTTGTCCGTGAGCTCCGCTGTCATCGACAACTGCAACGACACGTGGGAACGAAATCACTCCTCAGTCGTCCGCATTCACCGACCCGGACCTCCCGAGTTCGCGGTCCCGACCCGCGAGCATCGGCGTTCCGTCCGCTCGCGGGCCGATCGTCGGTCCGTACGGTCCGTCGTCCGGATCGATCGGGTGGCGGGTTCGATAGTCGGTCGATCGCTCGACCGGGATGCGACCGATCGCGTTCACCATGTCGACGTAGTCCTCGAAGCTGCGGTACTCGCCGTACTCGCCGCCGGCGCGTTTCGTGATCTCCTCGGAGAGGATCGTCCCCATGAAGTCGTCGGCGCCGCAGTTGAGCAGCTTGAGCGCCTTCTCGTCGCCGTATTTGACCCACGAGGACTGGACGTGGGCGACGTTGTCGAGGAAGAGCCGCGAGACCGCGATCATCAGCTCGTCCTCGGCGTCGCTGGCGCCGCCGTCGACGACGCCGTGTTCGGCGAGCGGCGTGTTCTCGTGGACGAACGAGAGCGGGACGAACTCCGTGATACCGCCGGTGCGGTCCTGGAGGTCGCGAACGACCTGCAGGTGTTCGACGCGGTGGGCGGCGTTTTCCACGTGGCCGTACATGATGGTGGCCGTCGTATCGAGGCCCGCCGCCATCGCCCCCTCCATCGCGGCCACCCAGTCGTCGGTTCGGATCTTTCCGGGACAGATGACGTCGCGGACCTCGTCGACGAGGATCTCCGCCGCCGTTCCCGGGGCGCTGTCGAGGCCGGCCGCTTCGAGCTCGCGGTAGACGTCCTCGTAGCTCCAGTCGGTTCCGCGCTTCGCGTGGTAGGCCTCCTCCGGCGTCATCGAGTGGAGATGCACGTCGTCGACCGACATCGCGGCCATCTGCTCGCGGTAGGTGCCGGGATCGGTCGCGTACGCCGCGGGGGGTTTGTAGTTCACCTCGCGTTCGGGATCGGCGTACGACTCGAGGATATCGTGGTGTTCCCCGTTGAGCGCGAAGGCGGGGTGGAGCCCAGAGACCGAACACACCTCGGAGATCCCGAACTCCAGCGCGTCGGAGACGATCCGGCGCGATTCCGCCGGCGTCTTGGTGAATCCGGGGTGGTCGATCCCGCTTTCGGCCTCGAAGGCGTGTGCGGAGTCCTTGAAGTTGCAGAACAGACACCCCGTGTTACACGCCGTCGTCACGTTGTTGTTGAGGTTGGCCACGAAGGTGACCTCCTCGCCGACCGTCTCCGCGCGCCGTCGGTCCGCGATCTCGAGGACCGCCTCCTTGCGCTCGGGATCGATCCCCGCCACGTCCGTGCCGGTCGTGATGAGTTCGATCCCGTCGTCCACCGTGAGCCGGTCGCCGTCTCGAGCCTTCGCGAGCGCGTTCTCGAAGGACTGGTCGGTCTCCGGACGGCGGTCGAACTCGAGTTTCGAGACCGCGTCGACGTCGAGATCGCCACCGGGATCGCTCGCGTCCGGATCGCGCGCGGAGGTCATCATTGAGGTTCCACGTTCCACGAGTAAAAAGGAACGGACCCCGGATCCGGGGAGTGGATCGGATGGTGTCCGGACCACCGCAATCGGACGGGGATCTTTTCCACCGACGCGTCCTACCCGACGCGTACATGTACCTCTCACACCCGGTTCGACGCGTTCGCTTTGACCCGCAACCCGGGCGATCCATCGCGCTGGTCGTCGAGATCGATCCCGATTCGGACGACGTCGACGCCGACGCCCTCCGTCGAACGGTCGCGGAGCTTGAGGGCACCTTCGACCGGGAACTCGGGTTCGACACCTACTCGATCGAACTTCCCGAGGAGGCGGTCGACGACCTGTGTGATACCCGCGGCATCGTTCGGATCGAGACGGCCGCGACGATAGAGGGCCCTCCGAAGGACGAAGTCACGTGAGAAATGCACCGGCCGCGATTTGAACGCGGGTTGCAACCATGGCAAGGTTGCGTGATACCACTACACTACCGGTGCGTTCTTCGCATTCGTTTCTAACCCGAGGGACCAATAAAAGCGTTCCGTTCCGGTCCGCCCACGTCCCGCGGTACCATCCACGTCGATCGCCGGACGTGACGGCGTCGAAACGACGATGCATGGCGCGTGACGCGCCGAATCTCGGTGTTCGCGATCGCAGCTGTCGTTGTACAGGGGTGGCTGTCGTTGTACCGAGACGGCTGTCGGTATCGGAAGAGGTTGGCAACGGGGAAACGGGAAACGGAGCCGTCTTCACGTGATCGGGAATGCCGTCCTCTTGAGACGGTCGATCGGAGATGGGGAGCGGGCGGCGGGTGGCAGGCGAGGTCGGGCTCGCTACTGCGGCGCGATGCGCCAGGTCGTCGCGCCGGTGTAGGACCACTTTTCGATCTCGAGGTCCGGGATCGAACCCTGCAGCTGGATCATCAACGCGCCGATCTCCTTCGGGGAGAGTCCGACGTCCTCGGAGATGAACTTGCTTTTGACGTATATCTCGCCGCTCTTCGCCTCCTCACGGAGGAACTCCGCGAGTCGGCGTGCTTTCGGGGACCCGTACGCTCCGTCCGTGGTGGTCGTGGTGTTCGTGCTCATGATCGTGACTCCGTGGCGGTCATCTCGCTCGCGTCGGTCGTCGACGTTCCATTCGTCCGTCGCTGCATTCGGGCATCGCGTTCGCGGCCGTCGTGGTTGATCCCGTGCTCGTGGCCAACGATCGCACACACGACGTTGAGCCCGAGCAGGCCCACGAAGAGCTGTGCGCTTGCTTCCACGACGATCCCGTGGAGGACCGGGATGTACGTGAGGGGCAAAAGCACCGCAGCCCAGAACGCGATGGCCCGGAGCTGGTCGCCGGTTCGCCGGCGGAGCCGCGTCGGGAGCGGCGCGTTCGATCGGAGGGTAGTGTTCGACATCTGTGTCACCTGCCTCGATTCGTACACGGACTGCCACCCCTATATAATGGAACGAGCGTTAGCGTAGATTCACGTGGATTAACGACTCTCAACGACGTTTTACGCCGGGCGATTACCTTTCACAAACCGATTAGAAACGCTTAGAAATTTTATCGGGCGTTCTAAGACGTTATTTAGGATGACGTCGACACGCCGTTCAGTTCCTCGATTCACCGTGATCTCCGCCGGTTTCGAGGCGGATCGACGACGACGATCGGTCGCGCGCGGTCATGGCCACCCGTCTCACGGACGCTCCCACCCGCCTCACGCACGTACCAAGGCACCCGTCGTACGGAACGATCTGGGTTCGATGTGGGTGGCGATTCGGATCGCGAACCGTCGACGCCGATCGGGTTCGGCGTCGAAAAAAGACCGGTTCGAACGCTGGAAGGTCCGGGATCGACCTCGGGGGTGGCGTCGCCGAGGTCAACGACGATAGGTCAGCCCCATCGCGGCGTCGTCGAGTCGCTCCACGACGCCGGCGATCCACGCGCTCGGCGAGATCCGCCTCGCGTCCTCCTCGGACACCTTGATGCGTTCGTCGCCGAACGGGTCGGAATCGCCGTCGTTCGACGCGTCGACGACGCTGCTCAGCCCGCACCGGCCACAGGCCTCCCTCCGTTTACTCATGGTACCGTGTCGTACATCGAGCCGGTATTTACATAAACGTTCCTGATGGTTTCCGAGGGGTGGTGGATCCCGCAGTCGAGGGGCGACGTTTTAGGTGTCCGGTGGCCAACCCTCACACGATGAGCGAACCGGACGCGACGCGCGAGGAGTCGGCGGGGGTCGAAGCCGACGCTACCGGCGAGCCCTCCGAGGATTCCGCCGGGGCCGGTGTTGACGCCGTCGTGAACGGCGGCGAGGTCGAAGTCGACGGAAGTGGGAGCGAAGTTGGCGGAAGCGAGGTCGGGGGTGGCGGCATCGAGTCCGATGCTGACGGCGTCGACGCGGACGTCGGCGTTCCCGAGCTGGGCGACGAGTACCTGCGTCGTGTCGCCCGCAGGCTCCGGTACAGCTACGACCTCGAAGCGGATCATCGGGCGGGTCGCGAGCGCTTCGACCTGTACGGCCTCCTGGCCGTCGAGAACCAGCGGCAGTTCCTTCACCGGTCGATAAACTGGGCCAACCACGAATCGCGCGAACACGTGTTCGTTCGCCGGAGTTCGACCGTCTCGCCCGACGAGCTCGATCGCCTCGTCGAGACGGGACACGCGATCGCCGACGACCGCATCGAAGCCGACGAGACCCATCAGGTGACCGAGTTCACCTTCGTGACCGTTACGCCCGAGATTCCGGATGACGTCCGCTCGTACGTCGACGGCTTCAGGGATCGGACCCTGCTGCGCTTCGGATACTACGGCCACTACGAGGTGAACCTCGCCGTCGTCTCACCCGATCGAGAGGACGCCGTCGCGAGCGAACTCGCGGCCGTCGTCGAGGCGTTCACGCTCTGGGAGGACGGAACGTCCGCGGAACGAGGATCGTCGACGGAACCCCGAGGAACACTCTCCCGCGTGGCGAACTGGTTGCGAAACCGAAACTGAAAATGGGGACGTAAAAAACGGTGGGGACGTCCGCCGGTGGCGGACGAGATCGTCGTCAGTCGTCCTCAGTCGTCGCCCGGCTGCACCGAGGTGCCTCCCTTTCGCGCGCTCGTGATGTTGGCGTAGCCGATGCGCACGAGCGACAACGCGAGGAAGATGAGGACCAGTCCGAGCACGATCTGAACGCCCGAGGAGATCATCGACCCGAGGCCCTCGGCTCCGCCCTGGATGATGTTCAAAAGCAGGTTCTCATACAGCGTGATCCACGCGAGGCCGAGCACCGTGATCGTGACCATGATCGCCATCGGTGCGCCCGTGCTCACGAGCTGTTTGGAGCGGTCCCAGTTGGCGAGCCAGACGGTGCCGGTCAACAGCGCGAGCGCGGCGAGCAGCTGGTTCGCGCCGCCGAAGAGCGCCCAAAGCGTCGCCCACTGACCGGAGATGACGAGCAGGTACGCCAGCCCACACTGGATGACCGGATTCGTGTACCGCCCGCGAGCGAACGCTCCGATTCCGCCGGAGAGCCCGGTGTCGACGCCGCTTCCGGGGGTTCCGACGATCTCCTCCATCATGTATCGGCCGAGCCGTGCCGCCGTGTCCGTGGAGGTGAGGAGGAAGCTCACGAGCACGAGCGCCATGAACGGTGCCCCGTACGCTTCGGGGATCCCGAAGCTCGTGAGGATGATCCCGCCGCCGGCCGCGAAGTTCGGCAGCGCGCCGCCGATCCCGCCGGCGGCGGCGTCGGAGGCGAATCCGGCCACGGCGAGCGTGACGATGGCGGTCGTCGCGAGCAGTCCCTCGGCGAGCATGCCGCCGTAGCCGATGAGACGCGCGTCGCTCTCCTTGTTCAGCTGTTTCGCGGTCGTCCCCGAGGAGACGAGCGAGTGGAACCCGCTTATCGTCCCGCACGCGATCGTGATGAACAGTAGCGGGAACAGCGGGTAGACGCCGACCGCGTCGACGCCGAAGAACCCCTCGAAGGCGTTGATGCTGTCCGAGACCACGAGCGGCTGCGTGGACGTTCCGAGAAGCGTTCCCACGATCACCGCGAGGAGCGCACCGCCGACCCCCGCATACAGCAGGAACGACGAGAGGTAATCACGCGGCTGCAACAGCACCCAGACGGGAAGGGCGCTCGCGATCGCCGCGTACAGGAGGATCACCGGGATCCACGCGGCGGTGTTGCCGCCGAGCACGCCCGCACCCGGGATCCAGGTGCCCGTTCCGCCCAGCAGAACGATCGTTCCGGCGGGGTGGGACCCCTCGGCCAGCTCGAACAGCGCGAGGGGGTACTGAATGCCCACCCACACGCCGGCGAAGACGCCGGCGACGAAGAGGACCGTTCCGGGAATGAGCGGCCCGTCGAGCTGATAGAGGTACACGCCGAAGAGGAACGCCAGCCCGATGTACACGAGGCTGGCGGTCGCGGCCTGCGGATACGCGTTCAACACGATTCCGACCACGAGCGCGAAGACCCCCACGACCAGGATGATGGTGAGGAACGCGAACCAAAGCAGCATGTTCTTGCCCCCCTCGCCGACGTACTCGCCGATGATGTAGCCGATCGACTTCCCCTCGTGTCGCACGGAGCTCGAAAGCGACATGAAGTCGTGCACCGCGCCCATGAGCGGATTGCCGATCGCGACCCACGCCAGCGCCGGGAGCCACCCCCAGATCGCGCCGGCCGTTATCGGGCCGACGATCGGAGCACCGCCGGCGATGCTCGAGAAGTGGTGTCCCAGTAACACCGGCTTCTTCGAGGGGACGTACTCCTGTCCGTCCTCGTATTTATGTGCCGGCGTCTCCCGGTCGTCGTCCAGATCCACGAACTGCGCCAGATACCTCGAATACGCCAGATATCCGGCCGAGAAGGTCACTAACGACGCGACGATGAGCCACAGTATCTGTACCATAGGTGTACTCGCATCCTAATTGTGTGAAAAACCCTTATAATCATTATGGTGATGGTGAACACACACCGGTGTCGGATTTATCGATCCCGGTTCACCGGTATCGGGAGTTCTCGCCCGGATCCACGCCACCGAAACGCCGACCTCCCGTCACACGCTCGCCGTCGCCTCCGCGGTCTCCACCTCGATCCCGAGTTCGGCCGCGATCTCCTCGAGCAGATCGCCTTTGATCTCCGAGACCCGCTGTTCGATCGTGGCCGCTATCGGCTCCGAGAACTCCGATCGGATCCGCTCCAGCCGGTCGCGTTCGGTGCGGTGTCGCTCCCGGAGGTAGTCGGCGCCGGTCCCGGTCTCGTCGTCGTCCGGCTTGGGCGCCACCTTGTTGATGACGAGTCCGTCGACGGAGAGGCCGACCGCCTCGAGCTCGTCGATCGCTCGGCGGGACTCCTCGATCGACAGCTCGTCGGGGTTCAACACGAGGTGGAAGGCGGCGTTCTCACGGAGCGTCCGTCCCGCGAACTCGAACTTCTCCTTGCGGTCCGCGAGCCGGGCGATTATGGGGTCGTCCTCCAGTCGTGCCCTGGCCTTCCTGTCGCCGATCGCCGCCTTCTCGAAGAGGTCGACGCTCTCGCGGCGCTTGTCGGCGAGCCGGTCGATCCACGACTCGAGGAACTCCGGCAGCGCCAACAGCCGGAGCGTTCCCCCCGTCGGAGAGGTGTCGAAGACGACGCGGTCGTAGCCGTCGCTCTCGCGCATCACCTCGATGAACCGGTCGAAGAGCGCCGCCTCGTAGGCGCCCGGCGTTCGGTGGGCCAACTCGATCTGTCTGTCGATCTCGTTGACGATGGCCGGGCTCACCTGATCGCCCATGGACGAGCGGATCTCGTTCATGTGGCGTTCGATCTCGGCCTCCGGGTCGATCTCCATCGCGTGGAGGTTCTCGTGGCCCTCGACCGGCGTGGGCTCGTCGCCGAACTCCTGGTCGAAGACGTCGGAGGTGCTGTGGGCCGGATCCGTGGAGACGAGCAGGGTCGAGAGGCCGCGTTCCGCACACTTCAGTCCGTAGGCGCTCGAGACGGTCGTCTTTCCGACCCCTCCCTTGCCGCCGAAGAAGACGAACTTTCGCATCGTCAAAAGTGGTACTGTTGGCCCTTGCGTTCGATGAGCGATCCGCGGTCCCACATGCGACGCTCCCACGCAAGGAACTCCTCGGAGAGGTACGGCAGGAGCTCCGCCGTGTAGTACGATATCGGGCTCGGGATGCCGAACGCGTCCGCGAAGCAGGCGAACATGAACACGTCCGCCGCATCCTCGGCCTCCTTTTCGATCTTCTCGAAGGACGGGTGCTCGATCATTCCGTGATAGAGCCCGTGGAGCCACTCCTCGACCGTCTCGAGGTACGTCTCGATTCGTTGCTGTAGGGTCATGTGTGTCGTCCTCGCCCTCCGGCGGTGATCGCCTCCCCCGCCCGGCGGCGCAGTCAGCTATTCGTAGGCCGCTATCGTGGATAAACGTTCGTGTCGAATACCTCGTCGGTTCGACGACGATCGAAAGATCGTGGTCGATCGGAAGCTCGCGGACGATCGGAAGCTCGCGGACGACCGGAAGGGTCAACTTCGCGTCCGCGGATCGAACGGACGTGACAACGCGCTCGACCGCGGACGGTCCGGATCTGGGAATCGTCCTCGCGGGCACCTCCTCCGGCGTCGGCAAGACGGTGGCGACCCTCGCGACGATCGCCGCCCTCGAGGACGCGGGCCGCGAGCCGCTCCCGGCAAAGGCGGGACCCGACTACATCGACCCGAGCCACCACGCCGTCATCGCCGAGCGACCCTCCCGAACGCTCGACACGTGGATGCAGGGTACGGAAGGCGTCCGGCGAAACCTCGCTCGCGGGGACGGCGACGTGGCCGTTGTCGAGGGGATGATGGGCCTCTACGACGGCAGCGTCACCTCGACGGCGGCGACCGCGGCGGCGCTCGGCCTCCCGGTCGTTCTCGTCGTCGACGCGAGCGCCGGGATGGAAAGCGTCGGCGCGACCGCCCTCGGCTTTCGCGAGTACGCCGACCACCTCAGGCTGCCCGAGAACGTCCGAGACGCGACGGAAGCGCCGCGCGTCGAGGTGGCCGGGATCATCGCCCAGCGCGCCCACGGCGGCCGCCACGAGTCGGGGATCCGCGAGTCGCTTCCGGACGGGATCCGATACCTCGGGCGGATCCCGCCCGCGGAGGACCTCGAGATCCCCGATCGCCACCTCGGGTTGCGAATGGGTGACGAGGCGCCGATCGACGGGGAGACGCTTTCGTCGGTCGCCGCACATCTTGACGTCGAGGGGCTCCTGGAGGTCGCTCGCCGCCCGATCCGTCCGGATCCGGTCGGGGCCCCTGGTGTGTCCGGAACCGCTGGCCACGAGGGTGGTGAGAACGGAACCAACGACGGCGCGACGGAACGACCGACGATCGCCGTCGCCAGCGACTCGGCCTTCCGATTCGTCTATCCCGCGGTGCGCGAACGGCTCGCCACGAACGCGACGATCGCTCCGTTCGCGCCGGTCGACGGCGACGACCTCCCCGAGTGTGACGCCGTCTATCTGCCCGGCGGCTACCCGGAGCTCCACGCGGACGCGCTCGAGCGCTCGCCCGCGATGGAGACGATCGCAGCGCGGGCCGCGGAAGGCGTCCCCGTCCTGGGCGAGTGCGGCGGGTTCATGGCCCTGGCCGAGTCGCTCACCACGGCCGAGGGGGAGACCCACGAGATGGCCGGTGTCCTTCCGGGACGCGTTCGCATGTGCGACCGGTATCAGGCGCTCGATCACGTCGAACTCGAGGCGACGCAGGACGCTCCCACGGTGCGGGCGGGCGAGCGCCACCGCGGCCACGAGTTCCACTACTCCGACCACGCGCTCACGCCGGAGGGTGACTCGGCTACCGACGTCGACGTCGACGCCCGGTTCGCGTTTCGCGTACGGCGCGGGGACGGTATCGACGGCGACCACGACGGACTGACCGAGTATCGGACGGTCGGCACGTACGCTCATCGCCATGCGGCCTCCGGCGCGTTCGATCGCTTGATTGCAGCCGCCAAGGAGTGATCGAGACGTTCGTAGGGGTCGAGTGATCGGGACGGGTGCGAAACCGGAGACCGAGTGATCGATGCGCAAGGACCGACAGGACAAGGGATACAGTTATTTATCCGCTCGATCGATCATGGCATATGTTACACGCCGAAGGCCCGTTGCTCACGCTGGATCTGAACGAACGAACGGCGACGCGGACCGACATCGACGACGTTCTCGAGGAGTTCATCGGCGGTCGCGGCGTGGCGACCGCTCTCGCACACGACCGGATCCCGTTCGACGCCGACCCGTTCGGCCCCGAGAACCGTGCCTACCTCTCCATCGGCCCGTTCCAGTCCTCGACCACCTCCTTCACCGGCCGGATGTCGATGACGGCCGTCTCGCCGCTCACCGACGGGTTGGTTTCGACCAACGCCGGCGGCTACCTCTCGCGAAACTTCGCCGGGACCGGCATCTCGACGCTCGAGGTGACCGGCGAGAGCGACGAGCTCCTGATCGCCCACGTCACCGACGAGGGCGTCGAGTTCGAGGAGGTTCCGGAACTCGAGGGCGCGACGGTGCCGGAGGTCTCCGAACACCTCGACGAGACGCGCGGTCTCGGTCCCGAAAACTGCATCACGATCGGCCCGGCCGGCGAGAACCTGGTTCGGTTCGCCTGCGTGATGACCTACGAGTCGCGGGCGTTCGGCCGGGGCGGACTCGGCGCGGTGCTCGGCTCGAAGAACCTGAAGGCGGTCACCTTCGAGGGGGACTCCCACCCCGAGATCGAGATTCCCGACCCGCCGGCGATGGACATCCACCGCGAGGCTGCGACCTCCGACGACCTGTTCCGTCGCCAGGGGACGACGAGCGGCACGGAGTTCATAAACGAGAACTTCGGCCTGCCGACCCGGTACTTCGAGAGCTCCACCTTCGAGCACGCGGCGGACATCGGCGGCAACGCCGTCGAGGAGAAGAAGTACAAAAAGGAGGCGTGTTCGCAGTGCGCCTACGCCTGCAAGCTTCCCACCCGCGACGAGGAATCGAGCGTGGAGACGGAGGGGCCCGAGTTCGAGACGGTCTACTCGTTCGGCTCCTGTCAGGGAATCGGAAACATCGTCGACGTGATGCGCGGCAACGAGCTGTGTGACGTGCTCGGCCTGGATACGATCTCCGCGGGCGTCACCGTCGCGGCATACCTCGCCAGCGAGGACGAGTTCGGCAACGCCGAGTTGGCCCACGAGATGACGGAGAAGATCGCCTACCGCGAGGGGCTCGGCGACGATCTGGCGGAGGGCGTCCACCGCGTCCACGACCAGCTCGACGTCGGCGACTACACGGTCAAGGGCATGGAGTTCGCGGCCCACGACGGCCGCGTCATCCACGGCCAGGGACTCTCGTATGCGGTCTCGAACCGCGGCGGCGACCACATGTACAGCCAGATCCACGGCGAGGAGTACGACGGCGTCATCGACCACGAGGGGACGCTGGGCAAATCGGAGCTGCTCGTCGAAAAGGAGAATCGCTGTGCGATCCGCGATTCCGCCATCGTCTGTGCATTCGCCGACGACTACGTCACCGACGAGCGGCTCGCGAAGCTCCTCGGCGTCTCCTACGAGGAGCTCCTCGAGTTGGGTGCCCGCACCATCGAACGCGAGCGCCACTTCAACAACCAGCGCGGCAAGAACGTCGAGGACGACACGCTCCCCTACGAGATCCCCGACCTCGAGGAGGCCGTCCAGGAGTACTACGAGGAGCGCGGACTTCGCGAGGACGGAACCATCCCGAGCGACCGGATCGAGCCGGTCGCGGCCGATCTCGGCGACTCCTCGAGTCCGGCCCCGGCCGACGACTGATCGAAGCGGCGAATCACCGACTCACGTTCCTTTTCGATCGAACACGAGACAGTAGCAGTGGTCGTAGCCGTAGCCGTAGCGTCCCTCCTCGACGACCGCCTCCCCTTCCTCCTCCTCGAACCCGACGACGATCTCGGTTCGGAACCGGTAGCCGTCGGCGCGGTCGATCGCCTCGGCGAGGTCCCACGCGAGCGTCGTCACGGCGGGACCGGCTCGCAGGTTCGAGGCCTCGACGACGACCGTGGCGTCCGCGGCGAGGAGGTCGTTCACGGCCTCGAAGGCGTCGGTCATCGCCTCGAGGTACTCCTCGTAGGTTCCATCCCCGCGGTAGTTGTCGAGGGGATCGGTGTCCGTGCCCTCGAGCATGTACGGCGGGGCGGTGTACAACAGATCGGCGGAGGGCGGTACGACTCCCGAATCACGGAACGCCGCATCCCCGGCGGTCGCGTCGCCGACGGCGACGTGGAATCCCTCGTCGACGCCGGTCGCCGCGTCCTGATCGTGCTCTCTCGCCCGGCTCGACGGGCCTCGATCGCGATCCGTGGCGAGCCGATCGCGGACGTATTCGACGCGTCGCTCCTCCAGTTCGATCCCGTACGCCTCACGCTCGAGACGCCGGGCGGCTCGAAGCGTCGTTCCCAAGCCGGCGAACGGATCGAGGACGGAGTCGCCGGGATCGGAGAACTCCTCGATGGCCCAATCGGGGAGCGCCGGCGGCGAACGGACGTCGATCTCCGCCCACTTCGGTAGGGACTCCGGATCGCCGTGCGGAAGCGTCTGAACGGTTCGTGTTCGCACGAACGGGGATTCGCCGGCGAACCCCATAAACGTCTCCGAGGGCCCCGTGACGGCCGGACGATCGTGGTCGCTACGCCGTCGCCTGCTTCGTGGAGACGAGTTCGATCACGTCGCGGTGGGAGAGCGCGTGGTCCTTGCCGACCTGACGGTCGCTGCGGCAGTCGATCCCGTGCAGCAGTCCCTCCCCGATGTCGGAGTGGATGTGATAGGCGAAGTCCTCGGTCGTCGACCCCTCGGGCAGGAGAAAGCAGTCGCGGAAAACGCCCTTCTCGTCCCTGGGACCGTTCGCCGATCCGGGGAAGACGGCGATGCAGCCGAGCACGTCGAAGACCGCGGCCTCGAGACACGACTGGACGCCCGTCCCGCCGTACTCCTCGAGGAACGTTCCGATCCGATCGAGTCCCTCTCGCTGTTCGGCGGAGACGTCCGCGCGGATCTCGAAGTCGTCGTCGCCGGCGACGTAGTCGACCGCTCCGGCCTCGTCGGCGTTCTTGAGTGCTTTCTCCGCGTGCGCGCTCGCGGGTACGAAGGTGAGGTGATCGTAGTCGGGGTCGGACGTGATCTCCTCGAAGTTGCGCTGTGCTTCGGGAGTGTCCATCTTGTTGGCGGCGACGACCATCGGCTTGGTCCGCTTTCTGATCTCGCGGGCGAGGCCCTCCCGGTCGGCCGCATCCCAGCTGTCGGCGTCGAGTTCGAGCCCCTCGGCGAGGATCGTCTGTTTGACCCCGTCCGGCGTGATCCCGAACGCGGAGAGCTGTTCGGCCAGGTCCTCCTCGATCGCGGCCTCCGCGCCGTGGTACCTCGTGCCGTGTTTGTCGATCCCCTTCTCGAGGACGTCGAGGTACCACGCGTCGAGCTCCTCCTCGAGGAAGTCGATGTCCTCGCGGGGGTCGTGTCCCTCGGTCGGCTCGCCCTCGATGTCGGTGGTACCGGAGAAGTCGACGACGTGGACGAGCACGTCCGTCTCGTTGAGGTCGCTCAGAAACTGGTTGCCGAGCCCGCGACCCTCGTGGGCGCCGGGAACGAGCCCCGCGACGTCGACGAGTCGAACGGGAACGAAGCGCGTCCCCTCGGTACAGACGCCGACGCTCGGCGTGCACGTCTCGTCGAACTCCGGCGCCGCACACGGCACGCGGACGTACGCCTCGCCGACGCTCGGGTCGATCGTGGTGAACGGGTAGGCCCCCTCGGGCACGTCGTTCATCGTCGCCGCGTTGAAGAACGTCGATTTGCCCACCGAGGGCTTGCCGACGAGTCCGATCCGGTAGCTCATGGAATTCCTGCGGGGCGGTACGGTAAAAACGGCGCGAGAGCGACCGCCGCGTGGCAATCGCTCGCGTACACCCCGTGGCAACCGCCCGCATATCCCCATTGACGATCGGCTACGTACTCCCCTGTGACAACCGCTCGCGCACGCCGCGGCGAAGAACAATCGTTAAAAGTCGCGGTCGGGTTGATACGCGTATGGCTGGAACCATCGAAGTGCTCGTCCCCGGCGGGCAGGCCAACCCCGGCCCGCCGCTCGGCCCGGAGCTCGGGCCGACGCCGGTGGACGTGCAGGACGTCGTCAACGAGATCAACGAGGAGACCGCCGCCTTCGACGGGATGGAGGTCCCCGTCACCGTCGAGTACGACGACGACGGCTCCTTTAGCATCGAGGTCGGCGTCCCGCCGACTGCCGAGCTGATCAAGGACGAGGCCGGCTTCGAGACCGGCTCGGGCGAGCCGCAGTCGGAGTTCGTCGCCGACCTCGACGTCGAGCAGGTCAAGACGATCGCCGAACAGAAGTCCTCCGATCTGCTGGCCTACGACACGAAGAACGCCGCCAAGGAGATCGGCGGAACCTGCGCCTCCCTCGGCGTCACCATCGAGGGCGAGGACGCCCGAACGTTCGACGACCGCGTCGACGACGGCGAGTTCGACGACGTCCTCGAGGCCTGATCCGACCGACTCGATCACGTCCAACGCTTCCGTTTTCCGACCTCCCCGTACGTTTCCACACTTTTTCCGCACTTTCCTCGCACTTCCCTCGACGTCCGTCAACGCGGACGCCGACGTCGGGAGGTTCGGCCCGGTCAGCCCGGAAAGTAGAACACGAAGAGCAGAAAGAAGGTGATCGCGGCGGCGACGGCGACCACGACCGCGTACCAGATCGCGGCCAGAGCGAGGACGATCCGACCGTCGAGTCCGTCGCTCGAGGGGTCAAAACGACCGATCGCCGGCAGGACGACGGCGAGGATGACCCAGACGACCGCGGGATACCCGACGGCGACGAGGAACGTCCACCGGAACAGGGAGCGGCCGCCGATCCCGCCGCGAACGACGACCGCCCCGAGGAAGACGGCGGTCTGACCCACGACGACCGCAGCCATGAGGATCACGTAGTTCAGGACGTATCGGTCGGTCGGCCACTCGCCGATGGCGTCTCGAACGCTTGCGGCGGCGAGCACGGGCAGACACGCCGCCCCCGTGAGCAGCCAGACGAAGACCACTGCGACGATGGGACCGGTCCAGGAGGGCACGACCTCGGATCCGCCGACCCAAATAATCAATCTTGGGGCGCGCCCCATCCGGCCGGTCGATGGGCCTCCGAGCCTGTCGACGACTCCCACGCGCGCCCGCCCTTCGACGGGTTTAAACGACGCGTGGAGCAACGCTACGGTGAGACAGGCTTCGCCTGTTTCACTGACCCGTAGGAGCGTCCTGCGTACTACGGAGGTGAAAAATGGCAGACACAATAGAGGAGGCAGTTTCTCGCGCACTCGAGGAGTCACCCGAGCGGAACTTCCGTGAGACGGTGGACCTCGCGATCAACCTGCGCGATCTTGACCTCAACGATCCGTCGAATCGCGTCGACGAGTCCGTCGTGCTGCCGGCTGGAACGGGACAGGACACACAGATCGTCGTCTTCGCGGAGGGTGAAACCGCCGTCCGCGCGGCCGAGGTCGCAGACGAGGTTCTCGACTCCGAGGACCTCGAGGACCTCGGTGACGACGACGACGCCGCAAAGGACCTCGCCGATGAGACCGACTTCTTCATCGCCGAGGCAAGCCTGATGCAGGACATCGGTCGGTACCTCGGTACCGTCCTCGGTCCTCGCGGCAAGATGCCTACCCCCCTACAGCCGGACGACGACGTCGTCGAGACAGTCAATCGGATGAAGAACACGGTGCAGCTGCGATCGGGTGACCGGCGCACCTTCCACACCCGCGTGGGTGCGGAGGACATGGACGCCGAGGCCATCTCGGACAACATCGACGTCATCATCCGCCGTCTCGAGGCCGACCTCGAGAAGGGCCCGCTCAACATCGACGGGATCTTCGTCAAGACGACGATGGGTCCCGCAGAGGAGGTGCCCGTATGAGCTCCGCGCGGCGAACCGAGACCATCCCCGAGTGGAAAAAGGAGGAGGTCGACGAGCTCGTCGACTTCATCGACTCCTTCGCCTCGGTCGGGATCGTCGGCGTCGCCGGTATTCCGAGCCGCCAGCTCCAGGCGATGCGTCGCGAGCTTCACGGCTCCGCCGACCTGCGGATGAGCCGCAACACGCTCGTCGTGCGCGCGCTCGAGGAGGTCGACGAGGGCGTCGAGCAGCTCGCCGAGGACGTGAGCGGCCAGGTCGCCCTCGTGGGCACGAACGACAACCCGTTCGGGCTGTTCAAACAGCTCGAGGCCTCGAAGACGCCGGCGCCGATCAACGCCGGCGAGGTCGCCCCGAACGACATCGTCATTCCCGAGGGCGACACCGGGGTCGACCCCGGTCCGTTCGTGGGCGAGCTTCAGACGGTCGGCGCGGCCGCCCGGATCCAGGAGGGCTCGATCCAGGTCACGGAGGACTCGACCGTGCTCGAGGAGGGCGAGGTCGTCTCCGAGGACCTCGCGAGCGTCCTCACCGAGCTCGGCATCGAGCCCAAGGAGGTCGGACTCGATCTGAAGTCCGTCTACTCCGAGGGCGTGCTCTTCGAGCCCGAGGAACTCGCGATCGACGTCGAGGAGTACGCGGCCGACATCGAGTCGGCCGCCGCCGCCGCGCGCAACCTCTCCATCAACGCCACCTACCCGACGGCCCGCACCGCCGGAACCCTTCTCGCGAAGGCGTCCGGCGAGGCGAAGTCCGTCGCGTTGCACGCCGAGATAGAGAGCCCGGACGTCGTGCCCGACCTGATCGGGAAGGCCGACGCCCAGCTTCGCGCGCTCGCGGCGCAGATCGACGACGAGGAGGCGCTCCCCGAGGAGCTGCAGGGCGTCGACGCCCCCGCAGCTGACGCGGACGCCGACGAGGAGGAGGAACAGGCTGATGAAGGATCGGACGCCGAGGAGGCCGACGACTCCGACGCCGCCGACGTCGAGGACGATGACGACGGCGACGACGGGGACGCCGGCGACGGTCTCGGCGCCATGTTCGGATAACACACGGAGATTACACCAATGGAATACGTTTACGCTGCGCTCATCCTGAACGAAACGGGCGAAGAGATCAACGAGGACAACATCACGTCGGTGCTCGACGCCGCCGGCGTCGACGTCGAGGAATCCCGCGTCAAGGCGCTCGTCGCGGCCCTCGAGGACGTCGACATCGAGGACGCCATCGAGACGGCCGCCGCCGCACCCGCCGCACCCGCCGCGGGTGCCGCTGCGGGCGGCGCCGCCGAGACCGGCGGCGACGATGACGAGGACGCCGACGAGGACGCCGACGAGGCGGCCGAAGAGGAGGAAGCCGAAGCGGAGGAGGACGAGGACGAAGGCGACGGCGGCGAGGGCCTCGGCGAGCTGTTCGGCTGAATCTCCGAAATCCGGAACGCGCCTCCGCGGCGCCCGAACGTGCGGCTCGTTCCTCACGAAACGCGCATTTTTGTGCGATCGAACGACGAGCGACGCCGTCGTCGATCGAGAGTACGGCGATCGGGCTACGGTGAACGGACGGGACAGCTAGTACACGTACTCGTCGGCGGTGATCTGGGTGTAGTTGCCCCGTAGCTTGCGTTTGTGCCACTTGTAGGACAAAAGCAGCTTCGTGGCGCCCCAGCCGGCGGAGTAGCTCCGCTTCAACAGGTCGCTTCCCGTCTCGGCGGCCAACATGACGTCCGCGGTCTCGATGATCCGGTTCCAGTCGCTCGGCGTGTACTCGCCCACCATGTCGGCCATCGT